>NZ_RDTE01000003.1:0-1230125 GCF_004125265.1 Streptomyces lydicus
TGCGCGGGCAGCGGCTCGGGGCGCTGCAGGCGGCGCTGCTGCACACGATGGCGCAGCACCGGCTGCAGACGTGCATCACGTTCCATCACCGGACGATAGAGGCCGCGGCGTACGCGGAGGGTCTGGAGCGGGTGGCCAAGCGGCTGTACGCGGACCAGCCGGAGAAGTACCCGGCGAAGGTCTGGGCGGACTGGCTGTGCGGCGAGCACGTCCCGGAGCGCCGGCGGGGCGTGCTGGGTGAGTTCGGGTCGACCGCCCGGCGCGCGGTGTTGTCGAACTGCAGGGTGTTGGGTGAGGGCGTGGACATCCGGGCCGTGGACTCCGTCGCGATCTTGGACCCCAAGGGCGCGCCGCACGACATCGTGCAGGCCATTGGGCGCGCTCTGCGGCAGAAGCCGGGGAAGGGAAATTGGCCTCTTTGATCGTGCCGGTATTTCTCCAGCCGGGGGAAAAGCCGGAGACATGTTCACCTCGGGATCGTACCGGCCTTTGGTGAAGGTATTGGAGGGTCTGCGGGCTCACGATGAAGAGGCCGTGGAATTGCTGGCCATCCCGCAGGAGCCGCAGAAGGACGTTGCGCAGCCGTCCCAGTACATCGGATCGAAGCCGGAGGATGATGAGGAAGAAACTCGTCTGCTGCTCCGCTTTGCCGCTCCGCGGGACCCGGTGATGGTCGCGGACTGGGTCAGCTTCAATGTGATCGACATCGAGCGGCAGGACTGGGGGCGCGGGTGGGCGAAGCTCAAGGCGTTCACGGAGCGTGAGCATCACGCCCGGGTTCCGTACGAGCACCGGGAGGGCGCGTTTCCGCTGGGGACCTGGGTGGCGGAGCAGCGACGGGCCTTCGGCGCCGGGCAGATGACCGGCAAGCGGGCGGAGCGGCTGGAGAAGCTGGGCATGGTCTGGTCGATCGCGGACGAGCGGTTCGAGGAGAACCTGGCGGCGGCGCGGGTGTACTTCGAGGAGCACTGGACGTTGTGTGCTCCGAGGTCCGCCGTGGCCCTGGACCGGCAGGTGGGGAGTTGGTTGTCCAATTTGCGGCGGCCTGGTGCGCTGGAGGGTCGTCCGGAGTGGGAGGCGGCGCTGCGGGCGATCGACGAGGACTGGAACGTGGAGTGGTCGGCGGAGTGGCAGCGGCGTTACGCGGCGGTGCGGGAGATGGTGTCTGAGGAGAGCCAGAGTGCCCTGGCCTACGTGGAGCCCGGGGTCACGGTGCACGGGATGGACGTCGGCCGGTGGCTGGCGAAGCAGCGTCAGCACGACGTTTGGCGGGGGCTGATGGACGGGCAGCGCGAGCGCCTGGAGCGGCTCGGCGTCCGGCCGCTGCCCGCACCGGAGCCGGAGGCGCCCGGGAAGGGGCCCACGGTGGCCCTGAGCGCCTTTGAGCGGGGCGTTGCGGCCCTGGCGCAGTACAAGGCCCGCACGGGGTCTGTGACGGTCTCCAGGAGGCACGTAGAGCGGCTGGAGGACGGGACGGAGGTCAAGCTCGGGGTGTTTTTGTCTAACAGCAAGACCCGCCGCGCCAAGCTCACCGCTGACAAGCTGGCCGCGCTCTCCGCGCTCGGGCTGGAGTGGGCGGCATGAGCACCGAGCAGCCCGACGAACCGCCCGTGCGCTGGCGGGGCCTGATGCCCCTCCGGTTCCCCTCCCCTCCGAAGGAGGGGAGGCCTGTCCTGTCCGACGAAGAGCTTGAGGCCCTCGTCGTGCGCGCCACGCGAGTCCGGCGGGCCGGCGAGCTGGCGCGCACTCTGCAGCGTCGTCCCAAGGCGGAACTGCTGCGCATGGCCGAGGAGGCTGGCCTGCATCACGACTCCCCGCACACGTGGCGCAAGGCCGAGATCGCGGCTGCGCTCGCGGACCTTGCCCACCCCGCCCGCCCCGAGGAGGAGATTGGATGAGTACCGAGCAGCTCGGTGTGGACGACATCGCTGGGGAGCTCAGGCGACAGCGGCTTCCCAGGCTGATGCCCGGCGGGGAAGCGGCCCGGGAGTAGGGGCGGTTTTCTCAGGGCGGCGAGAAGGTCGTGGGCGAGGCCGGTCTCGCTGGTGGTGCCTGGGCCCGGGTGCAGAGTGATCCGGCCGGACGGCGGATGGTGGGCGGCCAGGGCGGTGTGGGTGTGGATGACGTCGTCATCGCGGTCGATGACCATGATGACGGACGGCGGCCGCGCGGCGAGAAGCATGACGGTGTGGTGGTCAGCCAAGGCGGCTGAAGGCCCAGCGCAGCAGTTCCTGATCCACGCGGGGACGGCCGGTGCGTGCCAGGGCGGTGCGGGTGTGTGCGGTCAGCTGGGCCCAGGCGCGGAAGTTGCCGTGTGCGGCGTGGCTGTCGGCGAAGGTGATGTCGTCGGGATCGGCATCGGCCCAGATCGGGTGGAACAGCGGGATGACGTCAAGGACCTCGTCGGGGGTGAGGCGGGTGAAATGCTGCCAGATGAAGATGCGGGAAGAGAGCATCGGTTCGCGGCGCAGCACGGTGTGGCAGCCCTCACCGCCGACGAAGATGATCGCCAGCTGGGTGGAGGGCTCGTCCCACAGGTAGCGGAAGTACTCGAAGGCCTCCCCGTTGAGCCACTGTGCTTCGTCGACGAGGAAAGTACGGGGGCGCTCGGCCAGAGCGGTCTTCAGCAGACGGTCGAATTCGCTGGGGTGGCGCGGCGGCTCGCCGGCCAGATCGAGCGCGGTGAACAGCTCGTAGCGCACCGCTCGGGCGGTGGGACGGGCCCGGAAGGTGATCTTGCGGACGTCCTCGCCCGGCTCGAGTGCACGCAAGCAGGTGTTGACGGCGAGCGTCTTACCGAAGCCGGCACCGCCGTGGATACACATCATCGCGCGGGCGGCGACCGTATCGCCGATGTTCTCCCGCGCGGTGAGCAGGGCGCGGGTGGTGACCACGGAGGCGTCGGGCAGGTCGACGTACTGGTAGGTGGCCGCGGTCACGAGGCATCTCCGTCTTCAGTGGTCTGAGCGGTCGATCCGGGTACACGCCCGGGGGCAGGTTCGGATGGGACGGGAGCAGGCCGGCCGGGCGCGGTCCGGGTGACGAGGGATGGCGGGGTGCGCCAGTCGGCTGGAGGCGCGGCGGGCGGGATGAGGTCCGGCATCGCCAGATCGGACAGGTCAGTGCCGGCGGCCTGGGCGAGCTCGGCCTCGGCCTGCGCGGTGGTCAGGGTGCCGAGCCGCTGGGGGGCCTCGGGCTGGTTCACGGCTGCGTAGCGCTCGCGCTGTGAACCCTCCAGGTCCTTCTTCAGGCGGCGGGCGCGGGCGGCCCGTGCCCGCCGTACAGCACTGACCTGTTCCTCGGTGGCCTGGTCGGCCAGGTCCGCGGGACCGAGGTAGCGGCCGGTGGCCGCGTGGTAGACCTCGATGCGGTGGTCGTGGTGGGGCATGAAGCGGATCCGGACCTGGATCCCGGACTGACCGGTCATCCACGGCCCCGCATAGTCACGTTTCCTGAAGCGGATGCCGCGGGTCGTCAGCGTGCGGGTGCCGGCGTCCTCCAGGGTGAACGTCCACAGATCCGCCGCGGCCACGTCCCGTAGCGGGGTGGGATCGTCCTGCCACGCCTCAAGCGGGGTCCTGCCCCGCAACGGCGCGGGCTGGTGTTCGGTGTTCCACCACAGCATCCAGGCGAGCAGACGGGCAGTGAAGTCCTCGAAGCCGAGCAGCACCTCGTCCTTCGGGCGGGAAGAGCGTTTTCCGGGTCGCGGCAGGCGGGCGTAGCCGGGCAGCGCGGCCAGGAACATGCTCTCCACTGCCCGGTTCAGCCCCTCCACAGTGCCCTTGAGGTGCGGGGTGTAGGCGGGCAGGTCCTCCACCGTCACGTCCAGCAGATCGAACGCGGCGGTCACCGTCCGGGACAGGAAGTCCTTGCCGCGGTCGACACGTACCTTCTCCGGCAAGCCGCCGAACGGGCCGTAGGGGTCCTCCCGCAAGACCGCGGAGCGCAGCGCGGCCAGCACCGACTCCCGCGACGGATGCACCGGCGTCACCGCGGCACCGGTGATCGCGTTGGTGGCGCAGTCGGTGAACCAGGTGATCCACGGCCTGCGAGCCCTGCCCTCGACGTCGACCAGCACTGGGGCCTGCATGTGGTCGGTCTCCCACACCTGGTTCCGCCAGCCCCGCGGCCGGGCCAGAAACACATCGTGCTTACGAGCCGCCCGCTCACCACCCGCGAGCCCGGCCCGCTCCCCCGGCGACAGATCACGGCGGATCGCCCGGTGCAGCGTCGTCAGCGACGGCGCGTCGGCAGGCGGGGACTGCCGAGCGGCACGCAGGACCAGCTCGCGATGAACCGCCCTCACGTTCCCCTTCCACAACGCCAACAGTCCACGGACTTCGGGCGTGATCGTGAACCTCGCATCGGCCCGGGACCGTGCGCCGGGGTAGGCGGCCGCGGTCTCATCACTCTGAGCGGCAGCCAGCCAGCGCCACACCGTGCGCTCCGACACTCCCAGCGCGTCTGCGGCCACCCGCACGTGCCCTGCTGTCAGCGTCTTCCCTGCCCGCAGTGTGAGCAGCCGCCGCACGGCCGGACCGCGCAGCGCCGTCCTCGACGCCGCAGGCAGTCCGCCGCCTGCGCGGACCGCGTCACCGTCCTCCATGCCAGCTCCCCTCACCCGGGCGGGACATCGTGTGCTTGCCGGTGGCCGGGAGCAGGTAGTCGCCCTCCCATCCGTGCGGGAGCGCTCCCGTCACAGCGGCGGCGCGACCCGCTGGAACAGCCGCCTCAGCAAGGCCCGGTCGGTGGCTGCCTCAGCGGTGGTGAGCAGCGCGTTCTGCAGGTGCGCGGTCAAAGCGGCCCACGTGCGGAATGTGCCGTGCGCGCACGACTGGTCGATCCACCTCAGGTCCGGGGCCGGGACGGTGCGCCACAGTGGATGGAAGCCGGTCACCACGGTCGCCACTTCCGCTCCGGTCAGGCGTGGAACCTCCTGCCACGCACCGATCCGCGATGCCAGCTGCGGCAGCCGGGACAGCGCCCTCTCGCTGCCCGCTCCGCACAGCACCAGCGTGACCCGCGTATCGGGGTGGTCCCACAGGCTCTGCAGGTACTCCAGGCACGGCACGGGCAGGCGCTGCGCCTCATCGACCACCAGCACCCGCGCCTCGCCCAGAGCCCCCGCCACCGCGGCGTCGACCAGCGCAGAGGTGTGCGGGAAGCGGCCCGGCAGCGCCAGAGCGTCGAACACCGCCCGCCGCATGCCGGCCACCGACGGGCGCACCGGCACCGGCACCCACGTCACCTTCCAGCCCGGAGGCACTTCGTGGAGCGCCATCCGCACGGCGACGGTCTTGCCTCGGCCCGGGTCACCGAACACACACACCGCGCCCTGAACCGCCATCGCCTGCCCGACCGCCTCGGCCACCGCCCGCACCGACGACGTCCGCACCAGCCGCGCTCCCGCCGGCAACACCACACCCACCAACACACCGCTCTCCCCCACCGGCACTGCGGACGCCGCCGTCGACTTGGAGCGCGGTGGCCGGCGCGCAGCTACCTCCGCCGCACCACCCTCACGCGGCCCAGCCAGAGCAAGGTCAGCCAGCGCCTGCCGCGTTCGCCGCTCCTCCCGCTCCCGCCGCACCACCGCACGGTCCGGCAGAACCCTGCCGGCCTGAAGGTCCCGGTGCACCACCCGGTACAACGACGCCAGCGAAGGCACCTCTCCCGCGGCCTCCTTCAGGTGCCGGTGCAGCACCGCCACGTTCCCGCCCGCCTGCGCCAGCACCTCCCACGCCTGGTCGGACAGCTCCAGCCGGGACCGCGGCCTGCGCTCCACGCGGCCGTCCGTGCGCGCCGCATCCAGCCAGCGCCACACCGTGCGGACACTCACCCCAGCGACCTGGGCGCCCGCACGCACGTGGGCCGTCGCCAACGCCCCGGCCGCATCGAGTTCCAGCAGCCGCGCAACCAGCACCGGTCTGGACACCCTCAGCCCCGCCGTCACCTCACCCCACACGCCCGGCTCCCCCACCGAATGACCTCCCGCCGCAGACATCAACGCCCACCACGGTGCAGCCGCGCAGCCCTCGGAAGGATCAGAAGTACCGTTCTCGAGACAGCAACACGGGGCGGGGTGTACCACCCCATGACAGCCGTGGCCGTCGTATGCACCGCCCCACGACAGTGACCATGCCCTTCCTCAACACCCGACCAGCGACAACGCACCGGTCTGACATACCGTCACTGACGCCCATCCGCTGACACCAACCCGGCACATCGCAGCGTGGTACTTCCAGGCGTTGTAGTGGGTGCAGCACATGCCCTTGCAGTGGCGGGGACGCACGCACTGCACGCCGCCACGGGTGATTGAGCACCGGGCCGTCACCATGCCGCGGGCGCTTCGCTCGCGCACCGGCTGGTGGGTCACGGCGAACTCGTCCGTCTCCAGGTCGGAGTCCTTCAGATGCTCGGCGCACAGCGAGCAGAAGATGTTGCGGCTGTTGACGATGAGATCGCAGTGCCGGGTCCGGCAGGTAGAGGAGGAGGTACGCGGGTCGTCGAGGTCGCCGGTGAACAGCCAGTGCCGTATGTCCCACTCCCCCGCCCGCCAGCCCGGGTCGATGCGGTCCTGAAGCCAGGCACTCCAAGCCCCGGTGTCCCAGGCGATGTGGTCCGGCGCGCCTGCGGGCGCCGGCACACGAAGCTCCAGGCTCATGAGTGCTCCCGCAGGGCCTGGACGCGTTCGACGGCCTGGCGGGTCTCGCTGTCGTCGACATGCCGGTAGCGCTCCATCGACAGCGGTGAGGCATGCCCCAGCAGGCGCTGGACCACATCGCGGTCCACACCGCCTCGCAGCCAGGCTGTGGCGGCGGAGTGGCGCAGCATGTGAGGGCGGAAGGGGTGGGTGGCGGCGCGGGCCAGGCGGTCAAAGAGGTCCTTGGCGTTGGGATAGGACATTGCGCGTCCAAGGGGCGCGCGGAAAAGATTGACGAACACCATCTCGCTGTCGGCCGCCGGGCCGACGGTGTCGCGTTCGTACTGGTAGTCGGCGTAGGGGGCGACCAGGTCGGCGGTGACCGGGACGGTGCGGGAGCGGCGGGACTTGGCCAGCGCGCCGTTGGGATTGTCCGTGCGGCGGTGAACGTGAAGATGCGGGCCGTCGGTGCCGCAGCCCAGCAGGCGGGACGAGGCCAGCAGGTGCATGTCGCCGCGGCGCAGCCCCAGCGCCTCGCCGATCCGCAGCCCGGTACACGCCAGCAGCGCGATCAGGAACCGGTCCCGGGCCCGCCCCGCCAGAGCGATCATCGCGGCGATCTGCTCCAGGCTGAGGTCCTGATAGCCCGGATCGGTCAGCGCGAAGCGGAACGCGGCCGCCGCCACGGTCCGCAGCTGGCCCGCCTCGCCCGGGTCGTAGCCCGGGGGCAGATGGAACAGTTGCTTCGGCTCTGACAGCATCGCCACCGTCTGCGGCGTGACCCAGCCGTGCACGGCGCCGAACCGGAGGAAGCTGCTGACCACGGTCATCACCGCGTTCGCCGTCCCGGGCGAGCGGAACTGCGGCTCGAGCGGCGGCCGCCGGCGAGAACGCGGTGCGAGAGGCTCGGAGATCAGCCACCGCTGCAGGCCTGCGAGCTCCAGAAGACGCGGAGCAGCCCAGTCGACGCCCCGGTCCTGGCAGTAGTTCAGGTAAAGAGCCACACGGCCCGCGTAAGCACGCTCGGTGTTCGGCGAACACCCCCGCGACCGCAGCGAGGCCAGGTAGGCCGTGGCTTGCGGGTGCAGGACGTAGGTGCCGGCATCGACCACCACCCACCGCACCCCACCATCGGCAGAGATCGACCGGAACGCGAGGAACTGAGGAGACACGTGCCGAACGTAACCGCCACCCGGATCGCCGGTGCTGGGCTTCCTGGAACACTCCTCCACCCCAGATCGGAGCGCGTACCCTACGTGCCCCACACCCTGGGCGCCCCCAGATAAACAAGGACCCTGGAGTCGACGTGGCAGCCCTGGCCAGGTCCCGGCGCCTACGACCGACAGCACCCGCCACGGCGGACGCCAGGCTCTGGCCTGCGGCAGTGGGACAAAGCATCCTCGGTTCACAGCGCCGCGAGGGCGAAGGTCAGCAGCGCCAGTGACAGGGTGGCGCTGCCCGCGAAGGCTACGGCGCCTCGCAGCAGGGCGGCAGCGTAGGTGGCTCCGTCGATGCGAGCAAGCAGGCCGGCCGCTGCTCCTACGAGGGTGCAGAAGAGCGCGACGACTGCCAGCAGCAGGACCAGGAGCATCAGGTGGATGGGTGAGGTGTTCATGACTTCTTCCCGGGACGGTCGACAACGGTGACTCCGGGAAATTTCGCGGCTTTCGTGTTCACCGGGGTTCAGGGCGAACGAAGATGAACGAAGGCGGTCGTCCGGGGACGGAGAAGCAGGACATGGGGGACGTGCACGAGGATCCATTGGCGGAACTCGCGCTGAAGCTGCGCACCCTCAGGGCGCAGCGGGGTCTGCAGATGGGCGGGTTGCAGCAGCGGACAGGGCTGGGGCGGACAACGGTCAGCCAGGCGCTGAACGGTCAAGTGGTGCCCACCGAGGCCACGCTGGCGGCCCTGGCGAAGGCGCTGGGTACGGATGTGGAGCCGCTGCTGGCCCTTCGCGAAGCCGCCGCGCGCCTACCCCAGGTGCGCGAGTCCTTGCCCAGGCACGTTTCCCGCAAGTCAGTGCGCCCGAGAGCACCGCTTTCGTTCGAGGAGCGGTACCTCAGCTATGTGGCGGAACGGCATTCCCAACTGACCGTCGTAGGGCTGGACCTAAGTCGGCCGGAACGGGCGCGCTGGCCGCTGGACGCGGCGTATTTGAGTTTGGAGTTGGCGGAGCGACCGGACAGCTGGCCTGCAGACAGTGAGGAAGCGGACCGGCCATCAGTCGTGGTGAAGCGTGCCGAGCACGCGTTGGCCAACTGCCGACGTGTTCTTCTGCGAGGGCTCGCTGGCAGTGGGAAGACAACGCTGCTGCAATGGCTGGCTGTCGCCACGGCGCGCGATGAGCTGCCAGAGGAACTGGCGGACTGGCGGGGGCAGATTCCGTTCGTCCTGCCGTTGCGGACGCTGGTGCGGCGCGGGCCCCTTCCGGAGCCGCATCATTTCCTTACCGCGGTCGGTGCCCCCCTGGCTGCCTCGCAGCCTGAGGGCTGGGCCGATCACGTACTCGCCAGAGGCGGGGCACTTGTCCTGGTCGACGGCATCGACGAGGTGCCACAGGAACATCGGAGTGCCACGCGGGACTGGCTCGAGCGACTCTTGGCCGCATATAGAGACGCACGTTTCGTGGTCACCACGCGACCGTCAGCTGTTCCCGAAGGATGGCTGGCCTCATCGCGCTTCACCGAGCTGTCGGTGAGGCCCATGAGCGCCCCCGACATCGGAGTCTTCGTCGGCCGGTGGCATAGTGCCGCCAGGCAGAATGCGGCGACTGATGCCGAACGGTCACAGTTGCACGATCTCGAAGCAGCGCTTCAGGTGACAGTGCGTGCTCAGCGTGACCTGGCGCAGTTGTCTAGTACGCCCCTGATGTGTGCGTTGATCTGCGCGCTGCACCGGGACCGCCGCGGCCATCTGCCGCACAGCCGAATGGAACTCTACGAGGCAGCGCTGTCGATGCTGCTCGTGCGCCGCGACCTCGAGCGCAGCATCGACGTGCCGGAAGGCATTCAGCTCACGGAACACCAGAGCATCCAGCTACTGCAGCGCCTCGCCTACTGGCTTATCCGCAACCGTCAGACCGAGACGGACTTGGGTACCGCGCTGGCGCTAGTCAGTGATGCGCTGCCGGCTATGCGGGCCGTGGCTGAGCAGGGCACCGCAGATCAGGTTCTGGCCCACCTAGTCGGCCGCAGCGGACTCCTACGCCAGCCCACCATGGACACCATCGACTTCGTACACCGCACCTTCCAGGACTACCTCGGGGCCAAAGCGGCCATCGAAGCCCACGACTTTCCGCTGCTGGTCAACAATGCCCACGACGACCAATGGGAAGACGTCATCCGCATGGCTGTCGCCCATGCCCGCCCGGCCGAGAGTGCCGACCTTCTGCGCCGTCTCATTTCACGCGGTGACGCTGATAACGAGCACCGGCCTCGGCTTCACCTCTTGGCGGCCGCCAGCCTGTACTACGCCACCGAAATCGAGCCCGATGTCCGCAACCTGGTCGAACAGCACGCACGCGCTCTGATGCCTCCCCGGTCCCAGGAGGAAGCGGACACACTCGTCGCGCTTGGGCCGGGCATCCTGGATCTGTTGCCGGGGCCCCACGGCCTGGAAAGCGATGAAGTAGACCCGGTCGTAAGGACTGCCGCCGCCATCGGTAGCGACCAGGCTTACGCGTTCCTCCAACGCTTCGTGCAGTCGTTGCCTAATTCCTCGGTGAGCTACGAACTGCTCGATGGTTGGGAACACTTTGATGCTGACCAGTACGCCCAGGACATCCTGCTCCCCTTCAGGGAGCATCTACCTCTGGCCGTGCAGACCCAAAATCAAAGAAACGCTCTACGCCTCCTAAAACCCATCACCGACATCTCCTTCAGAGGAACGTTCACTGAAGACGAGATCATCGAGCATCTCTCCCCCGAGCACACGGAAAGACTGCAGATTTACTCCGGCCAACTACTCCGAGATCTGAAATTTGTCCGAAGGTTCACCGCCCTAAAAGAACTCGCCCTATCTGAATGCATACAGCTCAGCCATATCGACGACGTTACGGGGATGCGTCTACCAAATCTGAGACTGATTAACCTCCCGGACAATTTCTCGTTCAACGCCCTGGCTTCACTGCCCGAACTCACCGAACTCGCTCTCTACACCCGCCTACCGTGGGAGAATCTGGGAGAGTTGCCTGCACCATCAAACTTGATCTCACTCCGCCTAGCCGGGTGGATCAACACCCGCCTGGCGGGCATCTCTAAGTGGGAGCAACTTCAAGAACTCGTGATCAACGCAGCACCCACGCCTGCAGAGTGGCGAGAAATTTCCGCACTGCCGAACCTGACCAAACTCTACATTTCGGAATACGACCTCGCACAGGCCACCCCAGCGCCAGGAGTAACTTACCTCCAGTTGTCGCCCATCGATGCAGATACACAATTGGAGTGGGTGCCGGAAATCTTCCCCAATCTAGAGGATGTTTTTATCAACTGCCGCTCGTCACTGCCTGACATCACCGATGTCACCCCCCTAAAACGGATCAAGAAGCTGCAAATCTCTTTGACTTTCGCGAACCAGGTCGTCGGTCTAGATCAATTCCCCCCAGGTACGGTCCACCTCTACCCACGCCCCCGGACACACGACACCTGAGCCACCCCAGCCTGGTTTCACGCGTAGCGCCCGCTCTCGAGCATACGCATCAGGCTGCTGGACCTATGCACACATGGCGCCTGCCAGTACACTTCCCGCAATCCAGAACAAACGTCGCTTACACCGTCTTCACCTCTAGATAATCGACATCCGGGCCGTGGACTCGGTGGCGTTGCTGGACCCGAAGGGCGCGCCGCATGACATCGTGCAGGCTATTGGGCGCGCTTTGCGGCAGAATCCGGGGGAAGGGAAATTGGCCTCTCTGATTGTGCCGGTATTTCTCCGGCCGGGGGAAGTGCCGGAGGATATGTTCACCTCGGGGTCGTACCGTCCTTTGGTGAGGGTATTGGAGGGTCTGCGGGCTCACGATGAAGAGGCCGTGGAATTGTTGGCCATCCCGCAGGAGCCCCAGAAGGACATTGCGCAGCCTTCCGAGTACATCGGCGCTGCGCCCGGCGATAATGAGGAAGAGACCCGGATGCTGCTTCGTTTTGCGGCTCCGCGTGACCCGGTGATGGTCGCGGACTGGGTCAGCTTCAACGTGATCGACACGGAGCGACAGGACTGGGCGCGCGGCTGGGCGAAGCTCAAGGAGTACGTCGAGCGGGTCGGGAACGCGAGGGTGCCGTACGGACACCGGGAGGGAGCGACACCCCTTGGGCAGTGGGTGGCGGAGCAGCGGCGGGCGTACGGGGCGGGGGAGATGAGCGGGCAGCGCGCGCAGCGGCTGGAGCGGCTCGGCATGGTGTGGTCGGTGGCGGATGAGCGGTTCCAGGAGAACTTGGCGGCGGCGCGGGTGTACTTCGAGGAGCACTGGACGTTGTGTGCTCCGAGGTCCGCGACCGCGTTGGACCGGCAGGTGGGGAGTTGTTTGTCCAATTTGCGGCGGCCTGGTGCGCTGGAGGGTCGTCCGGAGTGGGAGGCGGCGCTGCGGGCGATCGACGAGGACTGGAACGTGGAGTGGTCGGCGGAGTGGCAGCGGCGTTACGCGGCGGTGCGGGAGATGGTGTCTGAGGAGAGCCAGAGTGCCCTGGCCTACGTGGAGCCCGGGGTCACGGTGCACGGGATGGACGTCGGCCGGTGGCTGGCGAAGCAGCGTCAGCACGACGTTTGGCGGGGGCTGATGGACGGGCAGCGCGAGCGCCTGGAGCGGCTCGGCGTCCGGCCGCTGCCCGCACCGGAGCCGGAGGCGCCCGGGAAGGGGCCCACGGTGGCCCTGAGCGCCTTTGAGCGGGGCGTTGCGGCCCTGGCGCAGTACAAGAGAAGGGGCGCCGCGCGAAGCTCACCGTCGACAAACTCGCCGCGCTCGCCGCGCTGGGATTGGAATGGGCGCGGGAAGGTTAAGAAGTGGGATAAGTTTTTGGCTAATCGGTATTGGGTCTTGACGTGAAGGTACAGGGAAATGGCCTCTGAGGAAGAGCTGTTCGCGTCCGTCGACGCTCTGTTGAACGAGGAGCCGCGCCTCCCGCCTCCGGCAGAGCGTGCCCGACTACGTAAGGCCGCCGGCATCACACAGGCCCGCCTCTCGACCGCGTTGAAGACGACGACCCAGTCAGTGAAGAACTGGGAGAACGGCCGGAGCGAGCCGAAGTCGCCGCGCCTGGAGGCGTACCAGCGGCTGCTGAAGGGGTGGGCGGCGAAGTACCCGCACAGCGCCCCTGCCTCCCAGGCCCCGGCCACCGCACAGGAGCCGGAGGCGCCCGAGACGTTCACCGGACCGGCCGCCTCCGAGTCGGAGGCGACTGCCGCCGCACCAATTCAGGCTCCGACCGCGCCCGAGCGCCCTACCCGTCCGGCCGCGCTGCCGGCCACGTCGCGGCGCCCGGCAGCGAAGAAGGCGGCGAAGCCCGCCGTCGACCCGCGCTTCCCGCACGGGCCGCTCGCCGTCCTGGACGGCGACGGCTCTGCGTACGGCGTGGACGGCATCGTGCTCGACTGCCCGGTCACGACGGTGCCGGAGCTGGTCGAGTGGACCCTCAAGGAGTCCGGCCTCGGTGCCGCGAAGCTCAACCGCTACGGCAAGAACTCCGACCCGCTGATCGTGCTCACGGCCGCGGCCGCGGTGAAGCTGGGGCTGCCGGAGCGCTTGGAAGGCCACGAGCAGCGCCGTTCCCTGCGCCTGCCCGAGGACCACCCGGTCGTCAAGCAGGTGGCGAAGGCGAAGTGGCAGCTCACCCAGCGGGGTTTCGGCCCGTGGGCGCGCATCTACCGCAAGGCCCAGGGGCGCGAGCGGCAGTGCGTGCAGCTCGCGATCCTGTCGTGGGACGCCCTCGATGAGCGGTCCTGGCCCGGCGTCGCGGACATGGCGCCGGCCGACATCGCCCGCGTCCTCGGTGTCTACGCCCAGCGGGTCATCACCCCGCGCGGCTCCACCGCTGTCTCCGGCCTGGAGCTGATGACGGCGCTGCGCCCGCCCACGAAGGCCGTGCAGGACCCGGAGACCGGGAACTGGGTTTCCGGCCACAACCCTGGCTCGCTGGGCACGGAGCCGATGGACCCCGCGCCGCCGGAGGCCACCCCGGAGCACCCGGTCGTCGTGCAGTCTGGCTGGACCGGCGGCTTCCTCAACGAAGAGGCGTACCAGTGGGTGCGGCCGGTGGACACGCTCACCGATGAGGAGTGCATGCTGCCCTTCGCGGTCGGCCTGGACCTCAACACCGCCTTCCTCGCCGCCGCGGCCCGCCTGGTCGTCGGCCTGTCCGCCCCGGACCACTTCCACGCACCGAAGTTCAACCCGAAGATCCCCGGGAGCTGGCTGGTTGACCTGAGCCACATCGAGCTGGACCCGCGCCTGCCCTCGCCGTTCACCCCGGACGGCAGCCGGCCGACGGGCCCGGCCTGGTACCAGACGCACACCGTCGCCTACGCCCAGGAGCTCGGCTACGACGTGCACCCGATCGAGGCGTACCTGCGCCGCGAGACCGGCGCCTACCTCGACCCGTGGCACGACCGGCTCAAGACGGCGTACGTCGACACCCTCGCTGACCTCGGCGTCACCCGGGACCTGGACGACCGCGCCTTCCTCGCCGCGATGGAACAGCACAAGCAGGCCGACCCAGCCTTGGCCGCCGTCCTCTCGGCCATCAAGGCCACGGTCAAGGGCGGTGTCGGCAAGCTCAGGGAGCGCCCGCAGGGCAGGCACTACAAGGAGGGGGAGCGGTGGCCGGCCCTGGAGCGGCCGACCTGGCGGCCCGACATCCGGGCCGCCGTCATCAGCAAGGCCCGGGTCAACATGCACCGCAAGCTGCTGAACATGTCCCGGATGACGGGCCTGTTCCCGCTCGCCGTGCTGTCCGACTGCGTCGTCTATCCCTCGCCGGGAGAGAGCCCGCTGGACTTCCTGCCGTACGCCGCCAGCGGCAAGCCGCAGCCCGGCGGGTTCCGCCTCGGGCCCACGCCCGGCCTGGCGAAGCTGGAGGGCGTCCAGTCGATGCTGTGGGCGGTCGACCTGATGGAGAAGGACCTCAACCCGGCCCGCCACATCAAGGGCGGCGACGCCGTCCTGGACGAAGGGGAGTAACCGATGGGGAAGATCGAGGACGCCATCGAGCGGGCCGACCAGGAGAGCTTCACCCGCCAGCCGCCCAAGACGCTGAAAGGACAGATCAGTTATCTGATCCGACAGTTGGGCAGCGCGAAGGCCGTCGCGCAGGAGATCGGTGTCACCGCCGACTCCGTCAACCGCTACCGCCGCGGCGCGCGTAAGCACGCCCGCGCTGACGTCGCCGCGAAGATCGACGACGGGGTACGGCAGCGGTGGCAGCCACAGGTCCGCAGGCGCCGGCAGCGGCAAGCTGCCACCGCGACCGGGATCACCGTGGAGACGAGGGCCCGGTTCGGGTACACGGCACCGGTCGGTACAACCGACGACGGAAGATTCCGCCGCCTGACCGTGCATCTCCCTCCGGCCTACGCACAACGCCTGTTCGACGCCCGCGACACAGGCGCCAGCGACCAGGAGATGCGTGGGATCGTTGCCGAGGGATTCAAAGAGATCTACTTCCAAGACGGCGGAGGCCGCGCCGCAGGACTCTCCGACGTCACCCTCAACGACATCGACTACCTCGACCTCGACTACTGACCTGACGCCGGCAGCGGGCCCGGCACCTGCTCGTCTGAGCCGAAGCACGATAGTTGTCACGAGCGACGGGATGGGCGGAGAGCTGTTGCTGGCCGCGGGTGGCTTTCGGGTGGCTCCCCTGCAGGGTGAGATGACGCTGTCGTTCCTGGGGCGGATCGCGGACAGGTATGGCCTGACGGTGCGGAGTCTGCTGTCGACGGTTACCGAAGTGGCCGGCGCCCACACCTGGATCTCCGAGAGCAGCGCCCCGCACGGGTCCGATCCGCGGTTCGAGGACGGGTGGTTCGCCGGTGTCCGCGATGTCGCCAGCTACCTGCTGCGCATCGCCGACACCACCGCCACCGCCCAGCGCGGGCGCGCCGCCTCCAGCGCCCAGCTGCTCGCCCACCACCGGTCCGCGGCCGCGGACCAGGCCGTGGAGGCCGACCCCGCTTTCGCTCCCTCAGTTGGCTCAGGCCGTGGTCCGTAGTCCAGCCGGCTTCGGGACGCTCATCGCCGTCCCCGCCCCCGGGCCGCCCGCTCTTGCCGGGCCCGGCGCAGCGCGGCCGCGCGGGACACCGCAGCCTGGCGGCGCCGCTCGGACCGGGCGGCATCGAACGGAGTCGGCGCATCGTCCGGCACGACGACGTCGGTCTCCGGGAATGCGTGACGGCTGAGTTCCCGCATCGCACGGTTCTGCCGCTCCACCGCCTCCGCGATACCCGGGTCCACCCGGCGCGACGGCGCGACCTCCTGATGGGCGACGGGTGCGCGTCGGCCGCGTCCCGACAGGTGCTCCGGGGGCTTCGTCCTGCGTCCCGCGAGACGGAGCGCGCCGCTGGCCCGGCGTACCGGGAGACCTTGAGGTCGTCCAGTGTCAGCTCTTTCGTGCCGCGGTCGGCCGCGCTGCTCTGGGTCCAGGCGACGATCGCGGGGCGCGCCTGCTCGTACGGGGCGCCGGCGGCCGCGTTCTGGCCGTCGGTCTCGGCGAGCTGGCGCTCCGGGGCCCTGGTCGGGGCCCGGCTCCTGCGGGCGGTGCGCACTCTGATCGTCCGGACGCTGCGCACGTGGTGTGTCGCCACCTGGGTCTTGGTGCCCGGCATGCAGTGGCTGACGAAAACATGTTCCCCGGGCCGCCGCGGAGGCCCGGGGAACATGTTCGTGTCGCTTCAGAGCCCGCCGCAATGCGATGCGGAACATTCGGGCCCGATGGGCTCCCAGAACAGCGCAGGAGCACTCATCACGAGCCGTTTTCAGTCGTTGCCCACCTCGAGCAGCCAGCCATCGCTCTGCTCGGTGCACATGTAGCCGGCCTTGTGACCGTTGTCCGTCAGCGCTGCCCCCTTGTCCATGCACGCCTTCTGGGTGGGGAAGCCACGGTATTCATCCGCTGCTTGCGCCGCCCCCATGCTGATCGTGGTGGCCGCCGCTATACCGGCCAGGACGACAGCTGCCTTGCTGAGCTTCTTGCGCATATTTTCGCTCTTCCGAAGTGTTTCCGTGGACGATCACCATGCTGCCCGGCCCCGCTAATGGATCACTAAATGATCACTAACGTTCGGCGCGGGGCCCACGACGAAGGCGGCCCGCCCGAGTGATCCGCCCCGGGGCGCCGGGGGCACACGCTGATCAAAGGCCGCCAGGCGCTGGTGCGGATCGCCCCGTACTGGAACCCGACCTGGCTCACCGACTGGCAACGCCGGTATGCGGCGCTCGCCGCGGTGCTGGCCGACGGGGCCACCCTCGCGGAGATCCTGCCCGGCGTCACCGTCGGCGGCCAGGACATCGGAGCCTGGCTGCATGCCCAACGCACAGGGTGGGAGCAGCTGGGCGAGGAGCAGCGCGCACGCCTGGCCGAGCTCGGCGTCGAGCCGCTGCCCGCCGCCGAGAAGGAGACACCGGTGAAGGAGGCGAAGGCCCGCAAGGGGGTCACGGCGTCCTTGAGCGGGCATCGCAGCCCTGGCCCAGTACAAGGCCCGCGAAGGGCACACGAAGGTCCCGCGGGCCCACACAGAGGAGATCACGGTGGAGGCAGGGCAGAGCCGGTGTCTGTGAGGCTGGGCGTATTTCTCTCGAACACCAAGTCGAGGCGCGACAAGCTCACCGCGGACGCGCTCCAGCAGCTGGCGGACCTGGGACTCGACTGGGCGGCGGCTTGACGGTGCAGGAAAGGGCCTTGGACGGCTGAGCACGCGAGGCCAGGTGTGGGGGTCGATCAGAACCCCACACCCGGACTCTGAGCCGACGGTAGAGCCGTATCCGCGGCCGGCGCGTGGAGGCGCTCACCGGATCTCGTGGGCGGGGCCCCGAATCCGGTGAGCGGCTGACACCTCGCGTCAGCGGTCGATCGGGAACACCCTGTCCAGGCCGCTGTCGCGCAGGATCTGCTGGATGGTGTCATCCAGGGTGCTGGCAGCGTCAATGACGGTCTCCAGGGTGTCGGGCAGCAGGACCCTCTGGGGCATCAGTTGTCGGGCCCACCGTGACACCGCCGTCGATCCCCATCCCGCCGTCTTCGCCGGCCCGGCCGGTCGGGGCGTGGCCGTCACTGCCTTCCGTACCTGCTCAGCAGGCTGCCCCTTGCCCTCCGCCCCCTGCTGTGAAGCCTGCAGTCCCCCAGCAGCCGGGGCCTGGTGACCGCGTGACGGCGACGGAGCGTCTGCTGGACTGGCGGTTGAGTGAGCACTGGTCTTCAGAGCCACGGCCGTGCCGATACTGTTCGCGCGCCACGAACCTGCGTGACGAGGACGGTGTTCCGTCACACAAGGCGTGCGCGGAGACGGAGAGGCTGGGGCAACGGTCTGTCTGACGGCCTCCGCCCGCGCCTGGAGCAACTCGGTGAACTTCTCGCCGTCGTGTAGGCCGGCGTGCCTCGGTCAGCCGAAGTCGAGCGTCTCCTGGGCGAAGTCGGCCGGGCTGGCCCGAGGCGGGGGTGCGCCGTCCTGGCGGGCGGCCTTCCAGCGCTCGGTCAGCTCGTCCTTCCATCCCTTGGGCGGGGGCCACGGGACGCCCCAGGCGGCGAGCTGGTCACGCTTCCAGCCGCCGGCGGGCGTGCGCGCGGCTTCGATCTCATCAGGCGAGGGCAGGTCGGGCATGGTCAGCGACCGCCCATGAGGAACAGGGCCGAGGCGGGGTTGGCGAGGCTCTTGGCCAGCTGCTCGCCGTCGGCCGCGACGGCCCGAAGCTCCGCGGCAGTCGTGGCCACCTCGGTCTTCGGGTCGCGGCCCTGCTCCATCGTGATCTTGTCGCTGGCGGCCAGCATCTCCAGGACATCGGCGGTCTGCTCGAACGCCTGCGGGAACCGGTCGACCAACGACTTCAGCGCCTGGGTGGCGTCCGGCAGAGCGGGCGGCGCCGACATGTCCTTCGCGTCGTCCAGCACCACACGGTTGAACTCTTCGATCAGGTCCCGGGCCTGACGCGCCAACATCACCGGATCCGTCTTCGCCGCCCTATGCCCGCTCCTCGCCGCTGAGATGGTGACCCTCAGTGTCCCAGAGCGGGCAACGGCGTCAGGCCCACTTCCTGCCGAACACCAAGAGCAGGCGCGGCAAGTCAGCCGGAGGCGGGCAGGACCGGGTGGTCGATGTGGTGGTGCTCGACCTCGATCCCGGCCTCACCGCCCCACGCGGCCCAAGCGCGGCGTGCGACTGTTTCCGCAACCGCCACGGAGCTTTTCCGGACCAGGGAAGTGATCGCAGTCCTCACGAAGGTCGCCTTGGAGTGGGCAGAATGTGATGCGTGGATGCGGGGGTAGCTGCAGTAGCAGGAGCAGTTGTCGGCGTGGTCGGCACCACGGTGGCCGGGGCGCTGACAGCGTGGGCGACCAGGGGGCAGGCTCGGATTCAGGCCCAGGCTCAGCAGAATCAGTGGTTGCGGCAGGTTCGCCGGGATGTCTATGTCGCTCTGATGACGGCCGACTCAGCCACCGAGGATCTTGCGCTGGGACTGCGTCACGCCTTGCGACAGACGCCGCCCGATCTTGAAGCGGCAGATCGGATTCTCGGTCAGGCGCCGGAGCTGTTGGGAAAGCTCAAGTTCGCCGCCTTGACCGTAGGGCTGGAAGGGCCTGTCGGCGCGCTTCGTCGGGCGTCTGACATCCAGTCGTCCGCGTTCGCTGCGTTGCGGGCTCTGACGGCGCTTCGAGACCTCCTGGGGATTGTTCAGCCTGACGCTGCAGAACTGGACGAGGCAAAGACGCTGGTGCGGGACTCGATTGAGCGCATGCAGCGTGCGGGGTCAGCTTTCATCGGTTTCGCAAGCGAGGTCCTCAGCCGAGACGAGCAGTAGCGGCAGCTGAGCGACCACATCAGGCAGCTCAGCCACGACCCTTCAGCACACGGGGCAGGTGGACGTGGTCGCGCGGTGCCACTCGGCATCGACCGCCCGCAGCCACCGCCACCAGCGCAGCAGGTCATAGGCGTAACTGCGAACGCTGCCGGTCCGGTTGTCCCGGGCGACCACGTGCCTGATCCCCGAAGTTGGGGCGCCCTGGTGCCGACGTACTCGTCGATGCGCAGAGCAAGAAGCCCTGCGAAGGTGGGCATCGTTGTTCGAGATGATGGGGCGGTGTCTCTTCGCTATTTCAATCAGACCGGCTGGACCGCGATCTTCAGCGGCACCGACACCGAGATCGGCCGCATGGCGCGTGTGGAGGGCTGGGACCAGGCGACCGGGGCGGCCCTGGTCGTCGATCCCAAGCGTGGCGCCCTGCGTCCTGTGACGGACTACGAGGGCTTCTCCCACCTGGAGCGAGCCGAGCAGGTCATAGCTGCGGTGCCTGGTGGAGGGTGGCAGGTGCACTGGAAGGACGAGGGCCCAGGGGGGACGCCACTGACGGAACAGGTGCTGGCCTGGCTCATCACGTCGCAGGGACGGGCGACGGCCATCACCGTCGATGCTCAGGGGCATGTCGAGGATGCCGATGGCGCCGACGCCTTCATCCCGCCGGGCGAGAACCCCGCGTCCTGATCGCAGCCGGTCAGAACAGGTTGCCGCTTGTTATCAAGGGTGTGCATGTCATCCGTACAGCTCACGAGCTCTATCCGGTCTTCAGGCACGTTAGGCAAGTTGGTCCGAAGCGGGGTGATCAAGTGCCAGTGACCCGTTACGGCTAGGAGTGCGGGTCGTTGATCTCGTTATGGATATACGTGCGAGTTCTAACGACCCCGGGGGGAAATGGGGTCCGGACTTGCTGGCCTGCCGCGATACAGCACTCGCTGAATGTAGCCAGTGTTTGGGCAGTGCCCCTGGCGTCGAACGGGCAGAGTGGCCAAGATCGTGAGCCATGCGTGCAGTCGTCTTCGATATGGATGGGACGCTTCTGGACAGCGTCCCCACGGTGTCCCGGGCCTACGCCGACGCGATTCGCTCGCTCGGCGGTCCGCCGGTCTCGCCGGAAGAGGTGGTCGCCAGCTGGCATGTCGGCCACACAGATCTTGTTCTGGCTCACTTTCTCGGCCGCGCCTGCGGCCCTGCCGAGGTCGAGTGCTTCCACGCCCACCTGGATCCGGCCGTCACCGAGCTGCGGCCATTCCCTGGCATTCCGGCCCTGCTCGACGAACTCGCTGATGATGGCCGGCGGTTGGGCGTGTTCACGGCGGCCACCCGGCGAGTGGCTCTGATCATGCTCGCTGCCGCCGGCATCGACGCGCGGTTTGGCGTGGTCGTCGCGGGCGACGAGGTTGAGCGTCCCAAGCCGGCGCCGGACGGGCTGCTACTGGCGGTGCGGCAGCTCGGAGTTCCGGCCGAGGCAACCGCATATGTGGGTGATGCCGAAGTGGACCTCGGTTGTGCCAAGGCCGCGGGATCGCTGGGCGTGCACGCCAGGTGGGGTGCACGCGCCGGTGTCCGTGCCGGTGCTCACCCGGTCGCGGCGCGTCCGTGCGACGTGCTCAGCCTGCTGGTGGCGCCGCGCAGGCGCACGGGCAACGCGATGGCCCGCCCGGGCGCCTCTCAGCCAGAGTCCGGCAGATCGGCAGATCATCTGAGGCTCGCGGGTGAGGAGGGGCAGCCGTGATCAACACTGGTCCGTTGCGCGAGGAGGATCGCGCCGCCTGGGAAGCCTTGGCGCGCGGCTACAAAGCGTTCTACCGCACCGCGGTGCGGGACGAGGGCTACGAGGAGACTTGGCAGCGGCTACTGCTCGCCACCGAGTTCCACGGTATCGGCGCCTGGTCGAACGGGACGCTGGTCGGCATCGCGCACTACCTGTTCCACCCGACGTTCTGGATGGAAGACAGCTGCTACCTCCAGGACCTCTTTGTCGACGAGGCGGCGCGCGGCCGAGGCGCAGCGCGGATGCTGATCGAGAAGGTGGCCGATGCAGCGCGGTTGCGGGGGGCATCCCGCTTGTACTGGACCACTCGGGAGGACAACACCGCCGCCCGCGCACTGTACGACAAGGTGGCGAGTTTCAAGGGGTTCGTCCGCTACGACTACCCCCTGGCTTGCGAACCGGGGGAAGCGCCGGTGGGCCGGTCGGCCGTGACGTGAGAAGGGCCGCGCGGGTTGGGTGAGTTGTGAAGCTGACCTGGGCCCGCGCGGCCTGTACCCATCCTGCCCTGTCCGGTGTCTCCCGCGCACACCTCGGCGAGTTGTTCGCCGATCTCGCCGCCCCATGGGAGGCGGCACGGCAGTCCGCGCTGCGGGAGGCCCGTGGCGGTGTGCGCAAGCGGGCAGCCGGCGCGGGGCGCAAGCCGAAGCTGGTCTTCTACGATCGGCTGCTGCTCGCCTTGGTGCATCTGCGTCATCAGCTACCGCACGAGGTCCTGGCCGAGCTGTACGACGTCGACCGCTCGGCCGTTTCGATGGCGATCCGGCAGGTCCGGCCCTTGCTGGCGGCCCGCGGCTTCGCGGTGCCCGACCGGCCCGGGCTGCGCCTGCGAACGCTGGAGGACGTCTTCGCCTACGCCGAGTCCAAAGGTGTCGAACTGCGCCTCGACGGAGCCGAGACCCAGGTCCGGCGCCCGCAGGCGGGTCGGCCCGGACGCCGGGCCTTCATCTCGGGTAAGCGCCGACAGAACACCATCAAGACCACCACGATCAGCGACGGTCAGGGCCGGATGCTGCTCTCCGGGGTCGTACGACCCGGCCGGATGCACGACCAGACCGCCGTGCGCACCGAGGGCATCGCCGAGCAATTCCGCCTCCACCCGCCGGTGAAATCGCAGGTCGACGCCGGGTACGCCGGGCTGGCCAAGGAGTTCCCAGACCAGGTCACCGCTCCGCCGCAGAAGCCGAAGGACGACGCGTGCGACGGCGACAAGTGGGCCTGGAACGAGGCGCGGCGGCGCCAATCCTCGGCCCAGATCTGCGTCGAGCACACTAACGCCGAGCTGCGGCAATGGGCACCCTTGCGGCGCTTCACCGGACGCCGCGAGACCTACGCGGAAACCCACCTGGCCATCGCCGCCCTCGTCTCCGACCGCTCCGCGCAGCGGCCCACCCGGCGCCGGACGAGCACCGAGCTCGTCCTCGTGCGTGACCGGGCCTGCTGATCACACACCAGCCGAACCGCCAGGCCAACACGTCCCGACTCAATTTCCCCCGAGGTCGTAAGACGTGTCTGATGTGCGGCGGAGGCATGACCGGAGCGGCGTACCTGGTCGTCGGCTGGACCCGGGCGCCGCGGAGGCGTACGTGGACGGCGTGCTGGATGACGATCTGCGAGCCGTGTTATCGCCGCGGGGCGACGGATCCGCAAACGGGGTTGTCCCGGCCGGCAGCCGCGCGGGAGACCGCTACCGCGCGGTGGGTTGAGCTGGTCGGCCGCGGCGAGGTGCTGCCGCCAACACCGTGCGCCGGGTGCGGGCTGGTGGTTGTCCGACGGGCGGAGCGGCTCTTGAAGCGAGTCACCTGTTCGCGGGCGTGCGCGACGTCCTGCACGCGCATCCGTAACGGCGGCAAGGGGTCGGGCCGGGCGTGCGGTAGCTGCAGCCGCCCCGTTACGGCTGGACGTGCGGATTCTGCGTACTGCGATGCGCGGTGCCGGCAAAGGGCTTACCGGCGCCGGGCCGCCGGGCGAACGGCCGATCCGGCAGCGGAGCTGATGGCGGCATTGACCCCTTTCGTCAACGCGTACGCTCCCGGGATCTCCGGGACGCTGCACAAGGCGTTGTACCGCCTGCACGTCGCGCACCTGCGCGGCCACAGCCGGAAGGCGCCGCTCGCCCGGCTCGCCTCCATGGATCCCGCCCGAGTCAAGATCCCCGACACGGAAGACGGCCGCCGACTCCGGGCCGCACTCCGCGGTATCCGACCGGCCTGATCCCGCACCCGCCGTTACGGATACGCGTGCAGGACTACGGTGCGCCACCGGACCCTGAACAAGCGAGCGTTTCGCTCGATTTGGCGGTTCGTTCAGGGTGGGGGTCGGCAGCACCCGCGTCACAAACGTGCCGTACGTGCCTGAACTACCCGCTGATATCTGTCAGGCACGGGCTCCTGGAACCACATGCCGAACATGCCTGACGGTCAATCTGCACCTGAGATAATCCCGGATGCCTGTCGACTGGCGGCTACAGCGCACAGGCGACTCCTGAACATGCAGGCCAGCCAGTCTCAGCCCCCGGCTTGACATCGAGATTGGGAAGTTGCCTCCTGGGCTCTCCTCTGCAACGAGCGCGACGCTCGCCGGGCTGGGTCTCGGTAGAGCCGGGCCGCCTCTCACGCAGGGGTCAGTCCCAGACGTCCGGCCCGCCGCCCTGCCACTCGATCAGCTTCCGGTCATCCAGTGCAATGACGCTGTCTTCGATGCCCGCCTGTTGACGGTCCAGGTCTGTCGAGGACGGCCAGGTCTACTGGGCAAGCCCAGCAAACAGCGCCGGCCGCCCCTGCACGATCCGCGCCGCGTGCATCCGGTGTACTCGGGCCCCTTCGGCACCGCACCACGGCGGACTCCACTCCGGTGCGGTGCAGGTGGAATCCACCGTGCTGTGCGCTCCACCGTGTCCGATCGCTTGGGAGAGTGCTCAGCGGTCCAGCTGCCAGTCGGTCATCTCCGTGACCACGGTGCCCGTGGGAAGTTGAGAACACATGGATCAAACTCCAGCTCCGCCCTCATCGCGTGAGTGGCAAGCCGTCCTTGACATGCTGCGCGTCGTTGAGAGGATTCTGACGGGTTCTATCGACTCAGGAACCCTCGAAGCTCACGACCAGCGGGCTATCGGGATGCCTTCCGCCCTTGAGGGCGCGGTGCCCGGAGGTGTGCGGGTGGAAGGTGCCCTGCACGCAGTGACAGCGGCGCGGTGGCTCATCCAGCAGGCAGTCCAGGGACAGGACCTCCCCGGCTCGACCGTGAAGCGGGCACAGGCGAAGCTCGGCATGGCCGGGGGGTATGTAGCCACCGCATCCGCCATGGAACTCTCAGCTTGCATGGCAGCACGGGACAAGGCGCAGATCAGCGCTTCTCCGGTGATGCCGAAGGCTCCAGGGGCAGCTCTCCCGCAGCATGCCTGCATCGCGTGCGGAGAGTGCGGCAGCTGCTCCTGCCGCGCACCGGCGGGGCCGGGAGAGTGCGAGCTGTGCCAGAGGATCAGGTTTGTGCGGCTTCGGGCCGCGGAGGACATTGCTCGCCACAAAGGCCAGGTCGCGAACGGTCACGTCTATGTACTGACCACAAACCGGCTCCATCGGTGGGACTGCAGGAGCCTGCCCAGTGTGGAGAGTTGCCTGGCGCAACTCGATTTCATGATCAGGCGAGCCCGTAAGAGCGAGAGCGAGAACGAGGCGCGGCATCTCGACTGGCCCTCTCTCCCAGCCCTCCTGACCGCGCAAGAGTTGCAGACAGGCGGGACCCGCCGACGTAGCTGCGGGATGTGCAACCCGGACCCGCTCAAAAGCCCTTGAGCTTGTTGATTGCCCGCTCGACGACGTTGCACTTTTTGTGCCGCTCTTTGTCGAAGCCGGGAGGCCAGGCGGTCCGGCCGGGCGGGACACTACCGATCCCCGGTCTTCGCCCCGTGCTGCGCTCCGGGCGCCCGGCACTGCCCCGGCCCGTCGTCGGCTCCCTCACCGAAGCCACGGTCGTGGCCGACTGGCGCCCGGAGTGCAGCCCCTCCGGCGGCCCGGTCGGCTGGCGGCCGGTGGGCGAAGGCGACCACCGGCCGTCATCCTCAACCCCGCCCGCACCACGGCCTCCAAGATCGAAGCTTGCCGCGGCCGCAACCGGCGTGAGCACCGCACCCTCGCGGGGCTCCGGAAGGGCGGGAAGATCGGGTATCACATCGGGTATTCCTACGCTGTTGCGCATGAGTGCCGCAGCGCTACGTTCTGCCTGCTGACCTGCGGTCGACGTCCGGAGATCCTGGAAAGACCCTCCGCGGTCCCTTGCGCTCACCGGCGCAGCAGCCGTGACAGCACCTCCGCAGCGCCATGCATCTGAGACCCGAACACAGTGGGGTCCGCCTCGCCCGGGATTCGAATGGTGCGTGAACGGTGCGGCTGGGACGGAAACGCCTCAGATGATTTCCGCATTACCCCTTCGTTCATCCCGTGAGGCAAAGGCAAGGATTATGCCCACACTCAGTCAACACAGCCTTCCGGCGCGTACAGCAGCCAGAATACTGGCCGCACTTGTCGCCACTCTGGCCGTTATAGCCACGATCACCCCCACAGTCGCTCACGCGGACAGCGGAACGAGTGACCTCAACGTTTCCCTCAGCCCGAGGGACAACAGCGGCCTGAGCTTTCAGCACATCGCGCCGATTCTGTGCAAATGGCCTGAACATGCAGAGCCATGGTCTGACGGCGGGGTCCCAGATGGAAGTGGAGTTCCGCCGTGTCACCAAAATGGGCCGAACTCCCTCCAGCTTGGATCCGGCACATCGGATCAGCAGTTCACCCTTTCCCCGACCTCCGACGGGTCGTTCAACCTGAAGCTCACTGATGAAGGGAGCGCTGTTTGTCTCGCGGAACCGTCCAACGGCCTGTTCAACGAGCAGCCGTGCCCGACGTCCGGAACGTGGGCTCTGCAGCCGGCGAGCGACGGGGCGAACTACTTTCTGATCCGCCATGTCGGGGACAACACGTGCATCACTCCCGCAGGAGATGTGAGCAGCGGGACCCCGATGGGCGTGAGCACCTGCGACGCCAGCAGCACGAAGCAGCAGTGGTCCATCGCCACTGCCGACGGCGCAGCGCTGCCTAACCTGACGAACGGAGCTGCGGTCAATCTGGGCAGCAACAAGATCACCGTCTGCAACTGGGGAGGTTACGCGGCCAGGGCAACCATCGACTACCAGATCAAGGAGAACGCCGCCGACGACACCGTGACCAAGGGGCACTCTGCCATCGAATCCTTCCCGGTCCAACAGTGCAGGACGGCAACCCTCCCGGCCGGCAAGATAGTCGCCACGGTAACGCTGCGCAGGTTCACCGGCTTCACAGAGGGTGCCTACGCCTTCGCCGACGGCGACGCGGGCTCGTGGGCCAGCGACAAAAACGACAAGATCACGGCCATCTACACCCTCGGAGGTGTTCACGCGAACGCCACCTACAACATGTACGGCACGAGTTGCAACTCATCGTCCGGTTTCGAGCAGGCCAGCGACAGCCAGGTGGCTTCGACGAATCAGCAAGGCCAGGTGGGATGTGACGATACCGTCGACTACACGAGCACCATCATGGGTGCGGTCGGCAACGCTGCGAATCTACTCATAAAGCTCGTCTTTTCCCTGACCTTCCGGTAATTGATCCAGGGCGGCCCGGCACACCCCGGAAACCCCCGCGGACACAGTGCGGCCCCGACTCCGGCATCCGGATCGGGGCCGTGCAGTTGCCGGCGTGGGCGGACTTGGAGCCGCTGAGCGTGTCGAGCTCCGGGCCGACCGCCTGCTCGGCCCCTCGGTTCCCCTGGAACCGAAGGAGACCGACGGCATCCCCAGCCGGGGCGCCCCGGGTCCGCAGGGGCCCGCGCATCCGCCTCAGCCAGTGAGCAGCCGGGAACGGACAGCGGCGCCGGCAGGGTGATCCGGTCTGGCCCGCTGTCGTCGGTCAGCCGAAGTCGAACTCCTGTGCGAAGTCGCCCGGGACCGGGCGGAGCGGGGGCGGGGGCGCGCCGTCCCGGTGTGCGGCCTTCCAGCCCTCGGTCAGCTCGTCCTTCCATCCCTTGGGCGGGGGCCACGGGACGCCCCAGGCGGCGAGTTGTGCCCTGCTGTAGCCGCCCTTGGGCGAGCGAGCTGCTTCGACTTCTTCAGGTGAGAGGAGTTGCTTCATGAACGGTGAACGCTCCGTGTGCAGAAGTTGTCCCGCGTAACGGTGGCGGAAGATCGACAGGTCGGTTGTCTTGTTCAGAGGGAGCCACCCCTCAGGCATTGGGGAGCTCGCAAGCGAGGGGGCTTCAGCACCGACGGGGGCGTAGTACATCTCGGCGGGCTCTTCCCACACGGTCGACTTCAAGGCGACCTGCTCGCCGAAGACCTCCTGTCGGAGTTGCAGCAGACCGGCCTCATTCAGGGCTCGGATGTAGTTCAGGAGCTCAATCGTGCCGACCATGGCCCAGGCGACCAACGGCACAGCGGCGCGAAACCGGTCGAGCAGCCCGAAGGCATCGCCTTCCCGACGGCGTTCTGGATCGTGATGCACCACGTCTCCGTAGATCCAGGCCATAGCCAGCCCGTGAGCATCAAGGTCACGCTCTTCACCTGTGGCTGGGTCGCAAACCATGATCGAGTAGCCGGATTCCTCCCGCGTGGAGGGGCTTACCCGTGCCCGCCATTCAGCGCGTGCAGCTCGGATCCACTCCGCGTCGTGTGCTGCTGCTCGGCAGATGTAGCCCAAGGCTGACAGCACTTTCATGTGGAAGCAGTCTTCCGTTGTCAGAAGGATCGGCCTGATTCGCGCCGCTGCGGATTCGACCACTTCCTCAGGCGGAAGCTCATACCGGATCCGGACTTCGCCGTTGTGGACGCGTACGTTGATCTTCATGCGAGTCAACTCCACGAGAGCGTCCCAGTCGGCAGCGAGCGAGTGTTCCTCAACTCGGCGAGCTCTCACCACGAATGCCTCCAGCCAGCGCTGGTGCCTCTCGTCAAGGGGCTCTGCCTGATCGCGTCCCACGCCTCCCCCTCACATCACCATCCCCTCAAGCATGACGCGCCTTCTCGTACACATCCATCCAATTCGCCGAGCTGAGTCTCGTACGGCAGAGGGCAGTTGGCCGGTAGGCTTGCCCCGTTCAGGCGCGGCGCGAAAACCCACGGCGAGGCGGCCGCCGTTCTGTCAGATGCCGCCGCACGGCGACCCCGGTTCCGCGAAGACCGAGTAGACATCAGGGCCTGGCTACCACCGCACCTGGTACGAGCGGCTGCGGTGCGGGGCATGGGTGACGATCCCATGGTGTTCCAGGGCCTGTAGGTGGTAGGCAACCGTCGAGGCGGACAGGGCGACCGCGTCGGCGATCTCCCGTATCGAGGGCGGGTAGCCAGCGTCGTCGGTCAGCTCCTGCAGGGCCCGAGCGATCCGGCGCTGGCTCTCGGTGAGGTAGGCGGTCATCGCCGGGCCTCTGCGGGGTCCGGTTCCCAGGTCTGCTGCTTGAGCGCCATCCGGGCGGCCGGCGCCCGGCCGGGGATGGTCGACCAGTACGGGTGCGTGGCGATCCGTACGGACAGGCGCTGCAGGGTGCGGCGCAGGACGGTGGTCTGGGCGGGATTCTCCTCCTGGGCGAGCTGGCGGTAGGCGGTGTACCAGGCGCGCTGGGCCTGAAGAAGATCGTCGGGGAAGTCGTAGGTGGACATCACCCACGGATTGCATCACATGTTCGAATTGCGGCGCAGCGCACGCACGGGTGAACCTCGCCCGGCACCGTCGTATCGCCGAAGCCGAGCAAAGAGAGCGGGCGGCCACCCGCCAAGCCGCTGCTCGACCTATGCCGCTGCCGGCCTGGACGATGCGCATGAACGTCAGCGCTGCCCCGCGGCCGGTGGCTGTTCACCATGGCCAGTGCACCGTCGGGCAGCCTCGCGTGCGGCCGATCACCCGTCACGGGGGGGCCGGGGCCTGCCCGCGCGCTCCACTCCGGCACGGGACGACAGGAGGCTAGCCCGTCCGGGTAAGCGAGGTGGCCAACTCCAACAGCCATGGGTGCGGCCCCGTTGGATGAAGCCTGCTTCGGCCAGGACGCGGCGCTGGTGTGAGGTCAACACGGGGCGCACGGCATGCCTCCTGGAGGCGATAGGCGCGTCTTCGGTCGTCCGGGATGATCAGCGAGGGGATCGCAACTGAGTCCCTGGAGGCTTCGTGCCCGTTTTCCCTCGGTTCCGCAAAGCCGCCCTTGCCGCTGCCTCGCTCGTGCTGGCCGCCTCTCCGGCAGCCTCGGCTGCACCGGCGCCGAAGGCAGCCGAGCCTTGCTATGTGGAGCACTTCTGCCTGTGGGGGCGCGGGCAGTTCGAAGGGCCGATGGTGTCCTACACCAAAGGCAGCCGGAACGTGGCCGGCCAGGGCCTCACGCGGGGCGGCTGGTCAGCGTGGAACCGCACCAGCGAGGAATGGTGCCTGTGGTACAAGCCCGGTTACGCAGGCGGTGGAAAGGAGGTCGTGAAGCCGGGTCACAAGTTGTCGGTGACCTTCCACGCATTCAAGTCGCTCCTGCCGCGCAGCGCCTGGAGGTGCTGACACCGCCTCCCGCGCCTGCAAGTCGTTCGGGAGCTGTCCGACTCGGGAACTTCTCCGTGGTGGGTCCGTTGCCGCTCGACCGGTGGTCTGCGGACCGGTGAGCGATCGCGGACACGTGGGCCGCGCCGTAGCGTGGGTGGTGAGCCGAGCGCCGTGGTGCTGTGGGGTAGCGATGGATTACTGGGAAGTAGAAATCACAGCGGTCCGGCGCCTGATCGCTGCTCACCGGGATGAATTCCACGCGCTCCTCGCCGAGGCGGAGAAGAGCGCGCCGGTCACAGGTCCCGGGCGGCCCTGCGGGACCTGCAAGCGCCTGCATCTCGACCGGCCGGGCATAGAGCTGGCAGCCCGTCTCGGCCACGACCGCATCGGCCACCGAGCCCTCGATGCCCTGTGGAAGGCCGGCTACAGGACCGTCAGACAGGTGCGGAAGGCAACCGGCCAGGAGCTGGGAACCCTGGAAGGCATCAGCGATACGGGCATCGAGCGCATCCGGTACTCACTGGGACTGCATGATCTTGTACGTGCCGGCCAACGCCAGGATCGTCAGAACCATCCCGCGTGATCCGACGCGACGTCGCAACGCCGATCGTCCGGTCGGCTGCCCCGTTGAATCCCTCAGCAGTGCGGCCCCGGCCGGGAGCGTCACCGGTCGGGGCCACACCGTGTTCGCGGGGGACGTGAACACACCCCTTCAACGACAGAGCGGCGCTTGGGGCAACGGCAATGCGTACACCTGGTACGCCACGGCGGTGCCGTCGTCGGCGGGCCGGTCGGATGTGCCGGTGCGGGTGAAGCCGACTTTGGCCAGGACCCGGCCGGAGGCGGGGTTGGCGGGGTGGTGCATGGCCTCCAGGCGCTCCAGGCCGGCGGTGGTGAAGGCGAAGTCGACGACGTGCTTGACCGCTTCGGTGGCGTAGCCGTTGCCCCAGGTGTCCTCACGGAGGATGTAGCTGAGGGTGCCCATGGACGAAGAGCGTCGCCGCAGGGCGATCAGGCCGATCATCTCGCCGGTGGCGACGATGCCCCAGCTCCACTGCGCGCGCGGTGTCTCGGTGGCTCGGGCGAGGGCTGTGCGGATCTTCTCGTGGGCCTGGTCGAGGGTGAGGGGCTTGCCGGTGGTGTGCCGGATGGAGGCGCCGCTGTAGATGCGGGTGAGGGCGGTGGCGTCGTCGGGGCCCAGGGCGCGCAGAGTCACCATGCGGTGGTCAGCTCCTTCGCGGTGGGGCGGGCGGCGGGGTCGGGGGTCAGGCACGCGGTGAGGGCGTCCTCGAACTCGGGGAACTTCCACGGCCGGACGTCGCGCAGCGCTGTGGTGGTGCCCTTGGCGATGGCGGCCAGCTTCTCCAACCGGTCGGTGGTGTCGTCGTAGGGGACGGGGCGGTGGGCGGTCCAGCACCAGAACAGGGAGGCGCCCAGGCTCCAGATGTCGGCGGCCGGCTGGACGGGGATGTGGGTGTCGGCGGGGGTGGCGAGGATCGCGGTGGCGAGCTCGGGCGCGGTGGTGTGGGTGAGGGCGCCCCGGTAGGGAACGCGGCGGTCGGTGGCGGGGCCGCAGGCGAGGCGTTCCGTCCAGGTGCGGGCGATGCCCGTGAGCCAGGGGTGGACCGCGGCGCGGTTTCCTTCGGGGCTGCGGGCGAGGGCGAGGGCCCGCCACAGGGGGGCGCCGTCGATCCAGTTGACGGCCAGCCACCGGCCGCCCTCCCACGCCCCGGCGCTCACCCGGTAGTCGGGGCTGAGCGCGCCGGCGGCGGTGAGGCGCAGGAGGTGGTCGTCCTCCTGGGTCATCTCGGCGGCCTTGTCACGGGCACCTTCGTCGTCGGGGTTGTTGGCCTTCAGCGTGACGGTGCCCTTGGGGCCTTGGATTTTCCAGGTCCGGGAGCCGCGCCGGTCGCTCAGGAGCTGGATCGCGGTGGGCTCGCCGGTGTGTCCGGTCAGGAGGGCGACGGCTTCGCTGGGGGGAGCAGGTGTCGGGCCCATGTGCGGATCTCCTTCCACTCGGTGGGGATGTGCTCGAACACGTCACGGCCGTCGTCGTCAGCTGCCGCGAGCGCGGCGGCCAGGTACGGGGTCGCGCACAGGAAGCGTGGGTCGCGGCGGCGGACGGCCGCTCTCACTGGGAGGAACGAGGCCGGGGCGGCCGGGATCCGGTGGCCGGCCGCGGTGGCTTCCTCTTCGCCCGCGTAGAACTTGCCGAACATCACCCCGACCGGGCCGTAGAGGTTCTTCAGCACCCAGTGCGGCCAGGCCAGCAGGTCACGGTGCCGGGCGCCGGGCACCTCGCCCACCAGGACGATGTTCTCGCACCGCAGGATGCCGTGCGGCCGGTTCAGCAAAGGCCGCAGCCACTCCGCGGCCTGGACGCCCGCGTGGAACAGCTCCGCCTGGACGGCTTCGGCGCCGCCGTCGGCGCGGTAGACCGTCCAGCGGGTCAGGCCCGCGTGCAGGGAGGGGGCGAGGTAGGGGCAGTGGGCGGTCATCTGCCGCGCGTAGTCGCCGATGTCCACAGTCGTCGGGCGGGTGGTGCTGGCCTCGACGAGGCGCAGCGCCCCGGCGGTGGGCCGGGGCGCCGGCGTGGTGCGGCGGGCGGTCTCCGGCCGGCGGTCGGGCGCGACGTCGTCGCCGCCGATCGGGGCGCAGTCCCACTCGGCGACCACGGTGCCGGTGGCGCGGTAGTGGGCGATGGCGTCCTGGTCGACGTTCCCGTCGGCGTCGGTGAACCAGATCTCCGGCAGTGGTCCGTACGCCTCTTCGTAGGCGGTGACCCAGGAGATCGGGCCGCGGCCGCCTGTGGCGGCGTGGCCGATCGGCCGGCCGGCGGTCTCGTGGCAGAGAGCCGCGTACTGCGGGGTGCTGAGCAGTTCGCGCCAGGCCGCGTCCACGGCCGGGGAGAACATCTCGGGTGCCGACTGGCCGTTGGCGAAGCGCCGGCCGGTGATGGTCAGGAACCGTCTCAGCTCGGTCGTTGCGGTCGTCGTTGCGGTACTCACGGTGGTGCCCCTCTCGGTGTCGAGTGGTGCTCGCCCGGCCCGGGTTGGGCCGGGCGTGGTGCCGTGCACCGCGCACCCGGCAGACAGGTCTCGTCCGGGTGCGCGGTGGTCTCAGGGGGTCGTGACGGTCTGGGGTGCGACGCTGGTGACGCGGTCCAGGCGCTCGTACAGGGCGCGCACGAGCCGGGCATGGCCCTGGGCGCAGCGCGCGGTGCCCTCCAGCGGGACGGACAAGCGCCGGTCGGCTTCCTCGAGGACGATGTCAGCAAGGGCGCGGGCGGCGTGGTCTTCGGGCAGCAGGTCCGCGGCGCGGCGAACGTCGGCGGCGACAGTGCTGGCGGCGCCGGTGAGCAGCAGGGCGATCTGGTGGAGGTCCGCGGGCGGCAGGCCGGGGTTGCCGGTCCATCCCAGCACAGCTTTGACCAGGCCCTTGTGGAACTCCCGGTCGAGGGGGAGATCGGCTTCGATCAGGCCGTGCGGGTCGTTGAGCCCGGTGTGGGTGCCGCTCACCGGCGCCGCGCTGCGGCATCGAGGGTGTGGTCGTCCGGGGTGGCCTGGGCGAGGAACCGGGCGTAGCCGCGGTGCGCGCGGGCGATCAGCGCCGGAGAGGGCCGGCCGAAGGCAGGGTGCTGGAGGCCACGTCCTTCCGGTGTGGGTGCGCTCATGGGCACCGCCTCCGTTGCTGGGCGTCGGTGTCGTTCGACGCTACGGAGGCCGCCGTTCGGTCCTCAACGAAATTGCGGGTAATTGCGGGGATTCACTCCAGGGCGTCGACCGCGGCCTGGATTGGCGCTACCAGGCAGCTATAGCCTCAGGCCCGGCGCTTGCTGTCGAAGAGTTTCAAGATCCGCCGGGCATGGCCTAGCTGACTTGGGAGCCCCCTGCCTGGGGCGAGCCAGAGCGGGGAGCTGGCGGGCCGGGTGGCCAGATACCCGGTGGCCGATCGGCCACCGGCCGTGATCGACGCAGACGGCCGGGGTCGGCCATCGCTTCTCGGGCGTGCGTAAGCGGTGCCGCGGCGGCTCGCTCCGGCCCGTGCAGACGGACTCAGGAGCGGCTCCACCATGGCCTGCACCATTCGCGCCCCTCCATCAGCGGTGGTACCGGCCGCAGCGCGGGGCCGGTTGCGTGCCCACTTCTTGAGGTCGCCGGCGCGGTGTCGGGCATGCTCCCTTTGGCAGGGGAATTGGCAGTCGGCCGTCAGGTGTCCGCCAGCTGCCAGCCGGTCCGTGGGCGTTCCCGACGGTGAACCGAAGCACCGGCCACCGCTACGTACATGGGGTAACCGAAAGTGGCCAGGTAGGAGAACACATGGCGTACGAAACGGCTGCCCCGCCCCCCGTCGGGCAGCGCGACAACCCCTCGCTGGCGACGGTGGTGGGCACCGAACTCGCCCGCAACAAGCGGGGATTCGTTCCCTGGTACCACATCCTCGCCCCTGTCATCATCACCGTTCCGCTCTTCCTCGGCGCTCTCGGCTCCTCCGAGGCGAAGGCGGGCCAGACTTTCGAGGTGTTCCGCAATGTGACCCTGGAGTTCTGGGGCGTGCTGGTACCGATGACCGCGGGCCTGGCGGCGGCGCTGTCGGTCCGCGCCGACCAGGACGCCTGGCGGCTGCTGCTGTCGTACGGCGTGCCGCGCGGGCGGTACTTCGTCGGCAAGGTGGCCGCACTGGGGGTCCTGGGCTTTGTCTCCTCCACCGTGCTGCTGGTGATGCTCTCCCTCGGCGCAGTGATCAGCGGACATTTCCCCGAAGCCATGGGGACGGTGGTTGCGGCGGTCTATCTGCCCTGGCTGGTGGGTCTGTCCATGACGGCGCTGGCTGTGCTCGTCGCGGTGGTGTGGGGCATGGGCCCCAGCATCGGAGTGGGTGTCGCGAGCCTGCTGTCCGGGGCACTCGTTTCGGACAAGGTCTTCTGGTACGCCGTTCCGTTCGCCTGGCCGATGCGGGTGGTGCTACCGCTGGCCGGAATCGGGCCCAACGGAGTGCCGCTGCCGAAGGACAGCCCGGTGACCGACATGTCGGCCATCCCGCTCGCCGTGGGCCTCTCCGTCGTGCTGACCGCGGTTCTGCTGTTCATCGGCCGTATGCACATGAACCGTAAGGAGATCTGACCATGACCACGGCGACACCGGGAACATCGGGCGCGTACACAGCGCCGGCACTCACGATCCGCCAGCTGCACAAGCATTACGGCTCGCACCGAGCCCTGGACGGTGTGGACCTCACGGTCAGCGCGGGAGAGGTCTACGGCCTGCTCGGGCCGAACGGCGCCGGTAAGACGACGCTCATGAAGGCTTTGCTGGGCCTGCAACGGCCGACGTCGGGCAGCATCCAGATTTTCGGCAGGCCCGTCGGGCGGGAGTCGCTGGCCGATGTCGGTGCCCTGATCGAAGTCCCCGGGCTGTGGCCGACGCTGACGGCCGACGAGACGCTGAAGGTGCACGCCAAGCTGCGCGGCGTACCCCAGGAGTGGATCGAACCGGCGCTGCGCCTGGTCAAGATGACCGACGCGCGGGGCCGGAAGGTCGGCGCGTACTCACTCGGCATGCGCTGGCGACTGGGGATCGCCGTCGCACTGCTGGCCAGGCCGCGGCTGATCGTCCTTGACGAGCCCACCAACGGCCTCGACCCCGTCGGCATCCGCGAGATGCGCGGGATCATCCGTTCGCTGGCCGGTGAGGGAGTAGCGGTGCTGATCGCCAGCCATCAGCTGGCAGAGGTCGCTCAGGTCTGCGACCGGGTGCACGTGCTGGCGGCCGGCCGCACACAGTACGAGGGCCCCCTGGCGGGGCTCGCCATCGACGGGGACGTGGAGGCCGGATTCTTCCGGCTGCTGGAAACCGCCGATGCGGGCATCCGCTGACCGGCGGCGGGACGGTTGATGGCCCCGGGACTGAGCGTCACGGGGCCATCAGAGGGCCGGATACGCGAAAGGCGCACGTCCAGGCGGCCCTTGGTGTGTCAGCAGGCGCGTGCCGTCAACGGGTCGGCTCAAGCCGAGCACGGCGCAGCGACATCAGTTCGGCACGGCTTCCGACGCCCAGATCGTCGTAAAGCCTGCGGATACGGCGGTACATGGACCGTTCGGAACAGAAGTAGCGCCGCGCAATCTCGGACACGGTGGTGGACGTGCAGAGCAGCCGCATCAACTCCGTGTCGTACGTGGGGAGGGTCGGTCTCAGCGGTGCTCCGGTGATGTGGGCCTCGCGGTCGACGTCGGTACGGGGCGCAGGCTCGCCGTCGTCGTTACCGTGGTGACGACCGCCCTGGTCGGCCGGGATGGCCTGGAGCCAGGTGGTGGTGGTCTCGGCGGGACTGGTCATGCGGTGCACCCGGAGCTGTGCGTAGAGCATGTCGATCTGGCTCTTGCCGGGTATGGCGAGGTTGAGCACGAAGTTCGCGCCGGAACGGATCGCGTAGTACGTCCGGTATCCCGAGATGTCGCTTGTGACCGCGATGAGCAGTGACAACGGATGCCGCACCCGTATGGCGCGCAGTTCCTCGACCTGGAACTCGCTGGTGACCGGTAACAGCACCGGCAGATCGAGCGCGCGGCCGGGTGCGGTCAGATCCCCGCCGTCGACGAAGTCGATGCAGTCCAGGCCGGAACGGAGCGTGCTGAGAGGGGCGTGCGGTGAGTCGAAGTGTGCCTTGAGTCCGGAGTGGGCCAGGACGTGGAGCTCGGTGGTAGTCGAAGCGTGCTGATGCAAGGCGATGTTCCCCCGTAATGTTGATCCCCGTGTTGTTCGTCCCGTGGTCAGTGGGCGACGCAATGCCCTGGATCACACTCGCGTTCGGCGCAGGACCCGCCAGTGTCCGGTCATCTGCCGACCCGGCAGAGCTTCAGGGTCTTGCTGAGCAGTGAGCCGAGGCTCACCTTGTCACCGCTGTCGCCGGATACGCGCACCGGATCGATGTCGCTGTAACCGGCATGCCGGGCACGGTCGTTGAGCGCGTATGTCGTGCCGTCCGGGACGGTGATGACGGCTTGGTCGCCCTTGCGACACTCGGCGGTGCCGTGGTCGACCGTCAACGGCCAGGTGTAGCCGAGATTCTTCTCGCTGATCTGCTGCTTGGTAGCGGTCGGGCTGGGCAGCGGTACGGGATCCTTGGTGTCGGGGTCGCTGCGGCTGTTGCCCCCGCAGGCGGTCAGGGCCAGCAGCGCCAGCCCCGTCAAGGCTGAGGCCACGGTAAAACACCGGCTATTCGTGATCACTTGTCGGCTACCTCACTGTCGGAGTGCTGGTGCGGTGGGCCCCGCCGTCGGCGCCGAGCAGGGCGGCGTAACCGTCCTCGATCGACGGCTCGACCGGACGGGCCCCGGCGGGCGGAGTGGTCGTGACGATGCGGTACTCAGTCCCCCCGGCGGTGGTCACGGCGCTCACCACCTCGGCGCCGGGCGGCGGCCCGCCGGTGGGGCCGGTGGCCTGGCACATGTACGTGCAGCCCGCGGCCTGGCTGACCAGAGCGGTGGTGGCGTCGTGGAAGACCAGCCGGCCGGAGGCGAGCACCGCCACTTCGGGGCAGGTCTGGGCGACGTCGTCGAGGATGTGGGTGGACAGCAGTACGGTGCGGCCGCGGCCGAGTCCGGCGAGCAGCGCGCGAAAACGCATCCGTTCGTGCGGGTCGAGGCCGGTGGTGGGCTCGTCCACGATCAGGACGGACGGGGCGCCCATCAGCGCTTGCGCGATGCCGACCCTGCGCTTCATGCCACCGGAGAACCCGGCCAGCCGCTCGCCGGCCCGCTCGTCCAGGCCGACCTCGGCGATCCGGTCGTCGACCTGACGGCGGCGTTCGCGCTTGTCGTGGATGCCCTTGAGTACGCCGATGTAGTCGAGGAACTCACGTGTGGTCAGGTCGGGGTAGAGGGACAGCTCCTGCGGCAGATAGCCCAGGGTGCGCTTGACGGCGATGAGTCCGGCGCCGGTCGACAGATCGTGCCCGGCGACGAGCACCCGCCCGGAGGTGGGCCGCAGCACACCGGTGAGGATGCGCAACAGGGTTGTCTTGCCCGCGCCGTTGGCGCCCAGCAGTCCGACGGTGCCGCTCTCGATGTGGAGGTCGAGGGTGTCCAGCGCGCGGCGGCCGCCGGGGTGGACCATCGTCAGTCGCTCAGTGGTGATGTTCATGATGCTCCGTGTCGTCTGATGCGGGCGACGAGATGGCCGAGCGCGTAGCAGGCCGCAGCCATCGCGAGGACGAGGGCGACGTTCAGCAGCGCGGTCGCGTCACTGACCGCGGGACGCAGCGCTCCGGTGCCCTGCCTGGCCGCCCACACCTCGGGTGCGCGCGCCCAGGCGACCAGCGGATAGCCGCCGAGCGGCGAGAAGACGGTGCCGGTCGCCGTGGGCAGCGGCGAGAAGTTCGGCGGGAAGTGGCAGGCCCACAGCCACACCGCGACCGTGACGGCGCGCGCCGCGGCCACCGGAAGCAATACGCCGAGCAGTCCGGCGAACGCGGTGACCAGCAGCGCCGCCGGGAGCACAGCCGTCACCAGCGAGACCACCGCCGAGCCGAACGGCGCGATGGAGCCCCCGGTCACCGAGACCACCGCGGCGTACAGCAGGAAAGAGGCGGCGACCGGCGCCAGAGCGGTCAGCAGCGGGCCGCCCAGAGTCCCGGCGGTCCGGGGAAGCGGTCCGGCGGGGGTGGCGGTCAGCAGCTCGGTCATGCCGCGCGCTTCGAGGCCGCGGCGCAGCCGGTCGGCGAGCGCGATGCCCACGCCGAGCGTGCAGAAGGTGTTGACGAGCACCGCGGCCGCGCCGGCCCGGGCGGCCGGGTCGTGGTGTCCGGTGACGACGGGCGAGGTCGCGGCCAGCAGCAGGCTGAGCAGGGCCAGGGGCAGCACCGCACCCCATACGGCCTTGCGGCGGGCCGCCATCAAAGCCTCGTAGCGCAGGGTCCACAGCAGGGCGGTCATCACGCCTCCCCAGGGCCGAAGTGGGCACCGGCGCCGTGGCCGAGACGGGCACCGGAGCGTCCGCCCGGGCCGAGTGCACGCAGCGCCAGCGCGGTCAGCCAGACGCCGGCCAGCAGAGCCGGAAGCGCCTGCCCTGCTCCTTCCGGCACCACCCGGTCGATCAGCAGCAGCTTGGCCAGGACGGCCGCGACGACCAGTCCGGTGGCGGACGCGGCCGATCCGGTCCGAACCGTCGCCCACACCGCACCACCGCTCAGCAGCACGGTCAGACCGGCCAGCTCCAGCAGTACGGCCATGGGGGCGAGGGGGTGGCCGGTGGCCGCGACCAGGCCCACCAGGGCGGGGGCGGCGACCGCGGTGACGGAGGCGGGCCAGGCCAGACGGCGAGCGACGGTGCGCGGGTAGGGGGTGGGCAGCGACAGATGAAGTTCCAGCATCGGCTCCCGTGCCACCGCCGCCGCACAGGCCAGTGCCGTGGCGGCGGGGAGCGCGCAGCTCAGCAGCGCACGTCCCAAGACCGTTCCGCCGCCAGGACCCGCGGCCACCGCCGCGTATGCAAGGAGCACCGCCAGACCCGGCAGTATGAAGGCCTGTCTTCCGCAGCGGCGCACTTCGTGAGCCCACCACGTCCCAGCGGTCATGTCGCAGCTCCTCCCGTTGTTCCCCTGCCTCTCGGTGAGCGCGGGGTGGCACCGCCGCTCGCAGCGTGCTACGGGGGGACGGCTGCGAGCGGCGGTGCACCCTGTACGTAGCGGCCGAGTCCGTAGTGGTTCACACACGTGCCCCGCTACGCCAGCGTGGCCTCGCCGAACGACCTCATGGTGGAGGCAGCCCATCCCAGCAGGACCACGGCCAGCGCCATGGTCCACGGCGTCGTCGACAGCAGCGGGTCCAACAACGCATCGATCGGTGTGGTGAGCACGCCGCCCGGCCCGCTCACCACGCCCAGGATCCACAACGCGCCCCCCGCCGCCGCGCCCACCGCCGGAGCGAACCGGACGGCCAAGGCGAGCGCGAGCGACGCGGTCAGCAACGACTGGCCGAGCCAGCTTGCGACCACCGCCCACCATCCGGGTCCCTGCACCAGCGCCGAACAGGCCATCGCGAGCGCCAGGTCGACGCAGAGCACCACGGTCAGCCTGGCCAGGAACACCGCCGCGGGCGGCACCGGCAGGGTGAACAGCAGCTCACGCCGTGGGTCTCGGCGCGGCGAGGCCACGATCAGCGCTCCCAACAGCACCAGCAGCACCGCCACCGCACCGAACAGGCGCACGCCGAGCCGTTCCTGTACATGCGCCGACGACAGAAGAGCCGCGCCGACGAAGCCGACCGCGCTCAGTGGCGCCCACATCCTGGGCATCAGCACGGCCTGTCGCAGCGCCAGCTGCCAGGCCGTCCGCCAGGGCCGGGCGAGACCGGGGGCGCGCCCGGTGCCCGTGACCGGGTCGGTATCCGCTTCATCGACGGAGACCGGAACGGTGGAGCGCGGCTGACTTGCGCCGGAGGGACCGGCAGCGGCCAGCGCGGGCCCCAGCAGGGCATCGAAGGACGGCACGGAGACGGTCTGTTCCGCTGCCTCCGCGCGCGCCGCGCCCTTGATGCCCTGCCAGACTGCCATCCTTGTACGGCAGTCGGCACAGCCGTCCAAGTGCCGCCGGTGGCTCGGGGCGACGGTTCCGGGGCATGCCAGACGCGCCAAGACGTCGTCCGCGAAGTGTTCGTTCATCGTCGTCCCGTTCCTTCCAGCCGCGAGGCGGCGAGCATGCTACCCAGTCGCCTTCGCGCGTGGGACATCCGGCTTTTGACGGTACCCACCGGGATGGCGAGCGCGGTGGCCACTTCCGGGTAGGCCATCTCCTCGACCAGCACCAGCGCGAGGACCTCGCGCAGATGCTCAGGAAGGGCGCGCACGGCTGCCCGTAGCGCGGTGTGCTCGGACTCCACCACGATCTGGTCCTCGACGCTCGGCGCCGGGTCGGCCACGTCCTGAGCCTCGGCCAGGTCCGCCAGTTGCGGCCGGGATCTGCGGAGCTGGTTGTGGGCCTGCCGTCGGGCCACGCCCATGAGCCAGCCCCGTACGGAGGATTCGCCGCGGAATCCTTCAGCCGAGCGCCATACGGCCAGCCAGGTCTCCTGCAGGATCTCCTCGGACACGCCCTGGTCCGAGGTGAGTCTGCGGATGAGGCGGAGCATGGCGGCAGCATGCCTCTCGTAGAGGGCCCGTAGGGCGGTCTGGTCGCCGTGGGCGACGGCGGTAAGCAGAGCTTCGTCCGAACTCACACCACGTACGTATCAAGAAAGCGCTGTTCGGTTCACTCTTCGTCGGCACGATCCTCGATTTTCGGCCGTAGGTGCCGGGGCAACCGCCGCACCGCGGCTCTCGTGGCACCGAACTGCCAGAACTGCCAAGCGAGTTCGGACCTATTGATCCGTCGCGGACAGCCGTGATTGCGTGATTACGGATCGCGATTCACGAACAAACATTCGGTTTCTACGGAGGAGTCAACATGGGCTTAAAGGCCCCCGCTCAGGCGCAGAACGGCGCGAACCTGTTCGACCTCGACCTGGAGATCGGCGTGGAGAAGTCCGTCGCCGGCCCGGCCATCACAAGCATCTCGTTCTGCACCCCGGGCTGCACCAGCGACGGTGGCGGCTCCGGCTGCAGCCACTGCTGCTGACGGCACGTATCCGTGGGGCCGGGCGGGCGCCCGGCCCCACGGGCTGCTCCCGGGAACGCAGGGGTAAGGAAGAGAAGGGGGACACCCGTGAGGGAACCGTCGCAGGAGACACCGTTCGAGGCGAAAGACGTCTTCCTGTACCGAGCACCGCTGGCACCGTCAGCGCCGGGAGATTCCAGCCTGCCTCTCCCCGCCGCGGGAGGCCCCCAGGACCTGGCCGCCTGCACCGAACTGCTCGCTTCGGTCCCTGCCGACCCCGTCCTGAGCGAGGCACTCGACCTCGCCTCGCCCAGCCTCAGCGCCATGGTCCACCGCGTCACCGAGCGCGGCACCGCCGGCATCAAGGCGGGGCAGCTGCGCCGGGCCGCGCTCGCCGTGCTCCGCTACGACATCAGGATGCGGACCCGGCCCACCCCCTTCGGCTTGTTTGCGGGCGTGGCGACCGGACAGTTCGACTCCACTGCCAAGGCCGAGCGCGGCACAGCGCACCGCACCCGCACCCACGCCGACATGCAGTGGCTCACCAGGATCGGCCACCGTCTCGAACGCGACCCGGCCGTGCTGTCCAAACTCACCGTCCAGGCCCACCAGGCCCTGCTTCCGCGCGGGGACCGGCTGGTCCTCACCTCGCCCTCCACCCAGGGCGTGCCCCCCGGCGAGAGCGGCGAGGGCCGCTCCACGGTGTCCGTGCGCAGGACAGCGGTCGTCGAACGGGCCGTGGCCGAGGCCGCGGCCCCACTGCCGTACGAGGAACTGGTCCAGCGCACCGCCGAGGCCTTCCCCGGCGCGCCTGCCGAGCGGGTCCGCGGCCTGCTAGCGGAACTGGTACGGCAGGAGATCCTCATCACCGGGCTGCGCCCGCCACTGGACGGCAGCGACCCGCTGCGCCACGTTCTGCAGCTGCTCGCCCCGGTCACCGAGCCGTCCGAGGACACCTGCCGGATACACGACGCTCTGCTGGCCGTTGAGCACCGACGACAGGCGTACGACGCCCGACCCGTCGGCGACGGCCGCGAACACCTGGGCCGGCTGCTGAAGGCGGCGCGGTCGGTGGAACCCGACGACACGCCGGTGCACATCGACACCCGCCTCGACACCCGGCTGCACCTGCCGTACGCGGTGCGTGACGTGATCGAAGAAGCCACCGGTGTCATGTGGCGCCTCTCCCGCTCCAAGCTCGGTCTCTTCGCCCTGCGTGACTACCACCGTCGTTTTCTCGATGTGTACGGAGCCGACCGGCTGGTGCCGGTCCTGGAACTCCTCGACGAGTCGACAGGACTGGGCGCCCCGGCGGGCTACGGCTGGCCCAACAGCGAGGCAGCACCCGTCCCGCCCGATGACCCCCGCACTGCCCGCCGGGACCGTGCCATGGCCCGGCTGGCCGCCGCCGCCCAGCGCGCCGGACGGCGCGAGGTCGTCCTCGGCGACGCGGACCTCGACGAGCTGTGCCACGACAGCGCCGACCGCGCGGACTTGCCCAACTCCTGCGAGGTGACGGTGCAGGTCGTCGCCCCCTCGGTGGAGGCGCTGGACGACGGCGAATTCCACGTCTTCCTCTCACCTTCGCCCGGCTCGCACCGGGCCGGGTCCACCTTCGCCCGGTTCGCCGACCTGCATCCCGGCTGGCGGACGGAGTTCGCCGCACTGCACGGTGACAACCCGGTGCACATCCAGGACGCCGTCCCCGTCGATCTCGCCTTCAGGACGCGCTCGGGCCGGGCCGCCAACCTCGCGCACACCACCCCGGCCACCGGCAGCCGCATCAGCGTCGGCGTCCCCGAGGTCGCCGGTATCAAGGAACTGCACCTGTGCGACATCGGCGTCGGTGCCACTCTGGACCGGCTGACCGCCGTCCACCTGCCCACCGGCCGCGAAATCGTGCCCGTGCTCGGCAACATGGTCAGCGCACCGGCCCAGGCACCCAACGCCGTCCGGCTGCTGTGGGAGATCGGGCTGGAGGGCCAGCGGCTGTGGGAGCCGTGGAACTGGGGGCCGCTCGCCGACTCTCCCTTCGTGCCGCGGGTGCGGTACGGACACTTCGTACTGGCCTCCGCCGTCTGGCGGTTGGACGGGATTCGCGCGCGAGCCGAAGAGCTGCGAGCGAGGAGTGACGATGCCCGCGTCGCCGACTGGGACCGCGCGATCGGCGACTGGCGGGCCGCCTGGGACGTACCGCCCCGGATACTCGCCGTCACTGCCGACCAGCGGCTGCTGCTCGACCTCGGGAACACGTGGCACCGCGAGCTGCTGCTCGACCAAGTGCTGCGCCACTCCGACCTGATCGCCCAAGAAGTCCCCGGCGAATACGAGGACTGGCTGGACAGCCCGCTCGCCGGGCACACCTTCGAGCTGGTTGTCCCGCTGACCCGCCGGGAGACTGATACGCCCCGCCGCCGCCCGTACGCCGGACACCGCCAGCCCGGACGCACCGTCCACGGCCTGGGCGGCGAGTGGCTCTACCTCAAACTGCACGGCTCCGCCCGCACCCAGGACGACCTGCTGCGCGACCACATCCCCGAACTGGTCGACCTGGCGGGGCAGAAGGGCGCGGACGGCTGGTTCTTCATCCGCTACACCGACGACGGCGGCCACCACCTGCGGCTGCGGCTGCACGGCGACAGCCCGAAGGAGCTGTGGGGCAAGGTCGCTCCCGCGGCCGGCGCGCTGCTCCAGCGGTGGCAGCGCGAAGGGTTGCTGCGCAGCCACACCCTCGCCCAGTACGACCCGGAAACCGAGCGCTACGGCGGCCCCGCCGCCCAGCGGCTGGCCGAGGACGTCTTCCGGTACGACAGTGAAGCCGTCATCGAACTGCTGCGCGTGGCCAAGGACCCTGCCAACGACTACGACGTCGACGACCTCGCCGTTGTCTCCTGCGCCGCGCTGGCCAGCGCCTTCGGACCGCCGGCGCCCGGCAACGTACGGGGCACCGAGGACTGTGGTGACGACGGCGCCGCGGCCTGGCTGTCCATGACCGGCGCGCGCCGCGACCTGCCCGCGGCGTTCCGTGCCCGGCCCGCACAGTGGCGCCGCCTCGTCGACCCCTACGGCGGCTGGCCCGTCCTCGTCGAGGACCCGGCCGGCGCCCGCGTCCTCGACGCGCTACGCCCGCGCGACGAGGCCGTACGGCAACTTGCCACGTGCGTACGGGATTCCGGAGACACACCCGAGGGGCGGGTCGTCGGCAGTCTGCTGCACATGGTCTGCAACCGCCTCTTCGGTGGTTCCAGTGCCCGCGAGCTGACCGTGCTCGGCATCGCCCGCGGCGCCGTACAGGACCACCTCAACCGCCGGAGGCACCAGTCATGAACTCCACCGCTGTCCGTCCGGAAGAGGCCGTCTCTCTGGTCGCCGAGCGGCTCGCCGACCCCGAGTACATCGCCGCCGTTGCCTCCCGCGACGACAATCGCGACCCCATCTACGACGCGGTGATGTGGGGCCCTCTGACGCTCGCCAACGGCCTTCCGGGCACCGCCCTCCTCTTCGGGGAACTGGCCCGCACCGACGACGCCTGGCGACCGGTCGCCCACCGCCACCTCGCGGCCGCCGGGCGTGTCATGAACTCCGCGCCCAGCCGGGGCCTGTTCTCCGGCCCGGCCGCGCTGCTCGCCGCCGCCCAGACGTGCGCCGGTCCCGAAGGGCACTACGGTGCGCTGCGCCGGGGGCTGGCCACCTGGGTCGCCGAGGACCAGACCGAACGGCTGCGCGTCTTCCGCGCCCGTGCCCAGGACGGTGGCACCGGCGTCGACTGGGCCGCGTACGACCTGATCAACGGGCTGTCGGGCACGACCCGCCTGCTCCTGGACTCGGTGGCCGACGCGGACGAGGCCGGTCCCACCGTCGAGTCGGCCCTCACCGCGTCTCTCCACCACCTCATCGATGTCACCGCACCGATCCGGGTCGACGGCCACGAGGTCCCCGGCTGGTGGGTGCCGGCCGAACTCCACGTCAGCGAACGGGACCGCGAGACCTACCCGCGCGGGGACTTCAATCTCGGGATGGCGCACGGCATCGCCGGACCGCTCGCGGTGCTCTGCAGGGCGTACGAGGCCGGACACGGGATGCCGGGCATGCGCGACGCCATCCACCGCATCGCCGACTGGCTGCTGAGCTGGACGCTGCGCGACGAGGCGGGACCGTACTGGCCCGCCCGGGCGGGCTGGGACGAGGAGGTGGCGCCGCGGCGCCCGCACGAGCTCTTCACCCGTACCGCCTGGTGCTACGGCACCCCGGGCGTCGCCGCCGCTCTGTTCCGCGCCGGGACGGTCATGGACCGGCCGGACTGGCGCACCGCCGCCGTCGACGCGCTGCGTGCCGCGCTGCGCCGCGACGAGTCGCTGTGGGCGATCGAAGGCGCCACCGTGTGCCACGGCTACGCCGGCCTGCTGCGCATCGTGGCCCGGGTGGCGCAGGCCGTCGACGACACCGAACTGCATGCCGGATGCCGACGCCTGACCGGCAAGGTGCTGGCGTGCGCCGATGAGGAGGCGCCCTTCGGGTTCCGTCACCTCATGCGCTTCCCTGCCGCCGCCCACTCGCCGGTCCCCCACCGCGCCGTGAACACCGCGGGCATGCTCGAGGGCGCCGCGGGCGTCGCCCTCTCGCTCCTGCCCGTCGGCGACGGACCACTGCCCTGGGACCGCACTTTGGGGCTGACGTGAGCCATGAGCCGGTGAAGGAAATCAGCATGTCCGAAACACCAGCCTTCGACATGGCCGACCTCGTAGTGCGCTACGGAAAGGTGACCGCCGTCCACGGCGTGTCGATCAGCTCCCCGCAGGGCCGTATCACCGCGCTGCTCGGCCCCAACGGCGCCGGAAAGTCCAGCCTGCTGGGCGTGCTGTCGACGGCCGCGCGGCCCGACGCGGGGACGGTCCGGATCTTCGGCCACGACGTCCGCGAGGCGCCGATGGCCGCACGCCGCCGCCTCGGGCTGGTCTTCCAGGAACGCACCCTGGACAAGGAACTTTCCGTCGAACGCAACCTGTGGTTCCACGCCCGGCTGTTCGGCATGAAGCGGGCGGACGCCCGGGCCCGGATCGGACTGATGCTGGACCTGTTCGACCTCGCCGACCGCCGCCGTCAGCCGGTCGAGGAACTGTCCGGCGGACTGGCCAGACGGGTGGAGATCGCACGCGCCCTGCTGCACCGCCCCGGGCTGATCATCCTCGACGAGCCCACCAACGGCCTAGACCCGACCGCGCGCGCCGCCGTATGGGCCGACCTGCTGCGGCTGCGCGACGAACTGGGCGTCACCGTCCTTTACGCGACGCACTACATGGACGAGGCGGAGTACGCCGATGAGATCGTCATCCTGCAACAAGGCCGGGTCGTCCGGCAGGGCAGCGTCGACCGGCTCAAGAGCAGCCTGGACTCGTCCCGCGTCGTGGTGGCCTGCGCGGACAACGAGGCCGCCGCCCGGCAGTTGCGCGCCGCGGGCTTCGAACCGCTGAGAGAGCCGGGTGGGGTCGCGGTGCACTGCGCCGAACCCGAGGCCCGGATCGCGGAGGTGGTCCGGGCCCTGGACGTCCCGGGACTGACCGTCTCCGTACACCACCCGTCCATGAACGACGTCTACTTGGCGGCGGCCGGCCAGGACAGGCCGCGACAGCGGCGGGAGAGTGTGAGCGCGCCATGACCGTAACGACCACTGTCGGCCCTTCCCCTGCATCTGCCCTTGTCTCCGGCGACGGAGGGCTGAGAGTTGCCCTGCGCGCCATCGGCGTCATCGCCCATCGCGATCTGCTGCGACAGGTCAAACGTCCGGGCGTTCTCGCCAGCCAGGCCGTGCAGATCCTCTTCTTCGTTCTGGTCTACGCCGTCGGCTTCGACGGGATGATCGGTTCGGTCGGTTCGGTGTCGTTCAGCGCGTACGTCTTCCCCGGGATCATCGCCATCCAGGTCGTCTCGATCGGTATCGCCTCCGGCCAGAGCTACGCCTGGGACCGCGAGTACGGCGTACTGCGCGAACTCCTCGTGGCCCCGGTGCCGCGGGTCTGCCTGCCACTGGGCAAGGTCGTCGCCGGTGCGGGGATGGTGACCGTGCAGAGCGTGCTGATGCTCGCCTTCTCCCCACTGATGGGGGTGGCGCTGACGGCGGGCCGGTTCGCCACCGCGGTCGGCTGCTACGCGCTCGCCGCCACCGTGTTCAGCGTCATCGGTCTCTGCCTGGCCACCGTCATCAAACGGGTGCAGACGCTCCAGGCCACCGTCCAACTGGCCATGTTCCCGATGCTGTTCCTGTCCGGGTCGGTCTTCAGTGCAAAGGACGTGCCGGACTGGCTGGCCTTGGTCATGTACCTCAACCCCATGACGTACGCCGTCGACCTGGCCCGCCAGACCCTGCTGGGCGGCGGCGGCCTGCTGCCTTGGTGGGCAGATCTCTGCGCACTGGGCGGGATCCTGACGGCGGTCCTGGCGCTGCTGAGAGTACGGAGCGGGCGATGAGCTGGCCCCCGTTGCCCGCGCACGTCCGCTCGGACGGCGGTACGCCGCTGGACGAGGACGAGGCGGCGGAGCGGGTGCTGGCCCGCGCGCTGCGCTGGATCGAAGCGAACCTGGAATGGTTCGCGCCGGGGCGCTGGGAGGAGTTCCTGCCCCGCCGCCCCTTCCGGCCAGGTCCGCTCCTTGAACTCCTCGGCCTTGTACGGGTGCTGGACCGATCGGGCGTCGTGCCCAAGGACGCACCTCTGCCGAGCCGCGCGCTCGCCCTCGCCGAAGATGCCGCCTCCGAAGCGGACTTCGAGCGCGGACTGCGCCGTGGTGACGAGTTCTTTCCGTATCACCTCAATCTGGTCGCGCTTCTGGAGGTGCTCGGCCGCCCGCAGCCCACGTTGCGCGCGGCGGGCGAGGCGCTGCTCGCAGCGGACACGGGCGGCCACACCCGGCCGTACAAGCCGGTGCTCACAAGGACCGAGCTGCGCTACTTCATCGACCGCGGAGGCTTTACGGCCCCCGCCCCGCTGCCCGACATCGGCACGCTCCACCGCCAGAGCATCGCGGCCCAGCACCCGGACGTCCTCCAGCTGACCGGCAGCGAGACCTACGCCTTCACCCATGTCCTTTTCTATGCAACGGACTTCGGCCACCATCGGCACCTCCTCGGCGGAAGCGAGGCGGTGGCCGAGCTGCGCGAGACCGTGCGGGTGCTGCTCGGCGTCCACCTCGCCCGGGGCAGTCTGGATCTCCTGGCCGAGCTGCTGCTGTGCGACTCCGCATTGGACGACGGGCGCGGTTCCGGCCCGCTGGTGTACGAAGGCTGGAATGCGCTGGCCGGTGCCGGGCTGCCGGACGGTGCCTTGCCCAGCCCCGTGCACCGCCCCGAGGTCCTGGCCGGCCTCGCGGGCGACAAGGCCGCCGCCTACCTCTTCGGCACGTGCTATCACACCACCCTGGCAGCCGCGCTCGCCGCCGCCGTACGGAAGCGGAGCCCGGCAGCCGGTGCCCGGCAACCCGTCGGATTCCCGCTTCCCTGCGCGGATCCCGAGGCGATCCGGCTGTGGGCGCTAAAGGCGTCCGGGGCATCCGCCGCCCCGGCTTCTGCGCGCGTGGCATGGTCCGCGCACCTCGGCCCGCTGCTGGCGCTCAGTGTCCAGGCGCGCGATCCGGACGTCCTTGCAGAGGTCGTGCACGCCGCCGAACGACTCGGGCAGGGCCGACGCCCGCTGGTCCGCTCGGCAGCAGCCCTGCTGGCGGCATGGCAGCCGACACATCCAACCCTGCAGTGAAAGGGATGACGCATGCGTATACGTGACGTGCTGGTCACGATGACCACAGCTGTGGCGACGACGGTGCTGACGGCCACCGCCCCCTCCACGGCAGCGACGACAAGCCGTCGAGATGCGGGCAATGACACCCGGGCCTGCTCTCCGTACGTCTCGATCAGCGGTTTCTCCGACGCGCTGGACAAGACCACCTTCCAGGGCAGTTACGTCGGCAACCTCTCCGCCCTCGCCGCCGGCTCCGGCGACCGGATCGCCGCCCTGTCGGACCGCTCCGAGCTGTTCACCCTGGGCCCGCGGCGCGAACCCGAACGCGTGGTGCCGCTGACGGATGAGAAGGGCGGGGCGCTCGACTCGGAGGGCCTGGTCGTCGACCACGACGGCAGCTACCTGGTCACCTCTGAGACCGAACCGTCCATCCGTCGTTACGGCCACGACGGCAAGCTGCTCGGGTCGCTGCCCGTACCGGACGAACTCCGGGTCGCTCCGGCCGGCAAGGCGCGGCTCAACCAGACCTTCGAGGGCCTGGCCCTCCAGCCCGACGGCCGCACCCTGCTCGCCTCTATGGAGGGCCCGCTCGACGGGGACCCCGCGGACGGCGAAGGACGGCCACTGGTGCGCTTCCAGACCTGGCACCGTCCAAGCGTCGACGCGGACTTCCGGCTTGCCGGGCAGTACACCTACCCCGTCGACAAGTCGCTGGGCGTCTCCGAGATCACCTCTTCCGGACTGGTCCTCGAACGAGGCGTCTCCGCCGACACGGTGCCAACGGTCCGTCTCTACTTCGCCGACCTCGCGCACGCGGACCGGGGCCGACCGGTGCCGAAGCAACTGCTCGCCGATCTTGCAGAGTGCCCTTCGCTGGGCGCGCATCACCCGATGCCGCTGCCCAACCCGCTCCTGGACAACATCGAGGGCATGCTTGTCACAGGCCGGGAGCAGACGGGACGACTCAAACTGCTGCTGGTCAGCGACGACAACCACAGCGACCGGCAGGTCACGCGGCTGTACGAGCTCAGCGTCCAGACGCCCGGAGGCTGACCCCAGGTCAGTTGCCCTTACCCGGCAGAGATCCCAGCCCCTGATGCCCGAGTGCTGGTGAGCACAGCGAATTGCCCGAAGGCTGCGCCCATGGCCATGGGGTCGGTGAGCTTTCCTGAACCGTCGGGCTTCTCCAGCCGGCCGCAACCGTTGACGTACTGATCGGTCGGTGGGCAGCGCAGGCCCCGCCATGAGACGCCCAAGACCCCTCGTCATGCCCACCGCACGCCGCTCCCGGCCCGAACCGTACGGCCACCTTCCGCGGCAACGGAACGGCCCTGCCGTAGTGCGGCAAGACGGGTATCGAGCAGGTGCTGCGCGATGCGCTCCCGGGCCTGCTCAGCGGCTGCGTTCGCGGCCCTTCGGGCGCCGGATCGGGTGACGTACCGGCGCCAGGAGCGCATCTTCGCCTCGTACACCAGCGCCGCTTCCGCGTCGGCGCAATCGCTGCGGGCGAGCGTCGCCAGCGCCAAGCGGCGGTACTTGCTCACGGCAGTCTCCGCACTCAGGCGGGCCAAGAGCGCCAGGGTGTTGTCGGTCGCGCCTTCCGCACGGGCCTGGGCACAGGCTCCCTCCGCCTCGGCCCGGATGCCGGCCTCGGCGTGGGCGATGACGGCGTTGACGTCCAAATGATCGTCCATGGTGACGTGCGTGGCGGCCACCGTCAGCGCGGCCTCGCGCAGCTGCTGCTCGGTGACGCGCCAATTCCCGCTCACCGCGCACAGCCCCGTCGATTTCGGCGTACCGCAGCCTTCACGAGAACTCGCCAGGCGGGCCCACTTGGCGGCTCGGTTCTCGGCACGGGCCTGGGCAAGGGCGCCCTGGCGGGCGAAGCGTTGGGCGGCGGCCTGCTCGTGGCGGGCCTCGATTCGCTCGGCCTCAGCCACGACGGCCTCCCGCAGTCGCTGTTCGGTCAGCGCCCGGCGCACCTGCACCGACGCTCCGGGCAGGTCTGCGTCTGCCCGCGCAGCCAGCCGGCGGCGCAGGCCGCGTCGGTAGGCGACCAGGTCGCCGCAGAGGCCGCAGTCGGTGCCGATGTCCATCCGCAGGCCTTCGTCCACCGCACATCGGAGCAGTCGGCCCGGCGAGGCAGCCCCCGGCCGAGTAGCCAGCCCACCGGGTCAGCAACTGCGCTCGGGCCTCCCTGCCGAGCCAGCCGGCGCTCCAGCCGGTCGGTCAGGACCCTGCCCGCGTACGCGGCTCCGGTCACCCCGGCGATGGCCGCGAGCTCGCGGCGTACAGCGACGGTGACCCGGGCGCGGGAGCCGGACTGCTCCAGGCGTGCCCGGACCAGCTCGACGGGAGCGAGCACAACCTCAAGATCACGCGGCGGCCGAGGTGCCCTGCTCCGCTGCGATCTGACTTGGCCCCCTGCAACGGGGGACAGCGCTCGGGGGGTGACGTCCTGCTGCCCCTGCCCGCGCGCCGGGGATCCTGGGGTTCGTCCCTGCCCAGCGGGTCAACCTCGCTACCGGCTGGAGTGAGTTGGGGACTCTTTCCGCCGACGAGAACCTGGTCCTCGCGCGCAGCCGTGCGTGTCGGCTGACGACAGCACTCCGACGGCGCTTCGCCGGAAAACCCAAACGCACAATCACTATCTCTGACCTCTTCAGCCACAGCAGTGTGGATGGTGTGGGGGCGAGCAGCAGCGGGGAGGTCTGTGGCGGCGGCCCGCGCGGAGCAACTGTCGCTTACTTGCCAAGGGCCGGGCGGTCGGGCTGGGCCTCTCGCCGGCGTGTGATCTCCGGGGACAGTTGCGGGGAGGTCTGTGTTGCCGACGTTTCGACGCTGTCTTCCTGCATCAGTTGCTGACGCGGAAATGGTGTGATGCCGGGCAGTTCGGTGTGCGGCAGCACGTACTCGACGCTCCACTGCCGTGGAGGGAGCAGTCTGCGGTGCCCTAGTACTGCAACGGTGTTTGTGCTGATGGTTGGGCAGTTCTATGGGCTGTGTCCGCGTCGTGTGTAGTGACTGATGCGGGCTTGGTGTTGTCGTTTTCGGCGCCAGTGTGACCAGTGCAGGATGTGGTCGACGGGGGTGGGTTGGCGGTCGGTGAGGCGGGTGATCAGGCGTCTGATCTCGGCGAGGCTGAGGTGGATGAGCTGGGAGGATCCGTTTCTGCTTTCCCGGCATCGAGGTCCCGGGCTCGCAGGACGGTCAGGCAGGCGTGGGCAGCGATGGCCAGGGTGATGTGGCGGTGCCAGCCTGGGTAGCGGCGGACTTGGTAGTCGTCCAGGCCGCACTCCTGCTTCGCCGTCTGGAAGCATTCTTCGACGGCCCACCGGCTGCCGGCGATATGGATCAACTCGTCCAAGGTGGCACCGGAGGGGCAGTAGGCGATGTAGTAGGAGAGCTCTTCGGGCCGGCGGACACTGCGACGTGCGAGGACCCAGTGGCGGCGGTCCTCGCGGTGCCAGGGACGGACCTCGACACGCGCCCAGTCGAACACCCGCGGTCCGTGGGCGCCGCGTCCGCAGGAGCGGCGTTTCCACTTCTGCCGTGGCAGACCGGTGAACAGGTCCTGAACCGGATGGTCCAGGGCCCAGCGGGTGACCACGGTGTCGTGGCGGGTGGTGGCCATGACGTGGAAGACATCGGCCTGCTCCAGTCCGGAGCGCCAGCCCTTGCTGAAGCCGTAGGCGGCATCGGCGGTCACCCACCGGAACGGGATCTTGTCCGCGATCGCACGGCGGACCATCTTCTTGGCCATGACGACCTTGGTCTCGAAGCCGACCTCGTCGTCGATACCGGCCCGGCGGCATCTCTCGCGGTCGTCTGTCCAGGATGCGGGCAGATACAGCCTGCGGTCGATCAGTGTCCGGCCGCCGCCGGCTGCATAGGCGAGGAACACTCCGACCTGGCAGTTCTCTGTGCGTCCGGCAGTCCCGGAGTACTGACGCTGGACACCTGCCGAACGGGTCCCTTTCTTGAGGAAGCCGGTGTCGTCCACGATGAGCACGGCTTCGCGGTCGCCGAGGTTCTCGACGACGTAGTCGCGGACATCGTCGAGGACCTCATCGGCTTCCCACTCGATCCGGTTCAGCAGCCGATGGATACGGTCCGGAGCTGCATGACCGGCCTGTTCAGCCAGCGTCCAGCCGTTCTTCCGCTCCAGCGGAGCAATCAGCCCCCGCATATAGGCAAGCGCCGACTCCCGTGGCTCCGTCCTGGAAAACCGATGCACAAACCGCTCATGCACAGCGTCCAGTTCACCGGCCCACACCCTGACATCAGCAAGGTCCCCACCCATGCTCAGACCAACGACCGGCCTGCCCAACTGTCACGGCAAACACCGTTGCAGTACTAGGCCGTGTTGCTAAAGGAAGCTGGTGAGCCGGGTGCACCCCAGACTTCGGCGTCGAGCAGCGTCATTCCCAGCACGGGCCACGCCTCTTGCCTGCGACGGTGCAGCCGCGTGGTGTCCATCTCGCTGCGTAAACTGTTGGCTCGTATGCCCGGCTGCGATGTCTACGCGCACACGACGGTTTCCCGTTCGACCCGAAGGACTGAGCCGTGCCCGACCGACCTGAGATTGTCTGCATCTGCGGCTCTACCCGGTTCGTGGACGAGATGAGCGCGGCGAACCGTGATCTGACCTTCGCAGGTGTCATCGTCGTCGCGCCAGGCGTCTTCCTGCGCGGCGAGGATCACGAAGCAGACGAGTTGATCACCGACGAGCAGAAGACCGCGCTGGACGCCCTCCACCTGCGCAAGATCGACCTGGCTGACCGGGTGCTGGTCGTCAACCCAGGCGGGTATATCGGCGAGTCCACCAGCAGGGAGATCGCATACGCCCACGCCACCGGCAAGCCGATCTCGTTCACCGATCCCGTCTGACCAGTAGACGCTTCGTGGTGCGCGCGGGCAACGAGTCTCGGTCAGCCTCGGAGCGTGTTGCTAGTGGGTCTTCGAAGTCGTCGGGCGCAGTGGTCGCCGACGGCAAGGGGCGGGCGCTGGCGTTCGTCCTGACCGGTGGCCAGGTCGCGGACACGACCATGCTGCCCGACACGCTCGACGAGATCCGCGTGGCCGGCGCGACCGGACGGTCACGTCAGCGCCCGGGCCGGCTGCTGGCGGACAAGGGCTATCCGTCCAGAGGGCGGGGCGTGGCTGCGCGAGCGCGGCATCGCCACGACGATCCCGGAACGTGACGACCAAATCGCCCACCGCCGCAAGCGACCTGGCCGCCCGATCGACTTCGGTGACGAGCAGCGGCAGCGGTACCGGGGCCGCAACCTCGTCGAGCGCTGCTTCAACAAGCTCAAGCAGTGGCGCGGGCTCGCGATGCGATCAGACAAGACCGTCCGCAACCACCACTCCGGTCAGTGCCTCGCCGCCACACTCCACTGGGTCCAGACCTTTAGCAACACGGCCTAGACGCGGGCGAACTCCGGCTGCCGCGCGGCCTGTTCCTGGGTGCCCGGGTGCACGGCGAGCCCGTCGGCTGCGCCGGCCGATCTCCTCGACGCCCTCCACACCACCGCGCACGAACCCACTACCGGCCCAGCAGTCGGGCCCGGGGTCACCCAGGCCTCGCTGCCCCGCGGTGCTGGTCGCGGGGCAGCGGCCGGTGCCGGGCTCAGATTCCTGCTGTGGCGGTGGCGTAGGCGGCGTACAGGGTGTTGCCGTGGGTGGCCAGGGCGGGCGCGGAGACGGCGTTGGCGGTGTCGGGGATGGGCTGGAAGCCGTTCCAGCCGTGGGTGCCGGCCGTTCGGGACTGGAGCCAGATCTTGCCGTCCAGGCCCAGGACCGCGCAGTACACGGTGAGGTTGCGGACGGCCAGGGCGGGGCCGGCTGCGGTCTGTCCGCCGATGCTGCCTTCCCTCTTCCAGGTGTTGACGTCGACCGCGTAGTCGATGAACGTGGCGCCGTTCGTGCCGGTGTGAGCCATCTGGGGGCTGCTGCCGATCATCGTCAGCGCCGGGCCGTAGTGGGTCCTGATGTCCGGGTGCGGGTTGAGCGCCCGTTGCCAGGTGCCGCCGCGCAGGACACAGGAGTAGAGCCGGTCGTTGTTCACGCCCCGGAACGCGCAGTACAGCTCGCTGTGTTTGGCGTGCAGGGCCGGGCCGTCCTGGGTCAGCCCAGGGAGAGTGACGGGCGGTGTCGGCCAGGTGATGCCGTCGGGGGAGGCGGTGACCAGGATCTTGTTGTCGAGGGTGCGGTGGGCGAGGTACAGCTTTCCGCCGTGGGCGGCCAGTGCGGGCGCGGAGAGGATCTCGTTGTAGCGCACCACTCCGTGGCTGCTCCAGGAGGTGCCGTCGAAGCGGAAGATGTAGACCCTGTTGTTGAAGCCCTGGACGGCGCTGTAGAGGTGGTTGTTGAAGCCGGCGATGGCGGGCGCGGAGGGTGTGGTGCCCGGATGCTGGGCCACGGTGGTCCAGGACTGCCCGTTGTGGGCACGCACGGAAATCGTGGGGAGTTTGCGGACGCTGGAGCGGACCGACAGGCTCAGGAGACCGTTGTTCAGGAATCCGCCGCCGTTGAAGTACCAGCTGTTCTCCTGGTGAGGCTTGGCGGCGATCGCTTCCAGGGCCGGGCGGTCGAAGAGGAACGTGCGCTGATCCACCAGGTCGTCCTCGAACCAGGAGACGATGAGTTTGATCAGGTTGGCGACGCCGGAGATCAGGGCAGCGAAGTTGGCCGTCGCTTCGAGATGGGTGCCTGCGGGGAACTCGCCCAGGGCCTCGGAGACCTCCCAGGCCATCTTCGAGATCTTCTCCAGGGTGGCCTGCAGTTCCGAGGGCCTGGAGTGGTCCTCCTCCCAGCACTCGACGTGGAAGGTCACGACCTTGTCGGCGGCCCCGTGGTACACCACCGAGTTGGGGTCGATCCGGTGGGTCTCGCCGGAGTTGACGCCCGTGTGGACACGGGTGGTCATCGTCTGGCGTGCCCCGCCGTCGGCGGCGCCGGCGGTGGCCCAGTAGATCTCCTCGTCGCCGATCTCGTCCGAACCCGTGTGCATGTGAAAGCGGTCGAGCCAGACCTTGGCCATGACCTTGGGCACGGCCTGCGCGCTCTGCGCGGTCTGCGCATGTGCGGATGAAGTGATCACCGTCGCCCCGTACCCGTAGGCGGCCGTGGCCCGGGCGAACTCCTCGGACTCCGCGCCACCCTCGCCCCCGGGAGCGTCAAGGTCGATCACCTTCACGTTCGGCTGCGCGAGGATCTCCTCACGCAGCGCCGGCAGGTCCTCCACCAGGTTGTCGAGGGTGTACCCCTGGGGCAGAGGGCGGCCCACGAAGACGTCCGGGAAGACCTTCGAGCGCGCGGCCTCCTCCTCGGCATAGACCCGGCCGAAATCACGCACCTCTTCCTCGGAGAGCAGCTCCCGGACAGGCCCTGCCAACCGGGCCTCCAGGTCCGTCGGCGTCAGCCCTGCCTCCAGCCGGGCAGCGCCGTGCAACAAGACCCCCAGAAGCAGGTTCGCCCCCCGCGACGACGGCGTCATGGACGCCGACTTCTTGGACACCGGCTCGCCCCGCAGCTGCGCCCGCAGCCGCTCCAGCCGCTCCGGCTCCGTCGTCCTCACCCGATCTGACACTGAGCAACCCCGATCCGCTCGGCACCCGCAACCGGACGGTCACGGTCACGGTCACGGTCACAAAACGCTAAAACCCCCGAACCCGTCGAAGAGGCTGAAGTGGGCATTCGGCCATAAAAGCCACCCGGCCGGGCACGGAAAAGACCGGAAACGCGGTCTTGCTCCGGTAGTACCTTCCGTGGGCAAGTCCCGGTGCCTCGGTGCACCACGCCTGCTGCACTCGATGCGGTGGGCTGCACCGACCACCGGAAGGCAGCGGTCACGGCTGTGCTGTGCTTCGCCGCCAGGCATGACGGCTCGCGGCGACCAGCAGTCGCCGCTGCGATTTCGGGGGGCGCCCTCGCCGGCTTCAGGCCGAAGGTCGCCCCATTTTGCTGTTCATTTTGGCCCGGCTGGCCGCCAGGAGTTCTTGTGCCTGCCGCTCGATCTCTTCGGGGTTCAGTCCCAGTGCGCGCCCCAGGTTCGTCGACCAGACCTCCGAGCGCACACTGGCTTCGAAGTTGAGATCGGCGCGGATGGCGTCTCGTGAAGCCTGACGATTCTGGCTGACCATGACGAACGTCGACAGGAAGATCGCCTCAAGGCTGACGATCATGGTCAGCAGCCCGAACGGGAAGGGATCGAAGACCGCGGCCTGTCCGAAGATCCCCTCGTTGATCATGATCCAGCCGGCGAACCACACCATGTGCACATAGACGAAGACCATCGATCCCGCGAAGGCGGTGATCGTGTCCGCAAGGTGGTCCTGCACACCGCGCCCACGGGCGAAGAGCTCCTGCTCATGTGGGAGGCGGATGACGGGGTGAGGCCCTTGACCACCCGTCGGACCACCGCGATGCGACGTCATGCCGTCATAGTGCATGTGCCGTAGGCGTCGGCAGGGGAACAGCGCGCCCGTCGGCGCGTTGATGCACCCAGGCCGGTGTAACGACGAAGATCCGCCGTCAGCTCATGCGCATCAGAGTGCGTCTTCCGTGCCGTGCAGGGTGGTCGGAGTCTGCGCGTGGCTCTCTTGTTCGCTGATGTCGCCGGAATCCGGAGGCAGGAGGGTGACTGTCATCTGCGGTCCGTCCTGGTGGTCCTCAGCGCGAAAGTTGAGCAAGCCGGCCTCGGCGAGCCGGCACAGGGCGGTGCGGACGATCACGGACGGGACCCCGAGGGCTCGGGCGGCGGGATGCAAAGGGAAGACCACTGTCGGGTCGGCATGCAACTCGCGCGGATCAGCCGCAAGGTCCACCAGCAGTCCAGCCAAGACCTCCCCATGGGAGACCTTCCTGGCACTGACTGCCCAGCTGAGCGCCCATTGATCAAAGGAAAGTGAATCCACTGAAAACACCCTCACGGTCGCATGAATGAGCGTCGTTCGGACGCCCGCGCGGGTGCCCCGTTCAAGAGTTGCCGACCTTCCGCCGGGCGGCAATCCGGGCGGGGCCGAACCGGCGGGCGAGTCCACGGAAGTCACCCACGCTGGTTGCCCACCTCTGCGGGGTTTCCGAGGACTGCCGTCACGTTCCATGCTGGAGACGGGTACGGGGGACGTCGACAGCAAGGACCGACAGCAAGGACCGCACAGCGCATGTGCCCGCGTTGTGATCAAGCCCGTTCTCCCCACAAACATCTGTCTGCCGCTGACGACACTCGCCAAGGGGTGTGGGGATGGATCACCGCAGTACCGATCGCACCGCGCCCGCCGCGCAGCCCGCTCGCGTCGCCGGGCACGCACTGGTCGGCCGCGAGGCCGAGATGGAGCTGCTCGGTGCCTTTCTCGCCGGTGTTCCGCGTCTGGGCGGGTCGCTGGTGGTGCTCGGCGAGCCGGGCGTCGGCAAGACGGCGTTGCTGGCCGCGGTCGCCGGGCAGGCCGGGGCCGCGGGGATGCAGGTGCTGCATGCGACGGGCGTGCAGTACCGGGCGCAGACCAGCTACGGCGCACTGCGGCAGTTGCTGACGTCGGTGCCCGAAGGCCGGGCGGCAGTGGCGGACCTGCCCGCCCTCGCCGCGGCCCTGGACTTCAAGCGGGGCAGGGCACCCGGGCAGGACGCGGTCGCCGAGGCCGTCATCACTCTGGTGGCAGAGCTGTCCCGCAAACAGCCGGTGCTGCTGGTGCTGGACGACGCACAGTGGCTGGACCGGGCCAGCGCCGCCGTCCTGGGCCGGGTGGTGCGCCGGCTCCCTTACTCCGGTGCGGGCACGGTGTGTTCGGTCCGGCTCGGCGACGAAGGCTTCTTCGACCACAGCGGCCTTCCGCTGCACGAGCTGGGGCCCCTCGGCGAGGCCGCGTCCGAGGAATTGCTCGGCCTGCGTTTCCCGGCGCTGGCCCCCCGCGTGCGCCGGCGGCTGATGGCCGACGCCGAGGGCAATCCGCTGGCGCTCCTGGAGCTCCCCGCTGCCCTCACCGGTTCCCAGCGCACCGCGTCCCATGCCCTCCCCCCACGCCTTCCGCTGACCCAGCGCCTGCAGGCGACGTTCGCCTCCCGGATCGCGGGACTGCCGGCGCCGACCCGGCACCTGCTGCTGGTGGCTGCGCTGGAGGGCAGCGGCAACCTGCTGATCGTGCGCCGGGCAGTGGAAGGGCGGTGCGGCCTGAAGCACCTGGCCCCCGCGGAGCGGCTCCGGCTGGTGCACGTCGAGGAGGCCACCGGGCGGTTGGCGTTCCGGCACTCGCTCATGCGCTCCGCGGTGGTGGACCTGTCCACCAGCGACCAGCGCCGCAGCGCCCATCGTGCGCTCGCGGAGGCCTGGACCGGTGTCCCCGAGCAGCGGGCCTGGCACCTGGCGCAGGCCGCGGTCGACCCCGACGAGCAGATCGCCGACCTCCTCGAAGAAGCCGCGGGCATCAGCGCCCGGCGCGGTGACGGTCCCAACGCGGTGGCAGCGCTGGTGCGCGCCGCCGAGCTGAGTCCGGCCGCCGCCGAGCGGGCCCGGCGACTCGCACAGGCGGCGTACCTCGGCACGATCCTCACCGGTGGGGTGCGCGACGTGCCCCGCCTGCTGGACGACGCCCGCCGGGCCGCGCCGGACGGTTCTTCCCTGGCCGGCGCGGTGGCCACCGCGCTGTACCTGCTGAACAGCTATGGCGATGTCGACACCGCCCACCGTCTGCTGTCCGGCGCGATCGCGCTCCAGCCCGAACCGTACGACCCGGCTGACGCGACGGTGCTCGAAGCCCTGTCCTCCCTGCTGCTCGTGTGCGTCTACGGGGCCAGAAGCGAGCTGTGGGCCGGGTATGACACGGCGGCGGCGAAGTGCACCGCCCTCCCGGACACGCTGCGGCTGTTACGGGCTACCTTCGCCGACCCGGTCCGCGCCCTCCCGTCGGACTGGGCCGCGCTCGACGCCGCCGTCGATGCGCTGCCCGGCACGTCCGACCCGGTCCGGATCGTGCGGATCGGCACCGCCGGCGCGTACGCGGACCGCCTCGGCGCCATGGACGAGCCGCTGCGGCGTACCGCGCGGGGCGGCCGCTCCGGGGAGAACAACTTCCCCGCCATCCAGGCCTCGTTCCTGTGGGGCAGCCACGCCTGGTTCACCGGCCAGTGGGCGGAACTGCGCGAAGTGGTCGGCGACGGGCTGGCCCTGTGCGAGGAGTACCGGTATCCGCTGCGCGCCTGGACCGGGAAGTTCGTGCTCGCGTGCGTGTCCGCGGCCTGCGGGGACTTCACCACCGCCCACGCCTTCGCCGACCAGATGGATCAGTGGGGCGGATCCCGCCGCGCCCACGCCATCACCTGCTACGCCGCGCACGCCAAGACGCTCATCTCCCTGTCCCAGGGGGACTTCGACGAGGCGTACCACCAGGCGTGCCGGATCACACCGGCCGGCACCTTCGCGCCGTTCACCGGACACGCCCTGTGGGCGTTGCTCGACCTGGCGGAGGCGGCGGTGCGAACCGGTCGGCGCGACAAAGCCCTTGAGCATGTGCGGGCGGCCCGGGACGCCGGTCTCGACGCCGTGTCACCGCGCCTGCGCATGGTCCTGTCCGCCTGTGCCGCGCTGGCGGCGGAGGACGACAGCGAGGCGTCCGGCGGCTTCGGCGAGGCGCTGGCCGTCGAGGGTGCCGAGCGCTGGCCCTTCGACCACGCCCGCATCCACCTGGTCCACGGTGAGCGCCTGCGCCGCGGACAGGCCCCGGCCCGGGCCCGCCGCCACCTGCGCACGGCCGCGGAGGTCTTCCGGCGGCTGGGCGCCGCCCCCTGGTCCGCCCGGGCCGAGCAGGAACTGCGCGCCTGTGGCGGTCCGGTAGGTGCCCGCCCCGGTGCCGCCCTGACCCCTCAGCAGCGGGAGATCGTGGCCCTGGCCGCCGCCGGTCTGTCCAACAAGCAGATCGCCGGGAAGCTCTTCCTGTCACCGCGTACCGTCTCCACCCACCTCTACCAGGCGTTCCCCAAACTGGGCGTGACCTCACGGGCGGGCCTGCGTGACGCGCTGGAACGGCTGCCCGGCCCCTGACGCAACCACCCGCGGAACTACGTCATTTGACGGGGGCGGCCCGGCCGGCGGCGTTCCTACAGTGCTCGGCACGAGCCGCACATCCCGGCTCGGACAACCCTGGAGGAATGATGAGCGACAGCGCACCGCGCGGGAGTGTCGTGCTCGTCCACGGAGGCTTTGTGGACGGTTCGGGATGGCAGGGGGTGTACGAAACCCTGAAGGCCGACGGCTACACCGTGGCCGTCGTACAGAACCCCACCCTCTCCCTGGAAGGCGACGTGGCCGCCACCCGTCAGGTCATCGACGCCCAGCCGGGACCGGTGACCCTGGTCGGCCACTCCTACGGCGGAGTGGTGATCACCGAGGCGGGCAACCACCGGAAGGTGACAGCGCTGGCCTACATCGCCGCGTTCGCGCCCGACAAGGGCGAGTCGGTCAACACCCTGATCGCCAACCCGCCGCCCGGCGCCCCGGTCCCGCCGATCCTGCCGCCGAACGAGGGCTTCCTCTTCCTGGACCGCGACAAGTTCGCCGGCTCCTTCGCCGGCGACCTGCCGCCTGCCCAGGCCGGGTTCATGGCCGACTCGCAAGCCCCCTGGGGTCTGGAGGCGGCCGGCGGCGCGGTCGCCACGCCGGCCTGGCGAACCAAGCCCGCCTGGTACCTGGTGGCCACCGACGACCGCATGATCCCGCCGCCCGCACAGCGCGCGATGGCCGAGCGGATCGGCGCACAGACCGTGGAAGTGGCCGGCAGCCACGCGATCTACGTCTCCCAGCCCGCCGCCGTCGCCAACCTGATCAAACAGGCCGCCGCCGGCTGACCACACCCGAAGACCGCTCCCCGGCAGCGCCGGATGCCCCGCCCGCCCAAGTCCGGCATCGTCCCGGTCCACGACGACTTCGCCGAGGCCTCGAACTGGAACGGCGTCATAACCCGGCTGCAGAAAGACGGGGATCCAGTCATCGCCCCGGCCAGTCCGCCGACGGGCGGGCGCCGGCCGGACTGACTGCCGGCTTCGGAGAGCGCCGACACACGGCTTACGCACAGTCAACCGATCAAGCTCAAGGAGTCGTCGTCCCATGTCCTTACCGCGCCGCATGATCGCCGTACTCTTCACGCTCGCCTGCCTGTACGGCCTGCCGGCCACCGGCGGCGGCACCGCGCACGCAGCCAACCCGGAAACCAACCGCGTCGCCACCTGGAACATGCAGGTCGGCCGCGACCGCTGGCAGGGCGCGGCGGCCATCGCCCGGGACAACACCGTGCTCGCCCTCCAGGAGGTTCCCAACGAACCACCGGCCGGAGCGCGCTACCTCGGCACCATCGGCAACACCATCGACCACTACGAGTGGACCATCGCCCGCGGAGTGACCCGGCAGCTCTACATCCTGTACACCACGTCGCGGAACCTGGCGATCGCCACGGCCTGGATCCCGGGCGAGGTGGTGGAGATCGAGGGCCTGTACCGCCCGGCGCTGATGGTCACCCGCCCCACCGACGACGTCGCGTTCGCGTCCATCCACGCCGCATCCGGCAACGGGTTCGACGTGCGCCCGCTCGTCCAGAACGTCGCCGACGAAGCCCATGGCCGCGGGCTCAACCACTGGGCCGTCCTCGGCGACTTCAACCTCACCCCGGACCGGGCACGCCTGCTCGGCCTCCCCGCGGACTCCCGCATCTACAACAGCGGCCAGGCCACCCAGCAGAGCGGCAACGAACTCGACTACATGATCAGCAATGTGGACACCGAGGACTGGCAGGCCACCGTCGGGGACAACCGCGGCAGCGACCACTGGCCGGTCTACTTCTCCGCGCTGCGCGCCGGCGCCCTGCCACCCGAGCTGACCATTCACGCCGACAACAGCGACCGGCTGCTGGACGTCTTCCAGGGCAACGACACCAACGGCACGCACGTGGTCCAGTACCACGCCAACGGGGCGGTCAACCAGCGCTGGCGCCTCCAGACCATCGGGACATCCACCTCCACCGGGCACATGATGTACCGGATCATGAGCAGCGACAGCGGCAAGTGCCTCGACGTCGACCGCGGACAGCAGTCCGGCTCGGGCGACTACCTCAACATCTGGGACTGCCACGACATCGACGGGGTCCCCGGCTCCGGTGGCAACCAGCGCGACACCCAGAATTTCACCCTCGAACACCCCGACCCGCGCCTGCCCAACCTCACGATGCTCCGCAACAACGCCACCGGGCTGTACGCGAACATCAGCAACAACGACCGGGGCGACGGCGCCTGGGTCATCCAGTGGCCCGACCAGTCCGGCAGGTTCCCCGCCCCGAACGAGAGCTTCTACCTCCACCCGGCCATCGCCAACCAGTAGTGAGCGTGACCGGGGAAGGCCCGGTTGCCGGGTGACCACCGCAGACGGATGGAAAATCAGGTGCCGGCCGCAGGAGCCCAAGTGCAAGCGGCCGGCGCACGGTGCAAGGCCGGGCAGCCAGGTCCCGGACCTCGGCCCGATCGCCGAGGTCCGGGACCGTACGGGCTCAGCTCGGCTCACTCCGTCTCACAGCGAGCGTGTGAGGTGGTGAGGTGGTGAACAGCCGTCGAATGCGCGGGCCGGCCCTGAGCCGGCGCCGCGGGCACCCCGGACATCAAGGCCCGGGAAAACTCCGTTACGCCGTCGAGCAGACCTTCGCCCTGCTCCACCAGTTCAAGCGCCTCGCCGTCCGCTGAGAACGCCGAACCGAACTCCGCGACGCCTTTGCCTCATTGGCCTGCGACCTCATCTGCCAGAGGCGGTTGAAGAAGCACCGATCAGCATCGTGTTACAAGCTTTAAATCGGCGAGCCATCGAACCTGACCACGAGTATCCGGAGCTTGACTATTCCGCACCGAACCGCACGGTAGCCTGAACCGTCTTGGCTCACTGTGCCATCCCTTGATGGTTCCGCAGGACAGGAGTGATTGCGATGCCCATGCCGGCCCACCCGCCGAAAAACCCATCAAGCCCCTTTTCGTCCTTCCGTGGTCACCATGTCGGTATCCGCGTTCCCGACTACGACGCGGCGAAGGCTTGGTACACGGAGAAGCTGGATTTCCGAGTGCTCCAGGAATGGCCCTACGGCGAGCTGAAACTCGCCTACCTCTGCCCGCCCAACGATGACGACTTCCATGTGGAACTGCTGGCCGGACCGGTACCCATCCCGAACGAGATCCTCGACGACCTCGGAGTCAGCCTGCAACACGGCGGCTACCAGCACATCTGCGTCCATGTCGACGATGTCGACGAAGCGCGCGCCGAACTCGCCGACCGTGGCGTCGACCTTATCGGTGAACCTTTCGAGATCGAGGACATCAGCCGACGGCTGGCGTTCTTCCGTGACCCGTGGGGCAACATGATCGAACTGTCACAGAAGCTGCCGGGCGCTGGTTCCTGATCAGCCTCATGACGTCAGCACCGGCGCGCACGGCCCGAGCCCTTTCTCATTTACGCTCGGGTCTCTGTACGGCTTAGAGGCTTCACGCCCGACCAGGGCACTTCAACGAGATCCTGTTACGAGATCTTGTTGCTCGTGAATGGCTCGGCGTTTCCTTGCCGGGCAACGTCGGGATGCCGACGGAAGATGAAACGGGACGTGGAAAGGGATCGTCCATGCCTCACGCGTCCCTTGTCGCTGTTCTCGGAGCAGGCGCTCGGCGCCGCGATGGCGATGCCGCCGCGTCCGGCTGGTCGGTTGCGGGGCCGTATGGGTCGAGCCGTCTTCCAGGATTGAGGTACAGAAATGCCGATTGCCGCCAAGGACCGCCCGCGTATCGGCTGGATCGGCGTCGGCCGCATGGGCTTCCAACTGGCTGCCCGACTGCTGGACGCGGAGTACGACGTAGCCGTCTACAACAGGACGCGCGCCAAGGCCGAACCGCTGGCTGAACGGGGAGCGACGATCGCCGACCGGCCGGTCGACCTGGCCGACCGGGACGTCGTCTTCACCATGGTCACCGCCTCGGCCGCCCTGGAGGCGGTGACCACGGGCCCCGACGGCGTACTGACCTCGCCAAGCGCCACACCGGGGGTCCTGATCGACAGCTCCACGGTGTCCCCCCAGGTGTCCGCACTGATCCGGAACAAAGCCGCCGACCACGGGACCGACTTCCTGGCGGCCACGGTCAGCGGGAACCCGAAGGTGATCACCGCGGGCAAGCTGACGGTCGCGGTCTCCGGCTCACCCGAGGTGTTCGGCCGGGTGGAGCCGTTGCTTGCGGCGCTGGGGCGGGGTGTGACCTACGTCGGCGAGGGCGAAGCCGCTCGTCTCGTCAAGATCGCACACAACGTCTTCCTCGGTGTCGTCACCCAGTCGCTCGCCGAGATCACCATCCTCGCGGAGAAGGGCGGTGTCAGCCGTGCCGCCTTCCTTGAATTCCTCAACGACTCGGTGATGGGATCGGCCTTCACCCGTTACAAGTCGCCCGCGCTGGTCAACCTGGATTTCACGCCGACATTCACCATGCCGCTGCTGCGCAAGGACCTCGACCTCGGGCTCTCCTCGGCCCGCGAGCTGGAGGTCCCGATGCCGCTTGCCGCCACCACCGCACAGCTCGTCGCGGGTGCCATCGGCGCGGGGCACGTCGAAGAGGACTTCGCCTCCTTGATCCTCGAACAGGCCAGGAACTCCGGCATCACGCTGGAAGCCCAGAACGTGCCAGTGGACGACGGTCTGTCAGCGCAAACCTGACTCCGCATCCCGGTGCTCCCGCCACAGAGGCCTGGATCCTGAGCCGTTCGGGTCCGTTCTCGGCAATTCGCCACGTCGGCTGCGTCCTCTCACGGTTTGCTGTTGTGGTGCAAGGAGCTCCGGCGCCGGTGTTTCCAGCGTGCTTTGTGTACGCGGCCGCACCGTCGAGGAGATCTCCGACGCTGACCCCGTTCTCCCCGGCCCCGGCGCGCGCCGGGGCCGGGGAGAACGTCAATCGCCTGAGAGAACATGACTGCCTCGTACCAAACCATCGCCACCAGGCTGGACGGCAACGTCCTGTTCGCCACTTTCCACGCCCCGCCGATCAACCTCATCGGTCCCGAGGTCGTGCGCGACCTGGTTGGACTGCTCAAGGAGCTGTCCCAGCCGGCCACCGCACGGGTGGTGGTCTTCGACAGCGCGGATCCCGACTTCTTCTTCCCGCACGTCGATCTGACGAAAGTTCCCGAATACACCGCTGAAGCCGCGAAAGCCGGCGGCCCGGGCGACGCTTCCCTGGGGATGCTGTTCCGCAGGCTCAGCGAGATCCCGGCCGTCACGATCGCCAAGCTGCGCGGCCGGGCACGGGGAGCCGGCAGCGAGTTCCTGCTCGCCTGTGACATGCGCTTCGCCTCCCGCGAGAACGCTGTCCTGGGCCAGCCCGAAGTCGGCATCGGCACCCCGCCCGGCGCGGGGGCGATCCAGCACCTCACCCGCTTGCTGGGCCGGGGCCGAGCGCTCGAAGCAGTGTTGACGTCAGCCGACTTCGATGCCGCACTCGCCGAGCGCTACGGATGGATCAACCGCGCGGTGCCCGACGCCGAGCTGGACGCGTTCGTGGCCGGTCTCGCCGCGCGCATGGGTAACTTCCCGCGCGATGGGCTGATCGCGGCCAAAGCGGCCGTCAACGCCATCAGTCTGCCGCCCCCGGCTGTGGTACGCGCGGATGCGGCCCTGTTCCAGCAGCTCGTACGGGGAGAGGCAGCGCAGCAACGTACGGCAGAGCTGTTCGAGCGGGGCTTCCAGACCCGTGGCCGTACCGAACTCGACCTCGGTGATGCGCTGGGCGGCTTGCCCGCCGTCGACTGACCAGGAACCGGACTGACCGGGAACCGGGGGTCCCTGGGGCGGGGCTCCGTGCCGCGCCAGGGCTGTGTCTGACGCCCTTGTCTTGCCGCCTTCGGAGCTGAAGCCACAGCGGCTAGCCGGTGCGCGGTCGACTGCGCTGCGCTCGCGTTGCGAGGCCCTTCCCCCGAGCCGATCCTGAAGAGGGGGCATGCCGACCATTCGAGCGAACCGAGCGCGGAGGGGCTGCGGAGCCTGCGGTCTCGTGGCCCGAGCGAGGAGCGGGGTCCAGATGAGGCTTGTGGTCGATCTCAACCGGTGTCAGGGATTTGCGCAGTGCGCCTTTCTCGCCCCGGACGTCTTCGCCCTGCACGGCGAGGAGGCGCTGCTCTTCACCTCCCGCTTCGACGAGGCACTGCGTGACCAGGTGGAGCAGGCTGTGGCCGCTTGCCCGGTCCAGGCCATTCTCGTCGACTTCTCCGACGAACCGACCCAGGGGGTGGAGGGCCGTGTCGGCTGACGCCGACGTCCAGGCCCTCCGTCGAAAGGGCCGGATCGTCATCGTCGGTGCCTCGCTGGCCGGTCTGCGCGCAGCGGAAACGCTGCGTGACCGGGGCTTCACCGGGTCGCTGACGCTGGTCGGGGACGAGCCGTACGAGCCCTATGACCGGCCCCCGCTGTCCAAGCAGGTGCTGCTGGGGCTGGAGTGTGCCGAGGAGACCGCGCTGCCGCGCAGGCGCGACATCGACGCCGAATGGCGTCTCGGTGTGGCCGCCGCGGGGCTGGACCGGGCGGCCAAGCACGTGTGCCTGGTGAACGGTGACACACTCCCCTACGACCGCCTGCTGATCACGACCGGGACCAAGGCCCGGCCCTGGTTTCATCCCGAAGAGGCTGCGCTGGACGGGGTCTTCGTGCTGCGCACCCGCGACGACTCCGCTCGGCTGTTCCGGAAACTCGCCGCCGGTCCGCGCCGGGTGCTGGTGATCGGCGCCGGATTCACGGGCTCCGAGATCGCCTCCGTCTGCCGGGAACGAGACGTGGAGGTGACCGTCGCCGAACGCGCCCCGGCGCCGCTGGTGGGCGCCCTCGGCGAGGTGGTCGCCACAGTGGCGGCCCGGCTGCAACGCGACCATGGAGTGGATCTGCGCTGCGGTGTCAGCGTCACCGCGTTGGAAGGCAACCAGGCCGGACGGCTGCAGCGAGCCCACCTGTCCGACGGATCGGCGATCGATGTGGACGTGGCGGTGGTCTCCCTCGGTGCCGTCCGGAACACCGAGTGGCTCGCCGGTTCCGGGCTGGCGGCCGGTCCCAGGGGTGTTGCCTGCGACGCGGGGTGCCGGGTGTTCGACGTCAACGGCATCGTCACCGATGACATCTATGCGGCCGGTGACGTCGCCCGCAGCCCTCATCCGCTGTTCGGATACCAGTTCCTGTCACTGGAGCACTGGGGCAATGCGGTGGAACAGGCCCGGATCGCGGCACACAACATGATCTGCGCGAGCACCGACCGTCGCCCGCACCTGTGGGTGCCGATGTTCTGGTCCGTCCAGTTCGGCGTCAACATCAAGTCGGTGGGAGTGCCCACACTGGGCGATCAGCTCGTCGTGGCCCAAGGGGCGCTCAACGAGGCCCAGTTCGTGGCGGTGTACGGGTATCGCGGCCGGGTCATCGCCGCGGCCTCCTTCGACGCGGGAAAGTGGCTCGGGTTCTACCAACAGCAGATCGAGGCCGCAGCGCCGTTCCCGCCGGAGTATGACCTGGTGGACTGCCGCACCGACGCGCTGCAGCCCATCGATCCGGCCTTCCCGGACCCCCACCTGCCCACTCACGAGCCGACCGTGACCGTGTCGGGGCACTCGCCGACCGAGCGGCGCGTCCAGTTCGTCGCGCCGCATGCCTGACCCTCGCCGGGGGCGTCGCCCTTCAGGAGGCACCATGTCTCTCGCCACCATGTCCGCGCAGATCACCGACTTCGCGCATCGCGCCGATCCGTACCCGCTCTACGCCGCACTGCGCGAGTCGCCGGTCACGCGTCAGGACGACGGCTCCTACCTGGTCAGCACGTACTACGAGGTGCGGAGCCTGGCGAACGACCCGCGGCTCAGCAACGACCTGCGCAACCGGCCACCCGGTGCCGGCGGCCCCGCCGTGGCCGAAGAGGACACCAGCCTGCCGCCCAGCTTCATCTTCCACGACCCGCCGGAGCACGAACGGCTGCGCAACACGGCGATGCGGCAGTTCGGCCCCCCGCACAGCCCCAGGTTCCTCTACGACATGCAGGATGACATCGCCAAGATCGTCGCCGACCTGCTGGACGGGCTCGAAGGCAAAACCGAGGTCGACGTCGTCGACGACTTCGCCTACCCCCTTCCCGTCACGGCCATCTGCAAGATCCTCGGCGTGCCACATGAGGACGAACCGCTCTTCCACGGCTGGGCCGACACCGTGGCGTCCGGTCTCGATCCCAGCCAGGGGCAGGAAAAGGCGCGCCAGGCACGCGTCGAGCTCGGCGCCTACCTGTCCGACCTCATCGACACCAAGCGCCGGCACCCCGGCAACGGGATCCTCGGCCCCCTCGCCCGCGAAACCGGTGCCGGCGGGAGCATGTCGAAGGCAGAGCTGGTGGCCACCTCGATACTGCTCCTGATCGCGGGCCACGAGACCACCGTCAACCTCATCAGCAACACGACGCTCACGCTGCTGCGCCACCCCGACGTCCTCAATCGGTTCCAGAGCGAACCGGGTCTGGTCGTCCCGCTCATCGAGGAAGTGCTGCGGTACGAACCGCCGGTTCAGTTCATCCCGTTCACCCTCGCCCTGTCCGACATCGACATCGCCGGCACCACCATCCCCAAGGGCTCACAGGTGTGGCTTCTGCTGGCCTCGGCCAACCGTGACCCCAGGCGCTTCGCGGACCCCGACCGGTTCGATCCTGACCGCGAGGACAACCAGCACCTCGGGTTCTACACAGGCATCCACTACTGCTTCGGCGCCCCGCTGGCCCGGATGGAGGCGCAGCTCGCCCTGCCCAGGCTCTTCCGACGACTCGAGAACCCGCGGCTGCTGGCGGACCCGCCGCCCTACCGCGTCAACCCCGTCCTGCGTGGCCCCCGCCATCTTCCCCTGGCGGTCGACGGCCTTGCCGCCTGAACCGGCATGCGCACCGTAGTGGCGCCCGGGCCACTCGGCATGGGTGTGTGCGGCCTTTCCCTCTGAGGCCGACCGCCACGGCGTTCAGGTGGTCGGTCGGCCGAGTAGCGAGCGCGGCCGTGAGTCCAGAACCCCCTCGGCCTCGTCGCAGACCGCGCGGACCACGTCGGCGGCCGGGCGCACGCCGTCGACGAAGGCCGCCGACTGGCCGTAGATGATTTCGCTCGTGTCGGGGTCCGGCGGGGCACCGAAGGGATGGGCGCTTTCCTCGGACCGGAATTCCTCCGCGCGCTCCCGCAGCGTTGATGCGCGCTCCGACCACTCGTCGGTGAACCGGTTGCGGCGGACGCGTTCGCCGATGGTTGCGGGCCACGGCAGTCCCGAAACGATGTCGTAGGCCTGTGTCCACACGGTGTCGCCGCCGTCGCTCTCGACGATCAGACGCTTCTGGACGTCGTGCACCTCGACCGCCTCAGGAGTGGCGAGGAACGCCGTACCCAGCCAGGCACCGTCCGCACCGGCGGTGAGGACGGCGGCGAGCGTCCGTCCGTCGCCGATGCCACCCGCGGCCAGCACCGGGACATCCGGGTACCTGCGCACGATCTGGGCGAGGAAGGGCAGCAGGCCCATCGTCCCGGTGTGACCGCCGGCCTCGTTGCCCTGTGCCACGAGGACATCGGCCCCTGCGGCGACGGCCGCCTCGGCGTCCGCGTAGTTCTGGACTTGGCACATCACCCGGGCTCCCGCCTCCTTGGCCCGGGCAAGCCACGGCTGCGGGTCGGCGAACGACAAGGCGACGACGTCCGGCCGCTGCTCCAAGGTGGCGTCGAACAGCGGCTCGGTGAGCGGAAGGAGCGGCGTGATGAACCCGACGGCGAACGGCCGGTCCGTCGCGGCACGGATCGTCGCGATCTCCGCGCGGATCCAGTCGGGCCCCTTCCAGGGGTGCGTACCCCCGAAACAGCCGAGCCCGCCGGCGACGGAGACCGCGGCAGCGAGTGTCCCGCCACTGTGCAGGGCCATCGGAGCCGACATCACCGGATACGCAAGACCGAACATCTCGGTGAATCTCGTCTGCAACATGGACGAAGATTAACGGACCGACGACATGCCTCCGGGTGAAATGTCCAGAGTGGCAGGCAGAGTGCAGCCATCCGTGGGCGGCGCCCGTGGGCCCCCGTGGCGACCGCGCCGCTCCGCGGCAGAAACCTGCGGTAGATCCTGTGGCTCGACCGTGAAGACGGGGGCTTGAGGCGCACCGATACTCGGCTGGGCCCGGCCGACTGCAGGTTCCGGCTCCGGGTCCGATGGCGCATCGGACCCGGGGTGGCGGATGCCCGACCCCGAAGGCGGATGATGCGCCCGCGACTCAAATCCGATGTGCTGTATGTGCCGACCGGTGACGGCGTCCATGTCTTCGGTGCCGGTACCGATCTCGCGCTGCGTGGCAGGTCCGCCTATCAGTGGCTGGACCGGCTGGCACCGCATCTCGACGGTTCGGTCGAGCTCGACGACCTGGTCGGGCGGCTGCCCGACGACAAACGGCAGGCCGTGCACGCCCTGGTGGGCCAGTTGCACGCCGCCGGCTGCCTCTTCGATGCGGGAGAGGACCTGCCGCACCGGCTCACGCGGCGGGAGTGGGAGACCTACGCGTCACAGATCGCGTTCATCGAGTACCACGGCGACTCCGCGGCGCATCGGTTCGAGACCTACCGCGACAGCGGGATGCTGGTGGTGGGCGCGGGCCCCGTTTTCGTCTCGCTGATCTGCTCGGCGCTGCGTTCCGGGGTGCGGCATCTGCGGGCCGTGTGCACGGAGGAGGCCGTCACCCACACCGAGCGGCTGGCGGAGCTCACAGCCGAGGCCGCCGTACGGGATCCGGAACAAAGGATCACTCATATCGCCTATGACGAGGACGAGTTGGGGCGGGACATCGTCGGCCGGGTAGGCGCGGTGGTTCATGTTGCGGACGGTAGCGGCGTCGATCGGGCGCTGTGGCTGGACGAGCTGTGCAGGGAGGCAGGCACGCTGCTGGTGCAGGGGCTGGTGGTGGACGATGTCGCGTGGCTGGGGCCCGCCGGAAGCGACTGGCGGTCGGCGTGGCTGCGGCTCGATGCCCGGGGGCCGTTCCGGCCGAACGCCTTCCTCACCGGGCCCGCCGCCGCGGTGGTCGCCTCGCACCTGGGCCTTGCGGCGTTCACTGCGCTCACCGGGATCGCCGGAAGCACGGGAGCCGCGGACGGCGCGCGGAAGATGACGCGGATCGATCTGGAGACACTGCGCACCTCGACGCATGCGTTTCTGCCGCACCCGGCGGCGGCGCCGGCCGGTCCGGAGACGCGGGAGGAGTTCACGCGGCGCATCGAGCGGCTGGGTGCCACGGCAGCGCTGGACGAGGACGCGTTCTCCCGGCGCGCGGCCCGTTGCTTCGACCCGTATGTCGGTGTGCTGCGCGCCCTCGACGAGGGGGAGTTCACCCAGGTGCCGCTCCATGTGACCGAAGCGGTGCCCCGCGCGGCGGGCGCAACGCCGGTGCACGGGGCGGGGACGGGCTTTGCCGCCGCACGCCGGGACGCCGCGCTGCGCGGGCTCGCCTCGTATGCGGCGCACCGCCCCGATGACCGCCGCTACGGGCCCGGTGGCACGGTGTGGGGCTGGGCCCCGGACGAACGGCGCGCCGAGGCCGTGGCGGCGTACCGGGTGTTCACCACGGACCACGAGGTCGGCGTGGCCGCCGGGCTCAGCTGGGACGAGGCCGTGGCGGACGGCCTTGCCCAGCTCTGTGTGCACCTGGCGCTGGGCGACGTGGCGCAGGGGCGGTCGCGGCCCCGGCCCGCGCGGTTGCGGCCCGACGCCCTGGCCGCCGGGGAACGGCGGCTCCTCGATCTGCTGATCGCCTCGCGCGGCTCGGTCGAGGTGGCCGACATCGGCGAGGCCCTGGGCGTACCCGTCCTCGCCTGGTGGCAGGGTGGCCGCCCGGCCGCCGCGACGTGCGGGGCGGCGGCGGTCGCCGAGGGGCTTCGCGCCGTTCTGCTCGACCGCCAGGCGGTGATGACGGGCGAATCCGCTTACGCTCCGGCCCGGTGGGCGCGGTTCGGCCCGCCTGTCGCGGGCGGCGGGAGCGCCGAGTTGCCGGTACCGGCCGGGCCCGAGCGGATGGTCGAGGCGTTGCGGTCGCGAGGGGCGTGCCCGCTCGTGGTGCCGCTCGATCACGATCCCGCGGTGCACGAGGTGCTGCCCTTCGTCGTGCGCGTCGTCATCGCCCACGGGCCCGGGGAGGGTCCGGCGGGGGTGGAGCGGCGGGCGGAGACGCGGGGCGATGCGTAGCACCACCGACGACAGACTGCGGGACTCCGCCGGCCTGCGGTTCTGGTGGCGGACCTTCGAGGGTGTCCAGGACCTCTTCGCCGAGGGTCATGGCGAGGAGGGCGGCCCGGACGACCCGCTGCCGGTCAAGACGTACCGCGGGCTGCCCCGTCACGCCCTTCCCGAGCCGGCGCGGCGGCTCGGGGACGCGCGCTGGTCCTTCGCCGCGTTCCGTGACGCCCACCCGCAGGGTGCGCCCGCGCTCGACGTCCTGGACCGTCGCGCGCTGTCCGCGCTGCTGTACTGGACGTACGGGGTCGGCCGGATCGAACTGGGTCCGCATGCCGTGTGGCCCTACCACCGGATGGTCGCCTCCGCGCGTTGCTTCCACCCCGTGGAGCTGTATGTGTGGCTGGCACGGCCGTCGGGTGACCTGCCCGCCGGGTGCTACCACTACCACCCGGCGCACCACGCCGTGACACTCCTGCGCGAGGGCGGTGTGCCGGAGGCGGTGCGTATCGGCGCGGGGGTGCGCGCGGAGGCCGGACTCCTGGTGGCCTCCGCCTGGTTCCGCAAGACCGCGTTCCGCTACCGGGACTACGCGTACCGGCTGTGTGCGCAGGAAGCGGGGATGACGGTCGGGAACGCGCTGCTGGCCGGTGCCGCGCTCGGGCTCCGCGCGAGGGTGCACCATCGCTTCGACGACGCGGTGGTCAACCGTGCACTGGGGCTCGACGGGAGGGAGGAGACGGCGTTCGCCGTGCTCGACCTGGCCCCCGCCGGGAAGGCCGCGCCGCTGCCTGCCGGATCTCCTCAACGGTCGTTCTCTGCAGACGAATTGCCGGAAATTCGTCCTATTCATGTGCAGACCGACCGCACGGCCGACGGTGCATGGTCCGGCCTGACCGCGCTCGATCTCGCCGCCCGGCTCACGGGTCCCGGTACGCCCGTCGCCCCTGACGACTTTCGCCTGCCCGTCGAGGCGTCGGCCCGGGACGGCGTCCTGGAGCTCGCGGCGCCGGAGCCGGGAGCCGGTGGCGTGGACCTGGCCGCCGCGCTGCGGGCGCGGGACTCGGGCGGGCGGATGTTCCTCCCGGACGCCCGGCCCGTGGCCTTCGCACGGCTGGCGCCGGTCCTGCGGTACGCCCTGGAGCCCGTCTCGTCCGACCATACCGAGGCACCGTGCCGCCCCCTCGTGGAGGCCTATGTCCTCATGCTGGGCACGGACGGAGCCTCCCCCGGGCTGTACCGGCTGAACGCCTCCACGAGGCCGCCGGCGCTGGCGCGGCTGCCGGCGCGGGACTGGCGCGGGGTGGTCGGCATGCTGTGCGACCGGACTCCGGCGGTGAACGCGGCAAAGGCCGCCGCCGTCGTGTTCCTCACCGCCGACCGGGTGGCCGGGGAACGGTGGTTCGGGGCCCGTGGTTACCGCCTGCTGCACCAGGAGGCGGGGATCGTCGCCCAGCGGGTCAGCGTGCTCGCCGCCGCGGCCGGGCTGTCCGCACGGATCACCAACGGCTACCACGACGGGATGGTCAGGGACCTGATCGGCCTGGACGCCGCGCAGGTGCCGGTGTTCACGCTCATTGTGGGCCGCCGTCGGCCCACCGCCCAATACGAGCCGGAGCTGATCTGGTGAACCGCACCTGCGGTGCCTCGTGGGGCGGGCCTGCGGTGGTCCACGGCCCGCGCCCGCAGCCCCGTGCTACGGCCGGTCCTGTGGTCGGGACCGTGAAGACACCACCCGTCCGCGGACCGCAGGATGCGGAGCAACCAGTGACTGGCCAACTTCCCATCCATCCAAGGAGAAAGGGGATCGCGATGCAGGACAAACTCGTCCTCGACCTCGCCGACCTCAGTGCGGACGAACTGGAGATCCTGCCGACCTCGCCGGGCGAGAGCCTGGAGGCCGTGAACGTGGGCCACGCCATGGTCGAGATCGGCGCGTCCAACTGCACGTCCAGGGGCACCCCGGCGAGCTGCTGTTCCTGCTGCTGCTGCTGAAAGCGGCGTCAGCACGGTCGCGTTCGGCGGGCTCCGCGCCCGTCGGACGCGGCATCCCGGCGAACGACGAGGATGTGACGTTGACCGACGCAGCGACAGCCGCCCGCACCGGACGGCTCGCCGAGACCCTCCACCCGGCCCGCACCGCCGACCCCGCGACGGCCCCCGCGGCCCCCGTCGCTCCCGCCGCCCCCGTCGCCGTCCTCGGCAAGGGCGTCCTCGCCTCCTCGATCCGTGCCGCCCTGGCCCGTACGCACCCGCTGGTGGCGGAGGAGGACCCGGCGTGTGCCGCGGTCGTCACGGCCGAGGACCGCTGGGTGACCGCGACCGAGCCGCCGCGCCCCGACGTGCCCTGGCTGCCGGTACGGGTCGAGCTCGGCCTGCTCGTGGTCGGCCCGACCACCGTCCCGGGGCGGGCCGGCTGCGCCCGGTGTGCCCGGACGCGCCGGCGGCGGGCTCTCGGCAAGGACAGTCCCCGTGCGGCTCTCCTGGAGCGGCACGGCGACCGGCTCGCCGGCCGTGCGTCGCCGGTCCTGACCACCTGGGCGTGCGAAACGACCGCCGCACTCGTCACGGACGAACTGAGCGCCACCGCCGGGCGGTTGACCGACAGCGCCCTCGCCTTCCTGTCATTGACCACCATGGCCATCGATGTGCACCGCTTCCTGCCCGACCCGGCATGCAGCTGGTGCGGCGGGCTCCCGGCGGACCGGCCGCCCGACCTCATGGGGCTGCCCCGGCCCAAGCCCCGGCCGGACATCCCGCGCGTGCGCGATCTGCGAGCGGGCTGGGAGGAGCTGGTCGCCCGGTACGTCGACGGGCGCACGGGACTGATCCGGCAGCTCGATGTGCGGACCGACTACCCGTACCCCATGGTCTCCGCCCCGCTGCACCTGCCCGGCGGGGAGCAGGAGGCCGGGTTCGGCCGCGACCTCGACTATGCGGCGTGCGCCCGCACCGCGCTCGCCGAAGCCCTGGAACGGCTGGGCGGGGCCCGTCCCGGCGGGCGCCGGACGACGGTGCGGTCCGGCTACGCGGAGATCGCCGACCGGGCGCTGTGCCCCCTCGACCTGGGCCTGTACCCGCCCGAGCGCTACGCCGAGCCGGACTTCCCCTATCCGCCGTACGCCCCGGACCTGGAGCTCAACTGGGTCTGGGGGCACTCCTTCGCCCGGGACGCCCCCGTTCTGGTTCCGGAGGACTACGCGTACTACCGCACCCGGCACGGCAACCCGGCGGCGCGGCCCCTGGCGTACGAGGTGTCCAACGGGTGCGCGCTGGGCGGCTGCCTGGAGGAGGCGGCGCTGCACGGGCTGGTCGAACTCGCCGAGCGGGACGCGTTCCTGCTGACCTGGTACGCCCGCCTCCCGGTGCCGCGGGTCGACCTGCGGACGGTGTCCGACCCCCGTGTCGGCGCGCTCGCCGAGCGCATCCGGCAGGACAGCGGCCACCGGGTGCTGGCCTTCGCCACCACCCCGGAGCACGGCATCCCCACGGCATGGGTGATGGCGGTGGGTCCGAGGGGACCGGGCCGGCCCGACGAGCCCGCCGCGGTCTGCGCCGCAGGGGCGCACTTCGACCCCGAATGCGCCCTGCGGAACGGCCTGTTGGAGCTCGCGGCGAACCTGGGGTGGAACCGGGCGGCCTTCCGTGCGGAGCGGGACCGTATCGCGGCGATGGTCGACGAGCCGGATCTGGTGCGCGAGATGCGGGATCATGCGCTGCTGTACTGCCACCCGGCCGCGTTCGACCGGTTCGCCTTTCTGCTCGGCGACGACGGCGACTGGGACAGGGGCGGTCTGCCCGTCGAGGAGGCGTTCGCACGGGCCACCTGCCGGCCGCGCGGCGCGGACATCCGCGACGACCTGGCCGAGGCGGTGGCCCGGTTCACCGACCGGGGCTCGGACGTCGTCGTGGTCGACCAGACCACGGACGAGCACCGTGCGGGCGGGCTGGCCTGCGCGAAGGTGATCGTGCCGGGGCTGCTGCCGATGACGTTCGGGCACCGGATGCGCCGCACGCACGGGCTGCCCCGGCTGCTGGATCTCCCGTCCGAACTCGGGTACCGCAGGGCGCCGTTGGCCGAGGAGGAGATCAACCCTCATCCGCACCCGTTCCCGTGACGTCCGTCCGCCTGCCCGCCTGCCTGCCTGCCTGCCTGCCACCCATGCTCCCCGTGTTTCCGCCCCCCCGTGACTGGAGTCGGCCATGACAGAGGACTTCACCACCCCGGACACCTTCGGCGTACGGATCGGCGGACTGCCCGCACCCACGCTGGACGACATGCGCTCGCCGGAGCTGTGGCGCCAGGCCGAGGCCGTACGCGAGCGGGAGCGCCAACTCGACCGCCGCGCATCGGCGTTGTCCGACATGCTCTACGAGGAGATCGGGCGGGCCGGTTCCGGCAAGCCACTTCTGGTGGCCGTGCGGAGGGCCCTTCACAATCGCCGCCCGCTCGCCGAGCGCCACTGGAACGACGAGGTGCGCGCACTGCTCCCCCGGGCCGTCGTCGACGAGGTGGACGGCTGGGTGCGGCTGCGGGCCGGCCATGAGGAGTCGGTGGCCCGGCTGGACGACCTGATCGGTCACCATCTGCGCACCCAGCAGGTGCTGCTGCGCAAGGCGGCCTCCGATCCCGTCCTCCAGCACGGGCTCGTCCTGAGCAGTCCGGTGCTCCTCGCCGAGGTGCGCAAGTGGCTCGCGCGCCCCGACGAACGGGCACCGGAGCGCTCGCTGGCGCAGCGGCTCGCCAAGTACCTGGCGCGGGTGACCATGAAGACCAGCCCGTTCAGCACGTTCACCGCCAGTGGCCTGGGGACGTGGAACGGGGGTGCCGGAGACCGGGCGTCCACCGGCCCTGGGGTGCACTCGGTCGCCGAGCTGAACGTATGGGTCGTCCAGCAGATCGTCCGCGCGCTCGGCAGCCGTCCCGAGCTCGCCGGGCGCGCTCGGCTGCGCCTCAACCCGAGCGCCCAACTCACCGAAGACCACTGGGAGTTCCTGGGGACGGACGCCGAGGAGCCGCTGCGCACCCTGCCCGCGGCGACCGCGGTGCGGGAGTGTGTGGCGGTGGTGCGGGAGGGCCGCCCCACGCGCGAGGAGGCGGCCCGGATCGTCGCGGACCGCACCGGGAGTGACCAGGCCACGGCATACCTGGCGCGCCTGGAGGAGCTGGGACTGCTGGAGGCCGAGCGGCCCTTCGCCGACCAGAGCCTCGACCATGTCGCCGAGGTGCGCTCCTGGCTCGCCGGGGCGACGGATGACGGGCTCATCGGGATCGAGCGGGAATTCGCGGTCATCGCCGACACTCTGGCCACCTATCCCCGCCTGTCCGATCCGGCGCAGCGGGTGCGTGCCACCAGTGCGGTGGAGGCAGCCCTGCGACGGATCAGGGACCTGGCCGGCCCGGACCGGATCAGCCTGCCCGCCAAGAACAGCGTCATCGAGAACGCCCTGGTGGCGGCGCCCTACCCCGGTCCGGACCGCCGCGCCTGGGGACCGGTCCTGCGAGATCTGGATGCCGTACGGCAGTGCTACGCCGTGCTCGACCCCGGCCTGCCCGGACGGGTCGCGCTCGCCGATCTGTTCGCCGAGCGCGTCGGCCCCGGCGAGGCGGTGCCGTTCCTCACCTTCCACCGGCTGGTGCAGACCTGGCTGCGCGACGACCCCGCGCTGCCCGCCCTGCTCTCGGTCGCCGTGCACGGCTATGGGCCGATGTACCGGCACCGGCTGCCCCGGCTGGGCGAACTGGCCGCGCTGCGGGACGAACTGTGCGAGGTGGTCCGCGCGGCTCCGGCCGAGGCGCAGGGCATCGTCCGGGTCGCCCCCGAGCGGCTGCTCTCGGTGGTGGAGCGCCGGCCCGCATGGATGCGGGCGCCGGACTCCGTGACCTACTACGGCCAGCCGCTCGGCACCGGCTCCGCGCCCGGGTTCGTGGTCAATGCCGTCAACTCCGGGCACGGCCGGGGACGCGACCGCATCCGGCGGCTCCTGACCCAGGCGGAGATCGAGGCGGTACGGGACACGGCCGTGGACACCGCTCCCCCGCCCCCGGGCCTCGTCCCTGCGGACACCTGCCGTCACTTCGGCAGCAACGTCGGGCTGCGGGCGTCCGCCGTCGCCGCGGAGATCGAGTACCCCGGAGGGCTGAGCCTGCGGCCTTCCGAGCACCGTATCCGCCTGGGCGACCTGTTCGTCCGGCACGACCCCGGCCCCGGCCTGCTCACCCTGCACACGCGGGGGCGCGACGGCGAGGTACGGCCCGTCCACCCCAACCTGATCGCGGAGTTGTGGCTGCCGCCCGCGCTGCGCCTGCTGCTGCAGACCTTCGGCGCGACGTCCAACCTGCTGATCCCGGGGCGGCGGATCTTCGGCGACCCGTCGCTCTCCGAGGTGCGGGAGGTCCTGGCGGAGCCGCGGGTGGTGGTGGGCCGTACGACGGTCAGCCGCCGGCAGTGGGTGCTGCCACCGGGTGCCGTGCCGCGGCGGGAGAAGGGCGAGAGCGACCGTTCGCTGCTGTTGCGGCTGGTCGGGTGGCTGGCGGAGCACGGTATGCCGCAGCGGTGCTTCGTCCGCGCCCTGGACCCGCAGTCGGTGATCAGCGGGGAGGTGTGGCGGGTCAAGTCGCGCAAGCCGCTCTATGTGGACTTCGCCAACCTGCTGCTCGTCGGGGTCTTCGAGCGGCTGCTCGCCGCCGGTGCGGGACAGGTGGTGTTCCTCCAGGAGGCGCTGCCCGGCCCCTGCGAGATGCCAGACCACGACGGCAGCGGGCCCCGGGTGACCGAATTCCTCGTCGAGATCAACGAAGGACGGACACGATGAGCATGACGAACGGACACGCCGACAGCGCCCGTCTGGACCCGGCGACCGCACGGGCGGCGGACTGGGTGTGCGCACACGTCTTCTACGACACCGACCAGGACGCCCTCCTGACCCACTGCGTCGAACCGGTGGTGAACGAGCTGGAGCAACGCGGGCTGATCCAGCGGTACTTCTTCCTGCGCTACTGGGAGGGCGGCCCGCATGTGCGGCTGCGACTGCTGCCCTCCCGCGCCCGTGACCGCGCCGACGTGGCCGAGGTGGCAGAGCGTCGCCTCGGCGCGTTCCTCGCACGGTCGCCCGCCCCGGACGTCGTGGACCGCTCCCACTTCGCGCAGGTCGCGCAGGGGCTGGCCGGGCTGGAGGGGCGTGCGGGCCATGACGACGTGATGCGGCCCAACAACACCGCGGAGTTCTTCCCCTACGAACGTGAGCACGCCGACTACGGGCGCGGCCCCGCCATCGCCGCCGTGGAGCGGCACTTCTGCGAGTCGAGCAGGCTGGCGCTGTCGGTGGTGTCGGCGGGCACCTCGGTGGAGCAGCGGGCGTTGCTCGCGTTCGACCTGGTGGTGGGCGTGTTCGCGCTGTGCGACGAGGTCCGCGACCGGTGGGCGCGCCACGGCGGGCCGCCGCTGCCGTTCGGAAGCGGCCCCGAAGCGGCCGATGTCGAGCCGCGCTACCGCGCACAGCGGGAGCAGTTGCACGCGCGGGCCCGGCACACCTGGCAGCTCACGGCCCGACCACCCGGGAACGACCAGCGCGGATACTGGCTGGCGTCGGTGCGACGGCTGCGCGACGAGCTGCACCACCTGGAGGAGACCGGTCGGTTCGCCGCCGACTGGGCGGGCTCCCCCCTGGCGGAACCGCTGGACCTGGCGGCCACCGCCCACCCGGCCACCAGCCTGGTGCTGTTGCGCTGCGCCCATCTGGTGAACAACCGCCTCGGGCTCACGCTGTGGCAGGAGAACCAGTTGCGGTTCCTCGTGGGACGGGTGCTGTCGGAGCTGCCCGAGGCGCAGGGCGTCGCATGACCGGATCCGCCGGGGCGTCCTGGTACAGCCTCCATGTCCACCACCACGACGAAGCAGCGGAGCCCGAGCTGATCCTGGGCGCCGTCCGGCCGGCGTTCGCCTCGGTGGAGGCGCGGGTACGCGGCGCCTGGTTCGGCCGGCACTGGCTGCGCGGCCCGCATCTCCGCCTCAACTTCCTTACGGAGGAGGCGACATGGCGTGCGCATGTACGCCCCAGGGTGAGGGGCATCGTCACCGACTACCTACGGGCGCGCCCGTCCACCGTCCGCCTGGACTCCGCCGCGCTCGCGCCCGTGCACGAGCGGCTCGCCGAGCTGGAGATGGAGGCCGGGCCGCTTGGGCCGTGGGTGGCGGACAACACCGTCGTGGAGCGCCCGTACGACCACCGGCTGCAGGTGCTCGGCTCGCTCCGCGCGAGCGAACTGCTGGCCGGGTTCCTCTCCGACACCACCGACCTCACGTTCCGGATGTACGAGCAGCTGCGCACCGCCCCGCTGTCCGTATTGGCGCTGGACCTGATGTGGACCACGGCGGCCGCGGCGGCGATCCCGTTCGAGGACGGCAGGGATCCGATCGAGCGGGGCGTGTTGTCGCTGCGCTCGCACGCGGACGCCTTCCTGTCCCGCACCCGCGACCCGGCCGTCTACCTCACCCGCTTCGACGAGCGGTTCCGCAGGCAGGAAGCCGCCCTGGGCGCGCGGCTGCGGGAGGTGGAAGCCACGCTCGCGGAGCCGGAGGGCAGCGAACTCCCGCCGGGCTCCGGAGTGGCATTCGTACGGGAGTGGGCCCGGGCCGTGCGCCGGCACCAGCGGATCGCACAACCGCTGCTCGCTTCGGGCGATGTGTCGATGGGCGGGGCGGCGCTGGCGCCGCGCATGCCGACGCGCAGGCTCAGCGAGTTCCACCGGCTCCTGCAGTCCGACCACGGCCACCGGGACTTCCTCGTCGACGACACCTGGTTCGCGTCGTTCCGCCTGGTGATGAACTACCTCTACCTGCACCTCAACCGGCTGGGGCTGGCGCCCGTGGACCGTGGGCTGCTGTGCCATCTGGCGTCGCGGGCCGTGGAGTCGGTGCACGGCTCTTCGGCCGTCGCCAGTTTCGCCCGGTACGTCGCCGCATCCGACCGGAGCGAGGAGCCCGCGTGGCGGCGGATCGGCACCGAGTGGGCGGAGGGTACGCGCTGAGCCTCCGCCCCGGCCGGTCCCGGCGTCAGCCGCCGCTGAAGACCTGGGCGAGCTGCCGGCGACCGGTGATGCCCAGTTTGCGGTACGCACCGGACAGGTGGAACTCGACGGTGCGTACGGCGACGAACAGCCGGCCCGCGATGTCGCGGTTGGAGTGTCCTTCCTTGGCGAGGTGGAGGATCTTCCGTTCCTGCGGCGTCAGGCGGTCCAAGAGCGGAGAGGCGGGCTGCGGGGGCTGCGGGCCGGGTTGCCGGGGCTGCGCGTCGGGCTGCGGGGAGGCGTGAACGGCGTACGCCGGGGATACGGACGGCTCCCGCACGCTCGCAGGATCGGGGGCGGCCGTGGACATGGCTGTCCCGGAGAGCTCCAGAGGTCCCCGGTCCGTCCCCCGGAGCGACTCCCAGACGCCCTGGACGTGCCGGGCCAGCGGCTCCGCGCCGCACGCGCGGGCGAGCCGGCAGGCCGACAGCAACGCGGCACAAGCCGCCTCTCCCCGCCCCAGCCCGGCCAGTCCGGCTCCCAACTCCGCTTGTACGAAGGCGCGGTGCAGGCGGTCCGGGGACCGCGCGAGCAACCCGGCCGCGTCCGTGAGCAGGTCGATGCGCCGCTCTCCGTTCTCGGTGAGGGCCAGTGCGTGCAAGGCGGTGCCGATGGACTCCGGCGTGCCCCAGCGGCGGGCGTCGTGCACTTCGGCGCCTGCGAGTTCGGCAGCTTCCTCGCGTTTCCCCCGCGCCGACAGGAGCCGAGCGGCGCGGGAGCGCCAGGGCAGCACCGCCGGGTTCCGCACCCCCGCCTCCTCCAGGAGGCGGCCTGCCGCGAGCAGGTCCTCCAGGGCACGAGCCGGGTCGTCGCTCGCGTGGACCGCCGCTCGCGCGGCCAGGGCGTACGCGGAGTCCCGCCGCCACGGCAGCGGGTCCCGGTCCAGGCCGCTCTCCGCCAACAGGGAACGGGCCGATTCGGTCATGCCCTTCAGGACCCGCACCTCGGCCAGGGCGGCCACTCCGGTCACCGCCGAGGGGTGACCCGTCGCCGCGAAGGCGAGCAGGCGGTCGGCCAGAGGGGTCAGGGCGGCGTCGGCGGCGTGGAGGTCCCCCCGGGCCCGCAGGACCGTCGCACGCAGCAGCTCGACCTTGATGTGGCCCCAGCGGCCGGGGCGGGCGCCGGCGACCTGCCGGCCGCGTCCGCAGTGCGTCCACGCTTCGGCTACTTCACCGGCCGCCACCAGTACGCCGCAGGTGTGCCACAGCAGGGTGGCCGAGCCACGCCCCGCGCCCCGGGGCAGCCCCTGCCGGGCGTGCCGTACGGCCGCCCCCCGGTCGGCCCCGGCATCGGCTTCCTGTACCGCGCACAGCGCCGCGAGTTCCCGGCCCACGCTCCCCCGCTGCGGGGTCCGGCGGGTCAGGTTCCCGGGCGGATCCGCCGCCTGCGCCAGCCACAGCGGACCACGCCTGCAGGTGAACGCCTTGTGCAGGCGCAACCGCAGCTGCCAGGAGCCGTCCCCCGATGCCCGCCCGAGGCGGGCCGCGGCGTCGTCGAGCACGGTGACGGCTTCCTCGGCCCGGCCGCACTCGGCCAGTACCGCGGCCAGCGCCAGCGCGTATTCGAGTACGACGCCGGGGTCCTGGGACTCGCAGCGGGCTGTGTCCAGGAGGCGTACGGCGCGCTCCGGGTCGACAAAAGCGTCCAGCTCGGCGAGTTCCCTGCGCACGGCCGACTTCTGATGGGGGCGCAGTGGTTCGCGGAGCGCTGCGCGCAGGCAGCGGGCCGCGTCCTGGGGCCTGCCCTCCTGCTCCAGTTGGCGGGCGGCCCGCCGCAGACAGCGCATCGCCCACTCCTGCCCCACGAGGCCGGCGGCGACCAGGTGGTGGGCGACGGTCGTCGTGGCGGCCTGCCGGTCGCGCAGCAGGGCCGCCGCCCGCAGGTGCAGGGCGGCCCGTGTGCCGGCGGCGATACGGCCGAGCACCATGCTTTCGAGAAGGGGGTGACGAAAGGCGAGCGGGGTGCGGTTGGCGAGGAGACAGGCGTCGACGAGCTGGTCGACGGCACCGAGCGCCTCTTCGACCGTCAGGCGGGCCAGCTCGGCACTCTCCACGACCTCGGCGCCCCCGCCGAGCACCGCGACCGCCTGCGCGAGGGCCAGTGCGGGGGTGCTCAGCGGCGCCAGCCACCGATCGGCGCCTGCCAGGACGCCCGACGCGGCGGTGGCGCGCAACGCGTCAGCCGTAGGCGCGCTGCCGGCGTGCGGCGCCAGCAGCGCCTGCAGGAGCGCGGGATTGCCGCCGGTGAGCTCGCCGCACACCGGCGCGGTTCGTGTGTCGAGGCGGACGCGGCATCGTGCCGCGGCGGCTTCGGACAGGTCATGCGTGAGCAGCCCCGGCAGGTCGATGGGCTCGGCAGCGGCGAGGAGCACGGCACCGGGCTTGTCCGGGGTGCCGTGCCAGGGGCTGGAAACGGCCTCGGCCCCGGCGCCGCAGATGCGGACCGTGAGCACGATCGCCAGCGGCGCGGTCGGCACCGTCCGGGACAGCTCCGACAACCAGCGCAGTGACCAGCTGTCGACCTGGGCCATATCGTCCACGCACAGGGCGACCGGGGCGTCCCGTTCCATCGGCACCGCGGCGGTCAGCCCCCCGGGACCAACGCCGGGCGGTGTCCGGTGCCGCACTTCCACTGATTTCCGGTCGTCGGGGCGCAGTTGGGCGATGAGCCGGTTGACTGTCGAGTACGGACGGTCCTCCGCCCCCGTCCCGCGCACCACGGCGACGCGGAACCCCGCCGCGGACGCGTCCGCCCCGAAGGCCTCGAGCAGGGTCGACTTCCCCGCTCCCGGCTCGCCACGGACTACCGCCACGACGGGGCAGCGGTCCCGGCGGGATCGTTCGAGCACGGCCCGGAGCCGCGCTGTCTCGTTCCTGCGGCCGATCTCCCCGAGCGCCATGAGCCCCTCCCGATCGCCGACCGTCGTGCAACGCTCCACCTACAGTGCCGACGGTCAGTTCACCGGGCAGAGAACCCGCAGGAAGTGCGTATTTGGGCATTCGACTTGAAAGGGACTCTTTATGGCAGGATGTCGTGGCGCAGGCAGGCAGTAGACGACTCGGCGCGCAGGGGTCGGCGAGCGCGAACCACCGCTTGGGAGCGTTTTTTACAGCGCCGCGCCCATGAGTCCCCGTATCGTCTCCGGCGGCGATGCTTGTCACCTCCCTCTCCATCGTTTTCATCGAGGTCACCGGGTGCGCACTCCGAAGAGCCGGCGAACGGCTGGATCGTGTCGCACAGCACTCCGGACGGGGACGGGGCGCGTCACCGCCACCTTGAGGCCGCAACCGGATCCGAGAGGCCACACGGGCCGGGCGGAAGGTCACACTCGCCGCGCAAGGCTCATGGGTGGGCCCGCTCGGGCCCTGGCGAGCCACCACGCCGACGCTTCCCGGTCACCCACGTACCGATAACACGCGAGCGGTACGCCGGGTTTCTCTCTCACGCTGCTAAATTCGCGACCAAGGGCTGCATCAATGCCCCCACCGGTTCTGCATTCAGACCGGCGGCCGGATCCGGAACTCCGTGCCTCGACGAAGTTCATGGGAACGATGACGCAATTGCGCGACGAAGGGGCTTGCTGTGGCGAGTGTCCGTGAAGCCACCATCGATCTGCTCAGGAAGCACGAGCTGAACACATGGTTCGGCAACCCGGGCTCCTCCGAACTGACCCTGCTGGAGGAATTCCCCAGCGACTTCCGCTATCTCCTGGGTTTGCAGGAAATGGTGCCGGTCGGCATGGCCGACGGTTTTTCGCAGGTCACGGGACGTCCCGCGCTGGTGATGGTGCACACCGCGCCCGGCCTCGGCAACGCCGTGGGCGCCCTGTACAACGCCTACCTGAACAAGACGCCGCTCATTGTCATCGCAGGCAACCAGCGTCGTGTCATGCAGAATCAGAAATGCCTCCTGACCAACGAGGACGCCGTCCTGGTCCCGCGTCCGTTTGTCAAATGGTCCGCCGAGCCAGCCCTCGCGAGCGAGGTACCCGCGGTCCTCGCCCGCGCCATCCACGTCGCGATGTCCCCGCCCACCGGACCGGTCTTCGTCTCCGTACCGATGGACGACATGCACTATGAACTCAACGACACTCAAGTCGCGGAGATCGAGGTAATCCGGAACCGCGAGATCACCCACGCCGGAGGGTTCCGAAAAGACCTGGCGAAGAAAATCGCCGGTCAGCTCTCCGCCGCGAAGTCACCCGCTTTCGTCGTCCACGGCGACCTGGAGCACGCCGGGGCCTGGGACCCGTTCGTGAAGCTGGCCGAACGCAGCAAGGCCGCCGTGTGGACGGCGCCGCTCCCGGGCCTGTCCGGGTTCCCGGAGAACCACCCTCTGTACCAGGGCCTGCTCCCGCCCGGCGCCGGCTGGATCTCCGAAGAGCTGAAGGGCCACGACCTCGTCGTGGCCCTGGGCGGCCCGGTCTTCCGCTACTACCCCTACATCCCCGGCCCGTATCTGCCCGAGGGCACCTCCCTCGTCCACATCACGAGCGACCCGGACGAAGCCGCCCGCGCACCCGTCGGCGACGCCTACGTGGCGGACGTCCGGGCCGCGGTGGAAGCCGTGCTGGCCGAGACCTCCGAATCGTCGCGCACCGCCCCCCAGGCCCGCCCCGGCGTACCGCATCCGGAACGGGCCGAAGCCCCGATGCAGGCAGCGGACCTGTGGACGGCCGTCGGCCACGCCGCCCCGGCGGATGCCCTGTTCGTGACCGAGGCCGGTTCCAACGAAATCCCGATCACGTCATTCGTACGGCCCGGCGCTTCCCTTTCCCACATGTCCGCGGTCGGCGGGGGCCTCGGATTCGGGCTGCCCGCCGCTGTCGGCGCCCAACTCGCCGCCCCGGACCGCCCGGTGCTCGCCCTCATGGGCGACGGGTCGATGCACTACGCGATCACGTCCCTGTGGACCGCGGCCCGCTACAAGATCCCCCTGACGATCGTCGTCTCCTCCAACGAGGAATACGGCGTCCTCAAGCAGTTCGCCGACATCGAGAGCACCACCGGCGTCCCCGGACTGGACCTGCCCGGGCTCAACATCGTGGCCACCGCCGCGAGTTACGGCATCGACGCCCACGAAGCCACCGACACCGACCAGGTCGCCGAGATGCTCCGCGCCGGAGTCGCCGACCGGGAACGCCCGACCCTCATCAACGTCCGGACGAACAAGGCCAAGAAGGTCGCCCCACGGTGACCTGAGCCCGCCCGCCGGGGCCACGCAGGTGCTCCGTACCGGGTGCATGGCGTCCACGGTGACGAGCTGTCCCTGCATCCGGTGCATCAGGCCCTGGCGATGTTCCTGCCCGGCATCGGCTCCGCGAGCGCTGTCCGCCATCCGGGGGCGCCGAAGGCGTCCGCGAAGTACTGCGTCTCGTGCACGACATGCCCATGGGCGAATTCCATGATGCTCACCGAGCGGCTGGGCACTCCGTCGTAGGTGATGACGCACTCGCTGACCCACAGGTCCCCGCCGCCGACAATCCGGTGGACGGTGAAATGCCGGCCGGCGGGGTGCCCGCCACGTTGCGCCGAGATCGTCGTGCGGCCCCGGAATCGTTCACCTGACTGGGGATAGTCGAGGATCGCGTCCGCGGCGTAGATGGCGTGCTCGGCTTCGGTGTCTCCATGTTCCGATGCCCGCCAGTGTTCCTCGATCGCGGCCCTGGTGCGGACGTCAGGATCCATCGCATTGTCCCTTCCGCACGCGGCCGAAGCGCGCCGGGGCGTGCGTATTCCCTTCAGCGGCCGGCGCTCTGGCCGCCGTCCACATGCAGGACCTCGCCGGTGACGAAGGACGCCTGCTCCAGGTACAGGATGGCCTGGACGACGTCGTCGACCTCTTCCATCCGCCCGAGTGGATGGCGGGCCACGAGTTCGGGCGTCACCTCCGGATTCATCGGCGTGTGGACGACGCCGAGCGAGACGGTGTTCACGCGGATGCCGTGCCCCGCGAATTCGATCGCCAACTCCTTCGTGACCGCGTTCAGCCCGCCCTTGGTCAGCGACGCGAGCGCGCAGGGCACCTGTGAATTCGGCTGGTCGACCAAGGAGGTCGAAATGTTCACGAGGTGACCGCCGCCCTCGTCGCGGGAGAGCATCGCGCCGATGGCACTGCGCGAGACGTTGAAGAAGCCGCGCAGGTTCACTCCGACGATCAGGTCGAAGTCCTTGTCCGTGTAGTCGGTGAACGGCTTGCCGATGTAGACACCGGCACTGTTGACCACGGTGTCGATCCGACCGAACCTGTCCATCGCCGCACCTGTGATCCGCTCGCCGACACCGGACTCCGTCAGATCGCCGCAGCAGGCGAGCACCTGCGGATCATCGGAATCCGGCATGGAGCGGCTGGTGGCCACGACCGCGTACCCGAGGCCGCGGTAGGCGGTGACGATGGCCGAGCCGATGCCCCCGTCGGCACCGGTGATGATCGCGACCTTCGGACCCGGCTTGTGCATGCGGGCACGCGCCTGGGCCGGATCGCTCCGGGACGGTTTCACTCGAGGATTTCCAGCATTCGGTTGCCCAGGACCGCGGCCGAGGCCGGGTTCTGCCCGGTGACCAGGTTGCGGTCCTCGACCATGTACGGCTCCCACATCGGGCCGCGGCTGAAGTTGACCCCGACCTTCTCCTGCACATCGGTCTCCAACAGCCATGGCGCCCTGGAGGCCAGCCCGACGCCCTCCTCCTCCTCATTGGTGAAGCATGTGACGTTGAAGCCCTTGAACGGCGAATCGCCGTGGACTCTGGTCGCCAGCATCGAGGCGGGGGCGTGACAGACGATGAACAGCGGGCTGCCCGAGGTCAGCTGCCGCGTCAGCAGCCGTCCGGCATCGGCGTCCCAGGCCAGGTCCGACATGGGACCGTGACCGCCTGGCAGGTACACCGCGTCGTAGTCCTCGAGGCGGACGTCCGACAGCCGCAGCGGCCGGCGCATCACCTCCGCGGAACGGATCACGGCCTCCAGTTCCAGGGCGCTGTCGTTTCCGCCGACCAACTCGGGGCGCAGGCTCATCATGTCGACGGTCGGGATCACGCCGTTCGGGGTCGCGACGACGACCTCGTGACCGGCGTCCGTCAAGATCTTGTACGGGTTCGCGAACTCCTCGGCCCAGTAGCCCGTCGCATGCCTCGTGCCGTCCTTCAGCACCCAGTAGCTGGCACCGCTCACGATGAAAAGCACCTGGGCCATGGCAAAGATCCCCTCTCGCACGCGCATACGCGTTCGCGGGACGACCAGTGACACCACTCGCCGCCAACAACCCTCCCTCGCCTGCCACTCTAGGCGTATATGCGACGATTCGCCGCTTCGGCGTATTTCTGCGCGAGCGCGGGATCGACTTCACCTCGCTGCACGAGATCCTGGACACCACCGCCTCGACCACTTCTCACCCTGCCAACAGGATGAGCGCCCGATGAGCGCCCTCTCCCCTCCGCTTCATCCTCTGCGCCCCTGCCCCGCCGCCAGGCCCGGGGCGGCGAGCGGAGCAGCGGTATGACCCCGGGGGCCGTGCAGCCCTGGGCCCATCCGTCTCCCGGCCGGTGCGCCCGCGTCCTCCGGGGGACGGTGTGTCACTTGGCGGGCTTCCGCTCGGGTGCGCCGAAATTGTCGACGTCCACCACGGCCTGCGCGAATGCTGCCGGGGCTTCCTGTGGCACGTTGTGGCCGATGCCTTTCAGAGTGCGGTGCGCGTATCGGCCGGTGAACTTGTCTCGATAGGACGAGCCGCCGCCCGCAGGCGTGAAGGGATCGGTCTCGCCGTCAAGCGCAATCGTGGGCACGGTGATGACAGGGGCTTTGGCCAGTCGATTTTCGAGGCCGTCGTACTGTGGGTCGCCCTTGGCCAGGCTCAGCCGCCAGCGATAATTGTGGATCACGATGCTGACGTAATCGGGATTGCTGAATGCTGCCGCGGTCCGGTCGAATGTGGCAGCATCAAAATTCCAGGTCGGGGAGTTGAACTTCCAGATCAATTTCGCCAGGTCATGCCGGTTCCGCTCCAGGCCTAGCCGGCCTCGTTCCGTGGCGAAGTAGAACTGATACCACCACGCCCACTCTGCTTTCGGCGGCAACGGCTTCTTATTGGCTTCACGGTTCGTGATCAAATAGCCGGTCACGGAGACCAAGCCCTTGACCCGCTCCGGCCAGAGTGCCGCGATGATGTCCGCGGTTCGCGCTCCCCAGTCGTAGCCGGCGAAGATCGCCTTGTCGATCCGCAAGGCGTCCAGCATCGCGATGATATCGAGAGCGAATACCGACTGCTGTGCGTTCCGGAACGTCTTGTTCGAAAGAAAACGCGTCGTTCCGTGGCCGCGCAGATACGGGACGATGACGCGGTAGCCCTGCGCCGCCAGCAAAGGCGCGACAGCGGCATAGCTGTGAATGTCGTAGGGCCAGCCGTGCAGCAGAATGACCACGGGGCCGCGGGCCGGGCCGGCTTCAGCATATCCGACATTCAGAACGCCTGCCCTGACCTGTTTCAATGAGCCGAAAGGAGATTCCTTTCCCGGCTCTTTTCTTCCCTGGCCGATCGTCGGCGGAAACTGATTGTCGTCATGGGGCACGACCTTTGAGCACGCCCAGGAAAGGCCGGCCGCCGAAGCCACGGCCGCTCCCGTACCGAGGGCCCTTCCGAAGGTTCGCCTGCTGATCATCTGACACCTCCCGTGAAGCCGTGGCCGCCGGGCACCCGGAGCCGCCCTTGACGAATGCGCGAAATCCCTGCCCGCTCCGGCACCCGTCACCTCGCCGATCGCAGGAATGCCAGGCCATCGGCCGAAGGCTGCGTGCCTGCGAACGGCGTCCGTGGATGACACCTGGCGTTGGGCATTCCGCGACACGGGCCGAAGGCAACGGAGCGTCCGGCCGTCAGGCGGCAGGCTCCCGTCCCGGCCGCCCTCTGCTCCCCATGCCCGGCGCCCGCAGGCTCGTCCGACTTGGGCTGGAACAGGGCCGGCGGCGCCCGGACTCGCCTGCCACTCCTGAACTTTTTCGGGTTGATCAGCGGGAAAGGAGTTGCTGGCCGCCATCGATGTCGTATGTGCCGCCGGTGAGCGCGTCGTTGCACATGAGGTGTACGGCGAGGGCGGCGACGTCCGCCGGGCCGACGACCCGTCGGATAGGAAGGGTGGCGCGCAGCTCCTCGCGCCGGGCGTCGAGCTGATCGCCCAGGAGCGAGGCGGACAGGGAGGTGTCGACGAAGCCGGCGGCGATGAGGTTCACCCGGATTGGTGCCAGTTCGAGCGCCAGGTTGGCGGTGAGGGCGGGCAGCGCGGCCGTGAGGGCGGAGACGACCGTCATGCCGACACCAGGGCGCCGGCCACCGGTGCCGCCCATGAACACCAGCGTGCCTCCGGCTCGGACCTTGTCCCGGCTGTAGAGGGCGACACCGAGGGTCAGGGCGAGCCGCTGTCCGAACTCACGGCGGGCAGCCTCAAGATCCATACCGGACAGGGGCCGGTAGGAAGGGCTGCCGGCCGTTACCATCACGTGGTCGACCGGCCCGGGCAGATCGTGAAAGAACTGCCGCAGACCGTCGTTGTCGGTCGCATCGAACGCCGCCGTGCTGAGCGGGTGCAGTTCGTCCGCGGCCTCTTCCAGCCGTTCGGGGTTGCGACCGGCCAGGACCAGCCTTCCGCCGCCTTCCCGTACCTGGCGGGCGGTTTCGAGTCCGATGCCCGCGCTGCCGCCGATCACCACGACGGTCTGATCGGCGAGATCGGGCCGACGAGGGGTGCCGGGATCGCTGGTTGCGGTAGTCATGACGATGCGCCCCGCTCAGAACCTGTCGCGATGGGCGGCGGTTCGCCGCCCGTCGCTCGTGCCTCCGGATATCGGTTTCTGCTCCTATCGTCGCGCTTGCGGCCGTTGATCACCTGTCAGCCGGATCTCGGGGTCGAAGCCGATGAGGTGAGGGGCAGGTCCGGGTCGATCGGGGCTCCCCTGAGGCGATCTCCTTGCCGAGATCATCAAGTGTCGACGCATCGCAGACCACCGGTCCGCCCCGTGCTGCACAGGTGCGAGCCGGCGCAAAAAGGGCGACCGTGGTGTCAGCACCCGAGTTCGAACGGAGGGCGCGATGAGTGGCACCGGCACGATCAATGACTTCGACGTGATCGTGCTCGGCGGCGGCGCTCCGGGCGAGCACACCGCCGGCGCGCTCGCCGAGGGGGGCCTGGGCGTCGCGGTCGTGGAGCGCGACCTGGTCGGCGGCGAATGCTCCTACTGGGCGTGCATTCCCTCGAAGTCGCTGCTGCGCCCGGCCGAGGCGGTGCAGGGCGCACGTGAGGCGGCGGGAACCGCCGAGGTCGACGTCCAGGCGGCTCTCGCCTGGCGTGACTACATGGTCTCTGACTACTCCGACGCCGGAGCTGAGCGCTGGCTGGCGGAGAGGGGGATCACGCTGCTACGGGGGCACGGCCGCCTGGCAGCCACTGGTGCGGTAGATGTCGACGGGGTGCGCTACACCGCCGAGCACGTCGTACTGGCGAACGGCGCGGACCCCATCGTGCCGCCGGTTCCCGGCCTGCGGGAACTTGAGGGCGTCTGGAGCACGCGCGAGGCGACCGGTATGAAGGCGGTGCCCCGGCGGTTGATCGTGCTCGGCGGTGGGCCGGCCGGGCTCGAGCTGGCACAGGTGGTACGTCGCTTCGGCGGCGAGGTGGTTCTCGTGGAAGCCGCTGAACACCTCCTCGCACGCGAGCCCGCGCCCCTGGGCGAAGCGCTCGGCACTGCCCTGCGCCGCGACGGCATCGACTTCGTCCTCGGCACGCCGGCGACCAAGGCATTCCGCGACGGCGAGGAATTCGTTCTGGGGTTGGCGGACGGATGGGAGTTGCGCGGCGATCGTCTGCTCGTCGCCACCGGCCGCCGCCCGCGTATCGAGGGGATCGGGCTGGAATCCGTGGGTATCACTGCGGACAGCCGGGGGATCCCGGTCGATGCGCGCATGCGGGCGGGCGAGCGCTTGTGGGCGGTCGGCGACGTCACGGGCATTTGGCCCCTGACGCACGTCGGCGAGTACCAGGGCGAGGTCGTTGCCTCGAACATCCTCGGCGAGCCCCGAGAGGCCCATTTCGAGGCGGTCCCACGCGTCACCTATACCGATCCGCAAGCGGCGGCCGTGGGGACCACCGCAGCCCGGTTCAGCGGAACGGCGTTGCTGACGGAGATCGCCAAGACGGCTGCTTACACGCACTCCTACGCCGAATCAAACGGCTTCCTGACACTGCTCAGCGACGGTGAACGGCTGACCGGCGGCTATGCGCTCGGCCCCGACGCCGGGGAGTGGATGCAGCAGGCCACGCTGGCGATTCGCGCCCGCATTCCCCTTGACGTACTGCGCGACACGATCCAGCCATTCCCCAGTTTCTCGGAGATCTACGCCGCTGCGCTCAAAGCGCTCAGCCGCGATACCAAGAGAGCCGGGCGGCCGGTCGAAGCATGATCTCGGCGTTCACGACGGGCGGCGGCAGTTCTCAGCGCAGGCCGCGTGGCGATGACGCCGCCTCGAACCGAGGGTCGATACTCACCCCATGCGACCGTCCAGGCGCATTGGGCAATGCTGGAAGCGTGATGCAGGAGGAGATCCCGGTGGAGCTGAACCTGGCGGACAAGGTCGCCGTTGTCACGGGAGGCAGCAAGGGTATCGGCCTGGCGGTCACCGAGGCACTCGGACGTGAGGGCGCGCGCGTCGTGGTGGGCAGCCGCACCGAAACGACTGAGCTGGCAGCCCTGCGCAAGCGGTACGACGTCGCCTTCCACCCCGTGGATCTGGCCGACGCCGACGGGGCCGACACACTGGCCCGGGCGGCAGTGGACCGACATGGCCGGATCGACGTGCTGGTCAACAACGTCGGCGCCACCACCCCGCGCGCCGGCTTCCTCGACGTCGATGACGCGGCCTGGCTGCACGCGCTCACCATGACCTTCCTGAGCGCGGTGCGCGCCAGCCGTGCGTCGTTGCCACACCTGCTGGCCCACGGCGAGGGCGCGATCGTCACCATCAGCTCGGTCAACGCCCGGCTGCCGTTCCCCATGGTGGTGGACTATTCAGCGGCCAAAGCCGCCCTGAGCAACCTCACCAAAGCCCTGTCGGAGGAGTTCGCTCCCCGCGGTGTCCGCGTCAACGCCATCGCACCCGGCCCCGTACGCACCCCGTTCTGGACTGCACCCGGCGCCTTCGCCGATACCGTCGCGGCCGGTGCGGGCGGCACCGCACAGGAGGCCCTGGACCAGGTCGTACCCCAGCAGATGGGCATCTCCACCGGACGTATCACCGAACCGCAGGAGGTGGCCGACCTCGCCGTCTTCCTGGCCTCCCCGCGCGCCGGCAACATCACCGGTGCCGAATTCGTCATCGACGGCGGCCAGATCAAGACCACCTGACTCTGGCTAAGGGCTGTTCCGTGCTGATCTCTGGCTTTTGTGTGAGCCAGGGTGCCGCAGGAGGGGGCGCCATCGGGTTGCCGCGTGCAGTAGCTCAGCACGGCCCATCGAGCAGGCGGCGGCTGGCGGTGCCTCCGGTACTCTGGCGCGGATTCCGACTGGCCGCGAAAGGAACTCCTCACCCCATGGACATCTCCGCCACGTTTCATCTGACCACCCGTGAGTACCGCGGAGCGATACGGAACTCACCGACCATTCGCGGGATGTTGATCATCTGCGCGCTGATGGTTGTGGTCGGTCTGATCAGCCTGCCGTCGGACCGTCCGGCGATGATCCCCTTCTGCGTCGGTCTGGGTTTACCCGTGTTCCTGGAGGTGGTCGTCCGCCTCGCGCCTCGCAGATCCGCAGCGCTGTTCGCTGAGCCGTGGACGGTGCGTGTCACCGAGGAGACGTTCACTCTGCGAACCGCAGTCAGCAAGGCTGAGATCGGCTGGGATGCATACCGCGAGGCCTGGGAGCGCTCCGGATTCTGGTTCGTGCGGCAGATCAGCGGGGCGTCCAGCTTCATCCCGAAACGGGCTCTCGACGATGCTCAGCAGGCCGAGCTCGCCGAATTCTTCGCCCGGCGGCTGCCTCCGCACAAGATCCGCTGGTACCGTCCTCGCTCCTGGCGATAAGGCATACGGTTCGGTCCGTGATCCATGGCCCGAACCAGTTTGACGGGACACGGAGGCTGCCTGACGACTGGTACCCCCACAGCCTTGATTCCAGCACTTCCCCCGTCCGCGTCCATAATCCGTGGGGGGAGTGTCAGTTCGCAGAAGTCGCCTTCTGGCCGTCCGCGACCACCTGCCGGCCGACGTCGCCGGGCGGCTGTAGCGACGCCCACCGGCGCTCTGGTGCTCGCACTCAACCAGGCCGGCACGGCCGCCGGGCTCAACGCCTCCGCCCCGGTCAAACAGTTGCTGGACGGCCGCGGTGGTGGCTCTGTCGACATCGCCCAAGGCAGTGGCATCCCCGCGACCGACTGGACGGCGTGCCGGCCGATGTATTGGAGCGTCTCCAATACCTCAACTGCCAGTGCCTCCCTTCTGTCCCGAGAATGCACAGGCCCAGCGTCAACGATCAGATCGATTTCCTCCGGCACCGCATGGAGTGTTCGGAGCATCTCACGGACCCGTTCATTGTCCGGGCGCAGTTCCTGTACGTCATGAGCCGACGAGATACGCAGGCAACCGCCCTGCTGGTGCCACGCCATCACGGAACGCACCTCGGCGAGCGTCTCGTCGGTATCAGCACCTCTGAAAACCGGGCACATCGCGACCTGTCGCCAGCTCAACGACTCGCCGACCCGCACCATCGGACCGCCCGCATCACCCTTGAGTACCTGCGCTGTCGGCAAGGCTCCGCAGTCGACCGTGAGGACCATTCCCTTCGGAACTTCTTCCATGGCACGGTCGCAGAAGGTCTCCAGGAGATCCCGAACGTCGCAGTCGGGCACGACTTCCATCACCGGACGTATCTGGGACTGCACCTCCGCCGACGCGTTTCCCAGTGCCAGAAACTCCCCCGCCTTGCCCTTGAGAATAGGTACGTAGGCCACCGGCTCCCCCAAGCACAGGACACACTCGGCCAGTTGAAGTACCAACCACTCCTCTCAGAGTGACGCATCGTTCCCATAACCGACAGAGTTCCGAATCAGCCATCCCGACTCAAAGCGGATGGTCAAGGTCTGGTTCACAGAACCTGCGCCGCCTTGTCTACTCTGGACCGGCAGCTGGTTCGCCCCGCCCGCCAGACGGGGTGTCGCAAGAGGGAACCCGGTGGGAGTCCGGGACTGCCTCGCAGCGGTGTTGTGGGAACGACCGCCGTCATGAAGCACTGGGCCCACATGTGACCTGGGAAGCGACGGCCAGTAGGTGTCCGTCCTTCGGGATGCGCCCGCGAGTCCGAAGACCTGCCATTGCTCGCGCGAGGTGTGATCACCACGCGCGAATCCACACGCCCCGGCAGCGGGACCGCTGAGCGAGTGGTGTGTCCCACCCAGCCCTGGCATAGCGGGGACGGGCGGGCCCGCGCCCCGTTCGCGGCCCGGCGCCGGCCCTCACGACGACTCGCGAAGGAGAGTTTCGTGCCTGCCGAACCGAGCATGCCGTCCGTCCCCTCCCCCAGGGCGCCCCTCCCGAGCGGGCCCTGTGTCCTGCTCAAGCATGGTGAGATCTTCCTCAAGGGCCGCAACCGGCACCTTTTCACCGAGCGGCTGCACGACAATCTCCGCGGCGCCCTGGGCGGCATGGGCGGCTCCACATGGATCAAGTCCGGCCAGAACGTCACTGTGCTCGGCGGAGAGGTCCCCTTGGAGGACCTCGTTGAGCGCGCCCGGCGGGTGATCGGGTTCAACTCGGTGGAGCCCGCCCTGCGTGTCCCGAGCACCGTGTCGGACATCACCGAGACGGCTGTGGAGGCACTCGCCGCCGCTCGCGCGGAACGGCCCGGAATCAGTTTCGCCGTGCGGGTCAAGCGGCGGAACAAGAGCTTCGAGATGACGTCCTCGCAGTTCGAGCGCTTTCTCGGGGCCCGCGTCCGGGAAACCCTGGGTCCCCTGCCGGTGAACCTCTCCCGCCCGGACGTACTGGTCTCGGTCGAGATCGACCACAAGGAGAGCTACGTCTCCTGGACCCGTCACCAGGGCCCGGGCGGCCTGCCCGTGGGCTCCAGCGGACGCGCCTTGGTACTGCTCTCCGGCGGCTACGACTCGCCCGTGGCGGCCTACCGGGCGATGCGCCGTGGCCTGCGCTGCGACTTCGTCCACTTCACCGGCGCTCCGTACACGAACGCCGCGTCGGTCTACAAGGCGTACGCCCTCGCCCGTGAACTGAATCGCTACCAGCCCGGTGGGCGGCTGCACGTCATCGCACTCGGCCACGCACAGAAGCAATTGGCCATCGCAGGGGCCGGCAGACTCCAGGTCGTCGCCCAGCGACGGCTGATGGTCCGCGCCGCTTCCGCGCTGGCGGGCCGCACCCGGGCGGAGGCCCTGGTGACCGGTGACAGCCTGGGGCAGGTGGCCAGCCAGACCCTGGCGAACATGGCTGCCGTCGACGAGGCGGCGACCCTGCCGGTGCTGCGGCCACTGGTCGGCTGGGAGAAGCAGGAAATCATCGACGAGGCCCGGTCCATCGGCACCGCGGAGATCTCCGTACTGCCGGACGAGGACTGCTGCAAGCTCCTCGCACCGCCCCGGGTCACGCTACGGGCCGGGCTGAGCGACCTGCAGACGGTGGAGAAGCGCCTCGACCTGGACGACGTGGTGGACAGCCTGCTGCGCGACGTCCAGGTCATGTACCCGGGAAGCTCCGGCGAGGAAGCGGATCCCGGAGCGGACAGACCGGACCACCGGCCCGAGCCCGGCCGCCCCGTTCCGGCCGCATGCGCGACGGGACGGTCCGGAACGGCGCCCTCATGACCAGGAAGGACCGTCGCCGGATTCTGTGCCGCGTTTGTCAGCAGTCCGGTCTGCGGAGCGTCAGCGAGCGAGCCGGCCAGTGGCGGCCCTTGGTGTGAGCGACGCTCACAGCCTTTGTTCACCGGGACGTTGGGAAACCCCCGACGTTCATCGAGCATCCGGCGGCCTTCCCCTTCCGGCCACGTGAGAGGCACCACGCCACGCCGGCGCGCGCCGCCGGTCCCCGCCTGTGCCGCGGGCCCTCCGGCCGGGAGGTGCGGCCGCGGTTGCGCGCTCAGGTGTGCTGTTCGGCGCCGGGGTAGGGCACGAAGGTGCTGCTGTTCTCGTCCACTGCGAGCCGGCGGTCCAGTGGTGGAACCGCCCGCTGCGGGCAGTCGGTGCGTTCGCAGATGCGGCAGCCCATGCCGATCGGGGTGGCCGCGGCGGCGTTGCCGAGGTCCAGGCCGTCGGAGTAGACGACGCGGGAGGCGTGCCGGACCTCGCAGCCGAGGCCGATGGCGAAGGTCTTACCGGGCTCGCCCCAGCCCCCGCGGTGCCGGGTGATCGCTCGTGCGGTCCACAGGTAGCGCTGCCCGTCCGGCATGGCGGCGATCTGGACATGGATCCGGCCGGGCGCGGCGAACGCCTCGTAGACGTTCCACAGCGGGCAGGTGCCGCCCGCCCGGGAGAAGTGGAAGCCGGTCGCGGACTGCCGTTTGGACATGTTGCCCGCGCGGTCCACCCGTACGAAGGAGAACGGGACGCCCCGCAGCCGTGGGCGTTGGAGGGTGCTCAGGCGGTGGCAGACCGTCTCGTAGCCGAGGCCGAACTGGTCGGTGAGCCGCTCGATGTCGTAGCGCGCCTCTTCCGCTGCCGTGTGGAAGCGGCGGTAGGGGAGGATCAGGGCGGCGGCGAAGTAGTTGGCGATGCCGATGCGGGCCAGTGACCAGGCGGCGGAGTCCGCCGGGAAGTCCTCCGACGCGAGACGGGACAGTTCGTCGTCACATTCGAGGAACGCCAGCTGGGTGGCCATCCGGAACGCCTGCTGGCCGGGGCGCAGTCTGCTCGACAGGTGCAGGACGCGGCCGTCGGGGTCGTAATGGTGCAGAACGCGCGAGTCCCCTGACACCCGTACGCCGTGGCGATCGGCCAGCCGGGCGGCCAGGACGCGCACGACCTCACCAGGGCGGATGCCGATCTCCGTGGCAAGCTCCTCGGCGGCGAGATCGGCGTCGTGGAGGTAGTTCTGGCGGCGGTAGAAGAACTCGCGGATCTCCTCGTGCGGGGAGCGCGGCAGGGCGGTGACGGTCTGCCCTCTCCCCTCCGCGGCTTCGGCCAGCCGCTCGGTGAGCTGGTGGTTGCGGCGGCCCAGATCGACCAGCACTCCGGCGACGGCGGGCATCCGGGAAGCGAGTTCCGCCAGGTCCGAGGGGGAAACCCGGTCGGCGGTGATCTCATTGGCGAGGGCATCACGCAGGTCGGCGACGAGCCGGCTGGTGTCGCGTTCGGAGAAGAACCCCGCATCGACGCCGAACACTTCGGTGAGGCGGAGCAGGACGGGGACGGTCAGCGGGCGCGAGTCGTGTTCCATCTGGTTGAGGTAGCTGGGTGAAATCTCCAGCATCCGCGCCAACGCCGCCTGGCTCAGGCGCCGGTCCTCGCGCAGCCGGCGCAGGCGTGCGCCGGCATAGGTCTTGCTCACGGTGATCGCCGCCGTCCCTCTCCGCAGGTGTCTCTGCCCTGGATCCTCAGCGCAGCCTCGCCCCGTCGAACCTTCGCAACGTTGGCAAAGACGGGCCGGAAGATACGCAAACCTTGGCACGCGTCCATCATTGATGGCACTCAGTGCCGGTGTCAAAGTCTGAGTACGGCCCGCCGGAACCGGCGACCGGAGCGGAACACCGGGCACGATTCACGCCCTGACGTCGGAGACACCGGCCGTTCCGCACGGGAGTTCGCGCAGCATCGCTCACCTTTGATCGCGCAAGGACCTCCGGCGGGCCACACCCGATAGCGGCACTCCGTGCCAGATTCGCATCATTGACAAGACTCAGGCAGACCCGGGAGACGGTCATGGCACAGGCAAGCACGACGACGGCCACAGAGCTGGCGCAGCGGTGGGCGACCGAAGCGCGCTGGAAGGGCATCGAGCGCACCTACACCGCCGAGGACGTGGTGCGGCTGTCGGGCAGCGTCCGCGAGGAGCACACGCTGGCCCGGCGCGGGGCCGAGCGACTGTGGCGTCAGCTGCATGAACAGGACTACATCCATGCGCTCGGCGCCCTGACCGGAGGTCAGGCCGTGCAGCAGGTCAAGGCCGGGCTGCAGGCGATCTACCTGTCCGGCTGGCAGGTCGCCGCGGACGCCAACCAGGCCGGCCACACCTACCCTGACCAGAGCCTCTACCCCGCCAACTCCGTTCCGCAGGTGGTCCGCCGGATCAACAACGCGCTGCTGCGCGCCGACCAGATCGCCACCGCCGAGGGCGGCAGCGACACCACCGACTGGCTGGCGCCCATCGTCGCCGACGCGGAGGCCGGCTTCGGCGGGCCGCTGAACGCCTTCGAGTTGACCAAGGCGATGATCGCGGCAGGCGCGGCCGGCATCCACTACGAGGACCAGCTCGCCTCCGAGAAGAAGTGCGGCCACCTCGGCGGCAAGGTCCTGGTGCCCACCGGCCAGCACATCCGCACCCTGAACGCGGCCCGCCTCGCGGCCGACATCGCCGACGTGCCGACCCTGATAGTCGCCCGCACGGACGCCCTCGCCGCCAACCTCCTCACCAGCGACATCGATGAGCGCGACGCCGAGTTCGTCACCGGCGAGCGCACCGCGGAAGGCTTCTACCGCGTCCAGAACGGCATGGCGCCGGTCATCGCCCGCGGGCTGGCCTACGCCCCGTACGCCGACCTGATCTGGGTCGAGACCGGCACCCCGGACCTGGCCCAGGCCCGCGAATTCGCCGAGGCGATCCATGCCGAGCACCCCGACCAGATGCTGGCCTACAACTGCTCGCCGTCGTTCAACTGGAAGGCCTCCCTCGATGACGACCAGATCGCCAAGTTCCAGCGGGAACTGGCCGCGATGGGCTACCGCTTCCAGTTCATCACCCTGGCCGGCTTCCACTCCCTCAACCACGGCATGTTCGACCTGGCCCGCGGCTACGCCAAGTCCGGCATGACCGCCTACGTCGACCTCCAGGAAAAGGAGTTCGCCGCCCAGCAGCACGGCTTCACCGCCGTCAAGCACCAGCGCGAGGTCGGCACCGGCTACTTCGACCAGGTGTCGACGGCCCTCAACCCCACCTCCTCGACCACCGCACTCACCGGCTCCACCGAGGAAGAGCAGTTCCACTAGGCCGCCCTCCGGCGCCCGCGTATTCCGTCGGCCCGTGATCAAGCGGGGCCGGACGACCGTCTCCGTCCGGCCCCGCTCCTCCCCGCATCAGGAGACCCACATGTCCACCAGCGCACTGACGCACCGTGTCCAGATCCTCGCGACACCGGGACACCGCCATGAGGAAATCCTCACGCCCCAGGCTCTGGATTTCCTCGGCCACCTTGCCGCCGCCTTCGGGGAGCGCCGCCAAGAGTTGCTGAAGGAGCGCAGGCGGCAGGCATCGCGGCTCGCCTCCGGATACCCGCTCGGCTTCCCCGTCGCCACGACCGCCGTCCGCGCCGACCCTTCCTGGCGCGTCGCCCCGCCGGCGCCCGGCCTGAGCGACCGCCGCGTGGAGATCACCGGCCCCCCGGAACGCCGTATGGCCGTCAACGCCCTCAACTCCGGGGCGAAGGTCTGGATGGCCGACTTCGAGGACGCCACCTCCCCCACCTCGGAGAACATCGTCGACGGCCAGCTCACCCTGCTCGACGCCATCGAGCGCCGCATCGACTTCGCCACACCCGAGGGCAAGGAGTACCGCCTTGCCGACCAGGTCGCCACCATCGTCGTCCGCCCCCGCGGCTGGCATCTCCTCGAAGAACACCTGGAGTTGGACGGCCGGCCCGTGCCCGCCGCGCTCGTCGACTTCGGCCTGTACTTCTTCCACTGCGCCCAGCGCCAGATCGACGCCGGGAAAGGCCCGTACTTCTACCTCCCCAAGCTGGAGAACCGGTACGAGGCCCGCCTGTGGAACGACGTCTTCGTCCTCGCCCAGGACCTTCTCAAAATCCCCCGCGGCACTGTCCGTGCCACCGTCCTGATCGAGACCATCACCGCGGCCTTCGAGATGGAGGAGATCCTCTACGAGCTGCGCGAACACAGCGCCGGACTCAACGCGGGCCGCTGGGACTACCTCTTCAGCCTGATCAAGACCTTCGGCCACCGCACCGACTTCCTGCTGCCGGACCGGGCGAAGGTCACCATGACCGCCCCCTTCATGCGGGCTTACACCGAACTGCTGGTGCGTACCTGCCACAAGCGGGGCGCCCACGCGATCGGCGGTATGGCCGCCCAGGTGCCCAGCAAGGACGCGGCCGCCCACGAGGCCGCGCTGGCCAAGGTCCGGCTGGACAAGGAGCGGGAGGCCGAGGACGGTTTCGACGGCTCCTGGGTCGCCCACCCCGGTCTCGTCCCCGTCTGCCGCACGGCCTTCGACGACGTCCTCGGCGACCGGCCGCACCAGATCGAACGCACCCGTGACGAGGTCGAGGTGACCGCGGCGGACCTGCTGACCGTCCGCCGTATCAGCGGCCCGCCCACCCAGGAGGGCGTGCGTACCAACATCGCCGTCGCGTTGCGCTACTTCAACGCCTGGCTGCGGGGCAGCGGAGCAGTCGCCTTGTACGGACTGATGGAGGACGCGGCAACCGCCGAGATCGCCCGGGTGCAGATCTGGCAGTGGCTGCGGCACCGGGTCATCGACCGGGAGACGGTACTGCACGTGCTCGACGACGAGACTGCCGCACTGGGAGCCGAATATCCCTGGGCGCGCGTCGAGGAGGTCCGTTCACTCTTCGAGCGGACGGCCATCTCACGGGACTTGCCGGCCTTCTTCACCCCGGATGCCTACTCCCGGCACCTCGTCCAGCGCCCGGAGGCACGCTCATGAGGCAGCACGTCCGACGAGTAGGTGTGGTGGGCGGCGGCCAGATGGGGGCGGGCATCGCCGAGGTGTGCGCCCGCGCCGGACTCGACACCGTCGTCTGCGAGGCGGACGCGGTAGCCGCCCGTGCCGCCAGGGAGCGGGTGGCCGTCTCCCTCGAACGCGCCGTGCAGCGCGGCAAGCTGGACCGCATCTCGGCGGAGGACGCCCTGACCCGCACGGTCTTCACCGGCAGTCTCGACGACCTCGGCGACCGGCAGCTCGTCATCGAAGCCATCGTCGAGGACTCCGGGGCCAAGACGGACGTCTTCGCCGCACTCGACAAGATCGTCGAGGACGAGGAGGCGATCCTGGCGACCAACACCTCGGCGATCCCCGTCATGCGGCTCGGCATGGCCACCCGCCGCGCGGACCGCGTCCTGGGGCTGCACTTCTTCAACCCTGCGCCGGTGCTGCCACTGGTCGAGGTCGTCACCTCCCTGCACACCGCGCCGGCGACGGTCACCGCCGCCGAGGACTTCGTCACCAGCACCCTGGCCAAGACGGTCGTACGGTCCCAGGACCGGGCCGGCTTCGTCGTCAACGCCCTGCTCGTGCCGTATCTGCTCTCGGCCGTCCGTATGGCCGAGTCCGGCTTCGCCACCGCCGCCGACGTGGACGCCGGCATGGAGCTGGGCTGCGCCCACCCGATGGGCCCGCTCAAACTCGCCGACCTGATCGGCCTGGACACCGTGGCCGCCATCGCCCAATCCCTCTACGACGAGTTCAAGGAACCCCTCTACGCCCCGCCACCGCTGCTGCAGCGAATGGTGGAGGCGGGGCTGCTCGGCCGCAAGACCGGCCGCGGGTTCCACACCTACGACCAGGGCTGAGGGTCCCTGGATCGCCGCCGGGCTGAGGGGCCCGGCGGGCGTGCGGTACGGGGCGCGGAACGGAGCAACGGGGCCGTTCCGCGCCCTGTCGCGTGCGAACCCCGTCGCGCCGGTGTCTCATCTTGCATTCCGGCATGTGAACAGAGGTGTCCGGTACGGGCATCACGTCCTACGCCGGCGGGCACTTGGTTCGCCCCGTCCGCCAGACGGGCCGCGTCGTAAGAGGGAACCCGGTGAGAATCCGGGACTGCCCCGCAGCGGTGAGTGGGAACGACCGCCGTCAGCACGGCAGCCTCCACAACGCCTGCCGCCTGCCGCCTGCGCAGCGAGTGCCATGTACTCTCCGGCGAACCCGGCCACCGATTCACCGAGTCATACCCGAATCTCTGCACTGGCAACGGCTCGCTCCCGGCCGGCTCATGCCGCTTGCCGGACCCGAGAACGAGGGCTGGATCACCGAACCCCCGGCGCGCCAGGTGCTGAGCCGCGCGGCCTGCGGTATCCGGGGGCCGGCCTGGCATTGCGCACATCCCTCCGGCCGGTCACTTCAACGGTGTCGGCGTCGAAGCACCAGGCGGCCGACCAGCGCACCGCCGAACACCACCACCCCCACACCGACCAGCCAGGACTGGACGACCAGGACGGTTCCGATCGCGCCGTAGGTGACGGCACCGGACCCGATCAACGCAGAGAAGACGAGCCGGGAGAACCACCGGAGGCCGGTCAACCCGATCACCGTGGCCACCGCACCGGGCAGCAGTGCGCCCCAGCCGACCCGCCCACCGAGCAGCATCCGCTGCGACCACCAGAAGAACAGCACGGCACTCAGCAGTGCCGCCGCCGTGAGGGCCAGAGACTGTCGCCACAGCGTGGTGGTGGCGGACATGAAGAGGTACCCGACGAGTACGACGAGCCACAGCACATGCCGCCACCGGGCATACCAGCGCGCCGGCGAGAGCGCTCCCAGCCCCTCTCGTAACCGGTCTGCACCGCCGCCCCCAGCGACAGTCCGTAGACAGCAAGAGTGGCAACGCCGAACGCGGTCATGGTCCGTGCTGCCTGACCGGGCCGGGTGAACAGCTGCCCGATGTGCTCCCTGGAAGTCCTCGCCACGCCGATCCCGTCCCCCAGCCACTGCGCGAAGCCCCGCCCGTGCGTCGGATCAGCCCCGGAGACGACGATCAGCAGCGGTACCAGCGTCAGTAACCCGAGCGCCGCGAAGCCCGGTGAGCGCGACTCCAGCTCCAGCTCACGGCCCAATCTCCATCCGCGCCCGACCGGCGAATGCCGGATCACATTGCGCAGCCGCCCGAACAGAGAGGAACGGCCCGCGGTATCGGAAGGCTTCATCGCGTTGGCGTACCCAACGAGCAGGTCGGCCTGGGCCTGTGCCGCGGCAGCGTCGTTCACGTGGATGGTTCCGGTGACCGTTCCGGTAGGAAAGCCGGTCACCGCACCGGCGGGGCGCACTCCGAGGTCGCCGGCGACCACGGTGGGCCCGGTGTTGGTGATCGCCGAGTTGGCGAGCACCCCGTAGGTGGCGGCGGTGCCCAAAGGTACGGACGTTGCCATCGTGGATTTCCTTTCCAAGGGTTCCGGGGCAGCCCTGATGCCGCCCTGGAACTGTGGGAGAGCGGCGCGCTTGCACCTCTGCGACCGGCGCCTTGGGCACGGGGTGAGCTGTGCCGTCCGCTGTGCGCAGGGAGGAAACGTGAAGGCTTCGACCGAGCGTGGTGTGCGCACTCGTCACAGCTGCCTGAGCGCACTCAGGCGTCGGCGCTCGTACCGCGTGCTCCTGGTGACGCCGCACCGGAGGTCGCCTGATGCCGGATCATCGCCCGTGCCGGACGCAGAGGACGTCCGGCATCCGGGTCTGAGGGAGAGAACAGGGGCAGTCCGGGAACCGGCGAGTTGTCGCCCGAGGCAATCACTTGGACGTGCTAGCGGTCTGTGGAGCCCGGCTTGATGAGGGATACGCCGATACCGGTACGACCCGATTCAGCGAGGTCGACAGCGTGAGGTGATCTCCACATCCCACGACTCAAAGCAGTCGACGCCTTTTCGGCTGAAGACCTTTGCCCATGTTGAGCCCTCACGATCTAGATCTGGTGGATCTGGTTCGGGGCTCTCAAGGACTGGCTGATAGCCAGAACGCAGCTGGTTCGGGCAGCTGACCAGCCCGTCCAAGGAGCGCCCATCAGGAAATGCCGCTGACCGCCAGCACAAAAAGCCGGGCTGGAACCGTTCGCGCACGGAGGTCCCCGGGGGCAGTGGCACCTGGCTTTCGGAAGCTCGCGCAGCGGCTGCTGCTGCACAGTCACCGGGATGCCTGAGCGACGACGCGGCGACCTTTCTACGGACCGGCCTTCGGCGGTATCTCGACTGGTATGCGGAGCAGGGCCGGGACGGACTGCGGTTCGTGGGAGAAGGGCAAGCAGCTCCGTGCGACGTACTGTGGGAGCCAGTCCGGACAAGAGATCAGCCCCAGGCTGTTGGCCCGGGGCTTTCCTCCGGAGCGGGTTACGGGAATCGATGCCGCGCTCTCGCAAGTTTCCACGATGCTCAGATAGCTTCCGTCGCGCCTGATGCCTGAGCAATGACGGCTCGGGCGGGGGAACGAGAGGTCGGAAGACTTGCTCCATGACCGCCTTCGGAGTCCCAGACCGAGAGCAGGGACAGTTCCTTCTCCTCCACGATCCGGCGTTGCTCCGCTTCGTCCATCAGGGCACTCGCGGTGAGGGTGCCCAGTGGATCGGCGGCCTCGGTCATGAGCCGGGCGGCGGTGGCCGGGCTGGTCTCCGGTGGGATGACCAGCAGGTCCCAGCGGCCGACGCTATAGGAGAGCAGCAGCAGCTTGTGCGGGTCTTGCTCGGCCGTGAACCAGCCGACACCCACTACATGCCCGTCGACGGGCACCTTCCGTGGGATGACCGGCCAGAAGGTGGGGTTCACCGTGACGTGGGTGATCCGCCCCCACAGCGGGTCAAGGGCCGCCGTCAGTGCGGGAAGCTCCGCCGTGAGGTCGCGGGAGCGGGGCCACCACGCACCGTCGAGCAGAGCCGGAGCGGTGCCGGCCGGTGCCAGCATGAGTCGCAGGGGCACCGAAGAGGTCCGGTCTTCGGCCGTCGGCGTATATGGAGTCGTCGTGGTCATGACGCGGACCTTGCCCCGAACCGATCACACCGGCCCGGTGTCGTGGATCGCCGAAAACGACACGAGCGTGGAGGCCGGTGTACGAATTGCCCTCGGTAGTTCCAGCTTACTCCTGGTAAGGCTCGCCGGGCCGATCCGGAGCGACGGGAATGAACGGCACAGGAGGCCTCGGGGTACTCGGCCCGCGAATTGCGAAGAGGCAGCGCCTCCCGTGCGGGCAGTCGGACACTCTCGTGCGACATCGGCTGCCAACGAGTCTGCCGGCCGCAGAACCGCGTAGGTCGTCCGGTCAGCCGAGGAAGGACAGCCGGACCTGGCGCTCAGGGCCGTCCCGGTCGGTGTTCACCAGGACGACGGACTGCGAGGTCCCCAGCTCCAGCTCGCCTTCGACCACGGGCAACGTGGCGTGTGGCGGCACCAGAGCCGCGAGCACATGGCCGCTGCCCTGGCCTGGACCACCGTGGCGGTCCCCCCGGCGGTTGTCCGCGGGAAGAATGCCGCGGAGGGCTGCCAACAGGTCATCGTCACTGCCCGCGCCGGTCTCGATGACGGCCAGGCCGGACGTCGGGTGCGAGGTGAAAACGTTCAGCAGTCCGTTTCGCCCGTGTGCGGCCTCCCGGAGGAACGCGGAGCATGCGTTCGTCAGGTCGTGCATGGTCTCAGTGACGCCGGTTGCCATGGTGATGGTGCGGGTGGTGAAGGTGCCAGCCATGGTTCACCGGTACCCGCCACGGAGGAACGGCATAACGGCCGGATGGGTTGTTCTCCGGGCCTCCGCTCTCGGCCGAAGGGTGCGGACGCCGCCAGAGCATGGCGTCAACCGTGCTCTTCAGCCTCCATGCGCCGAATCCCCTGGTGCGTCAGCGTCAAGGGGCCGACTCTGTCGCAGCCGCATGTCTGAGGCCCGAATTCCTCAGACCTCGTCCGCGTGCGGGCCGTCACGCGCGGCTGACCTGCTGGTCACCAGCCATGGCCGGGCCGTCGTGTTGGGTTCGGGGGTGTGCATGGTGTCCACCGTGATGTGGAGCCGGGTCCCGCCGTCGTGGCCGGCGGGGTAGCTGCGCTGCTCGGTGGCGGGGAAGCAGTGCCGGAGCGCTTCTGCGACCCGGCGCGCGGCCTCGGGGGATGCGGCGACGATACGGACCTCGGCCATCCCCGAAGGCATCGGTTCTACAGGTCTCATGCCGGCCTCTCTCTGTCAGGCGTGCACCTTGCGCGCGATGCGAGAACACCGGGTTCGGATCCCCGTCAGCAGAAGACGGGATCAGCGACGAAGCGCCGGGCACTCAGTCGATCACGGTGAGCATTTTCCGGCATGCGGACGTCTGGCGAAGGGCCCACGTCGCACTGCGCCGGTCTTGCGGCCTGCTACTTCGAGAGCAGTCTTCAAGATGGCATGGTCTGTTCGTCGCTGCTCCTTGCGCCGGTGTAGGGGGCGTGGGGAGCTGGAAAGTCCAGGCACAGAACGGTGGCGTCGTCGCGCGGGTCGTGGTTCGAAAGTTCCAGGACGGTTTCGGTGAAGAGGCGTACGGCGTCGCGTGGGTGCCACTCGCTGGTCTGCCGGAGCAGGTCACTCAGGTCGGCTTCGGTCCCGTGGGGCTCCAGCATGCCGTCGGAGAGCAGGATCAACCGGTCGCCTTGGCGCAGGTCGAGGCTCTGGAGGCGGTAGCCCGGGTTCGGCGTGACGCCGAAGGGGAGGTCGACCAGGGGAGTGATCTCCTCGACCTGCCCGTCCCGCAGGCGCAGCGGCCAGACGTGCCCGGCGTTGACGAAGGTGACCTGGCCGGTGTCGAGACTGACCCGCAGCAGCTGACCGGTGACCATGACCTGGCCACCATGCCGGATAACGGCCTGGCGCACCTGCTCCGACTGGTCGTCGAACGCCTGATGCGCTCGGTCGGCGTAGTCTGCGACAGCCTGGTGGGCATCCTGGGCCTGGCCGAGGAGGCTGCCGCCGGCCCGGCGGGCATTACGCAGGGCTCCGACAACCATGGTCGCCAGCAGTGCCGCCTGCACGTCGTGTCCCATGGCGTCGGTGAGGGACAGGTGCAGGGCATGACGGTCGAGCGTGTAGTCGAACGTGTCCCCGCCGATGTCGGCAGCCGGCTCAAGTGCTCCGGCGACGATGAACCGGCCGGTGTCGCAGGTGAAGGAATCGGGAAGCAGCCGGTGCTGGATCTCGGCGGCCAGCGACAGGCGTGTGGTGCGACGGCCCCATTCGTACAGATCGGTGAAGCGTCGATTGACGATCACCACATAGGCCAGCGCATGGGCGGCCTCGACAATGAGTTGCCTCGTCTGGCGGTCGGGGCGGGCAGGCACCGTCAGCTCCAGCAGACCGATCGCATCCCCGCGGTCGGACACCGGCGCGATGACCTGGAACAGGCCCGGTCCGCCCGCTCCCTCCCGATCGCCGCTCACCACGTGCGCCTGCTGGGAGCGGACCACTCGCTCGTAGACCGAGCCGCGCAGTTGGATCCGCCGCGGCTGCTCCGGCCCGCCCTCCGCAGCAGCCCCGGTCAGCCGTACGACGGCCTTGCCGCCGAGGTCCGTGATCAGAAAGGACACCTCGGTCGCAGCAAGCCTCCTCGCCAGCAGCCGGGCCAGTACGGAGACGGCCGTCTCCGGGGGCGCCGACTCCACTGACCTCAACAGCTCACCCAACCACGCCCGCTCACCTGCCACGCGACACACCTCCGCGGCGATCTCACCGACCAGTCGGCCGGACCCCGGCCACGCTCGGGACGGCACATCCATCACCGATCGACGTATTTGCCACCTTCTGCGAAGAATATCTTCTTGGTGGTCACGGTTGCAGCGTGGTGGCCCCGAGTCGGCCAGACCGGACGGATTGGCTGGAGTGCAGTGTGATGCGGGCCATGGGCAGGAAGGGCTGTCAGTCAGTGGTGCGGGTGTGCCGGCGGTGGATGCCGAACCAGGTCGCGGCCGCTGCCGCTGCCGCTGCCGCTGTGGCGACTACGGCAAAGGTGCCGAGGTTGCCTCCGGAGAACATCTGCTCGCCGTAGAGGACGGCCCGCACGGGCACGGAGACGGCGCAGGAGAGAGCTCCCCAGCTCAGGCCTGCTGCTACGGCCTTCCTCGCGGTGGCTGATCGTCCGTTCATGGCAGTCCTCACGCGCAGTGGCTCAGCAGAAACGGGCGTTGATCCGGGTCCGGTAGACCGGTGAGTCGGCACACTCGACCTCGGCCTTACGCTCTCTTGGCTTTAACGAGGACGGTTCCCAGGTGGACAAGGGTGCATCCGGAAAGGGCCAGACATGCGTTCCTCCGGAACCGCGCCAAACCGGCTGCTCAGATTCCATCTGACCGGCATCCCTCTCACGCTCCGTTCGTGCTGAGGCACAACGGCGCGTCAACTCCCTTTGCTACACGGACGGTACGCCGGTCTGTTCGAGGTCTCTGGAGCCGGATATGCGCCCTTGATCCAGTACGTGCACGCTGTCGGTGTAGGTGGTGATGAGGTCGAGTTCGTGGCTGACGAGGACGAGGGTGAGTCCGCGTTCCGTGCGCAGGCGGGTGAGGAGGTCCAGGATCGCGCCGGCGGTCGAGGGGTCGAGTGCCGAGGTGACTTCGTCGCAGAGCAGGAGATCGGGTTCGGTGGCCAGGGCCCGGGCTATGGAGGCGCGTTGGCGCTGTCCGCCGGAGAGTTCGTGGGGATAGCGGTCGGCGAAGTCGGCGGGGAGGCCGACGTCGTCGAGGAGTTCGCGGACCCGGGCGGGCATCTGGGGCTTGGCGGCGATCCGGTGGAGTTGGAGCGGACGGGTGAGGGAGGCTCCGACGGTGCGGGTGGGGTTGAGGGCGCCGAGCGGGTTCTGCGGGACGAGTTGGATGCTCTTCTGCTGTGCGCGGTTGCGCCTGCGGACATGTGAGGGGAGCGGACGGCCGTGCCATGACAGGGTGCCGGCGTCGGGTGTCTGGAGGCCGGCCAGGGCGCGCAGCAGGGTGGTCTTGCCGGACCCTGACGGGCCGGTGATGCCGGTGGCGCTGCCGACCGGTGCGTGGAAGTGCACGGAGTTCAGCGCCTGGTGCGTGTGGCCGCGATGGGTGAAGGCGACGTGCAGGTCCGTGGCGCGCAGTCCGTCGCCGGCAGCGGTGCCGGCGGCCTGGGCGCGGGAGGCGATGGGCTTGCGGAGGGCAGCGGGCCGGTGTGCCGCGGTGGGCGAAGTGAGGGTGGTGACGGTGTCGGCGCAGGCGTCGACCACGTGCGGGTCGTGGCAGGCGAGGATGACGGTGATGCCGCGGTCGGCGGCGAGGTGGCGCAGCAGGTCGACGATCTCGTCGCGCAGGGCGGTATCGAGCCCGGCGGTGGGTTCGTCGAGCAGGAGGATCTTGGGCTTCCGGGACAGGGCGCGGGCGAGCGCGAGTCGGCGTTGCTGCCCGCCGGACAGTGCGCCGGGGCGGTGGTGGGCGAGCGCGTCGGGCAGGCGGCATTCCCTCATGAGTGCCGCGACCGCGTCGGGTGCGGGGTCGGAGGCGACTTCCGTGACCAGTTGGGCCGCGGTCATGCGGGGATTGAGGGCGGATCCGGGGTCCTGCCCGACGTAGGCGACGTGGTGACGGCGCAGGGTTCGCAGGGCGTCGGGAGTGAGGGTGAAGACGTCCTGTCCGAGGGTTCGAACGGCTCCGGAGGTGACCTCGGCACCTTGCGGGAGGTCTCCGATGAGGGCCCGCAGCAACGTGGTCTTGCCCGAGCCCGAGGGGCCGGTCAGGGCTGCGATCTTGCCTGCTTGCAGACTCAGGCTGATGGTGTCCAGCAGGGTCGCGCCGTTGGTCAGGCGGATTTCGAGGTCGGTGACCGCGACGGGTGGTGTCGTGTCGGACGAGTCCATGTGCGTGTCCCGGGGTGTGGTCGCGGGGCGGCCGGTCGTGGTCATCGCAGGGCGGCCCTGCGTGCGGTGGCGGGGGCCAGGGCGTTGGCGGCAAGGTTGACGCTGATGGCGAGCAGACCGATGGCGAGGCCGGGGGCGACGACGGCCCAGGGGTTGAGCAGGATGCCGGGGCCGTTCTCACGGATCATCAACGCCCAGTCGGCTTCGGGGGGTTGGGGGCCGAGCTGGAGGAAGCCGGCCATGGAGATGACGTAGACCGCGTCGACGAAGCGCAGGCCGAACAGGGCCAGGATCGTGGCGCGGAGGTTGGGCAGGATCTCCCGCAGGGCCAGGTGCGCCGTGCCCTCGCCACCGGCGATGGCCGCCTCGATGAACCCCGCGGTGGCGAGCGGAGCGGCCGCACTGGCCACGATGCGCACCGCGTAGGGAGTGCCCAGGAGGATGGCGGCGCAGGTGATGGCCAGTCGGCCGCCGCCGGGCCAGGCCAGCGCGAGGAGCATGATGCCCAGGACCGGCGGCAGCAGGATGGAGGTGTCCGCGATGCGTTCGACGAGCCGCCCGAGCCGGGGGTGGAGGACGGCGAAGCAGCCCAGCAGCGTGGCCGCCAGCGTGACGACGACCGCCACGGTCAGGGCGCTGCCGATCAGAGCGCTGCCGCCGTGCAGGAGTCGGCTGAGGACGTCCCGTCCGAGTTGGTCGCCTCCCAGGACGGCGTCCGTGCCGGCTTCGCCGTAGGGGGCGGTGACGGGTTTGTCGACGGAGTGCGCGGCCGGCAACGGCCCGAGGACCGCGCCGAGCACGAGGAGGACGGCTGGGATGACGGGCAGGAACATGCGCGGCCGGGGGCGGCGTGCGGCCCGTGGGTCGAGGACCGCGGCGGCAGTCATGAGCGGGCTCCCAGGGTACGGGCGCGGACGAGGTCGGCCAGGAGGAGGACGACGGTGATCAGGGCTGCCGCGCAGGCGACGACAGCGGCGATGACCGGGGTGTCCCGGTCGGCCACCGCTCCGGCCAGCACCGTGCCGATGCCCGGGTAGTTGAAGAGGGTCTCCACCACCACCGTGCCGCCGAGGAGCATCCCGGTGGAGGTGGCGATGCCGGTGGCGATGGCAGGCCAGGCTCCTGGCAGGGCGTGGCGCAGCAGCACGCGCCGGACGGGCAGGCCGTCCAGGTGGGCGGCCTCGACGTGCGGGGTCGCGGCCTGATCGGCGAGGGCGGCGCGGACGATCCGGGTGTTCCAGCCGGTCTGCGGGACGGTCAGGGCGAGGACCGGCATGATCAGCATGGTCCAGGATGCCGGAGCGCCGTCGCCGCCGGTGACGGTGGCGGCGGGCAGCCAGCCGGTCCACAGCGACAGGACGAGCAACAGGCCGATGGAGACCACGAATTCAGGCAGCGCGAAGGCCGCGGTGGAGGTCAGGTCCACCACCCGGTCGACGGCGCCCTTGGGGCGGGCGGCCGCCCAGATGCCGAGGGCGAGGGCGGCGAGGACGGTGAGGACGAAGGCGGTGGTGCCCAGCACGACGGTGTTGGGCAGCGGCGCGGCCAGCAGGTCGCTGACGCGTTCCCCGCGGGCGGAAGTGCCGAGGTCGCCGGTGGGCAGGGCGGTGATCCAGTCCCAGAAGCGTTCCCACACCGGCCGGTCCAGGCCGAGCAGATGCCGGCGGGCGGCGATGCCGGCGGCCCCCTCACCGCGCTCGGAGGTGGCCGAGGCCGCGTCGCCGGGCAGCAGCTCGATCGCCGCGAACACCACTGCCAGCAGCACCACCAGCATCAGGAGGCGTTTGCCCAGCACCGCTCCGATGCGCAGCGCGACGGCGCCCGCCTTGCGCGCGGCCGAGGCCGCCACGGGCTGCGTGGCGACCTCGGTGGACGACATGCTGCCCGTCACTGCGCCAGCCAGACGTTCTCGAGCTGGACACGTCCGTAGCCGGGGAGCTTGGGCAGGCCGTGGACCTTGGGCGCGGCCAGGTCGATGCCGTCGGCCATGCCCCACAACAGGTACCCGGACTTCTCGTACTCGATCTGCTGCAGGTCCTTCAGGGCGGCGGTGCGGGCCTTGGGGTCGGCGGTGGCGATGACCTTGTGGTACGCGGCGTCGAAGTCCTTGTCGGACCAGTCGGCTTCGTTCTGCCCGGCGCTGGTGGTCATGGTCTTGGAGGCGAAGAAGACCACGGAGTCGTTGGTGCCCCAGTAGTTGGTGTAGAAGTCGCCCTTGAGCCAGGTCTTCTGGTAGAAGGTGCCGGACTCCTGCTTGACGACCTTGACCTTGACGCCGGCCTCGCGGGCCTGGGAGGCGAACAGCGTCGCGGACTCGGCGAGCCCGGCGATGTCCTCGGTGGTGGCCAGCTCGTAGGTCTTGGAGAAGTCGAACTTCGCTTCCTTGAGCAGCTTCTTGGCCTTCGCCAGGTCGCGGTGGCACTGCGGAATGCTCTTGGCGTAGTCGGGGTCGCCGGTGCCCAGGATGTCGTTGGCGACCGTGCCGTAGCCGGACAGGACCTGCTTGACCATCGCCTCGCGGTCCACGATGAGCTTCATCGCCGCACGGACCCTGGGGTCCGCGAACGGTCCGCCGGAGGTCCGCATCACGATCGGCATCGCCATGTCGTTGGGGCGGCGGACGACTGTGATGTCCTTGCGCGCGTCGGCGGTGCGGGCGGCGACGGCACCGGCGTTGGAGGCGACGTCGATCTGGCCGGACATCATGGCGTTCGCCATCGCCTGCGGGCTTTCGAACATGGTCACCTCGATGGCGTCGAGGTGGACCGTCCCGCCGTGCCAGTGCTCGTTGCGCAGCAGGCGGGCGTTGCCTCCTCGGTACCAGTCGAGCTTGAAGGGTCCGGTGCCCGGAGCCTTGGCGATCTCCTTCTCGGGCGTGTCCTTCTTCATGATGAACGTCGACAGGCGGGTGAGCATGGGGAGTTCGGCGTTGGCGTAGTCGGAGACGAGGACGACGGTGTCCTTGCCCTCGGCGGTGATGTGGTCCGCCGTGATGCCGGGCAGCCGGGCGGCGCCGGCGGGGGTGTTGCGCAGGCGGCGCAGCGACCACACCACGTCGTCCGCGGTGACCGGGGTGCCGTCGTGGAAGGTCGCACCCTTGGCGATCTTGAAGCGCCAGGTCTTGAGGTCCTTCGAGGGGGTGAACGAGGCGGCCAGGCGGCCGACGGTGTTGTCCTTCAGGCCCGGTGCGGTGAGGGTGTCGTAGACGAGGGCGATGACGAGGTAGTCGCTCTCGTTGCCCTGGTTGCCGTGCGGATCGCGGGTGATGGCGGAGGAGCGGCCGAGCGCGCCGATGCGGAGCGTGCCGCCCTTTCTCGGCTTGCCGCCGGGGTCGGAGGAGGTCGCGTTGTCGCCGCCTCCGCAAGCGGCCAGCAGTGCTGCGGCACCTATGCCGCCACCGGCCCACAGCACCTGACGCCTGTTGAAGTTCACGTTGCCTCGCTCTGCTCAGATCCGATTGCTTAGGTTTGCCTACCCTAATGACAACCGTTTCCGCAAGACCGGGCGGCGATGGCCACCCTGATCGGCGAACGCCAACAAGCCCCCCATGGGGGCGAGTTCCCCGAAGTCAAGCAGAAGACTCAAAAACTTGGTTAGGTTTGCCTTACCTAAGAATCATGGGTACCTTCATCACCGTCCGCAGGGCGCCGGTTCGGAGCAGAGCCCCCATATCGCTCCTCCGGTGCGTTCAGCGTGCTGTGTCCTGGGGGCGCGGCACCGCCCCGGACCTCACCCCGACTTCAACGGAACGGATGACACGCCATGAGCACGGGAGCCGCACCCGTCCGTCAGCTCGACGCCACCAGCGTGGGGGAACTGCGTCAGGCCGCCGAGAAGATCCTCGCGGAATTCGGCACCTCCGCCACCTCACCCGAACTCCTGGCCCGTGTCGCCGAGGTCGCCGGCGATCTGAGCGGACCGACCCGCCATGAGCTGCGTCCCGTCGATACCGACGACGGTCTGTTCGTCCTGCGCGGGTGGGAGGTCGACGACAGCGGGATAGGCCCCACGCCCTCCAGTTGGGCGACCGCCGGTGACAGCGGCGCGGTCCACGACATCGTGATGCTGCTGCTGGCCACCGTCATGGGCAATCCGATCGCCTGGGAGGGGCAGCAGGACGGCCGTTTCGTGCACAACATCGTCCCTGCCCCCGGCCACGAGACGGAGCAGACCGGTGCCTCCAGCAGCGTGCTGCTCAGCCCGCACACCGAGGACGCCTTCCACCCCGGCCGCGCCCACCTGCTGATGCTCGGCTGTATGCGCAATCGCGACCACATCGCCACCACCGCGGCCAGCATCCGCAACGTCCGGCTCTCCGAGGCCGACACCGCCCTGCTGACCCGGCCGCGCCTGCCGATCCTCCCCGACGACGCCTACACCGAGGCCCAGGGCTTCGACGGCGGGAAGCCGGCCCCCGTCCCCACCCTCTTCCACGCCAAGGTCGGGCTGACCCTCCGCTTCGACCCCGCGTACACCCCGCTCGACGACGCCTCACCCGCCCACCGAGCCGCCTACGAGCGGCTGGAGGCCGAACTCGCCCGCGTCTCGACCGCGGTGAGCCTGAACCCCGGCGAGGTCCTGGTCGTCGACAACGACCTGGTCGTCCACGGCCGCGTCCCCTTCCGGGCCCGCTACGACGGCACCGACCGCTGGCTCAAGCGTGCCTCCGTCCGTGTCCCCGCGCGCCGCACACGCCCCCTGGCCGAAGCCGACGAGCACGGCTACGGTCAGGCCGCCATCGAAGCCCACGCCGCCTGACCACCTCCACACCCCACCGAGGACGGACATGACCGAGACCACCGTGGGCAACGAAGCCCACTCCATACCCGCCGACGACAAGACCCTGCGCATCCTGTCGACGACGGACCTCGCCGGCATCGACATCTCCCTGGCCGATGTCGTGGCGACCGTCGAAGGCGCCTACCGCACGCTGCACGCCGGCCGGTCGGACAACCCCCGCAAGCTCACCGTCAAGCCCGACGACGGGCATTCGGTCTCCTACGCGATGCTCGGCCGGGACGGCTCGCGCGATGTCGTCGCCATCAAGACCTCGTACAAGCACGGGCTCGACAAGGGCCGCGAGGAGCAGCACTACTACACCACGCTGACCCTCTACGACGACGTCACCGGCCTGCCCGTCGCGATGATGGACTGCGGCCGCATCGGATCGCTGCGCACCCCGGCCGTCTCCGCCCTCCTCGCCCGCGAGTGCGCCCGGCCCGGCGCCCGCAGCGCCCTGGTCATCGGCACCGGCACCCAAGGCCGGCTGGCCCTGCCCTTCTTGCTGACCACCCTGCCGGACCTGGACCGCCTGATGCTGTTCGGCACCCACTCCGAGGGCATCGCCGCCGTGCGCGAAGAGCTGCGCACCCACTTCCCCGAGCGGGAGGTGGAGCTCGTCACCGACCTGCGGGCAGCCGCGTCGGATGCCGACATCATCATCGCCACCGCGGGCGGCCACACCCCGGCCGCCGTCGAGGCCGGCTGGCTGAAGCCGGGCGCGCTGTCGATCCTCGTGGGGCACGGGCTGGCGCCCTCCACACTGCACCGCGCCGATCGCGTCGTGGCCACGAGCGAGGCGCAGATGAAGGTCACCGGTACGGACATGGCCGACGAGGAAGGCCACTTCCCCGCCGTCGACACCGAGTTCCCGCCCGTGATCGCGGGCATCACGGCCGGCCGCCGCTCGGCGAAGGAACGCATCTTCGCCTACAACAGCGGACTCGTCGTCACCGACATCGCGCTGGGCCACCGCTTCGCCCAACTCGCCCTCGACCAGGGCCTGGGAGTGCAGGTGCCGCTGTGGCAGTGACCGACCTCGCGACCACCAACCCGCCGACGCTTCCCGCCCACCCCGACGCGGACACCGACCGGATCCTGGACAGCGGCGTGCTGCACGAGCTGTCCTACGCGTTCGGCGGCCCGTTCCACTTCCTGCTGCCGCACCGCTTCGACGCCAACCTCACCGCATTCCGCACCACACTCGACGACGCCGGCGTGGAGGGGCGGGTGTACTACGCGAAGAAGGCCAACAAGGCCGCCGTGTGGATGGAACGCTGCGCCGCCCACCAGGCAGGCGTGGACGTGGCGAGCGCGGGGGAACTGCGCGAGGCCCTCGGGCACGGGGTGCGGGGCGAGAACGTCGTCGTCACCGGACCGGCCAAGAGCGCCGAACTGCTGCGCCTCGCCGTCCTGCAGGGCTGCCTGATCGCCGTCGACGCGCTGGACGAGCTGGATCTGCTGATCACGCTGGCGCTGACCGGCGCGGTGCGCCCTGCCCGGCTGCTGCTGCGTCGGCTGCCGCCCTCCCAGCCGCACAGCCGCTTCGGCATGAACGACGCCGAGCTGACGACCGCACTGGACCGGTGCGTGCGCGCCGGGGACGCGGTCCGGATGGAGGGCTTCAGCTTCCACCTGTCCGGCTACGCCACCCGGCCCCGCGCCGAACTCGCCGGAGAACTCGTCGACCTGTGCCTCAAGGCCCGGGTGCTGGGGCTGCAGGCCGACCGGATCAGCATCGGCGGCGGCTTCGCCGTCGACTACAGCGCGGCCGACCACTGGCGCACCTTCCTCGCCGGCCAGCGCCCCGAGCACTACCACGCCCGCAAGGCGTTCGGCAGCGGCGACTTCTATCCCTACCACTCGCCCGTCGCCGGAGCCGACGCACTGCGCGTCATCCTGGACACCGTCCCTCAGGGCGGACAGGACACCCTCGCGGCCCGGCTGCAGGACACCGGCACGCTGCTGATGATGGAGCCCGGCCGCGCCCTTTTGGCCGGTGCCGGATCGAGCGTCTTCCGCATCCAGGGCGTCAAGGAACGCGACGGATACCGCATCGTCACCGTCGACGGCACCAGCCTGAGCCTGTCCGAGCAGTGGTTCAACAGTGAATACCTCCCCGACCCTCAGCTGGTGACGCCCGACGGGCGGGTCACCGGCGGCGAGGCCCACCCCGTATGCGTGGGGGGAGCCTCGTGTCTGGAGTCGGACATGCTCACCTGGCGCAAGGTCCCCTTCCCCGCACTCCCCCGCGTCGGCGACCTCCTGGTCTACCCGAACACGGCGGGCTACCAGATGGACTCCAACGAGTCCCCCTTCCACGATCTGCCGCTGCCGCCCAAGGTCGTCATGGACCGACCGGGCGACCGCCCGCGCTGGCGCCTCGACCGCCGCCCCGCCTGCTGACCTCCGACCCGTCCAGGAGTCTTCCCATGAACGAGGCCCTCGCGCGCCCCGCCGTGGTCTCCCGCATATCCGACCTCATCGGCTACACCCCCCTACTGGAGCTGTGCCGCACCGAGACCGGCAGCCGCCTCCTGCTCAAGCTGGAGATGTACAACCCCACCGGCACCGCGAAGATCCGGATGGCCCGGGCCATGGTCGACGCCGCCGAGGAGGCCGGAGAGCTGCGGCCCGGTGGCCGGATCGTCGAGTCCACGTCGGGCAACACCGGCCTGGGCCTGGCGGTCATCGCCGCCGAGCGCGGCTACGCCTTCACCGCCGTCGTCGACCACCACGCCGCCGCCGACAAACTGCGCGGCATGAAGGCGCTCGGTACCGAACTCGTCTACGTCGTCGACGACGGCACCGAGGAACTCGCCACCGCCGCCCGCGAAGAGCTGGCCGAGGACATGGCACGCGGCCAGGACAACACCATCTTCACCGAGCAGCACAACAACCCCGCGAACGGCGTCGGTTACTTCCCCGTGGCCCACGAACTCCACCAGGCCCTCGACGGTCAGATCGACGTCCTGATCGGTGCTGTCGGCACCGGCGGGGCGCTGTGCGGCACCACCCGCGAACTGCGCACACTCCTCTCGGACTTCACCACCATCGGCGTCGAGCCCAAGGGCTCCATCGCCTTCGGCGGCCCCGCCCACGACTACTACCAGTCGGGCACCGGCACCCCCGAAGGTGCCGAGATCGGCGCCCTGGTCGACTTCGACCTGATCGACGAAGGGGTCAAGGTCGGTGACGTCGAGGCCTTCGCCGCCGCCCGGGCGGTCGCCCGCACCGGTCTGCTGATCGGCGGCTCCGCCGGCGGCGTCGTCTACGAGGCCCTGAACCGGCTTCCGGCCCTGCCGCCGGGGAGCACTATGGTCGCCCTGATCAACGACGGCGGAGAGAAGTACCTGGACACCGTCTTCAACGACGAATGGATGCACGCCCGCGACCTCATCGACCACTCCGTAGAGCGCGAGATCGACGAGAAGATCACCAAACTCCGCAGGATTTGATGCCCACCATGCTCACCACTCTCCTCCGCGACAGCCGCGCCCTGGCCACACTCGCCGTCCCCCTCGTCCTGACCCAGCTGGCCCAGGTGGCGCTGACGACCACCGACACCGTGATGATGGGCATGCTCGGCGCCGCCGACCTCGCGGCGGGAGGGCTGGCCATCGTCCTCTTCAACCAGCTGCGCACCATGGGCGTCGGGCTGATCACCTCCGTCGGCAACCAGATCGCCGCCGCCTCCGCCCGCGCGGAGACCGCCGAAGGCACCGACGCCGGCAGCAGCGAAGAAGTCCGCTCCATCGTCCGGGCCGGCCTGGCCCTCGCCACACTCGCCGGAGTGGTCGGCGCCGTGCTGATGCTGCTGATCGGACAGGCCCTGCCCTTCCTCGGCCAGGACGCCGGCGTGGCCGCGAGCGCCCAGCACATGCTGCTGGCCCTGGCGCCCGGACTGCTGCCCTGCCTGTGGTTCCAGGCCATCCGCCAGTTCACCGTCGGCATGCGCCGCCCGCAGGCGCTGCTGCAGATCACCATCGCCTCCGTCGCGGTCAACGCCGGCATCAACTGGGTGTTCATCCACGGCACCTGGGGGCTGCCGAAGCTGGGCCTGCCCGGCGTCGGCGTCGCCACTTCCCTGGTCTACCTGCTGACCTTCCTGGCGCTGTACGCGTTCACCCGCCGCGACGCCGTCCTCGCGCCGCTGCTCAGCCTCAACATCGCCCAGGCCGACCGGGCCACCGTCCGCCGCCTGGTGGGGCTGGGCGTCCCCATCGCGGCGACCTACGGCTCGGAGGCCGGCTTCTTCTCCGTCACCGCCCTGATGGCCGGCTCCTTCGGCAGCGCCGCCCTGGCCGCGCACACCGCCGTCAACCAACTCGTCTACATCGTCTTCCAGGTCGCCGTCGGCCTCTCCCACGCGGCCTCGATCAACGTCAGCCGAGAAATCGCGCTGGACCGTCCCCAGGCGGCCCTGCGCATCAAGAACACCGCCCTGGCCTGCGCCGGAGCCGTCATGGCCGTGGTGGCCGTGCTCTACATCGCCGTCCCGCGACTGGTGCTGGCGCCCTTCTTCGAAGGTGGCGCCGGCGACAGCGAGGCCGTCGCCATCGCCACCCACCTGCTGCTCGTGACCATGGTTCTGCAGTTCTTCGACTGCGCACAGAACATCGGCGTGGGTCTGCTGCGCGGACTGGACGACACCAAGAGCGGCTTCCGCATCACCCTGATCGGCTACTGGCTCATCGGGCTGCCGGCCGCCGCGCTCCTCGCCTACCCGGCCCACCTCGACACCCTCGGCATCTGGCTCGGCCTGCTCAGCGGTCTCGCGGCCACCGCCATCCTCCTGCTGCGGCGCTACAGCGCTGCCCTGCACGCCCGGTTCGCGGCCACGGAGCCCGTACCCGCCGCCTGAACCTCGCATCCCCGGGGCCGGGCACCGACGGCAGCACGCCGCGGTGCCCGACCTCCTTTCGCCGCCTTGTGCAGCCGAATCCGCACCACACGACAAAGTGCACCGAATCCGCTGCTGCCCCGTGTCACTTGGCCCCGCCCCGCCCTCACCCGACTGGCCCAGCACATGTGTGTACGCCCCCGCCGAGTCGTACCGTGCCGCGCCCACGGCTAGCGTGAGGGCGTGGCACGGATCGTGGTCGTCGAGGACGACGAGGCCATCGGCGGCAGGCTCGCGGCGATGTTGCGCGCGCGAGGGCATGCGTGCGACTGGTGCTCCGACGGGGCGGCGGCGCTGGAGCGTGCCGGGCGGGAGCCCGCCGAGCTGGTGCTGCTGGACCTGGGGCTGCCGGACGTGGACGGCTTCGAGCTCTGCCGGAGGCTGCGTGAACTGCTGCCGCAGGCCGTGCTCGTCGTCCTGACGGCGCGCAGCGGTGAGATGGATGTGATCGAGGCGCTGGAGTCGGGCGCCGACGACTACCTGACCAAGCCGTTCCGGCTGGCCGAGCTGCAGGCGCGGATCGCTGCCCACCTGCGGCGGGCGGCTCCGGGCCGGCAGGGCGGGCCCGGCCGGACCGAGCACGGCACCCTGCTCATCGATCGCACCGCCCGACGGTGCCTGACCCCGGAGGGCGAGGTGGAGCTGAGGCCCAAGGAGTTCGACCTGCTGGCGCGGCTGGCCGCCTCGGTCGGCAGCGCGGTGAGCCGGGAGGACCTGATGGGCGATGTGTGGGACACAAACTGGTTCGGTTCCACCAAGACGCTCGACGTGCACATCGCGGCGCTGCGCCACAAGCTCGGTGACCGGGTGCGGATCACGACCCTGCGGCACTTCGGCTACCGGCTCGAACCTCCCGGGGAGAGCTGACCGTGCGCCGCCGGATCCTGCGGGCGGTCATCGCCGCGGTGGTGTGCGCGGTGGTGCTGTTCTGCGTCCCGCTGGCGGTGGCGACGCTGCGGCTGTACCGGCAGGACGAGGTGCGTGCACTGCAACAGCTCGCCGATCGGGTGGCGGTGACCGTTCCGGCGGAGGTGCGCCACCCGCGCGATCCCATGGAACTGCCACGCGTCGGGCCGGGCAGGCAGGTAGGCGTGTACGACGACCGGGCGCGGCGGGTGGTCGGGGCGGGACCGGCGGCCGGGGACCGGCCGGTCCGCGACGCCCTGGCGGGACGGGCCTCGTCGTCCCGGGTCGGCGGACAGTTGGTGGCGACGGTGCCGGTGGGCTCCGGCGAGCGGGTCCGCGCGGCGGTGCGGGCCAGCGCATCGGCCGAGGGGCCCTGGCGCAGGGCACGTGTGACGTGGGCCGCTATGGGTGCGTTGGCCGTCGTCGCGGTCGGTGTGGCGGCTGCGGTGGGCATCCGTTCCAGTCGGCGGCTGGCGTATCCGATGGAGGCGCTGGCCGCCACCGCCGGCCGGCTGGAGGGCGGTGAGCTGTCGGCCCGGGCGGGGGTGTCCGGGCTGCCGGAGGCCGATGCCGTCGCGACCGCGCTGAACCGGGCCGCCGCGCGGATCGAGGAGTTGCTGCGCCGGGAGCGGGCATTCAGCGCGGACGCCTCGCACCAGCTGCGCACCGCACTGACCCGGGTACGGCTGGAGCTGGAGAGCGGGCTGGCCGAGGGCGGTGCGGCGAAGCGGGAGCCGTCCGCCGAGCCGGATCCGCGCGGCGCGCTGCGGACCGCCCTGGCCTCGCTGACCGCCATGGAGACGACGATCGAGGACCTGCTCTCGCTCGCCCGCGACGTGCCGGAGCGGGCGCCGCTGGACATCGAGGCGCTGCTCGCCGATGCCGAGCGGCGCTGGCACGGCGAACTGGCGGCCGCGGGCCGCCCCCTACGGATCACGGTGGAGTCGCCGCTGCCGGATGCCGTCGGCTCGGCACGTGCCGGCCGCCAGGTGCTGGACGTCCTGCTGGCCAACGCCCTCGTCCACGGGGCGGGCGCGGTGACCGTCACCGTCCGGGACGCGGCGGGGGTGCCGGCTGTGGACGTGGCGGACGAGGGGCCGGGCCTTCCCGAGGGCGTGGACGTCTTCGCCCGGCGACACGGCTACGACAGCGACGCCGCCGGCGGCGGGCACGGCATCGGTCTGGCGCTCGCCCGCTCCCTGGTGGAGGCCGAGGGCGGGCGCCTCCGGGTCTCCAGGAGGGCACCGCACCCCTGCTTCACCTGGCTGGTCGCCGCCGGTACGCGGACGCCCCAGCCCTGACGACCGGTAAGACCCGGGCAGCGGTCACAGCTCCCGCAGCTCCCTCAGCGGTGGCCGCCGGGCATGGCGCACCGCGGCTGTCGCGGCCATGGCAACGGCCGTCGCGACCGCCGCGGCGACGACGCCCAGATAGCCCCACGGCACGGCGAGAGCGGCCGGCGGCGGGTCGAAGACGCCGGACAGGACCTTGACCAGTACCTCGGACAGCGCCCAGCCGAGCACGACCCCGCCGCACGTGCCCGCCACCGCCACCACTGCGGCCTCGCTCCACACGAACCCGGACTGCTGCCGCCCCCGCGCGCCCAGTACGGAGGCCAGCGCGAGGGTGCGGCGCCGCTCGGCCAGGCCGAGGGCCAGGACCAGACCGCCCGCCGCCGCGCCGAGGGCCAGGGCGAAGCCCAGTTCCACACGGGTGAGACCGCCCAGGTCCACCGCGGTGAGGCTGGATCCGGTGACGGTGCGGGCCGAGGGGAGGTCGGTCACCTGGACGGCGGGACCGAGCACGGACCGCACGCGGTGCGCCACCTCGCGCTGTCCGCTGCCGCCCGTGTCGGCCAGCAGGGTGCTGACCGCGCCGCTGCCGGTCGCCCGGGCCACGTAGGAGGCGTTGGCCACCAGGAAACTGTCCTTGGGGGCGGTCGGGAACTCCTTGACGATGCCGGCGAAGCGGAACTCAACGGGCCGCGACCGGTGGGTGCGGGCGTCCTGGAGGCGCAACCGGAGGTGGTCGCCCGGGTGCAGCTGGAAGTCGTGGGCGGTCTCGGCGCTGACGAGGAGGGCGTCGGGCTGCCGCTGGAGGCGGTCCATCAGCTGCCGCGCGCTCCCGCCGGAGAAGTAGGCGTCCTGCAGCCGGCCCGCTCCGACGGCCGTGGCCGGCCGGACTCCGTAGAGGTCCTGGAGGTCGGGGCCGACGTAGGCGAAGCGGTGCTGCAACGGCTCCACGCTGCGCACACCGGGCACGGCCGCCACCCGGGCCGCGTCGGCCGCCCCCGCGGTGGAGCCGGGGGACGCCGTCACCGTGACATCGGCGCCATTGGTGAGTACCGCGTCGACCCCGGCCTGCTGGTGGTAGGTGGAGTTGAACACGGCGGTCGAGGCGGCGAAGGCGACGGCCAGCACGAGCAGTACCACCGCCCGCAGCACGGTCCCCCGCTGCCGGGACAGACTGGCCGCGACCGTGCCCGACAGCGCACCGGTCATCGGGCGAAGCAGCCGGGTGAGCACCGGCCGCCCGCGCCGCAGGAGCAGGTCCGTCAGCAGCCAGGCCAGCAGCGCTCCCCCGGCCCACAGCAGCGCCGGTCCGGCGAACGCCCAGTAGTCCACCGACAGGGTGGGGGTGCCTTCGGGCGCGAGGACCAGGGCGTAGTTGGTGCGGCTGGTGATCGCGAACACGACCAGCGACAACGTCAGCAGCACGGCGGCCACCGCCCACCACAGCGTGCGCGGCACCCGGCGTCGCTCCACCGCGGCCCGTCCGGCCACCACGGTGACGGCCTTGATGTCGCGGCGGGCCGGCAGCAGCACCGTGCCGCCCGCGATCAGTACGCCGACGGCGAGCGCCGCCAGCGCCCAGCCGGCGGTGAGGCTGCCGGCCGCACCGAAGGCCGTGCGCCCCAGCAGTGCCGCCACCGCCAGGCCCACCGCCCCGCCGGCGACCGCCACCACCGCGGCCTCCACGGCCGCCAGGCTCAGCAGCCTCCCGGCCGAGGCTCCCCGGGTCCGCAGCAGGGACTGTTCCCTGCGCCGTCGCGCGGCACCGGCCCCGGCGACCGCCGCGGTGAGCGCCCCGGCCAGCACCGCACCGGGCACACCGAGGAACAGGAAGAGCAACTGCGCGTACAGGGCGTCCGAGCGGGCCGCGTCCAGCACCGTGCCGAGGTTGTCCCCGACCACGCCGGTACCGGCCAGCCGCAGGTCGGTGTGGTGCGCACGGCCGGTCGCCGTCGCGTAGGCGAGGGCCGGGTCAGGCGGCAGGGCATGGCTGCGGCGTGCGTGGATCTGCGCGTGCACGAGGTCGGGCCGGGCCTTGCCCAGCGGGTCGAAGGCCGTGTGCCAGCGGTGCTGCGGGAGCAGGACGACGTTGTCCGGGGGCACGGTCGGCTGGGACTGCGGCGGTGCGCCGACCTTCTGGAACAGCGCATCGGCGTGCGGCAGATCCACCACACCGTCCACCCGCACCCGCACCGGTGGCAGCCCCGCCCGCCCGACGGCCACCGTGTCGCCGGGGGCCGCGTGCAGGTTCGCGGCGGTCTGCTGGGCCAGCAGCACCCCGTCGCCGCGTCCGGCCAGCACCCGGATCTCGCCGGGGAACGCCGTACGGTAGCCGGCCGGCAGGCCGAGCACGCTGCCCGGTCCGGTGGTCTGAGAGGTGCCGCCCGCGGTGGCGCTCAGGCCGCTGGTGGATGCGTAGCCGACGGGGAGTGCCGCCCGGGTGCCCGGCGTGTGGTGAACGGTGTTCAGCACCTGGGGGACATCGGCGGGGTTGGCCGCCTGTACCTGCCAGTCGACCACGGTCGCGCGTACGGACTGTGCGGTCATGGTGGCGTGGGTGGCGCCGAGGAAGCCGCCGAGCGCCGCCAGCAGGGCCACCGCGGTGGCCACTCCGGCAGCCACGGCGAGCAGGCGCCCACCGCGCCGGCGCAGCAGACCGTTGAGCCAGATCCTGATCACGTCTTCTCGCCTCCTGAAACCCGCCGGTCCGTGGGGTGGCCGGTCCGGTCGTTCCCCCCGTCACCGGCCTCCGGGCGGATCAGCCGTCCGTCGGCCATGTACCAGCGGACGTCCAGTTCCCGGGCGATCCGCGGATCATGGGTGGTGACCACCACGGCCGCTCCCAGCTCCCGGGCCGTGCCGAGCAGGACCGCCAGCACCTGACGGCCGGTGCTGCGATCCAGCTGACCGGTCGGCTCATCGGCCAGCACGAGCCGGGGCCGGCGCGCCAACACCCGCGCCACGGCGGCGCGTTGGGCCTGCCCCGCCGACAGCTCGTCCGGCAGACGCCGCACGAGATCGGCCAGGCCGAGGCGGGCGAGGGCCACCTGCGCCCGCTCGTCGGCCTCGGTGTCCGGCACACCGTCGATCCGCAGCGGCAGCGCGACGTTCTCCGCCACGGTGAGCGGGGGCAGCAGGCTCGGGCCCTGGAAGACGACGCCGATGTGCCGGGCGAGGGTGCCCGCGTCCGCGCCGTCGAGACCGGGGTGGCTCACCGTGCCCGCGGTGGGCCGGTCCAGACCCGCCATCAGGTGCAGCAGCGTGGACTTGCCCGACCCGGAGGGCCCCACCACCGCGATCCGGGCGCCGGGCGGGACGTGGCAGTCAAGTCCGTGCACGGCGACGACGGCGCCCGGCCCGCTGCCGTAGGTCCGGGCGACGTCATCACAGCGCACCAGGGCCGCATCCATGCGGTGCATGCCGTCAGCGCCCGAAGGAATCTGGGTATGCATCAGACCCACCTGCCGTCTCTCAGCCGCAGCACCCGGTCGGCGGCGCCGGCCACCGCGCGGCTGTGGGTGACCACGACCACCGCGCATCCCCCCGCGGCGTGCTCCCGCAGCAGGTCCAGCACCCGGCGTTCGGTACCCGCGTCCACCTCGCCGGTCGGCTCATCGGCGAGCAGCAGTTCGGGAGCGTTCGCCAGGGCGACGGCCAGACCCGCGCGAGCTGCCTCCCCGCCGGACAACTCCCCGGGCAGGGCACCGGCGCGCCGGCCGATACCGACCCGCTCCAGCAGCTGATCCGCTCCCGGGCGATGCCGGCCCGGCGCCAGCCGCTGCACCAGCGCGAGATTGTCCCGGACGCTGAGGTGGTCCAACAGGTTGCCGGACTGGAAGAGCACCCCGATGTGCCGCGCGCGCAGGTCGACCCGTTCGCCCTCGGGGCGGTGGCTGAGCCTTCGGCCGGCCACCCGCACCGTTCCGCCGTCCGGCTCGTCGAGCCCTGCCAGGCAGTTCAGCAGGGTGGTCTTCCCCGAGCCGGACGGGCCGGTCACCGCGACGGTCTCACCGGGCCCGACCTCCAGTCCGACGCCTTGCAACGCGAACGTCTCCTCCTCGCCGGCCCGGAAGAACCGGTACAAGGAGCAGGCGCTGAGGACGGGCGCGGCCATCAGGACCACCGGAAGGAGTCCGTGACGGTCCGCCAGGGGTCGACGTTGTCGGAGCCCATCGGGCCGGAGAGCGTCAGCACCGCTTCGCCCCGGCCGGTCTTGTAGAACACATACCGCTGGCTGTCCAGGGTGAGGCGCTTGCCGGTCACCGGGTTGGGTGCGGAGTCGGCGCGGTATTCGGCCAGCACCGCTGTCCCGCCCTTGCGTGGCACCTCGACCACCTTGATCAGCCGGAAGTGGGAGTTCGCGGCGCGCAGGGCCGGAACGTCATGGGTGCGGACGGAGTTCACCGTCGGGGCGGTCGTGGTCCGGACGCGGGCCACCCGTACGCTGTTGAACTTGTCGGTGAACACCGTCTCGTGCCCGTGGGTGGTGCGCGCCCATCCTTCCGGGACCTTCACGGTGAATCCGCCGACGGGCGGCGACCACGGCACGTACACCTGCGAGTCGGGGATGTCGCCGGGCGGGTTGGAGTCGGCCGGCGGCGGTGGTGTCGGGCCGTGCGGAACCGCCGCTGTGATCGGGCGTGGTGGCGGTGCGGCCGCCGTGGACGAGCAGGCCGCTGCTCCGGTCACGGTTCCGGTGAGGAGTACGAGACCGGTTGCGGCGGCGGCGAACGGATGACGCATGGTGGACACCTCCCGCGGCGAGGGCGGCGGAGGAGGTCCGCCGCCACGGCGTGCGCCTCTACCCCGACGTTAGGCGTCAGCAGGCCAGGGCCCGCTCTGCGTGGGGTTAGCGCCCGGTTAACACCGTGCCCTTGCGGGGACCGGTTGTCAGGTTCTGCCGGGGCCGGGAGTATCCGGCACATCCGTCCGAGGCAGCTTGACGACCAGCCGCGCTCCCCCCAGGCCGCCGTCGGCAGGTGCCGGGTCCGCATCGGCATGGGCTGTGCCGCCGTGGGCGGTGACGACCTTCCCGACGATGGCCAGGCCCAGGCCGGATCCGCCGGCCTCGCGGGAGCGGGCTTCGTCGAGGCGGGTGAAGCGTTCGAAGACGCGGCTGCGCTGGTCCGCCGGGATGCCGGTGCCGTCGTCGCTGACGGTGAGTTCGACGGTGTCTCCGCTCGCGGTGAGGGTCACTCGTATCTGCCGTGCGGCGTGCCGGCGGGCGTTGTCCAGAAGATTGCGCACCACCCGGCGCAGCGCCTCGGCATCGCCCCGGACGCGGCCTGCCGAGACACCACGGGCGTCGATGTCCGTCGGCGTCAGGTCGCGCTGGCGGCGTACCTCTGCGAGGACGACCTCGTCGAGATCGGTGAGGGTGTTCGGCCGCCGCGCGGCCGGGTCCTCACTGCGGGCCAGCGCCAGCAGATCCTCCACCAACTCGTTCAGTCGAAGGGCGTCTTCCAGCAGCGCCGCGGCAACGAGCGGATCTCGTTGCGGGTCGGGGTAGGCGGCCATGACCTCCAGTTGGGAGCGGATCGCGGTGAGCGGACTGCGCAGTTCATGAGCCGCGTCGGCGACGAAACGCCGCTGGGCGGCGGACGCCTCGTCCAGCCGGGCGAGCATGTCGTTGAGGGTGACGGCCAGGGCGTGCACCTCGTCACGGGAGGCGGGAAGGTCGAGCCGGCGGTGCAGATCGGTGGCGCTGATGTGGGTGGCCTGGCGGCGCAGCGTTTCCACCGGCCGCAAGGTGCGTCCTGCGGTGCGGTAGATCGTCCAGGCGACCAGGACGGTCAGCGCCGGGGCGCCGATGGCAAGGCCGGTGGCCAGGCTGGAGAGTGTGTATTGGGCCTGGTCCAGGGAGACGGCGGCGACGATGGTGGCCGGGCGGCCGTCAAACTTGGTGGGCTTGCCGGTGACGCGGAAGTCGCCGCCATCGCCGATGCGCAGGTCGTGCAGTGTCTCGGCGTGGCCTTTGGTGAGCCTGCGCGGCAGCGGATGCGGCAGTCCGCTGGGGGTGCCGGGCTGCGTCTCGTAGTCGGATCTGGCAAGCACTCGTCCGGCGGAGTCCACCACCTCCACCACGTCCGCGTCGCCGCCGTTGGAGGGGATCAGTTCCACCAGCTGGTGGTGCTCGATGAGGGATGCGACGTCGGATACGCGCTGCCGGGCTGTTCCGTCCAGGTTCCTCCACAGCGAGTGCTGCAGCCCGAACAGCAGACCGAGGCTGGCGATGATCATGGCGATGGCAACGATGGAGGTGGCCCACAAGGTCACCCGTGACCGCATGGTCAACCGACTGGCCGGCCGAGGCCGGCGGGTCGGCACCGGGCCGAGGAACAGGCGGCGCACGCCGGCTCAGCCCCCTTTCCCATTGAGCCGGTATCCGACTCCACGCACCGTCTCGATCGCTGTGCGGCCGTAGGGGGTGTCAATCTTGCGGCGGAGGTAGCCGACGTACACCTCGACGATGTTGGGATCCCCGTCGAACCAGGCGTCCCAGACTTCGCTGAGGAGTTCGCTCTTGCTCACCACGGTGTCAGAGTGGCGCAGCAGGAACTCCAGGAGCCCGAATTCGCGCGGAGTGAGTTCCAAGGCGTTCTCCCCGCGCCCGCAGCGGTGGGCGCCGGGGTCCAGCCACAGGTCCCCGGCGCTCAGCACCGCGGAGCGCTGAGGGGAGCTGCGGCGCAGCAGGGCGCGGATCCGGGCGAGGAGGACGACGAAGGAGAACGGTTTGGTGAGGTAGTCGTCGGCGCCGAGGTCGAGGGCGTCCGCCTCGTCGTACTCACCGTCTTTGGCCGTCAAGATGAGCACCGGTGTGCTCACGTCTTCCGCGCGCAGCGTCCGACAGACGTCGTAGCCGTTGCGGCCGGGCAGCATCAGGTCCAACACGATCACGGCGTAGGCGTTGTGGCGGGCCAGGATGAGCGCCTTCTCACCGTCCTCGGCGAGGTCCACGGCGAACCCCTCGGCGCGCAGTCCCCGTTCGACCGCCGCAGCAATGTGTCGCTCGTCCTCGACTACCAGCACGCGCACCCAAATCTCCTCGCAACGCGGTGGGGGACAGCCATAAGGCTGATCACCGGTTTCGAGTCTAGAGGCTCCGCGCCTGGTCACTCGCCTGCTCTCAGCGTTCTCTCAGGAAGCCCTCAGCATGCGCTCAGCGGCTCTCAGCAGCAGCTCAGGGGCGTTGCCGCACAGTGGCAAGAGCCGATGTCTTGTGGGACATCCCGTCTCCCGGGACATGCCTCTTGCGAACGAAAGGCGTCCTTGTGGCTCCGACTTCCGCGCTGCAGCGAGAGCACACACCCTCGCCCGGCACCGCGAAGCCCGCCCCACACCCGACCGAACTCCGAACACCCCGTCCGGCCCCCGCCGGGCGCTGGGCACTGATTGCCGCCGCGGCGTACGCGGCGGGCCTTGCGGCCTCCGCCTTCGGTGTTCCGGCCCCCTACCTCCTGTGCTCTTTGCTGGCCGGCGCCGCGCTGGCGCTCACCGGCGTAGTGCGTGAGCGCGTGCCTGCCCCGGCGAACCGCACGGCTCAAGCTCTCGTAGGCGCGCTGATGGGCAGCTACCTCACCTGGCCCGCCCTCACCGCCGCAGCGCCCGTCGCGCTGCCGTTGACCGCGGTCACCGCCGCCACCATCGCACTGAGCGTCGCCGTCGCCTGGTTCCTCGCACGCGGGGGACGGTTGAGCCGGCCCAGTGCCGTCCTCGGCATGGTGCCGGGCGGTTCAGCGGCGATCGTCACCTGCGCCGACGAGCTCAAAGCCGATGTGCGCATGGTCGCCTTCACCCAATACCTGCGGGTGGGGCTGGTCGCGACCACCGCGCCCTTGGCCGCCCACTGGCTGGCATCCGCGTCAGCGGCGAGCTCCCCCGGCCACGCGGGTAACGGCGGTCAGGGCAGTGGCTTCCTCCCCTTGGTCATGGGCTCCGACCAGCTGACCGGCCTGCTCACCCTCGCCACCGTGTCGGTCGCCGGCGTCCTGGCCGGCCGTCGGCTGCGGGTGCCCACACCCGCGCTGATCGGCCCCATGCTGGCCGCGCTCGTGGTCACGTTGAGCGGCGCCGTGCCGGGATTCGCCCCGGCCGGCCTGCTTCAGAACCTCGTCTTCGTCTTCGTCGGCCTCGACGTAGGGGTGCGCTTCACCCGGGAGACGCTCCTTCGCGTGCGGCGTCTGATGCCGTCGATCCTGATGGCCATCGCCGCGGTCTGTACTGGCTGCGCGGGACTGGCGTGGCTCTTCGCCAAGCTCACGGGCACTCCCCTCGTCGACTCCTACCTCGCCACGACCCCCGGCGGGATCAACGCGGTCCTCGCCACTGCGGTCTCCTCGCATGCGGATGTCGCCTTGATCTCGACAGTGCAGAGCCTGCGGCTGCTGATCGTCGTGCTGGTGACCCCGGTGATCACACGCTGGTTGACCACCACCCGCCCCGCGGCAACCGGCGCGAGGACCGAGGAGCGGGCACAGACCTGACGACTCCTACCCCCCGACCGGGGCCTCGCGGTATCACGCCTACGCGCACGCCCACGCCTACTCGCCCGCGCACGCCTACGCGCACGCCCACGACCCGCCGGATACCCGGCAGCGTTCCGGCAGTTACCCCACCCCACCGGAAGGTCTCAGCACCGTGGCCCCCTCTCAACCGGCTTCGTCCCCGCTCCCCGATGTCGTCGCCGTCACCGCAGCCGCACCGGACTGCGTCTCCTTGGCAGAGCAGCGGTGGGTGGCCCTCGTCGGCCATGACGAAGCCAGGCCGGAGGAGTGCGACGTCGTGCACTGGTGGCGCTGCGAGAAAGAACTGGTCGGCTACCTCCACGACGCACAGAGCGGCCGGATCATCCGGGCCGATCTGCATCCCGGCTTCCTCGGCTACGAGCGCCGCCCCCGAGTCGTCACCGCGCTCCCGGGCATGGGCTGGACGGCCTGCTACCACCTCGACACCCCTACGGGCCGGACCAGGGAGGACCGCCCGGTGCTCGCCTGGCTGGTGTACGACGACGGCACCATCACCCCCCAAGACGTCGATCACGACGGCTTGGTCTACTGCAGCACTGACACCCACGGCTTGTCCCACATCCAGCCGCCGAGTGAACCCCGATCCCCCCATACGAAGACGCCGTGACGAGAGCCCCATGACTCTCCCTCGCCCAACTCCTGTGTGAGGAAACTCTGTTGGCCGCGAACCAGGTCCGGTCGCGATCGACTCCACTTTCGATACGCGGCCTACCGCACTATTCCTGGCTGCGCGGCGGTAGCCGCCGTGTGATCCGCTGGAACAAGTCCGTCAGCGGTTCGCCGACCTCTTTCCCGAACTCAGTCAGCCCGTAGGTGACTTGGGGCGGCGTGGTCGGCTCGACCTCCCGCCGGACCAGGCCGTCGTTGACCAGTGCGCGCAGGGCCTGAGCGAGCATCTTCTCGCTGATGCCCTGAATGCTGTCGCGCAGCTCGTAGAACCGAAGGTCGTTGCTCCGCAAGGAGATCAGCACCCAGATGCCCCACCTGCTGGTCACGTGGTCGACCACGTCCCGCGCGGGGCAGTCGGTGTGAAACACCTCATACCGATGACCCGCCTCGGCCTGCGTCAGCTGCGCGCCTTCCTTCATGTCCGGAGCTTACCTCTGGGTATGTTCTTACGAAAAGTAAGCCCGCCTCCTAACGTCAACTTCCGTAACGCACAACGGACTAGGAGCTGAACATGATCGTGGTGACCGGGGCTACCGGGAACGTGGGCCGGCCTTTGACGCGGGCTCTGGCCGAGGCGGGCGAGCAGGTGACAGCGGTGTCGCGGCACGCGGCGGCGATGCCGGACGGCGTCCGGCACGTGGCGGCCGACTTGGCCGAACCGGCGGGCCTCACACCCGCGCTGGACGGGGCGAAGGCACTGTTCCTCCTGCTCTCCGGTGACCTGCACGCCCCCGGAGCCAGACCGGCCGACATCATCGGCCTGGCCAAGGCCGGCGGGGTCCGTCGGGTCGTCCTGCTGTCTTCGCAGGGCGTGGCGACCAGGCCGCTCGGCCCGTCGCGGGTCGCGATGCGCGCGCTGGAGGACGCGTTGCGGGAGTCCGGCCTGGACTGGGCCGTCCTGCGGCCGGGCGGCTTCGCCTCCAACGCCTTGGCCTGGGCGGAGTCCGTCCGCACGCAAGGGGTGGTCGCGGCGCCCTTCGGCGACGTCGGGGTGCCGGTCGTCGACCCGGCGGACATCGCCGAGGTCGCGGCGGCCTGCCTGCTGAACGACCGGCACACCGGCGGGGTGTACGAGCTGACCGGGCCGGAAGTGATCACGCCGCGTCAGCAGGCAGAGGCCATTGCCGCCGCGCTCGGCTCGCCGGTGCGGTTCCACGAACTCACCCGCGACGAGGCCAAGGCCGCGATGACCCGGTTCGTGCCGGCGGAACTCGCCGACGACACCCTGGACATCATCGCCGCCCCGAACCCGGCCGAGCTGCGGATCAGCCCGGACGTGGAACGAGTCCTCGCCCGTGCCCCGCGCCCCTTCAGCGGCTGGGTCGCCCGCAACATCGCCGCTTTCCGCTGAGGCACAACTCAACTGAAACGCCGAGGCGGCCTCGTGCGGCTGCGGCTGCGGTCGCACGGCTGCGCCTGCCCATCACAGCTGCTGTCCGCCAACTTCAATCCACGGGCACGCGGCGTCGTGGCCGATGCCGTCACGTCCGGGGGCTCCTGACCGGACTTTCCATCGGTTTCCTGAAACCAGCAGCGCCCGCGACATCCCCGGGCCGGCCGCCCCATGACGAGCAGGGACACGAAACAGGACACGAAACAACTCCCCTTTGGCCGACCACATTCCAGGTATCCAGCAGGGACGTGCCGAGGGCCCGGTCCGGGCTCCGGCGCATCAAAGAAATGAGTGCGTGAGAGCGGTTCATATCCGTATGCTTGTGCGGGCTCACGGCGGACGGGAGGGAAGACAGTGAAGCTTGCTGAGGCACTGGCGGAACGTGCGGAGGCAACGCGTCGTGCAGAACAGCTGCGAACGCGCGTCGTCAGCAGTGCGCGGTATCAGGAAGGTGAGACGCCCGCCGAGGATGCAGCCGAGTTGCTGGCCGAGGCCGGTGAGGTGCTGGGCACTCTTGAGACACTGATCCGGCGGATCAACCGAACCAATGCCGCAGTGCAGCTCGGCCAGGACGGCACGCTCACCGACGCGCTCGCGCGCCGGGATGTGCTGCGACTGCGTCACTCGGTGATCACCGCGGCGGCGGATGCGGCAGCAGGTACCGGCGAGCGAGGTTACGGGCGACAACTCCGATCTGAGCTGAAGATGCTCTCCGCGCTTCCGGTCGCGGAACTGCGGGGTCAAGCAGATGTACTCGCACGGGAGATCCGTGAGATCGATGTGCGGATCCAGCGTACGAACTGGGAGGTAGATCTGCTGGACTGAGCGGTCCCAGCAGGGTGTCACGATGTGGAGCAGGTAGCCGTTTCGGAGGCGTGCACACACCGAGGGCCGGCGGTTTTCCGGCCCCTCCTGGTGCGTGAAGAGCAACGCGGGGTTCGACTCCCCACACACAGCGCAGCTCAGCACCGCGCACAGGTAACAGTGCACATCGCACAGCACATCACCACGTGCAGATCCGGAGCGGTGAGGGCGGGCTCGGGGTATCCCACATCGCAGCAGGCCACACCTCAAGAGAGGGCACTGTCGGGCGAACACCGTTGGCGATTGCGGCAGTGGCCGCCAAGTGACTCGCCACAGCGGAACAAGGGGCGGGTTGTTCTGCCCCCCTTCCTGCACCGTGCTCTGCCGATCACCGTGCCGATGCCGGAGCCGCCCTCACGGCCGGAGCCCCACCTCTGGAATCCACACGTGTCGCCGAGTCCACACGTGTCGCCGGGCCCCTCGACTGGTCGGCCGGCTCGTCCAGTGGGGCCACGGCGTGTTCCTCCCGTCGCAGCAGACCAGGTGAGATGGGGTTTCGGAGCCGGTGAGATCAGCCCGGGAGGGGGATGAACAGCAGGATGCCGTGGTCGCTGGCGGCGGTGTAGCAGGAAGTGCCGGCGAAGGTGGCGGTGTAGAAGGGGGTGGCGATGGCGAAGACGGGGACGATGGCGTTGTGGATGGTGGCGGTGCCGTTGGCATCGGTGACGGCGGTGCCGAGGTTGACCGGGCCGAAGAGCGTGGTGGCGGTGAAGGTCACCGGCTGACCGGCCAACGGCATCCCCGAGGTGGTCGTCAGGGTGGCGCTGAGGGTGGGGATGTAGAACTCGGGCAGCGGGGTCAGCCGGAGCCTGATTGTGCCTGGCTGCGCGGTCAGCTTTGTGTGGGTGGGGTTCACGGTGACGGGGGTGCTGGTGGTGGAGCCGGTGACGCAGCTGTCACCGTTGTAGGTGGCGGTGAGGGTGCCGGTGGTCAGGGCGGTGGTGGTGAAGCATGCCTGCCCCGAGGCGTTGACGGGGACCACCTGGGTTTGGCCGTTGGGGAGGGTGAAGGTGACCGTGCCGGTCGGCACTGTGGTGGTGGCGGGGGTCGGGGTGACGGTGGCGCATACGGTCACGTTCTGACCGCAGGTGGAGGGGTTCGGCGTCACCGACAGCGTCGTCGTGGTGGAGTTGGGGTTCACGGTGACGGAGGTGGGGTTGCCGTTCACGGTCGCGGTGAACGTACCGGCGGTGTAGGTGTGGGTGGTCTGCCCGCTCCCGGTGGCGTCCAGGGCGACGGTGACCGTGGGGCTGCTGTCCCCGAAGTCCACCACCGCGGTCCCGTTCGGAGTCCCCCCGGAAATGCTGAACGTCACCGGCTGCCCGCACACCGGCGACGCCGGCGAGGTCGCCACCGTCAGCGGTGAAATCTCCGTCACGTTGGCCGAATTGGCGTTGGTGACGTAGACGTTGCTGTTCGGCGCCGCCGCCACCGAGAACGGGAACGCGCCGACGGGGACAGTGGCCACGACGGTGTTCGTGGTGCTGCTGATCACCGTCACGTTGTTGGAATTGCTGTTGCCGACGTAGACGTTCCCGGTCGGCGCCACCGCCACCCCGAACGGGCCCCCGCCCGTGGGAACGGTGGCCAGGACCGTGTTCGTGGCGCTGTCGATCACCGTCACGTTGTTCGACACGGTGTTGGTGACGTAGACGTTGCCGTTGGGCGCCACCGCGATCACCCCCGGGACCGTGCCGGCGGGGACGGTGGCCACGACGGTGTTCGTGGCGCTGTCGATCACCGTCACGTTGTTCGAGGTCTGGTTGGCGATGTAGACGTTGCCGTTCTGCGCCACCGCCGCATAGCCCGGGAAACCACCGGTGGGGAGGGTGGTCAGGACGGTGTTCGTGGCGCTGCTGATCACCGTCACGGTGTTCGCGTTCCGGTTGGCGACGTAGACGTTGCCGTTCGCCGCCACCGCCACCGCGTCCGGGACCGCGCCGACGGGGACGGTGGCCAGGACGGTATTCGTGGCGCTGCTGATCACCGTCACGTTGTTCGACGTGCTGTTGCCGACGTAGACGTTGCCGTTCGGTGCGACCGCCAGCGCGAACGGGCCCCCGCCGGTGGGGACGGTGGCCAGGACGGTGTTCGTGGCGCTGCTGATCACTGTCACGTTGTTCGAGCTCTGGTTGGTGACGTAGACGTTGCCGTTCTGCGCCACCGCAAGCATGGCCGGGTCTGAGCCGACGGGCACGGTGGCCAGGACGGTGTTCGTGGTGCTGTTGATCACCGTGACGTTGCCCGAATTGGCGTTGCCGACGTAGACGTTGCCGTTCGGCGCCACCGCCACCCCCAGCGGGGTCGTGCCCGCCGGGATCGTCACCGTGGAGAACGCCGCACTCAACGGCGCGGCCACAAGCCCGCGCACAGCGGCCACCTCAGATCCACCGGCCGGTACAACCGGCCGCACCCCGGCTACCGCCGGAGCTCCCCACCAACCCGTAGTCAAATCCATGACAAGCCTCTCTCAGCTGAGAGGGCCGCCCGACAACTCCCACCGGGGCCCGCGTCGTACAGCGCCGGAATACGCGAACCGGATCACCGCTTGCACACCGGGACAGAGAGAGGACACACCGACACGTACCACGCACCGGCGCACCGGCACATGGCAAGGGTTGCCCATCTCTCCCCGGAGAGATGGGCAACCCACCGGAAAACGGTCACCACCATTAACCCGAAATGGCCAAGGGAACACCACCGTCTTGACTCGACTATCACCCGGACAGACCAATACACAGTCCAACGCAGGCACGCCGCACGAGAGGACGAGCTGCCACGCAATGGGGCCCGGAACGTGGAGCTGAGCAGGGGGACGAAGCGAGAGAGGGAGCCGCTGACCGTGCAGGAGGGCTACGAGGTGGGGCGCGTCGACCGCCCCGCCACCGCTGTGGGGCGGACTCGACGAGCCATACCCGAACTCCCCGACTGGAGAGAAAGCGCTCAGCTTGCACTGAGGGCGGCGGTGGGGTGCAGCCGGGAGGCTCGTACGGCCGGATACAGGCCGGCGACGACACCGATCACGAGCGTGGCGCCCAGGCCGCCGGCCAGCGACCAGGGCGGGACCACGGCGATCCACCCTTGTGTGCGGGCGAAGGCGAACGTGGCGACGGAGCCCAGCGCCGCGCCGGCAGTGCCGCCGAGCGCCGACAACAGCAGGGATTCGGTGAGGAATTGGATGCGGATCGCGCCTCGGGTCGCGCCCAGAGCACGCCGCAGTCCGATCTCCGCCCGGCGCTCCAGTACCGAGATGACCATGGTGTTGGCCACGCCCACGCCGCCGACGAGCAGCGCCACGGTGCCCAGCCCCAGCATCAGCGTCGTCAGACCCTTGTCGGTGGCGGCCTTGGCCGCAAGGGCGTCGGAGGGGCGGGAGACCTTCACCGAGGTCTCGTCGCCGGGGTTGACCGTACGGGCCAGGACTCCCTGGACCGCCTCCACCGAGGCGTCCGTGGAACGCTCGAAGACGGTGGTCGGATGGCCGTCGAAGCCCAAGTAGCGTTCGGCGGACGGGAATCCGACCAGGGCGATGCGGTCCAGGGTCGGCACCAGCTCGATGGGCGCGAGGATTCCGGTCACCACGAACCACCGGTCGTTCAGCAGGATCTTGGCGCCGGGCTCGGTGATGCCGAGGCGGTCCGCGGCCATGGACCCCAGCACGACGGTGGGCAGCCGTTCACTGGCGCGGTTCAGCCAGCTCCCTTGGCTGGTACGGGCATTGAGGGCGTCGAGCAGGTCGGGGCGGGCTGCCTGGACCGTGACCCCCGATGCCAGCTCCTCCGGTACGGCATCGCTGCGGCGCACCCGGGCGTTGACGGAACCGGTGGCGGTGGCGTGCTCGACCGGGCCGATCCGCTCGACCATCGCCACCGCGCTCTTGGGGAGCTTCACGTCCTGGCCGAGGGCGTTCTTGCCCGCCTCGACGGTGAGCAGATTGGTACCCAGCCGGTCCAGCCGGTCGAGCAGGTCGGCGCGGCTGGACGTGGACAGTCCGACGACCGCGACCATCGTGGCGATGCCGATCGCGATGCCGAGGGCGGACAGCACGACGCGGGCGCGGCGACTGCGCAGGCCCTCGGCGCCGGTCCGCAGTACATCGGCCGGCGAGAGCCGGGCCGCCCGGAGTGCGGGGCCGGTCATCGGGACACCTCCTCGGTGTGCTCCACAGGGGAGTCGGCCGGGCCGGGGGCCGCGCCGGAGTCGGCGACGATCTCGCCGTCGCGAAAGCGGATCCGGCGGGGCAGCGACTCCGCGATCTCGTTGTCGTGGGTGATCACGCAGACGGTGGTACCGGCCGCGTGCAGTCCGCGGATGAGCTGCATGACCAGCTCCCCGGAGGCGGTGTCCAGGGCGCCGGTCGGCTCGTCCGCGAGCAGCAGATCCGGCTTGCCGACCAGCGCTCGGGCAATGGCCACCCGCTGCTTCTCGCCGCCCGAGAGCTGGTGGGCGAGGTGGTCGACGCGGTGTCCGAGGCCCACTTCTTCCAGGGCGGTGAGGGCCCTGGCACGGCGCTCGCGCAGCGTCGTACCGCCGTAGAGCAGGCCGTCCGCGACATTGTCCTGGGCGCTGCGGCCGGGAGCGAGGTGGAAGTGCTGGAAGACGAAACCGATGTGCCGGGCGCGCAGCGCGGAGAGCTGCGCGTCGGACAGCCGGCTCACGTCGTATCCGGCCACCCTGACCTCGCCCGAGGTGGCCCGGTCGAGGGTGCCGAGCAGATGGAGCAGGGTGGATTTGCCGGAGCCGGAGGGGCCGACGATGGCGGCCAGCTCTCCTTGCGACACCCGCAGGTCGACGCCCCGCAGTGCGTCGACGCCACCGGGGTACGTCTTGGTGGCGGCCCGGAGTTCGATCACGTCCGGGGGCGTGGTCCGGTCGGTCGGGGCCTGGGTCATTGCTCGGCCGCTCCGACCTTCATGCCCTCGGCCAGTCCGGCGCCGCTGACCTCGATGCGGCCGTCCGCCGTCAGACCGGTCTCGACCCGCACCAGGTGCGTCCCCGTCCCCCGGATCACCTCCAGCCCGTAGCCGCCCTCGCGCAGCGCGACGACCGCTTCGACCGGCACCGTCAGCACGTCCTTACGGCTCTCGCTGACGAACTTCACGCTCAGCGTGCCCTGTTGGTCCTTCGGCGTGAGCTGGGTGCCGCCGTCGAGTGTGATCTCGACCTCGACGCCACCATTGGGGGACACGTCACGGGAGCCGGTGGCGGCCCCGCTTTCCGCGGACCCGGAGTCCTCGGGGGTGACCGTCCCGCTGACCTTGCCGCGTGCGGTGCCCTTGCCGGGCAGCGCGACCTCCACCTTGGTGCCCAAGGTGGCCAGCGCCCGGTCGGCCTGGTCGAGGGAGGCCCGTACGACCGGCTTGGTGGAGGCGACCGTCAGCACCGGCTTCTCCGGGCCGATCGCATCGGCCAGGGCGGCGTCGGCGGCCACCACGCGCACGGGACCGCGCTGGAAGACGACATCGCCCTTGCCGATCTGACCGTTGGCGTCGTCCATCCCGAGGGACTTCTGCCACTCCTTGACGGCGGCCTCGGTCGCCTCGTCAAAGCGGACATCCACATACAGCCGGGAGCCGAAGCCCAGGTCACGGAGGTTGCGCTCCAACTGGAGAACGTCCGGGCCGCGGTCGCCGACCTTCATCGCGCGGAACATCGGTGTCGGACCGTAGAGAAGGACCACCGGCCGGGCGTCGCACTCGTAGAGGCGCTGCCCGAGCGAGACGGTCCGCCCCGGCTCTGCGGCCTTGGTGACCGTGCCCTCCACAGCGGACTTCACCACCCGGCGCTGTGCGTAGTCCAGGCGTCCGTCCACGGTCTTGCTCTGGACGAGGTCGGTCCGGGTGATCTCGGTGGTCGAGGGCGGCGGCTTCTGGCGCCGGCCGTCGGCCGAGCTGCCCTTGCCGGTCTCGGTGAGGAGCATGACACCGGCCGTCGCGGCGGTCGCGGTGACCGCCGCAGCCAGTGCGACGAGCGGCCGACGGCGCCTTGCTGTGGCGCTCACTGCATGCCGTCCAGACCGTCGAGCAGCTTGCCCTTGCACGCCTGGCGGGCCTGCTTGTACGTGGGAGAGTCCTGGGACACCCCGGGCGAGCTGGGGTGGGAGTCCCCGCCGGGGATGACATTGCCGTCCTGCAGCTGCGGGTTGGTGAACTTCGATACGCCGTGAGAGCGCATGCACTTGGCGTGCGCGAGCATCGACTCGTATTCCTTCTGGGTGTCACGGCGCGGCTCCAGCTTCGAGGCGTCGAGCATGTCCTTGGTGCACACGCCGCCCTTGCCGCCCTTGCTGATCTCCTCGTTCCCCGGCTTCTGCTGGAGCTGGTCGATCTTCGACCAGTCGAGGTAGCCGCTCAGCTTGGGGGCGGGGAAGTCCTTGTCGACGTTCTTGCGCATGCACTGGACGTACTTCATCTGTGCGTCGTAGAAAGCGCTCTTGCCCTGGGCCGCACCGCCCGCGGCATCGGATCCGTCCTTCGGCTTTCCGGCGGAGGGCGCGTCGACGACCGAGGCCACACCGTCGTCCGACGACTCGGCGCCACCGCAGGCGGAGGTCAGGAAAAGGGCGGGCACGGCGATCATCAGCGCGAGGCGCGCTGCCCGGGAGCGGGAGGAAGTCTGCTGGGTCATGCGGCCAATTTCCGCGTCGTAGTTGGTGGCCGCTCCATGGCCGCATGATGAGAACGTAACAATGCCGCCGGATTGCTCTTCGCCCTGTGGATAAGTCCTGAGCTGCACAAACTCTCGCCCATAATCGGCGGCATGCCGCATGTGTTGCTGATCGAGGACGACATGTCCGTACGGGACGGAATGGAACTGGTGCTGCGCCGGCACGGCCATGAGGTCGATGCCGTCGCCACCGGTGAGGCCGGCCTGCGGGTGCTGTCCCGGCCCCGCGGCGGCGGCATCGAGATCGCGGTGGTCGACCTGATGCTGCCCGGCATCGACGGCTTCGAGGTCTGCCGCCGCATCCGCGGTCGCGGCCAACTGCCGATCATCATGCTCACCTCACGCGGCGACGACCTGGACGTGGTCAGCGGCCTGGAGGCCGGCGCCGACGACTACGTGGTCAAGCCGATCACCGGCCGGGTGCTGGAGGCCCGGATCCGGGCCGCCCTGCGCCGGGCCGGCCCGCTCACGCGGATGGAGTGCGACGACTTCGCCGGGCTCGTCATCGACCGGGCCGGCCTGACCGTCACCAAACACGGCACCCCCATCCCCCTCCCGCCCACCGAACTGCGACTGCTGCTGCAGCTGTCCGCCTCACCGGGCCGGGTCTTCAGCCGCGAACAGCTCCTCGATCTCGTATGGGAACACGACTTCCTGGGGGACTCGCGGCTGGTGGACGCGGCCGTCGGGCGGCTGCGCGCCAAGCTGGAGGACGTCCCCGCCAAGCCTCGCTACATCCAGACGGTGCGCGGCTTCGGCTATCGCTTCGGGCCGCTGTGAGGGCCGCGAAGAAGCCGGCCGAAAGGACCGCCCCGGGAAGGGGCGCGCGGTCCGTACCGACGGCGGAAGGGGACGGCGGACGGGCCCGACGCCGGCTGCCGCGCGTGGACGGGCTGCGCGGGCGTCTCCTGATCACCGTCGTCGTGGTCGCCTTGATCAGCGCGGTCACCGCCACGGCACTGGCGTACCGGGAATCGCGCGAGGCGGTCCTCAAGCGGGCCCAGAACGCCGCCGTGGACGACTTCCGCAGCCGGGTCGAGCAGCTGGTGCCGGAGATCGACGTCCCCACCGACCCCCGGTCCATGGCCCGCTTCGCGAGCAAGGTCTCGTCCGGCATGCGCGGCTCGCTCGTCGTCGTGCAGTACCGCGACTTCACCGTCGGCTCCGACCGGTCCGCCGACCGGACCCGGATCACTCCCGAACTCCGTGTGGCCGTGCGCGCCCACCCCCGGGTCTCCCTGCAGCGGGTGCAGTACGCCGGGAAGCCCTGGCTGGTCCTGGGCGCCCCGGTCGGCCTCGGCTCACCGTCAGGTCCGGGCGCCGCCGCGCAGCCGTCCGGTGTCGAGATATTCGCGGTCGTCTCCCTGGCGGAAGAGGAACGCGACACGGCCGAGCTGGTGCGCAGCGTCCAGGGCGGCCTGGTGCCGGTGGTGCTGCTGGCCGTTCTCCTGGCGCTGCTCGCGGCCCGTACGGTGCTGCGACCGGTCCACCGTCTGGCGCGGGCCACGCGCCGGCTGGCCACCGGCGAGCTGAGCATCCGGGTCGAGGAGAAGGGACGGGACGAACTGGCCGAGCTGGCCCACACCTTCAACGAGACGGCCGGCACCCTGGAGCACACCGTCGGCGAGCTGCGCGAACAGGAGGCCCTGGCCCGCCGCTTCGTCGCCGACGTCTCCCACGAGCTGCGCACCCCGCTCGCCGCGATGACCATGGTCTGCAGCGTGCTGGACGAGGACGCCGGCCAACTCACCCCGGACACCGCGCACGCGGCCCGTACGGTCAGTGCCGAGACCGCCAAGCTGGCCCGGCTCGTCGACGACCTCATCGAGATATCCCGCTTCGACGCCCGGGCCGTGGCACTCACCGTGCACGAACTGGACCTGGCCGAGGCGGTACGCGCCACGCTCGCCGCCCGCTGCTGGACCCACCGGGTCGAGACCGATCTGCCCCCGGGCATACGGGCCCGGCTCGACCGCCGCCGCCTGGACGTCATCGTCGCCAACCTCGTCGCCAACGCCCTGCGGCACGGTGCACCGCCGGTGACCGTCACCGTGCGGACCGTGGTCGGCGACCGGCTGACCGTCTCGGTCGCCGACCACGGCCCCGGCCTGTCCCCCGAGGCCGCCCGCCATGTGTTCGACCGCTTCTACAAGGCCGACAGCGCCCGCGCCCGCTCCGAGGGGAGCGGCCTGGGGATGGCCATCGCCCTGGAGAACGCGCGCCTGCACGGCGGCACCATAGAGATCGCGCCCCAGACGCCCGGCACCGGCGCGGTCTTCACTCTCCGCCTCCCCCTCCGTACGGACTCCGCCTCATGACGCGCCCCCGCACCGCTTTCCTCTGCGCTCTGCTCGCCCTGGCCGGCACGGGCTGCGGCATCCGCCCCACCGGCGTCACCGACGGCGGCACGGCTCCCTCCGGGATCTCGAACGGCATGCGGGTCTACTTCGCCTCCGACAACGGCCCGCGCGGAGTGTCCCGGCCCGGTGTCACCGTGGATCAACTCGACGACGTCTTCAAACTGTTGGCCGACGGCCCCACTGCCGGGGAGCGGGCGAACGGGCTGGCCAATCTGGTCCCCGAGAACGCGGGGTTCCACGCCACCAGCACTCGCGGCCACGTCACTCTCCGTGCCACAGGTTCCTTCGTCGCGTCGCCCCAGGACCAGAGAACCGGCCAATTGGTCTGCACCCTCGCCCGAGCCGAGGTCCTGATCCACGGCACCCGCCCGGACAAAGTCCAGGTGACCCTCGTCGGCGACGAAGGGCGCGCCGGTCCGTATCAGTGCCAGCAGTTCCTGCAGCGCTGAGCCGTCGAGGACGAGAACTTCCCGGCGCACCGGGGGAGCCGGAAGCGACCTGGACCGGGCCGTCACGGTGGAGGGTGTTGATGGTTGCGCGCCCGTCGCAGCTCGGTGAGCCGCTGGACGACAAAAGGCAAAGGCAAGGAGGGTACCCACTCCTCGCCACTCTCAACTTATAGCGCACCAGGGGGCTTGCGGCAAGACCCAGGTCGTGCCGCAGAATCGCCCGCCGAGGCCAGAAGTTGAGGAAATGAGAGTCGCGGAATGCGTGTGCTGTTGTCGACGTACGGGTCACGCGGGGACATCGAGCCGATGGTGGGGCTCGCGGTGCGGTTGCGGGCACTCGGCGCGGAGGTGCGGAGGTGCGCACCGCCGGTCTACGTGGGGTTCGGCAGCATGCCCATGCGCGCCTCGAAGGACGCCGCGGGGGTGGCCATCGAGGCGATCCGCACGCAGGGCCGCCGCGCACTCGTCGGGCGCGGCTGGGCCGGCCTTGCCCTGGTCGACGACCTGGACGACTGCTTCGTCGTCGGCGAGGTCAACCTTCAGGCGCTGTTCCGCCGGGCGGCCGCCGTCGTGCACCACGGCGGCGCGGGCACCACGACGACGGCCGCACGAGCCGGTGCGCCCCAGGTGGTGGTACCCCAGGCGGTCGACCAGCCGTACTGGGCCGGCCGGGTGGCCGACCTGGGCATCGGCACGGCCCTTGACGGCCCGACTCCGACCACCGGGGCGCTGTCCGCCGCGCTTGAGACGGCCCTGACCCCCGAGACCCGCTCACGAGCGACCGCCGTGGCCGCCACGATCCGCACCGACGGGGCAACGGTGGCTGCGAAGCTGCTGCTCGACGCGATCAGCCGAGGAAGGCCGTCCATGTCCGCGTGAACCACGGGGTCGTCGAGCCAGGACCCGGAACACGAGAACCTGCAATCCCTGGCGGACCGAACCGACAACGGCCACGGTGTCCACATCAGGCGAGCGTTGCTCGTCGTGGCCACCAGGTTCGTCACGCCGGCCGGGACGCCTTGCCGCGCGCATGTGGCCGCGAGCGACCTGAGATCGGAGCCGATACCGTGCACCCGCTGACATCCAGCGTGTTCGACCTTCCCGACCGCCATTCCCCCAAGGCCGACCCGGCGCTGATCGCCGGCGACGAGCGGCACTTCGCGGCCATCGCGGAGAGCCATGAGCAGATGATCGCCGAACTGTCCGACCGCCTCGATGCCGAGCGCAGGGCGCCCGGCGGCGTGGGCCGGCAGGCGATGGACCGGGACGCGGAGATCCACCGGCTGACCGCTCGCCTGCGCGCACTGCGCCGCTTCGGCTTGGACCTGTGCCTCGGACACATGGTCAGCGCGGACAACCCCGACCCGGTGTACGTCGGACGACTTGGCCTTACGGACAGCACGGGTCGTCGGCTGCTGCTCGACTGGCGCTCCCCCGCGGCCGAGCCGTTCTTCGGCGCCACCCACGCCCACCCGATGGGTCTGGTAAGCCGTCGCAGGTATCGCTGGACCCGCGGCCGGATCAGCGACTACTGGGACGAGGTGTTCGCCTCGGACGGGTTTGCCGGGCACGCCGCGCTCGACGACCAGTCCGCCTTCATAGCGAGCCTGGGCTGCAACAGGTCGGCACGGATGCGAGACGTGCTCGGCACCATCCAGGCCGACCAGGACGCCATCATCCGCGCGGGATCCCGCGGCGCTCTCGTCGTCGATGGCGGTCCGGGTACAGGGAAGACCGTCGTCGCTCTGCACCGTTCCGCCTACCTTCTCTACTCCGACCCTCGCCTCGGGCACCGTCGGGGCGGAGTGCTGTTCGTCGGTCCGCACCGGCCCTACCTGGCCTACGTCGCCGATGTCCTGCCGAGTCTCGGAGAGGAGGGCGTGCAGACCTGCACTGTGCGAGACCTCGTCGCCGAGGGGGCCGCAGCAGCGGTCGAGACCGACCCGGACGTGGCCCGCCTGAAGTCGTCCGCGGACATGGTGAAGGCGATCGAAAAGGCCGTCAGGTTCTACGAGGAGCCGCCCGCCGAGGGAATGACGGTCACGACCGACTGGTCCGACATCTGGCTGAGCGCCGACGACTGGGCCGAGGCATTCGAGGCACCGGAGCCAGGTACTCCGCACAACGAGGCGCGTGAGCAGATCTGGGAGGAGCTGCTCACGATCCTGGTGGACAAGCACGACGGTGGTGTCTCGCCCGACCTCTTCCGGAGGTCACTGCTGCACGACGAAGAGCTGGTCACCACCCTCAACCGCGCCTGGCCACTGCTCGAAGCGGCCGACCTCGTCGGAGACCTGTGGTCGGTACCGGCCTACCTGCGGATGTGCGCTCCCTGGCTCAGCCGCGACGAGGTGCGCAAGCTTCAGCGCAAGGAAGCCCCCCAGGCCTGGACGGTGTCCGACCTGCCGCTCCTGGACGCGGCGCGGCAGCGGCTCGGCGACCCGGAGGCGGCACGACGACAACGTCGGCACAAGGCCGCTGTCGCTGCCGAACGCGCGCGCATGGCCGACGTCATCGACAACGTGCTCGCGGCCGATGACGACGGTGAAGGGGCGGTGACGATGCTGCGCGGACAGGACCTGCGGGACAGTCTGGTCGACGAGACCTCCCTCCCGTCTCCCGACCACCGCCCGTCGACGAGCCGCCCCTCGACGAGCCGCTCCGCGGCGGCACACCTGTCGGACGGCGTCGAACCGGACCTGCTCGCCGGCCCGTTCGCGCATATCGTCGTGGACGAGGCTCAGGAGCTGACCGACGCGGAGTGGCAGATGCTGCTGCTCCGGTGCCCGTCCCGGAGCTTCACCATCGTCGGGGACCGCGCCCAGGCCCGGCACGGGTTCACCGAGTCATGGCGGGAACGGCTGGAGCGAATCGGGCTCGACCGGATCAACCTGGCCTCCCTGAGCATCAACTACCGGACACCGGAAGAAGTCATGGCGGAGGCCGAGCCGGTCATCCGGGCCGTGCTCCCGGACGCCAACGTGCCGACCTCCATCCGCAGCAGCGACGTCCCCGTCATACACGGATCTGCTGCGGATCTGAGCGCGATCCTCGACACCTGGCTCACCGCACATGCCGACGGGATCGCCTGCGTCATCGGCGATCCCACGTTCCAGCCGATGTCCCGCGTTCGGTCGCTGACCCCGGAGCTGTCGAAGGGGCTCGAATTCGACCTGGTCGTCGTTATCGACCCGGATGAGTTCGGCAAGGGCATCGAAGGAGCGGTCAACCGCTATGTCGCCATGACCCGGGCGACCCAGCAACTTGTCATCCTCACGAACTCCTGATGCCGGCCGGACACATGCCGCTCCGGGCCCGCTCCGGGCCCGCCATCGCGGCCTGCCATCAAGGCCCTGGCCGCCTCCGCGGTCAGTGTCACCTCGGGAGGGTATGCGGGCGATGGCCGCGCGACGGCACGGAGCCAGTCGACCGCCTCGACCACGCACGGCCCTTACGTAGGACACGGTCTAAGCGACCGTGAGCACGATCTTGCCCTGGATGTGCCCTTGGGCGGCGCGCCCGTGCGCTGCGTGGGCGTCCGCGAGCGCGAACGTGCTGTCCATCGCGACGCGGACCGTGCCCGCGTCGAGCAGGCGCCCCAGTTCGGCGAGCTGAGCGCCGTTCGCGCGGACCTGTGTGCCGGTGACGGTCACACCCAGTTTTGCGTTCTCCTCGTCATCGAACTCCCCGAAGTACACCGGGTAAAGGGCACCGCCGCGCTTGAGGGTGGGCAGGAAGCGCCGGCTGGCGGGGCCTCCGACGGCGTCCAGGACGAGGTCGATGTCGCGGACGATGTCCTCGGGGCGCTCCTTGGTGTAGTCGATGAACTCGTCGGCGCCGAGCTCGCGCAGGAATGTCTCGTGGGCGCCGGAGGCCACGGCGATGACGCGGGCCCCCTTCCACTTGGCCAGTTGCAGGGCAAGGTGACCCACGCCGCCGCCGGCGCCGTTGATGAGCACGGTGGTGTCGCTGTTCAGCGCCGTGGGGCGGTGCCTGGCCTCCTGGAAAGGGGAGGGATGGTCATGTCCGACCTCGATCAGGTATTGCCATGCCGTCAGCCCCGACATGGGCAGTCCGGCGGCGTGCGCGTGGTCGACAGTGGCCGGCTTGAGGGCGAGGTCGGCTGCGGGTGCGGTGACGTACTCGGCGTAAGCACCGCTCTGCATCAGAACGGGGAAGCGCAGCAGGCCCATCACCTCATCCCCGGCCGTGAAGCCATGGACATCGGCGGCGACGGCTTCCACGACACCCGAGATGTCGGTCCCCGGAATCAGGGGCAGGTCGAACGGGGGCCTGAACTCGGCAGGAATTCCGGGCATACCCTCGCGCACGTACCAGTCAGGCGGGTTGAGACCGACCGCATGCACGCGGACGAGCACCTCACCCGGCGCCGGCTCGGGAACCGCCACCTCCTCGTAACGCAGCACCTCGGGGCCGCCGAATGCGTGCAGCCGGATCGCCTTCATCGTGTGGGTCGGCATCGTTTTCCCCTTACCCGCAGCGCGGGATACGCTTATTCGGATCAGCGATCCACATAAGTGGTCCAGTGATCCGAATATATGGATCACTGGACCGTTTAGTCAAGTGAGGGACCGATGCGGGCCGACGCCAAGAGGAACCGCGACCACCTGCTCGCCGTAGCGGGGACCACCATCACCGAGCAAGGCATTGACGTGTCGATGCGCGACATTGCACGCAGGGCCGATGTCGGGCTCGCGACGCTACTGCGGCACTTCCCGACGCGCGAGGCACTACTGGAGGCTCTGCTCCGTACGAGCTTCGACGAGCTGACAGCCAAAGCGACTGAGCTCGAGGCATCGGATGCAGCCGAAGGCGCTCTCGTCTCATGGGTCCGCGACTGCGTTGCGTGGACAACCGAGTACCGGGGGGTGACCGTGCTGATGGCTGCCGCCATCGAGGACCCCGAATCCGCGCTACACGCTTCGTGCGCCACGCTGCGCGCAGCTGGTGCCCGGCTCCTCACCCGGGCTCAGGCCGCGGGTGTCGCGCGGAGCGATATCGATGGCGACGACTTGTTCGCTCTGATCGCCATGCTCGCCTGGACCGGCGATCAACCCGCGCTTGCGCCCCGTGCCCATCACCTCTTCGACATCGTGGCAAACGCCCTTCTGACGAGCGCAGGCGGCAGCCAGGCCAGGGTGTGCACGACGAACGGTGAAGATGCCGATCATCGGTAGACCGGCCCCCGGGGCGCCACGGCCGCACGTCCGCCGATCCGCGAGGCGGCCTCCCTGTCCCGCGCAGTGCTTGCCATGACCCATCGTCCTTCCATACGTGCGAGAAATGGTCCTGTCTTCTTTCATGGAGCAACACAGGGGCCGGGGGCGGACTCGACCGGAGCGCGCCCGGATGGCTCGGGGTTACGCGGTGGCGCGGGCGCCCGGGTCCATCCGGGCGAGCCCGGCGCGCAGCGCGGCGTTGAACCGGTCGGGGAGCTCCTGGTGCGGCATATGGCCGACGCCGGCGATCACGCTGACCGCGGCGCCGGGCGTGAGGGCGGCACAGGTCCGTGCCACCTCCACGGGAATCGCGGTGTCCAGCTCACCGTGGAGGTAGTGGATCGGCACCTGCAGCCCGGGCAGCATCGGGCGCGGGTCGTAGCCGTCGGCGGCGACCTGGTGCTCGTCGATGTAGACGCCGGAATCCAGGATCTCGCGGACCGTCCAGTCGATGAGCGCGGGCGCGGTGCCCGGTGCGTACCACCCCGGCACCCAGCCGGAGACCGTACCGGCCCGGTCGCGGCGCAGAGCGGCCACGAGCTCCGCCTGAGCGTGAGTCCTCGTCGACGGCCAGTATCCCGGCGCGCCGACGGGAACCACACCGGCGATCAACTCAGGCCGCAGCAAACCCAGTTCAGTGGCGAAGGTCCCGCCGATCGACGAGCCGATGACCACGGGCCGGTCCAGCCGCAGCGCGCCGATCAGTGCCACCAGGTCGCTGACCACCCCGGCGGTGGTGTTGCCCCGGATGGGGCGGGCCGACCGCCCGCAGCCCCGCCAGTCGACGGTGATGACACGGTGGTCCCGGGTGAAATCGGGCAGCTGGGCGCCCCAGGTCCGCCCGCTGGTACCCCATCCGTGCAGGAACAACAGCGCCGGGCCGGTCCCCTCGTCCTCGTAGTGGAGCGTGGTGTCGTTGACGTCCAGGTTGGGCATGGTTCTCCTCTGCTGCTTCGTGGGCCCTTGCGGGCCGCGCGATTCGTGATGGCCCCAGCCAACCGCGACCGCCTCCGCCAACCAACGAGCGATTCGCGCCTACACTCATCGCGAACGGTGATCAATACTGGTGACGGTGGTCAGGGGGACCCAGGGGGCCATGGAGCTGCGTCAGCTGCGCTACTTCCTCACCGTGGCGGAGGAACTGCACTTCGGCCGCGCCGCCGACCGGTTGCACATCGTGCAGTCCGCGGTCAGCCAGCAGCTCCGCCGACTCGAACGCGAACTGGGTACCGAACTGTTCGCCCGCTCCACCCGGGCCGTCCGGATCACCGAGGCCGGCAACCGGCTCCTCCCGTACGCCAGGGAGATGCTCGCCCTCCAGGCACACGCCCGGGAGGCCATCGAAGAACTGAGTGCCGAACACGCCGCGACGGTGCGCCTCGGCACCAGCTCCGGGCTGGGTGTCCGGCTGGACGCCGTACTCACCGCGTTCGCCCAGCACGCCGGGCACCCCCAGTTGGAACTCGTCACCGGCAGCACCGGGCAACGCCTGGCGCAGGTGCAGGCCGGTGACCTGGACGCCGCACTGCTGCGCGGCGAACGAAGCGAACCCGGGCTGGAGTTCCTGCCCCTGTGGCAGGACGCACTGATGGCGGCGCTACCCGCCGGCCACGCGCTGGCCTCGCCGGAGACCGTCGAGCTGGCCCAGCTCGCGGAACTGCCGCTGCGGCTCTCCCCGCGCTCCCGCAACCCCGCGCTCCACGACCTGGTGATGCGTTCCTGCCGGGCAGCCGGCTACGCGCCCGTCCTGGGCCCCGAGTTCACCAACGACCAGGACACCCTCGCCGCCATCGGCCACGGCAAACCGTCCTGGACGGTCTTCTACGCCCCGCACGCCGACCAGCTCTCTGTTCCCGGCGTGGCGTTCCGCCCCCTGAGCGGGCCGGCACTCGTCATGCGGACATACCTTGCGGTGCAGAACGGTCCGCCCCGTGCCGCACTGCGTACCCTGATCGAAGCCTGCTACGAGGCGGTCGAAAGCGCCCGAGCGTAGCGCCTCGCTCGCCACTTGCGCCCTGCGGGACTGCGTCGGATTGGTCGTGCACCGTACGACAGCCCCCCGCCCTGACCGGACGTGGATCTCCCGGACCGGGCGGCCCTGGCCTAATGGCGCCCTGTTACGGGGCCGAGGCCCACCCGCGCGCTCCACTCCCGCCCTGGACGAAAGGAGACCAGCTCGGGCCTCGGCGGTCCGGCCGGCGGCTGGGCCCGACGCTGTTCCTGACTGGTCGACAGATGCAGGGTTGCCGTGCCGGGCAACGGTCTGGTCCCGTTTCAGGAGCGGCGCTGGGACGCCGTTCGTGGGGCCGTGCCGCTGGTGGGCCGGCCCCACGGCCTGGACGGGCTGTGGCGGCGGGGGCGTCGCTCAGACGGTGAGGGTGGGGTAGTCGGTGTAGCCGCGGTGGTCGCCGCCGTAGAAGGTGGCCGGGTCAGGGGTGTTGAACGGGCCGCCGGAGGCGAGGCGACGGGGCAGGTCGGGGTTGGCCAGGAACAGGGCGCCGTAGGCGAGCATGTCCGCGCTGCCGTCCTCGATCAGCCTCAGCGCGTCGGGTCCGGTGGGGTCGGGGTGGGTGAAGGGGTTGAGGACGAACGTGCCGGGCCACGCCTTGCGCAGCTGTGCGGTCAGGTCGCGATCCGGCCCCTCCATCAGGTGCAGGTAGGCCAGGTCCAGGCCGGCGAGCCGCTCCAGCAGCGCCCCGTAGACCTCACCCAGGTTGTCCTCGGACATGTCGTTGAACGGGTTTCCGGGGGAGATCCGCAGGCCCACGCGATCGCTGCCGACTGCCTCGGTCACGGCCGTGACGACCTCGACGGCGAAGCGCATCCGGCCCTCGGTGTCGCCGCCCCAGGCGTCGGTGCGCCGGTTGGAGTTGGGGGCGAGGAACTGGTGGATGAGGTAGCCGTTGGCGCCGTGCAGCTCGACGCCGTCAAACCCGGCCTCGATGGCGTTGCGGGCCGATTCGGCGAAATCGGCGATCGTCTGCCGGATCTCCGCCTCGGTCAGCTCCTTCGGCGCCGCGAGGTCCTTGCGCCCGTCGTGGGTGTAGATCTGCCCGTTGGCGGCCACCGCCGACGGACCCACCGGCTCCAGCCCGTCGGGCAGCAGGTTCGGGTGGCTGACCCGGCCGGCGTGCATCAGCTGGGCGAAGATCACGCCGCCCTCGCGGTGCACGGCGTCGGTCACCGTCCGCCACGCCCGCACCTGGCCGGGGGTGTGCAGGCCGGGGGTGTCGGGGTAGCCCTGGCCGACCGGCGAGGGCTGGATGCTCTCACTGACGATCAGCCCGGCACTGGCGCGCTGCGCGTAGTACGTCACCATCAGCTCAGTCGGCTCGGCACCCGGCCCGTAGGCGCGACTGCGGGCCATCGGCGCCATCACGACGCGGTTCGCCAGGTGCTTGCCGCCCAGAACGATCGGATCGAAAGCAGTGGTCATGGGTTGTTTCTCTTTCTCTGAGGGGGTTGGCGCTCCGCCGCGCACGTGGAGCGCGCTGTCTGTCGGAGTGCGCGTTCTGTCTGAGTGCGCGCAGGGGGGAGCTGCCACGGGATGCTGATGCTGCTGGGCAGTGCGCCGCGGGTCTCGCTGAAGCGGGCAGGCCGCTGCGGACGGCAACCAGCGCCGGGAGCGGGGGGATGCTGTCCGCGGGGCCGTGTCGCCGCGGCCGCGGCCGGGGCCGGGGGCGGGGGCGGGGCCGGGACCGTGACCGGCCCCACGAGTGTGTTGCTCAGGCGGCGTCGCGGTGCTGGTCCACGAAGTCCGTGATGAGCTTCTGCCATTCCTCGGGCCGTTCGACCATGGGCAGGTGCCCGGTGGGGATCTCCACGAGCTGGGCGCCGGGGATGTTCTCGGCGAGCTGGCGGTGCAGTCGGGTGGAGGTGAACCAGTCCTGGGTGGTGGAGATGACCAGGGTGGGCGCCTGGATGCCCGGCAGGTCGTCGCGGACGTCGAGGCGGCCGGCGAGTTCGGCGTGCTCGGGGGTGCCGTCGGCGATGTTGGCGGCGGAGAATTCGACGACCTGCTGGAGCTGTTCGTCCGGCATCGCCTCCAGCGCATCCGCGCCCAGGGCCATCATGACCAGGAACTGGGACAGCAGTTCCTGGTCGGTCTCTGCGAGCTTGCGCCAGATCGGAGTGGCGAGAGCGAGCCGGTTGTCGCGGTAGGGCAGGGTCGCGGTCAGCACGAGGGCGGTGACGCGCTCGGGGTGACGGGCGGCCGCACGGATGGCGACCGGGCCGCCGAGGGAGAAGCCGTGCAGGGCGAAGGTGTCCAGGCCCTCGGCGACGGCGGCGGCGACGAGTTGGTCGGCCAGGTCGTCCAGCGACAGCGGCGCGGTGGCACGGGGAGTGGCGCCGCTGCCGGGGTAGTCGATGCCGACGACCTTGTGCCCGGCAGCCAGGGCTTCCAGGACCGGGCCGTAGGTGTTGTCGATGCTGCTGCCGGCGCCGTGGGCCAGAGCGAGGCCGGGGCCGGAGCCCAGCACGGTGCGGGCGAACGTGGCTTCGGGCAGGGGGTGTGCGGACATGGGGAGTTCCCTTTCTTTGCGGGGGGGGGCTGGGATCAGGTAGTGCGGTGCCGGGCCCAGGAGCGGAGGCGCTCCAGGGCGGGCAGCAGGCTCCGGCCGTCGGCGGTGAGCGTGTAGGTCGCGGGCCCGGGCGGGAGCCGGTCGTGGGTGACGAGCCCGGCCTCGATGAGTTCGCGCAGCCGGTCGGCGAGCATCTTGGTGCTGATCGAGCCGATGGCGGTGTGCAGTTCGCCGTAACGGGCGGGGCGGGCGGCCAGGGTGTGGAGGATGATGCCGGTCCACTTCTGGCCGAGGACCTCGAACGCGGCGGCAAGATCCGCATCGACCGTCAGCGGCACATGGACGGGGCGGGCTGCCATCGGTGTGCGGTCCGTCAGGGCAGGAGAACGACCTTGCCCCTGTTGCGCCGGGCTTCGATGTCGGCGTGGGCGGTGGCGGCCTGGTCGAGCGGGTAAGCGCGCCAGACGGGCACGGTGATCTTGCCACCGGCAGCCAACTGCACCAGCTCCGGCAGGGATCGGCCGTCCTCGGCACTGCCGGCGCTGAAGCGGACGCCGTGCTGCGCGGCGGCCATGTCGGCGATCGTGATCACGCGCGCGCTGTCACCAGCCAGGGCGACGGACTCGGCGAGCACGCCGGCACCGGAGGCGTCGAGGACGACGTCGACTCCCTGCGGAGCCGCAGCCTTCACCCGCTCCGTCCAGCCGTCGCCGTAGCGGACCGCCGTGGCCCCCAGTGCGGTGACGCGCTCGACGTCGTGCTCGCCGACCGTCCCGATGACGGTGACGCCACGCGCCGCGGCCAGCTGCACCGCGACGGTTCCGACACTGCCGCCGGCGCCGTGGACGAGCAGGGTCTGCCCCGCCCGCACCTCCAGCTCCCGCAGGACCCGGAACGCGGTCTGGCCGACCGTGACCAGGGAGGCAGCGGCCTCCCACGACAGACCCCGGGGCTTGGCCACCGGCTGGTCGAGCAGGGCGTACTCGCCGTAGCTGCCGCCTGCCGTGGCACCGAGGACCTCGTCCCCCACGGCCGCGTCGGCCCCCTCGCCGACGGCGTCGACGACACCGGCCGCGTCCAGCCCGGGCATCACCGGGAAGCGGACCGGGAACGCGCCGGCCATCAGGCCCGACCGGATCTTGAGGTCGAGCGGGTTCACGGAGGCGGCCCGCACACGGACGCGGACCTGGCCCGGGCCCGGCTCGGGCATGTCGACCTCGGCGCGGGTGAGCACGTCCGGGTCGCCGTAGCGGGAGAAGGTGATCGCGGTGGACATCGAGAACTCCAGGCAAGAGAGGCACGGCACACGATGAATCATTCAGTTCGTGTGATTGCCCCTCCGGTGTATCACACAGATCGTGTGAAACGCGAAGCCAGAGGGCCATTACCTACGTCACACAGCGTGTATGATTTCTGGGTACGATGGGCTCCATGCCGTCCATGCCGTCCATGCCGCCCAAGCCGCCCGTCCACCGCCGCCCGCCGGACCCGAGCAATCCGCGCGTCCAGCGCACCCGCGCCCGCATCCTGGCCGTCGCCCGCGAGCTGCTGCCCGAGGTCGGGCTGACCGGCTTGACCACCGCGTTCCTGGCCGATCGGGCCGGCGTCACGCGCCAGACGCTGTACCGGCACTGGCCCAACCGCGCGGCCCTGCTCTCCGACCTCACCCTGCAGGGCCCCGACGTCGGCTACCCCGAACCCGGCACGGATGTGCGCGCCGTCGCCACGGCATGGCTGGTCAGCCTCCGCGCCGGCATCGCCGTCCCCGCCACCCGTACCGCCGCACTGGCCATCGCCGCCGAAGCCGACCACGACCCGGACAGCGCCCAGGGCATGGCACGGATCGTGGAGGACCGCCGCGCAGCGCTGAACAAGCTCCTGGAGCCGTCCGGCCTGCAGATCACCGCGGATCAGTACACCCTGCTCTATGGCCCCCTCCTCGCCCGCCTCTTCTTCGACCGGGCCGAAGCCACCGACGCATTCATCGACACCCTCGTCACCCAGTGGCTCACCAGCGTCGACCACACACCCGGGCAGCCTTAAGAGGACGGTTCATGACTCTCTGAGTGGATCTGTGGCCGCCTGACGGTGTGAGCGTGGGCGGAGTCCACTGGTCCGCCGCCTGCGGTCTGTTGAGGTGGTGGGGTGAGTGAACGCAAGCCGTATCCGGGTGACTCATCGGACGAGCAGCGGTCGTTGAGCGAGCCGGTGATCACCGCATGGAAGGACCGGCACCGTTCGGCCGGTGGCCATCAGGGCGCCTGCGAGATGCGAGATGCGAGAGATCGTAAACGCGAACCTCACCGCTGCGGGCCAAGAACGTCCGCGAAGCCCTCGAACACAACCTGCTGCCGACGAACATCGAAGGCACCCGAGCCAAGTTGAAACGCCTGGTCAGACTCGGCGTCCTCACCGAGGTCGACACTGGCAGCTTCGTCAGGAAGCAGCAGTCGGCCGAGCCCCGTGGTGGGGATCAGTGGGCTTGTCAGCCGGCCGGTGGGGTGGGCTGGTGCGGTCGAACGGGCCACCGTGCGCGGCGGCATACGCGATGGCGTCGTTGGCGGCATCGAGGCCGAACGACCGGACTCGTTCGGGGGCGAGATCCAGAGTGCCCGAGGCGAGGAGCCGGATGATGCCGACTTCGGCTGTGCGCGGGTACATCCACTGCCCGCGCACGGTGATCGAGTTGCGCATGATCCATGGGTACGGGAGCGCGAGGTCGTCGCCGCCGAGCATGCCGACGCCGCCCATGAGGACAACCCGGCCGTACTCGCGCACGGTCATGGCCGCCGCGCGCGACGCCGAGCTGGGTGCGCTCGGCGGGAGCAGGTCGATCACCATGTCGATCGGGCCGTCGGCCGCCGCGGACATCGCCGCGTGGTCGGTGGCCTCGTCTCCGGTCAGCGAGACGGGGCGCAGCCGCGGACCGAACCGGTCGGCGAGGAGGTCGAGCGCGGCCTGGTTGCGGGCCGGGGCGACCACGCGGCCCGCCCCCATCGCGAGCGCGACTGCGACCGCACTGCTGCCGAGGTTGCCGGTGGCCCCGCTGACGAGCAGCGTCTCTCCGGCTGCGAGCCCGCCTGCCAACAGCACGCCGTAGGAGGCCAAGGCACGATCATGGCACCTGTCGGGCCGGCGCATCGCCCCCGACCTGGAATACCTCGGCCGCCGCCGTGCCCGCTTCGAGTTCAGCCTCCACGAGCTGCGCGACCTCCTCGCCGATGCCGAGTGGTGGGGTGCCACTGCTGCCCTCGCGCAGCCTGGGCAGCCGCCGACGCGACCCGGGTACGGGCGGGTGGCGGGTACACGGGCGCCACTGTTTTCATCGCCGCCGAGAGCCACCGTCACCACTCCGGCAATCTTGTCGTCCTTGCCCCGGCCTGAGGCTTGCTCGCCTTTGCAGGCATCGTCGCCATGGACTTCCCCGGTCGGCAGTTGTGGCCGGGGACGCCGTCGGCGGTCGGCAATCCGGCCGATGCCCCGGTGGCCTCCTACGGCCTGTCCGATGGGGCATGGCCCACTGCCGTCTGCACATGCCGACGGTACTGCTCCGGCGTCACGATCCCTGGCGATGGGTGCCCGGACGGGTAAAACACGCCCTGGCAGGTGTAGCAGAAGCGCGCCTCAGCGGTGAGTGCGGTCGCACGGGCCACTCCGTCCTGAGCCCGCCGTGCGTCCCTGGACTCGCTACGGACAATGGCGATCGTGGCCACCACGATGAGCACCGCGACGACGACGCCAACGGCCGTGAGCCACGGCAGGTCCCGTTCCTCGGCAAATTCCTTCCCGGCGAGTCCAGCCACCACGGCGAGCACCAAGCCCTCGACGACGTGCAGGCAGCCATTATCGCTGCCCTTCGATGCCGGCGTGATTTTGGCCGCCAGGTCCTCGCGCCGTTCCCCTCCGTCTGTACGTGCCTCGGCCACCGGCACGTTCCCCCGCGTCTGGCATCCGGGACACGCCACCAAGCCGTTCGCCTCTTCGTTCCTCATTCTTCCATGATCACGTTTCACTAAGTGTCCACGTCAACTGGGGTCTTCGTCGGACTGCGGCTCACTGACCGTCTCAACATGAGATCGGCGCAAGCTCTTCATCGCCCGACGCGGCACCGCACCCGGCTCCGGCCTCGGACGCACCAACTGGGTGGCCGAACGGACATGTGCCCGGCTCCACCAGTTCAAGCGCCCGCCGGATCCGCTACGAACGCCGCGCCGGATTCACCAGAGTCTGCTGGAGCCGGCCTGCACCGCATCATCTGCCTGCGCTGTCTCTGCACAGATCAGGGTGATGGGCCCGTCAGCGGCGCCGGAACTCTCGGCCGGTCCAGCACAGTGAGTTCGGGCCATTGCTGCCTCCAACGGGCCGCCTTGGTCTCGTAGACCTCCTGCGGGGCAAGCACCGGATGCGGACGCACGACCAGATGGAACACCTCAGCCAGACCGAGACCGTGCGGCGCGCAGAAGCGCCACCGCGCGTCAGGATCCAGGCGGGCGCCCGCACAGGTCCCGTCACGACGTCACGGCGCCTGGCTGAGGGCGCCACGGGGCACCGAAGGGCGGCCCCTCCTTCCACCCGGGCCATGGTCAGGTTGAATCGTGGAAGCCTGCTGACCACCGACTTCCTCGCATGTGCTCTGCACGTCCCGGTTTCGCCAACCGGGGACCCTCAGCTACACGTCGCGCCGAGCCACGGCACTCGCACGGAGCCACTGCACCGGTTTCGGTCAGGAAGTCGGCTGGTCCCGAGAGCGGGAGTCACGCCAAGAGCACCCATGGCTTGGGCACCGTGCCAGGTCGCAGCTCCTCGGGGCGCGGCCTCCGCGACCGGACCGCCCGGCGGCCTTGCCTCGCCCGGACCGGCCGGCGCTCGGACGTTTACGCCGTGTTGCGCGAGCGTCACCGTGCATAGCCCGTTCCGACGCGCCTGGACCACCCGCCCCTGGGAAGACCACCCCACCCGCGACCCGCTGCCCGGGCGAGCCCCTAATATCATCTGGCGTCCTCCGACGGACGCTGACGCCCGCTGGATCGTGCCCGCCGCCCCACGCCCGGCACGACGGCTCCGCCGCTTGGCAGTGGAGTCGAGCATCGAGGAGAGGAACGTTCATGCGCGCCCGGAGCATCGCCACGGCCACCGCAACAGCATTGGCACTGGTGGCCGCTCGTGATCTTGTCCAGAAGAAGCACGCACTGCTCCGGAACTTCCCCGTGCTTGGGCACGCCCGGTACCTGTTGGAGACGATCGGGCCGGAGCTGCGGCAGTACATAGTGACCTCGAACGACGAGGAGCGCCCGTTCAGCCGCGACCAGCGCACCTGGATCTACGCGTCGGCGAAGGGGGAGAACAACTACTTCGGGTTCGGAACCGACAACGACGTCGAGCACACCCAGGGGCACGCCTACCTGAAGCAGCGCACGTTCGCCGGCCCGCTGCCCGACACGCACGACCCACAGGCCCCGCTGCCGTCGGCCAAGGTGCTGGGCGGGCCGCGCGGGCGCGCCAAGGCGTTCCGGCCGGCGAGTGTGGTGAACATCTCGGCGATGAGCTTCGGATCGCTCTCCGGCGCGGCGATCACGGCGCTCAACAAGGGCGCGGCGCTGGCCGGCACCCTGCACAACACGGGCGAGGGCGGTCTCTCGCCGTACCACCGCAACGGCGGCGACCTCGTCCTGCAGATCGGTACGTCCTACTTCGGCTGCCGCAACGAGGACGGCAGCTTCAACATCGACAAGCTCAAGGACGTGGTCGCCGGCGCCCCGGTCAAGGCGATCGAGATCAAGCTCTCCCAGGGTGCCAAGCCCGGGCTGGGCGGAATGCTGCCGGGCGCGAAGGTGACCCCGGAGATCGCCGAGATCCGCGGGATCCCGCTCGGTGAGGACTGCGCCTCCCCGTCGCGGCACACCGCGTTCGGCGATGTCGACTCGATGCTCGACTTCGTCGAACTGATCGCCGCCGAGACCGGCCTGCCGGTCGGGATCAAGAGCGCGGTGGGCGAGATGGAGTTCTGGCAGGAGCTGGCCACGCTGATGGCGCGTGGTGACCGTGGTGTCGACTTCGTGACCATCGACGGCGGCGAGGGCGGCACCGGGGCGGCGCCCCTCACCTTCTCCGACTCGGTGTCGCTGCCCTTCCGGATGGGCTTCTCCCGGGTCTACGGCGTCTTCGCCGAGCGGGGGCTGACCGACGACCTGACCTTCATCGCCTCCGGCAAGCTCGGCCTGCCCGAGAACGCCGCGGTCGCCTTCGCGCTGGGTGCCGACATGATCAACGTGGCCCGTGAGGCGATGCTGTCGATCGGGTGCATCCAGGCGCAGAAGTGCCACACCGACAAGTGCCCCACCGGCATCGCCACCCAGAGCCCGTGGCTGGCCCGCGGCCTCGACCCGGTCTCGAAGGCCGACCGGGCCGCCGTCTACCTGCGTACCCTCCGCAAGGAGCTGCTGAAGGTCTCGGCGGCCGTCGGCGTCGCCCACCCGGCGCTCATCACGGCCACAGATATCGAGATCATGAACGGCGACTACGAGGCCCGTACCCTGGCCGGTGTCTACGGTTACAAGGACGGCTGGGGCGAGCTCGGCCCGCACCTCGCCGAGGAGATCACCGCACTGCTCACCACCGAGCAGTCCTCCGACCGGAAGCCGACCGCCTGACCCGCCGGTCACGGCAGGCACCACGCTCGCTGCTCCCCTGCCCGGCGCGCGCGTGGTGCCGCCCGATGGCACCCTTGTCTTCCCTGTCCTCCCTGTCCTCCCTGCTCCACGAACAGCCCCTGCCTAGGTGAACAGAACATGAGCGAAAAAGTGAGATTCCCGAGCGTCGTCGGCCCCGAACTGGCCGGCGCGATCGACCTGCCGGACGGCGAGATCCGCGGCTGGGGGATCTTCGTGCACGGATTCACGCTCGGCAAGGGCTCACCGGCCGCGTCGCGTGTCAGCAAGCAGCTGGCACGCGAGGGAATCGGCATGCTGCGCTTCGACAACCTCGGGATCGGGGACTCCGACGGCGACTGGGGGGACGGTTCCTTCACCGTCAAGGTCCAGGACACGATCCGTGCCGCAGCCATGATGGCGGAGCGCGGAACTCCGGCGGACCTGCTGGTGGGGCACTCATGGGGAGGCGCCGCCGTCCTCGCCGCGGCGGCCGAGGCAACCGGCGTCCGCGCGGTCGCCACGATCGGGGCGCCGGTCGATCCCAGTCACGTCGAGCGGCAGTACGACGCGGTCGTGGACCGCGTGCTCAGTGAAGGGTCGCACGAGTGGTTCGTCGGCGGGAGGACCCTGGTCCTCAAGCGCGCCTTCGTCGAGGACGTCCGCCGTGCTCATCTGCGGGATCGGATCGGCGAGTTGGACCTGCCGCTCCTCGTCCTGCATTCGCCGACCGACAACACCGTCGACATCGCCAACGCCGGGGAGATCTTCAGCGAGGCACGGCACCCGCGGAGCTTCGTCTCACTCGAAGGAGCAGACCACCTCCTGACCGCCCGAGGACAGGCGCAGCGAGCCGCCCACATCATCAGCGCCTGGGCCGATCAGTACATCCCCGGACCACGGCCCGCCTGACGACGTGCAGCCTGCAGGAGGCGCTCGGATGACGGCGGCCCGACGGACGGTCCGACGGGCGGTCTGACGGGCGGTCCGACGGGCGGTCCGACGGGCGGCCTGACGGGCGGTCTGACTGCGGATCGTCGGGGCCTGGCAGATTGAAGCCTCGCCCCGACGGCGACAGGACCGGAGGTTCGGCATGGAGGGGGAAGCAGTGATGTCGCGGCATGACGGGGAGGTTCTGGAGCCGGCCGATCGGCCCGTCGACCCCTGGGAGGGCGTGAACGAAGCGGCACTGGCACAGGCCGTACAGGCGCAGGCGGCGCGGCCGGTGCGGGGTATCGAGGACATGGCGTCGTATCTCGCCGCCCAGGTGTCGGACACCGCACACCGCGAGGTCGTGGGCCCGCTCCTGGACGGGCAGGGGGCCAGCGGTGTCGTGGTGCGACGCGGCACGGTCATCGCCTCGTGGGGCGAGCCGACGCGTGCGGAGATGGCGTTCAGCGCCACCAAGAGCGTGCTGTCGCTGGTGGGCGGCATCGCGTTCGACGACGGGACGTTGCGCCTGGACGAACCGGTGTGCCGGTCGGTGGACCTGCCCCAGTTCGGCACCGTCCATGGGCGCGCGATCACCTGGCGCCACCTCCTCGACCAGACCAGCCAGTGGGAGGGCGAGTTGTGGGGCAAGCCGACATGGGTGGATGCGCAGAGCGCACGTGAGGGCACCGAGTCGGCCGGCGGGGCGCCCGGCGGGGGCTGGGCCTACAACGATGTCCGGGTCAACCTCACTGCGCTGGCGCTCACGGTCCTGTCCGGCCGCAGTCTTCCGGACGTGCTGCGCGCACGCGTCATGACGGCGATCGGAGCCTCCGATGACTGGTCCTGGCACGGCTACGAGAACGCGGCGGCCGACCTCAACGGCGCCCGGGTACCGGTGGTTTCCGGCGGTGCGCACTGGGGCGGCGGCCTGTGGATCAGCGCCCTGGACCTGGCCCGGATCGGCCATCTCTGTCTGCGCGGCGGAACGTGGGGCGGGCGGCGGGTCCTCTCGCGCCGCTGGATCGGGGAACTGTGGACGCCCTGCCCGGTCAAGCCCAACTACGGCCTGTCCTGGTGGCTCAACGACGACTGCTCCGTATGGCCCCAAGCACCCCGCACCGGCCGCTGCGCCCGCGGCAACGCGGGCAGCCACCTGCTGTGGGTGGACCCGGCACGCGAGCTGGTGATCGCCTCGCGCTGGGGCGCGGAGGTCGAGCGCCTCCTGACCGAGGTGTCAGGGGCGGTGCCGCCGGTGCCCGGACCGCTGTCCGGCCAGGGGTCGGGGGCGTGACATCAGGTCTCGGATGAGGCGTGGCCCCGGTGTTCCTGCCCCCGGGGCCACACGGAAAGAGCCGGGGCCACACAGGAGAGGTACGGGCTGTCAGAACGTCCAAGTGGTGTACCACGTCGCCTGGTTGGCGGAATTTCCCACTTGAGAGGTGACTCCACTGAGGCGGCCGTCAGCGCCGCGGGAGCCTATGTAGCGGCCCTTCGTGCCACTGTTCCAGGCAATGACGAAGGAGACATAGGAACCGTCGACGAACCCCTGCTCGATGGTGCCCGTCGTCGCACTTCCCGTCCTGGCGATACCGGTGAGGTTCCCCTGGGCGTCCTGGGTCACGGAGAGCGTGGCGTTCCACGCATTGCTCTGGTAGAGGGTCCAGATCCCGCCGACGTTGAAGCCGGGTGCGGCCGCCCTGGCCGCCGGCGCCACGGACGGCCGGTGCGCCGCGGCCTCAGCGGCGGGTGCGGCAAGGACGGTGCCACTCAGTGCAACGGACAGAGCCACGGCGGCCGTGGCGAGTCTGACGCGCATGCGGATTCCTTTCCCCAAAGGGCAATTTATGCGGCATAGCGCCTTCTGCGAAGCCCTGAGCTTCGCAGCAGCGGCCGTTCCCGAACAGGCGATAACCGGTCGTTGGCGGGCATGCGGACGGCCGGAATGGTCCGTAGTCTGCGAGGGGCACCGCTCGGCACCCCCTCGGCGGCGATGTTCCCGCCAATCCATCGGGCTACCTCGCCGCCAACGAGGGGTGTCTGACGACGGTCGCAGGGGTGTGCGAGGCTGACGTGATGTCGCTCTCTCCTCCGCCTGCGGAGCCGATAACGCCCGATCCGGTGCACGAGATTCCGGACACGCTGCTCACCCAGTCCTGGCTGGACCTGTCGTTCCTGCACTGGGCGACCGACCCTGCGGACGTGGCGCCGCTGCTGCCGGCCGGGACCGTGCCGGACACCCACGACGGGCTCACCTACATCGGCCTGGTGGCCTTCCGGATGCACCGGGTGGGCTGGTTGAGGATGCCGGGGATTCCGTACCTCGGCACCTTTCCGGAGACCAACGTGCGGCTCTACTCCGTGGACCGGCACGGCCGACGCGGCGTGGTGTTCCGCTCGTTGGAGGCCTCGCGGCTGCTGCCGGTGGCCGTCGCCCGCAGCGCCTTCCGGATGCCCTACATGTGGGCCAGGATGGCGATCCACCGTGACGCGGACACCATCAGCTACACCAGCAGCCGACGCTGGCCGGGGCCGCGCGCGGCGCGCTGTCGGATGGCGGTGCGCATCGGCGAGCGGATCGAGGAGCCGACCGCCCTCGAACACTTCCTGACCGCCCGCTGGGGCATGCACAACGCCTTCTTCGGCCGGCCGGTGTATCTGCCCAATATCCACCCTCGCTGGCCACTCCATCGGGCCGAACTCCTGCACTGCGAGGATGAGTTGGTGACCGCGGCCGGACTGCCGTCGCCGACCGGTCCGCCGGTGAGCGTGCTGTACTCCCCCGGCGTGCCGGTTCGCTTCGGCCGCCCTGCGCGCCCGGGCGGCCTGCCCACTCCCTGAGCCCGCGCAGCGCGGCGTCCGGACGTCAGCCGGGAGTGCACTTGGCGGTATCCCGCTGGGTGATGGCCTCGGCAACCTGCTCGATGGCGGTGCGCAGCAAGGCACCGTAAGCATCCTGAGGCAAGTCCGAGGCGCGCGGACTGGGACGGGGCGCCGTTCACCCAGGACTCCGCGAAGCACATTTCCGTGTGGCGCAAGCCGACTTGAGGCCGGCCATCGGGCCGTCAACGCGGGTTTCCCAGGCGATCCGGTGTGCGGGACGAACAGAATGAGAATGCCCTGGAACACCAGCCGGTCGGAGATCTTTGCGTTACGAGCTCCGAAGCCGCCCGGAGTCCTGAGCGGAGGTCGTGGCGTCGGCGGTCCCCGCGCGGCTCGCGGCCACCCGCAGTGTCAGGGCGGCTGCGGATCCTGCCACCAGGCCGCAGGTCAGGGCGGCCGGGACGCCGTTACCGAGGTCAGCGGACAGCAGGAGCAGGCCCCGGCTCAGGTCCGGGCCCGCCCCGTTCACCGCCATCCTCAGCAGCTGGCTCGTCAGCAGCCCGAAGACGGTCGCGCAGACGGTGCCGACCGCCATCGCGGGAACCGTGGCCCGGGTGAGCAGGCCGGGCAGTCGGCGCAGTGCCCACCACACCACGGCGAGCGGCAGCACGCCGACGGCCCGGTAGAGGAGCCAGCCACCGAGTTGCCCGCCGGCTGGGGTGTCCCAGGCGCCGAGCAGCAGCCACTGGCGTAGGAGGTCACCCGGTTCGGCGAGGAGACCGGTGTTCGAGGAGACCTGCTGGAGTGCGGCGGCGACCGGCTGGTAGGAGAGAACGATCAGGGAGAGAGCGATCACGGCGGTTCCGACAGAGGCGGCCAGGCGGGCGGCGCGAGCCGGGACGGCCTCGTGCGACAGCGGACCGGTCCCCTTGGCGGCGACTCGCGCGGCGAGCACGGTCACCGCCGCCGCGACCAGCGCGGTCACTATCAATACCTGCCGCCCGGAGGAGATGACGCCCGCCAGACGAGGCAGGAAACGGAAGCTGCCGTGCCCTCCCGAGGCGATCAGCCACGGCGCGGAGACGGTCACCGCCAGGGTCCCGGCCACCAGGCCCCAGGCCCACAGGGCGAGCAGCGCGACCGGCATCCGGCCGCGCACCGGCGGCAGCCTGCGTACCAGGAGCAGTGCCCCGAGGAGGAAGAAGGCGAAGACCGCGCCGAACCGGATCTGCAGTGCGGTGGAGTACAGCGCGCGGTAGTCGGTGCCGGCGCCCCCGTCCGTTCCCCCGGTTCCACCGGACACCTCGGTACCGACCCAGGCCGAGGTCGGAGGGTCGTACGACCATGGTGTGAGCCAGCGCTCCAGTTCGGCGGCGGTCTGGCCGTCGAGCATGCTGGTGGCGCCGGACAGGTGCAGTGCGTGCGCGCTTGCCCCCGCCCACCACAGAAGGGCTGTGAGCAGCAGCGCTCCGGCCAGTGCCGGTAACACCGCGCGCCGGTATGTCATGACTTTCCCCCGTCTTGGTCGCTTATCCCCTCAACCCCAACCCAGGGGAGATTACGGGGCGTTGGTCACATACGGATCACGGCAGAGCAAGGAACGCGCCCTCGGCAAGGGGTGGCGGCGCACCGCCGGCTGCTGCGGCGCACCGCCGACTGCGTGTTCGTTCCGCGAGCGACGGTGTGGGGGTGCTCGCCTCCGTCGCCGCGGTACTGCCCCGTCAGCCCAGAGCGCATGTCCAGATCACGGGGTGCGGGGCGCCGGCGCCGTCGTACGGATCGCCGTCATAGGCCCAACCCCCCGCCCTGGATTCGTCGTTGACGGCCTCGGCGCCGGCCGGGCCGTTGACGGCGAGGCTGGGGAGGGCCCGGACGGGGCCGGAGCCCGGCCAGATCTGGGCCTGGTCGATGGGGGTGACCGGCGGGATGCCGTACGGGAACATCGCGGTGCCGACGGCCACGCCGCTGCTGGGGCTGATGTCGTTGAGCCAGCCCTTGCCCTCGTGAGCGGGGAGCCCCGGTATCTGGACGCCGTCCTTGGCGTAGGGGGCGTCCCAGTAGGTTTCGGCAGCCAGGTCCGCATGGGCGTAGGTGCGTTCACCGACGATGCGTCCGTGGTTGTCGATGGCGTTCGGGTACCAGTCCGTGTCGGAGTTGATCTCGACGGGCCGGAGATCCCGTCCCGGGCCTGTGGCACCACCGGGCCAGACCAGCCCGACGCTGCCGCTCACCTCGCTCACGCCGTCCCAGTACCAGGAGGAGCCGATCACCGTTCCGCGGGAGTTGATTCCGCTTACGCGTACCCGGGTGTGCCCGGGTGTGACGGTGAGGGTCCGGGTGAGGGTGACGCCGGTCCAGAGAGAGGCGGTGTCCGAACTCTCGTTGCCGCCCGCGATGGTGCCGCGGTCGTTGACGTCGGCGGCATAGGTGCCGCCGGGGAGGATGCGTACCGCCGGGGTACCGGCCCGGTAGCTGAAGGCGGCGGACCCCGCCGGGCCCTGGATGCTGCCCACCATGAGACCGCGGTGGTTGACGGCGGCGACCGAGCCGCTGTCGTACCCGGACGGGAGCGGGACGCGGTGCACGGTGCTTCCCGTCCAGTAGGCGGGCAGCCCGGCGGACCGGCCGACGGACAGGCCGCCGGCGCCGAAGTCGTTGACGCTCTCACTGCCCCAGGACCCGGCGCCGGCGCCCGGCAGCCGGTCGAGGACATGCAGGGCAGGGGTGCAGCGGGAGGCGGCCGGTGCGGGGTCTTCGGCGGCGGTCGCCGGAAGCGCTGTGGTCAGCAGCGCTCCCAGTGCGAGTGCGGTGGCGGCCATGGCTCTGCTGCTGCCTGGTCTCATGGAGGAGCCCCCTTCGTCGCGACGGGTCCGGCCCCGCCGGCCGCTCATCATCGGCTGCCGGTACCGGAGGACGGGGATGTTCCACGCGCAATGGCCGGAACGTGCCGGTGGCAGGGCTGTCCTCGTCGGGAGGTGATCGGCTCGTACCCGGAATCGGGAGGTGATCGGCTCGTACCCGCAAAGCGGCGGCACGGGCGCTGCATCCGCGTCCGTGCCGCCGCCTTGGGTCTGCCCCGTCGCGCCCGCGTGACCCCGCCGGCGTCAGTGCGGCGCTCTCAGCCCACCCGTACGTCCTTGCCGGTCAGCTGTGCCCGAATGCCGTTCTTCGTCACGGAGATGTCGCGCAGCCGGATGTCGCCCGGCAGGTTGTCCGGCAGCTGAGCGGAGAACTCCATCTGCTGCGCGACCTTCGGCTCCCGGAGCTTCTGCAGGTCCCGGATGAGCGAGGGGTCGATGCCGGTGGGTTCGAGCAGCGAGGGATGGTCCACAAGCGTGTCCAGCATGCGGCCCTTCATCATCTGCTGCGGACGGACGTGCTTCCCGGCCGTCTGTTGCAGCTCGCCCTCGTCCATCTTGTCGGCGACGGGTGCGGTCAGCTGCACGCCACCGCCCTTGCCCGGTACGTACGTCAGCAGGCCGGGCACCACCACGCGCGTGTCCCGCACGGTCATGCGCAGGCCGCGGTCCCCGGTGCGCTGCAACTGCGCACGCCCCCGGACCTGGGCCTGCTTGCCGCCCACCGGAAGGTCGCCGCCGGCCAGCACCGTGTTCTTCCCGGGGCCGGGCCTCAAGCGGATCTGCGACGCCCCGACTTCGCGGTTCAGGTCCTTGAAGTCCAGCAGGACGTCACCGTGTACCCGGCTCAGCACCGCGCCCTTGACCGAGGACGGCAGGCTGCCGACGATCCGGATGCCGTCCGCCGTCCCCTTCACCTGAGCGACGGAGACCGGCCCGGCGTCGACATCGGGGACGTCGGCCTCGACATGGTCGATGTTGCCCGTGAGCACCTGCCCGATGAACGGGACGCTGTCGATGTGCACCTCGGGCTCGGCACGCAGCTTCAGCGCCCTCTGCACCTGCTGCGCCGCCAGGTTCTCCGCGTAGAGCACGGCCCACCGGTCACCGAGCGCGAGAAACGCAAGAACGACGGCCAGCGCGACGACCGTCTTCACGGTTCTCCGCACGATCCGACGTGACGTGCGCCCGGCCCGCGGGTGCTCTTTCTCGTCGCCGGTGCTCGTGTGGTCGGTGCCTGCGCCGGCTGCGGTTGGGGCTCCGGCCGGGCCGTCCTGGGAAGCACGACTCGCCGGTACTCGCGCCGTGGAATCTGCGGAAGAAGGTTCGTTGGAGAGCATCGCCACCATGCGACCACGGCCCGGGCCCTCGAACCAAGTCGCGCACAATCTTCGAGACGCCTCCGCGGAGGGCAGGGAAGCTGGTGTCGGTGATCGAGCCGGTGTCGGTGATCAAGCCGGTGACGGAGCCTGCCGGTGACGGAGCCGGAGCCGGTGCCTGCCCGCCCGCCCGCTGCGTTCAGTGGAAGAGGGTCTGTGCCCCTCGCCCCGGAACGACGCGGGCCGGGCAGGCACCGGACACGAACCTCCCATCGGACACCTACCTCCCGCCGGACGCGAACCTCCTCCTCCGGACGTAGCCGGGATACCGCATCGGCGGCGTGCGGCGTGCGGCGTGCGGTGTCTGCGGCATGAGGGAGGTGTGCGGGCCGCCGGAAGGCTTGCGTCAGTTGGTCATGGTGACCGCGGGCGGGGTCCAGGTGCCGTCGAGGACACTGGACTTGGGCCGGTACATGCGCAGGATCATGGAGAACTGTCCGCTGGGTGCGGGCAGCCAGTTGGACTGTTTGCCCGCGGGAGCATCGTGCTGGATGTAGACGTCCGTGGAACCGTCGGGGTTGCGGGTCGGCTTGACGGCGTGTCCGACCTCGTAGCGGTGGATCGGGTTGCGGACCAGGAAGCCGTCCGGGTCGTACATCGTGAGGGACCAGAAGGCCTTCACCGGCGGGGTCTGCCCCGGGGCGAAATGGAGGACGTACCGCTTGGCTCCGGTCAGCGGCTTGCCCCGGCTGTCGGTGCGGACGATCGGGTAGACGGCGTCCTGGGGGAGGTTGGCGCCGAGGCCTTGCCAGGCGGTGGTCGCACGCAGCAGGTAGTCGGTACCGTAGTCGCCCAGGTTGAGCGAGAGGCGCCAGCCGTTCACATTGTTCCCGGACGTGGCGAGCGCGGCCTTGATCTTCTTCTGGGCCGCGGGGACGGCCTTGCGCAGGGCTTGTGCCGTGGCGGGGCCCTTGGCGTTGATGTCGAACGGCCGCCCGGGGACGATGCCCAGGCGGGCCAGGCTGGCCACCATGCGGGCATCCTTCTTCGCGGGCCGGTTGGTGGCCATGGACGCGGCGAGCCGGGAGAAGAAGGTCTGCGCGTCCATGCCGGCGACGCGGGCGGCCGGCGAGGTGGCGGGGACGTTCGGGTCGACGTGGCCCGGCCGCGGGGTGTGGTGGTGGCCGTGGTCGCGGAGCGGCTTGAGGGTGTAGTGGCGCACCAGGGCCTTGGCCGCGGGCAGGTCGGAGCGGCCGTTGAACTGGGTCCGGCCGAGAATCCACGCGGTCTGGGTGGGCGACTTGATCTGCTTGACTCCGGCGGGCAGCCGGCCGTGCCAGCCGGGGCCGGTGATGGCGAAGTCGCCCGCCTTGCTGCCGGTGGTGCGGGTTCCCGGGGAGGCGAAGACGTCGGTCCAGGCGTTGAGCATGGGCATCATGAAGTACCGGCCCTTGGTGTCCGGCACATGGAGCACGATCGGCCCCTTCTTCAGGTCCAGCCACGCCGAGGTGTAGAGGGTGTCGACGTTCGGAGCCACCACGGTGTGGAACTCCGGGCCGGGAGCCCGGTCCGCCTTGGCGAACTGGTTCACCGGTGCCCGCAGGGTCGCCGGGTCGGGCTTGCGGACGTTGGTGGACGTCTGCTCGGTGGCCCGCGCCAGGACCAGTGGGTAGCCGTAGACGTAGGCCTTGACCGCGTCGGCGGTGGTGGCGGGAGCGGGGGCGGGGTGTGCCGTGCTCGCCTGGGCTGCTGTCACCGGCGGGGCGGACAGGGCGAGTATGGCCACCCCCGCACCGGCGGCGGCACCCCAGCGGCGGAGTCGTCGCGTTGCGTTCATGAAGGGCTGTTCCTCACAGGGCTGTTGTCGGAGCTGACGGGTCGTCGTTGTAGTTGACGGGTCGTTGTCGTAGTTGACGGGTTGTCGTCGTAGTTGACGGCCGGATGTGGTGGGCCGAGTGGCCGGCACCGCGCAGCACGAAGGCCGGGTCGATATCGCCTCACTCTCGTCCCACCGGCGGGCCGGGACAATCGGCCCGGAGGACACGGCGGACGGCCTATCGTTGTGACGTGTCACAACGCAGCGCGTCGCCGGCCGAGACCCCGGAACCGGGCGAGAACCTCCGCGAGCAGGTGGTCCGCATGGCCGCCCGTCTCGAACCCCGGATCAACCAACTGGCCAGATGGGTCGTCGAGCGCCAGCGGGCCGAGGTCCCCGGCTTTGACCGTCTCCCGGACGACATGCAGGATCTGGAGATCGCCTCGGCCGCCCGCCACACATTCCGCGGCTTCCTCCGCGGTGTGCAGGGCCTCGCGGACACCGACGCCGAGGTGCTACGGGAACGTGCCACCCAGCGCGCCACGGAAGGCGTCCACCTGACCGGGGTGCTCAGGGCGTACCACGTCGGCGCCGAAGTGGTGGCGGACGCGCTGTCGGCCGCCGCCCTCCCCGGGGAAGAGGCCGCCCTGCTGTGGCTCACCCGCCGGCTGTTCACCACGGTCAACTCCCTGGCCGAGCAGGCCACCGAGGCGTACCTGCTCGGGCTGGCCGACCAGCAGGCGGCAGGACGGGAACTGGCCTCGGCACTGCTCCGCGGTGACGTGCCGCAGGAGGTGGCCGCCCGGTGCGGACTCCACCTCGAACCCGGCTACCTCGTCCTCAGCGTCCGCGCCCCCGTGCCCCAGGAGCCGGTGGCCGCGCGACGACTGCTCCACCAGGTCCTGGTCCGGCTCGCGCCCGCCGCGGACGGCCGGGCGCTCAGCCTGCCGAACGCGCAGGGCGGCCACATCCTGCTCCCCCTCGGCACACCCCACGCCGACCTCGTCCGGCACCTGTCCACCGGCCTGTCCCGCCCGGTGATCGCGGGGGCCGCCCTCGCGGCCACGCCGGGAGACGTCCCCGCGGCCGCCGAGCAGGCGCACCGGATCGCCGCCATCGCCCGCACCCCCGGCGTGCACCGGCTCCAGGACGTGCTGCTCGATTACCATCTGGCCGGATCCAAGGACAGCGCCGCCGAACTGGCCGCGCTCCTCGACCCGTTGGACGGGCACGCCGGCCTGGTCGAGGCCGTCGCCGCCTTCCTCGACTGCGACCTCGACCGGCGCCGTACGGCCCAGGCGCTCAACGTCCACCCCAACACCGTCGACAACCGCCTCGCCCGCGCCGCCCAACTCACCGGCCTGGACCCGCACACCACGCACGGCGTACAGCTCTTCGGCGCGGCCCTCACTCTCCGCCGGCTCGCCGAGGGCACTCGCCTCACTGCGGGCCCTGCAACCGGCTTTCCCGCGGGCTGACGGATGCTTTTGGCGGGGAGGCCGAACGGCTCAGACGACCATGACCCGGCGCCCGCGTGTGTGACCGGCCTGGCTGTCGGTGTGCGCCGCCGCGGCCTCGGCGAGCGGGTACGACTTCTCGACCGGGATGTGGAGCTTCCCCCGTGAGATGAGGCCGACGGCCTCGGCGAGCGCTTGCGGCATGCTCCCCGCCGCGCCGGAGAACCGGACACCGAGGTCCGGCGCGGCGAGATCGGCGATGGAGATCACCTTCTGTGGATCCCCGGTCAGCTCGACGAGTTCACGGATCACGCCCGATCCGGCCAGATCGAGTGCCGCGTCGACATGCCCGAGCCGGCGCACCCGCTCGACCCAGCCCTCTCCGTATGTCGTGGCCAGGGCTCCCAGGCTGCGCAGGTAGTCCTGGTTCGCGGCTCCGGCCGTGCCGATCACCGTGATGCCGCGCTCGCGGGCGATCTGCAGCACCGCCGACCCGACTCCCCCGGACGCGCCACTGACCAGCAACGTCTGCCCGGGCCGCACACCGACCTCACGGATGATGCGCAACGCGGTCTCCACCACGGAGGGGTACCCGGCCGCCTCTTCGAAGGTCAGCCCCTCGGGCATACGGGCCCAGGCCGACAGCACGGCGAACTCGGCGTAGGTACTCGCCCCTTCGCCGAACACGTGGTCGCCGACCCCGACCCCGTCGACGCCCTCGCCGACCTCGTCCACCACCCCGGCGGCGTCCTGCCCGACCCCGGCAGGCAACTCGACCGGGTGGGCCGCCAGGATCTGGCCTTCACGGACCCTCCAGTCGACGGGGTTCACGCCCGCCGCCCGCACGGCGATACGTATCCGACCGGGGCCCGCGTGGGGCTCCTCGGCATCTTCGAGTTGCAGAACATCCGGACCGCCGAACTCGGCGAAGCTCACTCTCTTCATACCGCCGAACGTAGCACTAACGGTTAGCGTTTTGAAGCAGCTTCATTTTCGTTCCTGGTAGTGTCAGCGCATGACCGTGCAGTCCGGACGCCGCGAACGCAAGAAGGCCGCGACCCGCCAGAAGATCGCCGACACCGCTCTGCGGCTGTTCCTGGAACGCGGCTACGACGCGGTGGGCATCCGTGACGTGGCCGCCGAGGCCGACGTGGCGGTCACCACCGTCTTCTCCCACTTCGCCTCGAAGGAGGCCCTGGTCTTCGAGCAGGACGCAGACTTCGAGCAACGCCTCGCACAGGCGGTCACCGGCCGGGCGCCGCACGAGCCGCTCATCCCTGTACTGCGCCATGAGATCCAGGCCCTGGTGCGCCATTGCACGGCGGACGGCGCCGCCCCGATCTGGCGCATGATCGACGCATCACCCGCCCTGCGGGAGTACGAGGAGTCGATGCGGCTGCGTCATGCGGAGTCCCTGGCCACGGCCCTCGACGCCGATCCCGGCCTGCCGCAGAGCACCACGGCCTGCCGGACCGTCGCGAGGTTCGTGATCGACGCTTATTCGCTGGCCCGTGAGGCGGCCGACCCGGAGGCCGCGGTGGACGAGATCTTCCGGATGATCGATGCGGCGTGGAAGGTCACCGGCCCTTCTCAACGGGCGTGAGGAACTGGTCCTCACGGCAGGGCGAGGGCCGGCCGGGCGGTGACGCGTCGCTGCCGAGGCAGCCAACCTGGGGACGGAAGTCGCAGCGCTCCCCGCGCTCCTCGGCCTGAGGTCAGGCCGGGGACACCTGGCGTGCACGGCTGTCGGCCACGAGTTCCGCTCGGCGGACCGTACCGGCGGAGGCGGCCAGCAACGGCATCCGGACGGCCGGGCTGGGAATGCGGTCCTGTGCGTGCAGCACTCCCTTGATCACTGTCGGGTTCGGTTCGGCGAAGAGGGCGGCGGACAGCCGGGCCAGCTCGGCGCCGAGCCTGCGGGCGGGTGCAGCGGAGCCGCGGTGCCACAACGAGATCAGTTCGGCGTAGTCGGCGGTGCGCAGATTGGCCGATGCGACGATTCCGCCGTGGGCGCCCGCCGCGACGAGCGGTGAGAGGACGACATCGTCGCCGCCGAGCACGGCGAAGCCGGGCCGAGGGGCGCCGAGCACCTCCACCGTGGTCGCGTCGATCATGCCGGTCGCGTGCTTGATCCCGACGATCCCCGGCAGGCGGCTGAGCGCTGCGATCGTGCCGGCGCTGAGCGTCTGTCCCGTGCGGTAGGGGATGTCGTACACGATCAGCGGCATGCCGCCGTGTTCGGCCAGCGCGGTGAAATGCGCCAGAGTCGCCGCTTCGCCGGGCCGGATGTAGGGCGGCGCGGGAACCAGCGCCGCAGCCACGTCTCCGGCGGCCGCCAGCTCGCGCAGCGACGTGATGGCGGCAGCGGTGTCATTGGTGCCCACCCCGACTACCAGCTGGGCGCCGTGCGCGCGGCAGGCGGCCGAACAGATCCGCACCACCGTCTGCTTCTCCTCCGGGGTCAATGTGGCCGATTCGGCGGTGGTGCCGAGGGCGACGAGCCCGGAGGCGCCGGCCGACAGCGCCTCGTCGGCGAGTCGGGCCAGCGCATCGGGGGCCAGGCGCAGGTCGGCGGTGAACGGGGTCACCAAGGGGACGTAGAGGCCGCTGAAGGCCGGATCGGGGTTCATGGTCCAAGACTGCCCCGCACCGACCCGGTAGATCCATTTCTGATTTCTACCTTGATGCGTAAGCTGCACTTATGCTCGATGTCCGTCGTCTCCACCTGCTGCGCGAACTGGACCGGCGGGGCACGATCGCCTCCGTGGCCCAAGCGCTGACCTTCACCGCATCCGCCGTCTCCCAGCAGCTGGGTGTGCTGGAGCGAGAGGCAGGCGTGCCCCTGCTGGAACGCAGTGGCAGGCGTGTGGTCCTCACGCCCGCCGGCCGGTCCCTCGTCGCACACGCCGACGCCGTGCTGGAGCGCCTAGAGCTGGCGGTCGCCGAGCTGGCCGGCGCCCGGGACGGCATCGGCGGGCCGCTGCGCATCGGGACCTTCCCCTCCGGTGGCCACACCATCGTTCCCGCCACGCTGGCCGAGCTGGCCCAACGGCATCCCGCGCTGGAGCCGATGGTGCAGGAAATCGACTCCGCCCGGGTGTCCGACGGCCTGCGGGCCGGCGAACTCGACGTCGCCCTCGTCCACGACTTCGACTTCGTACCCGCCTCACCGGACACCACCGTGGACGAGGTCCCCCTGCTGGAAGAGCCGATGTACCTCGTCACCCATACCGCGCCCGGGAAATCCAGCCGCAGCGACACCCTGGCCGACCTGCTCGGGCCCTATGCCGAGGCCCCGTGGATCACCGCACGGGACGGCACGACCGGTCATGCGATGGCCGTACGGGCCTGCCAGGCAGCCGGTTTCCAGCCGAGAATCCGCCACCAGGTCAACGACTTCCGTACGGTGCTGGCCCTGGCCGCCACCGGACAGGGAGCCGGATTCGTACCGGAGATGGCCACTGCGCAAAGCCCCGAAGGCGTGGTGTTGACCGCGTTGCCGTTGTTCCGCCGGTCCAAGGTCGCCTTCCGCGCCGGCGGCGGTACGCATCCGGCGATCGCGGCCTTCGTGGCCGCGGCAAGTGCGGCAGTGCGATCCATGACCGGCTCGGGGCTCGATCAGCAGACCCCGATACGCCACACGGACTCCGCACGGTCCGTGCCGGAGCAGGACCCCGGGGCGGTGACTTCACGTCGCTAGGCTGCGCGCTGTGACCAACTCCTCTACGAGTTCCGACGATGCTGCGGTGGCGATAGCCGGGGCGCGGGCCGGCGCGGAGGTGGTCCGCAGCATGTACGGCCGGCGGCTCGACCGCATCGACAAGGGCGCCGGTGACTTTGCCACCGACGCCGATGTGGCGGCCGAGAAGGCGATCCTCGGTGTCATCCGTGCCGCACGCCCCGGTGACGCGGTGCTCGGCGAGGAAGGCGGGCAGCAGGGCGCCGCCGAGGCCGTGCGCCAGTGGTTGGTGGACCCCTTGTGCGGCACGCTGAACTACGCCGTCGGCAACATGCTGGTAGCCGTGAACGTGGCGTTGCGTGACGGGGCGGCGGCGGTGGCCGACCCGTTCAGCGGCGAGGTCTTCTTCACCGACGGGGAGAGCGCCTGGGTGCGCCACGACGGGGCCGGCGACACCCTGCTGATGCCCACGCCCGCTACCCGGTTGGTGGACGTCAACCTCGATCCGCCGTTCCCGAGCGCACCCGGATTCCGGGCCGTGGAGCTGCTGGCCCACCCTGGGTTCGTCGAACGGTTCCGGCCGCGCGTCGTCTCCACAACGCTGGCGCTGGCCTGGGTCGCCGCCGGCAAGCGCGCCGCGTATGTCACCGATGGCGGCGGCTTCTCCCGCAGCGTGCATTTCGCGGCCGGCATCGCTCTGTGCCGGGCGGCCGGCTGCGTGGTCACCGGGGTCGACGGTGCCCCGATCGGTGAGGAAGGGCGTGGGCTGGTGGTCGCCGCCGACGACGAGACCCACGGTCTGCTGATGTCGATGGTGCGCGGCCGAGGCTGGCGCTGAGACCGCATGGGCTTCGCCGGGCCGGGGCGGGCGGGCTGCGGCGTGGAGCGGCGTGCCACCCCAACGGACGCCCTGCTCGCCCCCGTGTGAGGCAAGGTGGTGAGTGCGGGGCGCTCAGTCTCGGTACGCGGCTGTCGCGGTCTCGACGAAGGATCGGATCAACGGGTTGGTGTCACCTTTGTTCCACACCGCCACCACTCGGCTCGGCGCCATGTCGATCAGCGGCACCACGGCCAGCTCCGCGTGCAGGTCGTGTCCCAGCGGGGCCAGGCCGACCGTGCCGTTCCACAGCACGGCCTGCAGGCATTCCTGGACGGCGCGTACCACTGGGCCCTCGCGCGCTCTGCCGCCGTTCCAGTACGACTGCCAGGCGGGGTCGGTCCCCTGCGGGAACCGGAACCAGCGGCGGTCGTTCAGGTCGGCCAGCCGTAGCCGGTCGTGCCGGGCGAGCGGATCGTCGGCGCGCAGGACCACACCGACCGGATCTGCCCGCAGCTCACGCACCGTCAGAGCAGTCTCGTCGAACGGCGCCCGGGTCAGGGCCACATCGACCAGCCCGGTGCGCAGCCCGCAGGTCGGATCGGTCAGGTCGGTGTCGCGGATGCGGATGTCGATGCCGGGGTGACGTCGGCGGTATACGGCCGCCAGCCTGGCCGCTGCCGGGTCGGAACCGTCGTCCAGGATGCCGATGGTGAGGGTTGCGGCGCCGGTCGCCGCGCTCACGCGTAGGCGGACGCGGTCGGCATGGTCGAGCAGGGCCCGCGCCTCGTCGAGCAGCACCGTACCGACCGGGGTGAGCGTGACGCCGGCGGCCGAGCGGACGAACAGCACGGCGCCGACGTCGGCCTCCAACTGCTTGATCGCCCGGCTCAACGGCGGCTGACTCATGTGCAGTCGGGTGGCGGCCCGGCCGAAGTGGAGTTCCTCGGCGACGGCCACGAAGTAGCGCAAGGTCCGTAGCTCCACGCTGCAACGATACCCACGGGGTATCGGCGTTGCGGAAGGGGTCTTGGACAGCCGCCGGGCCTTGGCCGTGCACTTGTGGGTATGACCGAAGAAGCAGAGACCAGCAAGCCGCAGGCCGCGCCCGCCGTATCGGTGGTCGGTCCCGGCGACGGCGAGACCATCGTCCTGGGCCCCACGCGCATGCGCATCCTCGAGGACGGCAGCCGCACCGGGCACCGCCTCGCGATCGCCGAGTCCGTCCTCGCCCCGCACACCCAGGGACCGCCGCAGCACCGCCATGCCGGACACGACGAGGGCTTCTACATCCTCTCCGGCACCGTGCGGTTCACCGTCGGGGACGAGGACCACGACGCTCCCGCGGGCACATTCGTGATGGTTCCGCCCGGCACCCCGCACACCTTCGCCAACCCGACCGACCAACCCGCCGTCATGCTCAGCACGTTCACCCCCGATCTGTACGTGCAGTACTTCCGGGATCTCCAGGACGTGCTCGCCTCCGGCAGGCCGCTGACGCCACAGGCCAACATCGACGCGATGAGCCGCTACGCGACCGAGCCCGCCGCCGACGCCACCTGAAGCCGGCGGGCAGGGTGTTGCTCTCCCACCCATCGACGTCATCGAAGAATCAGTTACAACTGAGCCTAAATACAACGGATTTCGTTGACATCTAGTCACTCGGCGATGGAATCAGTAGGCTGCGACGAGTGGTCGCCGACACCCCTCGGCGACCGCCTCCGCGGGGGCGCCGAAAGCGGCCCTGCACCACCGGGGCCGCGTCACAACCCACCGGCGAGCCGGTCAATGCTGCTTCTGCATGCCTGCGTTGCTCCGTGACGCTGCATCGGCCACCTCGCAAACCGCATCCACACACTTCACCCACACCGACGTAAGGCCCTGCCATGAGCCGGCTCGACCCCGTGCGCCCCCTGTCCCCAACGGACCGCACCCGCCATCATCGGCTTCGCGAACAAGGGAGCCTCGACCGGGCAGACCTCGATGCCATCCTGGCGGCGGGCTGTGTCTGCCATGTCGGGGTAACCGTCGACGACAACCTGATCGTCCTGCCGACCGTCTACGGCTCCGATGGCAACACCCTGTATTTCCACGGCTCGGTGGCCAGCCGGAGTCTGACCGCCTCGCCAACAGCGCCCGTTTGCGTCACCGTTACCCACATCGATGGCCTTGTCCTGGCCCGGTCCGTCTTCGAGCACGGCGTCAACTACCGCAGCGCCATGATCTTCGGTACACCTCGCCTGGTCACCGACCCCGACGAGAAGTGGGCGGGCCTGCGCTGCCTCACCGAACAAGCCACCCCCGGCCAGTGGGACTACGCCCGACAGCCCACCCGCAAGGAGCTCGCCGCCACCTCCTTGCTTGCACTCTCCCTCGGCGAGGCGTCCGTGAAAATCCGCACCGGGGCCCCGGACGACGGCGACACCCCTGACGCCGAACTCGGGCTGTGGGCCGGCGTACTCCCCCTTCACACACACTGGGGCGAACTCCAGGCAGATCCAGCCCTCAGCGGCGGCATCAAGGCACCGCTCCACCTCGCGGAGCGCCAGGGCATGACATGGAATGAGGACCTGCGCGATGTCGTGATCTGACTTCCTCCGGACCGGTACCACTCTCCCCAGCAGTTCAGAGGTACCGAGTCCGGCCAAGTAGCATTCCTTGAACGGCGTCCCACGGCACAGATTGAGCGATAACTCCCCGCCTCAGCACGCGAATTCCTCCGAACAGGTCGAGGAACAGGACGGCCTCTCCCTTATGGTGATGCTGACTCCATACGGATAGCGAGGAGCGGGCATCCATGACGGTCTTGGTCGGATTGCATGTCAGTCCGGAATTTCCCGCGATGATCGAGCGGATCGACACACTCGGCGGGGCACTTGAGGCGGATGCGGACACGGCCGAAAAACTCGGAAGACTCACCGAGGACATCGCGCGGGCGTTGCTGGATGCCGGCGTCGTGCGGGCCGCACTTCCGCAGAGTCTGGGCGGCCACGAGTTCTCCCCACGCCAATTGATAGAGACGGTCGAGCGGGTCAGTTACCACGATGCCTCGGCCGGTTGGACGATGTTGGCGCTGCAGTTGATGACCGGCACCACTGCGGCCTATCTCGATGGCGTTGCGGCGGCCGACCTGTTCCCTGATGTCGCGGGTGGGGACTACGCGTTGTCGGCCGGGCACGGCACCCGGCCCGGCCGGGCCGTCCCGGTGGAGGGCGGCTATCTGGTGAGCGGCAGTTGGCAGTTCGCCTCCGGTATGGCGCACGCCACCCATATCCACAGTGCGATCCAGGTCGAGGGCACCGGGGAGCTGCGGGTGCTGGCGATGCCGAAGTCGCAGGTGGAGCTCGTCGACAACTGGGATGTGCTCGGGCTGCGTGCGACGCACAGTATTGACTACCACTGTGCCGATGAGTTCGTCCCGGCGACGTACACGTATCCCGCCACGACGACGGACCCGGTCAACGGTGGCGCGATCTACCGCCTCGGACTGGTCAATATGTCCGCGATCGGACACACAGGTTGGGCGTTCGGTGTCGGGCGGCGCCTGCTCGATGAACTGAAGTTGGTCGCCGCGGCAAAGTCCGGCACACGTAACGCCGCCGTCGACACCACGCAGTTCCACGCGGAGTACGCGACCGCCGAAGCCAAGCTTCGTTCGGCGCGGGCGTGGGCGATGGAGGCGTGGCGAGGCATCGAAGGCACCCTGGATGACGGCGGGTTGCCGAGCACCGAGCAGGACACTCTGCTCAGGCTGGTGCTCAACCACGCAACAGGGACCGCGCAGGAAGTGGGTCGGACGGTGCACCGATGGGCGGGGACGGCGGCGGTCCGGCGCGGGCCGATCGACCGGTTCCTGCGTGATCTCGGTACCGGTACCCAGCACATCACCTCAAGCCCCACGGTCTTGCAGAACTGCGGGAAATGGCTCAGCGGCGCGCACCCCCGGGCACACTGGGAATTCCTCGACCTGACGCCGTGACCTCCAGGTCGGCGAGCGCACAGCGGTACGAGAGGGAGCCGGCGTCCGCCCGGCTGCCCGCTCCCGTCCTGCCCGCCACCAGACGCCCGCTACCCGCCGCCCGCTGACCGTCAGGGCCGGCGAAGGCCGGATCGCTCCTATGACCGCAACGTCTCCGAAGGAGACTCCCCGAACTGCCGGCGGTACGCGAGGGAGAAACGGCCCGGGTGCAGAAAGCCCCAGCGGGAGGCGACAGCGGTGACGGTCACGGCGCCCGGGTCGGAGGCCAGGAGTTCCTTGCGTACGCGGTCCAGGCGCACCTCGCGCAGGTAGGCGAGCGGTGTCGTGTCGAGGTGCCGGCGGAAGCCGTCCTGAAGGGCCCGGACGCCGACGCCGACGCATTCCGCGATCTCCGCGACCGTGAGCGGCTCGGCGGCGTGTCCCTCGATGACCTCCATGGCGCGGCGGACCGCGGGCGGTGCGATGCGCGGCTGCTCGCCGAGCAGCGCCGACATGTAGTTGTTGGGCTGGGCCATCAACAGCTGGGTCATGAGAAGCGATTCAAGCTGCTTTGTCACGAGGGGCTTGCTTGTCATGCCACCGGGCCCCTCAGCCTCCCGGCGCATGAGGTCGACAACGTTGAGCCAGGACCGGGAGCCCGGTGTGGTGAGGTTCATGCCGAGCGAGAAGAGGAGCGGGCGGCGCACGGCACGGCCGAGCAAACTGCCCAGGTGCGATTCCATCGACGACCGGTCGAACCACACGATCAGCTGCGGATTGCCGTCGCCCCAGCGCATGTCCAGCTTTCCGGTCGGAGAGGGGACAGAAGCGAGTTCCGGGGAGGAAATGATCTCCTCGCGGCCGCAGGTGATTTCGGCGTAACCGGCGAGCGGGATCTGGACAAGGAAAAAGCTCTCCAGATCGCCCGGGGTGATCCGGACTTCCGTCCCGTAATCGAGGTAATAGAGACCTGTCCGATCAAAGGGTGCACCGTGCAGTCGGGCGTCGAGCGTCGCCGAGCGCCGCATGATGCGCAGCTCATGCGGACAGAAGGCACGGCCGACCTCGGCCCGCGCCTCCCAAATGTCCGCTGTATGGAACCGCTGGTGATTTGCGAGAGGGGACTTTTCAGCGGGCATGTAAACCTCCACCGCCGAGATGCGCGATCGGGACAGCGACCCGCGTGATCCGGATAGCGCAGGCGATCTTGCCATACCAAGATTGCTCCCTGATCGCCGCGGACCCGAGAGAAGCCTGGGAAGTAACAATGCAGGGAGTGCCGGGCCGGACTGCGCTCGTCAGAGACGGAGTCACGCCCAGCGGCCGGGCCGTCGCATGCGCGCTGCGCTTATTACGCGCGCCCGGCGCGGCGGGGGCCGCCGAGGCCCTGCCCCCGCACGTCGCGGCACCCTTGCCTGCGCTGCCCCGGCTCACCGATTCGGCCGGGCCTCTCCAGCGAGCCGGGTTACCCAGGACCCCTCCCCCGGTCCTACGGGTGACCCGGCCTCCCGCGGCTGCCCGCCGGCCCCCCTCCGGCGGGCAGCCGCATTCCCCACAGCTGCCCCCCACGCATTGACGCCGCCACGTGCCGAAACGCTGCACGGCGCACGGCACCGCGCGGCACCGCTCGAAAACCGCTCACCCCCATCCGGAGATCCCCCTCATGCGCAAGATCACCATCGTCGGAGCCGGCCAGGCCGGTCTCCAGCTCGGCATCGGCCTGATCGACCACGGATTTGACGTCACCCTGGTGTCCAACCGCACCGGAGACCAGATCCGCGACGGCCGGGTCATGTCCAGCCAGGCCATGTTCGGCACCGCGCTGGCCCACGAGCGCAACCTCGGCCTCGACTTCTGGGGCGACGCCTGCCCGTCGATCGCCGGTCTCGGCGTGAGCATCGCCGACGGCCAGGGCGGCCGGGCGCTCTCCTTCGACGCCCGCCTCGATGCCACCGCCCGCTCCATCGACCAGCGCGTCAAGATGCCGCTCTGGATGGGCGAGTTCGCGCGCCGCGGCGGCCGTCTGGAGCTCTGCGAGGCCGGCATCGAGGACCTGGAGCGCTACGCCGCCGACTCCGACCTGGTGATCGTCGCGGCCGGCAAGGGCGAGATCGCCGGGCTGTTCGAGCGGGACGCCATGCGTTCCCCGTATGACGCTCCGCAGCGCGCGCTGGCCCTGGCGTACGTCACCGGTATGGCACCGCTGCCCGACCGCCCCGGCGTCAGCTTCAATGTCATCCCCGGTGTGGGTGAGTACTTCACCATGCCGAGCCTCACCACCAGCGGCCCCTGCGACATCATGTTCTTCGAAGGCATCCCGGGCGGCCCGCTCGACTGCTTCGACGGGCTCGCCCCGCACCAGCTGCTGGCGAAGTTCCAGGAGCTGCTGCGGGCGTACGTTCCGTGGGAGGCCGAGCGCTGCGCCGGTGTCACGCTCACCGACCAGAACGGCACCCTCGCGGGCCGCTTCGCGCCGACCGTCCGCAAGCCCGTCGCCACGCTGCCCTCCGGCGCCCAGGTGCTCGGCCTCGCCGACGTCGTCGTCCTCAACGACCCGATCACCGGCCAGGGCTCCAACAACGCCTCGAAGTGCGCGGCCTCCTACCTCGCCACCATCCTGGACCACGGCGCGCGCCCGTACGACGCCGCGTTCATGGAGCAGGCCTTCGGCCGCTTCTGGGACAACGCGCAGTCCGCCACGGTATGGACCAACGCGATGCTCGGCGCCCCGCCGCAGCACGTCCTGGAGCTCTTCGGCGCGGCGAGCGCCAACCCCCGTGTCGCCGCCCGCTTCGTCAACGGCTTCGACGACCCGCGCGACCTGTTCCACTGGTTCATGGACCCGGTCGCCGCGAAGAACTACCTGACCGAGGTCGGTGCCTGATCGTCCCGTCAGGGGCCGGCTCAGCAAACTGACGTCACGTCAGCGATAGTTACGCAACGAGAGCAGGACAGCAGTACATGAGAAGGATCGCGGTGGTCGGAGCCGGGCAGGCGGGTGCCCAACTCGCCCTGGGACTCCAGGCGCACGGCTATGACGTCACCTTGGTCACCGACCGCGCCCCCGATGAGATACGTCGTGGCCCGGTCATGTCCAGCCAGTGCATGTTCGACACCGCGCTGCAGAGCGAGCGCGAACTCGGCCTGCACCACTGGGAGGACCAGGCCCCGGACATCTCGGGCATCGCGTTCTCTCTCATCGGTCCGCACGGCACTCCGGACGTATCCTGGCGCGCGCCGCTGGAGGGCCCTGCCCACTCCGTCGACCAGCGGGTCAAGTGCGCTGCCTGGATCGAGCAGTTCGCGGACGGCGGCCGCGGCGAGATCGTGCTGCACGAGGCGGGCGTCAACGACCTCGAATGGTACGCCCGTACGCACGATCTCGTCGTGGTCTCCACCGGCAAGGGCGAGCTCAGCCAACTCTTCCCGCGCAACTCCGAACTCTCCCCGTACGACCGGCCGCGCCGTGCGCTGGCCCTGACGTACGTCACGGGAACAGCACCGCGGGAGGGGGAGGACGCCGTCCACTACCGCCTGGTCCCCGGCGTCGGCGAATTCTTCTCCTTTCCGGCTCTCACCACCACCGGCCCCTGCGACATCATGGTCTTCGAAGGCGTCCCCGGCGGGCCGATGGACTGCTGGGACGACATCCGCACGCCGGAAGGCCACCTCACCCGCTCACTGGAAATCCTCCACCGGTTCTTCCCCGACGCATACGAGCACTACCGGCACGCCCGGCTCACCGACAACGGCGGCGTGTTGCGCGGCAGGTTCACTCCGACCGTCCGGCACCCCGTCGCCCGCCTGGCCTCCGGCCGGCACGTCCTCGGCATGGCCGACGCCGTCGTCCTCAACGATCCGATCACCGGCCAGGGCTCGAACAACGCGGCCCAGGCCGCGACCCACTATCTCGACAGCATCCTCCGCCACGGCACCGCCGAATTCACCCCGCAGTGGATGCAGCGCACCTTCGACAGCTTCTGGCGCGGCTGGGCCCAATGGGCCGTCGGCTGGACCAACTCCCTCCTGGCCGAGCTGAGTCCCCATCACCGCGACCTCCTGACCGCGGCGGCCGAGATCCCCTCTGTCGCCGGTGCCCTCGCCGCCGGGTTCGACGACCCGCGCACCCTCTACCGCTGGTGGTTCGAGGAGGCCGAGGCACACCGCTTCCTGGCCGAGAAGCGCGCCCAGCACGCCGCCCGCTTCGACGGCCGCGAACTGCGCCGCGCGCTGGGTCAGTACGCCACCGGCGTGACCGTGGTGACGGCCCGTTCCCCCGACGGCCGCAACGTCGGCATGACGGCGAACTCCTTCACCTCCGTCTCGATGGACCCGCCCCTCGTCCTGTGGTGCCCCGGCAAGAACAGCCCGAGCCTCCCGGACTTCACCGACGCCTCGCACTTCGCCGTCCACGTACTGGCCGCCGACCAGCACCATCTCTCCCGCCAGTTCGCCACCCCGGCCGACGACAAGTTCCACGGCATCCCCACCACCCCCGGCATCGCCGGCACCCCCCTCCTGGACGGCGCGGTCGCCCGCTTCCAATGCCGCACCGTGCAACGCCTCGACGCCGGCGACCACATCGTCTTCCTCGGCGAGGTCGAACAGTACGAGGCCGACGGCGGTACCCCTCTGGTGTTCCACTCGGGGTACTACCAGGTGGCGACGAAGCATCCAGATCTGTGAACGCGAGTTGCCCGGTGGCCTGGCGCCATCCGGCTCACGCAGGGACCAGGTAGTCAACGGCGGCATGGTGGGCACCATGCGCCGCCGCCTTCCGGCCGAGGCCGGGCAGCCGGTTCCGATCGAGGCCGGGCCGCGTCCTACCTGTCGTCTTCGTCCCGCCCGTCCTCGAAGACGAAGAGTGGTTTTGCGCCATGTGCGGGTGCTTCGGCGAAGGTGAGGGCTTCGGTGAAGCGTTCGAGCGGGAATGGCTCGCCTTGGGGGATGCTCAGCACTTCCTCGTCAACGAGACCGCGCACCTCGGACAGCGCGCGCAGCGCCTCCGCGGGTGAGGCGGTGCCGAACCAGCGGTTGAGCCAGAAGCCTCGGAGTGCTTTGGTCTCGTAGATGACCGAGCGGGCCGGCAGCGGGATCGTCAGCGCTGCCGGGTCGGTCTGCCGGTGGGTGGAGAGCGCGCCGTAGACCACGAGCTCTCCGCCCGGAGCCAGCGCCTGGAACACCTGGGCACCCACCTCGCCCGCGACGCAGTCGGTGGCCTTGTGCACGCCGGCCGGTCCCGCGATCTCGGCCACTCTCTGCAACAGGTCCTCGTCCTCGGTGCAAATGACCTCGTCACCGCCGAGTGCCTTGATCTCCTCGACGGCATCGCGCCGCCGCACGACATTGATCGTGCGTATGCCCAGGTGCCGGGCCAGCTGAATGACGAGGCGGCCGACGGTGGAGCCCGCGGCCGTCTGCAACAGCCATTGCCCCGGCTGTACGTCGAGTTCGCGGGTGACCAGCAGCAGTGCGGTCAGCGGGTTGACGGCGAGCTGACAGGCGCTGGAGTCGCTGAGGCGATCGGGGACCGGCAGGAGCCTTCGGGTATCGGCAACAAGGTATTCCTGCCAGGTGCCGGCCACCGGCGGCCCGGGTACCGCCGGGACGGCAACGGCCACCACGCGCTCGCCGGTCTTCAGTCCCCCGGCGTCCGGGCCCAGGGCCTCGATACGGCCCACGCATTCCATGCGACCCCCGACAGCGGGAAACTCGGGCGAGAAGCCGTAGCGGCCACGGAGCACGTGCAGATCGCTGGCGTGAATCGGAGTCGCCTTCACGCGGATCAGCGCCTGACCGGCTTCCGGTGTGGGAACCGGACGGGATTCCAGCCGCAGGACATCGGCCGGCTCGCCCACCTTTCCGGCTACGAGCGCGCGCATGGATCGTGGCATGAGTGACCTTTCGCGTCTCAGCGCCCGACGAACTCGGCGGGCGTTGCGGCCGGCGTGATCAGGTGCGCATCACGGGCATGCCGACCAAGTGCACCAGCCAGGGTGCGCCGCGCGCCGCATCGCCGCAATCTGGACGCATGGCCCATCGACGCGTGACGAAAGGTGACCCATGAAGTTCGCAGTCATCGGCGGTACCGGTCTGATCGGATCGCAGGTCGTGAAGAAGCTGAACGCCGCGGGGCACGAGGCCGTACCGCACTCACCGTCCACAGGTGTCGACGTGCTCACCGGTCAGGGCGTGGAGGAGGCGGTGGCCGGAGCCGACTGCGTCGTCAATCTGACGAATTCCCCGACCTTCGACGATGCGTCTCCCGCCTTCTTCCAGACCTCGATGGACAACCTCCTGGCCGCCGCCCACAAGGGCGGGGTGGGCCACTTCGTCATCCTCTCGATCGTCGGCGCGGACCAGGTGCAGAACCTGGCCTATTACCGCGCCAAGGTCTTGCAGGAAGACATCCTCAAGGCCGGGCCGCTCCCCTACTCGATCGTCCGCGCCACCCAGTTCATGGAGTTCATGGCGGCCACCATGTCCTGGACCACCGAGGGCGACACCGTCCGCCTGCCCAGCACCCCCCTCCAGCCCATCGCCGCCCAGGACGTCTCCGACACCGTCGCCGAAGTCGCCGCCGGCAGCCCTTTGAACGCCACCCTCAATGTGGGCGGGCCCGATGTCCATCCCCTCGACGAGATCGGCCGGATCACCCTGAGAGCCCGGCCTGACGGACGCACGGTCGTCACCGACGACACCGCCGGCATGTTCGCCGCCGTCGACGGCGATGCGCTCACCACCAAGGGCGACGCACGCATCGCCCCCACCCACTACACCGACTGGCTCGCCTGACCCGGCCGGCCCGCGACTGGAGACCTCGCCATGTCGAACAACGAACAGGCGGCAGGCGGCGCCGGGAGTCGGCCGCGCTCGGAAGCGTGGAAGACGGCGCTCACCGTGCTGCAGTCGGCGAAACCGCCGTTGATTCCGGAGGGGGCGGAGGCGATGACCGTTCTGGTCGAGTTCCCTCCCGGCGATCCCGGCACCCCTCCGCACCGGCACTCGGGACCGGCCTTCGGCTACGTGCTGGAGGGGGAGATGCTCTTCGAGCTGGAAGGTGAGCCGGAGCGGGTGATCAAGGCCGGGGAGACGTTCTGGGAGCCGGGCGGCGATGTCATCCACTACCAGGACGGAAACAACCGGACGGACTCCAGGAGCCGCTTCCTCGTCACCATGATGTGCGCACCGGGTCAGCCCATGCTCACGCTGGTCGACGACGAGGAGCTGGCCCGGCGCCGGCACCTGCGGGCTCCCCGCCCGGGCGCCTGACCCGCCGCTGACAGCCGGGACCGATCGCCGGTGAGCCCATCGTCGAGGAGGACGTGTCGTCACCGGGCCGAGCATCCGGCGGACGGAGGGGGCGGTTCCTTGGAATGCGCCCGCGGAGGACGGGCAATTACACTGGACAAATACGCCCATAAGGGGGCCCGTAAGGGGCTTGAACGCGGGCGGAGGCTCTGCCGGCCGCCCCGCGCAGCCCGAGCGCAGCGCGGCGCTCTTCAGCGCCCCGGCTCTTTGTCGTGCGCCTCCCGGATTTCCCAGGGAGCATTCCCATGGCTGGTCACACCGCGTCCATCATCCTGGAGCCCGAGGCACAGGAGTTCGCCGACGCCACCTCGCAACACCCGTTCCTGTACGAGCTGGATCCGACCGCGGCGCGCAAGGTGCTCGACGACCTCCAGGCCGCGCCGGTCGACAAGCTGCCGGTCGACGAGGAGTGGGTTTCGGTTCCGGCCGCGGTGGGCGATGTGCGGGTACGCATCGTCAAGCCGCAGGGCCTCACCGGAACGCTGCCCGTCGTGTTGTACATGCACGGCGGTGGCTGGGTGCTGGGCAACGCCGGCACCCATGACCGCCTGGTGCGCGAGCTGGCGGTCGGCGCCCGCGCGGCAGTGGCCTTCGTGGAGTACACGCCGTCGCCCGAGGCGCACTACCCGGTCGCCATCGAGCAGGGCTACGCCACCGCGCAGTGGATCGTCCGCGAGGGGGCGTCCAAGGGTCTCGATGCACAGCGCATGGCGGTGGCCGGGGAATCGGTCGGCGGGAACATGACCGCCGCACTCGCCCTCATGGCCAAGGACCGCGGTGACGTCACGTTCATACAGCAGTCGATGTACTACCCGGTCACGGATGCGGCCATGAACACCGGCTCCTACGACCAATTCGCCACCGGCTACTACCTGAGCCGCAAGCTGATGGAATGGTTCTGGGACGCCTACACGACCGACCCGGACCAACGCGCGGAGATCACCGCATCACCCAACCACGCCACCATCGAGCAACTGTCCGGCCTGCCGCCCGCGTTGCTGATCGTCGACGAGGCCGATGTGCTGCGCGACGAGGGCGAGGCGTACGCCGCCAAGCTCCGCGCAGCCGACGTTGCGGTGACCACGGTGCGCTATGACGGCACGGTCCACGACTTCATGATGCTCAACTCGCTGAGTGACTCCAAAGCCGCCCGCGGAGCCATCGACCAGGCAACGGCGTTCCTGCGCAACGCTCTTGGAACCACCCAGGACTGAGTTCTGGAGCGTCGGGGGACTCCCCGACTCCCTGGACCTTGATAAACGGACCGGCGGTCCGTATGGTTGATGCCATGCGGACTGCCGGTCCGTTTCTATTGGGGTGCCCCGTCATTCGGGTGCCACGCAAGGTGTCATCACGAGCGTGATCACGGAGATCGCGCTTCTCGCGACTACCGGCCGCACCCGACGAACCGGGCCCGACGGACCGCACCCGACGGGCCGGGCCGCCGCGGCTTCGAGCAGAACGGAAAACCTTGATCATGACAAACCCCGTGACACCCGCAGAGCTGTACCGCCACGGTCTGCAACTGCTGCTCCAGAAGGACATCCCCGCCTGGGTGGATCTGTGGGACGACAACGGTGTCCTCGAATTCCCCTTCGCGCCCGACGGCTGGCCCCTGCGCCTCGAAGGCAAGGCCGCGGTCGGCGACTACATGCGCCACTATCCCGACCACATCGACCTGCACGACTTCCCCGACGTGAAGATCCACGAGACCAGCGACCCGGAGACGATCGTGGTGGAGATGCGCGGGGTCGGCCGCCTGGTGGAAACCGACAGCCCCTTCGCCATGACGTACATCGCCGTGGTCACGGTCAAGGACGGGCTCATCACCTCCTACCGCGACTACTGGAACCCCCTCGCCGTATCCCAGCCCGGCGCCGACTTCGCAGGAGCACACTGATGACGACCTCCCACACCACCCTGGTCATCGGCGCCACCGGCACCACCGGCCGCCGTGTCACCGCCGGCCTGATCAGCAAGGGCCACCGCGCCAAGGCCGCCGGCCGGACTGCCACCCCGGTGGCAGGCGCAGAGGCCGTCCGCTTCGACTGGAACGAGCCCGCGACCTGGGACGAGGCCCTGGACGGCGTCGACCGCGCCTACCTCGTCCCGCCCATCGGCTCCTCCGACCCGGCCACGGTGATGCTGCCCTTCCTCCGCCGGGCCCGTGCGGCAGGAGTGCAGCGGTCGGTGCTGCTCAGCTCCTCGGCGATTCCCGCGGGCGGTCCGGCGGTGGGGCAGGTCCACGGGGAGCTGCCCGGCCTGTTCGAGGAGTGGGCGGTACTGCGGCCCTCCTGGTTCATGCAGAACTTCACCGGCCGCACCCTCCACGCACGCAGCATCCGCGAGGACGGCGTCATCCGCACGGCCTCGGGAGACGGACGCGTCGGGTTCATCGACGCCGAGGACATCGCCGCCGTCGCGGTGCACGCCCTCACTGACGACCAGGCCCCCAACACCGACCCGATCCTCACCGGGCCGCAGGCCCTCAGCTACGACGACGTCGCCACCGTCATCACCGAGGTCACCGGCCGACCCGTCGTGCACCGTCACCTGACCTTCGAGCAGCTGCGCGATCGCTGGGCGACCGAAGTGCCGCTGGAGTTCGCCACCATGCTGGCCGGCATGGACCGCGCCATCGCCGGCGGCGCCGAGGACCGTACCTCGGACACCGTCGAGCGCCTCACCGGCCGCTCCCCGGGCACGTTCCGCGCCTTCGTAGAACGGGAGGTGTCGTGCAGTAGTTGACGTTCGAGACGGGAGCGGCCTCGGTGGGTGCAGCAGGCCGCGAGCGCCACTCATATGAAGCGGCCGCATATCATTCCGGGGGCCGGGACAGGCCGAAGACCGAGGAGGACCTGTGGCCCAGCGCCCAGAGCGTGCGGATGCCCTGCGCAACCGAGAGACCGTCCTGGCTGCCGCCGACGCCCTTTTCGCCGCCAGCAGCAGCCCCCACAGCGTGTCGATGGACGACATCGCGACGGCCGCGGGCGTGGGCAAGGGCACCCTCTTCCGCCGCTTCGGCGACCGCACCGGCCTGATCGGCGCCGTGATCGCCTCCCGCCTCGAACCCCTGCAGCAAGCCGTGCGGGAGGCACAGGACGCGGCCGGGTCCTCACCGCGGCAGCGGGTGCTGGACCTGCTCGACGCCTCACTGTGCTTCAAGATCGAGAACCGGAACCTGATGGCGGCCGCGGAGGAAGCCGGGCTCAGCAGCCCCTACCGGGCCGAACACTACGGCTGGTGGCACGGAATGCTGCATGCGGCGCTGGATCAGGTGCCCGGCGTCCACGACGCGGGTTTCACCGCCCACGCACTGCTGGCCACCATCCGCGCCGACCTCGTGGCACACCTGATCGACGACCAGGAGATGACACCTGACGGCCTGCGCTCCTGCCTCGCGGCCTACGTCGACAACGCCCTGGGTTCCCACTCCAGTTCGCCCGGCACGCGCAAGGAGGCATGAGCGACCGCTCCCCCGGTCACAAAGCCGGGCTGAGCGGTGCTCGGGGACGGGTCACCCACAGCGTTGCCACGGCTTTGCCGCTGTGTCTCCCGTTTCCCTGCTTCTCCACCGTCGGCCGACGAGTGCGGTGTGACTTCGGTGATGGTTCGCGAGGCCCGCCCGCGGGTGCGCAGCGGTCCGGCCGGACCCGCTCGCCTCGTCAACGGTCGCTGCCCGGCCCTCCAGGGAGCGGAGGGCTCACCCGTACGGCCGTCTGTACGTGCGTCACAGCGGGTCTCCGGCCGATGCTGCTCTCAAGCCCAGTGAAGAGGAGTGGTACCGGTGACGCCCTTGGCCGATGACTGGCTGGCTCCGTGGGTCGCGCAGGCACACTCGGCCCTCGAAGGGGGGCCGCTGGCGGGTTTCCTCGCCGACCTCGCCACCGCCGCCCCAGCGCTGGGCCGGGCCACGGCGCACATCATCAGCCTCCCCGTACGGCCGGCCGCACTCGCACTGCGTACGTCCCCCGAAATCCTCACCGGTGCCTTGGCCCAACTCAGCGCGGCCGGCCTGCTCACCTGCTCCTACGACGGCGACCTCGACGCCGCACACGCCACGATCACCCTGCTGCCCATCGGGGCATCCCCACTCTCCTGAGGCAACGGATCACGGAATCGCGGGGACGGAACTCGACAGTGAGCCCGAAGTGTCGCGCGATGCGCACGGCCAGGACTTCCTGGAGACCCCGCCCGTCCTGCCCTGTGGAGCCCGGAGCTGAGATGGCACTGGGCGTCCCGGAAGCCGAGCCGGCCGGCGAGAACGCCGCCACCGAGCTGGTCCGCTGAGTCACCGGAGTCCCCCGGCCTCATCGGACCGATGAGGGTCGGTGCGTACGTGCGCCCGCACCCCTTGCAGGCCGAACAGGATGAGAAGCTCGACCGCGCCGCCGTCGGCGCTGCCCAGCCAGTGGGGCAAGGATGTGTCGAACTCGGCCGTGTCACCGGGCGGCAGCGTCAGGTCGCGCTCGCCGGTCACGAGCCGCAGGCGTCCGGTGAGCACGTAGAGCCATTCGAAGCCCTCGTGGGTCTGTGGGGCCGGTTCGAGTGGTTCCGGCCGGGCGGAGATGATCATCTTGAAGGCGTGCACCCCGCCCGGTCGCCGGGAGAGGGGCACGAAGGTCATCCCGAACCGTCTGATCGGTTTGAGATGTATCCGGGGGTCGCCGGTGCGCGGGGCGCCGACGAGGTCGTCCAGCGGAACGTCGTAGACACGGGACAGCGTGCTCTCCGATACGCCGGTCGTCGCGGCGAGGCCGGCGAGGGTGATGCCGCGGTCACGACGCAGCGCACAAAGGCGCGGCCCCACCGCGTCCAGCACGTCGTCGTCCGTCTTGCGATCCATCGGACCATCTTGCCGTAACCGCAAGATTCCGTGCCAAGTCGTGGGATTCCCGGCAAAACTGCGGACATCCCGACACAAGGAGCCTTGATGAACACCACCGATGCGATCGCGTTCTGGGACGGCGTCTACACGGCCAGGCCGGCAGCCGGCCGACCGCAGCCGAATGTCCGCCTCACCGAGACAGGAACGGGCCTGCCGCCCGGGGACGTGTTGGACCTCGGCTGCGGCAACGGCGGCGATGCGCTGTGGCTCGCCCGCCTGGGCTGGCAGGTCACCGCAGTCGACATCTCGGCCGTGGCGGTCGAACGGCTCACCGCCCTCGTCCGCGCACACGGCCTGGGCGACCGCGTCACCACCGTGCGGGCCGACTTGCACACCTCTTTCCCGCCCGGCGCATTCGACCTGGTCTGCGCCCACTACCTCCACACCCCCTTCGACCTGGACCGGGCGGCCGTGCTGCGCTCGGCCGCGCACGCGCTGCGCCCGGGCGGGCAGCTGCTGATCGTCGACCACGGCTCCACCGCGCCGTGGTCGTGGAACCAGGATCCCGACATCCGCTACCCGAGCCCGCGGGAAGTCGCGGCGGATATCGGCCTGGCGCCACAGACCTGGACGGTCGAGCGGGCCGACGCACCCCGCCGGATCGCGACCGGACCGGACGGGCGCACCGCCGAGGTCACCGACCACGTCCTCCTCATCCGCCGCACCGCCTGACACGGCGGCGGCACTCGCCCCCGACGAAGGAAAGGAGACCACGGTGCCCGGCACCACGCTCCGCAACGGCCGTCGCGACACCCCGCCCGGGTGCACCGATCTCGGCGCACCGGTCCCCCGGCTGCGGCCGGACCGCCCCGCTCCCAGCATCCGCTGGGCGCTCACCCACATGATCGAGGAGACCGGCCGGCACGCGGGCCAGGCGGACATCCTCCGCGAATTCCTCGACGGCACGACCGGGCGCTGATCCGCCTTCTCCGAGTCGGGGGCGCGCAGGGAGCGTCGCTGGTGCCGGTGCCGGTGCCGGTGCCGGTGCCGGTGCCGGTGCCGGTGCCGGTGCCGGTGCCGGTGCCGGTGCCGGTGCCGGTGCCGGTGCCGGCAGCACGGTCCCACGAAGGCTTCTCAGAGGGCGAGTTCGGGCCGGTAGTGGTCCAGCCACAGAGCCAGGTCGACGACGCGTTCGAGGCGGAGGCGGTGGCCCCATTCCAGCCGGTCGGGCGGGGTGTCGAGGCAGGGTTCGAGGTGGGTCTCGTCGGCCAGGGACCGGACCTGATCGGCGGCCAGGGCGTCACGGGCCAGGTCCTGGAGGCCGCGGTTGTAGTCGGGATGGTGGGTGGCCGGGTAGTGGTTCTTGGGCCGGTGCAGCACGGAGTCGGGCGCGAGTCCGGCGCCGGCGGCGCGCAGCAGGCTCTTCTCCCGGCCGTCGAAACTCTTCACCTTCCAGGGCGTGGCGAAGGCGTACTCGACGAGGCGGTGGTCGCAGTAGGGGACGCGGACCTCCAGGCCCTGCGCCATACTCAACCGGTCCTTCCGGTGCAGGAGTTGGCGCAGCCAGCGGGTCAGGGACAGATGCTGCATCTCGCGTTGGCGGTGTTCGGCGGGGGTTTCGTCGTCATGGTGCGGTACGGCGGCCAGCGCGCTGCGATAGGTGTCCTCGCGGAACTCCCCCATGCGCAGGTCGAGCGCCGGGTTGAGCGGCATGGCGGCCTCGTCGCCGGTGACCAGGAGCCAGGGGAAGGTGGCCGCGTTCAGCGCCTTCGGGGAGTGGAACCAGGGGTAGCCGCCGAACACCTCGTCCGCCGCCTCGCCGGACAGCGCCACGGTGGAGTGCCTACGGATCTCGCCGAACAGCAGATACAGGGAGGTGTCCATGTCGCCGACCCCGATCGGCGAGTCCCTTGCCGCAACGACCGCCTTGCGGTGCTCGGGGTCGAGCAGCGTGAGCGGGTCGAGGACGACCGTGCTGTGTTCGGTGCCGATGTAGGCGCCGGCCTCGGCGGCGTACGGGGTGTCGTGGCCGGTGCGCAGCACGTCGCCGGTGAACTGCTCGGCCTGGTCACTGTAGTCGACGGCGTAGGAGCGGATGCGGGAGTCCGGACCTTCGCGCAGACGGAGTTCGTCGGCGAGCAGCGCGGTCAGGACCGTGGAGTCGATGCCGCCGGACAGCAGGCTGCACAGCGGGACATCGGCCTCCAGTTGGCTGCGGGCGGCCGTGCCGACCAGCTCACGGGCCCGTTCGACGGCCGTGTCCAGGTCGTCGTCGTGCGCGTCGGCCGCCAGCTGCCAGTAGCGGCGTTCGCGGATGCCGTCGCGGTCCAGCACGAGCACGCCGCCGGGTTCCACCTCGCGCACCCCGGACCACACCGTCGGTCCGGTGTTGAACAGCAGGCTGTACGCCTCGCGGAGCCCGTCGGCGTCCACCCGTGGCCGGATCTCCGGATGGGCGAAGAGGGCCTTGGGCTCGGACGCGAACGCCAGGCCGCCGTCGACGGCGGCCCAGTACAGCGGTTTGACGCCGAGGCGGTCGCGTACCAGCAGCAGCCGCTGCGCACGGTCGTCCCAGACGGCGAAGGCGAACATGCCCTCCAGGTGGCCGGCGAGGTCCGCACCCCATTCGGCGTACGCGCGCAGCACCACCTCGGTGTCGCTGCGGGTGCGGAAGTGGTGCCCGCGGCCGCGTAGTTCGGCGCGCAGCTGGTGGTGGTTGTACACCTCGCCGCTGTAGCTGAGCACGGTGGTCGGGCGGTCCGGCCGGTCGGTCATCGGCTGCACGCCACCGGCCGGGTCGATGACGGCCAGACGGCGGTGACCGATCGCGGCCTGCTCGCCGAGCCAGACGCCGCACGCGTCCGGGCCCCGTGGCGTGAGGGTGGCCGTCATGGCTTCGAGTACCGGGCGCTGGGTGCGGGCGTCGTGGTGGAAGGACACCCATCCGGTGATTCCGCACATAGGAGTGCTCCTGGGTCAGTCGTGAGCGGCCGACGCCGTGTCGGTCGCCTTCTCGGGGACGGCAGCGGCCCTTCTGCCGGGCAGGGCGAGCAGGGGTACGGACAGGCAGGCGGCGAGGGCAGCCAGTGCGAGTGCGGCCCGTACGCCCTCATGAGGTCCGGTCAGCCCCCAGGCGGCGGTGGCCGGCGCGGGACCGAGGGTGAAGCCGAGGCTGCGGGCGAGCTGCACCGTGGCGCCCACGGCCGCGATCCGGTCCGGTCCGGTGGGGCCACGCCTATGACGAGGGCCTAGGTCGGGCGGGCCGCCGTTCATCCGCCGGTGGGTGCCTCTTCCGGCGCAGACGCCTTGCTGCCGGCCGGCGCCTGGTGGTCGAAGGCGATCAGCGGATCGCCGGTGAGCGGGTGGTCGACCACAGCGGCCCGCACCCCGAACACCTCGGCCAGCAGATCGGGAGTGAGGACTTCGCGCGGCGGTCCGGAGGCGATCACCGCTCCGGCATGCAGGACGTGCAGTCGGTCGCACACGGAGGCAGCGGCGTTGAGGTCGTGCAGTGACACCAGCGTCGTACGGCGCTGGGCGCGCAGCAGGGCGAGCAGTTCGACCTGGTGGCGGATGTCGAGGTGGTTGGTCGGCTCGTCCAGCACCAGCACGTCGGGGTCCTGGCAGAACGCGCGGGCCAGCAGGACGCGCTGGCGTTCGCCGCCGGACAGGGCCGTGAACCGGCGCCCGGCCGCCGCTGCCATGCCCACGTCCGCGAGCGCGCGGGCGACGGTGTCCCGGTCGGTGGCGTCATCCCCCGCGAAGGCCCGCTTGTACGGTGTACGCCCCATTGCGACGACCTCGCGAACGGTCAGTTCGAACTCGCTCTGTCTCTCCTGCGGCAGCGCCGCGACGTGCCTGGCCGACCGGACCGCGGACAGCTCGCGCAGATCGGTACCGGCCAGCAGAACCCGTCCCGCGGTGGGGGTCAGGTGCCGGTAGACCGTGCGCAGCAGCGTGGACTTGCCGCTGCCGTTCGGGCCGACCAGGCCGGTGATCTCGCCCTCGGCCGCCACCAGACGGGCGCCCGTCACGACCGTACGGCCGGCGTAGGCGACGCTCAGGTCTTCGATGTCGATTCTCAACTTCCGCTCCCCAGGCGCCGGTCCAGCAGGTACAGCAGGGCCGGGGCCCCGATGAGCGAGGTGACCACGCCGACCGGCAGTTCCTGCGAGTCCATCGCGGTACGGCAGACGATGTCGACCACCACCAGGAGCAGCGCCCCGAACAGCGCCGAGACCGGCAGCAGGCGACGGTGGTCGCCGCCGACGACCAGGCGGCAGACGTGCGGCACCATCAGCGCGACGAAGGCGATCGCGCCGGACACCGCCACCAGGACACCGGTCAGCACACTGGTCACCGTGAACAGCTCCCGGCGCAGCCGGGTGACGTGGACGCCGAGCCCTGCCGCGGTCTCGTCGCCCATCATCAGCGCGTTCAGTCCCCGGGCCCGCGCCTGGAGCCACAGCAGGGCGAGCGGCACCACGATCGCGGGCAGGGCCAGGACCGGCCAACTCGCGCCGCTCAGGCTGCCCATGAGCCAGAACAGCACACTGTGCGTCTGCTGCTCGTCCCCGGCCTGCAACACCAGAAAGCTGGTGAAGCCGGACAGGAACTGGCCGATCGCCACCCCGGCCAGCACCAGTCGCAGCGGCGCGAACCCGCCGCCCCGCCGGGCGACGGCCCACACGAGGGCGAAGGTGGCCAGGGCTCCGGCGAAGGCCGCACCCGACAGCCCCAAGCCGAGCACCCCGCCCGTGCCCAGGCCGAGGACGAGGGAGGCGACCGCTCCGAGGGACGCGCCGTTGGAGATGCCCAGCAGGTAGGGGTCGGCCAGCGGGTTGCGCACCAGCGCCTGCACCGCCGTACCGACGACGCCGAGCCCGGCGCCCACGAGCGCGGCCAGCACGGCACGGGGGACGCGCAGTTGCCAGACGATCAGGTCGTTGGTGCCCGGCCGCGGGGCCTCGCCGGACAGCCGCCGCCACACCACACCCCACACCTCGGCGGGCGCGATGGACGTCGATCCCCAGGCCACCGCGGCGGTCAGCGTGACGAGGAGGGCGACGCCGAGCAGGCACACCAGCGGCCCGGCGGGCAGACTGCGTGCGTCCGCTCTCCCGTCCGCTCTCCCGTCGGTGGTCTTGCGGCGGGACGCGGACATCGTGGACAGCACGGCTAGCCGACCTTGCCCGGGTAGAGGGTCTTGGCGATCTTCTCGACCGTCTCGGCGTTCTCGACGCCGGCGATGGTGGTCGGCTCGGATCCGATGCGCAGGAAGTGGCCCTCCTTGACCGCCGTCAGGCCCTTGGTCGCCGGATTGGTCTCCAGCCACTTCTGCGCCTCGTCGAACGCCTTCTTGTTCGCCGCCCCGCTGCCCCGGTTGCGCACGCCGAGCTGGATCCAGTCCGGGTTCTTGGCGATCACGTCCTCCCAGCCGACCTGCTTGTTGTCGCCCTCGCAGTCGGCGAAGGCGTTGCGGGCTCCGGCCAGGGTGATCACCGCGTGGGCGATCTGGCGGTTGCAGACGACGGTGGGCTGCTTGGTGCCGGCGTCGTAGTCGAAGAAGAAGTACGCCGGCCGTTTGCCCGCCGCCGTACCGCCGACCGCCTTCCGGACCGCGCCGACCTTCTCCTTCATCCCGGCGACGAGTTCCTTCGCCTTGGCACTCGTGCCGGTGACCGCACCGAGCGCGGTGATGTCGGCCTCGACCGCCGACAGGTCCGTCACGGGCTTCTTGCCCTGCGCCGCGCAGGCGGTGGACTTCAGGTAGAGGTGCTTGATTCCGGCCGCGGTGAACTCCTCCGCGGTCGGCGCATCACCCATCCCTCCCCCGCTCATGCCCCCCATGGACGCGAACGTGTCGATGTACAGGTCGGCGCCGGAGCCGAGGAGCTTCTCCTTCGGGATCACGTTCTGGCTGAGCACCTTCACTTTCTGCCCCTGCGCAGCCAGTGCGCCGGGCAGTGTGCCCTTGCCGGGCGGGAAGCCGGTGCCGATCGCCTTGTCCCCGGCGCCGAGGCGGAGCAGCAGCTCCAGGCTGGAGGCGTTGCTGGTGACGATCCCCTTCGGGGCTTCGGAGAAGGTGGTTCTCTCGCCCCTGCAGTCGGTGACGGAGACCGGATAGGACCCGCCTGCGGACGTGCCGGCGTTCCCGGTGCTCGCCTTTGCCGCGTCCTTCTCCCCGCCGCCGCAGCCGGCGACCAGCAGGCCGCCCAGTACAACGGCCGCCGTACCGCCCCACACACGAGAACGCATCCATACCCTCCCAGATCCACTCGGTAAGCGGACGAACCTCCGTTACCTGCTTCAGTAGTCGGGGCGATCTCCTGCCGAGTTCCCGCCACGCGGTCAGTCCTGGTAGAAGCCGTCGTCCTGCTCGTTCGGCTGCTGCGGCGCAAACGGCCGCAGCTCGTTGTCCCGGATCATCCACAGGCGGAAGAACCCTTCCTCCTGATCCATCACCAGGAGCTGGACCAGGTTCGGCTCGCGCCATGGCGTCTCGAACACTCGCTGCTTGAGGGCGTCGAGGTCGGCATGGTGCAAGGCACCCGCCCACACCTCGCACTCGGGCTGCTTCCAGCCACCCCACTGGTTGGCCCCAGGGCCGGTGCTCCGGGGCCGGGCACTGCACCGTCGCGGCAGCCCTGGGGCGGCCGCCCAGGACAGAAACCGTCAAGGTTGATGATGGCAAGCCGCGCCAGTTATTGATAATTTGAGAAAACGGATTCAGACATCTGTAAATAACTGTGAACCGCGGGAGCGCATAACCCCAACATGGTCGATCATTCGAGATCAATCTGACACTGGAGTTACTTACCGGAGGCCTCGGCGCTACCCGAAAAACTGGCCTGACCTGCAGGGCCGGGTCCGGACCCGACTGCCGGTGACGATGGGGACATGAAGCCGTTGCGCTGGGACCGGGGGCCTCTCAGCGAATTTGACGCCCTACCACAGTCACACTACCCCGTCACGTCTTGACCGCATATATCCGCGAACACCATACCGAAGGCACCGTCCTCGCAGACAAGTCCATGACTCCGTCCCGGCATCTTGTTGTCACACGGGTCATGTTGAAGGTGTCATCACCACGGATTCCCTCGCCCCGCAATTGCCGGGGTGACATCAATGTTTTCGATGAGGTGCTCAGGTGAATCAGGATCATTTTCCCGGCCCGGCCGAGGACCGCTCCGCCATGCGACGCTTCCCGGATCTCAACTCTCTGGTCGACCTGGTTCGCGACCAAGTGGCTCAGGTGCTCGTTTACGTGCAGCCGAACATGGTCAAGGTGGATCAGTCGTTCAAGGATTCCGGGTTCGACTCCATCGCTGCCGTCCAGTTGTGCAACCGGCTGAATGATGTCACCCACCTTTCGTTGCCTGACACCGTGGCCTTCGACTACCCCACCCCACTGGCTTTGGCTGAGCATCTCTTCACGCTGATCGGTGATGAAGCGACCACGGAACCTCCGGCCGGATCACATACGTTGCAGGAAAGTTCCGTGCGAGAGGGTGAGGCATCCGCCGACGATCCCATCGCCATCGTGGGGATGGCATGCCGCTACCCCGGGGGAGTGCGGTCGGCTGAGGGCCTATGGGATCTCATATCTGCCGGCAAGGATGCCACCACGGAATTTCCTGCCGATCGCGGGTGGGACGTAGCTGCTCTCTACAACGAGGACCCCGATCACCCAGGTACCAGCTACACCAGGCGGGGAGGCTTCCTGGAGGGTGCGGCAGAATTCGATCCGCGCTTTTTCGGCATCTCACCCCATGAGGCGCTGGCGATGGACCCGCAGCAGCGGTTGCTGCTGGAAACGTCCTGGGAAGCCATCGAGTCGGCAGGGATAAACCCACGTGCACTCCGTGGCACCCATGCCGGTGTGTTCGCCGGATTGATGTACCACGATTATGCGTCGAAGATCGACCAGGTCCCCGGAGAGCTCGAAGGACACCTCACCACGGGAAAATCCGGCGGAGTCCTGTCCGGTCGGGTGTCGTATGTGCTGGGGCTCGAAGGGCCCGCGGTGACGGTGGACACGGCGTGTTCGTCGTCATTGGTGGGGCTGCACTGGGCGGTGCAGTCGTTGCGCTCCGGTGAGAGCTCCCTGGCCTTGGCGGGCGGGGTCACCGTCATGTCCAACCCGGCGACCTTCGTGGAATTCAGTCGGCAGCGGGGCCTGTCCGCGGATGGCCGGTGCCGTTCGTATGCCGGTAGCGCCGATGGGACGGGGTTTGCCGAGGGTGTCGGTGTGCTGGTGGTGGAGCGATTGTCCGATGCGGTCCGGCACGGTCACCGGGTCCTCGCAGTAGTACGGGGCTCCGCGGTCAACCAGGACGGCGCATCCAACGGACTGACCGCACCCAGCGGACGGGCCCAGGAGCGGGTGGTACGCCAGGCACTGACGAGCGCCGGACTGGACCCCAGTGACGTGGACGTCGTGGAAGGACACGGCACCGGGACACGGCTGGGCGATCCGATCGAGGTGGGTGCCCTGGTGGAGACCTATGGCCGGGAGCGCTCCGGTGCCCCGTTGCTGCTGGGGTCGGTGAAGTCCAACCTCGGTCATACCCAGGCCGCCGCGGGTGTGGCGGGCGTGATCAAGATGGTGCAGGCGATGCAGCACGGCGTCGTACCCGCATCCCTGCACGTGGACACCCCCTCCCCGCACGTGCAGTGGGGCGAAGGCGTCGAACTCGTCGCGGCCGCACAGCCGTGGCCCGACTCCGACCGACCCCGCCGCGCCGGGATCTCGTCCTTCGGCGTCTCGGGAACCAACGCACACGTCATCCTCGAACAAGCACCATCGGAACAGCCACCGCCCGCCCGCAAAACCGGCGGTGTGGTGCCATGGCTGCTGTCCGGCCGTACTGCGGACGCGCTTCGCGACCAAATCAGCCGTCTGCGCACCCACTTGGACGCCCACCCCGGCCTCGACCCCGCCGACGTCGGCTACACCCTCGCTGCCGGCCGGGCCCACTTCGAGCACCGCGCCGTAGCCATGGACGGCGACCTGACAACGTGGGTGGCTGAGGGAACTGCCGTTGCGCATCGCGAGGTTGTCTTCGTGTTCCCGGGACAGGGAGCGCAGTGGGTCGGCATGGGGCAAGACCTCATGGAGTCCTCGCCGGTATTCGCTGCGTCGATGGCGAAGTGCGAGCAGGCGCTCGCCCCGTTCGTGGACTGGTCCCTGTCCGAGGTGATTGGTGACGCCTCGATGATGGAGCGGGTCGATGTCGTACAGCCGGCGTCGTGGGCAGTGATGGTTTCCCTGGCAGGGCTGTGGCAGTCCATGGGAGTTGCTCCGTCCGCGGTGGCGGGACATTCCCAGGGGGAAATCGCGGCGGCTTGTGTGGCAGGCGCGCTCTCCCTGGACGACGGCGCCCGCGTTGTCGCACTGCGCAGCCAGCTGATCCGCGACAAGCTGGCCGGCTCCGGCGCCATGGCCTCGATATCCCTGCCACTGGACGACGTACGCGAACACATCACCGGCCTGGAAGGACTCTCGGTCGCCGCCGTCAACGGCCCGCGCTCCGTGGTCATATCCGGCGACGTCCGCGCTGTCGAGGACTTCGTCGCGGCACGGACCGCCGAGGGAGTACACGCCCGCACGGTCGCCGTTGACTACGCCTCCCACTCCGCCCACGTCGACACCATCGAACAGGAACTGACCTCATCACTCACGGGTCTGAAGCCTTCTTCCTCCCGCGTCCCCTTCTATTCGACGGTGACCGGGACACCGATCGACACCGTTGAGCTGAACGCCAGTTACTGGGTCCGCAACCTGCGGCAGACCGTCCGCTTCGAAGAAGTCACCCGCCGCCTCATCGACGACGGACGCGACGTCTTCATCGAAATCAGCGCACACCCCGTCCTCGGCATGGGCCTGCAGGACACCTTCGAAGACCACTCCGACTCCCCCACCGTGGCACTGGGCTCCCTGCGCCGCGACGACGGAGACATGGACCGCTTCCTCACCTCACTGAGCGAAGCCCACGTCCACGGAGTCGACATCGACTGGAACGCCGCCTTCACCGACCGCGGCGCCCAACGCATCGCACTCCCCACCTACGCCTTCCAACACGACCACTACTGGCTCGAGAACGTGAGCCGCAGGCCGGATGTCGACGCCGCGGGACAGGAAGCGCTCCACCACATCCTGGCGAACGCGCTGGTAGAACTGGCGCAGACGGATGGTCTTCTGCTCACGGGCTGCCTCTCCGAAAGCACTCACCCCTGGATTGCCGACCACATAGTCGCCGGCGTCATGGTCCTGCCCGCATCGGCGTTGCTTGAACTGGCGTTCCGGGCGGGCGCGGAAGTCGGGGCGGACCATATCGAGGAACTGACCCTGGAGGCGCCGCTGGTCTTCCGCGAAGGCGCCAGGGTCAAGTTCCAGGTCGCCATGGCATCGCCGGACGCGGAAGGCAGACGAGCGGTGAGCGTGCATTCCCAGAGCGAATCGGGCTGGGTGCGGCACGCGGTCGGCTCCATGGTGAGGTCGTCCGCGCAGGACCCCGGCAAATCCACCACCGCAGTGGAGGAGTGGCCACCGATGGGTGCCACCGCTCTCGATCTGAGTGGCGTCTATGACCGCCTGATCGATCGCGGGTACGACTACGGTCCGGCGTTCCAATGTCTTCGCGCAGTGTGGCGCAACGACCAGGACTTTTTCGCCGAAGTCGCGCTGCCCGGATCAGAAGCCGGTGGGTCCGGCGCCTTTCTCCTGCATCCGGCGCTGCTGGACGCGCTTCTGCAGTCTCTGTTGGTCGCCGACCTGGACGAGGAAGCGCAACAGATCCGGATGCCCTTCGCCTGGACGGGGGTGTCGTTGTACGAGCCGGGAGCCTCCGTATTGCGGTGCAGGATCTCAAGGCGGCAGCCGGACACTCTGTCCCTGAGCATTACGCAGACCACAGGCCGCCCCGTGGCATCGGTGGAGTCCTTGGTGCTGCGCCCGATATCCGCTGAGAAAATCGGAACCGCCGAACCGGTCCGGAAAGCGCGCGCTCCGCAGGCGAGCAGGTCGGACGATGCATCTCTCCGGAACCGGTTGGCCAATCTCTCGGCGAACGCAAAAATCCGCGCCCTTGTGGACGTTGTCCGCACACACGCCGCTGCCGTCCTGGGATACAAGGAGGACTCGGGAGAGATCGGCGCCAGGACGGCATTCACCGAGCTCGGCCTCGGCTCCATGGAGGCCGTACAGCTGCGCAACAAACTCAATACGGCTACGGGCCTGCGGCTACCCACCACGTTCGCCTTCGAGTACTCGACCGCCGAGGCGATGGCGCGGAAACTGTGTGACGAGCTGTTCCCGATTCCCTCACCGTCCGCAGAACCTGAACATGCGCCGGATGAACCTGCGGCAGCCGGCGTTGATGCTGATTCAGCTGATCTCGCCGCACTCATCGAGATGGCACACCAAGTCGGCGATGTCTGAGTCACGAGCCTGGGGTAATGATGTCTGAACAGCAGCTCATCAACGCACTACGCGCCTCTGTGAAGGAAAGCGAACGTCTACGACAACGAAATCGCGAGCTTGCCGAAAACGGCCGTGAGCCGGTGGCAGTCGTGGGAATGGCATGCCATTACCCCGGTGGCGTGACCAGCCCTGCTGACTTGTGGAACCTGGTGATCTCCGAACGGGACGCGATCTCCGGGTTTCCGGAGGACCGGGGCTGGGACGTCGACACACTGTTCAACCCCGATAGCGAAAAAGCGGGGTCGAGCTATACCCGGCACGGAGGGTTCTTGGAAGATTCCAAGAACTTTGATCCGGAGTTCTTCGGAATCTCTCCGCGGGAGGCGTTGGCGATGGACCCGCAGCAGCGGTTGCTGCTGGAGGCGTCCTGGGAAGCCATCGAGGACGCAGGGATCGACCCCTTCACGCTGCGGGAAAGCGACACCGGCCTGTTCATGGGGTCCAACGGGCAGGACTACGCCTCCAGGCTGAGGCGCTACCCCGCCGCGCTGGAAGCGCAGTTGGGCACCGGAAGCGCCGCCAGTGTCCTGTCCGGTCGGGTGTCGTATGCGCTGGGGCTCGAAGGGCCCGCGGTGACGGTGGACACGGCGTGTTCGTCGTCGTTGGTGGCGCTGCACTGGGCGGTGCAGTCGTTGCGCTCCGGTGAGAGCTCCCTGGCCTTGGCGGGCGGGGTCACCGTCATGTCCTCACCCTCACGGTTCGTGGAGTTCAGCCGGCAGCGCGGCCTCGCCCCCGACGGCAGGTGCAAGTCCTTCGCGGCGGCAGCCGACGGGACGGGGTTTGCTGAGGGTGTCGGTGTGTTGGTGGTGGAGCGGTTGTCCGATGCGGTGCGGCACGGTCACCGGGTGCTCGCGGTGGTACGGGGCTCCGCGGTCAACCAGGACGGCGCATCCAACGGACTGACCGCACCCAGCGGACGGGCCCAGGAGCGGGTGGTACGCCAGGCACTGACGAGCGCCGGACTGGACCCCGGTGACGTGGACGTCGTGGAAGGACACGGCACCGGGACGCGGCTGGGCGATCCGATCGAGGTGGGTGCCCTGGTGGAGACCTATGGCCGGGAGCGGTCCGGTGCCCCGTTGCTGCTCGGGTCGGTGAAGTCGAACCTCGGTCATACCCAAGCCGCCGCCGGGGTCGCAGGGATAATCAAGATGGTGCAGGCGATGCAACACGGCGTCGTACCCGCATCCCTGCACGTGGACACCCCCTCCCCGCACGTGCAGTGGGGCGAAGGCATCGAGCTGGTCACCGCCACACAGCCATGGCCCGACACCGACCGACCCCGCCGCGCCGGGATCTCGTCCTTCGGCGTCTCGGGAACCAACGCACACGTCATCATCGAGCAGGCCCCACCGGTACCAGCGCCCTCCCGCAAGAGCGGCGGTGCGGTGCCGTGGCTGCTGTCCGGCCGTAACGCGGACGCACTACGCGACCAGAGAGACCGCCTGCACGCCCACCTGGAAACCCACCCCGAACTCGACCCCGTAGACGTCGGCTACACCCTCGCCGCAGGACGCGCCCACTTCGAACACCGCGCCGTAGCCATGGACGGCGACCTGACAACCTGGGTGGCCGAGGGCACTGCCCTTGCCCACCGTGAAGTGGTCTTCGTATTCCCGGGACAGGGAGCGCAATGGGTCGGCATGGGGCAAGACCTCATGAAGTCCTCCCCGAAATTCGCGGCGCTGATGGCCGAATGCGAGCAGGCACTCGCCCCGTTCGTCGACTGGTCACTGTCCGAAGTCCTCGCTGACGCCTCGATGATGGAGCGCGTGGACGTCGTCCAGCCCGCCTCATGGGCAGTGATGGTCTCCCTGGCAGGACTCTGGCGGTCCATGGGCGTCACCCCCTCCGCAGTAGCGGGACACTCCCAAGGAGAAATCGCAGCAGCCTGCGTCGCAGGCGCGCTCTCCCTGGACGACGGCGCCCGCGTTGTCGCGCTGCGCAGCCAGCTGATCCGCGACAAGCTGGCCGGCTCCGGCGCCATGGCCTCGATATCCCTGCCGTTGGACGACGTACGCGAACACATCACCGGCCTGGAAGGACTCTCGGTCGCCGCCGTCAACGGCCCGCGCTCCGTGGTCATATCCGGCGACGTCCGCGCTGTCGAGGACTTCGTCGCGGCACGGACCGCCGAGGGAGTACACGCCCGCACGGTCGCCGTTGACTACGCCTCCCACTCCGCCCACGTCGACACCATCGAACAGGAACTGACCTCATCACTCACGGGTCTGAAGCCTTCTTCCTCCCGCGTCCCCTTCTATTCGACGGTGACCGGGACACCGATCGACACCGTTGAGCTGAACGCCAGTTACTGGGTCCGCAACCTGCGGCAGACCGTCCGCTTCGAAGAAGTCACCCGCCGCCTCATCGACGACGGACGCGACGTCTTCATCGAAATCAGCGCACACCCCGTCCTCGGCATGGGCCTGCAGGACACCTTCGAAGACCACTCCGACTCCCCCACCGTGGCACTGGGCTCCCTACGCCGCGACGACGGAGACATGGACCGCTTCCTCACCTCACTGAGCGAAGCCCACGTCCACGGAGTCGACATCGACTGGAACGCCGCCTTCACCGACCGCGGCGCCCAACGCATCGCACTCCCCACCTACGCCTTCCAACACGACCACTACTGGCTCGAGAACGTGTCCGCGAAGGATGCTTCGACATCCCATCCGCTGCTGACCGATGTCGTCGCACTGGCGCAGCCCGAAGGCGGACTGGTGTTCTCCGGGACCCTGTCCGGAAGTACGCATTCCTGGCTCAACGACCATGCCGTGCTGGGAACCGTGCTGCTGCCCGGAACCGCGTTCGTCGAGATGGCGCTCTACGCGGCCGAGGAAGCAGGCTGCGACCGGATCGAAGAGTTGGCGTTCGAGACGCCGCTCGTGCTGCCCGAGGACAAGGAGGTGCACATCCAGTTCGTGATCGGCGCGTCCGGCGACGACGGACGCCGCTCGGTCAGCTTCCATTCCCGTCGCGCCGGCATCGAGCAAGGCGACACCGGGCAAGGATGGACGCGGCACGCGGTCGGCACCTTGTCGGCCGGTACGGAGAACGTCGCCGTCGACAATGCCGCATGGCCGCCTCCCGGCTCGGAGCCGGTCGACCTTGCGGGCTTGTACGAACGGCTGGCAGCCGATGACTTCCACTACGGTCCCGCGTTCCAGGGGATTCGGTCGGTGTGGCGAAACGGCGAAGCCGTCGTGGCCGAGGTGGAACTCCCCGAGCCGTGTCTGGCGGAGGCGAACGCGTACCAGTCGCACCCGGCGCTGCTCGACGCGGCGGTCCAGGCGGCGGTGGCAGGGGGGCTGCTCACCACGGGTTCGGATTCCGGCCAGATCATGCTGCCCTTCTCGTGGAACGGCGTCTCGCTCTACGCGACCGGTGCCACCTCGCTGCGCGTCCAGCTGACCCCGCAGGGAGCCGACGCCGTAGCGCTGGAGGCGAGGGACGCGGCCGGGCGCCCCGTACTGTCGGTGGATTCCCTGCTGGTACGGAAGGCACCCGCCAAGCAACTCGACCTCCTGCGTTCCGCCGGCGAGCACTCACTGTTCCAGCTGGAGTGGACGAAGCTCGGCTCCCGCGAGCTGACGCAGGACACCGGCCGATGGGTCGTCGTCGGCGACGTGCAACCGCGGTCCGGCGCGCTGGTGGACGCCGGGGTGGCAGACCGCTCCTACGAGACGTTCGAGGAGCTGGCCGAGCACATCGGCGCGGGCCGTGCCGCACCTGGCGTCGTGGTCGTCCCCGTCCCCCTGCGGGATGCCGATGACACGGTGGCCGTGCACGCCGCCGTACTGCACACGCTGGACGTCCTGCAGACCTGGCTGTCCGACGAGCGGTTCGCCGATGCCAGGCTGGTGCTCCTCACCGGCCGGACGCCGGCTCTCCCGTCCGCCGGTGTGTGGGGGTTGGTGCGCTCCGCCCAGTCCGAGCACGGTGACCGGATTGTCGTGGTCGAGACCGACGACACCCACGAGGACTACCAGCAACTGCCCGCCGCGGTGAAATCCGGCGAGCCGCAGCTGGCAGTGCGCCGGGGAGAGCTGTTCGTACCCAGGCTGGTCAGGACGAGCACGAGCGGTCAGCGGACCGGCAGGGCATGGAACCCGGAGGGAACCGTGCTGATCACCGGGGGTACCGGTGTGCTGGGCGCTGAGCTCGCACGCCACCTGGTGACCGAGTCCGGCGTCCGGCACCTGCTTCTCCTGAGCCGTGGCGGCCCCCACGCGGAAGGCGCCGAGGAGCTGAAGGCTCAGTTGCGCGAGCTGGGTGCCGAGGCAGCCATCGTGGCCTGCGACGCGGCGGACAAGGACGCGTTGGCCGAGGTGCTGTCGGCGGTGCCCGGCACGCACCCGCTGACCGCTGTCATACACGCCGCCGGGGTCCTCGATGATGCGCTGATCACGGACATGACCCCCGCACAGGTGTCGGCGGTGCTGGCACCCAAGGTGGACGGGGCGCTCAACCTGCACACGCTCACTCAGGGACTCGACCTGGCGGACTTCATCCTCTTCTCTTCCGCTTCGGCGGTCTTCGGCGGACCGGGCCAGGGCAACTACGCCGCCGCCAACGCGGTGCTGGACGCTCTGGTACTGCGCCGACGGGCGGAAGGGCTGCCCGGAATCGCCCTGGCCTGGGGATTCTGGGCCCAGCGCACCGGCATGACCGCACACCTCGGAGACACGGACGTACGGCGGCTGGAACGTGCCGGCGTCACGGAGCTGTCCACCGCGGAAGGTCTGGCCCTGTTCGACCTCGCGCGGGCGTTGGACGAGCCTGCAGTGGTGCCGATAGCGCTGAACCTCTCATCGCTACGGTCCCAGGCGGGACACAACGGTGTTCCTTCCGTACTCCAGGGCCTGCTACGGGTGCCCACGCGTCGCACAGCGGCCGGGCCAGACCAGCGCTGGTCGGCAGCACGGTTGGCGGCGCTTCCCGAATCCGAACGGGCGCCGGCGCTGAACGAACTCGTCAGGGCGGAGGTGGCTGCCGTCCTGGGCCATGACGAAGCGGCGGCGATCGATCCGGAACGGGCCTTCATGGACCTGGGATTCGATTCGCTGACCGCCGTGGAACTGCGCAATCGTCTGGTCACCGCGACCGGTCTGCGGCTGCCGACCACTGTGGTCTTCACCTACGCGACGCCGTCGGCGCTCACCGAGCACCTGCTCGCCGGGCTGCTCGAGAGCCAGGGCAGCCCCACGAGGGACGGACTGGACGAAGTCGAGGCCGAACTGCGGCGCACACCCCCCGGTGATGCCCGGCACGAAGCCTTGGTCCGTCGCCTGAGAGACCTGGCCGCGGCCTGGCTGCCCGAACGATCCGACGACTCCGACGCCGACGACGACCTTGACGTGTCGACCATCGACGAGATGCTCGATCTCGCCGAGGACGCACTCGAAGGCCTCTCAGCAGGAGAGGACGGGAAGTAACCGATGGCTGACGACAAGAAGATCCTCGACACGCTCAAGCGGCTGACCACCGACCTCCGGCAGACCCGCCGCCGTCTCAAGGAGGTCGAGGACGCCCAGCACGAGCCGGTGGCCATCGTGGGGATGGCGTGCCGCTACCCCGGCGGTGTGCAAAGCCCCCGGGACCTCTGGGAGCTGCTCATGTCGGGCGGGGACGCGGTGTCTGCGTTCCCCGACGACCGTGGGTGGGACCTGGACCGGTTGTTCAGTTCCGAGGACGTGGCGGGCACGTCGTACACCGCCGAGGGCGGGTTCCTGGCCGGTGCGGGTGACTTCGACGCGGAGATGTTCGGCATTTCACCGCGGGAGGCACTGGCGATGGACCCGCAGCAGCGGTTGCTGCTGGAGGCGTCCTGGGAAGCCGTCGAAGACGCGGGGATCGATCCCCTCGCACTGCGCGGAAGCAGCACCGGTGTGTATGCCGGAGTGATGTACCACGACTACGGCTCCGGGGTGGACACGCTGCCCGGGGAGATCGAGGGGTACCTCGGCATCGGCACAGCGGGCAGCGTGGCCTCCGGTCGGGTGGCGTATGTGCTGGGGCTCGAAGGGCCCGCGGTCACGGTGGACACGGCGTGTTCGTCGTCGTTGGTGGCGCTGCACTGGGCGGTGCAGTCGTTGCGCTCCGGCGAGTGCTCCCTGGCGCTGGCGGGCGGCGTCACCGTCATGTGCAATCCGCGCATCTTCGTGGAGTTCAGCCGGCAGCGCGGCCTCGCCCCGGACGGCAGGTGCAAGTCCTTCGCCTCGGCAGCCGACGGCACCGGCTGGAGCGAGGGTGTCGGTGTGCTGGTGGTGGAGCGGTTGTCCGATGCGGTGCGGCACGGGCACCGGGTGCTCGCGGTGGTACGGGGCTCCGCGGTCAACCAGGACGGCGCATCCAACGGACTGACCGCACCCAGCGGACGGGCCCAGGAGCGGGTGGTACGCCAGGCACTGACGAGCGCCGGACTGAGCCCCGGTGACGTGGACGTCGTGGAAGGACACGGCACCGGGACACGGCTGGGCGATCCGATCGAGGTCGGCGCACTCGCAGAAACCTACGGCCGACAGCGCTCCGGTGCCCCCTTGCTGCTCGGGTCGGTGAAGTCCAACCTCGGTCATACCCAAGCCGCCGCGGGTGTGGCGGGCGTGATCAAGATGGTGCAGGCGATGCAGCATGGCGTCGTACCCGCATCCCTGCACGTGGACACCCCCTCCCCGCACGTGCAGTGGGGCGAAGGCATCGAACTCGTCACTGCCACACAACCATGGCCCGACTCCGACCGACCCCGCCGCGCAGGAGTCTCCTCCTTCGGCGTCTCGGGAACCAACGCACACGTCATCCTCGAACAAGCACCATCGGAACAGCCACCACCCGCCCGCAAAACCGGCGGTGTGGTGCCCTGGCTGCTGTCCGGCCGCAGCCCGGACGCACTACGCCACCAAACCGACCGCCTGCGCACCCACCTGGAAACCCACCCCGAACTCGACCCCGCCGACGTCGGCTACACCCTCGCCGCAGGGCGCGCCCACTTCGAGCACCGGGCCATGGTGGTGGGCGAGACCCGGGATGACTTGCTGGCCGCGCTCAGGACTGCCGAGACCACGAGTGTGCGGGCCGGGCGGACGGCGTTCCTGTTTCCCGGGCAGGGAAGCCAGCGGCTGGGGGCGGGAAGGCAGCTCGCGGAGGAATTCCCCGTGTTCGCGGAGGCGTTGGACTCGGTCCTCACCGCATTCGACCCCCATCTGGACGTCCCGCTGCGTGAGGTGATGTTCGCGGCACCCGACTCGGAGCCGGCCCGGCTGCTCGACGAGACCGGTTACACCCAGCCGGCGCTGTTCGCGATCTCCGTGGCCCTTTTCCGGCTGGTCGATTCATGGGGCATCAAGCCTGACTTCCTGCTGGGCCACTCGATAGGTGAACTGGCGGCCGTCCATGTCGCCGGATGCCTTTCGCTGCCGGATGCGTGCGCACTGGTGGCGGCCCGCGGGCGACTCATGCAAGCCCTCCCCCGGGGCGGGGCGATGGTTGCCCTGCAGGCGTCCGAGGAGCAAGTCGCTCCGCTCGTGGCCGCGGCCGGCGACCGGGTGTCCATCGCCGCGATCAACGGGCCGTCGGCCGTGGTGATCTCCGGTGACGAGCAGTCGGTGCTCGACATCAAGGAGGAGTTCGAGCGCCGTGGCTGCAAGACCAAGCGGTTGCGTGTCTCCCACGCGTTCCACTCGGCGCACATGGAGGACATGGTCGACGCGTTCCGACGCGTGGCCGCCGGTGTGACGTTCCATCCCCCCAGGATCCCGGTGATCTCGGATGTGACGGGGCTGCCCGCCACTGCCGATCAGCTGGCCTCTCCGGACTACTGGGCCCGCCATGTGCGGGAAGCCGTGCGCTTCCACGACGGCATGCGGCGGCTTGCCTCCCAAGGTGTGCGCGCCTTCCTGGAGCTGGGCGCGAGCGGGGCGCTGACCGGGATGGGGCAGGACTGCCTGTACGACGTCGAGGGAACGGTGTTCGCCACCGCGCTGCGTGCGGACCGGCCGGAACCCCGGAGCATCGTCACCGCCGTTTCCCAGCTGCACACCCATGGTGTGCGCGTCGACTGGCCCGCCTTCTGGGAGAAGACAGACACCCGCAGGCAGGCGCTGCCGACCTACGCCTTCCAGCACCGGCGCTACTGGCTGGCCGATACGCCCGGCGCGCCACGGGGTGCCGACGGGCTCGGCCACGCCCTGCTCACCCACTCGGTGCATCTCGCCGATGATGCGGACACGCTGGTGTTCAGCGGCAGCCTGTCGCTGAAGACGCACACCTGGCTGGCCGATCACCTCGTCCACGGCACAGCGTTGCTGCCCGGAACGGCCTTCGTCGATCTCCTGCTGTACGTGGGCGACCGGGTCGGGAGTCCCACGGTCGAGGAGCTGACCCTCGAAACACCGCTGACGCTGCACGACCAGGACGAGGTCGAACTCCAGGTGGCCGTCGGGCCCGAGGAGGCCGGCCGGCGGGACGTGCGGGTGTACGGCAGCACCGAGCCCGGCGTCTGGACACGCCACGCCAGTGGCGTCCTGCAACACGCCGCCGATGCCGGGACCGACGGCGAGCTCGCGCAGTGGCCGCCGGTATCGGCGACCGCGGTTGACCTGAGCGGCTTCTACGACCGGCTCGCCGACGACGGAGTCGACTACGGCCCGGCGTTCCGCGGACTGCGCGCGGCCTGGCGGCGAGGGGACGACCTGTTCGCCGAGGTCGCTCTGCCCGAAGAGCGCCACGACGAGGCCGGCTCCTTCGGACTGCACCCTGCTCTGTTCGACGCCGCGCTGCACATCGCGAGTGGGGACGGGGCGCTGCCGTTCGCCTGGACGGGAGTGTCGCTGTTCGCCACGGGCGCCCGGGCGTTGCGCGTACGGTTGCGCCGCACGGGACCGGGGGCGGTGTCGGTGCTGGTGACCGATGCCTCCGGACGGGCGGTGGCGGCAGCGGAGTCCCTGACGGCCCGGCCCGTCCCGACGCTGTCCGGCAGTCATGCGAAGGCGCTGTTCCAGGTGGACCTGGTGCCGGAGCAGGTCACGGCGGCTCCGGTCACCTGCGTCCAGCTCGGCACCGGTGAACTGCGCACCGGAGCGCGCTCGCTGCCCGACCTGGCCGCGCTGGTCGCGGAGATCGAGTCCGGGATCCCGGTCCCGGAGGCGATGGTCGTCGAGGTACCGCGGGCGGAGACCGCCCGGACCGCCCTGGCCAGGACGCTGGCTCTGGTCCAGGCTTGGCTGGCCGACGAACGACTCGCCGCCGCCCGCCTGGTGTTCCTCACGCGGAGCACCGACGACGGTTCCGGCCTCGCCGCGGCCGCGGTCCAGGGCCTGGTGCGTTCGGCCCAAGCGGAGAACCCCGGCAGGTTCGCCCTGGTCGATGTGGACGGGCACGATGCCTCCGTCACCGCGGTTTCTGCGGCGCTGACTTCGGCCGAGCCGCTGTTGGTGATCCGGGCCGGGGTGGCGCACGTCCGCCGTCTGGCCAGGGCGGGGCGGGACCTCGGGCAGGCCACCGCCTGGGACCGCGATGGCACGACGCTGATCACCGGAGGCAACGGCGCGCTGGCCAGGCTGCTGGCCAGGCATCTCATCGTCGAGCACGGTGTGCGTCACCTGCTGCTCGTCAGCAGGAGCGCCCCGGACCGGGAGCTCGCTGAGCAGTTGACGGCACTCGGCGGCCACATCGTCCAGGCGCGCTGCGACGTGGCCGATGCGGCGGCGCTGTCGGCGGTGCTCCGGGCGGTGCCCGAGCACCGTCCGCTCACCGCCGTCGTGCATACCGCAGGTGTGCTGGCCGACGCTGTCATCCCGGCGCTGACCGAAGAACACCTCGACCGGGTCCTGCGTCCCAAGGTGGACGGCGCGCTCCACCTGCACGAGCTGACCCGGGACCTCGACCTGTCCGCGTTCGTGATGTTCTCCTCGGCCGCGGGCATTTTCGGCGGACCGGGCCAGGGCAGCTACGCGGCCGCCAACGCGATGCTGGACGCGCTGGCGGAGCAGCGCCACGCAGCCGGTCTTCCGGCGCTCTCGCTCGCCTGGGGGCCCTGGGAACAGAGCGGTGCGATGACCCGCGACCTCGCGGAAGTCGACATGCGCAGGATGAAGCGTTCCGGTGTGCGGCCGCTGTCCGACGAGGAGGGTCTTGCGCTGTTCGACGCGGCACGGGCGGCGGGCAAACCGGTGATGGTGCCCATCCGGCTGGACCTGGCCACCGTGCGGAGCGCCGACGACACCGACGTCCTGGCGCCCGCCCTGCTCAAGGGGCTCGTCTCCCGTGGACGCCGGGCCGTCGCGGCCGAGCCGGGGCCGTCCCTGTCCGACCAACTGGCCGGAAAGCCTGCTGACCAGCAGGACCTGGTTCTGCTGGACCTGCTGCGCACCCACATCCGCGTGGTTCTGGGACATGGCCCCGCGCACGACGTCGCGGCGGACCGGGAGTTCCTTGAGCTGGGCTTCGATTCCCTGACCACCGTCGAGCTGCGGAACGGACTCACTGCGGCAACCGGGCTGCGCCTTGCGCCGGCGGCGCTGTTCGACCACTCCACACCGATGGCACTCGCCCGACACCTGCGGAACGAACTCACCGAGCGGGCGCCCGCCCCCGACGCGCCGGCTTTTGTGATGGGCACGCTGCTCCGGCAGGCCGCCGACACCCACCGGGCGGGAGCGTTCCTGGCACTGCTGACCGAGATGTCGCAGTTCAGGCCCGCCTTCCACACCGGCGTGGCGAGCAGTCCTGTGCGGCTGGGCGAGGGGGGCCGTGGACCTGCCGTGATCTGCGTGCCCTCGATGCTGGCAGTGTCAGGCCCGCACCAGTACGCCCGCCTGGCCGCTCCGTTCCGGGGGGAACGCGATGTGTGGGCGCTGCCGCTGCCCGGCTTCAGCCGTGATGAGCAGGTGCCGGCAACGCAGCTGGCAGTGCTGGAAGCGTTGGCCTCGGGGATCGAAGAGGCCCGCCTCGCCGAGCCGTTCGTGCTGTTGGGCCATTCCACCGGCGGCATTCTGGCGCATGCGCTGGCCGCACACCTGGAAGCACGGGGGACGGGGCCGGCCGGGGTGGTGCTGGCGGACGTGCTCGATCTGTCCGAAGGTGACGAACGGGACGCCATCGCCCCCGCGTTGGTCTCGGCGATCCTCGAGCGCAACCACGTACATGTTCCGGTCGACGACACCCGCCTGACCGCGATGGGCGCGTATCTGAGGCTGTTCCAAGGGTGGAAGCCCACCGTCGTCGACGCGCCCACCTTGTTCCTGCGGGCATCGGAGCCGATGGTCCAGGAGGCGGCGCCGGAGACAGATCAGTGGCGGACCTCCTGGACCTTGGACCATGTCGCGCTGGATGTTCCCGGCAACCACTTCACGATGCTGGAGCAGCACAGTGACATCGCAGCCGGTCTCGTTGAGGACTGGCTTCGGACATCTTCTTCCCAAGTGATCAACAGCGATCGACACAGCAATAAGCGGTGATCCCAGTGACACAGTCAATCCATGAACCAGCGCCGATACAGAAAGGCGCGGAGATTCCCATCAAGGAAGTCCTGTGCACCCTTTCTGCAAGGTGGTCACTTGAGGTGATGGCCGAATTAGACGGAGGCAAGCGCCGGTTCAACGAGCTCACCCGGCGGCTCGAAGGAATCAATCACAAGGTGCTCATCGAAACGCTTCACAAGCTCCAGCGTGACGGGTATGTCAGGGGCCCCCTCACTTCGTCGAAGGATTCCACCGACAGATTGGTCGGATACGAACTGACCGAGCTGGGGATGACCCTGCTCCAACTCGTGGGCGGCGTCAGGGAATGGCTTGACGAGCACGAGCAGAAAATAGTCAACGCGCGGACCGACTTCGACTGGGCGAAGCGGGAGATGGAATTCATGAAAGAGTAGGGTGCGCGCACGACGGAGCACCGGACCCGGATTTCTACCGGGAGCTTTCCATCCAGGTCCGGGCAAGCTCGACACGAGACGAGATACGGAGCTTCTTGAAGATGCTTCGCAAGTGATGGGCAACGGTGTGCCGCGAAATGAATAACTTCTGGGCGGCCTGTGCGTTGGAAAGTCCCAGTGCGACCAGCTCGGCCACGGCGGTCTCGGTTTTCGTCAGACCCAGGATTCCCGCGCCGGGTTCCTCGGGCCGGTCCGCGTGGTCGCAGCTGCGGCCGAGCCGGTGGAGCCTGCGCTTGAGCCGGGCAACGTCCCGGGGGGACTGTGCGGTGAGATACCCGGACACGGCGCGTTCCAGCACCGTGATGGCCTGCTTCGAGGACCCTTGCGCGGCGAGCAGCACTCCGAGGTCCTCCCGTGCGGAGGCGGCGGCCCATGGATCGGGGTGATGGTCGGCGGCGAAGTGCAGATCCGCGCCGCTGCGGCGGACAAGCCCTTCGGCATGGCGGGCGGCTGCCTCCAGCGCGGGCAGATCCCCGCTGCGAGTGGAGAGCGTCCGGGCGGTGACCGCGATCGCTTCGGCGCTTCTCCCATCGCGGCGAACCATGAAGCGTGCCAGCCACGCTGCGGCCGCCGGGTCCGCCAGCAGGAGCCTTTCGCGGTCCTGGCCAGGTGAGATGACCTGCTCCACGAGGGGGGCGGCGGCCTCCGCCCCGTGTTCCGCCTCCGTGGTCTGCACCACCATCCACGCACAGGCCGGGCCGTAGGTGTTGCCGAGTGCCCAATCCATCGCGGCCTGCCGCACATACGCGCCGGCGGTGCCCAGGTCCGCCCGTCTCAGTGCACCCAGGGCCAGGAGAACACGGGCGTACGGTTTCCAGCTTTTCGCCGTCTCCTCAGAAGCCGCCAAGACGGCCTGTGCCTGCTCAAGCGCTACGGAAACCCGTCCCAGGTTCCAGTTCAAAGCCGCTCGGAGAAGTTCGAGAACTGCTTGGTTCCGGTGATTACCGGCAAGCGCAACAGAGCGCTCGGCAGCCGCAATGCTGCGTTCGGCTTCACCGTTCTGACGCAGCGCAATGGCCAGTCTGGCCATCCATATATGGGCCTGCAGGGGGACATCCGGACCGGACGTGCAGTGAATTCCACGGCGTGCGGCTTCCCGGGCCAAATTCCAAGCGTGCCCGGGCTGGCCGTCAGTCCATTTCTCCATCGACGACTGCATGCATTGCCAGGTGGGACAATCCACAGGCGCAGTATGGCGTGCCTCGGGAAGGATACGTTGAGGGTAAACTTGCATGCCCCTGCTCCAAGTGTGAAGAATCCCCCGACAGTTCGGAACGTTATCACCTCCGCAGAGCCTGTAACACGATCACTAGTAGGCTTTCTCGGCGTGTCGCGGGAAGATGTCACTTGCAGGCCGAAGAGACTAAGACGCCGCGGAGTTGGGCATGGTTCCCACCGGACAGCGAGGCGCTTGAAGCAGTGGAGCAGAGCAAAGGCCTACTCGACGGCGCAGCGGAGATTTCCCGTGCCTTTGCTGTCCTGGGCGCCCTTACCGGAGTGACCGGAGAGAGGCGACGCCTGCGGAGTTCGCCGCGGTGCGGGTGGGAGTCGTAGCGCCTGAGGCCGAGCAGTGCGTCGGGGGCCTCGCGAAGGCGGCCGCACAGCCGCTGGACCGGTGTCGCCACCACCACAGCAAGCCGATGCACCCGTCCGGCCAAAGGGCTCCGGAACCGCGGGTGTTCAGGCTTCAACAGGCCGGCCGATCGCCATCAGGGGGTGGGTGCCGCCCGTCGCGCGCCGGCCGACCGGCGGCGGACCGATGTCGCCACGCCCTCTTTCGCCCGGAGGTGGGAGCTGTCCACGAAGGCCCGTGACCAGTCGAGTTGGCCGGCGGCGTGCAGTTCGGCGAGCAGAATGCAGCGCAGTTGCTCGAAGATACCGGCCTGCTGCCAGCGTTCCAGGCGGCGCCAGCAGGTCTGTCCGGAGCCGAACCCCAGCTCCGGAGGCAGTAGTTGCCAGGCGATGTCGTGGTGGAGGACGTACAGGATGCCTTGCAGACAGAGCCGGTCGGCCACCGGCCGTGGCCCTGGCGACCGCTCGGGCCACGGCGGCAGTATCGGCTCGATCAGCACCCACAGCGCGTCGTCCACTATCCAGGGTCGGGTACTCACGCCATCACAAGGATTCAGATTGTTGTCACAAATGAAGTGGACACGATTCACGGTTCTCCTGCGCCTCCGGTGCCGGGACGCGTACTGTCCAGCAGCGATCTGTTCTCCTCGCGCGCCGAGGCGCCCCAGAACAACGGGGGCGAGTGCGCGATGAGCACGGCTGCCGCCCACGGGGGCTCCACGACGAGGAGGCCCTGGCGACCGGCCCACGGTGTGCAGGGTTGTTCCCGCGGCTGCGGTGCAGCGGGCCGATCCGCCACGCACAGGAAATGGACAACGAGGTCACAGTCTGCCCGGCAGGCGCGAGGGGGAGTGAGTCTGTCGAAGCCGGCCGACGTGTGGAACACGAAGTCCGTGGTGGACGCTATGGGCAGGCGGGTCCTCAGGCTGAGCCGTCGGCTGTCCTGATCCGGTACGGGTTCGTCGAAGCGGAAACTGTGGTCCAATTCGGCGGCGCGGTCAAGCCACCTGCGCAAATTGTCGCTCCACAACGCCGGGTTCTGGTTGGTGAACTCCGTGGCGTTCGCCGGCGGTGCGGACAGTAGGGCGAGTATGTAGTCGTTGATCACCACGGTCTCCTGCCTCTGCGGGTCGGGGCGGCGAAGCGCCTGCCGGCACGAAGGGCCACCTGCCCGACTCCGCATGCCCGCAGTCGATGGGTCATGCGCTCTGACGCAGACCGTGCTTGTCGAACGCTGCGGAGATCGCCGGGTCGGAGAACGCACCTTCCTGGGCCAGCATCCTCAGTGTGGGGGTCGCATTGTCGACAAGGCTTTGGCGGACCCGTGGCAATTCCACGGTCTCGGCCACCACGCGCGCCGGCTCTCCGAAGATGTCGGGGTACCCGGCGAGCATGCGCGTCATCGCCACTTCGTCAGGTCGCAGAAACGCCAGAATGATCTCGGGCAGAATGGCCCCGATCTTGCTCTGGAGCGGCGCCGGCATCTTCGGCCAGAGCGACTTGAACAGACGTCGGAAGTAGGCATGGTGCAGACCCTCGTCCGTCGCGTGATCGGCGGCCAGTTCCCGTACCGCCTGCTGCACCGAGGGATCCTTCGGCAGCTTGGTCAGACTCCCGGTGATCAGCGTCTCGGACACGATGGAGAAGAACAGCTTCACCAGGGGCCGGTACACCGGAAGTTCCGCCGCGTACAGGCGGGAGAGTTCCTGCAGGAAGAACGGCGTGTGGGGAATCGGTTCCACACCGGTGTGATCCCGGACCGTCGTCAGCAGGGTGTGCGACATCTCCGCGTGCGCTGCCTCGTCGGTGTAGATGCGGAGGAGGTCCTCCTTCATCTGGGCGGGCAGCCACGGGCAGAAGTCCGGTGAGTGCAACATCAGGCAGGTCTCGTTCACCGGGCCGAGTTCCAGCTGAACCGTGAACTCCAGGTACACGTAGAGGGAGTGCACCAGAATCTCCTCCCGGACCTGTTCCGGGGCTGCCCGAACCTCGGGGTGAGCGAGCAGCGGGCACAGGTCGGGGGAAAAGTAGTGCAGTCCGCTCGCGAACGCTCCGTTCCTGCGCGGTTTCGAGCGCACCCAGGACCGGTTATCCCACTGTTCGAAGAGTGAACGGTAGCCGGATTCTTCTGTTCGGTTCACTGGATGCGCCCCGTCTCCATTCTTCCTTCAGCTCGCAGACCGATCTGCCGTATGAAACTCGAGCAACTGGTATTCGACATCGGCGAGCTGAGGGTGCTGCGCCGCGTGCAGCTGCTCGAACCGCAGTCCTGCGTTGCCGGCAACCTCGGTGAGGAGTTCGCGATTTCCCATGTTGCTGTAACCGAGCAGGAGCCGGCCGCCGGGTTCGAGATGGTCGGCCGCCGACCGCAAGAACTCCTGGTGCATGACGTATCCGGGATCGAATATCGCATGGTGCAGCGGAGTCTCGTGCGCAAAGTCCGTCGACGGTTCGATGAAGCTGGAACTCCAGAACACCAGGTCGAAGCGCGCCCGGCCCTCCAGTGCGGAATACATGTCGCTGTGCAGCACCTGCACCCGGTCGGCGACACCGTGCCGTGCCACATTCCGGCGGGTGTTCTCCACAGCCCTCTCGTTGATGTCCAGCGCGGTCACCCGGGCGCAACCGCTGAGGGCCGCGGTCACGGAGATCACGCCGGCTCCTGCTCCGATCTCCAGGAAACTGCCGTCCGCCGGGTAGGGAAGCCACTGTGCGTAGATCTCCGTGGACGGGCAAAGGGTCGGCGAGAAGACCCCCTCCAGCAGCTCGTACTCGCGGCCCCCCAGGGTGAAGGTGGCCTCACGGTTCTCGGTGTCCGCGTTCATCCGGAGCAGGTTGTAGCCCCGGGTCAGGCTGAGCTCGTCGCTCACGGTACTCCTCCGTACGCTCAGTACCGCAGTTCCGGGTTGCGGATCTCGAACCACACGGCGAGGTCCAGGACCTTCTCGAAGGCCGCTCGCGGGGCGCCGGCGATCTGCTGCGGCGACAGCTCGGCCGCCTCGGCGAGCTTGGCCCGGTCGAACAGATCGAAGACCGGGCTGCTCGGCTCCTTGAGCAGGATCTTGACCTGCTCCTGCAGTGCGCCGACGTACAGCGTGTCCTGGGTGGACGGGTAGGGGCTCTTGCGGCGCTCCACCACCGACCGGGTCACCACATCCTTGACCGAGGCGCGCAGCAGGCTCTTCTCCCTGCCGTCGAAGGTCTGCATCGTCCACGGCACGTTGTACAGGTACTGGGCCAGGCGGTAGTCGCAGAACGGCACCCGGGTCTCCAGGCCCACCGCCATCGCCATCCGGTCGACGCGGTCCTCCAGCACCCGCATGAAGTGGTTGAGTCCCAGGTGCAGCGACCGCCGGTACATCCGCTGTTCCTCGTCCTCGCCGTCCAGGTACGGCACGCGCGCGGTGGCCTCCTGGAAGCGGTCGGCCGTGTAGGCCTCGGAGTCCAGAGCGGTCCGGAAGTCGCCTGTCAGGTAGGCGGAGCAGTCGACCCGCTTGAGCCAGGTGGTGTGCCACGGGAAGGTGCTGCCGTACCTGGCGGCCTTCGACTGATGCCACACGTGGCCGGCGAAGATCTCGTCGGCGGCCTCGCCGCTGAGCGCCACGGTCACATGCTCACGCACGGCCTTGAACAGCAGATACATCGAGCCGTTGATATCGCCCATGCCCCAGGGAAGGTCCCATGCCGCCACGACGGAGCGCCGGAGGTCGGGGTCGGACAGCCTGCGGTGGTCGAGCACGATGTCGTGGTGCTCGGAACCGATGTGCGCGGCCATTTCCTTGGCGTACGGCGCGTCGGCGGAGTCGGCCATCTCATGGGGCTGGAAGTTCTCGCTCTGGCCGGGGAAGTCCACCGAGAAGGTACGGGCCCGGTCCCCCTTGGCGGTCAGGTGCCGGCTGGCGATTCCCGCCAGGGCACTGGAGTCGAGACCACCGGAGAGCAGGAGGCCCAGCGGCACATCGGCGACCAGCTCGTGCCGCACGTTGTCTTCCACCATCTGCCGCACCCGGGCCACCGTGGTGTCCAGGTCGTCGGTGTGCTCCTCGGCGGACAGCTGCCAGTAGGTGTGCTCACGCAGCCCGTTGCGGTCGAACTCGATGACCGTCCCGGGCGTCATCACCTTCATGCCGGCCCATACCGCGTTCTCGGACGACGTGAAGAAGCTGAAGAGCTGACGCATTCCCTCCGCGTCCACGACAGGCTTGACGTCCGGATGCGCGAGAATCGCCTTGGGTTCGGAGCCGAAGAGCAGGCCGTCCTTGGTCCGGTAGTAGTGCATGGGCTTCGTTCCCATGCGGTCCCTGATCAGCGTGAGCCGCTCGTACCGGGAATCCCACACCGCGATGGCGCACATTCCCACCATGCGTTCCGCAATGGCGGCACCCCATTCGAGGTATCCGCGCAGCACGACCTCGGTGTCGCTCCTGGTCCGGAAGGTGTGACCGCGTTTGCGCAGTTCATCGCGGAGCTCGACGAAATTGTAGGTCTCGCCGCTGTAGCTCATGGTGACGGGCCCTTGGGGCGTATCCACCGTCATGGGCTGTGTCCCACCCGGAAGATCGATGATCGACAACCGGCGGTGCCCGAGGGCCGCGTGCCGCGACAGCCACTGCCCGGAAGCGTCGGGGCCGCGACAGGTCATGGAGTTGGTCATTCCCGCGAGAATATTCTCCTCATGCGAGAGGTCCTGACGAAAACTGACCCATCCGGCGACACCGCACATCTGCCGTCCTCCTGGAAAGTTCGCTGGTCGCTGGCCTGGGAACGCCATGCAAGCGGTGGCCTGCGTGCGACGGGGAATTCCGCAATTGCGGACGCTATACGTGAGAAAAGTACCCCGCGTCAGCGAAGCCGCACAACTACGTACCTCAAGGTGCGTTGGCCTCGGCCGAACCGGGCGGCGCCGGCGCCCGGTTGGGAGGTCATCCGGCCTTTCACGCGTGCCCGCGCGTCCTTAACGAGTGCCCTCGCGCCCTTAATTGAGTGCCCTCGCGTGAGGCCTCTCGCACCTTTCGCGTACCTCAAGGTACCTACTTGAATCCGGATTGAACGGGGTGTTCCAATAATCTTGGCCTGCGTCACAAGGCTCATACGCAGGAAGAGGGGAATAGTGGCACGCCTTATGCCGATCTCGACCCGCATCGGAGAACAACGGTCCCTTGCACGGGAAAGGACCACGTTAAAGACGTCGCCCACCGCCGGCTCCCTGCCCGCCGCCCAGCAGCCCGACTGGCCGGACCCGGTCACCGCCCTTGCCGTCCGCCGGCGGTTGTCGGCGCTGCCGGCCCTGGTCGGCGCCGACGAGGCCGGAGACTTGCTCCCACGCATGGCTCAAGTGCAGCGTGGCGAGGCATTCCTGCTGCAGGCAGGTGCCTGCGCGGAGCCCTTCGGCAGGCATGCGGTGCGCGGCGCCGAGAGCGATCACCGGCTGATCGGCAGGATGGCCGACACCGTCACGGACCGGCTGAAGCTCCCCGCACTGACCATCGGGCGGATGGCGGGCCAGTTCGCCAAACCCCGGTCGCAGCCCGTGGAGACGGTGGACGGCACGGTGTTGCCGATCTTCCGTGGTCTGCTGGTCAACGGGTCCGAGCCCGACGTCCGGAGCAGGCGCTCCGACCCCTTCCGCATGCTCGCCGCGTACCAGACCGCTCGCATGGTGCTGGACCGGTTGCACCGGCTCGACGCCGCGTCGGGGCGGGACCGCTTGTGGGTGAGTCACGAGGCCCTGGTACTCGACTACGAGGAACCCCTCACCCGCTTCGACCCGGTCACGGGCGAGTGGTTCGCCGGGTCGACGCACCTGCCGTGGATCGGCGAGCGGACCAGGCAGCCCGACGGGGCTCATGTGGCCCTGCTGGCGTCCGTGAGCAATCCTGTCGCATGCAAGGTCGGCGCCGGCATCCGCGACGAGGACGTGCTGGAGCTGTGCGAACGGCTCGATCCGCACCGGCGGCCCGGGCGGCTCACGTTGGTCGTCCGGCTCGGCGCTCGGCGGGTACGGGAACGGCTCCCGGAACTCGTCGACGTGACGCGCCGTTCAGGCCACCCGGTGACATGGGTCTGCGATCCCATGCACGGCAACACGGTCGTCACCTCCCACGGGATCAAGACCCGGTACACCAAGGACATACTCGACGAACTCACCGGCTTCTTCGAGGTGCTGGGACGCGCGGGTCAGTGGCCCGGCGGAGTGCATCTCGAGGTCACCGGGGACCGGGTGACCGAGTGCGTCGGCCCTGGCGGCCCGGACAACGAAGCGGGCGTGACACTCGGCTACCGGTCGCTGTGCGATCCCCGTCTCAACGACACACAGGCGATGCAGGTGACCGAAGCGGTGGCGGATCTGGCCGCCCGTCACTGATGCGAAACGGCGGGCCCTTGGCTCGGGAGGAGCAGCCTCGATGAGGACTCTGCTGATCGACAATTACGACTCCTATACGTACAACCTGTTCCAGCTCCTCGCCGTCGTCAACGGCGAGGAGCCGACGGTGGTGCGCAACGACGTTCCCGAAAGCGGCGCGCCGGCCTGGGACACGTTCGACAACGTGGTCATCTCCCCGGGTCCCGGACACCCGGGCAGGGAACGGGATTTCGGCATCTCCGCGCGCGTTCTGGCCGAGGCGACCGTGCCGGTGCTGGGCGTGTGCCTCGGGCACCAGGGGATCGCACTCGGCTCGCAGGCGGAGGTGGTGCCCGCTCCGGCCCCCAAACACGGCCATCTGACCACCGTCCGTCACGACGGGCGGGATCTCTTCCGTGGGCTGCCGCAGCACTTCACCGCGGTGCGGTACCACTCGCTGTGCGTGCGGGAACCGTTGCCCGACGAACTCGAAGGCATGGGCTGGTCCGAGGACGGCGTACTGATGGCGCTCAGGCACCGGCACCGGCCGCTGTGGGGGGTCCAGTTCCACCCCGAGTCGATAGCCAGCGAATTCGGACCGGAGCTCATCGCCAACTTCCGGGACCTCACCCTCGAACGCCGGCCGCGGCCGGTGCAGGTCACCAGCCGGCCACGCCCCGCCCCGGCGGACGTCGAGGCCCTTGTGCACAACCCGAAGTACCGACTGCACGTCAGCCTCTTCGAGTCCACCGTGGACACCGAATCGGCCTTCTCCCAGCTGTTCGCCGACTCCTCACGGGCCTTCTGGCTGGACAGCGCCCAGACCGACCCCGGGCGTGGCCGTTTCTCCTTCCTCGGCGACGGCAGCGGCCCGCTGTCCGAGTTCGTGCGCTATGACAGCGCCGAGGACGTGGTGCACGTCGAACGGCAGGGCCAACTCCCCCGCCGCATCCCCGGCAACGTCTTCGACTACCTTCAGGACCAGCTCCAGCAGCGCCGGACCGACCGGGCCGGGCTGCCGTTCGACTTCGCCTGCGGCTACGTGGGCTACTTCGGTTACGAACTCAAGGGCAGCCTTGGTTCGCCCAACCGCTACCAGGCCCGCACACCGGACGCCAGTTGGCTGTTCGCCGACCGGCTCGTCGTCGTGGACCACCACGAATGTCTGACCTACCTGCTGTGCCTCGCCGAGAACAGCGTGGAGGGCGAGTTGTCCGCCAACCACTGGCTCGACGACACCCTCACATCCCTGCGCGAACTTCCGCCCGCCGAACCGGTGCGGTTGGTGACCACGGAGATCACGAACGAGGCACTGGTCGAGCCGTGGCTGGTCCGGGACCGGAAGCAGTACCTGGAAGACATCGCACGGTGCAAGGACGCACTCGTGGCGGGCGAGAGCTACGAAATCTGCCTGACCACCGCCGCCGAGCTCCCTGCCGTCGATGACGCCTTCGACTTCTACCGGCGGCTGCGCCGGTACAACCCGGCACCGTATGCCGCCTTCCTGCGGCTGGGCGACGTGGAGATCGCGAGTTCGTCACCCGAGCGGTTCCTGAAGCTGGACCGGCAGCGGATCCTGGAGTCCAAGCCCATCAAGGGTACGGCCCCACGGCATGCCGTGCCCTCGGAGGACACCGAACTCAAGCGCGAACTGGCCAACAGCGCCAAGACGCGCGCCGAGAACCTCATGATCGTCGACCTGCTGCGCAACGACCTCGGACAGGTCTGTGAGGTGGGCAGTGTCCACGTGCCCAAACTCATGGCGGTCGAGAGCTACCCGACGGTCCACCAGCTCGTCTCGACGGTCCGGGGCAAGCTCCGGCCGGGGGCTGACGCGGTGGACTGTGTGCGCGCCTGCTTCCCCGGCGGTTCCATGACCGGGGCTCCGAAGCTGCGGACCATGGAGATCATCGACGGGCTGGAGACACAGGCCCGCGGTGTCTACTCGGGGACGCTGGGCTACCTGTCCTGCAACGGCACGGCAGATCTGAACATCGTCATCCGCACGGCGGTCTTCGCCGACGGAATGATGCACCTCGGCGCCGGCGGAGCGATCGTGCTGGATTCCGACCCGGAAGAGGAGTACGCGGAGGTGCTGCTCAAGGCCGCGGCGCCGCTCCGTGCGCTGTTCTCTGCGGCCGAGCAGCCGGTGGAGCTGCCGGGCGCCGGACCGACAAGGACTGCACAATGGTGAACATAGCTGCCGACCTGGCCGAGCGGGCCGCGCGATCGGGCTGGCTCGACCGCCCCGCCGTACACACCGCCGAACGCACCTGGACCCATGGGCAGGTGCACGAGTCGGCCGCCGGGGCGGCGACGGTCCTGGCGGATCACGGGGTCCGGCCGGGCGACCACGTGGTGGTCGCGCTGCCCGACGGGATCGGGTGGATCACCGCGTTCCTCGGCACCGCGGTCCTCGGCGCGACCGCCGTCCTCGTCAATCCCGATCTGACCGCCGACGGTCACCGGTTCATCGTCGACGACTGCAAGGCAGCGTTGGTGGTGACCACGGCACAACGGGCCGGCGGCTTCGACGGCACCGCCGTGCTGGACATCGAGACGCTGATGACGGCGGCCGCACACGCAGCGGCCACCGAGCCCCGGCCGCTCAGCTCCGACGCGCGTCTCTATGTGCAGTACACGTCGGGGACCACCGGCGTCCCCAAGGGGGTGCCGCACCGCCACCAGGACGTGGCCGTCTATGCGCGGGCGGTGGGCGAAGAGGTCTTCCACATCGGTCCGGACGACGTCGGTCTGTCCCTGTCGAAGCTGTTCTACGCCTACGGGTTCGGGAACGCCTTCGCCTTCCCGCTGTACACCGGTTCCTCCGTCGTACTGCTCGGCGACCGGCAGACGCCGGGGGCGGTGCGTGACGCGATCGCATGCCACGGCGTCACCCTGCTCTACGCCGTACCGTCCGCGTACGCCCACCTGATCAGCAGCGGTGACCCCTCGGCGTTCGCCACCGTTCGGGCCGCCGTGTCGGCGGGCGAGAACCTGCGTCCGGGCCTGGGCCGCCGGATCTCCGAGTTCCTGTCCGCACCGGTGCTGGACCAACTCGGCTCGACCGAGGTCGGCCACGCGTTCTGTTCCAACGGGGTGGACTTCTGCCTGCCCGGTACGATCGGCCGCACCGTCCCCGGGTACCGGCTCGATGTGCGTGACAAGGCGGGCAATCCGGTTGCCGACGAGGTCGAGGGTGACCTGTGGGTCAGCGGTCCCACGGTGATGGCGGAATACCTCAACCGCCCCCAGGACACGGCTCGGACGCTGGTGGACGGCTGGCTCGCCACCCACGACCGCGTGGTGCGGGGCAAGGACGGGTCCTACCGGCACACCGGTCGCGCCGATGACATGGAAATGGTCGGCGGCGTGACCATCTCCCCGCTGGAAGTGGAGGCCGTGCTGGGCGATCATTCCGCGGTGAAGGAAGTCGGCGTGGCCGTGCTCGCGGACACCCAGGGCATCACCCAGCTGCACGCCTTCGTCGTACCCGGGGGCCCGGCCGGCCGGCCTGATTCCCTGCCGGCCGAGCTCGTCGCCCTGGCGCGGAACAGGCTCGCGCCCCACAAGGTCCCGCGCATCGTGCACTTGGTGGACGCACTCCCCCGCACACCCAACGGGAAGCTGCGCAGGCACATCCTCAGAAGCGGGAAGTGGTGAGCGACGTGGGCCCGCCCCCGGGAGGGGACCAGCTGTTCCTCTGGCGGGATGGTTCCCTGCTGCCGGCGGACCCGACGGCCCCCACGACACGGACCCGGTTGTCCCTGGCCGATTCCTGGCTGCTCAGCGACGGCCGTGTGCGCCGCATCGACCTGCACCGGCAACGATTCCTGCGGGGCTGTGCCGAAGTGGGGAGTGTGTCCCAGGAGACCTCGTCGGCGTTCTGGCAGGCTGCCCTCGGCCAGCTCCCCCGGGCCGGCGACTGGTTCCCGCGCGTGGAGCTGTCCGCCGAGGAGCCGGTCGAGCTGCGTGTGCGGGTCCGGCCGTCACCGGCACGGAGCGGGACGGTGAGCGTGTGGGTGTCGGACACCGCCGATCCCAGGACGGCCGCGCGTCTGAAGGGACCCGACCTCGACGCACTCGGCGCGCTGCGCGGGCGGGCGGCGGAAAGGGGCGCGCAGGAAGCACTGCTCACCACGGAGTCGGGCGTGGTCCTGGAAGCCGGGTTTGCGAGCGTGCTGTGGTGGGACGGGGACCGGCTCTGCGTTCCGTCCCCGGAACTGCCCGTGCTGGGCGGCGTCACCACGGCGGTGATCCAGGAACGGGCCGCGCGGCTCGGTGTTCCGATCGGGCAGCGACAGGTACCGGTGGAAGAGCTGGAAGGCAAAGAGGTGTGGCTGGTGAACGCACTGCACGGCATCAGGCCGGTGCGGTCCTGGGTGGGGACGTCGATGCGGCCGGGGCCTGCCCACCGCGCCCCCGCATGGCAGAAGTGGCTGGCCGGCGAGAGCACCGAGGTGCGGGGATGACCGAAGTCCTGGTGGTCGTCGACATGCAGAACGGGTTCATCACCCCGGAGACGGCCCCCGTCGTGCCCACCGTGGTCGACCTGGTCGAGCGCTGGGAGCGCACCGGGCGGGATGTCGTCTTCACCCGGTTCCTCAACCCGCCGGGTTCACCCTACGAACGGCTCATGCACTGGACCGGTTTTCGCTCGCCTCCGGAGAACGAGCTGATCGCACCACTCACGGACCACGCGGCCCGCTCGGTAGCCGTGGTGGACAAGGTGCAGTACTCCGCGTTCACCGGGGAACTGGACAAGCTGGTCCGGCTCCGTACGTGGACGGAGTTCGTGATCTGCGGGATTGCGACGGAGATGTGCGTACTGAAGACGGCCGTCGACGCCTTCGAACGGGGCTTCAGGCCGCGGATCGTCACCGACGCGAGTCAGACGTACGCGGGCGCCGAGGCCCATGAGGCGGGGCTCGCGCTGGCCGCACGGCTGGTCGGACCGGAGCAGCTGACGACCGTGAGCGGTCTGTGGGGTTCTGACCGCTCATCCGCAACGGTCTGACGAGGACATACGAGCGGCCGGTTGACGGGGAGCAACCGGCGTTCGTCCCTCATGGCGCGACTCGGCCCCGGGCTGCCCATGGCGAGGTGGCGCGGCGCTCCGAGGTCGTCCTACCGCTCGGCGTCCGCCACCGGGTCCGGCACGGCGCTGCCGCAGCCGGCCGCCACCGACCGGACCGCGCCACCGACCGGACCGCGCCGCCGCATTGGCGACGATTCGGAGCGGCGCTTAGCGTGGGAGAGGGACGGCGGTTCGCACAGATGGTTCCGTAGGGCCCGCGCGGCCGGACCGCCCTCGATGTGGAGGACCGGGATGGCATCTGTCTCCTTCCTGCTGGTGGCCGTGATCCTTACGGCCCTTGCCTTCGACTTCACCAACGGATTCCACGACACCGCCAACTCGATGGCCACCTCCATCGCCACCGGGGCACTGAGCCCCAAGGTCGCCGTCGCCGTCGCGGGTCTGCTCAATCTGGGCGGAGCCTTCCTCTCCACCGAGGTGGCCAAGACGATCTCGGGCGGCATCGTCCAGGACAGCGCAGTGTCCCTGGTGATGATCTTCGCCGGGCTGATCGGGGCGATCCTGTGGAACCTCGTCACCTGGCTCCTCGGGCTGCCCTCCAGCTCGTCCCACGCCCTGTTCGGCGGGTTGATCGGCGCGGTGTGGGTGGGGGCCGGAGGTTCCGCGGTGCGCTTCGGCACGATCATCGAGAAGATCGTGATTCCCGCGGTGGCCTCGCCGGTGGTGGCCTGCGTGGTGGCGCTGCTGGCCACCTACCTCGCCTATGTGATCACCCGGCGGACGTCGGCACGCGCCGCCGGGAAAGGCTTTCGTCTGGGGCAGATCGGGTCGGCGTCCTTGGTGGCGCTGGCGCACGGCACCAACGACGCCCAGAAGACGATGGGGGTCATCACCCTCGCCCTCATCTCCAGCGGGGTGCTCGCCCATGGCGCGGGGCCGCCCTGGTGGGTGGTGCTGAGCGCGGGCCTGGCGATCTCCCTGGGCACCTACGTGGGCGGCTGGCGGATCATCCGGACCATGGGCAGAGGACTCACCGACATCCAGGCCCCGCAGGGCTTCGCCGCCGAGACCAGCGCGACCGCGGTGATCCTTGCCTCCTCGCACATGGGCTTCGCCCTGTCGACCACCCAGGTGTGCACGGGCAGCATCCTCGGTGCGGGGCTGGGCCGCAAGCTGGCACATGTGCGCTGGGGCGTCGCCGGGCGGATTGCGGTGTCCTGGCTGCTGACGCTGCCGGCCGCGGCGGTCGTGGGAGGCCTGGCCGCGTGGGTGGCCGATCAGGGCACCATGGGGGTGGCCCTGGTCGCGGGCGTCGCGCTGGCTGCCGCGGCGGGCTTCTACGTGCTCTCGCGCCGTCGTCCGGTGAGCGCGGAGAACGTCAATGAGGTGCCGGCCCCCGCCACGAAGCCCACTGTCAAGTCGGCGGCCTGAACCGACCCGTCCGGGCCGGCCCTCTTCGGGGAAGGTCCGGAGAGAAGAGCGGAGGAAGGGGCAAGGGGATGAACATCGACTGGGGCACTCTCGCCGGGGTCTTCGGTGTCAGCCTCGGGGTCACCGTGGTGGTGGTCGTGATGTTCTCGCTCGGAGTGGCCGCATGGGCCCGCACCGGACACGGGGAGCCCGCCCCCGAGGCACCCAGAGGCCGGCACCGGAAGGTGGCGACCGCCACGGCCGTGCTGTGCTTCGCCGCCTGCCTCGCGGTCGCGGCCTACGGCATCGACCTGATCGTTCCCGGCTGACCCTGCCCCGGCCACGCCACTCGCCCGGTATCCCCTGCGCCGCACCGGCTCGTCCTGCCGGGATTCCTGCCGGGCCGTGAGGAGTGCCGCGAGCGGGGCGGCCACCGTGCCGAAGTAGTGACCATCGGGAATCAACCTCCTGCCCCGAAAGCGCCTCTATCTCCTTGAAAGCGCGCCAATTAGGGATTCTCAGCCCTAGTTGGCGCATGGGGAACGTAGGCATTCAAGGAGACATGGCATGAAGAACGGCCTGAAGCGGTTAGCTGTGATTGGTTCGCTGGGTGTGGCCTCGGCGGCACTGGCGACATCCCCGGCGTTCGCGAAGAGCGACATCTCGATCGAGGCCACTCCGCACACGGTGCATGTCGGCCAGGTCGTGAAGGTGCACGGCCAGGGCGACAGCGATGCCGAGTGGCACACCACGCTCGTCATACAGCAGCGGTCCGGCAAGCCCGGCCACTGGAGCAAGTGGCACACGGTGAAGCAGGACTTCGGCTCCGATGTGCGCGTGAACGTCAAGGCTGCCCGGACGGGCGAGCTGCAGTTCCGTTCGGTGCTGTACGCGACCGACGCGCACCACCAGCACCCGAGGACGGACCGCGTATCCGCGCCGCTGACCATCCACGTCACCCGCTAGCCGATACGACGCCACCGCACGCCGGGCGGCAAGAACGCCGCTTCTGCGTACCGCCCCCGCGCTCGCCACACGTGACGGCATCGTCACCATGGTGAGTGCGGGGGCGTCCGTGGTGATGCAGGGGCGACGCAGTGCGCGTCGCCGTCGGTCAGGTCGTCGCGCACCAGAACGAGGAGCCGCGTCAGCAGCGAGCGCTGCGCGTCGGTCAGCGAACGGAAGAGCTCGCCTTCCACCGCCTGCTGCGCGGCGGTCGCGGCGCGCAGCCGCCGCCTTCCCGCCTCCGTCAGCACGACCAGGTGGCGGCGCCGGTGGCGGTGGAGTGGACCGAGGTCACGCTTTCACTTTACCTCACACGATCATGTATCGCGCTACATGAATAATGCATGTGAATGAATGCGGCCGTCTGCTCAGGTCCGCGCACACGGTCGCCGCGAGGATTGCACAAAAAGCGCGTTGCACAGCTGCGATTGCGATGCAAGCCGTCGACGGGAATACTGGATACCACGGGCAGGGAAGGCCCGGAAGCGCGCTGCGTGTGACCCAATGTGCCTCACGCAGCGTTTCCCTTGGTCCTTGCCCGGATACTCGGAACGCCGACCGGAATATCGTCCGGAGCGTCGGGGCGATCCGTCGGCTCAATGAGCCGCTGAAGACCAGCCGTTCTGGGGGGCGAGAGCGCGAACGTGAATCGGCGCGATCGGCATTTCCCTCTCACAGCACCTTCGAGGCCAGCCCTCATGAGTGGGGACCAGCCTCGAAGTTGACCCGTGGGGCTGCTAGAAACGGCCTCCGCGGCCGAAACCGCCACCTCGGCCGAAACCGCCGCCTCGACCAAAGCCGCGTCCACGGCCGAAGCCGCGTCCACGACCATAGCCGCCGCCACGTCCACGACCGTATCCGCCTCGGCCGCCGTAGTAGTCCCAGTCGTCGCCATGCCTACGGGGGAATACGCTTCGGAAGCTCATCGTGCCTCCTTGGTTCTCTGATTGGTCATCCAGCTGTCCAGCCGGACCACTTCCCACGCTACGCCGCGACACGAGTCGAAATCAAACGGGAAAAGTCTGAATGTTAAGCGAAATCTGCCGTCTTTCCGTGCACACAACGTGGCCGGCGGTCGCTCTCTGAATTCCGGCTTCCCCGCCCCGCCCGGTCATATTTCAGGCGTCGCGCTCTCATTTCGCCATCTGCATCCTGGAATCCCGCAGCCGAGGCGCGGATATCGAGCCCAACACCGAATTTCCGGCCGAGTGGTGAGTGAAAGTCAGGCGAAGCCGTCGGCGCTTATGACGTCCGCAGTCCGTGCTACTTTCCTTCCGCCCACGCGAGTTCGGCGGAGATGCGCCCCTGCGAGGGCGGCCGGCTCGGCCGGACCACCTCAAGAAGCCGGCCGGACGCGACGCCGGGGCTACGCCAGGGCGGTCGGCGGACCGGCGGCGAACTCGACGTTGCGGGACCTGCGCAGCCGTCGGACGGCCTCGCGCTGGACCTTGCCCGATTCGGTGCGGGGCAGGTCGTCCACGAACTCCAGGAACCGCACGAGCTTGGGCGCGGGCAGCTGTTTGTGCAGGTGCGCGAAGAGCACTTCGGCGGTGGCACGGCTGGCGTTCCAGCCGGCGCTGAGCACGACGTACGCCTTGGGTACCTGTGCCGTGTCCTCGGACACCGGTACCACGGACAGTTCGGCGACGGCGGGGTGCAGCACCAGTACGTGTTCCAGTTCGAGGGGAGCGATCAGCGCCCCGTCCGGTCCCTCGAACACGTCCTTGCGGCGCCCGAGGTAGACCAGGGAACCGTCGCCGTCCCATCGGGCGAGGTCACCGGTCCGGTAGAGGCCGCACGGGGTATGGCTGGTGGCGTTGTCCTCCGGGTCGAGGTAGCCGCGCATCATGCCGACGGGCTCATTGGCCAGGTCCAGGCACAGTTCGCCCTCCTGGGCCGGCTCGTCGGTGCCGGGCCTGACCACCACCAGCTCGTAGCCCGGCAGCGGGTAGCCCATGGACACCGGGTCCGCCGGGGAGGAGGCGGTGACCCCGGCCATGGCGGTGACCTCGGACTGTCCGAACCCGTTGCGGACGGTCACCCCGGCCAGTCTGCGGACCTGTTCGACCACGTCACCCATGAGCGGTTCACCGACGCTGACCGCGTGCCGCAACCCGGGCAGGCCGTCCGGCAACCCGGTCTGGATCAGTGCCCGCCAGATGCTGGGCGGCGCGCAGAAGCTGGTGACCGTCCCGGTCCCCAGTACCTCCAGCAGCCGCTGCGGGGTCGCGTCGGCGTTGTCCATGGACACCACGGTGGCCTCGGCGTTCCAGGGCCCGAACAGCGAGCTCCACGGGTACTTCGCCCAGGCCGGGGCGGAGACGTTGAGGTGCACATCCCCCGGCTTCAGCCCGTTCCAGTACATGCTCGCCAGATGCCCGATCGCGTAGCTGACGTGCGTGTGCACCACCAGCTTCGGCCGCGAGGTGGAGCCGGAGGTGAAGTAGTAGAACAGCGGCTCGTCGGCCTCGGTGGGGCCTTCCGGCACGAAGCCGCCCTCGTGCTCGGCCGAGGTGGCGAAGTCGGTCCAGCCCTCGTGCTCCCCGCCCACGATGATCCGGGTCCCGAGCCCGTCCACGGCGAGCCCCGGCACGATCCGGTGGTCGGCGATGACATGCCGGGCTCCGGCCCTGCCGATCCTGGTGCGCAGCTCCTCGGGCGAGATGGTGATGAAGGCGGGTGCGACAACGGCCCTGACCTTGATCAGGGCGAGCATCAGCTCCCACAGCTCGATCCGGTTGTCCATCAGCAGCATCACCACGTCGCCCCGGCGGATGCCCTGCGACAGCAGCCAGCCGGCGACCCGGTCGGAACGCCGGGAGAGCTCCTGGAAGGTCAGCTCCCCCTGTCCGACGATGCGCAGCGCCACCCGGTCGTTGCCCTCGGCGATCCGGTCGAACCAGTCGGTCGCCCAGTTGAAGTGCCGTGGCCGCGGCCAGCGGAACGCCTTGCGCGCGGCGTCCTGGTCGTTGGCGTGGTGCAGAAGGAGGTCCCGTGCGGCGCGGAACTCCTGGTACGCATCGTCGTGCCCGGACAACTTGTCCCCGATCACTGGAAGGTGTTGGACGCGGCCCGGCGCAGCACGCTGAGTGCTATCACGTCGGCATCCCTGGAGAAGGAGGTGTGCACACCCGGCCGGCCGTTGCCGATCTGGGTGAACCAGCACACCCGCTCGGTCGGGATGCCCAGCGCGTAGAGGGCGCGGTGCGGCCGGCCGTCAGCGGCGATCACCCGGCGCTCGGCCGGAGTGATGTGCAGTGCCCCGGTGGCGAACATCTCTTCGGTGTCGCCGTGCACGAAGTCGACGGCCATCCGGTCCTCGACCAGCTGCCGCATCAGCGGATCGGTGTTGCGGATCAGTCCCGCGGTCGGGATCCGGGAGTCGATGAGCACCTCACAGTGCCTGCGCGAGCCCTCGACGGCGGGGGATTCCAGGAAGAACCGGTCCTGCTCGGCGTCGCATCCGTGCACCACGTCCGGCCCGGCCACGTCGAGCACCCCGGCGTTGATCAAGGCCAGGAACTGCGCGGTGCGTTCCAGCGGCGGCCCGGTGAAGAGTGTCGAGGTGCGCGCGACGAACCGGCCGAGGAAGTCGGCCCGATGGGATCGCGGGGTCAGGCCGCCGAAGTCCACGGCGTGCCGCAGCACTTCGCGGGAGTCGCGGATGGCGTCCAGCGCGGCCTTGAGCGGACTGTCCACGTTGCCCTGACCGGCCTCGGTGATGTCGGCGAGCAGGATGCGCCGTACCTCGGCGACCACATCGGCGCCGGAGTCGAACCGCTTGGCGTGCAACGGTCTGGACAGCTGGTCCAGGTCGACCGGCTCCACGTCTTCGAGTCCGTGGCGCTCCACCACCTCGCGCCAGCGCGCCAGTTCCGGGCCGTGTGCGTACAGCTCGGCGCCGACCTCCTCGGCACGCTCAGGGCCGTGCTGGGTCCTTGCCTGGGTGGTGTAGTAGACATAGTTGATTTCGGCCTGGAGCAGGGACAGCACGTCGCGGTCGAAGTCCAGGGCGGGGTTGCCGCGGTGCACCGCGTTGCGCTCGCGCAGTTGGCCGATGGCGGCCGAGGTGAGGAACTTCGGCGCTGCGCGGCCGGTCACCCCCTTCTGGTTGCGGCCCCGCGAACGGATCGGCAGTCCGCTGCGCGAGCCCGCGACCACCGAGGGCTCGTTGCCGCCAGCCACGTAGCACATCGCCCCGTCGCCGTTCACCTTGAACTTCCCGCCCCGGCCGACGGTGAAGGACATCAGGATGTCGTAGAAGGACAGGCCGAGCCCCACGACGCCGACCGTGGCGCCGGGCGGAATCGACTGCAGGTCCAGGTCGGCGGCCGAATCCCCGCTGAGGTAGCGGAGCGCGGACCGGTCCTGTGCGAACCGCGCCAGCTCCGACTGGTGCTCGGACAGCTCCGCCTGGGCGTGCCCGGTGGTGATCACCACCGCGTCGGCGGTCACGGTGCGCTCCTCGTCCGCGGTGGACACGCGAAGTGCGTAGCTGTTGCCGTTCTCCCGCAACGAGGTCACCTTGCCGACCACTTCGACGACCTCGCCGAGTCCGGACATGGCACGCACCACCGAGTCGTACACATACCGCAGATACCGGCCGTAGGCGTACCTCGGTGCGTAGTCGTCATGGTCCAGTCCGGACAGTTCCGGTTCCGGCTGTGTGGGTAACCACTGCTGGAAGGACAGGCCGGCGCCCGGCCGGCATGGTTCACCGTCGAAGACCCCGGAGAACATGCTGATTTCGCCGACGACGGTGTTCATCAGGAAGCTGGTCTCCTGGTCGGTCCGCCAGATCCGGCCCGCTCCCAGTTCCACCGCGTCGATCAGCCAGATTCTGACGCTCGGCGGCTCCGTCTCGGCCATCAGATTGGCCACGAGCCGTTCGAACACCGAGATCCCTCGCGGACCGGTGCCCACGATTGCCACGTCCAGCACCCTGTCAGTCAGGTGTTGCACGGCCTGTCTCCCCATCTGTAAGGCTCGCCTTCAGCGCGCAGCCGCGCCCAGGTCGTCCATGGCCGGCAAGCGTCCGAGCGAGGCGGCGATCAACTCGTCCGACGCCGCCATGTCGGTCATGTTCCCGCTGAGGAACTGCTGGTAGGCCGAGAGGTCGAGCAGCCCGTGGCCGCTGAGGTTGAACAGGATGACCTTCTCCTTGCGTTCCTTCTTGGCCAGCAGCGCCTCTTCGATCGCGCCGCGGATGGCGTGCGCCGACTCGGGGGCCGGGATGATGCCCTCCTCATTGGCGAAGGTGAGTCCGGCCTCGAACACCGGACGCTGTGCGTAGGCCACCGCCTCGATCAGCTTCTGGTGGTACATCGCGCTGACCAAGGGGGCGGCGCCGTGGTAGCGCAGGCCGCCGGCGTGGATGCCCGGGGAGACGAAGGTGTGCCCCAGGGTGTACATCTTGGTCATCGGCGTGATGCCGGTGTAGTCGTTGTAGTCCCATGCGTAGCGGCCCTTGGTGAGCTTGGGGCACGCCTCCGGTTCCACCGCGACGAACCGGGTCTGCAGGCCCTCGCGCACCTTCTCGTGGAAGAACGGCAGAGTGATGCCGGAGAAGTTGCTGCCCGCGCCGACCGAGCCGATCACCACGTCAGGGAAGTCGCCGATCGCACGGAACTGCCGGACCGCCTCCTGCCCGATCACGGTCTGGTGCAGCAGGACGTGGTTCTCGCCACTGCCCACCGAGAGGTTGCAGCGTTCCACTTGGCGCGCGTGCTCGAAGGCCTCCGCGTTGGCGATGGACAGGCTGCCGTCGGTGTTCGGATCGCGGGCCAGCGCGGCCCGGCCGGCCTCGGAGTTCTCGTTGGGGCTGGAGATGACCTTGGCGCCGTTCATCTCCATCATGATCCGGCGGTAGGGCTTCTGGTCGTAGCTGACCCGGACCATGTAGACGGTGCATTCGAGGCCGAAGATGCGGCAGGCGACGGCGAGGGCCGAGCCCCACTGGCCGGCACCGGTGCCGGTGGTCAGGCTGGTGATGCCGGCCTGCTTGTAGTAGTAGGCCTGGGCGAGGGCGGTGTTCAGCTTGTGGCTGCCGGTGGTGTTGGTGCCCTCGTACTTGTAGTAGATACGGGCCGGGGTGTCGAGCAGCTGCTCCAGGCGGCGTGCCCGGTGGAGCGGGGTCGGCCGCCAGCGCAGGTACTCCTCGCGCACCGGCTGCGGGATCTCGACGAACCGCTCCTGGCCCATGCTCTGCCGGTACATCGACAGCGGGATCTGCGGGGTGACCGCGCCACCGCTCTCGCGGGTCTCCGGCCTTGCCTGGCGCAGTTTTGCCGCCTCCTCGACGCCGCTGAGGTCGGACAGCACGTTGTACCAGTGAGTGGGAACGATATCTTCAGCGGCCAGCGAGGCTTCTGCCGAATTCACCATGCTTTTCCGATCCTCGTTTCTAGGAATTTTTCACGTGCGACTGGACCAGCTTCACGAGATCGTCGACCCGGCACAGCGCGGCCTCGAATATCTCGCTGTCGCCGATCGTGATGCCGCATTCCTTCTCGACTCGGACGACGATTTCAAGGATGCTCAACGAGTCGATTCCGATCCCGCGCAACTCGTCGTCATTCTTGATTTCGGCCGGTGCGGACGTTCCGAGTACGGCTGCGATGACCTCGCATACCCGGGTGTCAACCTTCACAGGAGACGTCAAGGCAATTCCTCTTCCATGGAGTTGTTCGCTTTTCCGGCTGTTCCGCCAGGAGGTGTCTCCCCGATCAGGCCGGACCAGGAAGACACCCCTTAGGCCATGGGTCCCGTCATCACCGCGGTGCGCAGCCCGAGGAGCAGCAGAACCGCCCCGCTCACCCAGGCCAGTCCCACCCGCATCGCCGGCATGGCCAGTAGCCGCCGTGCCAGGCCGACCAGGGTGACCACCACCGCGTACCAGCCGGCGCTGATCATGATCTGCACGGCGGTCAGGGTGACCACGTCGGCGGGCGAACCGCCGCCGGCCGGCAGGAACTGCGGGATCAGCGCCAGGTAGACGGTGGCCATTTTGGGGTTGGCGGCACTGGTGACCAGCCCTGACCGGTAGGAGCGCCACAGGTCGGCGGCGCCGTAGTCCTCGGGCGCCTCCGGCTGTTGGCCGAACTTCCACCGGTTGCGCACCGTCATTACCGCGAGATAACAGAGGTAGGCGGCACCCACCAGCTTGAAGGCGGTGAACACCAGCGGAGAGGTCTGCGTCAGTGCGGCCAGCCCGAGGGCGGAGGTCGCCGCCCACATGAGCAGCCCGGTACTGCTACCGAGAATGGTCACCAACCCGGCCCCACGTCCAAACCGCAGCGTCTCATTCACCAACACCATGAATGACGGTCCCGGCGCGGCCACCATCGCGAAAATCGTCGCGACGAAAACCCAGGTCACCATGAGGCTGCCGCAATGCCGATCGTCATTCGACCGGAGGGCGCAGTAAACGCTTGTGCATCCAATCGAATCGCCCCCCCTCCAAGGTCCGAAATCCCCGGATCTTGATCACCGCCATTGGAACGCTATCTGCTGGGGTGACCCCAGGCAACAAGCTCGGAAAACAATTTCCCGGCAGCCGAGGGAAGTTACGAGCCAGTAGGAATCAATTTCGGTCACCCCGGGGTGCGACCACGAGCTCGCCACGTCGGATGCACTGCTTCCGCTAGTGCACATTCGGCCAAGCGCATGCCCTCGCCCGTATGCCGGAGGCGTGTCCATCACCACACTTTCGCTTCCCGAGGAACCATCCGAAGGGAAATGAACTGTAAGCGTGGTGCAGCTGCGCGAAGCGGCAGGCACATGGCACCACCGGCCCTGACACCTCGGCCCGGTGTGCCGACGACAGGTCGTCTGCACACCGGGCCGATGGCGCGAGGGTCCTCGGCTACGCCTCGGCGAGGAGGCTTTCGCGCAGGGTGGCGTAGGTGCGGGTCAGAAGGCGGGAGACGTGCATCTGGGACAGGCCCATTTCCTCGCCGATCTCCGTCTGTGTCATCTCGGCGCCGAAGCGCAGTTCGAGGAGAGTGCGCGCACGCTCGTCCAGCCGGGCCAGGTGCGGCTTGAGGGCCTGAAGGTCCTCGGCCAGCGCGAGAGCGGGGTCTTCGTTGCCTATCAGGTCGGCGACGAGCCCGGTCTGCTGCTTGCTGCCGCCCGCTTCGATGGGCCGGTCGAGGGAGCCGGCGTCGTAACCGTTGCAGGCGATCAGCCCCTCGATGACCTCCTCCTCCCCCAGCCCCAGGTGGACGGCGAAGTCGGCGACGGACGGCTCGGGATTGCCGCGCCCTTCGAGCTCTTCACGAGCGCGGGCGAGGTCCACACGCAACTCCTGCAGCCGCCGAGGGACATGCACGGACCAGGTCGTGTCACGGAAGAACCGCTTGATCTCGCCGGTGATGTAGGGGATGGCGAAGGTGGTGAACTCGTTCTCCCGCGCCACATCGAAGCGGTCGATGGCCTTGATCAGACCGATCGTCCCGACCTGCGTGATGTCTTCCATCTCCTGCCCGCGGCTGCGGAATCGGCGCGCTACATAGCGCACCAGCGACAGGTTCATCTCGATGAGCGTGTTGCGCGCGTACTGGTACTCCGGGGTGCCTTCCTCCAGGTCCGACAACTGCCCGAAGAACAGCTTCGACAGGCGGCGCGCGTCCTGCGGGGCGACGCACTGAGCCTCCTCCACCTGCGGCACAGCCGGCCGAGCAGCCGCACCTGCGGCGCTCCTGTCCGAGCGGTTCACCGAGATGTGGGTCTGCGCCGCTGCCATTGCCATGACTGCTCCTCCCTGCTCTCCCCGTCATACCGTCACGCCCTCACCTACCCGATGACCGCACGTAAAACTGCCGTGCGGCAACTATTTCCCTGAGGAAACTATGGCGGGGGGGCTTCGGTGCCGGGCACGCAGCGAACGGCTGCGGTTCTTGCATCGCCGGGAACTGCCGGTACGCCACCCCTGAGGGGTGCCGTCCGCCGTAGGGGCGGCGCACCGGCAACACGGTGATCACCCGGAGCCGGGGTGGGTCACGCGGCGACCGCCTGAGGGCGTCGTGCGCACCTCTCGGCGGACCTCAGCCAGCCGGTGAGGTCGGCGCGGGCACGGGCCACCCGGGAGCGGACCGTGCCGATGGGACAGCCCACGATCGCCGCGGCATCCGCGTACGGCATCCCCACCAACTGGGTGAGCACGAACGCCTCGCGCCGCTCGCCGTCCAGCGCTTCCAGCAGCTCGCTCAGTGCCAGCCCGTCGTCGAAGCCCGGCAGTCCGCTGGGCTGGCGGTGTTCCGCGACCGCCTGCCAGTCGTCGACATCGGCGATGCGCGGACGGACTGCGGCGGACCGGTAGCGGTCGATCACCACCCGGCGGGCGATCGACAGCAGCCAGGTACGGGCGCAGGAGCGGCCGGCGAAGCGCGGCAGACCGGTGAGGGCACGGAGAAACGTCTCCTGGGCGAGGTCGTCGGCACTGTTCGTCTCGCCGCTCAGGTGGGCCACAAAGCGCCATACATGGCGGTGGGAGGCGCGTATGAAGCGCTCGACGGCATCGGGGTCGCCACTGCGGGCGGCCAGCGCCAGGGCGGTCAACTGCGCGTCGTCCGCGGCGGTCCGCTTGCCGCCGGCCGGATCGAAAAGGGCAGGAATCATCGCCACACGTCCTTCGGAGGGTACGGGGCCTGCCAAGGCATGGCACGGCCTCGTCGGTGAGCGGCACTCCGGGCCCCCGCGGACGGCCCGTGAGGCCGTCCGGGGCGACGGCCGACGGGCGCTACGGGCAGGCCGGAGAGCCGCGGGGCAAGGGCCGGCGTGTGGTCCGGCAGCGCCCACAGAGGTACCCGGAGGTACGGGGCGGCAGCCGCGTGGACACGCCGGTACTCCGCCCGCCACCGATGCAAGGGACCTTGCCGGAAGACGCAATGGGCCTTGCGGAAAAGGGACCTTGCAGGAAAAGGGAGTGGTGGGGATCCCGGGCTACTCCCCCGACAACAGCGCGTCATGGGCGGCAGTGGCGTCCATGACCGCATCGCGGAGTCCCGGGCACTTGCCGGGGAGGGACCCGGCGTCGGCGGGCGGTCAGCAGCAGAAGGACGGGTTCGGCGGGCCCCTGCGGGACAGGACGTGGTGCAGGAACACCCCGCGCAGGCGCAGGACATGACCGCCACCGGCCACCCAACGCGCGGTCGGCCTCCGGCCCGGCCGGCCCAGCGTCGCCAGGACCAGCATCAGGGGCGCGAACCACACCGCGGCCACGCTGCGGGCGAGCCGGAACGCGGCCGCCTCGCCGCGCCACAGCCACAACCCGCACACCAGCGCGGCCAGCACATGGGCGAGGAACATACCGATGGTGCCGTGGCCGGAGTGCACCATCCGCAACTCGCTCATCTCGCCGCGCAGGGCACCGATATCGCCCCTGTGCGCGGTGGAGGCGGCGAGCCGGCCGGCCATGCCCGCCAGATGACTCATCCCCGTCATATCGCCGCTTGGCGCCATGGACGCGGAGTGCGTGGTCTCCTGGCCGAGGACGGACCGGCAGGACTGCGCCAGGCCGAACAGGGAGTGCAGAGCCAGTTGGGCCACGACGGTGGAGCCGGTCACGGCGATTCCGCCGCGTTCCCGGCCCGCCGACCACCAAGCCGCCGAGCCCGTTGCCCCGAGTGCGGCTACGAGCGCCCATGCGGGCAACGGCCGCGCGGACATCAGCGCATGTCCCAGGGCCGCGGTCGTCACGCACACCACCGCGAAGATCGCGGCGCGCGCAGCTCGTGAAACCGACCCGGCAGTCATGTTGGTCATCGTGCCAGCCGGTTCATCCGTAGGGGAGGGTGCATGGCACCTCGGGCCCAGTTGTTGTCCGGATCCGCTAAACCAGTTCGTGGGTGGTCAACCGGGTGGCAGCGCAGGAGATAGGGGAGGCCTGCGCTACGCCTCCGGCCTGGCTCCGCCGTCCGGCCGGTCCCCCTCCCTTTCGCCGGGTCTCCCCTCCCGGCGGCCTCACCGGGAACTGATGGCCCGGTCCGTACGACTGACTGGGCCCGGCCTCAGGAGAGACGGGGCCGGTGTTTCGGGAGGGTTGCGGTGCGGGTGGAGCGTGGGACGGAATCGGGATCCGCCGGGCCCGAGGGCGAGATGGCGGCCCGGCCGCCATGCGCCGGTCCGGCGGTGACGCTGCTGCTGACGTCCGCGATGGCGTTCTCGATGATGCAGCTCTTCCTGATCGGCGCGCTCGGGCCGCGGCTGGTCGGCGAGCTGGGGATCTCCCGTACGGTGCTGGGCCTGACCACGACGGCGGGTTTTGGCGCGGCGGCCTTGCTGTCGCCGGCGGCGGGGCGGCTGGTGGACCGGGTGGGGCCGCGGCGCTGTCTGGTGGCCCTGCTGCTGCTCGCCGCCGTCTCTCTGGCGCTGATCGGGGCCGCTCCGGGGACAGCGGTGCTGCTGCTGGCGGTGGCGCTCGGCGGTCTGCCGCAGGCCCTGGCCAACCCGGCGACCAACAAGCTGATCCTGGCCACCGTCCCGGCCGAGCGGCGGGGTGGGGTCACCGGGCTGAAGCAGTCCGGGGTCCAATTCGGTGCCTTCGTAGCGGGACTTCCGCTGTCGCTGCTGGCCGCGGGGGTGGGCTGGCGTGGTGCGGTGTGGACGGCGGCGGGCACGGCAGCGCTGGCCGCGACGTGGGCAGCCCTCGTACTGCCGCCCGACGCGGTCGCGGCGGCTCCGGCCGGCCGCCCTCCCCGGCCCGTGCGCGGCCTGACACGTCAGTTGGCGGTCTTCTCCCTGCTGCTCGGCTGCGGAATCGCCTCGGTCAACACCTACCTGGCGTTGTTCGGTTCGCAGCGCCTGGGCCTCTCCCCGACCACGGCCGCCGCCTTGGTGGCCGTCCTGGGCGTGGCCGGCATCGGCGGGCGCATGGGGTGGGCACGGGTGGCGGGGCGGCCGGGACGAGCCGAGGCGCTGCCCGCCCTGCTGGCGGCCGGGGCGGTGGGCGCGGCGCTGTTTCTCGCCGCCGCGGTCCTGGCGCATCCGCTGGTGTGGGTGGCCGCGATGGCCGTCGGATCGTTCGCGGTGTCGGCGAACGCGGTGTCCATGGTCCTGGTGCTGCAACGAGCCGCACCGGGGCGTGCCGGGCAGGATTCGGCCCTGGTGTCGGCGGGCTTCTTCGCCGGGTTCGCGGTGGGCCCGCCGCTGTTCGGCGCGCTGGTCTCGGCCGCCGGCTACGGGCCGGGATGGCTGCTGGTGGCAGCCGAGTTCGCAGGGGCGGCAGTGGTTGCCGTGCCCCTGCGGTCGCGTGGCCAAGAGGAGGGCGAATGAGGAGGACGAATGAAGGAGAGTGAAGGAGGCGGGATGCATACGCCCTCGGAAACGGTGAGTGGGATCGACTCGGACATGGTGGGTGGGACCGGCCCGGAAACGGCGGGTGGGACCGATCCGGAAACGGCAGGATGGTCCGACCCGGCAACCTCGGGCTGGGCCGGCCCGGCGCTCGCCTCCCTCCTGGAGCGGGTCTCCGTGACGGCGGACGAGGTCGGTCCGCGCTTCCCGCTGTACGCGGACCGGGACAGCGGTTCGTGGAAGTCCACCTCCCGGGGTTCATGGACCGGGGGGTTCTGGGCGGGTCTGTTGTGGTGGCGTGCCCTGTCCTCGGGCGACCCGGCGCACCGGGCGGCGGCATCCGACGGCACCCAGCGGTTGCGGTACTGGATCCGGCAGGACACCGCCACCCGCGGGCTGGTGCTCTGGTACGGCACCGCTCTGGCCGCGGGCCCCGGCGGCGACGTGGCGGCGGACCGGCTGAGGGCGGAGGCGGCGCGGGCCTGCCTGGCCGCGTACGAAGGCGAGTGGGGGCTGGTGCCGTGGGGCGATGCCTTCGGCGGGCCGCGGCTGCTGGCGCGCGCGGACGGGGTGCCGGGGCTGGTGCCGCTGCTGGCCTGTGCGCCGGACGGTGGAGACGGTGGGAGCAGCGAGGGTAGTCGGAGCAGTGCGAGCAGTGGAGACGGTAGGGGCAGTGGTCGGGCTGCCGCGTACGGCCATCTCACCCGGCATCTTGACCTGTGCCTCTCCGAGGACCCGCCGCGCCCCGCCTGGCAGGCCCGGCCGCACGGTACGTGGGCGGCCTGCGCCGAGCCCGCGCCCGGCTGGAGCCGTACCGCGGCGTGGCTGCTGCTGGGGACCGCCGACGGGCTCCACCGGCTCGGGGACGACGACCGCCTGCGGGAGGCGGCAGGGCGGCTTGCCGCACTGCGCCTCGCGCCGGGGGCACGGCTCGTCCCTCCGGCTCAGGACGGGTGTCCGCTCGGGCCCGTGGACACGTCCGCCGCGGCGATCGAGGCGGTGGCCGCGCTGAAGCTGGCCACGCTCGCACGGGCAGCGGGCGACGGGCCGGAAGGCGACCGTCTGGCGACCCGGGGGCGGCTGATCCTGCGTCGGTTGACCGAGGCGCACCAGTCGGCCTCGGGCGCGTTGCTGGACGGTTGCTACGACGCCGGGCGCGGCCTCGCCACGCACCATGAGCTGATCTGGGGAGACTTCTTCCTCGCCTGGGGACTGGCGATACTCACCGGGCTGACGGAGCCGTTCACGATGTGACCGGAGCGGGGGCGCGGCGTGGGCGGGGGCGCAGCGTGGGCGCAACGTGAGCGTGGGCGGCGGAGGTCGCAGCGTGCCCCGTGGGATGCGCAGCATGCCCCCGTGGGATGCGCAGCATGCCCCCGTGGGATGCGCAGCGTGGCCCTCGGAATGCGCGGCCCGACCGGCCGAGTTCACCGAGTTCACGAGGTGCCGCCCTCATCACGCAGAACCCGGCGGGCCACCGCAGCGATATGCAGCTCGTCCGGGCCGTCCAGCAGCCGGGCCGCACGGCCCATACGGAACAGCCCCGGCAGCGCGGTGTCCGGACCCAGACCGGCCGCGCCGTGCACCTGGATCGCGGCGTCGGCGACCTGTTGCAGCATCCGGGCCGCCGCGACCTTGGCCAGCCCGGTCTCCACCCGGGCGTCGCCGCCCGCCTCCAGGCGGGCCACCGCCTCGTACACCAGCGGCCTGGTCGTGCGGATCGCCAGCAAGGCGTCGAAGACGAGCTGCTGGACGAGCTGGCGGTCGGCCAGCGGGCCGGATGACTGGTTCCGCGAGCGGGCGCGGTCGCGCATCAGGTCAAAGGCCCGTTCGGCCTGTCCGAGCCAGCGCAGACACCGCAGGACACGGCCGAGTCGCAGCCGCTCCCCGGCGATCCGCAGCGCCTTGCCGCGCTCGCCGACCAGGTGGTCCGAGGGCACGGTGACACCCTCGAATTCGATCTCCCACTGGCCGCCCACGCCCAGCACCGGCAGTTCGCGCACCACCCGGAATCCGGGCGCTGAGGTGGGCACCAGGAGCAGCGACAGCTCGTCGCCGGTCCGGGCCATCACGGTCACCAGGTCCGCGTCTCCCGCTCCGGTGATGAACCACTTGCGGCCGTGCAGGGTCCACGTCCCGTCGGGGCCGGGTTCGGCGCGGGTCGCGGTCAGCTGGGGGTCGGTGCCGGGCGTGTCGGGCTCGGTCATCGCGTAGCAGGTGCGCAGTTCACCCGTCGCGATACGCGGCAGATGGCGTTCGCGAACGGGCCCGGAGGCGTGGCGGCTGAGCATCAGCACATCCAGCAGGGAGCCCGAACCGAGGGCGGCGGGACCGTGGTCGCTCGCCCCCTCGGCCTCGGCCAGGTGCGCGTAGCGGGACAGCGGCAGCCCTTGTCCGCCCCACTCCTCGGGCAACGGCAGCGCCCACAACCCGGCGTCCTTCGCCTCCGTCCTAAGCCTGCGCAACGCGGTGTGCGCGGCCGGTCCGCCCGCGTCGAGCACCGGCTCGGCGGGCATCACCCGCTCCCGTACGAAGGCCGCTACGCGTCGCCGCAGCTCGGCAGCCCCGGGCGGACAGTCCGGCAGCCCGAACGGGCCGGGGCCGCGGGCCGCGTCCGCACTCGGAAGCCTCGATGCGCCCTGCGCTCGATCCATGGGGTTCACCGCTTTCCTCCGTATCCACCGGGAACTCGGTGAACCGGCAGTCCGACTTACTGGCCGTGGAGTTGGTCGGCCCCGGTCGCCGTCTGGTTCCCGTACGCCCACACCCGTACGTCCACGCCGTACGCAACACGCGGCGCACACCGCCGTCGCCGGAGAGGAACACCGTGAATGCCGTGAATACCGCGCATGCCGTGGGGAGCCCCGCTGTCCTCGGTGCGCACCGGCCGCTGGAGGACGTGGACGTACAGGTCTCGGGGCCCGCCGCACTCACCGCTCCGGCACTCGCCCACCTGCGGTCGCTGGGCGCCGGCGTGCCGGAGACGCCGGCCGCGCGGACCGGGCCCGCGCGTTTCACCACAACCGGCGGTGGACTGGGCGAGGTGACGGCGTACACCGCATGGGCGGACATCCTGCCGGAAGCGGACGCCGCCGACGAGGCAACCGTCCAGGCAGCCACCGGGATGATGCATGTGCACGGCAGACGCGACGGCGCACCCCGGGGCCTGGCCGTCGATTACGCAGCCACCTGCGCATCGGTGCTCACCGTGCAGGGCCTGCTCGCCACGCTTCTCGGCCGGGCGCGAGGCGGGAGCGGGGGCGGGGCCACGGGCTTCGCCACCGGGGCCGACCGGGCGGCGCTGCTGACGATCTCCCAGTACGCCGCTGCGGCGAACGCACCCGAGGCGGAGGCGGTCAGCCCGGCTCCCGGCGGCCCGCCGTTCACCGCCGCCTGTGGCACCCGTTTCGAGCTGGAGGCGCTGGACCCCGCTCCCTGGGCCCGGTTCTGGCGCACGCTGGGCGCCCCCGAGGAGGCAATACGCGCCGGCTGGCCCGCCTTCCAGTTCCGTTACGCCACCGCCTGCGCCCCTCTGCCCGAGGCGCTGCACCACACAGCGCGCGCTGTCTCCTGGACGCTTATACGGGAGGCCGCCGCCTCGTCGGGGGCGGAGGTGTGCGCCCTGCATACGCTGGCCGGGCGGGCGGCGGAGGCGGCGCCTGACGCCGCACCATGGACGCTGGCAGCCTTTCCCGGGGCAGGGACCCCGCCCAGCTCCGGCTCCCTCTCCCCCGGCTCCCTCTTCTCACGTCCCCTTCCCGGCGGCGCCCAGCCCTCCGGTACCCTTCCCCCCGGCGCCCTGTCCTCCGACGCCCTTCCACTCTCCGGCCTGACCGTGCTGGAAGCGGGCCGCCGCGTCCAGGCCCCGCTCGCCGCCCATCTGCTCGGCCTGCTCGGCGCCGACGTCGTACGGATAGAACCGCCCGGCGGGGACCCGCTGCGCGGCATGCCCCCCTGCGCCTCGGGTGTCTCCGCGCGCTGGCTCGCCCTCAACCGCGGCAAGCGCGCCGTGGAGATCGACATCAAGTCGGCTGCCGGGCAGGGCGAGTTGCGGGAGCTGGCCGCCGGCGCGGACGTCTTCCTGCACAACTGGGCCCCGGGCAAGGCGGAACAGTTCGGGCTGGGCGCCGGCCATCTGGCGCCCGTCAACCCGCGCCTGGTGTACGCCTACACCAGCGGCTGGGCGGGCCGCCTGCCCGATCCCCCCATGGGCACCGACTTCATGGTGCAGGCCCGTACCGCCGTCGGCGAAGCGGCCCGGCCGGCCGACGAGCCGCCCGTCCCTTCCCTCATGACCTTGATCGATGTGCTCGGCGGACTCGTCGGCGCCGAGGCCGTGCTCGCCGGTCTGCTGCTCCGCGAGCGCAGCGGGCGCGGTGTACGGGTGGAGTCCTCACTGCTCGGTGCCACGGAAACGCTCACCGCACCCGCGGTGCGACGGGCCGCGGCGGGCCAGGCCCCGCGCCGCCCGGCCGGATTCCGCCGCCCGTGGGCGACCGCCGACGGATGGCTGGCGCCGTCCGACGAGTCCTCCCCCATGGCGCATGCCGAGTCGGCGCGCCTGCGAGAGCTGCCGTCCGACCAGGCAGTCGCAGCCCTACGCGAGCAGGGCGGATCCGCCACCGCCGTCACCACCGACCTCGGTGCGCTTCCTGAGGACCCACGCCTGCGCGGGGCGTTGACCCGCGATTCCCACGGATCCCTCGTCATCCCCTCGCCCTGGAGGTTCGCATGACCGCCCCGCTCCCCTCCCGGTTCCACGATCTGGTCCCCGCAACGCTGCGGCGCGCCTGGGCCGCCGAGGGCCACTGCCCCGACCTGGACCTGTACGCCCTGTTCCGGGCCCGCCGGACCGCCGACCCGCATGCCACAGCCGTGATCGACGCCCGCGGCGAGGTCAGTTACGCGGAACTGGACCACCAGGCACGATGTCTGGCCACCGGGCTCGCCGAAGCAGGCGTCTGTCCCGGGGACGTGGTGGGCGTCCAGCTCCCCAACACCAGAGAGGCGGTCGCGGCCGATCTCGCCGTGGCCGCGCTGGGCGCTGTCGTCCTGCCCTTCCCGGTCGGACGCGGCGGGCGGGAGGCCGTATCGCTACTCGGCCGCTCCGGGGCCCGCGCGGTGATCGCCGCCTCCGCACACCGTGGCGTCGAGCACGCACGGGAGCTGGCCGGACTGTCGGGCGAACTGCCCGCCCTGCGCGCCGTGATCGCCGCCGGCCCCGGCCCGGTCCCCGAGGGCTGCCTCCCGCTGGCCGACCTGCTGCGCGCCGACGCGACCGCGTTCACTCCCGCACGCCCCGACCCCGATACCGCGGCCCGGATCCTGGTCTCCTCCGGGTCCGAGGCCGAGCCCAAGATGGTGGCCTACTCGCACAACGCGCTCGCGGGCGGCCGTGGCAACACACTCGCACCGCTGCTCCGCGACGGCATACGGCCCCGCTGCCTCTTCCTGGTGCCGCTCGCGTCGGCCTTCGGCAGCAGCGGAACCGCCGTCACTCTCGCCCGGCACGGCGGCTCCCTTGTCCTGCTCGACCGCTTCACGCCCGATGCGGCCCTGGAGGCGATCCTCGCCCACCGGCCCACCCATGTGCTGGGCGTGCCCACCATGGTGCGCATGATGCTCGACCGGCTGCCGGACGTCCGTGTGGCGCCAATCGGCCTGACCGCTCTGATACTCGGCGGCTCCGCGCTCGACGCGGCCACCCGCGACGAAGCCGGCCGGGCCTTCGGCTGCGCGGTGGTCAACCTCTACGGCTCGGCCGACGGCGTCAACTGCCACGGCGGCCTGACCGGGCCAGGCGCCCCCGGCGACCACCCGGACAGCGGCCCGGGGGTCACCGTGGGCCGCCCCGTCCCCGGCGTGTGTGAGATCCGTATCGCCCCGCTGTCCGGAGGCACCGCCGGTGAACCGGGAGAGATCGTGGCGCGCGGCCCGATGACCCCGCTCTGCTACGTCGGCACCCCCGAGCTGAACATGCGGTACCGCACCGCCGACGGCTGGGTCCGTACCGGGGACCTGGGCATGCTGGACGCCGACGGCACCCTGCGGGTCGTCGGCCGCCTCAAGGACATCGTGATCCGCGGCGGTGCGAACATCAGCCCCGCCGAGGTCGAAGGCGAGCTCTCCTCCCACCCGGACATCCGCGAGGTGATGTGCGTCGGCGTCCCCGATCCTCTGATGGGCGAACGGCTCGCGGCGTGTGTGGTGCCAAGGGCCGGACGGAAGCCGGGACTTGAGAGCCTGTGCGGCCACCTGGACGCGCGGGGTCTGGAGCGCCGCAAACATCCGGAGCGCTTGCTGCTGGTGACCGACGAACTGCCCCTCACCCCTGCGGGCAAGCCCGACCGCGCCGCTCTGCGGGAGAGGGCGGCCGCCGAGTTCCCCACCGACCACGCACAGGCCGGCTGAGGCCACGCGGGGAAGCCACGGGGGAGGGACCGCACACCCAGCGGCCCCTCCCCCGCCCTCTCCTGTGAGCTCTCGTACGAGGTCTTGTGCGGGTCTCTTACAAGGCCTTGTGCGAACCCGCCCATCAGGAACCCGAGAACGCCTTCTCCATCTGGCCGGCCGCCTTGCGGTAGACCCCGAGCAGGTCGAGGTCCGCGCCCGGATAGTTCACGATGTTCAGCTGCTCGGCGCCCGAGCCGGGCAGTACGGTCCCGGTCGACATGTTCTCGTTGTCCAGCACGAAGGCGGGTTTCTTCTTCGACAGTGCGGACAGCTGGGCCGGGGTGACCGCCTCCGGGCCGTAGGTACCGGCCACCTTCGCCCCGGCCAGCTCGGCCGCCCACGTGGTGAACTTCTGCGCCGCCACCGCCGGAGCCCTGCCGCCGGGCCAGGTGGCCTTCACCTGCCGGGCGAGGGAGGCCCACTCCGCCGTGAACTTGGTGTTCCACTTGGCCGCGGTCCGCTCCGTCCCGAACTTCTTGCCCAGCGTGGTCACCTCGGCCTTGGTGGTCGCGGGCGCGTTGTCCAGATTGACCTCGACCAGCTTCGCCTTGGAGCCCGCGGCCTCCTTGATCCGGCCCGCGAACGGCTCGAACGAGGCGTAGAGGACGTAATCGGCCCCGGCAACCGCTGCCAGGTCGGACGGCTTCAGGTCGTAGTCGGGCGCATGCCGGACCGAGGCGGGAACAAGGGACTTGACGTTCTTGGCCCCGGCCGCCTTGGCCAGCGCCGCCTCCCAGCTGGAGGTGGCGACCACCACGGGACCGGTCGACGCCGCCCCCGACTCGCCTGCCCGGTCCGTACCGGCCTTACCGGTGCCGTCGCCGCAGCCGCTCAGCAGGAGCAGCCCCGCGCTCAGTGCGGTGACCGCCGCGAGGGGGCGGAAGAGGACTCGGACGTGCGCCATGATGAGGTTCTCCGTTCGGGTATGAGATGAGCGGCAAGGGCGACCGCCCCCGCGGCGAGGACGAGGACCGGACCGGGCGGCAGATCCCAGGCCAGCGAGATCAGGAAGCCGACGACGTTCACGACGACGCCGATGCCGATCGCCCAGAGCGTGATCGACACCAGCGAACGGCCGAGGCGGCGGGCGGCGAGGGCCGGCAGCAGGGTCAGCGCGTCCACCAGCAGCGCGCCCGTCAGACGGATGGCACCGGCCACCGCGACCGCCACCAGGACCAGCAGCACCACGGTCAGCCGCTGCACCGCCACGCCGGAGCACCACGCCAGCTCCCGGTCGTGCAGCAGCAGCGCCAGATCGCGGCGGCGCCAGAGGAACAGCCCCGGTACGGCCACGGCCAGCACACCCAGCACGACGAGATCAGCCGGCCGCACCGCCAGGATCGACCCCCACAACAGCGCGAACGCCCCATTGGCATTCACCCCGGAGAGCGCCAGCAGCAACAGGGCGGCAGCAATGGCCAAGCTCATCAGCAGGCCCATGGCCCCGGACAGGCCCTCGGCGGTACGGGCCAGCGGCGCCACCCCCGCCCCGGCCAGCGCACACGCCACCAGCGCGCACAACACCGGGTCCAGACCCACCAGTTGGCCCACGGCGATGCCCAGCAGCGCCACATGCATCATCGCGAAACGCACCGGCATGATGTCCAGCCCGACGATCACCACACCGACGACCGGCAGCCCGAAGGCGGCCAGCAGCAGCCCCACTCCGGCCCGCTGCACCGGGACCAGTTGCCACAGGTCACCGATCTGCCCCCACCCGCTCACGACACCTCCCGCAGCTGTCCGGCCGCCATCTCCAGCGTCCGGTCGCAGCGCGCGGCCATGGCCCGGTCGTGGGTCACCACGAGCAGTGTCACCGGCAGCGTGGTCAGCACCTCGGCGGCCTCCTCCTGGCCCGCGAAGTCCAACGCCGCGGTCGGCTCGTCCGCGAGCAGCACACCCGCTCCGGCCGCCACGCAGCCCACCGCCCGCGCCAGGTGCATACGCTGCAACTGACCACCCGAGAGGCTGTCCACCGGCCGCTCCGCCAGACCGCCCGTGCCCAGCCGTTCGGCCGCCCGCTGCGCCGCCGCCGGGTCGCCGCTGCTCGCCAGCAACTCCCGTGCGAGCAGCGGAAAGCGCCCGGGTGCCGGGCGCTGCGGGATCCATCCGCACGCTCTTCTCCGCCACGCCCACTCGGCAGCGCTGCGGCAGCCCCGGCCCCCGACCACGATCTCCCCGTCGAACTGCCGGTGCAGACCGAGCACCGCCCGCAACAGCGTCGTCTTCCCCGAGCCGTTCGTGCCGGTCAGAGCAATCCGCTCACCGGCCCGCACCTCCAGATCGACCCCGGTCACCGCTTCCAGGCGGCCATGACGGCACACCACCCCCCGAAGCCGCACATCGAGGCCGCCCGCACTGCCCGGCTGCCGCTCCGCTGGGGATCCTGACCGCTCCTCGCTCCGTTCCACAGCCCACTAGTCGGGCCGACGGTGCGCGGAGTTCCCGCAGGGCGGCGGATTTTCTGCCGACGGCCTGCCCCGGCACGTCCCGCGTACGGCCCGGCCCGCCCCGACCCGCCCACGGCGCGTTGTCCCGCCACGCCGGCGTCTGCCCGCCACCGCCCGGCCGCCCCGTCTCCGACAGGTCAGGGACAGCTTCCTCCCTGCCGGTTCCTGAGCCCCCGGGCGGTTTCCGAGACCCCGGCCAGGGCTGGAAACGCGATCACACCGACCAGGCTGGGAACAAAACTCGGATCGTCGGCTCCCGCCTGCAGCAGGGTCGCCAGGAGCTGGGTTCCGGCCAGCACCGCCAGCCCGAGGTAGAGCCACCCTGCCCAGGCGGGGCCCGTCGGCGGTGTCCTGCTTGCGCTGCGTTGGTCCATTGCACGCGTATGCCCGGCGCATACCGTTCCAAGGCATTGCGGGCAGGATTCAGGCTGACCTCGTCCACGTGCGGGCCGTCGGGCGTCAGCGGCCGACAGCCCGGCGGAGCTGGTCCTTGTTCATGGTGGAGCGGCCTTCGATGTTCTTCTTCTTGGCCTCTTCGTAGAGCTGGTCCCGGGTCGGGCCACCGGGTCCGCGGTGGGACCGTTCCCCGCCGCGTTGCGGAGCGGATTTCGGGTCGCGGAGGGAAGCCTTGGCGGCGGTCTTGGCCTCGCCGGAGCGGGCGCGTTCCTTGTTCACCGTGCGGGCGGCGATCTCCTTGGCGCGCTTCTGCGAGATGCCCCGCTCCTCGGCCTGTTCCTTGATGTGCTCGTACTGCCGTTCACGCTTCTTGCTCGATCCTGCAGGCACGGCTGCTCACCCTTTCTCCGGTCGGCCTCCCGGCGGCTCCGCCGTGGGCCATACCAGTCCACGTCCGGTGAGCGCGCGCCGCCACCCGGGCGGCGGCAGCGCCGTGCCTCAGACCCTCACGGGCGGCTGAGGAAGGAGAAGCGGTCTGCGCCAGAATGCGGTCGGCAGCGGCGAGGGCGTCGTTGATCTCTGTGGTCGCCGTGGCCACGCACAGGGTGTACGACACCTCGTCCAGTTGGGTGGCGGACGTGCGAGTGGACCTGGGACCGACGCCAGGCACCGGATCGAGCCAGGCCGCGTCGGCGAGCCGTCGGCCGGGCTAGGGTCGGGCGCATGACACTGTCGATGCGAGAACGAGAGCAGTTTCTGGCGGAACCTCACATCGGTGCGCTGTCGGTGATCGAGCGGCCGGACCGCGCACCGCTGACAGTACCCATCTGGTACCACTACACCCCGGGCGGCGAACTGTGGGTGCGCACCGGGCCCGATTCCCGCAAAGCGCGGGCGATCCGGTCCGCAGGGCGCTTCAGTCTGATGGTGCAGCGGGCCGAGCCGACCGTGCGCTACGTGTCGGTGGAGGGACCGGTCACCAGGACGGAATCAGACAGCCGCGAGCGGTCCTGGGAGATGGCCGCGCGGTACCTCCCACAGGACAGGGTCGCCGACTTCGTGGAGTACGAGCACACCCAGCTCGGTGAACACGTCGTCATCCACATGCGGCCGGAACACTGGCTGTCGGCCGATCTGGGTTCCGCCTAGAGGGTGTCCCTTCGACTGACCACCACGCTTCGCGACCGCGGGAATCGCCCGTGCTGCGCACAGGGGTCATGGCCCATAATCACGGGGCCTGAACCTACGACCAGCAGGAGAACGCGTGAAGGTAGCGATACCGGTTCCCTTGACCAAGTGTGCCTATGACGATCCCGCCACCCGGGACGCGTTTGAGCGGGCTCGCCGTGGTGTTCTCATCAACCTCCTGGTCAGGGCCGGGGTGTGGCTGGCCCTGCTCGTCGTCGCGAAGGTGGTCGAGACCGACTCGCAGCTCGTCGAGGGAACTGCCGCGTTCCTGTTGGTGCCCGCCGCCTTCCTGCTGGTGGGGCCGGCAAAGGCGGTGCGGTGGATGGGACTCGTCCAGGGGGTTTTGAAGTCCTTCCCGTGGCAGCGGTGTGAGGTGGTCCGCAGACAGGACGCCAAGGTCGGCGCGGGAACCGGCGTACAGCTCGGGCTCGGTGGTAGCGGCGGCAGCGGCAGCGGCGAACCGGACTGGACTCCGGTGATGGCCGCCCGTACATGGCGTCGGCGCACACGCTGGTCGCCCGAGTTGGAGGGCGACGCCTGGTTCGCAGGCGCCCCGGACCAGGGCGGCGTGATCGCCCGCCCCGGTGGGCACGGCCTGATGACCCTGCGCCCCCAGGGGGCCATTGGTACGCCCACCAGCCGGAGCGGTGAACGCACGCCGTACGCGACCAAGTCGTGATCCCACAACGGATCACTCAGCGTTACCGCACCACAGAGGCTGAGCCGGAGCCGTAGCCAGAGCCACTGACTGCCGTTGCAGGCATGCCGGCTCGTGTGACGCGGGCGCGGCCCGGACCACGGGAGCGTGGCATGGGATCCGGTTTTCGGCGGGGCCGCGCCGCCGGACGTGCTCGAGGTGGCGCCGCCCCCGGACGGCGGTGGCGTGGCTGCCGCCGCAGGAGCTCTGGCCGTCGATTCGGGAAATCCGCTGGGAGCATGATCCGCAGGTGCGGCGGTGGCCGCCGCATGTGAACCTACTTGGGGGAAGTGCTGGGGGAAATGCCGTGACCGTGCCGGACATTGATATGGCGGTCTGGGAAGCGGAGGGGCGAAGGGGAGCCCGGTGGGCGTTGGTCTCGGTCGCGTTGGGTGTCTTCTGCATCCAGCTCGACTCCTTCGCCCTGAACCTGGCCCTGTCCCACATCAAGGGGGAACTCGGCGTATCCACCGGCCAGTTGCCCTGGGTGGTCAGCGCCTACCTGTTGTCGTGCGGCACGCTCATGCTGGGCGCGGGCCGGATGAGTGACCTGTTCGGCCGACGCCGTCTGCTGATCGCGGGGCTGGCGCTGTTCGGACTGGCGTCGCTGTGGTGTGCGCTGGCGCCCTCGCTGCCGGTGCTGGTGGCGGCCCGCGTGGTGCAGGGCGCGGGCGGCGCATTGATCATGCCGGCCGGACTGGCGCTGCTCACGAACGTGTTCCCGCCCGCCCTGCGCGGCCGGGCAACGGGGTGGGCACTGGGCATCGGCGGACTGGCCACCGCCTGCGGCCCGTTCGTCGGCGGTGTCCTGACCGAGATGGTGTCGTGGCGGGCGGTGTTCTGGCTCAACGTGCCGCTGGGTGTGGTGGCCGCGCTCTGCGCCCGCCGGGCCCGGGAGTCGCGGGACACCACGGCGTCCGGGCACGTCGACGGGCCGGGGCTGGCCATCGGGACCGGCGCCATCGCGGCCCTGGCCGTCTTCATCGACCGTGGCCCGGTGTGGGGCTGGGTGTCCCCCGCGAGCATCGGCACGCTGTGCCTGGTGGCGTCGGCGCTGGCGGTCTTCGTACGGATCGAACTCCGCGCTGCCGAGCCGTTGATCAGGCCCGCGCTCTTCCGAAATGGCTCCTTCGTGGCGTTGACCGCGGCGGGCGCGGTGGCCAACGCCGCCACCGTGGTGTTCCTGTTCGTCGTACCGCTCGCGCTCCAGGAGGGCCGGCAGCTCACACCATTGGCGGCCGGGGTGGCTTTCCTCGGCCCGTCGGTGGCCATGGCGGCCGCGGGGCCGTTCGCGGGCCGGGTGACCGGCTCCCGCGCCGTACCGGTCATGGCGGCGAGCCTGGGGGCGGGCGCGGTGATGCTGCTCGGTGCGGCGTGCGTCTCCGGACTGCCGTCGTATCTCGCGGCGGTCACCGGCGGCGGGCTGGCGCTGGGCGTCGGCAACGCCCTGACGCTGACCGCCACCCAGGGCGTCATCCGGCCCGAACGTGCCGGTGAGGCCTCCGGGGTGACCAAAACCGTCATCACCGTCACGGCCGGGCTGGGCGTGGTCGCCGCAGGCCCCGCGGCCGATCCCGGCGGTGCCGCGTCGGCCGGCGGCAACGGGCCGCTGGCCGTGGCAGGAGCCGGCTGCCTGGCCGCCTGCCTCCTGCTGGCTCTGTGGGGGTGGGCCCGGCTGCGCGGCCCGCACGCCCGGCGACCGGGAGAGCCGGTGCCCTCGGCGATCGAGGGCGGGGGCGGAGTGCGCCGATCACAGTAGTGGTGCGGACTCGGACACCCCCGCGTACGCGCACCCCCACCCGCCTGCCCGACTGCCCGCCCCCTTCGTGAGGCAGCGACCCCGCCCACGGTGGACGACACGACCGCGTCAGCGCGGGCAGTTGGCGACCTTGTCCGGCAGCTTTCCGCCGACCAGATACCTGTCGACTGCTCGGTCGGTGCACGTGGACGGATACTCCGAGGCGTACGCCGCGTGCCCGTGGCCCTTGCGTACCAGCAGCGAGCTGTGGGCCAACTGCCGGTGCACCGCCTGCGCGTTGGCCAGCGGAGTCTGCGTATCGTCGGTGTACGACACCAGCAACACCGGTGCCGCCCCGGAGCCCTTGACCGGCTCGGCCGCGCCGGTGGGGGCGATCGGCCAGGTCGCGCAGTCGATCATCTGCCAGGCGAAGGAACGCCCGAACAGCGGCGACTGCTTGGCGAACGCGTCGGCCATGTCAAGCATCGCCTTCGGGGACTTCGGCGCGGACGGGGAGTCCAGGCACAGCACCGCCGGCATGCTCGCGGACTCGTCCTTCTCGGCCTGCTCCTGCTGCGGCGTCGGCTTCTGGCCACCGCTGCCGCCGGCCGTCTCCTTGTCAAAGCGGTCGAAGGCGGCCCCGTCCCCGTGCAGGGCGGCGACCAATGCCTTGGTCAGCGGCTTCCAGCTCGCTTTGTCCGTCACCGCCGTGTCCAGGTACATGGACAGGGTGGCGTCGGTGAATGCCTCGCCGTCGGCCCCGCGCAGTGGCTTTTGCTCCAGCCTCTTGGCGAACCCGGTGACCCTCCGCAGAATCTCCCCGGTCGTGGTTCCCAGCCGGTCGTCCCCGCGCGCGACGAGGTCACGGGCGTACCGGCGCATCGCGTCTTCGGACGTCTTGACGTCACGGCGGGCGACCTGCCGCATATCGGCCGCGGGGTTGACGACACTGTCGAGCACCATCCGGCCCACCTTGCCGGGGAACAGCTTCATGTACTGCTGGCCGAGGAAGGTGCCGTAGGAGAAGCCGGTGTAGTTCAACTTGGCATCGCCCAGGACCGTACGCAGCACATCCAGATCGCGCGCGACACTCACACTGTCCATGTGCGCGAAAACAGCGCCGCTCGCCCTCTGGCAGGCCCGGCCGCGCCTGGTCGCTTCGGCGAACGCCTTCTTGGCCTGCGCCTCGGTACGCGGCGGGTTCTCGGGCTGCTGCGCCACGCCGTCGGGGCACTTGATCTGCCCGGAACCGGCTATGCCCCGAGGGTCGAAGCCGACCAGGTCGTAGCGGGTCCGGGCCTGCGGGCCGGCGTGCCAGTTTCCGTCGGCCACGTCGGCCGCACCGCCCGCACCGGGCCCGCCGGGGTTGTAGAGCAGTGACCCCAGCCGGTGGCTGTGGTCTTTCGCCCGCAGCCGCGACACCCGCAGTTCGACGGTCTTCCCGTCCGGGGCGGCGTAGTCCACCGGCACCTTCACCCAGCCGCATTCGGCGCCGGGTACGGCCTTGGGGGCGACATCCGCTCCGCAGGCCGTCCACTGGATCTTCTGCTGCGTGAAACGCGCGGGCAGCACCGGGACGGAGGTGCTTCCGCCCTTGGCGTTGTCGGGCTGGGACGCCGCGGCGCCACCGACGGCACAGACCGTCACCACCAACGTGGTGCCGGCCAGCACACCGGCCGTCAAGGCCATGGACTTGCGGGGGATGGGCATCGCCGTTCTCGCTCTCTCGCTGGTCCCGGGAAGGATGCGCACAGGCGACACGGCCGCGCTATCGGCCCCGTCACAATCGCCCACAGGACATACGCAGCGTCGACGGGGCACCACACCTTGCCATCGGCCCGGGTGACACCGGCCACTCCCGATCACCCGGTGGATACGACGCTCCACGCAGCGTGCGCGCCTCCTGGGGGCAGTGCCCCAGGAGGCGCGGAGACCTGGCTCCCGGCTGCTGACGACCCCGGGGCGTCAGGCCACGGCGGGCGTGTAGTGGGCCGCGTCACCGCCTTCGAGGGCGCGGCTGGAGGTGCCGTCGATGCCCACCGGGGCGTCCCCGGCGACGGTCACCCGGTGCAGCAGGCGCGGGAGGTCTCCGTAGTCGTCGGGCGCGTAGTGCTGGGTGATCCGGTTGTCGAAGAGGACCAGGTCACCGGGTGTCCAGGTGACCCGGAGGATGTTCTCAGGCCGTGTCACATACGACTGGAAGATGCGCAGCAGGTCCCGGGAATCGGAGGGGTTCAGTCCCTCGATGGTCTGCGCGAAGCCGCCGATGAACAGGCCGCGCTCCCCCGTTTCGGGGTGCACGCGGACCAGCGGGTAGGCGGTGCGGTACGTGCGCGAGACGAACTGCTTGCGGTGCTGGGCCGCCTTGTCGGTCTTCGGGGCGGCGTAGTCGTAGGCGTTGGTGTGCACCGCCCAGAGCTTGTCCGCGAGCTCGCGCAGCGGCTCGGGAAGGTCCCGGTAGGCCGCGGCCGAGTTGGCGATCAGCGTGTTGCCGCCGTAGGGCGGGACGACGATGCTGCGCAGGGTCGACGCCTTCGGGGGTGTACGGACGAATGTGACGTCGGTGTGCCAGTGGTTGGCGCGGATGCCCTCGTCCCCGTCGACGGGCAGAATGTGGGGCTGCCCGTCCACGGACGGGACGGTGGGGTGGGCGGTGGTGAGTTCACCGAAGAGGGCGGCGAAGCGCAGCTGGGCCGCGTCGTCCAGTTGCCGGCCACGGAAGACCAGCGCCTTGTGTTCCAGCAGAGCCGCGTTGATCTCGGCGACGATCGCCGGGTCGAGGTCGGCGGAGAGGTCGGCGCCGACGATCTCGGCGCCGATGCGTCCGCCGATGCGGCGGATGTCGAAGCCTGTGCTGGTGCTCATGCGCGTATTCCTTTCAGGGATTTCGGCAGTCTCAGGAGGTGAGGGCAGGGGGCAAGGGCTGGGGGCAGGGAGGGCCGTGGAGTTCGTGGGATTCAGGTGGGTGGAGGCAGGGGCGTCAGCTCGTCGCGGGGACGCGCCATGAGCTGAGCCGCTTCTCCACGGCCACCAGCAACTGGTTGAAGGCCACGCCGATGACGGAGATCGTGACGATGCCCGCATACATCTGCGGAATGGCGAAGTTGTACTGGGACGCGTTGATGAGATAGCCGAGACCGGCCTTGGCACCGACCATCTCGGCGGCGACCAGGACGACGATGGACACCGCCCCGGCCAGCCGGATTCCGGTGAAGATCGTCGGCACCGAGGCCGGCAGGATCACCTTCTGGAACAGCCGCGGCGCGGACAGGTCCATGGACTTCGCCAGCCTCAGCAGGGTGGGATCGACGGTGCGTACCGCGCTGATGGTGTTGAACAGGATCGGCCAGGCGCAGGCGTACACCACGATGGAGATCTTCGACGTCTCGCCGATGCCGAGGAGCAGCACGAACACCGGCAGCAGGGCCAGGGCCGCGGTGTTGAGGAATACCTGCAGCAACGGGTCGAGGAGATCGGCGACGGGCCGGTACCAGCCGATGAGCAGGCCCAGCGGTACGGACGTGGCGACGGCTATGCCGAATCCGGTGAACGAACGCACCAGACTCGCCTGTGCGTTGTCGGCGAGCTGGCCGTTGGCCACCAGTCCCCACCACGCCTCGGCGACCTCGCTGAACGGCGGCAGGAAGATCCGGTCCACCAGGCCGAAGCGCGGCGCCAGCTCCCACGCGAGCAGCAGGACGACGATCGCCGCCGATTTGATGGCGCCGGTCAGTACCGCGCGCAGGATGCGGGGCAGCAGCACGGGTGGGCGGTGGGGCCGCGGCCTGCTCGGCGCGATCGGCGGGTCGATCGACGGGTCGATCCGCGGCGCGATCGGCGGGGCGGCCGCGGGCTCCTCGGTGGTCGAACCGCTTGCCAGGCTCATACGGAAACCTCCTCCTTCTCCAGCAGTTGGGTCCTGGTCACCTCGTCGTGCAGCAGCGTCCAGATCTCGTACCGGTACCCTGCGAATTCGGGGCTGGACCGCAGGTCGTCCGTCTCCGTGCGGGAGTCGAAGCCGATGGGCACGACCTGTTTGATGCGGCCGGGCCGGGAGGTCATGACGGCCACCCTTTGGCCCAGGTAGACGGCCTCCTCTATGCCGTGGGTGATGAAGACGACGGTCTTTCCGGTGCGCTGCCAGATGCGCAGCAGCTCGTCCTGCAGCGACTCCCTGGTCTGGGCGTCCAGTGCGGCGAACGGCTCGTCCATCAGCAGGACGTCGGGGTCGTAGGCGAGTGAGCGGGCGATGGCCACGCGCTGGCGCATCCCGCCCGACAGCTCGTGCGGGTGGCGGTTCTCGAATCCGGAGAGCCCGACCAGATCCAGGTAGTCGCGGGCACGCGCGGCGCGCTCACGCCGTGGTACGCCGGTCGCCTCCAGGCCGAACTCGACGTTGCCCAGGGCGGTGCGCCAGGGCAGCAGGGCGTACTGCTGGAAGACGATGCCGCGGTCCAGGCCGGGCCCGGTCACCGGTTCCCCGTCCAGGAGGATCCGCCCGCCGGTCGGCCGGGCGAGGCCGCCCAGCAGGTCCAGGAGGGTGGACTTGCCGCATCCGCTGGGGCCGACCACGACGACGAACTCCCCCGCCTCGATCCGCAGGTCGACACCGTCGAGAGCGGTGAACTCGCCGTCATCGTGCGCCGGGCCACGGCGCTGGGCGCTCCCCCTCTTGGCAGGAAAGGTCTTGCGCACCCGGTCGAACTCGATCTTTGGTGTGAGGGATTCCGGCATGGGCTCAGCTCCCGCTCTTGGAGGGCGTCTCGGCCGCGGACGGCTTGTCCTTCCGGCTGTACGCGTTGAACTCGTTGGTGTAGAGATCCGACGCCTTGACCTGGCCCTTCTCGATGTCACCGCGCTCGCTGAGCCAGTCGATCCACACCTGGAACTCCTTGTCGGTGATGCGTCCGGCGGTCTCGGCGACGCCGAAGGACTTCCAGTACTTCAGCGGAGCCATGTCCTCGTTCCGGCCGCGCTTCTTGACGATCTCGATCTGCCGGGCGATGACCTCGTCCCGTGGGGTGGCGCGGGCCCACTCGATGGCGCGGGCGACGCCCGTGACGAATCTGCGTGCGGTGCCGGGGTTCGCCCTGAGGAACCGGTCGTTCACCACATAGGTGCCGGCGGAGAAGTCGCCGAGCAGTTGGTAGTCGGTGAACAGCGGCCTGAGACCTCCGGTCTGCAGGGCCTTGTCCCGCAGGATGTCGCCGAGGACGCCCACCTGGATCTGCTTCTGCCGCAGCGACTGCTCGGTGTTGACCGGGGGCACCACCAAGGGCTCGACCTTCTTGATGTCCGCCCGCGACAGGCCGTGGCGCTGCAGGTAGATGTCGAGCATGGCCTCGGAGTGCGCGCCGAGGGTGTTCATCCCGACCTTCTTGCCGATCAGGTCACGGGCCGAGTGGACCGGGCCGTCCTTGAGCACGTAGAAGCCGTTGTACGCGGCCTTGTCGACGCCGTAGTAGCTGATGACCGAGGTGATGGGAGCTTTTCTGGCAGCGAGTTTGACGACGGCTCCGTTGAACGCGCCGCCGAAGTCGACCTGCCCGGTGGCTGCCGACTGGATGTCCTGTGGCCCGCTGATCGTGTTGCCGACCCACTTCAGCTTCACGTCCTCCAGGAAGCCGAGCTCTTCGGCCAGTTCGGGCAGGATGACGGTTCCCGCCCACCCCTGGTATCGCAGGGTCTTGGTCTGATCCTTGGCCGCACCGCCGCCTCCGGAGCCACAGCTGACCGCGACCGCCGAGAGGCCCAGCAGGGTGAGGAACTGTCGTCGGCTCGATGGGGTGATCAGCGTGCCCATGGAAAGGTCCTGTTCGAGTGGTGGGTGGAGCGTGGCTCCGCGTCCGCGGGCATGAAGACCGCCCCAGACGCGAAACGGAAAGGGAAGAGGGAAGGCGAGGGGAAAGCGAGGGGAAAGGGAAAGGGCGAAGGGAAGGCGCACGTATGGCGAGGTGCAACGAGTCGGCTCGTGCGCCAAAACCCGGGAGAATACAGGTGGATATGCGGCGAGAATCCCGAGCGACGGGGAAAGCCCGGGCGAGCAAGCACACCGGGCCCCGGTTCAGGGGCCGCTCAAGGGCTGACGCCGGTCGGCAGCTCTAACTGCCGGCGGCACAGATGGCACTGGCCTGGCGTCGCAGATCGACGTGCAGACGTGCGGTGAAGTTCTCCGAGCGACTCACGCTTAGGAGGCTGGCAGCGAAATTCAGCCACGTCAATGCGGTAAGAGTCCTTGTCTCACGTTCTGATTCTCCTGCCATGCGCGCGCAGCATTTCGTTCACAATCGCCGCCGGACGACGACTACCTGTGCTGCCCCCTCGCAGGACGACTACCTGTGCCGTCGCCTCGCAGGACGACTTCGGCGTGACATCTCCCCGCCGGCGAAAGGGACGCCCAACGGGAAGCCCACCACCTTGGGGCCGGGACTCGCTCCACCCCCAGGCCCTGCGGCGGCCTCGCTCGCACACCCCTGCTGCATATCAGGAGATTTTTCCCCTTGTCCCGAATTGGGTGGTTGCGTGTATCGTCCTCAGAGGCAGTTCCGGCACGCGAGGGAACTGGGAGACACCATGAAGAAGATCATCGCCATAGCGTTCATCACTGCACTGTTCGGCGCCGGGAGCGCCGGCATCGCCTCCGCGGCCACCGCGCCGCCGGAGCCTCCTCCACCGGACCGCGACCTCGTCACCACCACGTTCCACTGTCCCGCCCCGCACGGCACCTTCACGATCACGGCGGACTCCTGGGTGATGGGCCAGTACGAGTGGTATTACGGTGGGCACGGCTGCACATACACCCTGTAGTCACCGGTTCCCCACGGGGCCGACCGGCTCACCATGACCCTGCCACGGCCGGGCTAGCGTGATCAGCGCTACCGCGGAGAACAGAACAAAGCCCAGCACGGCAACGGCCGTCGACATGGCGGTGGTGCCACCCGAAACACCGGGCAGAGGTGCGGCCGCGGCGCCGAGCAGGAACTGGGCGCCACCGAGCATCCCTGAAGCGGCTCCGGGGGCGTCGCTGCCGACCGCGAGGATGATGGTGGTCGAGGCGGGCAGCACTGTGCCGAACCCGAATGCCAGGCCGAAGAAGCAGGCCCATGTGGCGGGGAACGTACTGATGCCGACCGCGAGCAACGCCACCAGAGTGATCGTGGAAGCCATGGTGAGGGCCACGCCCATGACGAGCAACGAGTTGAGCCGTACGTGCCCCGCCAGCCGTCCGAATGCCGCACCGGCCACGACGGTGCCGACGGCGTTGGCGGCGTTGGCGGCGTTGGCGGCGAAGACGAGGCTGCAACCGGCGGGCGACAAGCCGTAGATGCTCTGGAAGACGAAGGGCGAGCCGGTGATGTAGGCGAAGAGTGCGCCCAGTCCACACCCCATGACGAGCAGGTGACCGACCAGTTCGCGACGTCGGAGCAATCCGACCGTCGCAGCGAGTACGGACCGGAGATCGCCGCTCCGGCGCCGCTCGACGGGCAGCGATTCGGGAACCCACGCCCAGACCGCGGCCAACAGCAACAGCCCGGTCAGGGCCAGCACCTCGAATACCAGACGCCAAGAGGCGACGCCGAGAACGAGACCTCCGGCGACCGGCGCCAGAACCGGCGCGGTCATCCCGATCACGCTCAGCGTGGAGAGCCGGCGGGCCGCGTGCGTACCGGTGAACCGGTCGCTGACCACCGCCCGTCCGATGACGAGACCCGCGCTGCCGGCGATCCCTTGCAGCAGCCGGGCGATGCCGAACACGGCGATGGACGGGGCAAGCGCACAGACCAATGACAACGCGCTGAACATGCCGGAACCGGCCAGGAGCAGCCGCCGCCGTCCCCTCGCGTCACTGACCGGGCCGAGCACGACCTGCCCCGCGGCGAGCCCGACGAGGGATGAGTCGCCCCGTTCCGGCCCGAAGAGGCGCGGCCTCGATACTGACGTTCGTCGGTCTCCAGCCGCGGCCGCTCTCGTCGGCCTGAGCGATCGATGCGTAGTACGCCGCGTACCTCGCATCCGAGGTGGTGGAACCGGCCGCGCCGGCGAGCTGGTGAACCCGGGTCACGGGTGGATACGTTAGCCGCCCTCGCCCCCACAAGACTGTGACCCCCGAGAGCCGTCGTCCCCTCCCCCCGGCGGCGCCAGCACGGCGTCCGCCAAGCGGTCACGGAACCAGCGGTGTCCGGGGTCGGTCGAGTTGCGGGGGTGCCAGGCCATTCCGAGGTCGAGGGGTGCCAGGTCGAGAGGGATGGGGAAGGCGCGCAGTCCCAGTGCGGAGGTGGTGTCGGGGAGCCAGTCGGCCAGGGTGAGCGCGACGAGGTCGGTGTCCCGGGCGAGCATCATCGCGCTCGTGTGGCTGGGTACCACGACCGCGACCCGGCGTCGCAGGCCGAGTTCCGCGAGCGCGCTGTCGATGGGCCCGTGACGCTTGCCGAGCCGGGAGATGCCGATGTGGTCGGCCGCGGCGAAACGGCGGGCGTCGATCCGCCGGTCGAAGAGGGGATGACCGCTGCGGGCGATGCCGACCATGGTCGTCCGGGTGAGCTGTTGGGTCCGGATCTCCGGGTCCAGGGGGCCGAGGACGCCCAGTTCGACGTCCACCCAGCCCTGCCGCAATGCGGGGCCGCCTTCCAGCGCCTCCGGCAGGAAGACCACGTCCACGTGCGGGGCCTCCGCGTGGACCCGGTCGGTCAGGGCCCCGGCCAGCCCCGCCAGGAGCAGATCGGCGGCCTGCACGGTGAAGGTGCGCTGGAGATGGACGGCATCGAAACCGGCACCGGGCCGCAGGACGTCGTCGCAGTGGCGCAGCAACACGCCCACCTCCTCGCGGAGTTCCAGAGCGCGCGGGGTCGGGACCATCCCCTGGCCCGCGCGGACCAGCAGGGGGTCGCCGACGGCACGGCGGAGCCGGGCCAGCGTGCGGCTGACCGCTGCGGGTGAGGTACCGAGTCGCTCCGCGGCGCGGGTCACGCTGTTCTCCTGGAGCAGGGCGTCCAGGGCCCGCAGCAGGTTCAGATCCATTGACGCTCCTGAGCTGCACTTTTACGGATGAGTCAACTATTGGCGCTCATCCTTGCATCGCTCCGGAATTCTCTCGCACCGAGCGGGGAGGGGCCGCGAAACCGCATGACGCCCCATCCCATCCGCCCAGTTGAAGGCGCAGGCAGGGGCCCACTTGGTCGCACCCGAGGTAACGATCACTCCGCTGATCTGGGGTTTTTCCGCTGGTTGGCGTGGAAGCGCGCCTTCTTCTGGCGATTCCCGCACGTGTTCATGTCACACCATTTGCGGGTGCGGCTTCGGCTGGTGTCGAAGAAGGCGGCTTGGCAGGTTGGTGATGCACACAAGGCCAGTTTTCCGTCTCGCTCACCGGCAATGATGCTGATCGCGTCGACGGCGATCACGCTGAGGGCATCTTCCACGCAGGAAGCCGAGCCGAGCCGCCATCGCCGCTCACCCTCGGGCGTCAGGATCGCCGCGGCCCGGCCCTGCGCGCTGCGGTCATTGATGACTTGGACAGCGGACGCAGGCAGAGCGTCCCGGATCGCGGCCGCTGTCGCGGCGGCGTGAATCGACTCCCTCAGTTCCCGGGCGAGGTCGAGCTGGGCGGTGGTGCAGGAGTCCACGGCGAGGCCGTTCACCGTCAGCCAGTCGACGAGTCGGTGCGGCGTGGGAATGCGCTCCACGGCGTCGCCATAACGCTCCGAGAGAGTCCCCGTGAAGCTGGTCGCCAGCACCTTGCCGAGGCGGAAGTCAGGGAACGCAGCACACATGGAACCACCTTAGCCGGTTGCCGCGCGACTCGGGGAACTGCTAGAACCGTCTTAGACGGTTCGCGATAGGTCGTAGCAGGTTCCCCGATGGCCAGGAGGTCTCATGCCCGGTCCCACCAGCGACGTGCAAGCATGTGAAGCCCACGCAACCGACGCCGATCTCGACGATCTGCGCGCGCGGCTGGCCGCGGCGCGACTGCCGGAGCCCGAGACGGTCCATCGCGCCGCGCCCGGCCCTCGACGGTGGGACCAGGGCGTTCCGCTCGCCGACCTCGTCGATGTCGTGAACTATTGGCGCACCGGGTACGACTGGCGGTCGTTCGAAGAGCGCCTCAACCGCACCGGCCAGTTCCGCACGACCATTGATGATCTGGGAATCCATTTCCTGCACCGCCGCTCCGCGCGCGCGGATGCCACTCCTCTGATCTTGACGCACGGCTGGCCGGGCAGCATTGCCGAATTCATCGATGTAGTGGACGAGCTGGCAGATCCGAAAGATGCGGACGCGCCGGCGTTCCACGTCGTGGCCCCATCGCTACCGGGCTTTGGTTACAGCGACAAACCGGCCACCACCGGGTGGGGAACCGAAAAGATCGCCGCCGCATGGGTGGAACTGATGGGAAGGCTCGGCTACAGCAAGTTCGCAGCCCACGGCGGCGACTGGGGAGGCAATATCACCACGGTTCTCGGCGGCAGGTTCCCGGCGCACGTTCTCGGCATCCACACCACGTTCGCGGAGGGACCGCCCGGGTTGACCACGGACGGGCTGACGGCGGTCGAGCGCAAGTGGGCCGAGGAAACCCGTCATTTCTGGCGCCACCGGGCGGCGTACGCGAAGCAGCAGGCGACCCGACCGCAGACCATCGGCTACTCGCTCGTCGATTCACCGGTCGGGCTTCTCGCCTGGATCCTCGACAAGTTCGCCGAGTGGACCGACACCGAGGACAGCCCGTTCGAGACAATTTCCAGAGACAGGATTCTTGACGACGTCACCCTGTACTGGCTGACGCGGACCGGCGCATCGGCGGCCCGCATTTACTACGAAAGCCACAACTCACTCGATCCCGAACTTCGGGTCGACGTCCCGTCGGCAATCACCATGTACCCCCGTGACGTCGAGAAGTGCCCGCGCCCCTGGGCACAGGAGCGGTACCGGCAGATCGTCCGGTGGAAGTCGCCCGAAAGCGGGGGCCATTTCCCGTCGCTGGAGGTTCCCGAGTATTTCGTCAAGGACCTGCGAGAAGGCCTCGCGGCAGTGCTGGCCGCTCATCGGTGAACGCGGCAAGAGGCCGGCTCGCCGAAGGTGTCGGCGAGCCGGCCTCCGCAACCGCTCAGTCAGGCGGGCCGGACAGACCACTCACGGCGTGCCGGAACGCCTCGGCGAAGTCAGCGGTGGCACCGCCGCTCCGGCCCGCCACTCCGGCGCACCGCTCCAGCCCGCCACTCCGGCCCGCCGCTCGACGGCTCCGGTCATCGTGCGGCCCCCTCCCCCGGCACGCCGCCGGGCGGCGGACAGTTCTCGGCGATCTTGTACTTGAGCGCCTGGGGATAGTCGTGCCGCCCGAGCTGCACCCGTACGACGATCGGGCCCTGGTTGATCGTGTCGGTGGGCTCGGCGATCCGCTGGAGCAGGGTGGTGAGTTCGTCGTGCGTGCGGACGGTGACGCCGTTCATCGGGTGCTTGGCGGAGCCGAAGACCTCCGCAAGCTTCTCGTACCGCCAGGGGTGCAGTTCGTTGTAGAACTCGGCACCGTCGGAGCGGGGCGTCCCCTCCCGGTAGTAGCAGGGCTGGACGAGCAACTGCTCGATGCCGTAGAAGCCTTCGTTGTCCAGGACGAACACCACCGGGCGCAGGCCGTGCCGCACATGGGTGGACATCTCCTGGCACGTCTCCTGGAAGGAGCCGTCGCCGACGAAGACCAGCGGGCGCTTGTCCGCATGGCGCCGGCCGAGCGCCACACCGGTGGCCGCGCCGACCGAATAGCCGATGGACAGCCAGCTGTTCTGCGCCACGTACGAGGCGCGCTCCGCCATCCGCAGATTCATCGAGCCGATCAGCGCGAACGCGGCGTCGCACACCACGGTGAACGGGTTGGTGCGCTCGCCCCGGGACTCGGTGGTCTGTGCTTCGAGGAAGGCGCTGAGGTGGCGGAAGAGGCTGTCGTAGGTCACGTTCTGCGGGTACGGGCCACCGGTCTGGGAGTCCAGGTAGGCGGCGGTGCTGCCGGGGACGTCCAGACCCTCGTCATGTGCGCGGGTGAAGTAGTCCGCCTCGAAGGCACCGCTGCCGAACTCGGCGACCAGGCGTTCCCGTAGCGCCGGAAGGAACCGGGCGAGCTGCACATCGGGGAAGTACGAAGCGCCGACGTGCACACCATCGTGGGCGGCGACCGCCCAGTCGTCGCCGATCGACCGCGCACCGTCGAGGTTCTTCGAGGTCGCCCACGAGCCCAGCCCGATGCGGCAGCCTGCATTGTTGAAGACCTCGGCCACCTCCGGGCTGCTGGCCTTGCCGTTGTAGACGCCGGAGAAGCCCGGGGTGTACTCGGAGACCACGGACTTGGCGCCGACGGTGGTGCAGAACGGGATGCGGGTCTCGCGCACCAGCTTTTCGAACTCGTCGGACAGCCGGAAGCGGTCGATCTCCTCACCGGCCCACAGGATCGGGTTGCGGTGGTGCCGCACCAGCTCGATGCATGCCGTGACCGCCTGGTCGAGCATCCGCTCGTTCCTGGCGGTGACCGGCCGCTCCCGCCGCGTCAGCCGGCCCTGGGGTGCGGGACACCGTGCCCCCCAGACGTCGTCCATGACCTCCAGATAGACCGGCCGGCGGTGGGAGAGGCACGCGGTGATCGCGCTGTCGATCTGGGTGGGGGCCAGGCCCGGGTTGGAGATCGCCTGTGCGTCCACGGTCACCTGGCGGTAGACCTCCAGGTTGCTCTCGGGGCGCTGGGACATGTGCGAGGTGAGCAGGCCGATCGCCCGCTGGTTGAGCCACTGCTCGTAGGACGGCGCGGCATTGATCGCGATCAGCGGCACATACTCGGCGAAGCCGCCGCCGATCGCGTTGAGCAGGTTGAACGCGCCCACGCTGTAAGTGACCGCGACCGCACCGATGCCCTGCTCGCCGAGTGCGGTCTGCGCGTCGGCGGACTTCACCCGCGCATACCCGTCGGCGGCCTGGCCCGCGCCTCCCTCGGTCGGGGTGCCCACCCAGCGCACCGTGGTCTTCTCGTGCAGGGCCGACAGGAACGGGCCCAGATGGTCGCCCGGAACGCCGAACAGATGGGTGATGCCGAGCTGTTCCAGCCTGAGGGCCAGGTACTCGGCGACGGTGCAGGTGTGCGAGGTGGTCATGAGGTCACCACGTCCTCTCGCGACGGGTCCGGCGGTGTGGTGCCTGCCCGGCTCTCCCGGGGCTCCGCGGTCCGCGCGGCGGCGGCGCTCTCGTACGCCACGGGGGACTCGTGGACCGTGAGGGCGGCACGGACGGCCGTCTCCACCGCGCCTTCGATCCAGGCGTGTTTGAGCGAGACATGTTCACCGGCGAAGTGCACCGGCCCCTCGGCCCGGACCGCGTCGAGGTGGAAACCGGTCATCTGATGCGGGGTGTAGACGGCCGCCTCACCGCAGGCGTACGGGTCGCGCAGCCAGCTCTGGGTCTGGCCGGCGCCGGTGTAGAAGACCTCGATCCGGCGGCCGTGCACCGACTGGAGGTTGAGCAGGGCGTAGCTGTAGCGCTCGGCGTCGTCGAAGGAGTCCCAGCGGGCCGCGTCGTCCGACCAGGAGTAGCCGGCCAGTACGACGCCTCCGCTGCTGCCGGGGACGGGGTGCGAGGGGTAGTACATGAAGCGGTTGGGGTTGTCGGTGGTGGAACCGCCACCGACCGCGTGGGTGGCCGGCCGTACGCCGCCGCGCAGTGAGGAGTTGCGGTAGTACTCGACCTGTTCCTGGCTGATGCGCTTCTCGTCCACGCTCGGATGGGCGCCGAGCAGGCCGGTGGGCAGATCCCGCAGGTGCTGCGGCACGGACACCGCGGCCTCGGCGTCGTCCTCGCCCCACTGCTGGTAGTACTCGTAGAGACCGGGTGCAATGGCGTCCAGCTCCCGCTTCCAGTCCGCCTCGGTGAACTCCCACCAGCGGCGGGAGAATTCCAGGAGCACCTTGGTGGCCTGGTCGTAGTGCGTCTCGATGACGGCGCGGCGCTTCTTGTAGGAGAACGGCGGGGTCACGGTGGTGAAGCGCAGGCTGGAGAAGGGGATGGTGACGATCGCCAGGTCACCGGTCCAGGTCTGCGGCTCTCCGTACGGGTCGCCCTCGGGCACGGTCTGGAGGGCGACGGCGGGGCCGCCCGGCCCGGCGAGCGTGCCCTGATGGCCGTCGCGGCCCGGATCGTAGTACTCCAGCCGGACCATCCGCTGACCCATCACGATCTGGTCCCGCAGATCCTTGGCGAGTGCTTCCGGAAGCCGCCTGCTGCCGCCCTCGATCTCCCAGTACGTGGCGGCGGGGTCGATGTCGCTGCGGCCCAGGAAGCTGTGGAAGAACGCGAGGTGCAGCCGCGAGGTCATGTTCTCGATCGTGCCGATCGCCTCGATGGCCTCATCGCTCAACCCGGCGTACTCGCGCAGGAAACGGCCCATCGAATAGCCGTCGAAGTCCCGGATGACCTCGGCCCAGCCGTCCAGCCACTCCTGGAAGGGCTTGTTGACCCGGGTCCCGTCGCTCTGCAGCACGGAGTAGTAGTCGCGCACCGGCTCCAGTGCCTGGTGGACCATCTCGGCGACGGGCAGCCGCGATGCGTCGCCGGTGAGGTGGAAGCCCTCGTTGATCGCGGACGGGTCCTTGGCGTACTGGGCGCGCCGTACCTGTGTGCGGTTGGTGCGGATCCAGGTGTGGTTGCACTTGTCCGGGGCCCGGAACTCGGGGCTGGGGGCGCCGTTCGTCCAGACCTTGCCGTCCTTGAACGACTTGTAGATCACCGGCGGCAGCGGGGCGCTCTGGTTGCCGGTCGCCGGATCGATGTCGACGTTGAAGAACAGCCGCCGCTTCAGCCCGAGTTTGTCGATCAGCGCCAGGGTCAGCGGATGGAAGCTGGGCAGGCGCATCGCCCCGGCCTCCGCGTACTGCGCGGGGTCGGTGAAGGGCGGCGGCTCCCCCTTCTTGGCGTGGAAGGTCTTGATCCGGCCGCCGACCCGGTTGGCGTTGGCCTCCAGGATCGTCACCTCGTGCCCGGCGCGGGTCAGCAGATCACCGGCGACCAGGCCGGCGATGCCCGCTCCGACGATCAGGATGCGCTTGGGGTCGACGGTCGGCTCCAGCCCGTTGTCGATCAGTACGTCGAGGTAGCGCAGTTTGAGGTCTTCGTTGGCCGGTTCGGGGCCGACCAGCAGAAGTTCGCGGGCGAGCTGCTCACAGGTCTTCTCGGTGGCACGCTCGGCCCCGGTGGGCTCACGGCGGTGGCCGGGGCGGATGTCGTTCATGACCGTTCCTCGATGGTGGTCACTTTTCTCCTTCGCTGGGACTTCGGTGCTTCGCGGGCTTCGGGTGCTTCGGAGCAGCAAGGGGCTTCGCGCAAGGACCAATCCGGCGCCTGGCACGCGGACTTGGGAAGGGAAGTCGAGAGGGAGGCGGGCAGTGAGGTGGGAAAGGACGTGGAAAGGGACACGGGCACGCCGAAGGCAGCCGGCGCACGGCTGGTGGCGGCTTGTGGCGCCGGCCCAGCACCGAATGAACCACCTCGCAGAACCACAAACGTCAAACGGAGCACCGGATCACTCGAAACGGCGAGTCCGACTCGGATTCCGTGTAGGACGCCGCACAGGGATCAGGCCGGGGAGATGAGGGACCGCGCTGCTTGTCGGATCCGCTGCCGTCAGCGAGCACACGTACAGGGAAGGCGGGGACGGAGAAGGAGCCGTCCGACGGCCATCACCCCAGGTCAGGAGCCGATCATGGTCACACGGCAGGCCGGTGCGGTGACGGCACGCACGCCGTACAGTCCGACAGGGAGGGGCCCGGCACCGGCGTGCGGTCCGATACGGAGGATTCCGTTCCGGCAGCGCTGTACGGTCCGAGGGGGGCCGGTGAGACCGGGGAGGCCGGCCGGGTGAGCAGTGCGGTTGACGGGGGACCCTGCGCGGACTCCGGGTGGACTGCGGCGACAAGGCGGCTTCGACGTCTCTCCTAGGATCCGCTCATGTACGAGAACGGGGTGGACGCGCGGGCACTCTTCCGGGCGCTGCACGAACACGAAGGTCCGCATGCGCACGAGGTGACCTCGGTGCCATGGCTGCAACAGACCGGGGACGAATACCGCCTATGGCTGGCGCGGGCGGCCGTCCACGATGGTTGGTGGACCGGTGAGACGGCAATGCGCGGGAGCGGGCTCCTCATCCGAGAGCTCTACGCCCTCAGCCGTGTGAACGATGTACTGCTCTTGGGGTTCCAGCCTTCCGGTGACGCTCCGCCCGGACCGTCGTGGCCAGTACGTCGTCTGCAATGGCCGGGGGTCTCCCTGTCCGAGTACGTCGCCTTGTTCACCGGGCTGGGCATGACGGCGTTCGACGACGAGGACGCGGCGGCCGGCACCTTCGACCCGTTCTTCCACGAGATCGTCGATGTCGAGCAAGCCGATGACCTCGCTGCACCGATCCGGATCACGCAAGTCGTGTGGCCGGGGCTGATGCTCGGCGACCTGCTCTTCAGCCGGGCGGGGGTCCGTGTCCGGGCCGGCAGAAACCACGCCCAGCGCGGAGTCGCCGACTGCTTCCCGCTGTACTGGACCTTCCGGCGCAACTACCGGCCCACGGTCGATGAGTCGCATGACTGGGGTGCTCAGTCACAGTGGGCCACCAACTTCCGCCTCGACTACCGCACCTCGACGTCCCTGGAGCTCAATGTCGCCGGCGACGCGGATATCGACACTGCGGAAGACCTCAGTGGAGATGCGGCGCAGTTGGCCGTCGGTGAGCGGCGTGAACTCCTGCGTCATCGTTGTCTTTTGCGGGCGCCCGAAGCCGTCAACGCCCTTGCCGGGGCACCCGGCTGGGAGAAGGAACTCCGCCCGTTCGACTGGCGGCTGCCCGGCTCGGTCGGCGGCGTCACGGTCGGCGGAATGCGACGCGAATGAACCGTGCCGGCGATGCGGTGTCGGCGAACTTCCCTACCAGCGACCGGCCCACAGCTTGCCGTCTCCCGCCGCCGCCGGTACGCGGCCGGATCGTCCCTCGCATCACCGGGCTTCGAGGAGATCGGCGGACGGCAGGAAGCCGGACCGACGGTAGAGGGACACGCAGCCGCGCTCGCACCGAAGGGACGACGACCGGCCGGCCGGCCGGCCGCTACCCGCTACTTCCGCGTCGTTGTGACAATGGCGTCTCGGAGGCCGGACAGCAGGGCGTCCAGTGCGAGGTCGAAGCGGGCCTGGTGGTCGGACGGCGTGCCGAGTCCGCCCGCGACCGCTTCGGACAGTGTGGGGAACTCGGCGAGGTCAAGGGCATCGTCGGTGGGCCGCTCAGGGTGCCCTGGGGTGTCGGCTGCTTCGGCCAGGCAGTGCCCGATCACCAGTGTGGTGACGGAGTTGACGACCCGCAGGGCCTCGACGGGGGCGATCCCGGCGCGCCCGAGCGCGGCTGCGGTGTCCTCAACTATCTGGAGGGCTACGGGAGATCGGACCGGGCGCGTGGCGACCAGTGCGATCACTCCGGTATGCCGCAGCAGTTCCGACCGGAAGGCGACGGCGAACTCCCTCAGGCGCAGCGGCCATTCATCCGCCGGTCCGTCGAAGGAGGGACGCACGGCCGAGACCACCAACTCGACCAGGCCGTCCAGCAGGGCGGCTTTGTTGGGCAGGTAGTGGTAGAGGGTCATTGCCTCGACGCCGAGCTCGGCGCCCAGACGGCGCATGGACAGCTTGTCGACGCCGTCCCGGTCGGCGGCTTCCAGAGCCGCGCGCAGCACCTTGGCGCGCGTGAGCCCCACCCGCTTGCTGGTCGTTCCCATGTACCGACAGCCCCCTTGACTTTCTTACATCGTAAGGCAAGAGTGGCGCCCAGCTAAACCTTACGTCGTAAGAGAAAGGGTGGGAGCATGTCCACCACCAGCGAGAACAAAGAGCTCGTCACGGGCTTCTTCGCCGCGCTCAACCACCTCCGCTTAGCCGACCTGGGCGACTATCTGGCGGCGGACGTGGTGGACCACAACAAGGTCATCCACGGCGAACCTGATGAGCCCGGCGCGGCCTTCGCGGCCATCGCCACCCAGCTCTCGGCGCTGGCGCCCTACCATGCACGGATCGACGAACTGGTCGCCGAGGGCGACAAGGTCGTCGCCAGGATCACCCAGAGCGGCGTCAGCTCCGGTGCTCATCCCCGGATGCCGGTGCCGACCGGCCGCAGCTTCGAGAACGAGGCGATCTTCGTCTTCACCGTCACCGCCGGCCGGATCAGCGAGATTCGCGGTGTCTCCGACCGGCTCGGCCTCTTCCTGCAGTTGGGGTGGGACTGGCCGACCGTCGGCTGACCGACCGGCAGCCGGTGCAGGAGCGGCATGCGGCAGCGTCGTGGCCGGGGTCAGCCCCGGCGTCGAAGCTGCGCGGAGAGGTGGTGTTGCAGCGGCTGACCGACCGCCGCGAGGTCGTGGACGAAGGTGAGGGTGTCCTCGTCGGCAAGGGTGTAGCGGCGGCGGGTGGCGGTGACCTCCTTGGCGGTGGGGGCGAGAGCCACCTCATGGGTGGAGAGGTCGACCGTGTTGTCAGCGGCGCCGCCGACCGAGATCTCCGCGATGCCGGTGGGCTGGGTGATCAATGCCTCCACCCGTCCCTCGGGCTGCAGCCGCCACCAGCCGTTCTCCCTGGCCGACGGGCGCAGCGGGGTACCGTCCGCATCGAGCAGCCAGGCGCGTGCCTCGTAATGGAGGAAGGGACGCCCGTCATGGCTGAAGGTGACTTCCTGCGCGTAGGTGAACTGCTCGTCGAGCGTCGGGTACTCGCCGCGGCCCCGGCCGGCCCAGGTGCCCAGGAACCCGAGCACCGGAGCGAGCAGGGCGTGCGGCGCCGGAGTTTCGTCCGGTCGAAGGGCGTCGGGGTACGGGGGCTTCTGGGCGTGGTCGAACATGAGGGGCGCTACTGGGCCGAGGCTGTCGAGGCTGGTGCCGAGAGGGAAGCCTAACTAGGCACGCAGGTCTTTGCGGAAGACCGTGGAGCTGTGCCGGATCGTCATGCCCACCCGTAGATACAGGTCGAGCGCGCCGGTGTCCGAGTGCGTCCAGAGGGTGCAGGAGGGCCGGCCCGTCCCGTGGAAGGCGCGGAACGTGTGGCGTAGCAGGAGCCGGGCGATACCCCGGCTGCGGTGGTCGTGGCGGACGGCGACCTGCTCGATGTAGCCCTCGCCCGTACCGGGTACGTCCAACGCCAGGGCGGCACCGATCAGTTGCCCGTCAGCGAGTGCCAGGGTCGACTGTGCCGGGGCGAAGGCGGCTCGCTCGACGGTGTGGGTGGCCCACTCCTCGTATGCCTGCCGCCGCTCCTGCCACTCGTCGAACGCGTCCTGGACGAGGACGTGCGTGGCGGGCCCGTCGCCGACGCGGAAGGGCCGCACCACCACGCCCGTCGGCGGCTCGGGCACCGAGGGCTCGACCGGCATGGCGAACTCCAGCAGCCAGGCCGTCACCAGCGGCTTGTACCCGCGCGAACGCAACAGTGCGACGGCACCGGAATCCGCGTCCGGCACGGTCTGCACGATGCGGTCCATCCCGGCCTGCCGCGCCCGCGCCTGCGTCCAGTCGAGAAGTGCCGCGCCCAGGCCCCGGCCCCGGTACTCCGGGTGCACGTCGACCTCGGAGCGCCGGTCCACCCAGGCCCGGGCGGCCAGACTCCCGGCCCGGTCATGGACGAGCACGGTGTCCGACTCCGGCACCAGACCCGGCCGCGCGAGATCGGCGGCGACGGCCCCGGCATCGCTGCGCACGCACCCGTACACCTCTCGTTCGCAGGCCGTGACCAGAGCCCGGATCGCCTGGATGTCGTGGGCGCCCGCGGGCCGCGAACGGTAACCGGGCGGCAGTGACGGGACCATCGAGGGCATCAGCGGATGCTAGCCACACGCCGATCGCCCGGTCCAGGTGCCGACCGAGTGGATGCGGGAGGGCTCGGCGGCTGTCTCCCTCTTGAGCACCGCGCCCGGGCCGTTGAACTCACCGAGGACGTCCGCGTCAGCCCGGATCCCGCACGATGCGCCCTGCGCGCCTTACGGTTCATCTCGGACAATTCTCCCGCAGGCGGGATGGACGGAGTGGTCGACATGATGTGCGCGGCGGCAGCCGACGGCGGCGGGGCCGTACCTGCTCCGGATCCGGCGCCGGAGTCCGGGCGGCAGTCCTTGGCGCCGCTGCTGGCGGTGTGCGCCGGGTATTTCATGGTGATCCTGGACGTGACGATCATCAACGTCGCCGTCCCGGTGGTGGGCCGGGAGCTGTCGGCCTCGCTCACCGGCATTCAGTGGATCACCGACGGGTACACCCTGGTTTTCGCCGGGTTTCTGCTGACCGGCGGGGCGCTGGGCGACCGGCTGGGGAACCGCCGGATCTTCTGCACGGGCGTGGTCGTGTTCACCGCGTCCTCGGCCGCGTGCGCGCTCGCGCCGAGTGCCCCGTTCCTGATCGCCGCCCGGCTGGTGGAAGGACTCGGCGCGGCGCTGATCGTGCCCGGATCCCTGGCGCTGCTCCAGCAGGCCTACCCGGCAGCCGCCGCACGCTCACGGGCCTTCGGGCTATGGGGCTCGATGGCGGGTATCGCGGCGTCCGCCGGGCCGTTGCTGGGTGGACTGCTGGTCTCCACCGCGGGCTGGCGATGGGTGTTCCTGATCAATCTGCCGGTCGGCCTGGCCTGCCTGGTATTGACGCTGCGGCAGGTCGCACCCTCGCCCCGCCGCGCCGGCCGGGTCCTGGACTGGCCGGCACAATGCCTGGTCGTGACGGCGGTGGCACTGCTGACGGCCGCCCTCAACGAGGCCGGACGTCGCGGCTGGTCCGATCCGGTCGTTCTCACGGGGCTGGGCCTGTCCGTCACGGCGGTCGTGGCCCTGGTGGCGCGCGAGCGGCTGGCCCGGTCCCCCGCCCTGCCACCGCGCATGTTCCGGTCACCTGCGATGAGCGGCGGAGCCCTGATCGGCCTGCTGTTCAACTTCGGCTTCTACGGCATGGTGTTCACCGCCAGCCTGGATTTCCAGCACCAGCGCGGCTACAGCGCCCTCGGCACCGGCGTGGCCCTCTTCCCGGCGGTGGCGATGACCATGTTCGCCTCTGTCCTGTCCGGGCGGCTGACCCGCGCGACCGGCGATCGTCCGCTGGTGGTCTGCGGCATGCTCCTGGCGGCCCTGGGGCTGGCGGGCTGGGCCGCGGCAGGAGCCGCCCCGGCCTACCCGCTGCTGGTGCTCCCGATGATGGCCGCGGGCTTCGGCACCTCTTTCGCCCTCACCGGCTCGACCACCACCGTGATGGGCGCCGCGCCCGAGACGTACTCGGGGACCGCCTCCGCGTTGTTCAACACCACCCGCCAGATCGGCAGCGCCACCGGCGTTGCACTGGGCGGCACCCTGCTCGCCACCGCCGCCGACTACAACGCGGGAACGCGCCTGAGCATGGCCATCGGCGCGCTCGCCTACCTGACGGCCGCAGGCCTCGCGTGGCGGTGCGTACCGGCAAGGCCCGGAAGGTCGCAGAGGAGCAAACGGCCTGCCTGAACGCGTCGGTAGTCGGTAGTCGGTAGTGGGTGGCCAGCGGTCCGCTGGCGGTGGTCGGCGGTCGGCGGTCGGCGGTCGGCGGTCGGCGGTCGGCGGTATGTGCCTCGGCGGTATGCGGACGCCGAGCGGCGAGCGGCACGCGCCACGCTGCACGGCAAGACGAAGGCGGGATCGTATCCGATAGGTATCGAGCGTCAACCGCTTTTGCGCATCATCGCTGAATCGATTCCTTTGCCCCATGCAAAGATTAGCGTGGCTCATGCCCCAGCAGTCCGCTGCGCCACAGCACTCGTCAGCGAGTTGTCGCGCACTCCAGGAGGCATGATGAAGTCTCATGCTCGAAATGCCAGGCAGCCGGCCGGCCGCGGCCGGGTGATCACCGTCACCGTCGCTCTCATAGCGGTCATCGCCACCGTATCCGTGTGGCTCGCCCAGCGAAACAACTCCGCCGACGCATCGGTCTCCGCACACCTCCCGGCCGCAGAGGCCGGCCCGGCCGCCCCTGAGGCAGGTAACACGGGGGCAGTCACGGCACTGGACAAGACGTTCCTCACCAAGGTCCGGCAGGCCGGGTTGTGGGAGATGCCGGCCGGACGGCTCGCGCAGACGCATGCTTCGAGCGAAGCCATCAAACGTGCCGGTATGCATCTGCTCGAAGGGCACAGCAAACTCGACCAGCTGGCCCGTGAGGACTCCGCTGCGCTGAACGTGCCGATCCCCGACCAGGCCACCGCCGAACAGCAGGGCTGGCTCAACCAGCTGAAGAACGCCCAGGGCCGCGCCTTCGACCAGCTCTTCGTGGACCTTTTGCGGGCCTCGCACGGCAAGATCTTCATCACCATCGGCGAGGTCCGGGCGGCCACCAAGAACACCCTGATACGGTGGCTGGCGACCCAGACCAACAACACCGTCCAGGATCACATGGATGTCATGGAGGACACCGGTCTGGTCAAGGACTCCACCCTCGACGACGTCGCCTCAACCATTCCCAAGTGAGCAGGATGCCCGGTGGCGGTCCGGCGGTGATGCGCATGTGACCGCCTCGACGGGACCCCCTGACAATTCAGCCGAGTTCACGTCGCCGTCCCGGTTTCGCCGTCCCGGTTCGCCGTCCCGGTTCGCCGTCCCGGTTCGCCGTCCCGATTTCGCCGGCCTCAGTCACCCCGCTGCGTCGAGGCGTCGGTCCAGCCCAGCGGATGCAGCTCCAGATCGTGCGCGGGCGGCTCACCGCCCGCCTCGTTGAGAGCGGTCAACGCCTTGATGAGAGCGGCCCGCTCACCTGGGGCCAGCCGTTCGACGATCTCGCTGATCTCGGCGCGGCGTCGGCTGGTGACATCCTCGACGGTGCGACGCCCCTCCTCCGTGAGCGTCAGCAGGGTCTCGCGGCGATTGCCGGGGTTGATCTGCCGGTCTGCCAGACCCGCCGTGATGAGCCGGTCCACCATGCGCATCGCGGTCGAAGGGGCGACCTGGAGCAGTTCTGCGAGGACGACCAGTTTGGTGGCGCCACGCGTGGAGAGAACCACCAGCATCCGGAACTGCGGCAGCGTCACCCGCTCCTCGACCTCCGCAAGCGAACGCGCGGACACCGCGACCAGCAGTCTTGACGCCGTGAGCACCGCACGGGTCACCGCGTCCACATCATCCACGTCCCTCGCAGGGGCTTCACGCTCGGCCATCCCCCCTTTCTATCGTCCTTCGAACACCGCCCGCCCACCCGGCCGGTCTTGACGCCCCGCTTTGATGGCAATGGCCGTGACGTGCAATGGAGTTGGAGACGGACTCGGGTGAGCCGTTCACGTGGAAGACCTGGGGATCACGTGGGAGACCTGGCGGCCACTGCCGGCCACCGGCCTCTCCACGACGGCCGGCTTTCCAGGCGCCGGCTCAGCGGGGCCCGCCGAACCAGCGGTCGAGCGCCGGTTCCAGGTCCTCCTCGCCGGCCCAGCACACATAGCCGTCCGGCCGGATGAGCATCGGCTCGGCGTCGGCGCCCTGGCCCACCCGGTCCACCCGGTCCGACCAGCGGCCGGCAACCCCGGCGAACCTGTCGGCCGGATCCAGCAGGATGCCGTGCCCGGCCCGCAGCAGTTCGTGCACCCGGGCCGGGCCGAGGTCCAGGTCCGGCGCGGGCCGGCCGACGAGCGGATGGGTCTCGGTGCCCGGCATCGGATAGCGGTTGGCCATCCCGGACATCAGGTCGGTGAGATGGTGCTGGACGTCCGGCAGCTGGGCCATGGCCGTGAAGATCTCCCGGGCAGCCAGCACGTCCGGATCGCGGGTGCCGGCCCAGTCCATCAGCAGGCTCTGTGCCCGGACGTTGCGCAGGACTGCGGCCCCGGCCGGATGCCGTTCCGTGTGATACGTGTCGAGCAGGTTCTGCGGTGCCCAGCCGTGCACGGCGGCGCCGAGCTTCCAACCGAGGTTCAGCGCGTCCTGCATCCCGGTGTTCATGCCCTGCGCGCCGAGCGGAAGGTGGACATGGGCGGCATCGCCCGCCAGGAACACCCGCCCGTGCCGGTACTGCTCGACCTGTCGTGACGCGTTGGTGATACGGCGGGCGTAGCGCAGTTCGAGGAGGTGCACCCGCGTTCCGAACACGGTGCGCAGGCCATGGCGGATGTCGTCCTCGGTGACCGGGGTCTCCCTCGTCAGTGATGGGCCCGGCCCGCCGAGGACCAGGCGGCGCAGTTGCCTGCCCTGCGGATCGGTGCCGAGCGGGAACAGCGCCGCCCAGTGCCCGTCCTCGTTCCAGGTGTGCGACGTGGATGGCTCGGTGCCGCTCAGTCGCACATCGGCGGCGATGATCGTCAACGTTCCCGGCTGCCCCGGGAACCCGGCCCGCAGCAGGTTCCGCACGGTGCTGTGAGCACCGTCGGCGGCGACGAGGTAACGGGAGCGGAGGGTGGCGCCGCCCGCGAAGGTCACGGTGACCCCGTCATCGTCCTGGGCGAGGCCGACCAGTTCGTGGTCCCGCCGGGCGTTCAGGCCCTGCGCGGCGAGATGCTGCTCGAAGAACCCCTCGATCACCACCTGCGGCACGGACCGCCATGGCAGACGGTGCCGGTGGGAGTGGAGCGGGAGCGGGATACCGGCGAAGTGGCCCGTGGTGACGGGGTGGTCTCCGGTGGCCAGCAAAGGCTCCAGCAGCCCTCGCTGGTCGAGCGCCTCCAGTGTGCGGGACTGCACGCCGCCGGCCTTGGACAGGTCGCTGCGCTGCGACAGCTTGTCGACCAGCACGGTCGACACCTCCGCTATCAGCAGCTCGTTGGCCAGCGTCATTCCGGTCGGGCCGGCGCCGACGATGAGCACATCGGTGTCCACGGACTCTCCTCTGTCTGTGTCGATCAGGGCAAGAGCAACGCTCCGTCGGCCGAACCGCCCGGGCCAGGAACCGGCTTGATTGCGCCGATATCTGACACCGTCTACCTTCAGCTCGGTGGAATCCGACTACGACGAGCTGGACCGACGGCTCGTGCACGCCCTGCAGATCGACGGCCGTGCCCCGTTCAGCACCATCGCCGAGGTTCTCGGCGTGTCGGATCGCACCATCGCCCGCCGCTACGCCCGGTTGCGGTCGGCCGGTGCGGTACGGGTGCTCGGCGGGGTCGACCCCACCGCGCTGGGTGCCGTCCTGTGGTTTCTGCGGGTGCGATGTGCTCCCACCGCATCGCTCCCGGTCGCCGAGGCACTGGCCAGGCGCCCCGACACCTCGTGGGTGAGCCTCACCTCCGGCGGCACCGAGATCATCTGCGTGGTCCGAACCGAGAGCGAGGCGGACAGCGAGGCACTGCTGCTGGCCAAACTCCCTCGCACCCCGCGCGTGGAGGGCGTGACCGCGCACTCCGTGCTGCACGCCTTCTACGGCGGCCCGGACAACCTGGCCGGTAAACTCGGGCCGCTGGACGAGGAGGAGATCGAGCGACTGCGCCCGTCTCCGGTGCCGCACCGACGGGGTCAGCTGCGGCTCGACGACAGTGACCGCAAGCTCCTCGCCCTGCTCGCCACCGACGGCCGGGCCGGGTTCGAGCAGTTGGCCACGGTCACCGGCTGGTCGCCGACGACGGTCCGGCGCCGGATGACGGAGCTACGCGCACACGGCCTGCTCTACCTCGACATCGACGTCGACTGGCGCATGTTCGGCGTGCACGCCCGCACCCTGCTCTGGCTCTCGGTCGCCCCCGCACACCTGGAGGAGACCGGTCGGGCGCTGGCCGGGCATCCGGAGGTCGCGTTCGCCGCCGCCACGACCGGCCCGGCCAATCTCTACGCGAGCGTGGTGTGCACGAACCAGCGGGAGCTGTACCGGTACCTGACCACCCGGGTCGCCGCGCTCCCGGCCATCACACACCTCGAAACGGCACCAGTGATCAGGACCGTCAAGCAGGCGGCGAACCAGGCGTAACGAACGGCCGGCCGCCTGCTGTTCCGGATTCGGTCGCGTCTTGAACGTCGTTCTTAGACGTCGTTCTTACACGTCGTTCCTGCACGTCTTACACGTCGTTCATTCGGAATGCTGCAGGGCACGGAACGAGTCGTACCAGACGGTGGTCCGACCGACCCTTCCGTTTTCCTTCCGGACGGTGCGGTTCGCGTACAGGGGGTTGAGGATCCACGGCTTCTTGTGAGCGCCCCAGCCCGTCTGCATGGATTCGATCTGCGTCACCCCGTAGGTGGCCACCGCGAGCTTCCCGGTCTCCCGGAACATCTGCATCTGCTGCGTCAGATAGTCCTTGTGGGAGGCGAACCACGGACTCATCGCGAGGAAGTCGTCCCACCTCTTCTGTGGGAAGGGCTTCTCGATGGCGTTGCCGATCACCTGCCACACGCGGGTGTTCGGGGGCACCTGGTACTTCTCGGCGTAGGCCGCCGGGATCTTGTCGCCCATGTGCTCTTCCCATAGCTGCACCAGGGAGAACTCTGTGGCGAGGAACTTCTTGCTCTTGTCCAGGCGGGACACGACGTACTGGACGTACCTGCCGGCCGCCTGCAGGGAGTCGACATGCGGATGGATGTCGACTCCCTCGAGCTCCGGCTTCCTGTTGACGAAGTGGACCCACCGCTCGGTGGCCGGCGTGCGCCCGTCCTTCTCGTCGAGGCGGTTGAGAGCCCCCATGTACAGGCGGGTCCGGCAGCCGTGCGGGAAGTGCTTCCTCCGGTAGTCGATGACGTGCTCGGCGACGTGCTCGTAGAACACATTGAGGCGCGCACCGCGCTCGTCTTTCCTGGTTTCGAGGAAGGGCTCGTTGCCGATGGTGAGGATGTCCGTCTTCCCCATGACGGTGTCCAGCACCCGGTCCACGCGCTTGAGCTGCGCCGCCATCTCCTTGCTGCCCACCTCGGGAAGCGACTGCCCGAGCGTCAGGAAGGGGAACTTCAGGGAGAGGATCGTCCGGAAGCCGTTTCCGCTCGCGTCGAGCAGCCTGGCGATGGACCGCTGCCGGGCCGGGGCGTGTGTGTCGAGGTCGTCCGTCATCGGGACGAAGCCGCGCACCCACTTCGCCGAAAGGGCCCTCACCTGGGACAGATTCATGTCGGTGGGGTCCTCGTTGAAGTTCACCCCGAGTGCGCCGTGCGGCGCCTCACCGGTGGGTGCGCCGCCGCTCTTCGCCTCCGGCCGCGCGCTCCCCCCGCCACCCGCCTGCTTGCTCCCCTGGGGACTGCACGCCGCTGTGAGGAGGGCCGCGCCGGACACTCCCAGCAGCCGGCGACGCGAGGTCGGCCTCGCGATGGACGGCGTACCGCGCGTGTCAGACTGCGCGGACGACTCGTACCGCATTGCTGTTTCTCCGATTCTGGTGACGTCGTTGCCGGCCGTCTTCCCCCACCGGCGCCGTCTGTGGCGCGCCGGGCGGGCGGAGGTCGCTGAACTGCCCTTGCCGACAGGCAGCTTTATCGTGTGTGCGACGCCCCGGTGCCGGTCCGTGCATGATCAACGTAGTTCATCGGAGTCGGAGCACTGACTCGGCTCCCCCTGCCGGAACAGCGTGCGGAAACCGCTGGTGACGCCGCCGGAAGGGCACCCGGGCAAGGCCGCCCTCGGCACTCCGCAGTCCGCACTCCGCACTCCGCACTCCGCAGTCAGTAGAGAGGGAACGCCCAGCCCCCGGGGTAGAAGGGCTGCCGGTTGCCGCGGAAGGCGAGGTCGGCGAGGGCCAGGGCGCCCGGCCGCAATTCCTGGACCAGGCCCGCGGCCGCAAGCGACGCCAGCGTCGTGCCGCCGAGGAAGGCCGCACCCAGCTCGCTCGTACTCATCCGCAGTTCGGCGGAGGCCTTCGTACGCTCGCAGGTCACCCCGTGCTCATCGGTCTGCAGGCGATAGCGGCCGGCATTCCACGGGCAGAATGCGTCGTCGAGGTCCAGGACCACGTCCAGTGAAGCTGCATAACGGCGTGCCGTCAGCGCCCGGTCCACATCGACCAGCCGCACCCACAACCGGTCCACCACGGCCGAGTGTGCCGCGCGCGGATCCGTCAGCAGATGCGGGAGCGGTTCGTCCACCGCGCCTTCGTATTCGATCCACGGGACCAGGTCGATCCCCGCCAGATAGCGCCACAGTGCGGCATACGCCTGCCGTGAAGCTGCCGCCAGCTCCACGACCTGCACCGCGCTGCTGTCGTTGCCCACGGCGTCGCGCGCACTCTTGTGCCGGTACAGCGCGTATCCGGTGGACCGGCCGTCCGGCTCCTGATGTACGGCGAAGCGCAGCGCGGTCGCGCCCCCGCGCGAGTGCGGCTCGTCGAACAGGCGAACCTTCCAGTGCGGGGCACCCCTGTCGGGCCAGCCGACCGAGCTGCCCCGGACCTGGTCGTATGCCTCTTCCACAAGAGGGCGAGCCTGAGCACGTCCCATCAGCCGGACCGTCCCGTGGCCGAAGTCCGTCCCGGGACGGAAGACCATGCCGCGCTTGTCGCAGCGCAGCTGGTTCCCCTGCGTGGCGGGCCCGTAGCCGAAGCGGCCGTAGACCGCGGCCTCGGCGGGCCGCAGCACGGCGACCGGCTCTGCGCCCTGCTCGTGCAGACCGGTCAGCTGCCGCCGCATCATCGACGTCAGGATCCCGCGGCGCCGATGCGTGGGAGTCACACCGACCGTGGCGACTCCTGCCACCGGTATGACGGCCCCGGGAACCGTCAGCAGCCGACGGTAGAGAGACGCGCCGCCCACCGGGGTATCACCGTCGAAAGCGGCGATGGTGCGGTGCAACGCGGTCGCGGCACGCTGGTTGGCGATCTCCTCATCGGACCGGTCGACGCCATAAGTATCGGCGATCATCCGGGCCCAGTCGGAGAACTCGTCCTCGGTAACGGCACGGAGCGCAAAAGGATCGGACATCGGGTTGGCCGCCGGGTCCGCCAACGGGTCGGTCGTCGGGTCGGTCGTCGGATCAGTCATCGCGACTTTCTAGCGGACATTGGGCTGCGGCGCGATCGGTTCGGGGCCTTCCGTGCCGGTGACTGCTTCTTCCGGCGTTCCGCAGCCCGTTCAGTGCAGCCCGTTCAGTGCAGCCCGTTCAGTGCAGCCCGTTCAGTGGCGCATCGCCCCGGTCGCCGGGCTCGGCGCCCGTTCTCGTGCAATGTCAGGATCCGGGCCGGTCGGACCGTTCGCGTTATGCTCCAAGAGTTCCTGGACACGGCGGAGCAGGGCTTGCCGTACCGCGTCCGGCGACAGGACGCGCAGGGGTGTGGCCAGGCTGAGGAGGTATCCGGCGAGGCCTTCGGCGTCGGGCCCGCCGATGTCGACGATGGTGGCGTCGGGGCCTTCGGGGCGGTGGGCACCTACTGACGACGGGATCAGCCGCAGGGCTTGGTTGACGGGCATCGGGAGGCGGATCGTCGCATGGAGCGGGTAAGGGCCGGTCGCGACGGAGCGGGAGACGAGCAGCGCCGGGTCGGGTGGGTCGATGAGTTCCACCGGCTGTCCGGTTGGGTGTAGTCGGTCGACCCTGTCGGCCCGGAAGGTCCGCCACTGGGCTTGTGTGACGTCCCGGGCGACGAAGTACCACCGGCGTTCGGTGTGGACGAGGCGGTACGGGTCGACGTCCCGGACCGTGGCTCTTCCCGCCCAGTCGCGGTACGACAGTCGGGCGCGCTCGCCCCGGCGGCAAGCGGCCGCCAGTTCCAGCAGCATGCCGGCCGGGATCTGCGGCTCGTCGGGTCTGGGCGTGTGGACGAAGGTGTCGTCCATCTCGCCCAGCCGGTCCGCGATCCGCCGCGGCAGAACCTGACGCAGTTTCAGAAGAGCTGACAGGGCGGCCTGGTCTCCGCCGAGAGTGCCGCTGAGCGCGGCCTCGCGCATCCCGACGGCCACGGCAAGCGCCTCTTCGTCATCGAGGATCAGCGGGGGAACCCGCGCTCCGGCCCGGAGGCGATAGCCGCCCCACGGGCCGGGGTCGGACTCGACGGCGTAGCCGAGTTCCCTGAGCTTGGCGATGTCCCGCCGCACCGTGCGTTCGGTCACTGCCATCCGGTCGGCCAGTTCACCGCAGGTCCACGACGGCCGGGCGGCCAACAAGGCGACCAATCGCAGCAGGCGGGCGGATGCGCTGATCACATTCCGGAGTGTTCCACATGACCAGGACGGAAGCTGTCCTGGTCCCGCCATAGCGTCTGCGCCATGAGTACGGCACACACCTCCACGCCCACGTTCCGCTATGCGGCCGTCACCTTCGACTGCCCGGACCCCGCCGAACTGGCCCGCTTCTACGGCGAGGCTCTTGGCCTGCCCCTCGTCTTCTCCACTGACGACTTCGTCCTGCTCGGCCAGGAGGGCGGAGCAGGACTGGGGTTCAACCGGCTTTCCGACTACCGCCGTCCCACCTGGCCGGACCCATCCCAGGAGAAGCAGGCCCACATCGAACTGGGCGTCGACGACTTGGCCGCCGCCCGGGACCGGATGCTCGCCCTGGGAGCCGTCGAGCCCGCATTCCAGCCGGACCCCGACCGGTGGCGAGTCCTGCTGGACCCCGCAGGCCACCCGTTCTGCCTCTCCACTCTGGTCTGAGCGCGACCTGCCTGCCCGTGACCATGACCGCGCACCTCGACCCGGCGGTGAGCTGCCGCTCGGTCGAGGGCCGGCGCACGGTCGAGGGCCGGCGCACGGTCGAGAACCGGCGCACGGTCGAGAACCGGCGCACGGTCGAGAACCGGCGGCGCTTCGTACGTCAGCCCCGGGTGGCCGTCGGTGTCGGGCCGGGTGGGGGCTCGTCCCCTTCGTAGGCCGCCAGCGCTGCTTGGCGGCTCTCCAGGACCTCGGCGAGGTCGTCGGGGAGCACACGGTGCTGGGCCAGTCTCATACGGGCCCTGGCCTCGACGAGAGCCCATGCCTGCCGGGCGCGTTTGTTGGCCAGGCGCCTGCTGTCGCTCCGGAGGAAGCCGGCGCCCGCCGCGCACCCCGCCGCGGCCAGGGCCACCAACGCCGCAGGCACACGGGCATCCGCCGACGCCAGGCCCGCGGCTCCGGAGACACCGGCGAGGAGAGCCGCGGGAAAGCCCAGCGCGATATCGGCCCTGGCCCAGAACTCGGCCCTGCGGTGCGCCAGGTCCTTCTGCCGCGTCGCTTCGTCACATAGCCTCTCGACCTCGGCTCGCGGTCGGTTCACAGGCTCGTTCCGGGGCAGTGGCACGGGGTCGGGGGAGGTAGTGGCCATGCCTGGATTCCAACACGGTTGAAACGTAAGGGACTTGTACGGGCGTCCACAGACTTGAGGGGCGTCTGTGGTGGGCTCCTGACAGATCGAGTGCGGCAGGGTGGGGGTCCGGCAGTGCGACGGCTTTTCGCACAGGTGGCTACTGTGGGGAGTCCGCCGACGTGCCGGCCGGCGGGCGGGCGGCGCCACGCGGGTCGCCCGGAACCCGATGAAAGGTGCGGACATGACGAGCGTGCACGGCGGCCCCCTGGACATCCCCACTCCGGACGGCATCGCCGATGCGTATCTCGCCCATCCCGACGACGGCGAACCCCACCCCGGTGTGCTGTTGTACATGGACACCTTCGGACTGCGGCCCTCGCTGGAGGAGATGGCCAGGCGTTTGGCCGGGCACGGCTACACGGTGCTGGTACCCAATGTCTTCTACCGCGTCGGACGCGCCCCGGTGGTGGAGCTGCCGGACTTCATCGACCCCTCCCAGCGGCCGGAGATCTTCGAGCAGCTCTTCCCGGTGATGCAGACCCTCACTCCGGACCTGGCGATGCGGGACGCCGGAGCCTACCTCGACTGGCTGACCGCCTCCCCGCAGGTCACCGACGGCCCCATGGGCACCACCGGTTACTGCATGGGCGGGGTTCTCGCCATCCGCACCGCAGCGGCCCAGCCCGATCGCATCGGCGCCGCGGCCGCCTTCCACGCCGGCCGCCTGGTCACGGACGCCGAGGACAGTCCGCACCGGCTCGCCGGCCGCATCACGGCAGAGCTGTACTTCGGCCACGCCGACCACGATCATTCGATGCCGGCCGACCAGATCAAGAGCCTGGAGCAGACCCTGGACACCGCGGGTGTGCGCTACCGCAGCGAGCTGTACGAAGGTGCCGACCACGGCTACACGCAGGCCGACACCGCCGCGTACCACGCCGAGGCGGACGCACGTCACTGGCGCAGCATGCTGGAGCTCTTCGGGCGCTGCCTCTGACACCACGGGCGGGTCGGCAGCGGACGGCCGCCAGCCTGCCGGCCTGCGGGTCCGGCAGGCTCTTGCCTGGTCCGGTCGGTGTGCGGCCGTGTGCGGACCTTCGTACGGGAGGGTTCCGGTCAGCTCACCGGTACGGGAGCGGCCGGACTTGCGCCGGGGTCGGGGTGCCGGCTGTCGCCGGTGGGCAGGACCAGCATCTTCGTCACCGTGCCGTCGTCCGCGACGACATCACGGACATGGGTGAATCCCAGTTTTTTGCCCAGCGCCAGACTGGCAGCATTTTCGGCGCCCACCATTCCGTAGACCTCGCTGAGCTGCAGGGTGTCAGCGGCGTAGCGCAGCAGACCGCGCACCAACTCATTGCCCACCCCTCTTCCCCGGCTCTCCTTGACCAGTGCGGCGATCATCTCGTAGCCGTCGACGTTGCCGGTTTTCTTGATCTCCGCGTGGCCCACGTAGACACCCTCGGACCACACAGCCCATACATCGAACATGTTTTTGGCATAGATCTCATTGAGAATCGCTTGGAATATGACCCGGATCTGTTCTTCGGGTACGCGGTCCTGGCCCATCCAGCGGCAGACCTCCTCGTCACCGAGCAGCGCCACGAAGACTTCCTCGTCCTCGGGCCGGTAGGGCGCAAGAATCAGCCGGTCGGTGCGCAGGATCGGGGTCATTTCAGGGTCCCTTCTCATGGGAAAGCACAAGTGATCCGGGTGAGGCCAGGTGAGGTGAAAGGCAATGCCGCCGCGGAACGGGAGCCGGCTTCCGGGGAATGCGCCGGTCGTGTGGCGAACGCGGCGCAGGCCATGTCCGGGCATGTGCGAATGTGCGTGATCTCGTGCGAACTCTGCGCCGTACGGCGGGAGTTAGCCCGTCATGCCGTCGACCACCACGGACCGACGGCGGAACGGATCGACACCCGGCGCTTCGGCCAGGAACAACAGGTCCACGTCACGGACCGGCCACTGAGAAATCCCCCCGCGATCCGCAGTTCCCTCACCCCGTAAATGTCTTGAACTCCGCTCTCAGGCATCCGGCCTGTGCGGCGCATGTCACTGGTATAGCGTAATAACGCCCTATCGTCACTACCTGGCGCCAAATCCGATATGACAGGTAATTAAGGCGTACCCTGCCATTTGCCGTGGACAACGGGATGTATGCCACAGGGCCGTGTCCGGGGGAAAGAGGAAGCAGCCGCCGGGAAATCGTTTTCGTCGGGGGTGAGCAGCGACGATTCTTCGGTGGCCGGACGGCGTGGAAGGTCGCGGGACGGCCCGGCAGCTCGGAAGACGGCGCGGCGGGCGGCGCAAGTGCGCGGCGCGGCGCGCGGCAGGCACGGCGGCTCAACGCCCAGGACAAGGGCGGCCGCAAGAGGAAAGCGGTGAACGGGCCGTGCGGGCCGCGCCGGCCGGTGGCTCGTGGTCGCGGCCCGCACAAAAGGGTGCTGCGGGAAGGGGCAGGGCGCGCGGCGGGCGGCCGCGCGCCCTGCGGGGCGGATCGGTCAGGAGGCGGCGCTGTCCATGCGCTCGCGCAGGCTGCGGGGGCGCATGTCGGTCCAGACCTCGTCGACATAGGCGGAGCACTCGTCCTGGGTGCCCTCCTTGCCCACGGCGTGCCAGCCGTCGGGAACCTCCAGGTCGGCCAGCCACAGCGAGTACTGGTCCTCGTCGTTGCGCAGCACCTGGTAGCGGGCGTTCTCGTCCATGTCACGCTCTCCCATCATCGGTTGATTTGAGTTGAGTTGAGTTGGATCAGGTTGGGCTCGGTCGGACTGAGCCGGGTCGGGCTGGGCTTGTTGATCGGGCAGGGCTCTTCAGGCGGTCATGTGGGACGGATTCGCCGGGCAGTTGATCTCGTTCAGGGTGCCCTCAACGGCCGGTGTACGGGGGGCCTTTCGGTAATCCGCCGTACGCGGTGCGGTGAGGGCCGCGGAAAGCCCGGTTTGCCGGCCCCTCATGCGCTGTCCCGAGCGTGCTGGGCGATCCGGCGGAGGGCTTCGGCGAAGTCCCCGGCCACCGCCCGTACGGTGGTCTCCTCGTGCACGTCGGGGCGGTAGTGCCAGGTGAAGGCGAGCCGGCCGTCCTGCACCGCGCCGACGGCCTCCAGCAGGTGGGAGCCGCCGTCGCGGGGGTCGTGGTCCTGGCCGAAGGAACCGTGTTCGGCGCGGACGAGTGCCCCGGAGGAGCCGCCGGGCCGCGCATCCCACTGGCCCAGGTAGTTGAACACGATCTGCCCGCGGCCGGTGCGGTCCAGCCGTTCGCGCACCTCGGCGGGGCCGTGGGTGCGCAGGGCACCGAACCCGAGACCGTTGCCGGGGACGGCGCGCAGTTGGCGCCGGACCGATTTGACCAGGGCCCGCCAGTCCCGGGAGGAGCCGAGGTCGGCGGGGTCGGACACCTGGAGGCCGACCGGGTAGACGGTGGTGAACCAGCCGACCGTACGGGAGAGGTCGACTCCGTCCAGGACGTCCTCACGGCCGTGTCCTTCGAGGTCGACGCAGACCCGCTCCTGGCCGGTCCAGCGGGCCAGCGCCAGGGCCAGGGCGGCCAGCAGGACGTCGTTGATGCGGGTGCGGTAGGCAGTGGGGGCGGCGCGCAGCAGCGCCGTGGTGTCCGCCTCGTCGAGGGTCACCGAGACCGTGCGGGACGCGCCCGACGGGGTGCCGGTCTCGTGGTCGACGGGCAGCGGGGCGGAGGTCACCGCCTCGTCCCAGTACGGGAGTTCGTGGTCCAGCCCGCCCTCGGCGACATGTGCCGCCAGGCCTCTTGCCCAGTCCCTGAAGGCGGTGGTGCGTTCGTCGAGGGTGATGGTCCGCCCCGCCGCGGCCTGGTGGTAGGCGGTCTCCAGGTCGTCCAGCAGGATGCGCCAGGACACCGCGTCGACGACCAGGTGGTGGGCCACCAGGAGCAGGAAGGCGGGGCGGTCCGGGTCGCCGGTGAACAGCGCCGCCCGCAGCAGCGGGCCCTCGCCGATGTCGAAGCCGGTGTGCAGGTCGTCGGCCGCCTTCTCCATGGCGGTGTCGGCCTCGTCCGACAGCAGACCGGTCAGGTCGTGCCGGGTGAGGAGGCCGTGCGGCTCCGAGGGCGGCGGGTTGTGCTGGTGCCATCGGCCGCCGTCCTCGGTGAAGCGCATACGCAGCGCGTCGTGGTGCTCCAGCAGGGCGGTCAGCGCTTTCTGGAGGGCGGCCGGGTCGGGGGTGCCGTCGAGTTCGAGCAGCGCGGACTGGTTGAAGTGGTGGTGGTTGGCGCGGGGGGTGGCGAGGAACCACTGCTGGATGGGGGTAAGCGGCAGGTCGCCGGTCACCGGTCCGCTGTCGGTCCGGTCCGTGCCGGTGGTGACGACGGTGGCCAGGGCGGCGACCGTCTGGTGGGTGAACAGGTCCTTGGTGGCCAGGTGCAGGCCGGCCCGGCGCAGCCGCGACACCACCTGCATGCTCAGGATCGAGTCGCCGCCGAGGTCGAAGAAGTTGTCCTCGGCGCCGACGGTGTCGAGGCCGAGCACCTCGGCCCAGATCTGCGCGATCCGGCGTTCGGTGTCGGTGCGCGGCGCGATGTGCGGGCCGGTGGTGACGGATGCCGGGTCGGGATCGGGCAGGGCCCGCCGGTCGGTCTTGCCGTTCGGGGTGAGCGGCAGCCTGGCCAGGGGGACGAACACCGACGGGACCATGTGCGGGGGCAGGAGGCGGGCCAGGTGCTCGCGCAGCTCCGGGACGGGCAGCGGCTGCGTGACGGGCAGCGGTTCCGGGACGGGCAGCGGTTCCGGGGTGCGGTCGGACGGCGTATCGGACGGAGCGTCGGACGAGGCCTCGGACGGGACATCCGACGGGGCGCCGGACGGGACGACGTAGGCGACCAACCGTGCGGGTCCTGTGGGCTGTTGGCCGGCCGCGGCGCGTACCGCGACCACCGCGTCCCGTACGTGGGGGCTGCAGCGCAGTGCGCTCTCGATCTCGCCGGGCTCGATGCGGATGCCGCGCACCTTGACCTGGTCGTCGGCGCGTCCGGCGTAGCGCAGGTCGCCGTCGGCGCCCCAGCGCGCCAGGTCGCCGGTGCGGTACATCCGTTCGCCCGGGGCGCCGAACGGGTCGGCGACGAACCGGGCCGCGGTCAGGCCCGGGCGTGCCAGGTAGCCGCGGGCGAGTCCGGGACCGGCGACGTACAGCTCGCCGGTCACCCCGACCGGTACCGGGCGCAGGGCGGCGTCCAGGACGTACGCCCGGCTGGTGCCGAGGGGGCGGCCGATGGGCGGGGCGCCCGTTTCCGGGGCCAGCGGGCCGGTCCAGGTGGACACCACCGTCGCCTCGGTCGGGCCATAGGAGTTGATCATGCGGCGGCCTGGGGCCCAGCGCGCCACCAGGTCGGCGGGGCAGGCCTCGGCGCCGACGATCAGGGTGCGCAGGCCGGGCAGGGCGTCGGCGGTCTCGGGCGGCACGGTGACCAGGGCGGCGGGCGGGATCAGGGCGTGGGTGATCCGCCGCTCGGTGAGCACCTGGGCCAGCCGGTCGCCGAGCAGCGGCCCCTCCTCCCCCGCGACCAGCGTGGCGCCGGCGAGCACGGAGACGCACAGCTCCAGGACGGAGGCGTCGAAGCTGGGCGAGGCGAACTGGAGCACCCGGTCGCCCGGGCGCACGTCGTACCGCTCGGCGGCGGCCGAGGCGAAGCCGGCGAGTCCGGTGTGCGTGACCATGACGGCCTTGGGGGTGCCGGTCGAGCCGGAGGTGTAGATGACGTAGGCGGGGTGCGCCTCGGTCAGCGGCGCGCGGCGGTCCGCGTCGGTGGGCGCGGAGTCGGGGCCGTCGCTTCGCCAGATGACGGCCGGGTCGTCGAGGACGACGGCGGCCGCCGCGTCGCGCACCATGAACTCGCGCCGCCCGGCCGGGTACGCCGGGTCCACGGGCAGGAAGGCGCCGCCGGCCTTGGCCACGGCCAGTTGGGCCACCACGGTCTCCGCCGAGCGGGGCAGCGCCAGCGCCACCACGTCCTCGGGACCGAGCCCGCGGCCGATCAGGTGGTGTGCCAGCCGGTTCGCCGCGCGCTCCAGCTCCGCGTACGTCAGCTCGCGGGTGCCGTCGTCCAGCGCCACCGCACCCGGTGTCCGGGCCACCTGCCGCTGGAACAGCTCGGGCAGGGTGGCCGGAGGCACGGGGCAGGCGGTGCCGCGCCCGTGGGCCAGCAGGCGGCGCAGGGCGTCGTCCGGGGCCAGCGGCAGGGCACCGAGGGGGCGGTGCGGGTTCTCGGCGATGCCGGTCAGCAGCGTGGTGAGCTGGTCGGCCATCCGCTCGGCGGTGGCGGCGTCGAACAGGTCGGTGTTGTAGGTGAGCAGCCCGTGCAGGGCTCCGGAGTCGGTTTCGGCGAACTCCAGGGTGATGTCGAAGCCGGCGTGGTGGGTGTCCGGCTCGATGTCGCTCACGTCGAGGCCGGGCAGGTCCAGGTCCGCTCCGGGCGCGTTCTGGAGTACGACCATGGCCTGGAAGAGCGGGGTGCGGCTGGTGTCGCGGACGGGCTGGACCTCGTCCACCACCTGCTCGAACGGCACGTCCTGGTGCGCGAAGGCGTCGAGCACCGTCTCGCGCACCTGCGCCAGGAAGGCCGGGAAGGCCTCGTCGGGGTCGACGGTCGAGCGCAGCACCAGCGTGTTGACGAAGAAGCCGATCAGGCGCTGGGTCTCGGCGCGGTCGCGGCCGGAGGTGACGGTTCCGACGGCGATGTCGTGCTGTCCGGACAGCCGCGCGAAGAGGGTCTGCGCGGCGGCGATCAGGGTGGTGAACAGGGTGGTCTGCCGAGCGCGGCCGAACTCCGCCAGTTTGCGGGCCGTTTCGGGGGCGAGGACGAGCGGGGCCGTGGCGCCGTTCCTGGTCTGTACGGCCGGGCGGGGCCGGTCGGTGGGCAGGTTCAGGGGTTCGGCGCCGGCGAGGCGGTCGCGCCAGTGGCGCAGTTGCTCCTCGGCACTCGCGCCGTGTGCGGTGCGCTGCCAGTGCGCGACATCGGCGTACTGCACGGGCAGTGGCGGCAGTTCGGCCGTGGTGACGCCGAGCGCGGCCCGGTAGAGGTGGGCCAGGTCGCCGGTGAGGACCGCGGTGGACCAGCCGTCGGTGATGATGTGGTGCAGGGTCAGCGTCAGGACGTGGTGGTCGTCCGCCAGCCGGACCAGCTGGGCCCGCAGCAGGGGGCCCTGGCGCAGGTCGAAGGGGCGGGTGCGGTCCTCGGCCAGCAGTCTCTCCAGCTCCGCCGTGCGGTCGCCCGCGGGCAGCGCCGACAGGTCGTGCAGCGGCAGCGGCACGACCTGGAGCGGGTGGATGACCTGGATGCCCTGGCCGTCCTCGGAGTCGAAGGTGGTGCGCAGCGATTCGTGCCGGGCCGCCAGTGCGGTCAGGGCGGTGCCGAGCGCCGCGGTGTCGAGCCGGCCGCGCAGGCGCAGTGCCAGCGGGGTGATGTACTCGGTGCTGCCGGGCGCGAACGCGTCGAGGAACCACAGGCGTTGCTGGGCGAAGGACAGCGGGGGCGCGGTGTCCCGGGGTGCCGGGAGGATGGCGCCGTGGCCCGCGGGGGCGCTCTCCCCCTGCGCCAGCAGCGCGGCGAGCGCGGCCGGGGTCGGGTGGGTGAAGACCGCGCGCGGGGTCACTTCGGCCCGGAAGGCCTCGGCCAGCCGGGAGGCCAGCCGGATGCTCAGGATCGAGTCGCCGCCGAGTGCGAAGAAGTCGTCCTCCATACCGATGTCCGGCACGCCGAGTACGTCGGCCCAGACCTCGGCCGTGCGGCGTTCGGCCTCGGTGCGCGGGGCGACCGGCTCAGGGCGGTCCGGGCCTGCGGCGGGTGCGGGCAGGGCCGCGCGGTCCACCTTGCCGTTGGGGCTGAGCGGCAGGGCCGCGAGCGGGACGAAGGCGGTGGGGACCAGGTAGTCGGGCAGCGTCTGCCGGGCGTGGGCGCGCAGCGCCTCGACGTCGAGGCCGTTGTGGCCGTCGTGACCGTCATGGCCCACCACGTAGGCGATGAGCCGCTTGGTACCGGGCCGGTCCTCGCGGGCCACCACCGCCACGTCCGCGACGCCGGGGTGGGCCGCCAGTGCGCCCTCCACCTCGCCGGGTTCGACGCGGAAGCCCCGGATCTTGACCTGGTCGTCGGCGCGGCCGAGGAATTCCACCGTGCCGTCGAGCCGCCGGCGGGCCAGGTCACCGGTGCGGTACATCCGGCCGCCGGGCGGGCCGGAGGGGTCCGCGACGAACCGGTCCGCGGTCGCGCCGGGACGGCCGAGGTAGCCGCGGGCCACGCCCTCGCCCGCCAGGAAGAGTTCGCCCGCGGTGCCCGGTGGTACGGGCCGCATCCGGGCGTCGAGGACGTGGACGCGCATGTCGTCCAGCGGGTGGCCGATGGGCACGGTGCCGGGGACCGCCGCGGCGTCGGTCATGGCGAAGGAGGTCGCGAAGGTGGTGGTCTCGGTCGGTCCGTAGCCGTCCACCACGGTCAGGCCGGGGCAGGCGGCCAGCACCCGGCACACGGCGGCGGCCGGGACCACGTCGCCGCCGGTCCACACCTGGCACAGCCCGTCGAAGCAGTCGGGCGCGTCCTGGGCCAGCAGCCGGAAGAGCCCGGCCGTCAGCCACAGTGCCGTCACCTCTCCCCCGGCGGCCAGCCGCCGCAGCAGGCCCGCGTCCACGGCACCCGGCGGGGCCACCACGACGCGTCCGCCGTTCAGCAGCGGCGCCCAGACCTCGAAGGTGGCGGCGTCGAAGGCCACCGGCGAGTGCAGCAGCACCCGTGCGCAGCCGGGGCCGGTGAAGCGGCTGTCGGTGGCGAGCGCCGCCACATCGCGGTGGCGTACTCCCACGGGCTTGGGGGTGCCGGTCGACCCGGAGGTGAACATGACGTACGCCAGCCGGTCCGGGTCGGCGGGCGGCACCGCGGGTGCGGCGGCCGGTTCGGCGATGCGGGCGGCGGCCACGTCCTCGGCGGTCAGCCGGGCCGTGGCTCCCGCCTGGTCGAGCAGCATCCGCCGGCGCTCCTCGGGGGCGCGGCCGTCCACGGGTACGTATGCCCCGCCCGCCTTGAGCACCGCCAGCTGGGCCACCACGAGGGCGGCCGAACGGTCCATGAGCAGCGCCACCCGGCCCTCGGGGACCAGGCCGTCCGCCAGGAGCCGGGCGGCCACCCGGTCCGACCATGCGGCCAGTTGACGGTAGGTGACCTCCTGGCCGTCCACCTCGGTGAGGGCGACGGCGTCCGGGGTGCGGCGCACCTGCGCGGCGAACAGGTCGGCCGGCGAGTTGCCCGCGGCGGGGCGTGCGGGGGTGTTCCACCGGTGCAGCAGCGTGCGGTCGGCGGCGGTGAGCAGGCCGAGGTCGTCCAGGCGGCGGGCGGTGCCGTCGGCGAGGGCGGTCAGCAGGGTCTCCAGGTGGGCCGCGGCCCGCTCCACCGTCGTACGGTCGAACAGCGCCCCGTCGTAGGCGAGGTCGAAGCCTAGGCGGTCGGCGAGGTAGGCGCGCAGGCACAGCGGGAAGTTGGTGGCGTCCTCGGCGCGTACGTCCCGGATGCGGATGCCCGCTCCGGCGGCGGCCGCCTCGTCGAAGGGGTAGTTCTCAAAGACCATCATGCTGTCGAACAGCGCCTCGCCCGGCGGGAGTTCGCTGAGGGACTGGATGCGGGCGAGGGAGACGAAGTCGAAGCGCCGCGATTCGCTCTGCCGGTCCTGGAGGTCGCGCAGCCAGGGCAGGACGTCCTGGTCGCCGTCGGTCCGGGCGCGGGTCGGCACGGTGTTGATGAACATGCCGACCATGGACTCCACGCCCGGCAGTTCGGCCGGGCGGCCCGAGACCGTGGTGCCGAACACCACGTCCTGGCGGCCGCTGTAGCGCGCCAGCAGCAGCGCCCAGGCGCCCTGCACCACCGTGTTGACGGTCAGGCCGTTCCGCTTGGCCGTCTCGCGCAGCCGGTCGGAGACCTCGGGGGTGAGCTCCAGGTGCACCAGCGCGTCCGACCGGGCGCGGTGCGCCTCGACGGGCGGCCGGTCGTAGGGCAGCGGGGTGCGGTCGGTGAACCCGGCGAGGGTGCCGGTCCAGTGCCGCTCGGCCTCCTCCTCGTCCTGCTGTGCCAGCCACTGCAGGAAGTCGCGGAACGGGCGGCGGGCCGGCGGGCGGACGGTGCGTCCCCCGACCGCCGCCGCGTACTGCGCACACACATCGGCGAAGAGCGCTCCGGTGCTCCAGCCGTCGAGCATCAGGTGGTGCGAGGACCACACCAGCAGGATCTCGTCGCCGGGCAGGGCTGCCACCGCGATGCGGCTCAGCGGTGCGGTGGTCACGTCCATCCCGGCCGCCCGGTCCTCGGCGAGCAGCCGGTCGAGGGCGCGGTCGCGCTCGGCGGGGGCCAGGGTCCGCCAGTCGTGGTGGGTGGCGGGCAGCACGGCGCGGTGGTGCACGACCTGCACCGGCTCGGGCAGGCCCTGCCAGCGGACGCTGCTGCGCAGCGCCGGGGTGTGGTCGGCGACCCGCTGCCAGGCCTCGGCGAACGCCTGCGGGTCGGCGACCCCGGCGATCCGGACGGCCATCTGGTCGAAGTAGGCGCCCGCCGAGTCGACCAGCCCGTGGAAGAGCATGCCGGCCTGCAGCGGGGTGAGCGGATGGATGTCCGACACGTCCCGTCCGTCGCCCGCGACCAGGTCCACCTGGCGCTGGTCGAGCCGGGCGAGCGGGAAGTCGGACGGGGTGCGGCCGCCGGTGTCAGGGCGGGCGCAGTGCGCGACGATCTCGGTCAGGGCGGCGACGGTGTCCTCGGCGAGGCGGCGCACGGTGGACTCGTCGTACACCGCGGGCGGGTAGGTCCAGCCGAGTTCGAGCCGGCCGTCCTGGACCACGCCGGTCACGTCGAGCAGGTAGCTGCGGGGCTCGTCGGGGTCGGTGTCCTGGCCGGCCGGGGGCAGGGCGGCGCGGTACAGCCCGTCGTCATCCGGGCGGTCCGCGGAGGCGATGCCCCATTGGCCGTGGTAGTTGAAGCCGATGAGCGGCTGCGGTGCGCCGGGCAGCGGGCTCTGCGGCAGGAGGTGGCGCAGAGCGCCGTAGCTCAGGCCGCGCAGCGGTACGGCGCGCAGCTGCTCCTTGACGGAGCGGACGGTGTCGCGCCAGTCCGCGTCCGGGGCGACGGACAGCGCGAGCGGGAACTCGGCGGTGAACCAGCCGACGGTGCGGGAGAGGTCCAGTTCGTCGAAGAGGTCCTCGCGGCCGTGGCCCTCCACGCCGATCAGGACGGTGTCCTGGCCGCTCCAGCGGGTCAGGGTGCGGCCGAGGGCGCTGAGCAGGACGTCGTTGACCTGGGTGCGGTAGACGTCGGGGACCTGGCGCAGCAGGGCTTCGGTCTCGGCGCGGTCCAGGCTGACGGTGAGGGTGGCGGCGGTGCCGTGGGTGTTGGGTCCCGGGCGGTCGGCGGGCAGGCCGGCCGGGGCCCGGCAGGCCCGGGTCCAGTACGCGAGGTCGCCGTCGAGGGCGCCGGAGCGGGCGTGCCGCTCCAGGCGGGCCGCCCAGTGTCCGTAGCCGCTGCTCGCCGGGGCGAGGGCGGGCGCCCGTCCGGCGGCGGCGTCGCGGTAGGCGGCCTCCAGGTCGCCGAGCAGGATGCGCCAGGAGACCCCGTCGACCACCAAGTGGTGGACGGTGACCACGAGTTGGGCGGGGAGGTCGGGCCCGCAGTCGAAGTACAGGACCTGGGCGACCCGGCCCTCGGTGACGTCGAGGGAGGCCTGGGCGGCGGCGGTGGCGCGCTGGACGGCCTCCTCCCGCCCGGGAGCGTCGAGACCGGTCAGGTCGTGGCGCGCGAAGACGTCCCCGGGGGCGGCCGGCAGCACCTCCTGGTGCCAGGTGCCGTCGGTGTGGCGGAAGACGGTGCGCAGCGCCTCGTGGTGGGCCACCAGGGCGGCGGCCGCGTGCCGCAGCGCCGCCTCGTCGCTGCGCGGGGCCAGCTCCAGCCGGTTGGTCATGGTGAAGCGCAGCGCGTCCCCGGGCCGGCGGTCGTCGAGGTACCAGTGCTGGATGGGGGTGAGCGGGGCGGGCCCGGCCGGCGCTCCGGTGGCGTCGGCGGGCGGCGGGCTCACAGCGGCCGTGCGCAGGGCGAGTTCGGCGATCGTCTGGTGCCGGAAGACGTCCTTGGAGGTGAGTTGGAGTCCGGCCCGCCGGGCCCGGGAGACGATCTGGATGCTGAGGATGGAGTCGCCGCCCAGGGCGAAGAAGTTGTCCTCGACGCCGACCCGGGGGACGCCCAGCACCTCCGCCCAGATGCCGGCGAGGCAGGTCTCGGTGTCGCTGCGCGGGGCCGTGTACGGGGTCGTGGTGTCGGGCTGGGCGGGGGGCGCGGGCAGGGCGCGCCGGTCGGTCTTGCCGCTGCTGGTCCTGGGGATCCTCTCCAGGGGGACGAACACCGCGGGGACCATGTAGTCCGGCAGGGTGCGGCGCAGCCGGACCCGCAGCTCCTCGGCCGCGGGCGGCTGCGCCCCGGCGGGCACCACATAGGCCACCAGCCGGGCGCGTCCCGCGTGGTCGGCGGCCACCACCACGGCGTCGGCCACCGCGGGGTCGCCGAGCAGGGCGGCCTCGATCTCACCGGGTTCGATGCGGAAGCCCCGGATCTTGACCTGGTCGTCGGTGCGGCCCAGGTACTCCAGCAGCCCCTGCCGGTCCCAGCGGGCCCGGTCGCCGGTGCGGTACATCCGGGTGCCGGACGGGCCGAACGGGTCGGCGAGGAAGCGCCCGGCGGTGAGCCCGGGGCGCCCGAGGTAGCCGCGGGTGACCTGGGCGCCGGCGAGGTACAGCTCTCCCGGCACCCCGACCGGGACCGGTCGCAGGGCGCCGTCGAGCACATAGGCGCGCAGGTTGCGGCCCGGGCGGCCGATCAGGGGACGCTCGGCGCGGCCTGCGTGGTCGACCTGACCGGCGTCGCCGTCGAAGGGGCCGTACACGGCGTCGACGGTGCACTCGGTGGGGCCGTAGACGTTGTACGCGGTGACGCCCTCGGTCTCCCGCAGCTCCCGCCACAGTGGGGTGCCGATGGCCTCGCCGCCGACCATGACGATCCGGGGGCGATGGTGGCCGCCGGTGAGCAGTCCGGCGGCCAGCAGCTCGTGCAGGAAGGACGGTGTCACATTGACGCAGTCCAGGCGGCCTTCGACGACCTGGCGGACGAAGGCGGCCGGGTCCCGGCGCACGTCCTCGTCGACGAGGTGGACCTCCTGGCCCAGCGCCAGCAGCAGCGGGCCTTCCCACGAGGTGTCGAAGGAGAAGGCGGCGCTGAGCGCGAAGCGCAGCGGCCGGCCGTCGGCGGTGTGCGGGGTGACGAGCCCGGCCAGGTGGTCGTGGCAGAGGTTGACCAGCTGGCGGTGTTCGACGGCGACGCCCTTGGGCCGGCCGGTGGAGCCGGAGGTGTAGTTGAGGTAGGCGGTGTGGGCGCCGTACAGGGGTGAGGTCCGGTCGGCGTCGGTGGGGTTGTGGCCGGGCTGCCGGTCCAGGGTGGCGTCGCGCAGCACGTCGGCCGTCAGGACGGTCTGCGGTGCGGCGTCCGCGAGCAGGAACGCGCGGCGTTCGGCGGGGAGTTCGGGGTCGAGGGACAGCTGGGTGCCGCCCGCCTTGAGGACGGCGAGCAGCGCCACCAGCATGTCCGAGGTGCGCGGGAGCTGGACGGCGACCACCCGCTCCGGGCCGACGCCGAGCGCGATGAGGTGGTGGGCCAGCCGGTTGGCGCGGTCGTTGAGGGCGGCGAAGTCCAGGGTGGCGTCCCGTGCCACCAGGGCCGTGGCGTGCGGGGTACGGGCCGCCTGCGCCTCGAAGAGGTCCACGAACGTCCGGTCAGGGACGGGCAGGGTCTCGCCCTGCCACTGAGCCAGCACCTGCTGCCGCTCCGCGCCCGACAGCAGCGGCAGCTCGCCCACCGCCCTGCCGGGGTCGTCCGCGACCGCTTCCAGCAGCAGGCGCAGCCGGGCGGTCGCCCGCTCGACGGTGTCCGCGTCGAACAGGTCGGTGTTGTACTCGACGTAGCCGGTGAGGCCGCCGTCGCGCTCCACGAAGTCGAAGCCGAGGTCGAAGGCGGCGTGCCGGCCGGGCGGCTGGACGGTCTCGACGTCGAGGCCCGGCAGGTGCGGTGCCTCGCCGCCCAGGTTGTGCAGGGCCACCATGACCTGGAAGAGAGGGGTGCGGCTGGTGTCGCGTTCGGGCTGGAGCACATCGACCAGCTGCTCGAAGGGCACGTCCTGGTGGGCGAACGCGTCCAGGACGGTGGCGCGCACCTCGGACAGCAGCGCGGTGAACGGCAGGTCGCCCGGCACCCGGCTGCGCAGCACCAGGGTGTTCACGAACATCCCGACCAGGTGCTCCAGTTCGGGGCGTTCGCGTCCGGAGGCCACGGTGCCGACCGCGATGTCCTCCTGGCCGGCCCAGCGGGCCAGCAGCACCTTGCAGGCCGCGAGCAGGGTCATGTAGAGGGTGGCGTCGGCGCGGCGGCCGGTCTCCCGCAGCCGGTCGGTCAGCGCGGCGGGCAGCGAGAACTCCAGCAGCGCGCCGTTCTCGGTGCGGACGGCGGGACGCGGCCGGTCGGTGGGCAGCTCCAGTGGCGCCACATCGGACAACGTCCGCTGCCAGTAGGTGAGTTGTGTGTCGTCGGCGTCGGCGGCGCGGGCCCGTTGCCAGGCCGCGTAGTCGGCGTACTGGAGGGGCAGTGCGGGCAGGTCGGGGCGGCGGCCGTGGAGGGCGGCGGCGTACAGCTCGCCCAGGTCCCGGCCGAGCACCGCGGTGGACCAGCCGTCGGTGACGATGTGGTGCATGGCCAGGGTCAGGACGTGCTCGCCGTCGGTGAGACGGACCAGCCGGGTGCGCAGCAGCGGCCCGTTGGCCAGGTCGAACGGGAGGGCGCCCTCCCGGGCCAGTAGCGCGTCGAGTGCGCCGTCGCGGGCGTGGGCCGGGACGGCCGACAGGTCGTCCAGCGGCAGGTCGACCGGGCGGGGTGCGTGGACCTGCTGGCGGGCGTGGCCGTCGTGTTCGGCGAAGGTGGTGCGCAGCGGTTCGTGCCGGGCCACCAGGGCGTCCAGGGCGGTGCGCAGGGCCGCTTCGTCGAGGGGGCCGCGCAGGCGCAGCACGAAGAAGGTGACGTAGGCGGTGCTGTCGGGTTCGAAGGTGTCCAGGAACCACAGGCGCTGTTGGGGGAACGACAGGGGCAGCGCGGCGGTGCGGTCGGCCGCGGGGATCGGGTCGTCCGGTGCCCGGTGGGCGGCGGCCGGGTCCGGCAGCGCGGCGGCCAGGGCGGCGACGGTGGGGTGGGTGAACAACAGCCGGGGCGAGACCTCGGCGCCGAGCGCGGCGCGGAGGCGGGAGGTGACGCGGATGGCGAGGATCGAGTCGCCGCCCAGGGCGAAGAAGCTGTCCTCCACGCCCATGTCCCCGGTGTCCAGGACCTCGGACCACACCCGGGCGACCAGGCGCTCCGCCGCGGTGCGCGGTGCGGTGCGGTCCTCGCCGGCGGCGAAGCCGTCCGGGCCGGGGGCGGGCAGGGCCCGGTGGTCGAGCTTGCCGTTGACGGTCAGCGGCAGCGCGTCCAGGGGGACATAGGCGGCGGGCACCATGTGGGCCGGCAGGGTCTCGGCCAGGTGGGCGCGCAGTGCGGCGGCGGACGGGACGGATTCCCGGCCGGCGCCCACGACATGGGCCACCAGCCGCCGCACCCCGGGGGTGTCCTCGCGCACCCCGACCACGGCCTCGGCGACCTCCGGGTGGGCGGTCAGGGCGGCCTCGATCTCGCCGGGTTCGATCCGGAATCCGCGGATCTTGACCTGCTGGTCGGCCCGGCCGAGGTATTCCAGGGTGCCGTCGGGCCGCCAGCGGGCCCGGTCACCGGTGCGGTACATCCGGGTGCCGGGCGGGCCGAACGGGTCCGCCACGAACCGCGCGGCGGTCAGCCCGGGCCGGTTCAGATAGCCGCGGGCCAGTCCCTCCCCCGCCACGTACATCTCGCCGATGGCACCGGGCGGCACCGGGGCGAGGCGGCCGTCGAGCACCCGGACGCGCAGATCGGGGATGCCGCGGCCGATGGGGCTGCCGGTGGCCGCGGTGACCGTGGCGCGGTCGAGGGGTGCGTAGGAGACGTGCACGGTGGTTTCGGTGATGCCGTACATGTTGACCAGGACGGGCGCGGTGTCCGGGTGCCGCGCGTACCAGTCGGTGAGCCGCCCCGGGTCCAGTGCCTCACCGCCGAAGATCACTCGCCGCAGCGCCAGCCGCGCCCCGGTCTCGGGGTGTTCGGCGTCGGCGCGCATCAGGGGGTAGAACGCCGAGGGCGTCTGGTTGAGGACGGTGACCCGCTCGTCGGCCAGCAGGCGCAGGAACTCCTCGGGGGAACGGGTCACCTCGTACGGGACGACGACGAGGCGGCCGCCGTGCAGCAGCGCGCCCCAGATCTCCCAGACGGAGAAGTCGAAGGCGTAGGAGTGGAACAGCGTCCATACGTCGTGCTCGTCGAAGGCGAACCAGTCCCGGGTGCGGGAGAACAGCCGCACGACGTTGGCGTGCGGGACGACCACGCCCTTGGGCAGGCCGGTGGAGCCCGAGGTGTAGATGACGTAGGCGGGGTGCTCGGGCAGCGGGCGGCGGGCGGGCACCGGGCCGGTGGCGGGGCGCCGTTCGAGGTCGGCGCGGACCTCGGGGTCGTCCAGGAGCAGCCGGGGGCAGGCGGCGTCGCCGAGCCGTCCGGAGACGGCGGCGGTGGTCACCAGCAGGGCCGGGGCGGCGTCGGTGAGCAGGTGGGCGATACGGCCCTGAGGCAGCTCCGGGTCGACGGGCAGGTAGGCCGCGCCGGTCTTGAGCACCGCGACGATCGCCACGATCATCTCCGGGGAGCGGGGCAGGGCGAGCGCCACGAAGCGCTCGGGGCCCGCTCCCGTCTCGGCCAGCCGGTGGGCCAATTGGCCCGCCCGCGCGTCGAGTTCGCCGTAGGACAGGGTACTTCCGGCGCAGGTGACGGCCGTGGCGTCGGGCGTGCGGGCCGCCCGGTCCTCGAACAGGTCGATCAGGGTCTGCCCGGGCCGCCCGTGTTCCGTGCCGTTCCAGTCCACCAGCATCCGCCGGCGTTCCCCGGCGGTGGTCCACGCCAGCTCGCGCAGCGGGCGGTCCGGTCCCGCGGCGATCCCCGCGAGCAGCAGGCACAGCCGGTCGGCGAGCGCGCGGACCGTGGCGGGGTCGAAGAGGTCCGGGTCGTGGGCGAGGTCGAAGCCGAGGCGGTCGCTGTGGTGGGCGCGCAGGACCAGCGGGAAGTTGGTCGCATCGCGCGAGGCGACATCGAGGATGCGGACGCCGGCGCCGGACGTCCGGGCGTCGTCGAACGGGTAGTTCTCGAAGGCGACCATGCTGTCGAAGAGCGCGGTGCCCGCCGGGACGTCGCTGAGCGAGGTCAGCTGCGCCAGCGAGACGGCCTCGAAGCGCCGGGACTCGGACTGGGCGTCCTGGAGGTCCCGCAGCCAGTCGGCCGTGGTGCGGCCTTCGTCGACCCGCACCCGGGTGGGCAGGGTGTTGATGAACATCCCCACCATGGACTCGACGCCGTGGAGGGCGTCCGGGCGGCCGGAGACGGTGGTGCCGAACACCACGTCCTGCTCTCCGCTGTAGCGCGCCAGCAGCAGCGCCCAGGCGCCCTGGACCACCGTGTTGAGGGTCAGTCCGCTGCGGCGGGCGGTGTGCAGCAGCTCGCGGGAGAGCTCGACGGGCAGGCTCGCCGTGTGCACCGCGGCGGAGCGGGCCCGGTGCGCCTCGCGGGCCGGGCGGTCGCAGGGCAGCGGTGTCGGGGTGGCGAAGCCCGCGAGGAGGGTGCGCCAGTGCTCCTCGGCCTCGCGGCCGTCCCGGCCGGACAGCCAGCGCACATAGTCGCCGAAGGGGCGGCGCACGGGTGGCGCCGGCGCGCGGTCCGCGACGAGGGCGGCGTACTCCTCGCACGCCTCGGTCAGCACCTGCGCCAGGCTCCAGCCGTCCAGGATCAGGTGGTGCGAGGTCCACAGCAGCCGCAGCCTGCCGCCGGGCAGCTGGATCAGGGTGAGCCGCATCAGCGGCGGGGCGGCGAGGTCCAGGCCCTGGGCCAGGTCCTCGGCCTGGATCCGGGCGAGTTCGGCGGCCTGCCGTGCGTCGTCGAGCTCGCGCAGGTCGACGTGGACGGTGGGCACGGTCACCCGCCGGTGGACGATCTGGAGCGGTACGGGAACGTCCTCCCAGACGACCGAGGTGCGCAGCACCGGTGTCCGGTCGACGACGTGCTGCCAGGCCCGGGCGAAGGCGCGCGGGTCCGCGACGCCGTCCAGCAGCAGGCTCGCCTGGTCGAGGTAGACGTCATCGGACCCGCCCATCAGGCGGTGGAAGAGCATGCCTTCCTGGAGCGGGGTGAGCGGCAGGATGTCCTCGACGGCGCGCCCGTCCCCGGCCAGGCGGTCCACGCCGGCCTGGTCCAGCCGGGCGAGGGGGAAGTCGGAGGGGGTACGGCCGCCCGCTTCCGGCCGTGCGCAGTGGGCGGCGAGCGCGGCCAGCGCCCGGGCCGTGCCGTCCGCCAGCTCCCTTACCGTGCTCTCGTCGTGCACCTGGTCGCTGTAGTGCCAGGTCAGCTCCAGCACCCCGTCGGCCACCACGGCCGAGACGTCCAGCAGGTGGTCGAGCGGTTCGTCGGCGGCCAGGTCGCGGCCGGGGACCTCGCCGGCGGGCGCGAAGTCCTGGCCGGGCGCGCTCTCCCACTGGCCGTGGTAGTTGAAGCAGACCTGCGGCAGGGGGAGTTCGCGCAGGGCGCGGGCGGCCGGGGCCGGTGCACCCAGACGGGCCAGCGCCTCGTAGCCGAGGCCCCGGCGCGGGACGGCCCGCAGCTGTTCCTTCACCGCCTTGAGGGTCGCGCCCCAGTCCGGCTCCCGCGACGGGCCGTCCAGGGTGAGGGTGACCGGGTACTGGGTGGTGAACCAGCCGACGGTCCGGGACAGGTCGGCGGGGTCGGCGGAGGCGGCTGCCGCGTCGCCGTCGTGATCGTGGTCGTCGTGCGCCTCGATGTCCTCCCGGCCGTGGCCTTCCAGGGCCACCGTCACCCGGTCCGTGCCCGCCCAGTCGGCGAGCACCCGGCCCAGCGCGCTCAGCAGGACGTCGTTGACCTGGGTGCGGTAGACCCCGGGCACCCTGCGCAGCAGGGCGTCGGTGGTGTCGCGGTCGAGGCGGGCGCGGACGGTGCGGACCGATCCGGCGAGTGCGGTGCCGGGGCGGTCCACCGGCAGCGGGGTACGCGCCACCGCGGCCTCGGCCGTCCAGTACGCGAGGTCGCCGTCGAATCCGCCGTCCTGCACCTGCCGGGCCAGCTGCGCCGCCCAGGTGGTGAACGGCGTGGTGGCGGGCTCCAGCGGGACCGCCTCGCCGGCGGCGGTCCGGCGGTAGGCGCTCTCCAGGTCGGCTAGCAGGATGCGCCAGGAGACACTGTCGACGGCCAGGTGGTGGGCCGTCAGGAACAGTTGCGGCCGGCTGCCCTGCTCCGCGTGGAGCAGGACGGCGCGCAGCAGGGTGCCGGTAGCGGGGTCGAGGTCCGCGCGGGCGGCGTCGGCCGCGGCGGTGCGCGCCGCGTCACGGGCGGCGCCGGTGGCCCCGGACAGGTCGTGGCTGGTCAGGAGGCCGGGCGCCACCGCGTCGACGGGGTGCTGGCGCCAGCTGTCACCGGTGCGGACGAACCGGGTACGCAGCGCCGGGTGCTGGGCAACCACGAGGTGGAGGGCCCGCTCCAGGGCGTCCGGGTCGACGTCGTGCGGCAGGTCCAGCAGCATCGACATGCAGAAGTGCCGCAGCGGTCCGTGGGTGGCGAAGAACCACTCCTGGATGGGGGTGAGGGGAGCCGGCCCCTCGTGGTGCGGCTGCTTGGGTGCGGGTGCCGGCGCGGTGCGCAGGTCCACGGCGGCGGCCAGCTCGGCGACGGTCTGGTGCAGGAAGACGTCCCGGGAGGTCAGGCGCAGTCCGGCGGCGCGGGCCCGGGAGACGGCCTGGATGCTGAGGATCGAGTCGCCGCCGAGTTCGAAGAAGTTGTCGGTGACGCCCACCTGCGCGAGGCCGAGCACGGCGGACCAGATCCCGGCGAGTTCCCGCTCGGCGGGGGTGCGCGGGGCCACGAACTCCCGCTCGCGCGGGGCCGCGTCGAGGTCGGGGGCGGGCAGCGCGCGGCGGTCCAGCTTGCCGCTGGTGGTGAGCGGCAGGGCGTCCAGGACGACGAAGGCGGCGGGCATCATATGGGGCGGCAGGGTGCGCCCCAGGGCCGTCCGCAGTTCGGAGGCGGCCGGCGCACCGCTCCCGGCGGCGGGCACCAGGTAGGCGGCGAGGCGGGCGTGGCCGCGCGCGTCGGCGACGGCGACGACGGCCGCCCCGGCGACGGCGGGCAGGGCCAGCAGCGCCGCCTCGATCTCGCCGGGCTCGATGCGGTGGCCGCGGATCTTGACCTGGTCGTCGGCGCGGCCGAGGTAGTCGAGTCGGCCGTCGGCGGTCCAGCGGGCCAGGTCGCCGGTGCGGTACAGGCGGCTGCCGGGCGGCCCGAACGGGTCCGCCACGAACCGCGCGGCGGTCAGGCCGGGGCGGTGCAGATAGCCGCGGGCGAGCTGGTCGCCGGCCAGGTACAGCTCGCCGCCGACGCCGGGCGGCACCGGCCGGAGCCGGTCGTCGAGGACATGGGCGCGCACATTGGCCAGCGGCCGGCCCACCACCGGCCGGGCGGTGCCGTCGATCCGGCAGGCCAGGGCGTCGATGGTGCACTCGGTGGGACCGTAGAAGTTGTAGGCCGCGACGTCGTCCAGCCCGGCGAGCTCCCGCCACAGCGCGGGGCCGACGGCCTCGCCGCCGAGCATCAGCAGCCGGGGGTGGTGGCGCGGGTCGGTGAGCAGCCCGGCGGGCAGGAGCTGGCGCAGGTAGGAGGGGGTCAGGTCGAGGAAGTCGATGCGGTGCTCGACGACGTACTCGACCAGGGCGGCCGGGTCGAGCCGGGTCGTCTCGTCGACCAGGTGCAGCCGGTGGCCGTCGGCCATCAGCAGCACGCCCTCCAGGGAGGTGTCGAAGGAGAACGAGGCGGTCAGGGCGGTCCGCAGGGGGCCGCCGCCGGCCTCTGCGACGAAGCCGTTGCGGTGGCCGGCCAGCAGGTTCATCAGGGCACGGTGTTCCACGGCCACGCCCTTGGGGCGGCCGGTGGACCCGGAGGTGTAGATGACGTAGGCGGTGTGGCCGGGGTGCAGCGGCGCGCGGCGGTCGGCGTCGGTGGGGTTGGCGTCCGTGGGGTCGGCGCCGGTCGGATCGGCGCCGGTCGGATCGGCCTCGGTCGGATCGGCGCCGGTCGGATCGCCCGTACGGGCCGGTGCCGGTACGTCGGCCAGCGCCGCCTCGTCGAGCACCAGCATCGGCCGGGCGTCCGCCACCAGGAACCGCAGCCGGTCCGCGGGCAGTTCGGGGTCGACCGGCAGGTAGCCGGCGCCGGTCTTGAGGACGGCGAGGATCGCCACGATCATGTCGGCGGTGCGCGGCAGCCGCAGCGCGACGAGCTGTTCGGGGCCGGCGCCCCGGTCGATGAGGTGGTGGGCGAGCCGGTTGGCGCGGGCGTTGAGGGTGGCGTAGTCCAGCGTGGTGTCCCCGGCCACCAGTGCCGTCGCGTGCGGGGTGCGGGCCGTCTGCGCCTCGAAGGCGGCGGGGTAGGTGGTGGGCTCGACGGGCAGTGCGGTGTCGTTCCACTCGGTGGTCAGCCGGCGGTGTTCGCGCTCCGACAGCAGGGACAGTTCGCCCAGCGGGCGGTCCGGATCGGCCGCGATTTTGCCGAGCAGCAGGACCAGTTGCCCGGCCATCCGCTCGGCGGTGGCGGCGTCGAAGAGGTCGGTGCGGTACTCCAGCAGGCCGGTCAGCCCGTCCCCGTCGGGGACGAACTCGACACTCAGGTCGAAGGTGGCCGCGCGGCGGGGCACGGTGACGGCCTCGGCCGTGAGGTCCCGCAGGCCGGGGGCCGCGGGCGGGGCGGGGTGGAGCAGGACCATGACGTCGAAGAGCGGGTTGCGGCCCGCCTCCCGTACCGCTCCCGCGGCCTCCACCACCCGCTCGAAGGGGGTGTCGCCATGGGCGAAGGCGTCGAGGACGGCGGTGGCCGAGACGTCCAGCAGCTCGCGGTAGGAGCGCGCGGTGTCGACGGGGGCGCGCAGCACGACCGTGTTGACGAAGAAGCCGACCGCGCGCTCCAGTTCGGTGCGTCCGCGCCCGGGGGTCAGCGAGCCGACGGCGATGTCGTCCTGGCCCGACCAGCGGGCGAAGAGCGCCTGGCAGGCGGCGATCAGGGCCGCGAACAGGGTGGTGTGCTGCTGCGCCGCCACCTCCCGCAGCCGGGCCGCGGTGGCCGCCGGGACCCGGAACGTGTGGACCGCGCCGTCACCGGCCTCCTCCCCGCTGCGGGGACGGTCGAGCGGCAGCGCCGGCGGCACGGCCCGGTCGAGCTGTTTGGTCCAGTAGGAGAGCTGTTCCTCCAGCAGGGCGCCGGACAGCCGTTCGCGCTGCCATACGGCGAAGTCCGGGTACTGCGTCGCGACGGGGGCGAGGACAGGGGTCTCCCCGTGGACCAACGCGTCGTACAGCGTGCACAGTTCGTCCAGCAGCACGCCCATGGACCAGCCGTCGGTGACGATGTGGTGCGCGGTGAGCAGCAGCACGTGCGCGTCGTCCGCCAGGCGGATCAGCAGCGCCCGCAGCAGCGGACCGGTGCGCAGGTCGAACGGGCGGGAGTACTCCGCCAGCAGCACCTCGTCCAGCGCTTCGGGGCCGCGCGGGGCCCGGTCCCCCGGGCCGGCCGCGGGGTCGGTCCCCTCCCCCACGTCACGCAGCGGCAGCGGCACGGGCGCGGCCGGGTGCACCTGCTGCACGGGGCGGCCGTCGATGTCGTCGAACGTGGTCCGCAGGGACTCGTGGCGCGCCACCACGGCGTCCAGCGCCCGGGACAGCGCGGGACGGTCCAGCGGGCCGGTCAGCCGCAGGGCGACCGCGCTGTTGTAACGGGAGTCGCCGGGCCGGAGCTGGTCCAGGAACCACAACTGCTGCTGGGCGAAGGCGAGCGGCAGGGGCTGCGACCGGTCCGCGCGCGGGATCTGCTGCCGGGCCTTTGCGGCGGCCGGCGGGGCCCCTCCCGCCAGGCGGCGGCGCAGCGCCTCCTGCAACTCCTGGGGCAGGGCCGCGGCACGGTCCTTCTTCGAATGCGAAGACGTCATGTCGTCGTTCCTCACCGTTCGTTGTGGTCGCTGGTGCCGCGTGCGGCGTCTTCGAGTTCGCGCAGGACGTGTTCCTCCACCAGGTCCGCCAGGACGGCGACGGTGCGGGCGGTCAGCACGTCCCGGGGGGTGAGCTCCACGCCGAAGGTCTCGTTGACCCGGGAGGCGATGAGCAGGCTGCGCAGCGAGTCGCCGCCGAGGGCGAAGAAGTCGTCCTCGGCGCCCACGGCCGTCCCCAGTGCCTCGGACCAGACGTCCGCGAGGAACTGCTCGGTGGGGGTGCGCGGGGCGACCTGGGCGGCGGGCTCGTGCGGGTCGGGCCCGGGTGCGGGCAGGGCCGCGCGGTCGGTCTTGCCGTTCTCGGTGAGCGGGAAGCGCTCCAGGACGACGAAGGCCGAGGGGACCATGTGGCCGGGCAGCGTCCGGGCGGCGAAGGTGCGCAGCTCCGCGCCCGCCGGGATCCCGGCGTCCGGTGCGGCGAGCAGGTGGGCCACCAGGCGCGGCGCCCCGGGCTCGTCCTCCCGTACGGACACCACCGCGTCCCGGACGGCGGGATGGGCCGCCAGGGCGGCCTCGACCTCCCCTGCCTCGATCCGGTGCCCGCGCAGCTTCATCTGGTGGTCGGTGCGGCCGAGGTAGTGCAGCTCGCCGCGGGCGTCGCGGCGGACCAGGTCGCCGGTGCGATACATCCGCTCGCCGGGCGCGCCGTACGGGTCGGCGAGGAACCGCGTGGCGGTCAGGCCGGGACGGTGGAGGTAGCCGCGGGCCAGGGAGGTTCCGCTGATCCACAGTTCGCCGGGGACCCCGTCGGCGACCGGCCGCAGCCGCCCGTCGAGCACATAGCTGCGGCTGCCCGCGCGGGGGTGTCCGATGGGCGGTGCGGCGCCGTCGGGCACCAGCGGTCCCGACCAGGTGGCGACGACCGTGGCCTCGGTGGGCCCGTAGGAGTTGATCATCCGGTGGTGCGGGGCCCAGCGGGCGACCAGGTCGGCGCCGCAGGCGTCCGCGCCGACGATGAGGGTGCGCAGGTCCGGCAGGGCCCCCGCGGTGGCGGGCGGCACCGTGGCGAGCGCGGCGGGCGGCAGCAGGGTGTGGGTGATGCGTTCCGCGCGCAGCACCTCGGCCAGCTGCGCGCCGAGCAGCGGTCCGGGCGGCGGCACCACGAGGGCGGCGCCGGCCGGCAGGGCCATGCACAGCTCCAGTACGGAGGCGTCGAAGCTGGGGGTGGCGAAGGCCAGCACCCGGTCGCCCGGCCGTACTCGGTAGTGGTCGGCCTCAGCGGCGGCGAAGGCGGCCAGGCCGCGGTGGGTGACGACGACGCCCTTGGGGGTGCCGGTGGAGCCGGAGGTGTAGATCACGTAGGCCGGGTCGTCGAGGTCGAGCGGGCGGACGCGGTCCCGGTCGGTGGGCCGGGGGGCCGGTGCGGTGTCGTCCCCGGCGGCCAGGAGGTCGTGGACCTCGGCGGCCTCCAGGGTGACGGCGGGTGCGGCGTCGCGCAGCATCACCGCGATCCGCTCGGCCGGGTACCCGGGGTCCACCGGCAGGTAGGCGGCGCCCGTCTTGGCGGTGGCGAGCTGGGCGACGACCATGTCGGCCGATCGCGGCAGGACCAGGGCGACGAGGTCGCCGGGGCCGGTCCCGAGGGTGAGGAGGTGGTGCGCGAGGCGGTTGGCCCGCGCCTCCAACTGCGCGAAGGAGAGTGAGAGTTCGGGTGCAGTCACCGCTTGGGCGTCGGGCCACCGGTCGACCGCCGCCTCGACGAGCGCGGCGAGGGTGGCGGCCGGGACCGGGTCACCGGCCACCGGGTCACCGGCCGTCGGGGCACCGCGCCCGGTCAGCCGCTCGCGCTCGTCCGGCGGCAGGATGTCGATCCCGTCCACGGTCGTCGCGCCGCCGGGTTCCGCCAGGGCACCCAGGGTGTGCACCAGCTGGGCGGCCAGGGACCGGGCGGTGGACTCCTCGAAGTACCGCGGGTCGTAGCCGAGTTCGACGCTGAGGCGGGTGTCGGGCGAGATCACCACGGTGAGCGGGTAGTTGGTCGCCTCCAGGGCGTGCAGGTCGCGGACGCTCAGGCCGTGTGCGGTGGCCGCGGTGTCGTTGATCGGGTAGTTCTCGAAGACCACCAGGCTGTCGAAGAGCGGTGCTCCCGCGGGCAGTTCGCTCCAGCCCCGCAGGTCGGACAGCGGGACGTGGTCGAAGCCGCGGGCGTCGGCCTGGGCGGACTGCAGAGCGCCCAGCCAGTCGGCCGGGGCCGCGCCGCCGTCCACGTCGCACCGCACCGGCAGGGTGTTGATGAACAGACCGGTGATGGCGTCCGCGCCGGGCAGGTCGGCGGGCCGGCCGGAGACCGTCGTACCGAAGCACACCTCGCGCTCTCCGCTCCAGCGCGCCAGCAGCAGGCCCCAGACCCCCTGGACGACGGTGTTGAGGGTGAGGTGGTGGCGCCGGGCGAAGTCCTGCAGCGCGGCGCTCTCCCGCTCGCCCAGCCGCTCGGAGAGCCAGGTGCCGGCGCGGGTGGCGGCGCCGGGTGCCGGACGGCGGTCGTAGGGCAGCGGGGTGGGTGCGGTCAGGCCGGCCAGCGCCGTGCGCCAGTGGTCTTCGGCGGGGGCGGTGTCGTGGGCGGCGAGCCAGGCGGCGTAGTCCGCGAACGGCCGGCGGTCGGGCAGGTCCGGGGCCTGGCCGCGGGTCAGCGCCGCATGGCAGGAGAAGACGTCCGAGAGGACCTGGAAGACGCTCCAGCCGTCGAGCAGGACGTGGTGGAAGGTCCACACCACCCGTACCTCGGCCGGGGAGAGCCGGATGAGGGTCAGCCGCAGCAGCGGCGGCCGGTCGAGGGCGAGCCCGCGGTCCCGGTCCTCGGCGAGCAGCCGTGCCAGTTCGGTATCGCGCCGCTCCGGCGTCAGCGCGCTCCAGTCGAGCTCGGTGACGGGCAGGGCGACGGAGCGGTGGACGGTCTGCAGGGGCAGAGGCACCTCGTGCAGCACCACCGCGCTGCGCAGCACGGGGGTGCGGTCGACGACCTGCTGCCAGGCGGCGGCCAGCAGGTGGGGGTCGGTGACGCCGTCCAGGACGAAGGTGGCCTGTTCCACGTAGAGCCCCTGGTCGGGTTCGTCGAGCCCGTGGAAGACCATGCCGGTCTGGGTGGGCGTCAGCGGGTAGACGTCCGTGACGTCCCGGCCGTCGCCGACGAGCCGGTCGACGCTCTCCTGGTCGAGGCGGACCAGCGGGAAGTCGGAGGGCGTGCGCCCGCCGGCGTCCGGCTCCGCGCAGTGCCGCACGATCTCCCGCAGCTCGGCGGCCATCTCCTCGGCCAGCCGGGCCACGGTGGTGCGCAGGTGCAGGTTCTTCGAGTACGACCAGGTGAATTCCAGCCGCTTGTCCGCCACCATGCCGACGATGTCGATCAGCTGCGGCCGGTCGGCCGCCCGGTCCATGTCGCCCTCCAGCGCGCCGTACGGTGCGTGCAGCAGGCCGTCGCCGCCGGACGCGCTCCAGTCCTGCTGGCCGAGATAGTTGAAGGCGATCTGCGGATCGGCCGGCAGCCCCGGGGCCTCCGGAGTGCGCAGGTGACGCAGCGCACCGTGTCCCAGGCCGTGCCCGGGCAGCGCCCGCAGGCCCTCCTTGGCGGACTTCAGCGCCGTGGCGAGGTCCGCGTGCGGCGGGAGGTCCAGCGCGACCGGGAACATGGTGGTGAACCAGCCGACGGTGCGGGAGAGGTCGATGTCGTCGAAGATCTCCTCGCGGCCGTGGCCCTCCAGCCCGATCCGTACCCGGTCGTGCCCGGTCCAGCGGGCGAGTACCCGGCCCAGGGCGCACAGCAGGACGTCGTTGACCCGGGTCCGGTAGACCTCCGGGACGTCCTGGAGCAGCCGGCGGGTCTCCTCGGCCTCCAGGCGGACGGTCACGGTGTCCTCGGAGTCCGCACAGTTGCGGCCCGTGTGGTCGGTGGGCAGCTCCGTCAGGCCGTCCGCGGCGCTCCAGTGGGCGAGTTCGCCGTCGAACCCGCCGGCCGTGGTGTGGTCGTGCAGCCGCTGCGCCCAGGCCCGGAACGAGGTGGTCTTGGGGCCGAGCGCGGCCCGTTCCCCGGCGCGCACCCGGCCGTAGGCGGTGTCGAGGTCTTCCAGGATGATGCGCCAGGACACCGCGTCGACGACCAGGTGGTGGGCCGCCAGCAGCAGGACCGGGCGGTCCTGGTCACCGAGGTGGCACAGCACGGTCTTCAGCAGCGGCCCGGCCGCGAGGTCGAAGCCCGCGCACAGTCCGGCCGTCAGCGCGCGCAGCTCCGCGGCGCGGTCCTGCGGCTCCAGGCGGGCGAGGTCGCGGACCTCCAGGGCGGGGGCCGCACCGGGCGCCGCGGTGTACTGGCGCCAGTGGCCGCCGCCGGTGGGCTCGTACACCGTGCGCAGCGCGTCGTGGTGCTCCAGCACCGCGGCCAGGGCGGCCCGCAGCGCGTCCTCGTCGACCTCGGCGGCCAGTTGGAAGGCGAGCGACTGGGTGAAGTGCCCGGGGCTGTCCGGGACGCTGTCGAACAGCCAGTGCTGGACGGGCGTGAGGGGCACCTCGCCCACCACCGGGCCCTGTTCGGCGGTGGACGCGATGGCCGGCAGCTGCGCCGCGGCCGCGGCCAGGGCGGCGACGGTCTGGTGGACGAACAGATGGCGCGGGGTCAGCGCGAGTCCGGCGCGGCGGGCCGCGGAGACGATCTGGATGCTGAGGATCGAGTCCCCGCCGAGCGCGAAGTAGTTGTCCTCGGCGCCCACCCGGTCCACGCCCAGCACCTCGGCCCAGATGCCGGCGAGCGTCCGCTCGGTTTCCGTGCGCGGCGGGACGTAACCGGCGGCCGGGGCGGCCCAGTCGGGCGCCGGCAGGGCACGCCGGTCGAGTTTTCCGGTGGCGCCCAGCGGCAGCCGCTCCAGGGGGACGACGACCGCGGGGACCAGGTGGTCGGGCAGGCTCCGGGCCAGGAAGGCACGCACCGCGGCGGGATCGGCGTCCGCCGCACCCCGGGTGACCACGTACCCCACCAAGCGTTTGTGGCCGTCGGTCTCGACGACCCGGGCGGCGGCTTCGGCCACCTCGGGGTGCCGGGCCAGCGCGGCCTCGACCTCACCGAGTTCGATGCGGAAGCCGCGCACCTTGACCTGGTCGTCGCCCCGGCCCAGGTACTCCAGCTGTCCGTCGGCGTCCCAGCGCACGAGGTCGCCGGTGCGGTACATCCGCTCGCCCGCGGGGCCGAACGGGTCGGCCAGGAAGCGCCGGGCGGTCAGTCCGGGCCGCGCGAAGTAGCCGCGCGCCACACCGGTCCCGGCGAGGTAGAGCTCGCCGGGCACACCGACGGGGACCGGCCGCAGGTGCGGATCGAGGACATAGGCGCGGGCGCCGGCGACCGGGCTGCCGATCGGCGGCGTGCGGTCGGGATCGGCCGGGTCGCAGTACCAGGCGGTGGCGTAGACGGTGGCCTCGGTGGGGCCGTAGATGTTCGCGACCCGGCAGCCGGGGACGGCGGCGCGGACCTCCCGTACGGTACGGGCCGCGAGCCCCTCGCCGGCCAGCACCACGGTGTCCGCCGTGACGTGCACGGTGTCCTCGGCGAGCAGCTGGCCGAGGGCGGAGGGGACGGCGCTGAGCAGGCTCGCGGTCCAGGGCGCCGAGCGTTCGGCGAGGGCCAGCAGGTCGCTCACGATCTCGACGCAGCCGCCGGACAGCAGCGGGCTGAAGATCTCGAAGACCGACACATCGAAGTTAAGCGAGGTGGACGCCACGACGTGGGACAGGCCCCGGCCGCCGAACTCGCCGGCCGCCCAGTCGGCCAGGGCGACAACGGACCCGTGGGTGGCCACCACGCCCTTGGGCAGGCCGGTGGAGCCCGAGGTGTGGATGACGTAGGCGGGGTGGGCGGGCAGCAGCGCGCCGGTCCGCTCGTCGTCGCCGAGGTCGGCGGCCGACTGCCCGGCGAGCCGGTCCGCGGTCGCGGGGTCGTCGAGCGCGATCCGGGTGGCGGGCCCCTCGGGCAGCCGGCCGGCCAGGGCGGCGGTGGTGAGCACGATGTCCGGTCCGATGTCGTCGAACAGGAAGGAGACGCGTTCGGACGGGTACTTGGGGTCGACCGGCAGGTAGCCGGCGCCGCTCTTGAGCACGGCCAGCAGGGCCACGATCAGGTCGGTCGTGCGCGGCAGGGCGAGGGCGACGAACCGCTCGGGGCCCGCGCCCGAGGCGGTCAGCAGCCGGGCCAGCCGGTTGGCGCGCTCGTTCAGCTCCCGGTAGGTGAGCCGGTCGTCGCCGGACAGCACGGCGGTGGCGTGCGGGGTGCGGTCCGCCTGCTCCTCGAAGACCTGGGGCAGGACGCGGCGTGGCTGTGCGACGGCCGATCCACCGAACTCCCGCAGGATGCGCCCGCGTTCGTCCGTGGTGAGGAGTGGCAGGTCGCCCAGGCGGCGGTCCGGGTCGGCCGCCATCTCCGTCAGCAGGACCCGCAGGCAGGCGCCCAGCCGCTCGACGGTCGCCGCGTCGAAGGCCGCCGGGTCGTAGTCCAGGGCCACGGTGAGGCGTTCACCGGGGGCGACGATCACGCTGAGCGGGTAGTTGGTCGGCTCCAGGTCGCGTTCCTGCTGGATGCCCAGGCCGTGCCGGGCGAGGGCGCCGCTGTCGAAGGGGTAGTTCTCGAAGACCACGATGCTGTCGAAAAGGCCGGTCCCGCGCGGGACTTCGCTCCAGGACTGGAGCTCGGCCAGGGAGACGAAGTCGTGGCGGCGCGACTCCGACTGGGCGGTCTGCAGATCGCGCAGCCAGTCCAGCAGCCCGCGGCGCCCGTCGACCCGGACCCGGGTGGGGAGCGTGTTGATGAACAGGCCGACCATGGACTCCACCCCGGGCAGCGCGGCGGGCCGGCCGGAGACGGTGGTGCCGAAGACCACGTCGTCGCTGTTGCCGTAGCGGGACAGCAACAGGCCCCAGGCGCCCTGCAGCACGGTGTTCATGGTGAGGCCGGCGTGCTGCGCGGTCTCCCGCAGACGGGCGGAGTCCGCCTCGTCCAGGGTGACGTGGACCGAGCCCGAGGACGAGGCGCGGTGGGCCTCCAGGGGCCTCCGGTCCCGCGGGAGTTCGGTCGGTGAGGTGAAGCCGGCCAGCGCGGTGCGCCAGTGCCGCTCGGCCTGGGTGCCGTCCTGCTCCGCCAGCCAGCCCAGATAGCTGCCGAACGGCCGGCGGGAGGGGACCTCGGGCCGGCGGCCCGCGGTGAGCGCCGCGTACCGTTCGCAGATCTCGTCGAAGACCTGGGCCGCGCTCCAGCCGTCGAGCAGGATGTGGTGGAACGTCCACACCAGCCGGACCCGGTCGTCGGACAGCTTGATCAGGGCCAGCCGCATCAGCGGGGCGGCGGCGAGGTCGAGACCGGCCGCCCGGTCCTCGGCGAGCAGGGCGGTCAGCGCCTGCTCGGACGCCTCGGGGGTCCACCCGGACCAGTCGTGGTGGGTGACGGGCACGGTGGCCCGCGTCTGGACGACCTGGAGCGGTTCGGCGGTCTCCGCCCACACCAGGCGGGTGCGCAGCATCGGGTTGGCGTCGGCCGTCTGCTGCCAGGCCGTGGCGAGCGCGGCCGGGTCGGTGACGCCGGAGAGCACCAGCTGGACCTGGTTGAAGTAGGTGTGGGAGTCGGGGTCCATCAGGCTGTGGAACAGCATGCCCGCCTGCATGGGCGTCAGCGGGTAGATGTCCTCCACCGCGCGGCCGTCCGCCGCGACCCGGTCCACGGCCGCCTGGTCGAGGCGGGCGAGCGGGTAGTCGGAGGGGGTGCGGCCGCCGGCGTCCGGGCCGGCGCAGTGGGCGACGATGTCCTCCAGCGCCGTGAGCATGCCGGTGGCCAGTGCGGACACCGTCTCCTCGTGGTGCACTTCGCCGCTGTAGTACCAGGTGAGTTCGAGGCACCGGTCCTCGACCCGGCCCACCACGTCCAGCAGGTGCGGCCGGACGGACCCGGGCGCGTCGGCGCCGCCCAGTCCGCCGTGCACCGCCCGGATCAGCCCGCCGTCAGCGGACCAGTCGAACTGGCCGAGGTAGTTGAAGCTGATCAGCGGCTGCGGGGCGCCGGTGAGTTCGGCGGCTTGGGCGAGGTGCCGCAGCGCCCCGTGGCCGAGCCCCCGGCCGGGGACCGCGCGCAGCTGTTCCTTGACGGACTTCAGCGCCGCGGCCCAGTCGCCGCCCGGGACGTCCAGGGCGACGGGGAACAGGGTGGTGAACCAGCCGACCGTACGGGAGAGGTCGACGCCCTCGAAGAGGTGGTCCTCGCGGCCGTGCCCCTCCAGGCCGACGGCGACGGTGCGCTCGCCGGTCCAGTCGGCCAGCACCCGGCCGAGCGCGGTGAGCAGCACGTCGTTGATCTGCGTGCGGTAGACGCCGGGCACCTTCTGCAGCAGGTCGCCGGTCCGCCCGCGGTCCAGGCGGACGGTGACCGAGCGCAGGTCGGCGATGGTGTTGGTGCCGTCGGCGTCGACCGGCAGGGGGGCCGCGCAGTGCGGGGCCACCGCGCTCCAGTGCGCTCGCTCGCCGTCGAAGCCGCCGGCCTCGGTGTGCTCGTGCAGCAGGCGGGACCACTCCTGTACGGAGGTGGTCCGGGCGGGCGGTGTCACCGGGTCACCGTTGCGGGCCTGCCGGTAGGTGCTCTCCAGGTCTTCCAGCAGCACCCGCCAGGAGACACCGTCGACCACCAGGTGGTGGACGGTCAGGAACAGCCGCGGCGGCACGTCCCGGGCGCCGGTGAACAGGCGGGCGGCGAGCAGGGGGCCGGTGTCCAGCCGGAAGCCGGCGTGGGCCTCGGCCATGGCGGCCTCGACCGCGGCGGCGCACTCCTCCTCGTCCTTGCCGGCCAGGTCGTGTACGCGCAGCAACTGCGGTGCGTCGGCTTCCGGGGCCGGGCAGTGCTGGTGCCAGGTGCCGTCCGCCCGCTCCGTGAAGCGGGACCGCAGGGCGTCGTGGTGGGTCCACAGGGTGTGCAGCGCCTGGTGCAGCGCCCGCGGTTCGGGCTCCTCGGCCAGTTCGATGACGAGGGACTGGTTGAAGTACCCCGGCTGCTGAGGCCGGGCGTCGAGGAACCAGTGCTGGATCGGGGTGAGGGCGACGTCCCCGGCCACCGGGCCGGTGCCGCTGAGGGGCGCGGCGGAGCCGGTGGCGGCGGCCAGGGCGGCGATGGTGGGGTGACGGAACAGGTCCCGCGGGGTCAGGGTCAGGCCCGCCCGGCGGGCGCGCGAGACGACCTGGATGCTCAGGATCGAATCGCCGCCCAGCATGAAGAAGTTGTCCTCGACACCCACCCGGTCGAGGCCCAGCAGGGTGCACCAGATCTCCGCGAGGATCCGCTCGGCCTCGGTGCGCGGCGCGCGGTGCTCGCCGGCGGTGGCGGCCGACCGGTCGGGGGCGGGCAGCCGGCGCCGGTCCACCTTTCCGTTGCCGGTCAGGGGCAGTGCGTCCAGGGTCACGAACGCGGCGGGGACCATGTAGTCGGGCAGCTCGGCGGCGAGGTGGGCGCGCAGCTCCGGCGCCTGCGGCACCGTCGCCTCCGGGGCGGGGACGAGGTAGGCGACCAGGCGCTTGCGGCCGCCGTCCTCGGGGACGGTCACCACCGCTTCGGCGACGGCGGCGTGGCGGGTGAGCACGGCCTCGATCTCGGCCGGTTCGACGCGGAAGCCGCGGATCTTGATCTGGTCGTCGGCGCGCCCCACGAAGTGGAGTTCGCCGTCGGCGCTCCAGCGCACGATGTCGCCGGTGCGGTACATCCGGGTCCCGGCCGGGCCGAACGGGTCGGCCAGATAGCGTTCGGCGGTCGCACCGGGGCGGCCGGCGTAGCCGCGGGCGAGCCCGGCGCCGGCGACGTACAGCTCTCCCGGGATGCCCGGCGGCTGGGGCTGCAGCGCGTCGTCCAGGACGTAGACGCGGGTGTTGTCCAGCGGGCGTCCGATGGGCAGGGCGGCGGGCAGCGGATCGCCGGCGCGGAAGGCCCGGCGGGTCGCGAAGGTGGTGGTCTCGGTGGGGCCGTAGCCGTCGACCACGGTCAGATCGGGGCAGGCGTCCAGGACGCGGCGTACGGCGGCGCCCGGCACGGCCTCGCCGCCGGTCCACACCTCGCGGGCGCCCCGCAGGCATGCGGGGTCTTCCTGGGACAGCAGGCGGAACAGCCCGGCGGTCAGCCACAGGCAGGTGACGCCCTGTTCACGGATCGCCCGGCGCACCGTGGTGGCGTCCACGTCGGCCGGCGGGGCGAGGACGGCCCGGCCGCCGCGCAGCAGGGGCACCCACAGTTCGTAGGTGGCCGCGTCGAAGGCCTGCGGGGAGTGCACCAGGACCCGGTCGTGTCCGTCGAAGGCGCGGTCGAAGGCGAGGGCCACGACGTCCCGGTGGCGCACCGCGACCCCCTTGGGGCGGCCGGTGGAGCCGGAGGTGAACATCAGGTAGAGGGCGTTGTCGGGGTGGAGGGCGGGCAGGGGTGTGCCCTGCTCCGGGGCGGCGGCGCCGGCCGGTGCGGCCTCGTCCGTCACCAGCAGGGTGCGCCCGCCGGGTGCCGCCTCGCGGGCGGCCTCCTCCCAGGCGGCGTCGGTGAGTACCAGGTCCGCCGTGGTCTCCGCCAGCGCCTGCCGCAGGCGCTCCCGTGGCGCTCGCCCGTCCAGCGGGACGTACACGCCGCCCGCCTTGACGAGGGCCAGCTGGGCGATGACCAGGGCGGCCGACCGGTCCATGAGGACTCCGACCGGGGTCTCCGGACGCACCCCGAGCCCGGCCAGCCGACGGGCCAACGCATCGGTGCGGGCGTCGAGTTCGCGGTAGGTGAGCCGGGTGTCCCCGGCGTCCAGCGCCATGGCGTCGGGGGTGCGCCGGGCCTGGGCGGCGAACAGCTCGGCGACCGTGCCCTCGGGCAGCGGGGCGGTGGTGGCGTTCCACTCCTCGACGACCTGGCGGCGGTGTGCCGCGCCGAGCACCGGCAGCCGCGCGGGCGGGCGCCGGTCGTCCGCGGCCAGGCCCTCCAGCAGCACGGTGAGGTACTCCCCCATCCGCTCCACGGTGGCGGCGTCGAACAGTTCCGGGTCGTAGCCGAGGCGCAGGGCAAGCTCCTGGCCCGGGTAGGCGACCAGGCTCAGCGGGTAGTTGGTGGTCTCGATGCCGTCGAGACCGGTCAGCCGCAGCCCGTGCGCGGCGGCGAGGTCGCCGCCGACCGGGTAGTTCTCGAACACCACGATGCTGTCGAAGAGCGGGGCCCGCTCGGGCAGGTCGCAGAACGCCTTCAGCCGGGCGAGCGGGACGAAGTCGAAGCGCCGGTCCTCGGTCTGGAGCTCCTGCACCCGGCGCAGCCAGGCCGTCAGGGTGCCGTCGGCGGGGACCGTCAGCCGGGTCGGTACGGTCGCGATGAACAGGCCGTTCATGGCCTCGACGCCGGGCAGCTCCGGCGGCCTTCCGGACACGGTGGTACCGAAGACGACCTCCCGGCGCCCCGTCTGACGGGCCAGCAGCAGCCCCCAGGCGCCCTGGACCAGCGTGTTCATGGTGAGGCCTGAGCTCTTGGCCAGCTCGTCCAGGCGGCGGGTGGTGGCGGCGGGCAGGGCGAGCCGTACCGCCGCGGTGGACTCCGCGCGGTGGGCCTCGCGGGGCTCGCGGTCGTAGGGCAGGGCGGTGGGCTCGCTCCAGCCGTCGAGCCGGGTCTGCCAGTGCCGTTCGGCCTCCGCCCAGTCGCGGCCCTGCAGCCAGGCCACGTAGTCGCGGAACGGGCGGCGGCCGGGCAGGCCCGCGTCCACGGGCGTGGCGCCGTCCGCTGCCGCGGTGCCGCGCAGCGCGGCGTGGCACCGGAAGACGTCGGACAGCACCTGGAACAGGCTCCAGCCGTCGAGCACCAGGTGGTGGAAGGACCACACCACCTGCACCTCGGTGTCGGAGAGCCGGGCCAGGGCCAGGCGCAGCAGCGGGGCGGAGTCGAGGTCGATGCCGCGCCGCCGGTCGCGGTCGAGCAATTCCTGCAGGGCGGCCCGTCGGTCGTCGTCCGGCAGGTCCCGCCAGTCCAGCTGCGTGACCGGCACGGTGACGCCGCGCTCCACCACCAGCAGCGGTTCGGGCACGTCCTGCCAGACGACGCGTCCGCGCAGCACCGGGGTGCGGTCCGTGACCTGCTGCCAGGCCGCGGCGAGGGCCTGCGGGTCGGGCACGCCGTCCAGGACGAAGGTGAGCTGCTGGAAGTAGACGCTCTGGTCGTCCTGGGAGAGCCGGTGGAAGAGCATGCCGGCCTGGGTGGGGGTGAGCGGGTGGATGTCCTCGACGGTGCTGCCGTCGCCCACCAGCCGGTCCACGGTGGGCTGGTCGAGCGCGGCCAGCGGGAAGTCGGAGGGGGTGCGGCCGCCGGCGCCGGGCCGGGCGGCGTCCCGGGCGATGTCGCCCAGCGCCCGGGCGAAGTGTCCGGCGAGCCGGGTGACGGTGTCCTCGTGGTGGAGGTTCGCCGAGTAGAACCAGGTGAATTCCAGCGCGTCGCCGTCCAGCCGGCCGACGACCTCCAGGGCGTGCGGGCGCGGCGCGGCGGGGTCGGCGTCCAGCGCCAGTTCGCGGTACGGGCCGCGGTAGAGGCTGCCGTCACCGCCCGGTGTGCCGAACTGGCCGAGGTAGTTGAAGCTGATGTCCGCGGTCGGGGTGGCGGGCAGGCCCTCCAGCCGGATCAGGTGCCGCTGGACGCCGTAGCCGAGGCCGCGGCCCGGCACGGCGCGCAGCTGCTCCTTGACCGACTTCAGCACGGTGCACCGGTCGGCGTCCGGCGCCACGGTGAGGGCGACCGGGTAGCGGGTGGTGAACCAGCCGACGGTACGGCTCAGGTCGACATCGGGGAACAGCTCCTCCCGGCCGTGACCCTCCAGGTCGACCGGGACCCGGTCGCGTCCGGTCCACTCGTGCAGCACCCGGCCCAGCGCGCTCAGCAGCACATCGTTGACCTGGGTGCGGAAGGCCCCGGGCAGGGTGTGCAGCACGGCGGAGGTGTCCGCCGGGGTGAGGCGCACGGTCACCGAGCGGGCCGACGCATAGGTGTTGGCGCCGGCGAGGTCGGCCGGCAGCGCCGGGTCACAGGTGCGGGCGAGCGCCGTCCAGTAGGCCGTCTCGTCCTGGAAGCCGCCGGTTTCGGCGTGCCCGGTCAGCCGCTTCGCCCAGTGGCGCAGCGGGGAAGACTTCGGCGGCAGTGCGGCGTCCGCTCCCGCGCGCCGGGCGCGGTAGGCCCGGTCCAGGTCCTCCAGCAGCAGCCGCCAGGAGACGCCGTCGACCACCAGGTGGTGGACGGCCAGGTGCAGGACGGGCGGCAGAGTGGTGCCCCGGTCGTGGAGCACGGCGCGCAGCAGGGGGCCGTGGGCCAGATCGAACGGCCCGTGGTGCGGGGCGTCGTCGTCGGGGCCGGTGTGGCGCTGCAGCGTGAACCCGGGTGCCTCGCGGTCGATGTGCTGGCACCACCGGCCGTCGGTGTCCCGCACGAAGCGCGAGCGCAGGGCGTCGTGGTGGGCGATCACGTCGCGCAGGGCGGCTTCCAGGGCCGTGGCGTCGAGGCCGTCGGCGAGCTCGACGGACATCGTCTGAGCGAAGTGTCCGGCCCGCCCGGGGTCGGTCTCGAAGAGCCAGTGCTGGATGGGCGTCAGCGGGGCCGGTCCGGTGGCCTTGGCCTCGGGGTCCGGGCCCGGGGCCGGCTGCCCGGCGGCGTCCACGCACTGGGCGAGGGCGGCGACGGTCTGGTGCCGGTACACGTCGCGCGAGGTGACGGCCAGGCCGGCCTGCCGCGCCTGGGCGACGACCTGGATGCTGAGGATCGAATCGCCGCCCAGCGAGAAGAAGTTGTCGTCGACGCCGACGCGCTCGACGCGCAGGACCTCGGCCCACACGGTGGCGAGCGCCCGTTCGGTCGCGGTGCGCGGCGCGGCGTAGTCCGCCGTACCGGCGGTCGTCCAGTCCGGGTCGGGCAGCCGGCCGCGGTCCAGCTTGCCGTTGGGGTTGAGCGGCATCGTGTCCAGGACGACGACCGTGGCGGGCACCATGTAGTCGGGCACACTGCGGCCGAGCAGCCGGCGTATCGCGCTCGGGACGAGTTCCGCGCCGGGCGCCGGGACGACGTAGCCGATCAGCCGCTTGTGGCCGCCGCTCTCCCGGGTGGCGGCGGCCGCCTGGGCCACCCCCGTACAGCGCAGCAGCGCCTCCTCGACCTCGCCCAGCTCGATACGGAAGCCCCGTACCTTGACCTGCTGGTCGGCCCGGCCCAGATACTCCAGCTCGCCGTCGGTGGTCCAGCGCACCAGGTCGCCGGTGCGGTACATCCGGCTACCGGGGGCGGCGAAGGGGTCGGCGAGGAACCGGGTGGCGGTCAGGCCGGGGCGCCTGAGGTAGCCCCGGGCCAGGCCCCTTCCCCCGAGGTACAACTCGCCCGTCACGCCCGGGGGTTGTGGGCGCAGCATGCTGTCCAGGACGTAGCAGCGGGTCCGGGCGACGGGCCGGCCGATGGGCGGGGCCTGCTCGGGGGTGTCGTCGTCGGCGAACCACGCCGTGGCGTACACCGTGGCCTCGGTCGGGCCGTAGATGTTGGCGACCTGGGAGGACGGCATCGTCTCCCGGATCTCCCGTACGGTCTGCGCGGGCAGCGCCTCGCCCGCCAGGACCACCGTGTCGGCCGTGACGGCGGAGGTGTCCCGGGTGAGCAGCCGGGAGATCACCGACGGCACCCCGCTGAGCAGACCCGCCTGCCGCGGTGCGGTGCCCGGCCGGTCGGCGAGGGCCGGGAGGTCGGCCACCACTTCGATGCTGCCGCCGGACAGCAGCGGGCAGAGCAGTTCGAAGACGGAGACGTCGAAGTTGAGCGAGGTGGAGGCCACCACATGCGTCAGCCGCTCCGGGCCGAACTGCGCTCCTGCCCAGGCCGCCAGGTCCGCCACGCTGCGATGCGTGACCACGACACCTTTGGGACGGCCCGTCGATCCTGACGTGTAGATGACGTACGCGGGGTGGCCGGGGTCCAGAGGCCGGACCCGTTCGGCATCGGTGAGGTCGTCCTCAGTGTGCCCGGCCCACTCGTCCGCGGTGTCCGGGTCGTCCAGGAGCAGCCGCTCGACGCCGTCGGGCAGCGCGCCGGCCGTGTCCCGGGTGGTCAGCACGAGGGCCGGCGCGGCGTCGGTGAGCATGAAGCGGATGCGCTCGGCCGGATAGCCGGGGTCCACCGGCAGATAGCCGGCGCCCGCCTTGAGCACCGCCCACAGGACGGGGACCAGGTCGGCCGAGCGCGGCAGGGCCAGCGCCACCAGGGTCTCGGGTCCCGCCCCACGGCGGACCAGCAGCCGGGCCAGGCGGTTGGCGCGCCGGTTCACCTCGTCGTAGGTGAGCTGGGTGTCCCCGCAGACCACGGCGGTCCGCCCGGGAGTCCGACGGGTCTGCGCCTCCAGGAGCTCGGGCAGGGTGGTGTCCGGGCCCTCCTGCTGCGGGGCGTTCCAGGCATCGAGCATGGTGCGCCGCTCGTCGTCGGTGAGCAGCGGCAGTTCGGCGACGGTCCGCTGCGGGCCGTCCGCCATCCCCTCCAGCAGGAGGTGCAGCTGACGGCTCATCCGGGCCACGGTGCGGCCGTCGCACAGGTCGGTGTTGTACTCGACGGTCAGCCCGAAGGACCCGTCGCCGCGCGGCAGGAACTCCAGCACCAGGTCGAACCGTGCGGCCGGGCGCGGCAGCGGATGCTCCTCGATCCGTACGCCGCCGGCTTCCTGCGGGTGCACCATGGCGGTCTGCTGGACGACCAGGACCTGCACCAGCGGGGTGCGGCTGGGGTCGCGCTGCGGGGCCAGTTCCTCGACGACCCGGTCGAAGGGGACGCCGTCGTGGCTGAAGGCGTCCAGCAGCGTCGCCCGCACGCTGTCCAGGAAGTGGTCGACGGTGGCGGCGGGGTCGACATCGCTGCGCAGCACCAGGGTGTTGACGAAGAAGCCGGTGACCTCCTCCAGTTCGCGGTGGGTGCGCCCGTTGGTGACGGTGCCGAACACGATGTCGCGCTGGCCCGAGTAGCGGGAGAACAGCACCGAGGCCGCCCCGGCGAACAGGGTGAAGAGGGTCGTGCCCTTGGCCCTGGCGAGTGCGCCGAGGCGTTCGGCCAGGTCGGCCGGCAGGTCGTGGCGGTGTGCCGCGCCGGCCGTGGTGCGCACCGGCGGCCTGGGCCGGTCCGTGGGCAGGTCGAGCTGCGGCAGACCGGTGAGGTGCCGCCTCCAGTACGCGAGGTCGGCGGCGTCCCGGTCCGGGGCGGGGTGGGCGCGCTCCCACACGGCGAAGTCGGGGTACTGGAGGACCGGTTCTGCCAGGCCGTCCGGGCTGCCGTCCGCCTCGGCCGCGTAGAGCGCGGCCAGTTCACGGACCAGTACGCCGACCGACCAGCCGTCGGTGACGATGTGGTGCTGGGCCAGGAGCAGCAGATGCTCCTCGTCGGCGAGCCGGACCAGCAGGGCCCGGGTGAGGGGGCCCTCGCGCAGGTCGTAGGGGGTCTCCAGCTCCTCGGCGAGCAGCCGCTCGGCCGCCGCGTCCCGGCCGTCCGCGGGGAGGGCGCCGAGGTCGACGGTGCGCAACGGCAGGGCGGCGGTGCCGTCGACGCGTTGCACACCGCGCCCGTCCACCGTGGTGAAGGTGGTGCGCAGGGAGTCGTGGCGGGCGGCGAGCCGGTCCAGGGCGCGGCGCAGCGCGGCGGCGTCCAGCGGACCGCCCAGGCGCACCCCGACGCCGGTGTTGTACTCGGAGTCGCCGGCCGTCAGGTCGTCGAGGAACCACAGCCGTTGCTGGGCGCCGGACAGCGGCAGCGGACGGTCGCGCGGGACCGGGGTGATCGGCGTCGCCGGGCCCGTGGTGTCCGGGTCGCCGAGGAGCGGCACCAGTGCGGCGATCGTCCGGGCGGTGAATAGGTCACGCACGGACAGCCGGTCGCCGAGCTCTTCCCGGATCCGGGACAGCACCCGCACTGCGAGGACGGAGTCGCCGCCGAGGTCGAAGAAGTCGTCGCCGGTGCCGATGGTGCGCACCGACAGCACCTTTGACCAGATGCCGGCCAGGGTCCGCTCGGTGGGTGTCCGGGGGGCGATGTGGCCCGCTTCCGGGGCGCGGGCCGGTTCGGGTGCGGGGAGCGCCCGCCGGTCGATCTTGTGGTGTGCGGTCAGCGGGAACGCGTCGAGGACGACGACGGCGGAGGGCACCATATGGGCCGGCAGGCTGCGGGAGACCACGGCGCGCAACTCCGCGGGCTGCGGGGCCCGTACGGGATCGACCGGGGTGACGTAGGCGACGAGCCGCTGCCGCCCGGGCTCGTCCTCGCGGACGATGACCACGGCTTCACCGACCCGGGGGTGCCGGGCCAGCGCCGTCTCGACCTCCCCGGGTTCGATGCGGAAGCCGCGCACCTTGACCTGCCGATCGGCCCGCCCGAGGAACTCCAGTTCACCGTCATCGTTCCGGCGCACCAGGTCCCCGGTGCGGTAGAGCCTGCTGCCGGGCGGTCCGTACGGGTCGGCGACGAAGCGCGCGGCGGTCAGCCCCGGGCGGCCGAGGTAGCCGCGTGCCACCCCGGTGCCGCCCACGTACAGCTCTCCGCCCACTCCCGCCGGCACCGGCCGCATCGCCGCGTCCAGTACATGGACCCGGGTGTACGGCAGCGGTGTGCCGATGGACGGGGTGCCGCCGCCCACGGCCAGCGGCCCGGTCCAGGACGCGACCACCGTGGCCTCGGTGGGACCGTAGGAATTGATCAGCCGGCGCCCGGCCGCCCAGCGGTCGGCCAGCTCGGCCGGGCAGGCTTCGGCTCCCACGATCAGGGTCCGCAGGTCGGGCAGGCCGTGGTCGTCCGCCGGGGCCGGCACGGTCGCGAGCGCGGCCGGCGGGATGAGCGCATGGGTGATGCGGTGGTCCGCCAGGACGGCCGCGAGCTCTTCGCCCAGCCACGGCCCGTCGGGCGGTACGACGAGAGTCGCCCCCGCCAGCACGGAAATGCAGAGCTCCAGGACGGAGGCGTCGAAGCTCGGGGAGGAGAACTGCAGGACGCGGGCGCCCGGCGTGACGTCGTACTGCTCGGCGGCCGCCGCGGCGAAGGGGCCCAGTCCCGCGTGGGGCACCGTCACCCCTTTGGGAGTGCCGGTGGATCCCGAGGTGTAGATGACGTAGGCGGGGTGCTCGGCGCACAGCGGCGCGAGCCGGTCGCCGTCCTGCGGCGCACGGTCCGGGCCCGTGGGGGGCCGGGTCTGTGCCAGGTCGTCGATGACCGCGGCCGGCCGGGCGTCGGACAGCATCAGGGCGCGGCGTTCGGCGGGGTAGGCCGGGTCGATGGGCAGGAAGGCACCGCCGGCCTTGGCCACGGCGAGTTCCGCGATGACGAGTTCGACCGAGCGCGGCAGTACCACCGCCACCGTCCGCTCCGGCCCCACCCCGCGTCCGATGAGGTCGTGCGCGAGACGGTTGGCCAGCCGGTCGAGCTCGCGGTAGGACCAGGTCAGTCGCCCGTCCGTCACCGCGGGCGCGTGCGGGGTGCGGACCGCCCAGGCGGCGAACAGGTCCCCGAGCGGGACGCCGGGACCCGGGCGGACCGGGCCGGACCCGGGGACCGGGGGAACGGCCCGGTCCTGCGGCGAGGCGGACTCCGGGGCTGAACTTTCGTGCTGGTCCGTCATGGAGGTCGGTCCTTCTCAGCGGGGACGGGCAGTGCGGCAGGACATCGGGTGGCCCGGAAGAGCGGTCCCGGGCGGGGCGCCGGAGCGTTCGGACGAGCCGGGTGCGAGAGAGCGGGGAGTCGCACCCGATCGGTCCGCGGCAGGCCCGATTTCAGGCGGTGACGGTACGGCGGGCCGTGCGGCCGGAGATCTGGACGCGGTCGATGGCGCCGCTCTCCGGGTCGCGCACGAAGCGTCCGCCGGGATGGCGGCGGCCGGACGCGGGATCCACCAGGTCACAGGTGAGATCCGGGTAACAGACCAGCGGCGCGGGGGTGTCGCCGTTCACGGTCAGCGTCAGGGAGCCGTCGGCGTCCGCCGCGACCCGGTATTCGACGGTGCCGTTGTGGTAGGTCCCGGCGCACTGGGGAAGGGCGACGGCGCGGCCGCGCTCGGGCGGGCGCGCGGCCGAGGGGACCTGCACTCCGGTGATCCGGTCGAGGTCTTCGGCGAGTTCGTGCCACAGCGCGGTGCCGTTGTTGGCGTTGCTGGTGAAGGCGACCACCGTGCCGCTGTCCGGTTCGGCCCGCAGATGGCAGGAGGTGCCCTGGGCGTTGCCGTCGTGGCCGCACCACTGCTGGGCGCCCTGCTGGAAGAGCGCGAGGCCCAGGCCCCACGCGTCCGCCAGAACCCCCGGGGCGGCGCCCGGTACGGGGCGGCGCATCTCCTCGGCGGCGTCGGGTGTCAGCACCGTGCGGGGGCCCTGTCCGATCAGGGCCCGGCCCAGTGCCACCAGGTCGAGCGCGCTCGCCAGCAGGGCACCCGCCGGGGCCTCCACCGGTGCCAGGTTCTGCTGCACCGGAAGCACACGGCCCGAGGTCGTGTTCACGGAGTGGCCGACGGCCACCGGACGTGTCGTCTTGCGGTCGCCGAGGAAGGCGGGAACGGTGCCCAGGGGCTCCAGGAGCAGCGCCCGCACGGCATCGCTCCAGGTCATGCCGGTCACCGCTTCGATCAGCCGGCCGGCGGCGACATACCCGGCGTTGGAGTAGGAGAAGCCGCTGCCGGGCGCGCACACCGTGTCCCGGCCGGCACAGTGCGCGGACAGGTAACGGGCGGGGGTCAGCGCCGCCGCGTCGTCCGAGTCGGGCCCGGTCGGGAGCCCGCCGGTGTGGCTGAGCAACTGCCGTACGGTGAGGTGGGGCGCCCGCCGCAGCTCCGGCACATGCGTGCCGACGAGATCCGTCAGCGCGAGGTCACCGTCGTCCGCCAGGAGCTGGACGACCGCGGCCGTGTAGGGCTTGGTGACGGAGCCCAGCGGCACCGCCGTGTCCGCGGTGAACATCTCGCCGGTGGCGTTGTCCGCCTCGCCCGTCTGGACGGTGTACGTCACCGAGTCGACCTGTACGGCGAGTTGGGCTCCCGGCACCTGGTGGGCACGCGCGAGCGTGTCCAGGCGCTCTTGTAAGAGGCGACGTATGTGGGTCGGCTGCCGGCTCGCGATCTGAGCACTCGAAGCTTGCGGCATGAGAAAGGAACTCCCGAACTCGAACTCATGGGGGAAGGGCGCGCCTGCCTGCCGTGACGGCAACCTCACGGCGCGGACGGACCAGCCCCTGGGCCTGATTGCCGAGGGAACTCGGCAACCGATCTCCTCGCGTGCGCCCGGCCGTTGGCGCCGGACACGCTCTTCACTTCACTGCGAACGGCGCTATGCCCTCCGCACCTCCACCGGCAGACGACGCGCACTGACGATGACGGCCGGGTTCTGGAACTCGACCTCACGGCGGCTCGGGATGGTGAGGCAGGAGAAGCGGTCCAGCAGTTGCCGGAGCGCGATGCGTGCCTCCAGCCTGGCCAGGGGTGCGCCGAAGCAGAAGTGAATGCCGTGGCCGAAGGTCAGATGCGGGTTGGGGTTGCGCATCACATGAAAGGTGTCGGGATCGGTGAACCGGGCCGGGTCGCGGTTGGCGGTGGCCAGGTTGGCCATCAGGATGGCGTCTGCGGGGAGGGTCCTGCCGCCGAGCTCGACCTCACGGGTGGTACGGCGTCCCAGTTCGGGGAAGGGCGGCAGCCAGCGCAGCACCTCCTCGATGGCGTCCGGCAGCCGGCCGGGTTCGGCGCGCACCTGCGCGGCGGCCTCGGGGTACGCGTCGAAGCTGAGCACGGCGTTGCCCAGGAGGGCGGTGGTGGTGATGTGCCCGGCGACCAGCAACAGGGCCACAAAGCCGACGATCTCCTGGTCCGCCAGGCGTACCCCGTCCACTTCGGCCTGCAGCAGCCTGCTGGTCAGCCCCTCACCGGGGTGCTTCCGGTGGTGGCGGATGTGCTCGAGGATGTAGCCGTTCATCTCGCGCACGGTGGGGGCGATGGAGTCCAGTGCGCGCTCGATGTCGCTCATGTCCAGCGATTCGCCGATCTCGTCCCCGCCGAAGAGTGTGGCCGCCCACTCCTGGAACAGCCCGCGGTCGGTGGCCGGCACACCGAGCAGCTCGGCTATCACGAGAATGGGCAGCGGGTAGGCCAGCGCGTCCACCACGTCGAACCGGTCGCGGTCCCCGACGGCATCGAGCAGTTCCGCCGTGATGGCGTGGATCCTCGGTTCGAGTCCGGCGACGACGCGCGGGGTGAACGCCTGGCTGACGAGGGCACGCAGCTTGCGGTGCTCGGGCGGGTCCATGCCGACGAAGTTGCCCTGGCGGAAGGTCTCGAAGTCCGGCTGGGTGGGCGTCAGTCCGGAGAAGTCCGAGGAGAACGTCGCCGGGTCGGCGAGGACCGCGGCCACGCTCCGGTGATCCAGCACCTGCCTGACGTTCTGCCCCTCGTCATGGCGCACGGGATCGGTCTCGCCCAAGCTGCTCCACCGGCCGACCAGATCGTCGAAGACGAAAGGTGCCTCTTTCAGTTCGTTGCTGGTCACCGGTTCTCCCTGAAGTGCGGGTCCGGGAGGGTCCGTTCCTCCCCGGCGGTTATGCGCTGGACTGGTCGGCGGCCACACCCCTCGAAAAGACGGAGCGCCGCATGACGCAACAGGCTTACTATCACAGCCCTTTCACGACTTTGATTGCCTTCGGATTAATTTTGTACTTCCTGTGCAAGAATTGGCAAAGCCAGCTTCGGCACACGGCTTCCACCATGACATCACCGCATCCCGAAAAGGGCATCCGGATCTCCCGACGACATGAACGCCCATAGGAATACGCGAACATGAACACCGGTTAAAGGCATGCCGATAACGACGCCGCGCCGACCTCGTGCCACATTGCCTGCGCAGGCCCGTGAATCCGCATTACGTGTACGGCGCGTAGCGCGGCAGCACCGCCCTCACCCGCCGGGCGGCCGGCTTCTGCGGCGCCTGCATACCACTGCGGGTGCGCTCAACGGCGACAGCAGCAGAAAAGCAGCCTCGACGGCCGGCCGGTACGCCCCCGCGCACAGACCGACGGCAACTCCCGGACAGAGCCGGACGTGCCATTCCACATGCCGAGCCCCCTCCCACCCCTGGACGCAGGAAATCGAGAACTTGGCGCCGGGGCCGCCTCACGGCTCGACGCATCAGACCGCGATACCCCTATCCGGCCCTTCGCCCTCGCCCGGACACACGGCAGCGAAGCTGCCGTTGACCATCTCGTTACCACACATCCCCCACTGAAAACCCCCACACATGACACGTGCCAGGCATCCCCGCACACGTAAAGGTGGGCGATCCGCACACGAGCCAACGGCGCCCGAAAAAGAACGAGAGAAACGCAAAACACTACCGGCGGGTACAGTTTGATGTTGTCAACGCTCCGCGCCCCCGGGCGCTTTCACGCCAGTCCAGCTTGACCGACAGTCTTCACTCCCAGTCATACAATAGCAACCCCCTGCGGTTTGACTGAGAGTGATTTCTATACCCATTCACCTCTGCACGCCAGTAGGCCGCAAGGGGCCCCTGTTGCTCGTGAGGCAAACAATTTTCGACTGTCCGTTCGATCTGAGTGCGGGGAAGTGGGTATTGAGCGTTTCCCGGAGAGCGACAGGGCACTCCAAGGGGGTCGCCCTTCCCCGCCGCAGGATGATGCCACCACCGCCCTGCGGCAAGTGCCAGACCTTGGCAAACCACTGCGGGGAGAGCAAGCCTCAAGAGCAGATCCGGGCCAGGACCGAAGCCGCCGGCGGCGCGCCGGAAGGCGTTCACCACCGCAGCGCCCGCGGCGGAGCCGGGCAGGCCAGGCCCGTATTCACCGCGCTCATCGGGCATCGCGGCCGGCCTCCATGGTTGTTGACCGGCCAACGCAGCCGCTCGCCCGGTGGCTTGCTTTCGACGTCCGGTTAATTGGCTGGATTCCATGCCTTGCGGCCGATGCGAACGCGGCGGTAACCGCTTCGGGGCCGCTTACCCGGAAAGAGATGGCGTATTTGTTGCCGGTGGGCAAGCAGTTGGTGAAGTCAGCGCGGAATATGCCCCGGCAGGGCCTGCCGCTCTCGGCTGCGGGGTGGTGCGGGACCCCTCACGGGAGGCGGCGACCCCGCACACCTGAAGCGGCGGCTTGCCCGCACGCCGGCCGGACGGCCCCCGTCGGTGACACCCCGGGGCACGGGCACGCCGGGAATTGCCGTACTCCGCCGCCGCGTTGTCACCGCAGTGCCGCTGTGCGGTCAAGTCGCCCGCATAGCAACCGAGTTGAGCTTCCGAACCCCGGGCAACGCAGCGGTGCGGCCTCGACGGCCGTGGTGTCACAGGTTCCGAACGAGCGGCGCGATGTGGGACAGTGAGGTGACGGAACAGCCTGGTTCGGCTCGTGAGCCTTGCTCACCCGGTGCTCCGAGAAGCGGGATGTGATCCCCGGCAGCTCCTGCCGTGGCGGCCCGCAACCGCCGGACCGCACGCGGCGCCTGCCGTGTGCCCGCAGTGTTGCGGCTGCTGGAGACTGCCACCCCAACTCCTTGAGGGCATGATTCCTTTCACCATCAGTACCCAGTATCTGGACGACACCGTGCTGCTCATGGCCCGCGGTGAGATCGACCGCGCCTGCGAGCCCGCATGTGACCGCGTCCTCGCCTCGCTGCCCGCAAGACTGGCCGGAGTGGTCCTGGACATGCAGCACGTGCCGTTCATGGACGTGACGGGCCTGCACTTCCTGTGCGCTCTGCACCGCCGGACGGCCCGCCATCAGACCCGTCTGCACACCCGGGGCTGGCAGGCGCAACCGCGCTACGTCCTGGACTCGGCCCTGCACCTCGACCTCCGGGGCGCCGACCTGAACACCGCGGTGCGCGCGGCGCTCGACCTGCCGTAGCGGGGCCTCCCCCGGAATCCACCTTCGAGGTCAGCAGTGCGGAAGCCGTTGCGGGGCGCGTCGGCGGCGGTCGCGGGCAGGTGCCGGCGGAGCGGTCGTGCGCGTCGGCAGGGGCCGTACGGCAGCGAAAAGCCGGGGGTCGGGCCGGTTGAGCGGCCGGACCCCCGGCTCGCGGGGCGTCAGGTCACGGGGTGGTCAGTGTCCGCCCTCGTCCACGACCGCGACCTCCTCGATGTTCTGTTCGATCGCCTCGGACGAGACGGCGGTGGCGCGGGCCCAGTAGTAGATGCCCAGCGAGAACGCCGTGATGACCACCATGTCCCACCACAGCGGAAGGTGCCCCTGGCCGCCGAAGCCGCCCTGCCAGGCGATCAGGCCCATGCCCACCAGGTACACCGGCAGCCACTGCGCGGCCTTCCAGTCCAGTCGCGGAGCGTTCGGCAGGCACTTCTTCGTCGCGTACCAGGCGTAGCTGCCGAGCAGCACATACCCGATGATGATCGCCCAGCCGAGCCGCTGGAGGGTTTCCCAGCCGGCCCAGTAAATGATCAGGCTGGCGACGACGAAGGACACCGGCGAGATCACACCGCCGCCGGGCAGGCGGTACGGGCGCTCGTGGTGCGGCAGCCGGTTGCGGAAGACGCCGAACGCCAGCGGCGCGCCCGCGTACATCAGCACGCTCGCCGAGGTGATGAAGGAGACCAGCTCCTGCCAGCTCGGGAAGGGCAGGAAGCAGATCACGCCGGTCACGAACGAGATGATCAGGCCGAACCACGGCACACCGCGGCCGTCGGTCTTCTCGAACAGCCGGGGCGCGTAGCCGTTCTTGCTGAGGCCGTAGGAGATGCGCGAGGTGGAGGTGGTGTAGATCAGGCCGGTGCCACCGGGGGAGATGATCGCGTCCGCGTAGAGGACCCAGCCCAGCCAGCCCAGGCCCACCACGGTGGCCAGGCCCGCCCACGGGCCGCTGATGCCCGCGTAGTCCAGCTTGGCCCACCCGTGCGCGAAGGAGGCCAGCGGCAGCGCGCCTATGTAGACCACCTGGAGAAGGACGTAGATCACCGCGCCGATCACGACCGAGCCGATCGTGGCGCGCGGCAGGTCGCGCTTGGGGTTGCGGCTCTCCCCGGCGAGCTGGATGGCCTGCTCGAAGCCGAGCAGCGCGAAGATGATGCCGCTGGTGCTGATGGCGCTGAGCACGCCCTTGGCACCGAAGGGGGCGAAGCCCTGCGAGGTGAAGTTGTGCGGGTGGAAGTTGGTCGCCGCGATGACGAAGATCGCCCCGAGGGGTACGGCGATCTTCCACCAGGTCGCCGCGCTGTTCGTGTGCGCCAGCACCTTCACACCGAGGAAGTTCACCGCGACGAAGATCGCCATCAGGACGACCGCGACGATGAAACCGCTCGTCGTGAGGGTCCCATTGGCGTGCTGGAAGCCCTGCGCCCACGACCAGTGACCGGCGTAACCGATCATGGCCTCGACCTCGATCGGGGCGACCGTCGCCGCCTGGAGCCAGGAGAACCAGCCGAAGGACATTCCGGCCAGGCCACCGAAGGCGTAGTGCGGATAACGCGCCGTACCGCCGGCCACCGGGAACAGGCCACCGAGCTCGGCGTGCACCAGCGCCAGCAGCACCACCGCGACCGCGCCGATGATCCAGGAGATCAGCGCGGCCGGTCCCGCCACCACCACGGCCTTCTGCGCCCCGTAGAGCCACCCGGACCCGATGATGGAGCCGACCGACGCCCACATCAGGCCGATCAGTCCCACGTCCCTCCGGAGGGAGCCGGAGGCCCGTGCCCTCTCGGGAGCGATCTCGTCAACGCTTGCCATAGGAGGCCTTTCAAGACAGGACTGGCTGAAAATTTGCCTCAGAGTAGGGAGCATTCACGGCCCTGCAAAGAGCCGTTGCCTGAATAGTGGAATCCCTTGACGGAATGCATACCGAATTCTCAGCTCGCCGCTGTGGACATTTCGCAGGATTCCCGTATCAGCGGCCCACGGGGCGGTTTCGGTAGCGGTATGCGACCGGGCAATTACCTGTCCGATTCTTCGGGTCCGTCATAAATTTGGGGAAAAATTGAAGCTTGGAGCGCCGATTTGGGCTTCGGGTCAGATAATGGCACCCATCGGGACCCTCGCGATCTTCAGCAGCCCCTCGGCGGACCGGCGGGAGCCGACGGGGAAACCGCCGGACATCACCCCGCGGCATATCGCGGCTGTCGGGTGCATGACCTCCCTCCCCCGGTCCCCGCTGTGGAGGGGAGGGCGTAAAGGCGGAGAGTGAGAGGGAACACGACTGCGGCGCGCCGTTCGACTTCGGAACGTCTGAAGTCGAACCGTCCGACTTCGGACCGTCCGGCTTTGAGCCGTCCGGCGTGACCCGTTCGGCCTGAGCCGTTCGACCCGACCGGTTCGACTGGATGCGTCATTTTCGCGATCGGTCCACCCGTAAAGCGCATTCTTGCGACGCTCTCAAGTGGTGCGCCGTGACAAGGCAGCTGACAGCGGGTCATATATCGCTACTGCGATCAGAAGGCCGACTCGGTGTCGCCCTCGCAGTAGGCCGAAAGGAACATGCCCATGCGCACTGCCCGCTCCCTGTTCGCCTCAGCCGTCATCACCGCGGTATTCGCGGTAGGCGCGCCCACCGCGATGGCCTCGCCCGCGGCCGAGGCCACCACCACGGTCAGCGCCACCTCGGCACACCAGAACGACCACGGCCGCCACTGGAGGGGCGACCGGGACCGCTACCGGGATCGCGACCACGGCCGGTTCTGCCACCGCTGGCACGGCCGCCACCACCACATGTGCAGGCACCACCACTACAGGCACCACCACCAGATGCTCGGCGGTATGCACACCGGCGGTGGCGCTCGCATGGACGTCGGCCGCTGAGGGCTGCTCCTTAGGAAGCCGGGGTTTTGCACGGGGTCCACACGACGGTGACGACCTCTCAGAAACACTTGAGAGGCGCACGGTTGGGAAATGGACCGCCGGGCCGTCGGCCGCCCGGCCGACGGCCCGGATGCGGTAATGCCGTGCACTCGGCTCTTGCCCTCGAAGGAGCCCGTCTCCATAAAGGGATCCACCTCCGCAGCGGATCGTCTCCGGCCATACGGCCGGGCCAGGTCAGTCCCTCCGCGGGAAACTCCCCTGTTTCCCGCGGAGTTCTGCGGGCAGCCGAGTGATGACGCCGACGAAAGGACCTCATCATGAGCGCCGTGGAGAAGGCGAAGGCCAAGGCGGAGCAGACGACCGGGAAGGCGGAAAAGGAAGTCGGCCGCACGGTCGGCAATGAACGTCTCGAAGCGGACGGCGTGGTGCGGGAATCCAAGGGAAACCTGCGCGACGCAAAGGAAAGCGGCAAGGACGCGCTCAAGGACTGACGCCAGGAATCCGTCATGGGTGGGTGGGCCACGTATCTCTGTGGCCCACCCACCTGTCCCGCCCGCCCATGGCATGCGTTCCTTCGCGAGCCGGGACGGATTCCACTCACGGAAGCAAGACGGCGCCATGACGGCGCCACGGCCGGAACCGTCGGCGATTCGCCGTGGCAGGCCATGGCTGATAGGGAGGTGGCATGAGCGAAATTCCTCCGGTTCTGACCGTTACCGCCATCAGCACCATCGGGGCCGCCGATGTTCACGACGAGAACGCGGACTCCTGGGTAGTGATCGAAACCGCCGAGCAGGGCCAGTTGCTGCTGAATCTGCCCGGCCCCCTCTATGACGCCGCCGTCCAGGCCACCAGGCTTCCGGCCGACCAGCCCGGCCCCGGCCGCCTGGCCCTCACCGACGACGAGATCGCCGCCTACCGCGCCCATATCGCAGCGCTCTCCGACGCCGACCGGGGAGCCTGACGACGCTCCGGGACACCCCGGACCACCCCCGGCCCCCGGACACCCCTGGGCCCCCGCGGAGGCCGGCCGAGTGGCCGGATACCACCCTCGCGGCGCAGGGCGCCGGACCCTGCCGGCACCGGACCCTGCCGACACCGGACCCGGACGCCTCGGCAACGCCGTGGCAGCCGGGTTCCGCCGTGCGTGTGGCGCCGGCCCGGGCTGCCCCGCCTCGCCCACTCTGCCTGTCTACCTGCCGCCCCCCACCTTTCCGCACTGGACGTATCAGCCCAGGACGAGCGGCAGTTTCGCGGCCAGTCCGCCGAGTTCGGCCCGCTCCCCCTCGGTCGGTGCCCGGCGCCCGGTACCGACCAGAAGTGCGTCCTTGTCGGTGAACGACGCGGGGAACGCCACGTCGGCGATCCGTTCCAGCATCGTGCGGGACCCCGCCAGGCCCTCGGCGAGCGGTTCCGGCGCGTCCGGGAGGTACGCGATCAGATCGAGGTGGTGCAGCGTCCACTCCAGGACGTAAGCGGTGAGGTAGTCGCCCACGGTCAGGACCTCGTCGCGGGTGCTCACCAGGGCGCCGGGGTCGGCGAGTTCGGCGGCGCGTCCGGCGGCGGAACCGACGTCGTCGAGGTGGAAGGTGAGCAGGCGCGGTTCCTCGTACGCGGCGGCCAGCCGGACGGTCAGCGCATCCAGCGGGTCCTCACCGGTCGGCGGTCGGTCCTCGACCCTCCAGTAGGTCTCCGCGTTCACGGTCGGCGGCGCTCCGGCGGGGGTGGCGAGGGTGATCAGGACGTCCTGCGCGTCGATGATCAGGTGGCACACCAGGTCCCGCACGAGCCAGCCGGTGCAGCCGGACGGCTGCGCGAAATCCTGGTCCGGGAGTCCCGCGACCGCAGTGCGCAACGCCGCCCATGAGCGTGAGAAGAGATCCACATCGGCACGGTAGTGCGGTCCCGGAACGGCGGACAAACCCTGAGGCCCCTACTGGCGCGGAAGGAGGGACCCCAGAGGCCCGAGATCGAGATTGAGGTCTTCGAGGCGCAGACCGTGCTGATCGCACAGCTCGGTCATCCGCTCTTCGAGGTGCATCAGGGTCTCCCCGATCTGCTCCACCTGCGCCTCGCTCAGGTCTCCCTGTTCCACCCGGCGGATCGCCTGCCGTTCCATCAACTGCCGCAGGAGCTCCACCACCGTGAGTACCAACGAGACGAGGTCGCGGCCCATTTGGTCACGGTCGAGGTCGAATCTGCTCTCACCCGCGCCGGTGCGTTCGCTCATAGCGGGCCCGAGTCCGACCACGGCGCGGGCACGCGTTCGCTGACCGACGACAGCAGCGCGTGGAGGGAGAGCCGCACCAGGGGCACGTCCGCGATGGCGATGACCAGGTCCCCGCTGATGACGACGCCGGTGGACAGGACACGGTCCAGAAGGTCGACCAGCGGGACGCCGAGGGGGCCGACGAGCGGGCCGGGTGTTTCCCAGGGGACGGGGTGCGGGGCGGACACGGCTCACACCTCCCCGACGAAGGAGTACGGGACCCAGGGCCCCGACAGCTCGACCTCTGCTCCCGTGCGGTGCCGCAGGCCCGCCACCGCGTCCCGCAGTCGCTTCTCGCACACCGATGTCACCAGGTAGGTGGCGTTCAGAATCTGCAGGCGGTGCTTCTCCCCCGTCATCTCCGGACTGTGCGGACGCAGCCTGCGGGCCGCGGTGGCCAGGCGGCTCAGCGCGGCATCGATGTCTTCGGCGGTCTGCAGCGCGCGGTCATGCCGGTGTTCCCGCGCCTGGTGCAGCCCCCGTTTCCGCTCCAGGTAGGCGCGGCCCGCTCCACGTGGCACCCGGCCGCCCTGTGGGAGAGGCGGGGCGGGCGCAGTCGCGGAGGGCGTGGGGGACGGCATGGGGAGGTAGACCTTTACGCCCCATTCGGCGTGGTCCTCGATGCGTGCCAGCACCGCGGTGAAGCGGTCCGTGTCCGCTTCCAGGGCCTGGCGCGCTCGCTCGTCCCCCCGGTAGAGCGTGGCCAGCGCCAGCGGTGCCGTGGGGCCGCAGGCGGCGGCCGCGGACACCACTTCGTGGTGGGCTCGTGCGCAGCGTTCCAGCTCCGCACGGTCCGACAGCCGCTGCTGCCATGCGTCCTCGCTGAACTCGGCAGCGGGCACGTGCTGGACGACCGCCGTGAGGGGGCCGACCCGCAGACCGCGTACGGGAAGGCCTGCGGCGAGGCCGGCGAGCCCGCTGAGGACGGCCGGGTCGAGCCGGCGGCATACGGCAAAGACGTAGGTCGCGGTGGCTGCGTCCGGGGTGCCGCGCCGCTCCGCCGACGCGTCGCTGCCCGTCGCATCGCTGCCCGTCGCGCCCCCGTCCGCCGTATCGATGCCCGTCATGTCCCTGCTCCTGCCCCTGCCGTGTCCGGTGAACGGGAGGGGGGCGGGCCGCCCTCCTCGGCGGACTCCAGTGCCTCCACGCGTTCACGCAACCGGTCGTTCTCCTCCCGCAACTCGTTCCGTGCCGCCTTGGAGCTGAGTGCGGGGTCGGTCTCCCACCAGTCGATGCCGGCTTTCCTCGCCGTCTCCACCGACGCGACGAACAGCCGCAGCCTGATGGTCAGGAGCTCGATATCGAGGAGGTCGATCTTGATGTCGCCGGCGATGACGATCCCCTTGTCCAGGACGCGTTCGAGGATGTCGGCGAGGTTCGAGGTGGTCGGGCCGTTGGCAGGAGGAGCGGCCCATCTCTCTTCGACGTCGGTCACGTGGCCGCTCCCTTCTCCACTTGCGCCACTTCTTCTTCGTCGGCCCCGTCAGCTCTCGTACAGCAGGTCGAGCAGTTGCTCCTCTTCCCGTTCGAAGGCCTCTTCGCCGAGGTGACCTGCTTCGAATTCATGGTTCAGCGCGGCGAGCCGGGCGCGGATCACGGAGGGGTCGTGCAGCTCGCGGTCGGCCGCCTGGGCGAGTTGGTCGGCCACCCAGACCACTCCCCGTACGGGCGCGAGCGGCAGGGTGAGCACACCGCTGATCAGCCCCACCTCAACCGCCCGCTCTCGCCCTTGCCCTCGCCGCGAGCGGCCGCGGTCCGAGGAAGCTGTAGCAGGGCAGCGGGCCCGCCACCCGGAGTTCGACGCGCTCGCGGTGCTGCCGGGCCAGACGCTCCGCCTCCGCGATGAAGCCGGCGCTGTCGCTCCGGTCCACCAGGAACGACATATTGACCTGGCAGCCCGAAACCTCCGGCCCGGCGGCGGCCGCCTGCGCCCGGGGCGTCAGCGCCCGCACGATCTCGTGCCCCGCTTGTGCGGCCCGGCGCGAGAGCGCGGCGGCCACCGCCTCACCGAGGCGCATGTTCGCCTCGTAGCCGGGCCGTCGGCGCACCGCCTCGCGCAGGCCGCGGACGGTGGCGTCCCCGGTCACGAGCGCGGCGAGCGAGTCGTCGGCAGGCATCGCTTTGACGTTGATCTCGACCCTTCCCGCCAGGTCGTCCAAGGCGGCCAGATGCTGCTCCTCGGCGTCCGAGAGCTGCCGGCGGACCACTGACTCGTCCGGTGCGACCATGCCGAACCGCATGGGCAGGACGGGACCGGCCGCGGCGAGGGCCAGCAACAGTTCCTGGTGCGCCGTGAGGTCGCGACGACGGGCGCGCAGGTTCGGCGGCGCCGGGCTCACTACCGCGGCAACGTGCCCTTCACCGATGCGCTCCACCGTCCCCGGCGGATCTCCCACTCCGCGCAGGTGCGAGGGCAGCGGGTGGCCGGCGCGGACGATGCCGTAGACGTAGATGCCGTCATCCGTCACTGCTCACTCCTCCTCTGAGCGCCGTCGGCGGGAGGCGGCCCCGGACCGGGCGGAACTGCTGCGCCGCCGCCGCTGCGGCTGCGCTTCCTCCTCGGATTCGTCATCCGAGTCGTCATCGCCGCCCACCACCGAGCGGACGGTGTCGCCAATGGATTTGGCGGCCTTTTTCGCCTTGTGCTTTCCGATGCTCTTCGCGGCCTGGCCGCCGAACAGCTCCGGGACGGTCACGCTGCCCGAATCGTGTTCCAGATCCAGCCGGTTGCACGCCTCCGCAAAACGCAGATACGTATCGACGCTGGCCACCACGATGCGGGCATCTATCTTGAGGATCTCGATCCCGACCAGGGACACCCGTATGAACACATCGATGACCATCCCCCGGTCCAGGATGAGTTCCATCACGTCGTACAGCGTTCCCGCCCTGGGCGGGCAGGGAATGACTTCGCCGGACAGTCCCGAATACGTTGTCGTGGCCATATGAGGTGCCCTTTCAGCTGGTCAGCGCTCCGCGTTCACTGGTCGGCCGCACCTCGCCGATAGCGGTGGGTCCGGTAGTACTCGAGCAGTTCACCCTCGTCGTCGAGCTTCACGTCGTATGTCGCGAGAAGGCTCGTGGTATCCGGAATCCGCGCCAGCTCCAGCACATCCACCTCGACACACCAGCCGTCGTCGGTCCGGCGTACCGCGGAAACACCTTCCACCCGCTGGCTGATCAGGCTCTGCAGCAATTCGGCGGCCCGGCGCGCCACTTCCCCGGGATCGCTTCCCGGCGTTTTCTTGTGTTTCCGGGCAGCCGTGGACGACCGAACCCGAGTGCGGGATTGTTCTGCCATACACCAAGTCTCATCGCCACCCTGACCTGTGCATCTTCAGCGGGACCAAATGAGGCGCCGCCACGGTTCGACGCGACCGGACGAGGCACCCAGCGCGACGGCATGCGCTGCAGCACGGCCGTCGCGTATCTGCGGCCGGCTCTGGTCCGGCCGAATCTGGAGGTGCTCACCGGCGCCCGGTGCACCCGCATCCTGTTCGACGGCGAGCGCGCGAGCGGCGTCGAGCTGGAGCGGGGCGGCGAACTGCAGCAAGGGCACACCGAGCGGGAGGGCGTGCTGTCGGCCGGTGCGTACAACTCCCCGCAGCTGCTGATGCTTTCCGGCATCGGCGTGGCCGGTGAACTCGCGGCCCTCGGCATCACGCCCAGGGTGGACCTCCCGGTGGGGGAAAACCTCCAGGACCACCCGCAGGCCGGCGGCTTCCACCGCACCCAGGGATCGCGGAGAAGGCGGCGGACCTGATCCGCGGCATCCCCGCGCCGGCCTGACGGACCTGACCGGCCCATTCGGGTGAGCGGGTCAGGACAGCCGCACCCGGACCGCTGCCGTGCGGCGTACACCCCGGGGTTCCGGCCGAGCGGACGCACCGCCTCGGACCGCCGAGCGGGTCGCCGTTGTCCCGGCGGGCGCGGGCGGCCAGCCGCTTCTAGATTGACCCCATGGGGCCGTGCACGGCAGGAGGATGGGCAGGGAACCCGTGAGGAGACCGGAGCTCGATCATGCGGCGCTGTTCGCCGCGACACCGAGCGCTTGCCTGGTCCTGGACCCGGACCTGGTGATCGTCGACGTCAACCACGCATACCTCCAGGCAACCGGACGCACCCGGGACGATCTGCTCGGGCAGTACGTCTTCGACGCCTTCCCCGACAACCCCGCCGACCCCGACGCCGAAGGGGTGCAGAACCTGCACCCCTCGCTGAGCCGGGTGCTGGCTTCCGGGGAGCCGGACACTATGGCGGTCCAGCGGTACGACATTGCCGTGACCGGCCGGCCGGGCCTGTTCGAGGAGCGCTGGTGGTCCACCATCAACACCCCCGTCATCGCCTCGGACGGCACGGTGGCGTGGATCATCCACCGGGTGGAGGATGTCACGGCGTTCGTGCACTCCCGCCGCTCCCGTCAGCTGCCCGGCGGGCAGCTGAGCGAGCGCGAGGAGGCGATGGAGGCCGAGCTGTACGTCCGTGCGCGGGCGCTGCAGCACCTCAACGAGGAGCTGCGCCGGGCCCACGCCCGCGAACGCCAGGTGGCGCTCACCCTCCAGGAATCCATGCTCCACTCCCCCGACCTCGCCCGGCACCGGAACATCGCGGTGCGCTACCTCCCCGCCATCGGCTCACTCAACATCTGCGGCGACTGGTACGACATCGTCGACCTCCCCGGGGAGGCCTTCGCCGTCGCGGTCGGCGATGTCGTCGGCCACGGCCTGGAGGCCGCCGCCGTCATGGGGATGCTCCGCAGCGCCCTCAGCGCCGCCGACCGCTCCGTCGAGGGGCCCGCCCAGGCGCTGAAGGTGCTGGGCCTGTACGCCCGCTCCGTCGACAAGGCCCTGGCCACCACCGTCGTCCAGGCGCTGATCGACACCGGCCGCCATGAGGTCGTCTACAGCAGCGCCGGTCACCCACCCCCCGTCCTGCTGCGCGCCGACGGCACCCACGCGCTCCTGGACCAGGCCACCGACCCGCCCCTGGGCGCCCACTCCGAAGACGAACCCCGCCCGCAGGCCCGTATTCCGTACACGTCCGGCGACACCCTCGTCCTCTACACCGACGGGCTCGTCGAACGCCGCGACGAGGACATCGACGCCGGCCTCGCCCGCCTCACCGACGCCCTCTCCCGCTACAGCCGGTTCAGCCCGGAACGCCTCGCCGACGCGCTGCTGGCACGCCTCGGCGTCAGCGCCGGCGCCCGCGACGACATCGCCCTCGTCGTCGTCCGCCTGTAGCCGGGCGGAAGGAGGACGCCTACGGTTTCGTCGGGATGTTCCGGTTTCTGCAGGAGTCAGGCAACGGACCGCGACGCGCGTCATGCGACGTGTACTCCCCGTCATGGTGGGCGACTCCCCCGCACACATGGGCAGCTCGCCTCGCCCCGCAACCCGACCAGCGGATGCAGCCACGAGATGCGTCACGCACCATGGGCGTAAGAAGATCCAGATCCTCGCACCACTCGGGATGACCGATGACAGAGCATCCAGGACTTCCTCGTGCGAACCACCGGCGTGCGCCGCAGGGCCACTCGGCACGGCCGACTACCGGAACCGGACCGCCCGGCTGCCCCCACCGCATGTCCGTGGTGACCCTCACTCGGGTCTTCCACGCCGTGCCCGCCGCCGTGCTCCTGGCCCTTGTCGTGGTCCTCACCGGCGTCGGGGCGTTCACCGGCACTGCCCGGGCGGACAGCACCCGTTCCCGGACGACCACTGCTACGGCCACGGCTACGACTACGGCAGCGGCCTCGTTCCCGGTCCCGGCCGCGCTCCGTGCGGTCGCCCCGAGTCAGCCTGCGCCCGAGCCCACGGATGTGGTCCAGACGTATTTCAGCGTCATCAACGACCGTGATTTCGTGGCCGCTTGGGCGATCGGCGGGCGGCAGCACATCGCGGGCCGGTCGTACGACGCCTTTGTGGCGTCCTTCAACACCGTGTCAAAGTTCGACGTCACGATCGTATCGGTGCAGGGCAACAAGGTTGCGGTCGAGCTGGACGCCACACAGACCGATAACTCCCATCGGCATTACGCCGGCACCTACACCGTTGTGGACGGCGTGATCGTGGCCGCCGGCATCCACCCCAAGTGACCGTACGGGTGCCGCGGCTCTCGACCGCTGTCAGAGCCCCGGCTCTCCCCCGCGCCCTCCGCAGGCCTCTTTGAGCCGACTCCCTCAGGCCCGGTGTCGCCCGGGGTAAGCGGCCCGGGCTGACTTACCGTGGCCGGGTGACAGCAAGTGCAGGCAAGCGCGCATGCCGCCGTGACCTGTGGGCGGTTGCCGGTGCGGTGGCGCTGTGCGTACTGGCGGCGGTCGTGGGACGCGTCATCAACCGGACCATTTACGGTGTCGAGGGCATTCTGCGGCTGGAGTGGCCCCCGTTGTACGCCTGGTGGCTGCCACATGCCGGCCCCGGCACTCCGGCGGCGGTAGCCGTCGCCGCGCTGGTGGTGGTCTACGGTCCGTCGACCGCACGGCGTCTGTCGTGGCGGGCGCTGGTGTGGGCCGTATGGGCCGCGGCGATGGCCTGGACGTGGTCGCTCGCACTGGTGGACGGATGGGAACGTGGCGTCGCCGGGCGGCTGACCACTAGCCTGGAGTACCTGCGGTCCGTCGACGACGTGCACGATGTGGGGGCTTTTCTACGGGACTTCACCCACCACATCCTGGTCGGCTCGCCCGGCCTCTGGCCTGCGCATGTGGCCGGTCATCCGCCCGGCGCGCTGCTGACGTTCGTCGGCCTGGACCGGATCGGGCTGGGCGGCGGCGCCTGGGCCGCCGCCTGGTGCCTCACCGTCGGGACCTCCCTCACCGTGGCCGTCTTGGTGACCGTCCGGGTGTGTGGTGGTGAGGAACTGGCGCGCCGGGCCGCCCCGTTCCTCGTGCTGGCCCCCGCGGCGGTATGGATCGGGGTCAGCGCCGACGGCTACTTCGCGGGCGTGGCAGCCTGGGCCCTCGCCCTGCTGGCCATGGCGGCCGCACGGAGCACACGGGTACCGCGCCTTGCCGCGCTGGGCGCGGGGCTGCTGCTCGGCTGGTCCTGGTACCTGTCCTACGGCCTGACCCTGCTCGTCCTCCCCGCGGCCGCGGTGCTGCTGATCGCGCGCTCGGCCCGCCCGCTGCCCTGGGTGCTGCTGGGCGCGCTGGTGTGGGTGGTGGCGTTCACCTGGGCCGGCTTCTGGTGGCCGGAGGGCTATACGACCCTGGTCGAGCGCTACTACCAAGGCGCCGCGAAGGTACGCCCGTACAGCTACTTCCTCTGGGCCAACCTGGCGGCCCAGGTACTGAGCGTGGGCCTGGCCACCGTCGCCGGGCTGCGCCGCGCCGCCGGTCCGCTGTGGACGGCGGTACGCGGCATGCGGCGCGCGGCGCCGACCGGGCGGGGTGCCCTCGCCCTTCTGGTCGCGGCAGGGCTGTGCATGCTGCTGCTCGCGGATGTGTCCGGGATGAGCAAGGCAGAGACCGAACGGATCTGGCTGCCCTTCGCGGTGTGGACGCTGCCCGCGTGTGCGCTGCTGCCACGTCGCTTCCACTCCTGGTGGCTGGCCGCGCAGGGGCTCCTCGCCCTGCTGGTCAACCATCTGTTGCTGACCGGCTGGTGACCATGGCCGGCGCCCACCGCTGACGACCGGCGCGCGGCAGGCACGTCTACTCCTTCCGGTCCGGGGGAGCAGGCGGAGGAGGTGCCGAGGGAGGCGGAGCCGGAGGAGCAGGCGGTGGTGGCGGCGACGGGGGTGGTGCCGGGGGCGGTGCGGGAGGCAGCGGGCTCTCGGACGGCGCACCGGCCGCATACGTGCGCCACAGGGCGAACAGCAGACACACCGCGGAGGCCGCGAAGAGCGCCGCCGTGATCAGCAGCCAGCGGCCCCAGAACACCTCGGACGGCAGGGCGGTGTACAGCGAGAACTCCGGGACCCTGCGCAGGATGAGCGGATACCACACCAACAGCAGCAGGAGGGCGACGAAGGCGGGCACCCTGAGGTAGTTGATCCCACCTACCACCACGGGCGCCGGGGTGTCCGCGGGCGCGGGGGCTTCCAGGTCGCGCCGCCGGCGGCGCGGGCGCCGGACGAGGCGTTGTGCCATGCGGTCGGTGACGCTGTAGAACGGCAGGAAGACCAGGTCGTGCAGGAGGGCCGCGCCGACGAACCAGAGGAGGACACCGAGGGTGTCTCCGGTGAGCAGTCGCACGCCCGCGTACCCGGCCAGGAAGAAGGAGCACAGGACGAGGAGGAGGTGAAGCGGCGACGCCCCGTAGCGGGCGCGGAAGCCCTTCACGGGGTGTCCCCGAAGGTGAGGCGGGCGACCCATTTGGTGTTGTGCACACCGGGGTTGGCGGGGACGATGATGCGCGCCGGGTACCCGTGGTCCGGGGAGAGGTCGGCGCCGTTGACCCGGAGGGCCAGCAGCGATCTGGCATCGCGTACCTGGTTGTCGCGCAGATGCGTCGAGCGGAAGGCGCCGGCGCGCTGCACGGACTCGACGAAGACGCCCGGTGGGCCGTGGCGCAGTCCGACGAGAGCGGCGAGGTCGGTCAGCCGGACGCCGCTCCAGTGCTGGTCGTCGGTGGACCAGCCCTCGACGCAGGCGATGGGCAGGGCGGCCGTGTGCTGAGGGAGGGCGAGGAGCTGTGCGCGGGTGCAGCTCTTCTCCCGGCCGTTGCCGCGTACGACCAGCCGCCAGTCGGGGCCGATGTCGCGGGCCCGGATCCCGACACTCGCCGCGGTCTTGTTGATCTGGAAGCCGTTGGGCCCCCGCCCCGGCTCCTGGCCGCGCGGAGCCAGCAGCGCGGTGCCGCGGAGGGCACCGCCGATGCTCTGCCCGGCCGTGACGAGGAGCAGGCCCAGTGACCCCGCACCCACCAGCCCGAGAGCGCCACGCCGCGACATGGTGACAGGCGCGGGGTGCGGGGTCACCAGCCCGGTGCTGTCGGCCGGTTCGCCGGTCGTCCGGGCGGCGGGGGTACGCAGCTCGGTGCGCAGGCGGCGGCTGCGCAGGGCCTTCGCCATCACGGGGACACGGAAGGCGATATGGACGAGGAAGGCACCGATGAACACCCAGGCGCCGTAGAAATGCAGGGTGTAGAAGGAGCCCGGGAAGATGTAGTGCAACTGGATGTTCAGCACGCCGGTGACGAACTCGAACAGCGCCCCGCCCACGAGCAGCAGCAGCGAAAGCCGTTCCAGCGCATGGCTCGCCGAGCGCAGCGGCGGCCAGGAGAACAGCTTCGGGATCACCGACCACAGCTTCGCCAGCAGCACGGGGATCAGCACCACACCGAGCGTGACATGGATGCCCTGGGTGAGGCGGTAGAGCCAATACGGGCTGGTCGGCCAGGAGAAGAGGTAGAAGCCCAGCCAGCCTTTACCCGGTGTCTGGTCGTTGCCCACAGCCAGCTCGGGGTTGTAGGCGGCGTAGGACAGCAGTCCGGTGACGAAGAGCACAGGGAGGCCGATGAGCAGGACCAGCCCGAACACCGAGGTCAGCCACGGTCCGCGCAGGGGGCTGCGCCAGAACGCGGGGCGTGCCGGACCGGGCGGCGGACCGCTTGGCAGGCGACGGGCGCCGGAGGCGGGGTGGTGCGGCTCGTCGTCATGGTCGCGCGGCTCCATGGCATCCCTTCGCCGTTTCCGGGCCGGCTCGGCCGGCCGCCCAGGGAAAAGATATGCGGCAAGTGGCGCATATCACGCGAACCAGGGCATTCCGTCGAGCGTGGGGCGCCGCCTGCCGAGGAACGGCTTGCCGGCTGCGCGCTCTACTCCGAAGCCCCCTGCCCCCGCTCCTGCCCGGACGTGTCGTCCCGCAGGTAGGCGAGCCGGTCGACCACCTCGACGACCCCGTCGACGCTTTCGCACAACCGCACGGCAATGGGGACGAGGCTCTTGTGGTCCACGGTGCCGGTGAGCGTCACGGTGCCCTCCGCCACATCGACCGTGACCGCGGACGGGGACACCCCGAGCGTCCGCGTCAGCACCTCCTCCAGCACCTCCTCCCGGATGGCGCGGTCCCGGCGCAGGAACAGCCGCACCAGGTCGCTGCGGCTGATCACACCGATGAGCCGGCCGCTGCCATCGACCACGGGCAGCCGCTTGACCTTCTTCTTCTCCATCGTTCTGGCCGCTTCGACGACACTCCACTCGGGCCGGGCCACCACGGCGGGACTCGTCATGATCGCCTCGGCGGTGGTCGCCCCCAGCTTGGCGAGCTGCCTGCGCAGCAGATCGGCCTCGGACACCACGCCCACCGGCCGCTCGTCCTCATCGAGAACCGGGACGGCGGTGATGTCGTACTCGTCGAGCAGATGGGCGATCTCCTTGAACGGAGTGCCCCGCTGGACGACGACGGCGTGGGGTGTCATCAGGTCGGCAACGCTGCGGTGCGTCATCTTCGGCCAGTCCCTCCGGGTGGTGCACGGGCCGGATCTCACCGGCCTCACGGGCGGGAATCCGGTACGGACAAGCCTGCCTCGGAGCGGCGCGGGGCGCGCAGGGCCCGACGGGTCCGGCGCGTCTCCGGCCACGCTCGATCGCGGGGGCCGGTCATTCGTGCGGTACCACCGCGATCGGGCAGGTCACATGGTGAATGGCGGCATGCGCCACCGGGCCGATGCGGGGTGCGAGCGGGGGCCGGTGCAGGGTGCGGCCGACCACCAGCAGCTCGGCCCCGAAGACCGACTGGACCAGGGCCCGGGTCGGGCTCTCCGGCAGAACGGTCCGCCGCACCGGCACCTCGGGGAATCGCTCACACCACGGACGCAGCGCGTCCTGCAGCTCGGCATCCGCTTCCTTGGTGAGTTCCGTCGCGGCATCGGGGTCCAGGCCCCACGGGGTATAGGCGTCCACGGGGAGCGGACGCCCGTGGACGGCCTGCAGCGCAAGCCCCCGGCCGGCCGCGGCGTCGAAGGCGAAACCGAGCATCCGCTCGCACGAGCCGTTCAGGCTCAGGCCGGCGACGATCCGCGCTTCGGGGGCGGGCGGCGGGCCGTCCGGGGGTTCGTGGCGCGGTGGTTTCGCACGCCCCGCCTCCTCCCGGACGAGAACGACCGGCCCCTTGGCCCGGCCCACCACGTCCAGGCTCACATCACCGAGCACATAGCTCTCCCACGGCCCGAGCGCCCGCGATCCGAGCACGACCATCCGCGAATCGCCGGCCGCACCCAAAAGCGCCGGTTCGGCCTCCGCCCCCACCAGGTCCTCGATGATCCGCAGCCCGGGATGGCGTTCGCGCACCTCGTCCCGGGCCCGGCGCACGACCTCCCGGGCGCCGTCGTTCCGGTCCCGGTCCGCGGGCGCCTGCGGCGCCCCGGCGGCCGGCAGTATCCATGCGTGGAGAAGCCGCAGCGCCCACTGCCGCCGGTCCGCTTCGTCAGCGGCCCAGTGCGCGGCCGCCAGGCTCTCCGGCGAGCCGTCGAGTCCCACGGTGATGACTTCCGGCTCCATGCCGCCTCCCACCGGGTACGACGTCTCCGCCCCGCCTTCCCCATCGTGGCTCCGATCGCCGGAGCCTGCCAGGCCGTACGGCCTGCGGCTGCGGCGCGGTGGCACCGGGGCCCGGGGAGTGTCTCCCCGGCCTCCGCGGGCCGTGGGCACCGGACACCTGACGGGCCGGTGCCGGATTTTCCTGGCCGGATCGGGCGGGAGCAACAGCCGCGCAGGGCCGCTGGTGCCGTGCTACTGTCGATCTCAGTTGCAGTTGTGGTTCCCAAAGACTTCACGCTACCTCGCCGGCTTTCCAGGCCGGCGGGAACGCTTTTGTATTTCCGGTTTTCCGGAGGGGCAATCATCGCGGCGACGCGGGGTCCGCACAGTGCGGCCCCGGGCACTGCCCCGAAGGAGATATGACATGGCTACTGGCACCGTGAAGTGGTTCAACTCGGAAAAGGGTTTCGGCTTCATCGAGCAGGACGGCGGCGGCGCTGACGTCTTCGCCCACTACTCGAACATCGCCACCCAGGGCTTCCGTGAGCTGCAGGAGGGCCAGAAGGTGACCTTCGACGTCACGCAGGGCCAGAAGGGCCCGCAGGCCGAGAACATCCTCCCCGCCTGACACTGACGCGTCACACCGCAGCTGGGGCCCGCACCTTGGGTGCGGGCCCCAGCTCGTTGCCCTTTGCGGAATGCGCTGTGCGTGCCGTCGCGGCCGCACGAGCGACAAGGGGCAGCCTGTTCGGCGCCGGAACCGCAGCCCGCTGCGGCAGCACGGCAGCCGTCCGGTCCGGTGCTCGGGCACCGTCTCCGCCGCTCTTTGCGGCGGCACTTTTTCACGCGTCGGCGGTCGATTCCGCCCCGCCTCGTTCCATCTGTTTTCTACGGTCCGTGCTGCGATTCTTTTGTGTGTGGCTGAAAGCTGCCGGGAATTCTTCGACGTACCGCATCGAGGAAGGTTCTTCATGAACCGCACAGCTCGCCCGAACGACCGCTCCGCCCGGAACCGTTCCAACGGCTCCGCCGGCTCCGGCCGCGGCGGCTACCGCTCGCAGGCGTCGAACCGGTCCGGTGCCAAGCGGCGTCGGCCCGCCGCACGGCCGGAAGAGTTCGCGCTGCCCGTCACGCACACCCCCGCGCTGCCCCCGGCCGAGAGCTTCGCGGCACTGGACATGCCGCCCGCGCTGCTGGCGTCGCTGACCGCGGAAGGGGTGACGACGCCCTTCCCGATCCAGGCCGCCACGCTGCCGAACTCGCTGGCCGGGCGTGACGTTCTGGGCCGTGGGCGCACCGGCTCGGGCAAGACGCTCGCCTTCGGCCTGGCCCTGCTGGCCCGTACCGCCGGCCTGCGCGCCGAGCCCGGACGGCCGCTCGCCCTGGTGCTGGTCCCCACCCGCGAGCTGGCGCAGCAGGTCACCGATGCGCTCACCCCCTACGCACGGTCGCTGTCGCTGCGGTTGACCACCGTGGTCGGCGGGATGTCGATCGGCCGGCAGGCGAGTGCGCTGCGCGCCGGGGCCGAAGTGGTCGTCGCGACGCCCGGACGGCTCAAGGACCTCATCGGCCGTGGTGACTGCCGCCTGAACCAGGTCGCCATCACCGTGCTGGACGAGGCCGACCAGATGGCCGACATGGGCTTCATGCCCCAGGTCACGGCCCTGCTCGACCAGGTGCGGCCCGAGGGCCAGCGGATGCTCTTCTCGGCCACTCTGGACCGCAACGTCGACCTTCTGGTCCGGCGCTATCTGACCGACCCCGTGGTCCACTCCGTCGACCCCTCGGCCGGCGCCGTCACCACCATGGAGCATCACCTGCTGCATGTCCGCGACGCCGACAAGCACGCCACCACCACGGAGATCGCCGCCCGCGAAGGCCGGTCGATCATGTTCCTGGACACCAAGCGCGCCGTGGACAAGCTCACCAAGCACCTGCTGAACAGCGGTGTGCGCGCCGCGGCACTGCACGGCGGAAAGTCCCAGCCCCAGCGCACCCGCACCCTGGCCCAGTTCAAGACCGGCCAGGTCACGGTCCTGGTGGCCACCAACGTCGCGGCCCGCGGCATCCACGTCGACAACCTCGACCTCGTCGTCAACGTCGACCCGCCCACGGACCACAAGGACTACCTGCACCGCGGCGGCCGTACCGCGCGGGCCGGCGAGTCCGGCAGCGTCGTCACCCTCGTCCTGCCCAACCAGCGCCGCGAAATGGACCGCCTGATGGCCGACGCGGGTATCACCCCGCAGTCCACCCAGGTCCGCGCCGGGGAGGCCGAACTGAGCCGCATCACCGGCGCCCAGGCCCCTTCCGGGGTTCCCGTCACCATCGCCGCACCGGTCGTCGAGCGGCCTAAGCGCAGCGGCTCCTCCACCCGCGGCCGCCGCAGCCGCTCCGCCCAGGCCCGTCGCTCCACCGGATCGCCCCGTACCGCGACCGGGGCGTCCCCTCGGCAGCGGTCCGGCGGCAAGACGTCATGACCACCAGCTCGGCCCGCCCGTTTCCGGCTTCTCCTCGACCCTGAAGAGGCACTATGCGCGTTGTCATCGCCCGCTTCCCCTTCGACTTGATCAAGACCGAGGTGCAGGATGCGATGAAGGGCATCAAGCCCGAACCCATCACGGGCGAGTCCGTGCAGATCGGCACCCGTCACTACCCCGTCAAGCAGGTCGGGGAGATCATCACGCGGCAGGACCGTCGTGATTTCTCCGCCGGCGAGGTGACCCGGGCACTGACCCGCCTCGGCTTCACCTGTCGCTCCGCGGCCCCGGTCGCCCGCACCCCGCTCGAGGAGGCGTCGGACCTGCTCCAGGCGCCGGCGTCTCCGGACTGGAACCCGGAAAGCTGACACCACGGCAGCACAGCGGCATGGCGGCATGGCGGCATAGCGTCACCGTGGCATGGCGTCACCGTCATGGCTCATGCCGTCATGCCGGCCGGAATTGCGTCGGTGATCAGCGGTCGGAGTAGCGGAAGTCGCCCACCGTCCAGGCGCTCACTTCCTCGATCGCGACCCGGTACATCCCGCCGGTCTCGGGCAGGCCGAAGCTGCCCTGCAGGATCCTCGCCACGTGGAAGTGCAGATGCGTGGGCGGGCCGCTCCGGTGGGCCGCGCGGGAGTGCGTACCGGTGGAGGAGAAGAGCGAGGAGAACGGCCCCAGCCGTTCCGATTCCTCCAGGACCTCGGCCACGCGCTGCCGCCACACGGCCTCGGGTGCCAACCGCCCGGTGAGGACGGCGCCTTGGACCGCAACGGTGAGAGACATCTGATTGCTCTGCTCGGACTCCACCATGGCGGCGATGTCGACGAGCAGTTCGTCGGGCTTCGACATGGCAGCAGACTTTACTGCCGTGACCGGCCCTTGGCAGCACACACGCGCGCGAGAGCCGCGCCGCTTCCCCGGAGTGCCGGAGCCCTTACGGGGTACCCGTCCGGACGGGGCGGGCGGTGTGCCCGTCGGCAGGAAGGGAAGCGGCGGATGGCCATAGCCAAGACCAGCGTCCTGGTACTGGATTGCGCGGAGCACGCGGCGCTGGCGGATTTCTACGCACAGTTCCTCGGCGGAGAGGTGCGGGTCGGGACCAGCCCGGACTACATCGAGGTCGTCGAAGGCGGCACCGTCCGTCTCGCGATACGGCGGGACCGCGGTGCGGCGCCGCCGAGTTGGCCCCGGCCCGATGACTCACAACAGGCGCATCTGCACTTCCTCGTCCCGCAGGACAACATGGACGAGGCGGAGCGCGAGGCGGTCAGCCTGGGGGCACGGCCCTTGCAGACCCGCGAGAACGGCGGGCCCTACGACGCCCGGCGCTACTCGGACCCCGCGGGCCACCCCTTTGTGCTCGCCGCGAGCGAAGGGCACTCCCTGGGGCAGGCGAACTGAGGCTCACCGTCAGCGGCCGCGGGCCGGGCCCCTTGCCCAGGGTCCCGGCCCGCTTCGCGTCCCGGCCACGGGTGGTGCGGTGTGATCAGGCGGTCCGGTGGTGCTCCTTGCGCCGGCGCAGTACCAGGAAGGTGCCGGTGACGCCTGCCGCGACCACGGCCGCGCCGACGCCCACCGGGAGCAGGGGGAAGCCGGACGGTTCGCCGGCCGAGGCCAGGTTCTGCAGCGAGGCGCCCGGGTCGATGCTCGTGGCGACCGGTGCGACATGCCGGATCGGGCCGACCGACTTGACCGAGCCGTCCGCGTTCAGCAGCACCTGCTTGTTGTTGGGGTGACGGAAGTCGAACATGCCGTTCAGAGAGCCGGCCCGGGCGTCGAAGGAGGCATCTCCGATCCGGCCGGTGTGCCAGTTGTTCTCGATGAACTTGATGATCGAGGTCTGCTCGGTCGGGGTGTGGTCGATCTTGTTGACCCTGCTGTACGGGGAGATGACCAGCAGCGGCTGCCGGGTGCCGGGGCCGCAGCGGTCCGCATAGCCGCCGGCGGCCGCGGGACCCGCCTGGCAGGCGGGGCTGTCGGTGGCCTTGCCGTTGGAGCCGGTGGAGGTGTCCTTCGAGCCGTTGCGCGGCTTGGCGAAGGCGTGGTCGTACCAGCCGTCGGAGTCGTCATAGGCGACGACGACGGCGGTGTCCTTCCACTGCGGCGACTGCTGGATGCGGTTGATCCGGTCGACGAGGAAGTGCTGTTCGTCGACCGGGTCGGAGTAGGCGGCGTGGGCGTCCTGGTACTCGGGGGCCTTGAGGAAGCTGACGGCCGGCAGCTTGCCCGCCTTCAGGACGGCGTCGAAGTCGCTCAGGTCGTAGTTGTGGTTGGCCCGTCCGGCGTGACCGACCTCGTCGACGCTCTTCGGCGGCAGGTGGTGCGGGTTGGAGGTCGACTTGTAGTACTCGAACGGCGAGTGGTGCGGGCTGTAGTCGACGACCGCCGCTCCCCCGACGTTGGTGTGCGTGGTCCCGCCGCACTTGGCGTAGTGGTCCGGCTTGCCGTCCCAGCCGGTACTGGGCCGGAAGCCACCCTGGAACCATCCCCAGCTGACATGGCGGGAGTTGAGGACGTCGCCGATGTTGCGCCCCTTCATGGCGGCGAGCGCGTTGGTGCCGGTGTGGTCCTTGTTGGAGCAGTCGTCGTAGGCCGGGTCCGGGTCGTTGACGACCGTGCCCACGCCTCGCGCGTCGGGCGACTGCACGGCGTGCGCATCGGGTTTGTCGGTCTGCCGCGGGTTCTCGGTGCCGGAGGCGGGGTCCATGGAGACGACGCCGTGGGTCTGTCCGGAGACCAGGTTGAGCGCGCCCGGTGTGGAGGGACCGTAGACCGAGCTGAAGGAGCGGTCGCCCAGGGAGTAGTGCTGGGCGTAGTTCCACAGGCCGGTGACGGTGTTGCCGTCGTAGTAGTCCATCACCAGGCCGGGCTCGCCGAAGAGACCGCCGGAGCACTTGCCGGAGTCGGTGTTCTGGACGAACCGGTCGGCCTTGCCGCCGTTGTACGCGTACTGCTCGGGCCCGTAGTCGTGGGTCTGGTCGCAGGTCATGGCCTGCTGTGGCGTGAGCCGCTTGGGCGCGTACTGGTTGGGGTTGTGCTTCAGCAGCCCGGCGGTGCGCAGGTTGTCGATGTCCCGGGGCGTGTGCGGGGAGGCGGTGAACTTGGTGCCGTCGGTGTTGGCGGCCTCGGGATAGGTCGCGAAGTAGTGGTCGAAGGAGATGTTCTCGTCGAAGAGCACGACCACGTGCTTGACGGGGGTGGCCGTACGGGAGGAATCGGGGTGCTGCGGCCCGGCGGCCCATGAGGGCGCGCCCGCGCCCAGGACCGTGAGGGCCGCGGCACCCGTGAGGGCCCCCAGACGCCGTATCGCTGCTCGTCTTCCCCTACTGGCCATGCTGGTTCACCCTCCGGGCCGGGACGTGATGTTGCTGTACGAGCGGATGCTCTGCCGGGCGGACGGCGTTCCGGCAGAGCCATCATGGCGCCGGAGTGAACAGTGAGTCAGGTATGCCAGGACAAACCTTGACCGGGTATTGACCCTTCGGAGGCCCACGGTGTGCGCCGATCAGCCCAGCAGGGCCCGGCCGTACCAGTCCTTCTCCTCGCGCACGCCCGGCAGCGCGAAGAAGTAGCCGCCCCCGAAGGGCGAGATGTAGTCCGTCAGCGGCTCGCCGGCCAGCCTGCGCTGTACCGTCTCGAACTGGCGGGCGAGGTCGCGCTGGTAGCAGCAGAACAGCAGGCCCATATCGAGATTGCCGTTGCTGTCCACTCCCCTGTCGTAGTTGTAGGCCCGGCGCAGGATGCGCTGACCGGTGGTCGACGGGGTGCGCGGATTGGCCAGCCGGATATGGCTGTCCAGGGGGATCACCTCGCCCTTGGGGTCGCCGGGATAGTCGGGGGCGTCGTGTTCCCGGTCGCCGTCCAGCGGCGCTCCGGTCTCCCGTGAGCGGCCGAACATGCGCTCCTGTTCGGTCAGCGACACCCGGTCCCAGAACTCCACCAGCATGCGGATCAGCCGCACCACCTGGTAGCTGCCGCCGACCGCCCACTCAGGCTCACCGTCCCGCGCCCCGACCCACACCAGGCGGTCCATCTCCCCGGCCGCGCGGGCATCGGGGTTGGCCGTGCCGTCCTTGAAGCCCATGAGGTTGCGCGGCGTCCCGGACGGCCGGGGCGGGCTGGTGAAACCGTCGAGCCGCCAGCGCACCTGCATACCGCCCCGGGTGTGCCGGGCGATATCACGCAGGGCGTGCAGCACGGTGTCCGTGTCGTCGGCGCACAGTTGGAGGCTCAGGTCGCCGTGGCACCAGTCGGACCGCAGGTCGTCGTCGGGGAAGGAGGGCATGGCGGTCAGCCGGCGCGGCGCACGCCCGTGCAGCCCGAACCGGTCGTCGAACAGCGACGCGCCCACGGCGAGGGTCACCGACAGCCCGCCCGCGGGGACCTGGGCGCCCAGGAGGCCCGAGTCGGTGGGCGGACCGGTGATACCGACCGACGCCGGTATCCCGCCGCCGGTCAGGAAGCGGGCGCGTGCGGTGACGGTACGCATCAGCTCGGCCAGTTCGCGGCGGTTCTGCGCGGTCACATCGAACGCGGTGTACGCCGTGACCCGGCGGGGCGGCGCGAGCACCGAGGCCTGGCGCGGGCCGTGGAAGGGCACCGGCGGGGTGGCCCCGGCGACCGTCCCGGGGCCGGTCATCAGGGCCGGTGCACCGGCCCGGTGTGGCCCGTCGTCGGCGGCCGCTGCGCCACCGGCCGCCAGCCCGGCTCCGGCGAGCGCCGCTCCCCTCAGGAATCCCCGCCGGCCGACACCGCTCATGTCCTTCACACCGTTCTCCGCGCATCGCACAGCGTCGCCACCGACGCCAGCCGTTCCACCAGGTCTCCGAACACCGCGTCGATCCGCTCCCGCTGCCTGCGGTCCAGATGGCTCAGCGCCGGCCACCGCCCGTCCTTCCGGAGGCCGTCGAGCAGCCGCTGTGTCCGGCTCAACTCGCGCTCCACGTGCGGCAGGCCGGGATACCGGGTCACCAGCAGGGGGCGCAGCCGGGTGAGGACGGCCCGGGTTCCTTCGAGGTGGGCGCGGGCGGTGGCGAGGGTGCTGCCGCTGCCGTAGTCGGTCCGTCCGGTCAGCTCGGACTGCAGTGTGTTCTCCAGGATCTCGTGTGCCCGCAGGCCGAGGTCCGCGGGCTCCATCCGCGTCTGCGCCCAGCGCTCCCGCAGCTTGCGGACGGCGTCGTCGAGAGCGGCCGCCGGTGCGCGCAGGGAGTCGGCGGACTGCCCGTGCCACAGCCCGTATTCGATGCGGTGGAACCCGGTGAATTCCGGGTCGCGGTCGCCGTCCGGCAGACCGGCGCCGGTGCCGTTGATCTGCTGGTCGGCGTCGCCGAAGGCCCCGTACGCGGCGCCCAGCCGTTCGTAGGCGAGGTGCGCGGGCAGCCAGGCGTCCCGGGCCGCCGCGAGGTCCCCGCGCGCGAGGGCCGCACGCAGGGTCGCGGTCCGGCCGACGAGACCGTCCAGGCCGCCCGCCACCCACTTCTGATAGTCCAGCGCCGCGGGGATCAGATCGTGCTCGGTGACCGGGGCGGCCGCGGGGCCGGCCCGACCGCCGCCGTCGATGCGGACCGTGGGGCCGGTGACCGCGTCGGCGTCGTCCGGCAGGCACCTGAAGGCGTACGAGCCCCGGCCCAGCCGGACCCGCAGGTGCCGGGTGGTTCCGGGGCCGATGCCCTCCACCTCGCCGTACACCGCGCCGCTGCGTGGGGACGTGAGAGCGGCCTCGGCCGCCGCGGCGGAGGTGTTGTGCAGATCGAAGACCTGGGTGCCGGGCCGGGGGTTGTTCCATCCCCGGCCGCACCCGCCCGGCGACACCTCGACGGTGGTGTGCCGCAGCCCGTCCGTCGCGGCGGTCTGCCGCTGCCCCGCGGCGCCCTCCGGGCCACCGGGCAGCGCCAGCGCCAGCGCCGCCAGCAGCCCGCCGGCCAGGACCACGCCCCCGCTCCACCGGACGCGAGGGGACCACAGCTTCCCGAGACCGGTCCGCGGCACTCCGAGCCTCCCGGGGGTCGTTCCCACCACGCGAGGACAGACGTGGCGCAGGATGAGGAAAGGGCCGCGGCCCGGAGCGTTCCGGTTCCGCCGGGGCCGACGACAACGCTGCACATGCTAGACAGCACGGTGCGCCCGAACACGCTTTCCCCGGAAGCGATGCCAAGATTTTCCTGGTGGTTCATCGGGCCGTTGCCGTTCGCGGGTCCGGCGCCGGGCCGGGCCGGTCAGGCGGAGCCGGGGTGCGGGGCGGCGCGGACGTGCATCCGCTCGCCCTGCGCCCCGAAGAGGCTGAGGAATTCCACGGGATGCGGCCCGGCGTTGGCGAAGCCGTGCGGGGTGTGGGTGTCGAATTCGGCGGCCTCGCCGGAGGTGAGCACGAGGTCGTGGTCCCCGAGAGCCAGCCACAGCCGGCCGGAAAGGACGTAAAGCCACTCGTAGCCCTCGTGGGTGCGCAGTTCAGGCCGGGTGCCGGTGGCTTTGCCGGCCGGGAGAATGTGTTTGAAGGCGTGCAGACCGCCGAGGTGGCGGGTCAGCGGTACAAAGGTCTGTCCGTAGCGGGTGAAAGGGCGCGGGTGGACCCGGGGGTCGCCGGTGGCCGGCGCCCCGACCAGCTCGTCCAGCTGCACTCCGTGCGCTTTGGCGAGCGGCAGCAGGAGTTCGAGGGTCGGTTTGCGCTGCCCGGACTCCAGACGCGAAAGGGTGCTCAGTGAGATGCCGGTGACCTCGCTCAGCTGCGCCAGGGTGGCTCCGCGCTCCCGTCGCAGCGCTCGTAGCCGCGGGCCGACCGCGTGGAGCACACCGGCAATGTCATCGTCCGCCATGACTCTATTTGCTGTCCCGGCAACAGCTTTTGTCAAGTCGGCGAGGGGTGCGCCTCACCTGCCCGCCCGGCCCCGACCGGCGCCCTCACCGGTACACACCGGACACCACCGGGGCAAGAGCCGGAGAGATCACCCGATTGGCGCACCACACCGACCACCCGGCACTGTCCGTAAGTCACTGTGGAACGGCAGGGCAAAGGCATCCGTCAGGCCCTTTCCTGCGCGGGAAGCAAAAGCCGCCCCCCGCATCTCCGCTTTTCGCTGACCGGGATGAATCGGCGCCCTTCTGGCCGGCGGCCCGATACGACCGCATGCGTGCGCCCGGTCTTTCTCCGCAGGCGGTGAATTCACTCGTCCCCTCTCACGTCGGGAGCTCACCATGGAACCCGGACCTCACGTCTGGAACTGCCCGTTCGACTATGCGGAGGGCCTGGAATTCGATCCGACGCTCAAGCGCCTGCTGACCGAAGAACCGGTCGCCCGCATCCGGCTGCCGCACGGCGAGGGCGAGGCGTGGCTCGTCACGAAGTACGACGACGTACGCACGGTCACAACCGACCGGCGCTTCAGCCGGAGCGCCGTCATCGGCCGGGACTTTCCCCGTATGACGCCCGAGCCGATCGTCCAGGACGAGGCGATCAACGTGATGGACCCGCCCGCCAGCAGCCGCTTGCGGAGCCTGGTCTCCAAGGCGTTCGCGCCGCGTCACGTGGAGCGCATGCGGGCCCGCACCCAGCATGTCGTGGACGAGCTGCTGGACCGGATGGCCGCGCAGGGCCCGCCCGCCGACCTGATGGAGAGCCTGGCGAACCCGCTGCCCCTGACGACGATCTGCGAGGTCCTCGACATCCCCGAGCGCGACCAGGCACAGCTGCGCGCACACGCCCGGACCATGATGAACGTGACCGTCGAGAACCGGGAGCGCGCCGTCCGGGCCAAGGCCGACATGCGGGCCTACTTCGAGACGCTGACCGCGAAGCGGCGTCAGCACCCGGGAGAGGACCTGATCAGCGCCCTGGCCACCGCTCGTGACGGGGACGAGATCCTGGGTGACCAGGAACTCACCGTGATGGCCATGGTCCTGCTCATCACCGGCCAGGACACCACCACCTACGAGATCGGCAACCTCGCCTACACGCTGCTCACCCGGCCCAGGGAGCTCGCGATGCTGCGCTCCCGTCCCGAAATGCTGCCGCAGGCGCTCGACGAAATGCTGCGGTTCATCCCCTTCCGCAAGGGCGTCGGCATCCCCCGCGTCGCCACCGAGGACGTGGAGCTGAGCGGTGTGACGATCCGGGCCGGGGACATCGTGCACGTCTCCTATCTGACGGCCAACCGGGACAGCCGGAAGTTCGACCGGCCCGACGAACTGGACCTGGAACGCGAGGGCCGGACCGCCCACATGACGTTCGGCTGGGGCGGACACCACTGCCTGGGTGCCCCGCTCGCGGTCACGGAGCTGGAAGTCGCCCTCAAAACCCTCCTGGAGCGCTTCCCGGAACTCCGGCTGGCACAGCCGGCCGAGGAAGTCCGCTGGAACACCACCTCGATCTGGCGCTATCCGCTGGAGCTGCCGGTCACTTGGTAACGGTGGGCCACGGCCGCAAAATGCAGAATCCACCCGCCTGGCGTACGGTTACTACTCGGAAAGATCAATCCACCAGCACGGGGAGAGTTCATTCTTCGACGGCTGGCCCGCTCGATTCCCTTCCGGGGTCGCCCTTTTCGAACCGCCGGATCCGCCCATGGTTCCCTTGCCCGCTCCACATGGGCGAGTTACCGCGACGGATACCACCGACCGAAAAGGAAACGACTCGAATGCAGCGCAGGGAATCCCTGAAGGGGCCACAGTCTGCAAGGAGTGCATCTCATGGCGGTTCTGTGCAAACCAGCAATCGCGGTCCCTGAATACGTCATCACCCAAGACGACACCCTCGAACTCGCGCAACGGCTGCACAAGGACCACTCGCAGCTGAGACTGATCCTGCGGCTGATCGAGAACACCGGCGTCCTCAAGCGGCATCTGATCCAGCCGATCGACAAGGTACTCAAGCATCCGGGGCTCGACGCCCGTAGCGCGGTCTACGAAGAGGAGTCCAAGGCCCGCGTGCCCGCCGTGGTCCGCAAGGCACTCGACCAGGCGGAGCTGGAGCCGCAGGAGATCGACCTCATCGTCTACGTCTCCTGCACCGGCTTCATGATGCCGGCCCTGACCGCCTGGCTCATCAACACCCTGGGCTTCCGGTCGGAGACCCGGCAGATGCCGATAGCCCAACTCGGCTGCGCGGCAGGGGGCGCGGCGGTCAACCGGGCCCATGACTTCTGCACGGCGTACCCCGACGCCAACGTGCTCATCGTCGCGTGCGAGTTCTGCTCGCTGTGCTACCAGCCCACGGACCTGGGTGTGGGATCGCTGCTGTCGAACGGCCTCTTCGGTGACGCGGTCGCCTCCGCCGTGGTCCGCGGGAGCGGTGGCACCGGGGTCCGGCTGGAGCGCAACAGCTCGTACCTGATCCCGAACACCGAGGACTGGATCTCCTACGCGATCCGGTCCACCGGCTTCCACTTCCAGCTGGACAAGCGCGTACCCGGCACCATGGAACCGCTCGCCCCCGCCCTGCGCGCCGTCGCGGAGCAGCACCAATGGGACGCGGGCGACCTGGACTTCTACATCGTCCACGCGGGCGGTCCGCGCATTCTGGACGACCTCTGCCGCTTCCTCGAGGTTCCTCCGGAGGCGTTCCGCTTCAGCCGCGCGACGCTGACCGAGTACGGCAACATCGCCAGCGCGGTGGTGCTCGACGCCCTGGCGCGCATGTTCGACGAAGCGTCGGCCCTCGACGGCCAGCGCGGTCTGCTGGCCGGCTTCGGCCCCGGCATCACCGCCGAGATGGCCCTGGGCACCTGGTCCTCCGGCCCCGCGCCGACGGCGTGACCCGACCGCCCGGTGTGCCCGGCAGATGTACCGCCGGGCGCACCGGGCGGAGCGTTCCGCCTCGACATCACCGCCGGTGGCCGTCACGCCCCTCTCCCCCCTCCCTCCGGCCGGGCAGGTCCCGGCCGGTCAAGCATGTCCCGGCCGGCATCCGCCACCGGAGCCACCCGACTGCGGCAGCCAGCGGGAGCACGGCAGCAATTCGCGCATACCGTATATATGCCTTGAAAAGTAATATCTTGACATATGCGGCGACACGTTTTATGCACGATTCATACGGACGACGCGGTGGACGACGCGGTACAGGATCGCCTCCATATCAGCAGGTGAGAGGGCGTGCCGAGGAAGCAGCGGGGCGACCCGGGCGTCCCGGTCCGGTGACCGCCAGGGGCCTGCGGGCGCCGGGGCCCGGTGCCGGGCGGCGCGGGCTCCGGGAGTCGGCCGCAAGACGAGGAGAAGACCATGGCACGTGCAGTGGGTATTGACCTTGGTACGACGAACTCGGTGGTCAGCGTGCTGGAGGCCGGTGAGCCCGTCGTGATCACCAACGCCGAGGGGGCCCGGACCACCCCGTCGGTGGTCGGCTTCGCCAAGGGCGGCGATGTGCTGGTGGGCGAGGTCGCCAAGCGGCAGGCCGTGACCAATGTCGACCGCACCGCGCGGTCGGTCAAGCGCCACATGGGCGAGGCGCAGTGGCGTTTCCCGGAGAGCGGCGACATCGACGGCAAGCGGTACACCGCGCAGGAGATCTCCGCGCGGGTGCTGCAGAAGCTCAAGCGCGATGCCGAGGAGTACCTGGGCGAGGACGTGACGGATGCGGTGGTCACCGTTCCGGCGTACTTCAATGACGCCCAGCGCACCGCCACCAAGGAGGCCGGCGAGATCGCGGGCCTGAAGGTGCTGCGGATCGTCAATGAGCCGACCGCCGCGGCGCTGGCCTACGGCCTCGACAAGGAGAACGACCAGACAATTCTGGTCTTCGACCTCGGTGGCGGCACCTTCGACGTCTCGCTGCTGGACATCGGCGACGGCGTCGTCGAGGTGAAGGCCACCAACGGCGACACCCACCTGGGGGGCGACGACTGGGACCAGCGGATCGTCGACTACCTCACCAAGCAGTTCAAGAACGCCTACGGCATCGACCTGTCCAAGGACAAGATGGCCACTCAGCGGCTGCGGGAGGCCGCCGAGAAGGCGAAGATCGAACTGTCCGCGGCGACCGAGACCACGATCAATCTGCCGTATCTGAGCGCGTCGGCCGACGGGCCCCTGCACCTGGACGAAAAACTCACCCGCTCGCAGTTCGAGCAGCTCACCGCCGATCTTCTGGAACGGTGCAAGACCCCGTTCCACAACGCGGTGAAGGACGCCGGGATCAAGGTCTCCGACATCAACCATGTGATCCTGGTCGGCGGCTCGACCCGGATGCCCGCGGTGACCGAGCTGGTCAAGGAGCTGACCGGCAAGGACCCGCACAAGGGCGTCAACCCGGACGAGGTCGTCGCCATCGGCGCCGCCCTCCAGGCCGGTGTCCTCAAGGGTGAGGTCAAGGACGTCCTGCTGCTGGACGTCACGCCGCTGTCCCTGGGCATCGAGACCAAGGGCGGCATCATGACCAAGCTCCTCGAACGCAACACCACGATCCCGACCAAGCGCTCCGAGATCTTCACGACGGCCGAGGACAACCAGCCGTCCGTGCAGATCCAGGTCTACCAGGGCGAGCGCGAGATCGCGGCGTACAACAAGAAGCTCGGGATGTTCCAGCTCACGGGCCTGCCGCCGGCCCCCCGCGGGGTCCCGCAGATCGAGGTCTCCTTCGACATCGACGCCAACGGCATCATGCACGTCACGGCGAAGGACCTGGGCACCGGCAAGGAGCAGAAGATGACCGTCACCGGCGGCTCCTCGCTGCCGAAGGACGACATCGACCGGATGGTCCGCGACGCCGAGCACCACGCCGAGGAGGACCGCCGCCGCCGGGAGACCGCGGAGACGCGCAACCAGGCCGAGCAACTCGTCTACCAGACCGAGAAGTTCGTCCAGGACAACGAGGCGAAGATCCCCGGTGAGGTCAAGGGCGAGGTCGAGACCGCGATCGGTGAGGTCAAGGAGAAGCTGAAGGCCGCCGAGTCCGCCGACGGTGACCACACCGCGGAGCTGCGTACCGCCTCCGAAAAGCTCGCGACCGTCTCCCAGAAGCTGGGCCAGGCCATGTATGCCGAGGCCCAGTCGCAGGCTCAGGCCCAGGGATCCGCGCAGGGTTCCGAGGGTGCGGCCGGCTCCGGCGAGGGCGGACCGGGCACGGCCACCGGCGAGCAGGACGATGTCGTCGACGCGGAGATCGTCGATGACGACAAGCAGGAGGGAAGCGCACGATGAACCGTCCGACCCACCTCCCTGACCTCCCTCAGCCGCCGCTGGCTCTCGTAGGGCACCGACAGGAGGAACCCCCCGGACCGGTCCCGCCCCGCGCCGGCCAGGCCGAGGAGCGGCCCGCTCAGGGCGACACGGGGAAGCCGACCGGGGCCGGCCGGGACCCCGGCCGGCCGTCCCGCCAGGACGGGGCCGCCGCGCGGCCGGCGTCGCAGGACGCGGCGCTACGCGCCGAGCTCCAGGAGCGTACGGCCGATCTGCAGCGGCTGAAGGCCGAGTACGACAACTACCGCAAGCGGGTCCACCGCGACCGCCTGGCGGTCGGTGAGATCGCCGTGGCCAATGTGCTCGGCCGGCTGCTGCCCGTACTCGACGCCCTTGCCGAGGCCGGGGAGCAGGGCGAGGTGACCGGTGGTTTCCAGCGCGTCGCCGAGGCTCTGCACACCGAACTGGGGGCGCTGGGCCTCCAGCCCTTCGGTACCGCGGGCGCCCCCTTCGACCCGCTGGTCCACGAGGCTGTCACCTACACCCCCGACGACCGGCTGGAAGAGCCGGTCTGCACCGCGGTCCTCCGCCAGGGCTACCGGGTGGGCGACCGCCTGTTGCGTCCCGCGCAGGTGACCGTGGCCGGCAAACCTGCCGCCGGGGCGTAGCGCTCTCCGGGCCGGTCCGGGCTGGGCGGGACCACCGGGCCGGACCGCCGGGGACCGGCCCACCGGACGGGACCTGACCACTTCACCGGACGGGACCTGACCACTTCACCAGACGGGACCTGACCACTTCACCGGCCCTTCTGCCGTGGCGCCACGGCAGAAGGGCCGGTGTTCCGTCATGCCGTGGCGCGTCCGTGGAGTGACCGACGAGTTGACCGGCGGATCTCGCCTTCACCGGGACGGAATTCCGCCCTCTGCGGGCCGCTGTGCATAGGTGCGTTTCCCGGGGGCACCCGGTCCTCCATCGCCACAGACGTCCACCGTACTTCGACAGAAACCCTACGACGCACGACAGGCGGGATCATGGCGACCGAGGAAAACCCGGACCGCAAGGAAACGGACCGCAAGGAAGAAGCACACCACGGCGGACCCGAGCGGATCGCCGCCCCTACAGCAATGCGCCACGCTGCGGGGCAACTTGCCCAGATGCTGCAATGCGAGCCCGACTCGGTGTCGGCTCTCAAGGCCACCGACGACGGCTGGTCGGCGGATGTGGAAGTGGTGGAGATCGAAAGGGTTCCGGACACCGCGTCCGTCATGGCTTCCTACCGCGTTCACCTCGACGCACAGGGCCAACTCCTGGGATACGAGCGCACTCGCCGGTATGGGCGCGGCCAGATCGACCGATGATGCGGCCACTGCCCGGCGCTGCCATGACGTGACGGCCCCATGACCCGCTCCAGTCAACTGGAAGGGACGATCGACCGTGACAGCCATTCAGCAATCACACGCATCGACCAGCAGCAGCGGGGGCGGCTCGGGAAATCTCTACGATGTCCTTGAGCTGATTCTCGACCGCGGACTTGTCATCGACGCCTTTGTGCGCGTTTCCCTCGTCGGCATCGAAATTCTCAAGATTGACGTACGCGTCGTCGTCGCAAGCGTGGACACCTATCTGCGCTTTGCCGAGGCGTGCAACCGGCTGGACCTGGAATCGGGCCGCAAGGCGCCGAGCCAGCTCACCGATCTGGTCGGTGAGGCCACCGAGAGCGGCGCCAAGGGAAAGTCGAAGGGCGCACTGACCGGCGCCGTTGAGGCATTCACCGACTCCCTGCACAAGGGCCAGGAGGATTCCGAGGAGGAGGCGGCGCAAGAGCGCCCGGCGCGTAAATCCTCCGGCTCCACCAGCCGTCGCACGGCCCGTCGTCGGGAGGACTGACCATGGCGACCTACCTCTACGCCATCACCGGCGCGGAGCACCCCTTGCAGCTGTCCGACGTCACCGGTGTCGGTGACCCCGCGGCACGGCTGCGCACCGTCAAGACCAAGGACCTGTGCGCGGTGGTCAGCGACGCACCGGACGGGCTGCGGGCCAAGCGCCGCGATGTGGCGGCCCACCAGAGCGTCCAGGAACGGCTGCTTGCCGACGGTGCCGCCCTCCCCATGCGCTTCGGGCTGATCGGCCCCGACGACGCGCAGGTGGTCTCCGCCCTGCGGGAACACCGCGACACCTACACCCGGCGCCTCAAGGAGATCGACGGCTGCCGCGAGTACCACCTCAAGGTCGCACGCGACGAGGACGACCTGCTGCGGGAGATCGTGCGGGAGTCCGCCGAGGTACAGCAGCTCAACGACCGTACCCGGCAGAATCCGGACGCCTACGACGCCAAGGTGGCCCTGGGCGAGCTGATTGCGCAGGAGGTCGAGGCCCGCCACGACCGCGCCCGTACGGACATCGTGGCCCGGCTGGCTCCGGCCGCGGTGCGCAGTGCGAACGCCGAACCGACGAAGCGCCATTTCCTCAATGTGTCGTTCCTCGTCGAACAGGAGAAGGCGGCGGCGTTCTCCGAGGCGGTCCATACGGAAGCCGGGCAGCGCACAGACGCCTACACCTTCAGTCTGCACGGCCCGCTGCCGCCGTACAGCTTCGTCTGACGGGCGGGCGGAGATCCGTCATGGGCCTCATCACGCAGATCCTGACGCTGCCGGTCGCTCCGGTGCGGGGCACGGTCTGGGTCCTGGACCAGGTGCTGCTCACCGCGGAGCGCGAGTACTACGACCCGGAGCCGGTGCGCGAGGAACTGGCCGCGCTGGAACAGCAGTTGCTGGACGGAAGCATCACGAGCGCCGAGTTCGACTCCCGCGAGGACGAGCTCTTGGACCGGCTGGAGTGGCTGGAGGCCAACCGGCAACGACTACGTACCGACTCCTGATCACGGGGAGAACGAGGTGTACGAGAGATGATGAGCAACGTCAAGATAGGTGTGGCCCTCGTAGGGGGCTACCTGCTGGGGCGTACGAAGAAAGCCAAGATGGCCATCGGCCTGGGCATGTTCCTGGCCGGCCGGAAGCTGAATCTCGACCCGCGGCAACTGGGCGCCTTGGTGGCCAACTCACCGGTCCTCGGCCCCCTCAACGACCAGGTGCGCAAGGAGCTGGTGGACGCCACCAAGTCGGCCGCCGGCGCCGCGCTCAACCAGCGGATGAACGGCCTCGCCGACTCCCTGCACGAGCGGACCCTGGCCCTCAACGAGGGTGGCGGGACGGACGGCGCCGGGCGCGCGGCGGACCAGGCGGACCCGGACCCGGAGCCCGAGGGCAAGGGCACGGGCAAGGGACGGGACAAGGCACAGGAGTCAGCCACCAAGAGGACCACCAAACCGGCCACGAAGTCGGCGAGGCAGTCGGCCACGAAGTCGGCATCGGCTGAGAATTCGACCGCCGCCGACCGGTCCTCCACGGCACGGCGCTCGGCGTCGAGTGCGGCCAAGACTTCCGGGAAAGCCGCCTCCTCTCGTGGACGCACCTCTACCGCACCGGGGCGGAAGGCCGCCTCCGGCACCCGTAACAAGGCCTCGAGCAAGGCCAAGGCTTCCGGCGCGGCGCGCACGGCGGCCGGCCGTGGGGGCAGCCATGGCTGAGTCGACCTTCAGCAAGATCAAGGACGAGGTGACCAAGAGCCCGGCGGCCGACCAGCTCAAGGAGGAGCTGCAGCACTACCTCCAGGCACGGGCGGAACACGCGGTCACCAGCCTCGGCCACAAGCTGGGCGAGAGCGTCGGCAAGCTCGCCGAACCCGGCCAGGGCGCCGGTGGCCTGGTGAGCAGCCTGGCGAAGGGCGGCAGGGCTCTCAGCGAGGGCAAGTCGTCGCGGCAGGCAGTTCTGGCCGCGGGCGCCTCCCACCTCAAGGACACCGTCAAGGACAAGGTGAAGAGCCTGTTCGGCAAGGGCCGCAAGGGCGGCGGCGGCAAGTCCAAGAGCGTGACGATCGTCGAGGACATCGATGTGGGTGTTCCCGTACGCGAGGCGTATGACCAGTGGACGCAGTTCCAGGAGTTCAGCACCTTCGCCAAGGGCGTCGTCAGTGTCGAGAAATCCGATGACACCAGCAGCAACTGGAAGGTGAAGGTTGCCAAGTCCACCCGCAGTTGGCGGGCCCATGTCACCGAGCAGGTGCCCGACGAGCGGATCAGCTGGACCACCGAGGGCGCGAAGGGCACGGTCAAGGGAGTGGTGACCTTCCACCGCCTCACCGGCAACCTGACGCGGGTGCTGCTGGTTCTCGAGTACTTCCCCAAGGGGCTGTTCGAGAAGACCGGCAATATCTGGCGCGCCCAGGGCCGCCGGGCCCGGCTGGACCTCAAGCTCTACCGCACATTCATCATGCTGCGCGGCGAGGCCACGGATGGCTGGCGCGGTGAGATCCAGGACGGCGAGGTCGTGGTCGAGCACGAGGACGCCGTCGCGGCGGAGGAGGAGGACCGGGAGGACGCCGGACGCGACTCCGACGAGGTGCTTCCCGGAGACGATGATGCCGGTGAGGCCGATGAGGAAGCCGACGCCGAGGACGAGGGCGTGGACGACTACGACGATCTCGCAGTGGACGCCGAAGACGAAGCCGAAGCCGAAGGCGACGATGACGGCTACGAAGTCGACTTCGAAGACGACTTCGAAGAGCCCGTCGACGGACACGATGACCCCGGGGAACCGCTCGACGAGCACGACGACGACGCAGAACTCCTCGACGAGGACGACGCCCCCGCGGACGAACGGAATCCGTACGACGAGGACGAGCCGCCGGCACCACGCCGGGGCCGCCGTGCCGCCGTAGCCCGCTGACCCTTCCCGACTTCGACCGCGACCACGACCGCGACCGCGACCGCACAGACGAGGCTGATCATGTCCGATTCACTGGCCGGCCGTATGGGGCCTTCCTCCGGTCCGTCCCCGTACGGCCGGCAGGGGGCGTCCGCCAACCTGGCCGACATCCTGGAGCGCGTCCTCGACAAGGGCGTCGTCATCGCGGGCGACATCCAGATCAACCTGCTCGACATCGAGCTGCTGACCATCAAGCTCCGGCTGCTCGTCGCCTCCGTCGACAAGGCCAAGGAGATGGGCATCGACTGGTGGGAACACGACCCCTCCCTGTCGTCCCGTGCCCACGCACCGCAGCAGGTCCCCGAGGGGCGTCCGCCGGCCGTCACCGGTGACTCGTTGGCCGAGGAGAACCGGCACCTGCGCGCCGAACTCGCCGAACTGCGCGCGGCCATCGGCGCCTCCCAGGGCCAGGTCTCCGGCGCGCAGCAGGCATACCGCGAGGAGGAGCAGTGAACAGCCGCACGCAAGAAGCGAAGGAGACCGCCACCTCGCCGCTCCCCCGCGATCGGCCCGCTGATCAACTCGCTGATCAGCCTGTGGATCGGCCAGCTGATCAGTCCGTGGATCAGTCCGTGGATCAGCCCGTGGATCGGTTCGCTGATCTGCCCACCGGTCACCAACAGTCCGACCGCTCCCGGAGCTCGTACGTCTACGCCATCGGCCGCGCCGGAACCGCCCTCGAAGCGTCGGCTCCTCAGCTGACCGGTCTGCGGGACGGCCCCCTGCGGACGGTCACCGCCGGCCGCCTGACCGCCCTCGTCTCCTCCGTCCCGGCCGACGCCTTCAGCGCGGCGGGGATGAAGGCACAGCTGGAGGACCTGAGGCAGCTGGAGACGATCGCGCGGACGCACCATGCCGTCGTCGAGGCCGCCTGGGCCGGCACCATGGTGCTGCCCATGCGCCTGGCCACGGTATATCTGGATGATTCCCGGGTGCGGGCGATGCTGGACGAGCGCGCTGCCGAGTTCGATGCGCTGCTCTCCCGGCTCGAAGGCCATGCCGAGGTGGGGGTGAAGGTGTACGCGGACGCACGCGCAGCGGCCGCGGCCGGAGCTCCCGCGCCGCCCGACGGCCCGGCCCCCGCTGTGTCCGCGGTCAGCCCCGGCCGGGCCTACTTGCAGCAGCGGCGGGCCCAGCGGCGCACACATCGTGATGCCTACCGCGCTGCGGGAGCCGTCGCCGCCGACGTGCGGGTCCGGGTGGCCGACCTGGCTCGGGACATGGTCGCGCACCGGCCACAGCAAGGTGAACTGGCGTCCGGCGCAGGCGAGAACATCGCCAACGAGGCCTATCTGGTCCCCACGGACCGCTTCGCGGAATTCCATCGGGCCCTGAAGGGGCTGGACGACGGCGTCCCCGGCGTACGCGTCGAGATCACCGGTCCGTGGGCCCCGTACTCCTTCGCGACACCACCCGCGGAAGGCGCACATCCGTGAAGGGAAACGACCCTCATGAGGCCGCATTCACGGATGCCTCACACTCGGATTTCCCGTACCCGGACGTCCCGCGCGCGGCTGCCTCGCATGTGACGGACCCATCCGAGGAGGAATCTCTTGCCGGGCGACAGATCGCTCTGATCGATCTCCTGGACCGTCTCCTGAACGGCGGTGCGGTCCTTACCGGAGATGTGGTGCTGTCCATTGCGGAGGTGGATCTGGTCCATATCAACCTGCGAGCGGTGATTCGCTCGGTCACGCCCGACAGCCCGGCACCATGGTGAAGATCCGCGGCGCCGAGGGCTCCATGAACCCGCCTCCCCGGCCGATCAGTTCGGTTTCCCCATCTCCCCCGAGGAAAAATTCCCACGTGACGAGGACAGGTACACCATGACGGATGAACCGGTTGAACCGGCCACGCCGGCGAAGCCCGCCTTCGCGGAGGTGGCGCAGGCAGCGGCACGAGCGTTCGACCTGGTGCCGGCCGGGCGCGGGGAAGGCCGCCGGGGGCAGGACAGCGGCCTCGCCCAAAGGCTGAAGACCGACCCGGAGACGGTCGAACGCGATCTCATCAAATTGGTGCTGACCATCGTGGAGCTCTTGCGGCAGCTCATGGAGCGCACCGCACTTCACCGTGTCGACCAAGGCGACCTGACCGAGGAGCAGGAAGAAAGAGTCGGGATGACGCTCATGATTCTCCAGGACCGTATGACGGAACTCTGTGAGCGCTATGGCCTCACGATGGCCGACCTCAATCTCGACCTCGGACCCCTGGGGTCTCTCCTGCCTCCCCACGACACCGCCTGACATCACCTCAAGAGTTTCGTCAACACCACCACCAACATCCCCGGGCTTCTTCCTTCTCTTACGTGCATCACGCCATGTTTCCGTACGCGTTGAGCGGCAAGACGGCAGAAAAGGGCCGCAGAGCGCACCGGCTTTCCTCTCGTTCCCGTGGTTTCTCCATAAGCGCTCTCGCGTCTTACCTATACGGAGGTGCAGGGAAATGGTTCCGCTGCTTCTGGTTCTGCTGCTCGCGTTGCTTCTCTTCGGCGCGGGATTCGCGTTGAAGGCACTGTGGATCGTCGCCGTGGTGGTGCTGGCGTTCTGGCTGCTCGGTTTCCTGATGCGGTCGGCCGGCGCCGGTGGCCGGCGTGGCCGCTGGTACCGCTGGTAGAGCCGATACGACCGGCGGAGCTGATACGGCTGGTGGAGCTGGCGCCCCTGGCGGAGCTGGTACCCCTGGCAGGTCTGTGCCCCGCTCCCCCCACATCCCCGGCGGCCCGATCCCCTTCGGCCCCGCCGGGGAACGGTATTTCCTGACGGGCATTGCAACTGATGGCCCGTCACCCTACCCTTCCGGCACATCCCCACCGCACCGGGGCGCTCGTACGGTCTCACCCCTACGATCCGTGCGCGGTGCAGCGGGGCCGGCGCGCCGCGCGCCGGAGGGACAGCCATGTCCGACGACAGCGCTCGAAGAGCTTTCACCCGCCGCACGCTGCTGACCGGGGCCGCCGCCGCGGGGCTCGCCGCGGCAACCGGGCTGCAGCCCGCTCATCGCATCCCCATGGGCAGCGCCGCGACCACCCTCGCCCCTCCGCCCGACTTTCCCGAGGGCATCCCACTCTCCCAGCAGGCCTTCCGCAACTGGTCGCTGGAGATCGTCGTCGAGGGCGTATGGACGGCCTCGGCCCGTACCCCCGACGATGTGGTCACCCTCGCCAACTGGGCGCATCAGCAGGGCTACCGGCTACGGGCCCGGGGCAAGGGCCACACCTGGTCGCCGCTGGTGGTACCCGCCGGGGCCGACACCAACCGGACGGTCATCGTCGACACCACCACCCACCTCACCGCGGTCAGTGTGCGCGGCGGCGGTCCGGGGAGTGTCACCGCGCAGACGGGGGCGACGCTCGACACCATCCTCGCCCGCCTGGAGGAGTCGGGTCTCGGCCTCGCCACCACCACCGCGCCCGGCGACCTCACCATCGGCGGGGTGCTCGCCATCGGCGGCCACGGCACGGGGCTGCCCACCGCCACCGAACGCCCGCCCGCGGGCTCCGGCTTCGGCACACTGAGCTCCCTGGTCACCTCCCTCACCGCGGTGGTGTGGAGCGCGGCCGAGGGCCGCTATGTGCTCAAGACCTTCACCCGCTCCGACCCCGACATCCGCGCCTTCCTCGTCCACCTGGGCCGCGCCTTCCTCACCGAGGTGACGATGACCGCGGCCGCCAACACACGGCTGCGCTGCCAGAACTGGTTCGATGTGAACGTGGGCACGGTCTTCGGCCCGCCCGGCACCGGCGGCCGCACCCTCGGCTCCTACCTGGACCGCACCGGGCGCATCGAGGCCATCTGGTTCCCGTTCACCGATGTGCCCTGGCTGAAGGTGTGGAGCCTGGCACCGAGCAAGCCGCTGCTCGCCAAGCAGATCGACACCCCGTACGCCTACACCTTCGCCAACCGTGTCACCGAGGAGATGTCGGGGCTGCTCGGGGAGATCGCCGCGGGCGGAGGTGACAAGACGCCTGCCTTCACCAAGCTCGCCATGTCCATCGTCGGATCGGGGCTGATCGTCACCGGTACCTGGGACGTCTGGGGCTGGTCGAAGAACAGCCTGCTGTACGTCGAACCGACGACGCTGCGGATCGTCGAAGCGGGATGGGCGGTACTGACCTCCCGGGCGAATCTGCAGCGGGTGGTGGGGGACTTCTACACCCGCTACCAGAGCGTGCTGACGGCTCATCAAAACCGCGGCTCCTACCCGGTCAACGGTCCGATCGAGCTGCGTATCACCGGTACGGACCCCCTGGACGGTCCCCTTCTGTCCCCGGCGCGGGCGCGCGCGGACCATCCCGAGTGGGACACCGTGGTGTGGCTCGACTTCGCCACCTATCCCGGCACGCCCGGCGCCGGTCCCTTCTTCCACGAGCTGGAGCAGTGGATCTGGCAGAACTACACCGGTTCGTATGCGTCCGTACGTCCCGAGTGGTCCAAGGGCTGGGCCTATACGGACAGCGGGCCGTGGACGGACCCCGCCGCGGTGGGCGGCACCGTCCCGGCCGCGTTCGAGGACTGGCGCACCGCCCGGGACATCCTGAACTCCTACGACCCGGCACGGGTGTTCTCGAACGCCTTCCTCGACACACTGCTGCCCTGAGCGGCACCAGTCCCCCGGGCGGCACCTGTCTCTGAGCGGCACCTGTCTCTGAGCGGCACCTGTCCCCGGGGCGGCGCCTGCACCCCTGGGCACGGCACGCCACCTCGTGCCCCGCGCCCGTCCGGCTCCGCCGGCCGTCCCGGCCCTATGACCGACGACGTCCGGCGGAGCCGCGCCCACCCCCCTGAGCGGGACGGAGCGTGAGCGTGCCCTCGGGGGCGGAGGCGACGCAGGGGCGGAAGCCGGAACCGATCCGGTCCAGCATCACACGCAGCCACCGGGTGTCCTGGTGTGAGGCGTGCCGCAGCCGCATGCGCCGGGCCTGCAGCGGGGTGATCCGCACCTCGTGGAGCCCGCCGGTGTCCGGGTCGACCGAGACGAGGTAGAGCAGCCGCAGGTCGTCCCGGTACTGCTCGTAGCCGGTAATGCCCTCGTAGTCATCGATGAAGTCGCCGCACCCGTGGATCACCAGCTTTCCCCGGTACGCCTCCAGGGCGCGGGGGTGGTGCGAGGAGTGCCCGTGGACGAGATCCACGCCGCCGTCGATCAGGGTACGGGCGAACGCGGCCTCGTCCCGGGGCACGTGGTAGCCCCAGTTGGCGCCCCAGTGGACGGAAGCCACGGCGATGTCGCCCGGCCGCTTCCACTGTCGTACCCGGTCGGTGATCGCGGTCGCGGCGGCGGCGGAGGGACCGGCAACGAAGGCGACCCCGGCGCGGTCCGGGGCCGCGGCCCAGGCCCGGGGGATGCCGCTGGACGGCATCCCGAAGGAGAAGACCAGGAGCCGGCGGCCGCCTTCCAGCGGGACGCTCGCCGGCCGTTCCGCCGCGTCGGCGTCCGGTCCCGCCCCGGCCGTCCGCAGTCCTGCCCCCGCCAGAGCGTCGAGAGTGTCCGCCAGTCCTCGGTGACCGAAGTCCAGGACGTGGTTGTTGGCCAATACACAGACATCGGGACTGGCGGCGGTGAGGCACGGAACGTTCGCGGGGCTCATCCGGTAGTGGATGTCCTTGCCGCGGGCGAAGTCGGCGCTCCGGGTGACGCTGGTTTCCAGGTTGAGCACCCGGGCGGCGGGCGCGGCCTCATCGAGCACCCTCAGGGCCTCCCCCCACGGCCAGGAGAAGCCGACCGGACGGTCGATGGGACCGTTCGCCGCCTCCGCCAGCTCCACATAGGCCCGGGCGTCCGGCACGTAGACCTCCCGCAGCTCCGGGTCCCCCGGGTGCGCAAGGATCTGGTCGACGCCCCGGCCGAGCATGACATCGCCGCAGAAAAACAGTGTGAGCAAGTCACCGCCCATTCCCCCAGGTTAGAACCGGTCGGCGGCGGTTTCCCCTCGCGTCGGCCCACCCCGTGCGCCCCGCCCCCGGGGATGGATGGATCAGGGCGCTTACGACGCCTGACACCTTCCTGACCGGCGCAGATGTCGCAGCCTGAGGCAAGAGTGGACAGCTGCCCGCTCCGGACGGACGGGCATCGAGACGATCAAGGTGTGCCCGAGCGCTCCGCCCGGCGGGACCGTCCCTCGATGAGCGCGGCCACGCCGTCGAGCATGGAGCCGAGGCCGATCTCGAACAGTTCGTCGAGGTCCAGGTCGTAGCCGGCCTCTCCGACGGCTTCGATGACCCGGGTGAAGGTCGGGTAGTCGCCGGACGCGGTGATCGCCGCAAGGGCGGGGGCCTGGGTGTCCATCCACTGGTCTTCCGACAGGCCCGTGACGCTCGCGGCTTGCGCTTCCCGTTCCAGCTGGACCGCGATGCCCTGCACATGGCTGTAGAGGAGGGCGTTCAGGTTGAGCATGGTCGTCGGGTCGAGGCCGTGACCGTCCATGGCCTTCAGCATCCATTCGGAGTAGGCCATCAGATGGGGCAGTATCAGCGGGCGGGTCAGCGGGCCGATCTGCGCCAGCCAAGGATGTGCGCGGTGCAGCGTCCAGAGCGACCGGGCGCCCCACTCCAGCCGGGCCCTCCAGTGGGCGGGCGCTCCGGTGGGGAAGCGCAGCTCGCCGAGAACCGTGTCGGCCATGAGGAGCACGAGGTCGTCCTTGCTGTTCACATGGCGGTACGGCGACATCGTGGCGGCGTGCAGCCGTGCCGCGACACTCCGCATGGATACCGCGGCCAGCCCTTCGGCGTCGGCGATCTCTATGGCGGTGTGCACGATCCGCTCACGGGTCAGCTCACGCTCCCGGTCCGGGGCGGTGCGGGGGCGAGGGGCGGCGGGGCGCCGGTGCGGAGCCGCCACCACCGTGCCTACGCGCGGTTTCGCCCGCACCAGCCCCTCGTGGCGCAGAGTGGTGAGCGCCTTGGTGGCGGTGGCAAGTGCGACATTCCACTCCCTCGCGATCTGACGTGTCGAGGGAATCCGGTCGCCGGGAGCGAGTTCACCGTCGGTGATGCGTCGCCGGATCTCGGCGGCGACGCGCAGATAGGGCGGGATGTTTTTTGCGGCCACCTGTCTCCTCTTTCTTCCTGTACTAGTACAGAGGCTAGCAGGGAAGACCGCGCCGGATCCCTTTCTGACCTAGTACAGGACGCCCGGATGAGCACTTGGCAGGCCTGCGCGTACGGCGTACATTCCAGCGCGTACACCGTACGAAAGGGGTCTCCGTGAAGACCGTGCTCATCTCCGGTGCGAGTGTCGCCGGACTTACCGCCGCCTACTGGCTGCGGCGTCGTGGCTACGCACCGACCGTCGTCGAACGCGCTCCCGGTATACGTCCCGGCGGCCAGGCGATCGACGTCCGCGGCGTTGCACTCGGCGTCCTGGAACGGATGGGCCTGTTGGCCGAGGCGCAGCAGGCACGCACCCGGATGCGGGGGATGTCGATGCACGACAGCGGCGGCAAGGAGCTCTGGCGCTCTACCGAGATGACGTTCAGCAGCGGCCGGCTCGACAGTGGAGACATCGAGCTGTTGCGGGACGACCTCACCCAACTTCTGTACCGGCAGACGCTGGATGGCGTCGAATACGTCTTCAACGACTCCCTGGTCACCCTCGATCAGGGCCCGCACGGCGTCAACGCCGGTTTCGAGAGCGGTCGGCGCCGGACTTTCGACCTCGTGGTCGGGGCGGACGGCCTCCACTCGAAGGTACGGCAACTGGTTTTCGGCGAGAAGCGTCAGTTCATCCGTCATCTCGGCCCGCATCTGGCCGTCTTCAGCACGGACAACTTCTTGCAGCTCGACAACTGGCAGGTGTGGCTCCAGGACGACACCGCAAGCTATTGCGTGTACCCGGTACGCGACAACACCGAGATCAGGGCCATGCTCGGCTTCATGTCGGAGCCTCTTGACTATGACTACCGTGACACCGAGCGGCAGAAGTCACTCCTCGCCGAGCGGATGTCGCATCTGGGAGGCGACACCCCGAGGCTCCTGAAGGCCATGTGGGGCGCGGCCGACTTCTACTTCGACGCGATGGCCCAGATCCGCATGGACCGCTGGTCGGACCGCAGGACAGTGCTGATCGGTGACGCGGGCTACTGCCCGTCGCCCTTGTCCGGACAGGGCACCAGCCTGGCCCTGGTAGGTGCCTATGTGCTGGCCGACGAACTCGGCAGGGCGGACGGCGACCACCGCACCGCGCTTCCACGGTACGAGGAACGCCTGCGCCCCTTCGTCGCACTCAACCAGGCTCTCGCCACGGAGAACCCCGGCGGTATGGCGTCCGAGGAGTCCTCGGAACGAGCCAAGAACGCGTTCTCCCTGGATCGCTGACCGAGCGGCAACCTCGAACGCTGACCGAGCGGCCAACGGGGCGTGCCCCCCTTCCAGAGGGACCTGTTCGACGGACTGCCTCGGGCGGGCCGGGACGGTGGCCGCCCCGGCCTGCGGCAGATGCCGACGCCTGCCGCCTATCCCAGCCTGTCCCGCAGGGCGTAACCGCCCTCGACGACCGTCATATCGGCGGCGGGCGCCATGCACTTGGTCAGCAGGGGTGCGCCTTTGGGCGTTGCCCCGGACAGGCCGGCGCGGGCCTTCCCGCTCTTGGGGATGTAGAAGCTCACGCCCATGCGGGTATGCGGGTCCAAGTGCGTCTGCCACGGATGGCCGGGGCTGGTACGGACGAGTCGGCCGGTCACGGTGGCGGTGGGTCCACCGGTGGTGAGGCAGTCGACCTCGAAGTCGCCCCAGTAGTCACGACCGCCGATGACATGGGAAATGCGGAAGGTTCCCCAGGAGCGGGTGGGAATTCCGCCCGCCTCATAGGTGGCGTGGGCGTCGACGGTGACCTGCACCTTTTCCTCAGCCACGGGGTAGCCCAGTCGGGCCTTCCCCTTGAGGGAGGAAACGAGGGTGGCGGCCGGGGTGCTGGATGCGGCTGCGGCTTCGGGCGCCAGTGCGGTCGACGGTGCGGATGGGGGCGCAGTCGGGGGTGCAGTCAGGGGCGCGGCGACTGCGGCGGGGGCGGCGACTGTCGCGACGAGGGCGAGGACAGTGGTGGCGCGCAAGAGCTGCTTCAGCACGGGTGTGGCTCCGATCTGAGCTGGGCTGGGCTGGGCTGGGCTGGAGTGGAGTGAATGACACATCGATCGTCGTCAACTGCCCTGCCTTCAGACGTCCTTCGAAGGTCGCTACCGCCTCCGCCGCACGGGCGAAGCAGCCCTCTCGGCGTCGTCCCGAGGGAGTATCCGGCGGCCTTTCCTTGGCGTCCGTCCGCTTCTCACCTCTGTGTTAGCCGCACGTTAGCGGAGCGGCAGCCTTGCGCTAGTGGCCCAGACCAGAGTCGGTGACGTACCGAGGAAACAACGACACCGACCGTCCTGGGGGACCCCGTCATGAGCTCCAGCGCCACTGTCCGCACCGCTCGTCGCCGCACTCTGCGCATTGCCGCCGCCGTTCTGACCGCGGCCGCCGGCCTCACCCTGACCGCCTGCTCCGGCGCGGACGCCACCGGCGCGAAGCCCGCGGGCCGCGTGGACTCGGGTGCGGCCGCCGTCGAGTCCAACGGCACGGGCTCCTCCGCCGGCGCTCAGGAGTCCGATGCCCAGGCGGGCTCCGGTGCCAAGGCTGATGCACAGGCCGATGCGAAGCCCGATGCCAAGGTGGGAGGTACGGGCAAGGGGTCGGGCAGCGCGCAGGCCGGGGGCGGTGGCGGGGCGGGCGTCCAGCGCTGCCACACCTCCGGCCTGAAGGCGGCGTTCGCCACGGGCGGCGATGCGGTCCCGGACCCGGACGCGAGCGGCGGGACGACCGCCAGCATCGTGCTGACCAACAAGGGCAGCAGCTCCTGCAAGATCGGCGGCTTCCCGGGCGTGGACCTCAAGTCCGAGAACGGCGGCGAGCGCTGGTCGCTGGCCCGCTCGTCGAAGGCGTTCAGCTCGATCACCCTGCAGCCCGGGGACAGCACCGACTTCACGCTCAACCTGGCCATGACCAAGGAAGAGACGGGCTTCTACCAGCCCGCCTATGCGGACGTCACCCCGCCCAACGAGACCACCTCGCTGACCGTGGAATGGCCCTGGGGCACGCTCGTCGACCAGCGGGGCGCCACCCACCCGGGCACCTTCGTCAACCCCATCGGCTGACCACCTCGGCGCCGCCCTGGACACACCCGGAACCTCTCTGAGCCCGACCGGCTCAGAGCGTCAAGGAAAAGATAGGCAAGGAGACAACCATGAAGTCGTGGCGTACTCGAATCGGTGTCGGTCTCGCGGTCGGTGCCGCAGCGGTCGCCATTCCCCTGACCGCCACCACCGCCTCCGCCGCCCCGCCGCCCGGCGACGGCTGGGTCCCCATCGGTGCCGAGAAGTACCCCTCGAAGGCGGCGTGCGAAGCGGCGGAACTCCCGATCGCCCAGGCGAACGGGTACCACGAGGTGTGGTGCGACGACAGCAAGGCCATCATGCCCATCTTCAACCGCTGACCGCTCTCCCCGGGCGAGGACGCGTCCCGCCGACGTACAGCCAAGAAAGTCCGCTGCCCCGGTGTGCCCCACCGGGGCAGCGGACTTTCCGCTTCACGGACCCGCTCGCCCGAGCGCCGTCGGGCTTGTTGACGGGGCGTTCTACGGTGTTGCCGCCCTCCAGGCCCAGGAGGTTCCTCACCCCTGCCCGGCCGAAGTGCTCCGGCCCGCGGGCGAGAAGCCTTGAGCAGGAGCAGGAGCAGGAGTAGGGGTAGCGGCTACGGCTTGTACGTGTACGGGGTCGTGGTGCTCAGAGCGGCGAAGCCGAGCCGCTGCAGGATCGGGCGGCTCTGTTCGGAGGCGTCCACCTGCAGATAGCGGTAGCCGCGCTCGGCGGCGATCTTGGCGCGGTGCGCAACCAGCGCCCGGTAGATCCCCCGGCCGCGCCAGGCGGGTACGGTGCCGCCGCCCCAGAGGCCGGCGAACTCCGTGCCCGGGTGGAGTTCCATCCGCGCCCCGCAGACCGGTATGTCGCCGGCCATCGCGACGACCATGCTGACCGTCCCCGGGCTCTCGGCCAGCATGTCGAGCAGGTTCGGCCGCAGCCAGTCCGCAGTCGCCTCGAACGCCCCCTCGTGCGCGGACAGCATGAGCTCCACATCGGCCGGGGTGGTCACCGGGTGCAGCCGTACGCCCTCGGGCAGTCCGCCGCCATCACGCAGGTCGGCGATCCGGGCGACCATCAGGGTCTCGTCGGGCGCAGCCTCGAACCCGGCCGCCAGCAGCAACTCGCCCAGATCCGCCGGCTGGTCGTGCGAGTAGAGCTTCCACTCGAACTCACGGCCCAGCTCGGTGAAGTACTGCACCTGCTCGGCGATCGCCGGCCGCGCTGTGGCCTGGTCCAGGCCGGACCAGACGACCGCGCTCCAGCCGCCCTCGACGCCGACCTGCCGCACCACCTCGCCGACCCGCTCGACCCGGCCTCCGGGCGCGTCTGCGAGGGCGTCCCGCCGCATCTGACGGTCGAAGAGGGCGAGCACTGCAGAAGTATCCATCCGCGCAGGAGGGGGACATGGACCGGCTGGGTCCAGTGGGCGGGGATCGCGTCCAGCCGGTAGTACGCCCCCACGAGGCCTCCGGTCACCGCGGCGACCTGGATCGTCCGCCTCAGGCCGGCACAGTGCCGCGGCCCGGCCGCGCACAAGGAGGTTCTGCGTCCCCAGGCCGATCGCCAGGTAGGCGTACAGCGACACCGCGCCCAGTACCCCGGCCCCGGCCGCGTGGTCGATCCACAGGCCCAGCCCGAAGTGCACACCCGCCGAGGTCAGCCACAGCCCGGTAGTGGCCGCCGTCCCCTTGCGCAGCACCTCGCCCTGGGGACCGCGCCACACTCGTACGGTCCGCGCCCTGACCGCGCCGAAGCCCGCCGCGACGGCCAGGCTCACCACCAGGAGGACGACAGGCAGCGCGGTCAGCGGACGGTGCTCGGCGACCGAGGCGACGCCGAAGGCGATCCCCGAGGCGCCCAGGACAGCGAAGACCGCCGGGGCCAGCAGCGAGCCGATACGTCGTACCCGGCGGGTACGCAACTGCTGCCGCACCACCAGTCCGACGACCGGCACGGCTATGGCGAGAGCGGCTCCGCCATTCGTACTCTGCATGGCAACTCCCCCGTTGTGGCACTGCGTTCGAGCAGTAGCGCCGTACCCCCATTATCCGCGGGCGGAGTCCAGGAGCGAGGCGCGACCCCCTGGGCTCGGCGGGGACCGGTCGCCCGCTCCCGCCGGGGCGCCTACAGCCATCCGCGCTCGCGTGCCGTGTGGGCTGCCTCGAAGCGGTTGGCGGTGTCCGTCTTCTGGATCGCCGAGGAGAGGTAGTTGCGCACCGTCTTCTCGGAGAGGTGCACCCGCGCCGCGATGGCGGGGACCGACGCCCCGTCGATCGCCGTTGCCAGCACCTCCTGTTCGCGACGGGTGAGCGGGTTGGGCCCGGCCCGCAGCGCCGCGGCGGCCAGTGCGGGGTCCATCACCGTCTCCCCGGCCATCACCTGACGGATCGCCACCGCAAGCTCGTCCACCGGCCTGTTCTTCCCGATGAAACCGCCGGCCCCGGCGGCGAGCGCGCGCTGCAGATGGCCCGGCCGGTCGAAAACCGTGAAGATCAGGATTTTCGTCTCGGGCAGTTCGGCGTGGAGGGTCTCGGCGGCGTCCAGTCCGCTGCCCCCGGGCATCTCGATGTCGAGCAGGCACAGGTCCGGCCGCAGCCGGCGTGCGGCGGACACGGCCCCCGGTCCGTCCTCCACCTGGCCGACCACCGTGATGTCAGGCTCCAGGCCGAGCAGGGTCGCGAGGGCACCGCGCACCATGGCCTGGTCCTCGGCGAGGAGCAGCCGGATCATGTCGTCTCCCGGGCACGGTCGGCCGCCGCGAGGGGGATGGTGGCCTGGAGGCGGAAGCCGCCGCCCGGAGCGGCGCCGGTGCGCAGGCGGCCGTCGAGTGCGGTGACCCGCTCGGCGAGCCCGGCCAGTCCGTTGCCGCCGGTCCCAGGACGAGAGTGCCGGACGGACCGGGCGGGCCCGGTGCCGTCGTCGAGCACCTGAAGCAGGGCGCGGCCGTCCTCGCTGCGGAGTACGACGCGGCAGTTGGCGGCCCGGGAGTGCCGGGCGACGTTGGTCAGGGCCTCGCGGGCGACCCAGCTCAGCGCCGTCTCCACCGTCTCGGGCAGCCGGCCGGCGGCGGCGTCCACCGTCACCGTGACGCCGGCGTCGGCCAGTGTCGTCCGGGCCTCCTCGATGACCGCGGACAGGCTGAGCCGCCGGTAGCCGGTGACGGCCTCGCGCACCTGCTCCAGGCACTGACGGCCCATGTCCTCGATCTGCTGGAGCTCCGCCTCCACGTCCGTCCCGCCCGCCCGGTAGAGCCGCCGTGTCACTTCCGCACGCAGGGTGAGCTGGAGGAGGCTGTGGCCCAGTGTGTCGTGCATGTCCCGGGAGAAGCGCAGCCGCTCCTCGGCCACCGCGGCCCGCGCCAATGCACGCCGGGTGCAGCGGAGTTCGGCATTGAGATCGAGGATACGGCGATAGGTCGTCATGGCCAGGCCGACCGCGGTGGTCATCACCGCCAGCGCGGTGGTATCCGCTCCGGTCCGGCCCGCCACGAAGACGGCCAGCGCTGCCGAGGTGGCGAGCGCGGGGAGGGTCAGCCTGGCGGGTACGGCCACCGCGGCGGTCGCTGACAGATACGGCAGCAGAATGGTCCAGTCCTTGCCGAGCCACAGCGGGAGCGCCACGGACAGCGCCGCGAGCGGAACCAGCAAGGCGAACCGGAACCGCTGGTCGAGCCGGGCGGAGTGGTAGGACCAGGCGAGCATCACCTGGGAGGCCGCGAAGAGGACCAGGGCGCAGGCGGCCGCCAGGACGGTGACGAGCGGACTGTCCGAGGCGGAGAGCGAGGGGACCAGGCCGAACAGGGGAATGAGTCCGACCGTGGTGCCGACCACGGCGCCCCGGGAGGAGGCGGGCTCCCCCGGCCCGCCCGCGGTCTTCACCCCCGGGCCGAAGCGCAGGCTCATGAACGTCCCCTCCCGCCGCGCCGCGCCAGGACCGCGTCGTGCAGCATTCTCAGTCTATTCTCCGGCCTGTCATGGCCGGGTCGTCGTCCACGGCAGACAGCGGGCGGCGGAGCGGCGCCCGTACTCCGGCCCCGCGTGGCGGCACTGTCCACGGTGAACGCCGGCACGGCGCCCATGCTCCGGTCCCTCGCACCGCCCCTCGCCCCGCCCCTGTCGCGGCTCAACGCGTCACCTCCCGCCGGAAGGCAAAGCCGGCCAACAGCGCGAAGCCCACCGTCCAGCCCCCCAGCACGGCAAGGTCCGACAGCTCCGACATACGGGATGCCCCACCCTCCAGGAGGGCCTGACTGAGGTGGACCCAGTGATTGGTGGGCAGCGCCTCGGACACGTGTTGGAGGGATTCAGGGAACAGCCGTGCCGGTACCCACAGCCCGCCCAGCGCGGACATGCCGATGACGCAGGCCATGACGGTGGGACCGCTGGTGGTGGGCGAGACGAGGAAACCCAGGGCCATGCCCAGCAGGGCGAAGGGCAGGCTGCCCAGCCAGGTGATCGCGCCGATCTCCAGCCACTGGGCAGCGCTCAGCCGGATGCCGTGTGCCGTCCCGCCGATCAGGAAGACGGCGAGCAGCGAGAGCAGAGAGAGCAGCAGGCCGCTGCCCCCCTTGCCGATGACTATCTGCGTCGCGCGCAGCGGAGTGGTACGCAGCTGTGCGGCCCAGCCGATGTTCCGGTCGAGTGCGATGTTGACCCCGTTGGTGAGGGTCACCATCAGCACTCCATGACAGGCCATACCGGCCATGACCGCGGCATCCGGGGCGTACCCGGCCCCCGGAGCGCCCGGACCGCCGACCGTGGAGAACATCAGGTACAGCAGCGCCGGCATCGCCACGGTGAGAACCACGAACTTCGGATCGCGGCGCAACCGCCGCAGTTCGAAGCGGAGGTAATGGCGCGTCAGCATCAGTGCTTCACCTCCTGTACGGCCTGGTGAGCGGTCCCGGTGGTGAGCGCGCGGAAGGCCTCTTCGAGGCTGCTCCCGGACAGTTCGAGATCGCGGGCCGCGAAGTCGCCGGACAGCACGGCGTGGACGGTTGCGTCCGAGTCGGTCGTGTACAGCCGGACCCTGTCGTGCCGCCGCTCCACGCCGCAGACGCCGGGCAGTAACTCCACTCCGGCCGGCGGCGGACCGTCCGTGCGGAAGCTGACCGTGCGTCTGCCCACCGTCCGCTTGATCTCCTCGCCGGTTCCTTCGGCCAGGATCCTGCCCCGGTTCATCACCACGATCCGGTCGGCCGCGGCGTCGGCCTCCTCCAGGTAATGGGTGGAGAAGAGCACGCTACGGCCGCGCTCGGCCCAGCTCCTGATGCCTTCCCAGAACCGCGCCCGGGCCTCGACGTCCATGGCGGCCGTCGGCTCGTCGAGCACGAGCAGGCCGGGCGCGCCCGCGGCCGCGAAGGCGAAGCGCACCCGCTGCAGCTGACCGCCCGACAGCCGGTCCACACGTCGGCTCAACAGGCCTCCTATATCGGCCACTTCGGTCAGCTCGCTCAGTAACGCGGGCCGTGGATAGAGCCGTCGTGCCAGCTCCAGAACCTCGCGGACCTTGGCACTGGCGGGAAAGGCCCCGTCCTGCCGCATCGCCCCGACCAGCCCGGCCCGTACGGCCGCATCGGGTGCCTTGCCGAACACCTCGACCCGCCCGTGGTCCGGACGCAGCAGGCCCAGAAGCATGTCGATCAACGTGGACTTCCCCGACCCGTTGGGGCCGAGCAGCGCGGTGATCCTGCCCCGGCCCACCGACAACTCCAGCCCGTCGACCGCCTTCACCTGATGAAAACTCTTGGACACGCCGGAGAACTCCGCCGCGTGATCTGTGATCGTCTGTGACATGCCTGCACGCTAAGTTCCCGGCACTCCCCGGCGGCAGAGGCACCGGCCCCCCATTCTTCGGGACATTTGTCCTGGTGAAGGGAGGTGGCCGGGAAGCTCCGTTACTGCCGGCAGGCGCGCCCCGGCCGGCGCTGCGGCCCACGGGTACGCCGTTCAGCAGACTTCACGGCACGGGATCGATCCGGTCTCGCGGCCGTGCGACGTGGTGAGGGCAGTCTCTGCTGCGGGGGCGTCCGTCGGTGTGGGGTCAACCGCCATCGTGGGGTCGAGCGCCCTCGTGGGGCCAACCGCCATCGTGGGATCGAGCGCCACGTCCGTTGAGACGGTACCGCGGCCGCCGGACGGAGCCGTGGTGCGCGAGCCGCCGGTCAGGATGCTGACGGTGTTGGCCGTCACGATGGCCGCGATGGCCAGCCAGTCGATGCCTTGCAGGGTCTGGTTCAGGACGACGAGGCCGACGAGCGCCGCAAGGACGGGATTGACGCTCATGAAGACGCCGAAGAAGCGGGCGGGGACCCGGCGCAGCGCGAGCAGATCGGCGAGGAACGGGACGGCCGAGGAGAGGAGGCCCGCGACGGCCGCGTATCCGACGGCGCTCGCGCTGGGGTGGTGGTCGGCGAGCACGGCGATTCCGACGGGTAGGTACAGCAGGGCGGAGACACCGGCGGCCGCGGCCGAGCCTTCGGCGCCCGGCAGCCGGGCGCCGACGAGCCGGTTGAGCAGGATGTAGGACGCCCAGCACACGGCGGCGAGCAGGCCCAGCGCGACACCCGTGTAGTCGGTGGCCGGCTGCGGGCGGGTCAGCAGGACGACCGCGGCACCGGCGACGAGGGCGCACAGCAGGTCCGCCAGGCGGCGGGAGGCGGCCAGTGCCACGGCCAGCGGCCCGAGGAATTCAAGGGTCACCGCGAGGCCCAGGCCGATGCGGTCGATCGCCGTGTAGAGGGACAGGTTCATCGTGGCGAACACCGCCGCCAGGCACAGCACCGGCCACCACTGCCGCCAGGTGAACGCGCGCAGCCTCGGCCGCCCCACCGCCAGCAGGACGAGTCCGGCCACCCACTGCCGTACGGCCACCACGCCCGCCGGTCCGATCACCGGAAACGCCAGCGCTCCGGTCGCGGCACCGATCTGATTGGACAGCCCGCTGGCGAACATCATCGCCACCCCCGCCGCACGGCCCGGGTGCGCCGCCGGTCCCCCGCCGGCGACCTCGGGGTGCCACCGGCCTTCAGTGCTCTTTCCCATGCACCGAGCATCCGGCCGGACCCATCCATACGTAAAATGCATGCACGTACTCATCGATGCGCCGTGGTTATGGATCTGGACAATGGAACTGCGACATCTGCGCTGTCTGGTGGCGATCGTCGACGCCGGTGGCTTCACCGATGCCGCCATCGATCTCGGCATCTCCCAGGCGGCGGTGTCCCGCACGCTCGGTTCGCTGGAGGACTCCCTGGGGGTACGGCTGTTGCACCGCACCAGCAGGAACGTCCTCCCCACCACCGCCGGCGTCCAGGTGCTGGCGCGCGCCCGCACGGTGCTCGCCGAGGCCGACAACCTCATCCGCGAAGCCACCACCGGCCACACCCGGCTGCGCATCGGCCACGCATGGTCGGCCATGGGCCGGCACACCGCCGAGTACCAGCGTCGTTGGGCCGCCCGCCACCCCGACGTCGAGCTGCATCTGGTCCGCACCAACTCGCCCACCGGCGGCCTGGCGGAGGGCTTGTGCGACCTGGCCGTGGTGCGTACCGCCTTCGATGACGCGCGCTTCGCCAGTGCCGTCGTCGGGCGGGAACGCCGCTACTGCGCCATGGCCGACGACGACCCCTGGGTCACCCGCCGCTCCATCGCCCTGGCCGACATCCGCGAACGCACCCTCCTCATCGACCGGCGCACCGGCACCACCACGGCCGACCTGTGGCCCGCGTCCGCGCGTCCCGTCGTGGAATACACCCAGGACATCGATGACTGGCTCGCGCTGATCACCACGGGCCGCAGCGTCGGGATCACCCCCGAGAGCACCGTCAACCAGTACCGGCGCGACGGGATCGTCTTCCGGCGGCTACGCGATGCCACGCCCATCGCGGTCCACCTCATCTGGCGACGCCAAGACCCGCATCCGGCGACCCACGCTGCCGTGGCCCTGCTGACCGACCTCTATCAACGGGGGAAGTGAAGGGCTGTGCGCCGCCCCGGTAGTGCTGTGCTGCGCCGGCCCCGGCAGTACCACGTGCTGCACGGCCGGGTGCTCTGCACGACCGGCTCCTCCCCGCCCTCCCCCGCCCCCTCGAAACCGGACAGACAGCCATGACGGAACCCACTGCCGCCCGGCAGGAACAGGTCGCGGCCCTCGGGCCCTTCTTCGCCTTCGAGACGCACCCGGCAGCGTCGGAACTCGCCCCTCCCTGGCGCACGTTGAGCGAGGTGACGCGGGAGGAGAGCGGCGTTTTGCGGGAGCGTGTCACCGCGGTACGTGCCTCGCTTGCCGCCCGCAGCGGCAGACCGCCCGAGGCCGTCGAACTGCGGGTGGCCGCGTCCGTGGCACAGCTGGGTCTGGTGGCACGGGTCCTCTCACCGATGCTCGGCCTGGCCACCCTGCACGGCCTGCGCCTGCCCTCACGACCGCCCGCCCTGGACGAGCTGAGGTGGCACTCCGGCCTCGGTGGCGCGTTCGCCCTGTCGCTGCCGCGAGAGACGGTGGCCTCCATCGCCGCCGGTGCCGCCCATTGCGGCTCCGGCTCCGAAGCCGAATCCCATGACGACGCCCGTACCCGGCCCCGGGCCGACACCTACGCCTGCGCCTCCCCCTACGCGGATGCCGACCCCCACACCGACGCATACGCCGACGCCGACACCGACGCCGTAGAGCAATTGCTCGACGGGCCGATCCGCGAACTGGTCGACGCCGCAGCGCCCTTCTCGGTCTCCCCGCGCATCCTGTGGGGCAATGTGGCCTCGGCCGTGAACGGCGCGGCCGCGGGCATGGTGGCCGCGGCACCGGCCCTGGCGCGCCCGGCCCGCACAGCGGCCCTGCTGTTCCTGAGCCGGCCGCAGCTCCGGGACACCCACACCCTGGACACCCACAACGGGCGCTTCCGGCGGCGGAGTTACGCGACCCTAAGAGCCGTCCCACTCCCCGTCCCACTCCTCCCGGCCGGCAGCGCCCCACTCCCGTATTACCGGGCTTGAAGGAACTCCCGGGCCCCACGCAGCCGTGTGTGTAAGCGTCTCTGGGTGGCACTGCTGTCGAGGCGGACGTCGAGTGCCCCGGGCACTTGGCTGTCGGCCCGACGTCCGGCAGGCAGCAGGCGTGCGTCGAGTCCGTCACGTTGAGCGATGAGAACGCCGAGTTCGTACCGGCTGAGGGCATCGGCTCCGGCGAGGTGGAATACCCCGGCCTGGTCGGACACTGCGAGTTGCCGCAGAGCGGAGGCCAGATCTTCGAAGTGCACCGGGCAGCGGATGTCATCGGTGAACAGGACACCGTCGTGTGCATCGGCAGCCAGGGCATGGACCAGTCGCTCGTGCACGGATGTGCCGTACCCGATGATCAACGAAGTGCGTGCGACCGCGGCGGCCGGCGCCAGAAGCCGCACGGCCGTCTCGGCGGTGGCCTTGGCCGCGCCATACGGGGTGACCGGGTCGGGCAAGCAGGTCTCGTCGTAGTGAATCCGCGAACCGGAGAACACCGCGTCGCTGGAGACGTGGACCAGTCGGCAACCGCGTTTCGCCGCGGCCATCGCCAGGCGGATCGCGCCCTCGGCCGTGACCGCCCAGTCGCCGTTTCCACTGGTTGCGTTGATGACGGCACCGGGGTCAACCGCGGCCAGCACCTCGTCGATGTGGCCAGGGGCCCGAAGATCGAGCTGATGCCACAAAGCCCCGGGGATGGTTCCTGGGCGGGAGCAGTACGTTGCGGCTGTCTCCCAGCCCGCGGCCGTCGCCTGGCGCACGAGCTCCGTCCCCAGGAACCCGCTGCCGCCGATGATCAGGACCTTCATGGCGCCCCACGGTAGGGCAGCCCGGCTCAGCTCGGGCATCTTTTGCCCAGGCATCAGCACGGCGGCGGTCGTCGAAGACCACCGCCATGTCTTGCCCAACTCCCCCCACAGGCACGTCTTTCCAGTCCGCCCAGCCCGCCGGATCCGCCCAGTCCACTGGATCCACGCAGCCGGTCCAAGGCCCCCAACGGCCCGCCCAGGTAAGCCATTCCGATCCGGTCACCGCTCCCGACCACCGCCGCTGAGCGATACGGGTAACCGTCCCGGCGCACGTATTCCCGGATCATGCAGCGGCCGGAGGGCGTGCGGAGGCGCGGGTGGGCACTGTTCGCTTCGGTCCGGGGTTTGCGCCTGCTGAATGCGAGGACGCCCCCTTTCGCGCTGTACCGAGATGATCTCCGGTCTGTTTGGCTTGGTGACGCACGGCCACTTTGTTCATCACCGGCCGCTTTGCTCACTTCTGTTCACGTCCCGGGAGGGAATGTGTCCGTACCGGACAGTGTCACCGGTTCCGCTGCCGAGGAGCCCGCTCTCGAACCATCCGCAGACAGCGCGCTCACCAGCCTCAGTACCCGGGCCGCGCGCCAGCTGGCGACCACCACCAAGTCCGAGCCCCAGATGCAGGCCATCACCTCGCGGTGGCTGCTGAAGACGCTGCCGTGGGTGGACGTCAAGGGCGGTACATACCGGGTCAACCGTCGTCTGCAACTCCGTGTCGGCCGGGGGCGTGTCCAGTTCGAGCAGAACGGTGCGGACGACATCAGGGTGATCCCGCAGACGCTCACGGAGCTGCCCGCCCTGCGTGGTTACGACGATGCCGGGGTGCTCAGCGAGCTCGCGGGCCGCTTCCGGGTCCGTGAAGTGCGGGCCGGCCAGGTGCTCTTCGAGGCAGGGCAGCCCGCCACCGAGGCGTATCTCGTCGTCCACGGCCGGTTCGTCCGCTACACCGCCGGCAAGTACGGCGAGGAGGAAGTCATCGGTGTCGTCACGGACGGCGACCAGATGGGGGACGAGGCGATCGGGCGGCCCGACCCGCTGTGGCTGAGCTCGGTGCGGGCCGAGACCTCCGGCGTGCTGATGGTGCTGCCCTGGGACGTGATCCGGGAGTTGACCGACCGGGTGCCGTCGCTGGCCGCACACCTGGCGGCGTACGCGGAGCTGCAGCAGCGTCCCGCGAACCGCCGGGGCGAGGCGGAGGTTCCGGTCGCGGCGGGGCACGTCGGCGAGCCGACGCTTTCCGGCGGCTTCGTCGACTACGACCTCGCCCCGCGCGAGTACGAACTCTCCCTGACCCAGACCGTGCTCCGGGTGCACAGCCGGGTCGCCGATCTCTACAACGAGCCCATGGACCAGACCCAGCAGCAACTCCGGCTCACCGTCGAGGAGATCCGCGAGCGCCAGGAATGGGAGATGGTCAACAACCGGGAGTTCGGGCTGCTGCACAACGCCGACTACGGCCAGCGCATCAGCACCTACACCGGCCCGCCCACCCCCGATGACATGGACGAGCTGTTGTCCATGCGCCGCAAGACGCGGCTGTTCCTGGCCCACCCGAAGGCGATCGCCGCCTTCTTCCGGCAGTGCAACAAGCGCGGTCTGGTGCCGGGGACCGCGAACGTCGACGGGCACGAGGTCCCCGCCTGGCGCGGCGTCCCGATTTTCCCGTGCGGCAAGATCCCGGTCAGCGACGCGAACACCAGCAGCATCATCGCGCTGCGCACCGGCGAGGCGGACCAGGGGGTCGTCGGTCTGTACCAGACCGGTATCCCCGAGGAGTTCCAGCCCGGCCTGAACGTCCGCTTCATGGGCGTCGACGACGCCGCCATCATCAAATACCTGGTCACCGCCTATTACTCGATGGCCATCCTCGTGCCCGACGCGGCCGGCGTCCTGGAGAACGTCCAGATCGGCCGGAGCAGCGACTGACCAGGCGGAGTACGCACCATGAGCACGTCCCCCGACACCGCCGCCGGGTTCTCGTTGCCCGGCCCGCCGAACCTCGCCCGCACCGTACGGGCCCGACGCGGCGGGGCCGTCCCCGGGCTGAGGTACCGGCCCGCCGTCCCCGCCGACCCGGAAAAGGCCAAGGAGATCGACCGCAGGCTGGAGGCCTGGGCCCGCCGGCTGGATCTCTTCCCGGACCGGTGGACCGGGGACTTCGCACAGTTCCAGGTCGGCCGGGCCGTCGTCCTGCAGCATCCCGGTGCGGCCGATCTCGAACACCTCACCGTCGCCGGTGAGTTGCTGCTGGCGGAGAACATCGTCGACAGCTGTTACTGCGAGGAGGACGAAGGCCGCGGAGCCGCGCGCCGCGGTCTGGGCGGCCGGCTGGTCATCGCCCAGTCGGCGCTCGATCCCTTCCACGGCCCCCCCGGGCTGGAGGAGGAGTGGCGCCGCGGCGTGCAGGCCGACGGGCCCCTGCGTTCGTACCACTGGGCCCTGAAGGACTACGCCGCTCTCGCCACTCCCAGCCAGACGGACCGGTTCGTCCATGACGTCGCCCGGCTGCATCTCGGCTATCTCGCCGAGGCCTCCTGGGCGGAGACCCGGCACGTACCGCGGGTCTGGGAGTACCTGGTGATGCGGCAGTTCAACAACTTCCGCCCCTGCCTGTCCCTCGTCGACGCCGTGGACGGCTACGAACTGCCCGAAGCGCTCTACGCCCGTCCCGAGGTCCAGCGGGTCACGGCGCTGGCCTGCAACGCCACGACCATCGTCAATGACCTGTACTCCTTCACCAAGGAGTTGGCGAGTGACCCGACCCACCTGAACCTGCCGCAAGTGGTGGCCGCCCACGACAAGCGCGGCCTGAAGGCCGCCTATCTGAAGAGCGTCGAGATCCACAACCAGGTCATGGAGGCGTTCGAGACGGAGTCGGCGCCGCTGGCCGCCCTCTCGCCCCTCCTCGAAAGGTACCTCCGGGGCCTGGCCGCCTGGGTCTCCGGCAACCACGAGTGGCACGCCACCAACACCGACCGCTACCAGCTGCCGAACTACTGGTAGACCGACCGATCCCGCGCAACCTCGCAAGGAGTCACCGTTGACCATCGCTCACGCCGACACCGCCCGTACACCGGTGCCGACCCAGTCCACGTACCAGTCCCGCGTCGCGGACTACTGGAACGCCGAGGAAAACCCGGTCAACCTCGAACTCGGCAAGATCGACGACCTGTACCACCACCACTACGGCATCGGGGACGCCGACTGGTCGGTGCTGGACGAGCAGGACCCGGGCCTCCGCCGCGAGCGGGTCACCGGCGAACTGCACCGGCTGGAACACGCCCAGGCCGAGCTCCTCGCCTCCCACCTCGGCGATCTCTCCCCCACCGACCGGGTCTTCGACGCCGGGTGCGGACGCGGCGGCGGCAGCGTGGTGGCGCATCTGCGCTACGGCTGCCACGCCGACGGGGCCACGATCTCCGCCAAGCAGGCCGACTTCGCCAATGCGCAGGCCCGCAAGCGCGGCATCGACGACGAGGTGCGCTACCACCACCGCAACATGCTCGACACCGGCTTCACCTCCGGCGCGTACGCGGCGTCCTGGAACAACGAGTCGACCATGTACGTCGAGCTGGAGCTGCTGTTCGCGGAGCACGCACGGCTGCTGCGGCGCGGGGGACGGTACGTCACGATCACCGGCTGCTACAACGACGCCTACGGGCGCGCCTCCCGCGAGGTGTCCCTGATCAACGCGCACTACATCTGTGACATCCATCCCCGTTCGGCGTACTTCCGCGCCATGGCCCGCAACCGGCTCGTCCCCGTGCACGTCCAGGACCTGACCGAGGTGGCGCTGCCGTACTGGGAACTGCGCAGGAAGGCCGACCACTTGGTCACGGGCATCGAGGAGACCTTCCTCAACGCCTACCGCAACGGCAGCTTCCAGTACCTGCTGATCGCCGCCGACCGCGTCTGAGTCACCGCGACCGCCGCCCCTGCGCACACCATGGCCGGACTCGTTCAGCCGACGTGGACGCGGGGGCGTCGGTCGCGGTGGGGTTCGGCCTCGCGCAGGACTTCACGGGTGACGGGTGCGACTTCCCCCTGCCCGAAGAGGAAGAAGCGGAGGAACTGGGCGAAGGGATTGCCCTCGGTCCACTCGAAGTAGATGTGCGGCCGTGCTCCGGTGGCGTCGCGGACGTGCAGCAGCAGCGCGGCCAGCGCGTTGGAGATGGTGGAGCTTTCGAGGGCGAGCACCCGGAAGCGGCCGTGCATGACCTCGCCGCGTACCCGTAGTTCGCTCTCGAACTCGGACGGGTCGCCGACGGTGACCTCGACGAAGATGAAGTCGTCGTCGGCCGGCAGGTCGTTGTCGGTACGGATCTGCTGGAGCTTGTCGCGGTATTCGGACAGATCGCGCTGGTCGGGCTCGTTGGCGATGAAGCGGATCTTGCGGTGGGCGACATCGCGGACGAACCGTTCGGCCGTCTCGTCGAGCACGACGCTGGTCACCCGCAGCTCGAAGGCGCGGGCGAGGCGGGAGAGGAACGACAGCAGGATGATCCCGGCGATGAAGCAGGCACCGATCTTCACCCCGTCGGGGCGCTCGATGACGTTGGCGATGGTGGTGTAGAGGAACACCACGGAGATCACCGCGAAGCCGATCGTCCAGCCCCGCTCGCGGGCGCGCCGTGCGGTGATGGTCACCGCGATCGCGGCGGAGCTGATCAGGACCAGGACGCCGGTGGCGTAGGCGCCGCCCTGGGCGTCCACATCGGCGTCGAAGAGCCAGGTCACCAGGAAGGCGACCAGGGTGAAGACCAGCACCATCGGGCGCACCGCGCGCGCCCAGTGGGGCGCCATGCCGTAGCGCGGCAGGTATTGGGGCATGAGGTTCAGCAGGCCGGCCATGGCCGAGGCGCCGGCGAACCAGAGGATGGCGATGGTGGAGACGTCGTAGACCGTGCCGAAGGCGGAGCCCAGGTACTCGTGGGCCAGATAGGCCAGGGCGCGTCCGTTGGCCGGCCCGCCGGGCCGGAACGCCGGCTCGGGGATGAGCAGGGTCGTGATGAAGCTGGTGATGATGAGGAAGACGCTCATGATCACGGCGGCGGTGGTGAGCAGCTTCTTCGCGCCCCGGATGCGCCCGGTGGGGCGCTCCTCGGTGTCGTCGGGGTCGCCCTCGATATGGGGCATGACGGCCACGCCGGTCTCGAATCCGGACAGGCCCAGCGCCAGCTTCGGGAAGACCAGCAGGGCCACCCCGACCATCGCCAGGGCGCTGCCGTGCTCGGTGGTCAGGGCATGGGACCAGTCGGCGACGACATGGGGCGCGGTGGCCACATGCCACACTCCAGCGACCACCACGACCACGTTGAGCCCCAGGTAGAGGCCCACGAGGACGATCGCCACCCCGATGGCCTCCAGGAAGCCCTTGAGGAACACCGCGCCCAGCAGCGCGATCAGGACCAGCGTGATGACCAGCCGGCCGTTGTGCAGGGCGCTGGTGAGGTGGGGGTTCTCCACCAGGTGGGTGGCGGCGTCGGCCGCCGACAGGGTGATGGTGATCAGGAAGTCGGTGGCGGCGAACCCCAGCAGGGTCAGCACGAACAGCTTGCCCTGCCAGAAGGACAGCAGCCGCTCCAGCATCGCGATCGAGCCCTGGCCGTGCGGGCTCTCCCGGGCCACCCGCCGGTACACCGGCAGCGCGCCGGCCAGCGTCACCAGGACCAGGACGAGGGTGGCGACCGGCGACAGTGCGCCCGCAGCCAGGGCGGCGATGCCCGGCTGATAGCCGAGTGTCGAGAAGTAGTCGACTCCGGTCAGGCACATCACCCGCCACCACCGCTGTCCGCGGTGGGCGCTCTGCGGCCCCGCGTGCGGACCGGGGTGGTGCTTGGCCATGTCGGCCAGGCCCTCCAGCATCCATGCGCGCAGGCGATGCCGCGCTGCGGCCCGGGGAGGAGAACCGGCGGAGGCGGCCATCGTGTGCTCCTGTCGTACCGCGAACGGGGCCGGCCATCGACCGGACGGCCACGTCAGCGTACGTAGGCGGAGCGTCGTGGCCGTGGTGTTCGGCGGTGTGGCGCGTTCGTGTCCCCGGGGGCCAGAAGCGGGCGGCGGGCGTTCAGGCGGGAAGTCCGGCTCCCTGGCGGGCCGGCTTTCCGGTCAGGTGATGCACGTACTCGCGCGCCAGGCGGAATCCCGCGGTCCAGGCGAGGAGCCGGCTGGGGCGGTGGTCGCGGGAGCAGGTCCAGCTCGGGAGGTGGCCGCGGGTGGCGACGTCCCGGCACAGGGCGGTCACACAGGCCAGGGCCAGGCGCTGACGGCGGTGTCCGGGGCCGGTGAAGCAGGCGAGGTCTTCGTACCGGGTGCCGTGGAAGTACGTACAGGCCACGGCGAGGACGTCCGCTTCCCGGAAGGCGCCCCAGCCCAGCCCGGAGGCGGCAAGAGCGGCCGGGAGGCCCCAGCTCGCATGGAGCCACGCCGCGTCCCGGGTGAGGGCGGCCAGCGCCGGGGCGTCCTCGGGGGCCAGCCGACGCACCGTCACCCCGTCCGGGAGGCGCGGCACCGGTACCGGCACCTGGTGCAGATACAGCATCCGCTCCCACGGCACGACCAGGTCGAAGGCGCTGCTCAGGGCGGGCAGAAAGCGGGCGGGGGCCTGCACATGGTGCGCGCCGAAGACGGCGAGGGCGTCGGGGGCCAGGGCGCCCGGGTCGCCGCGGAGCAGGACGTGGCCCGCGCAGGCCACGGCCAGGGCGCGGGGAGCGGTGGCCCGGTCGGCCCACCAGCGGCCGGTGCCGAAGGCCCGTACGTGTTCGGGCAGCGCGGCCGCCCCGGGGGAGCCGGCCGGGAACCAGTCGGTGAGCGGGGGGAGTTGGTCCGGGGCGAGTTCGATCACTGGGTTCCAACCCGTCGGCGGAGGCGGAGGCGGGAGCGGCCACCGGCCGGGGCCGGACCGGCCCTCAGGACCCTAGGAGAGAAGGAGGCGAAGGGGGCGCAGCCTCTCTGGGGAAGGGCGCCGGGTACTCCGAACGGACGCACCAGGACCCCGAGACGTAGGGCAACGGCAACGGCAGGAGAGAGGGCAGGAAGGGCGAAGGAGAAGGACGACACGAGAAGGACGCGGAGTGCAGCGTGTCGCCGGGAGGATCCGCTCGGTGATCCTTCCGGCTGCGGCCTGGATTCCCCGGGGTGGTGTGCCAGAGTGGAGGTGGACGGGCGCCGCGGTCGACGCGCGCGAGAGAGGCGGCCTGTCATGTCCCTACAGCCGGATCGCCTCGGTGCGGTCACCACTCATCCCCGGTCTCCGCCCCGGCGGACCGAGGCGTACGAGGACCTGTTCGCTCAGGCTCCGGTGATCTTCGCTGCGCTGAGCGGCCCCTCCCATCTGCTGCAGGCGGCCAATCCGGCGTTCTTCGAGGCGTTCGGCGGCGGGCCTGCGCAGACCGGCACGCCGATCGGCGAGCTGATTCCGGAGCTGGGCCCGCAGGGTGTGCTGGGCCGGCTCGATGCGGTGTACCGCACCGGCACCACGTTCCGGGCCCGCGGCGCGCGGCTGGTGCTCGGCGCGCCGGGGAGGGAACGGGAGGGGTTCTTCGACTTCACCTACGAGCCCCGCCGGGACGCGGTGGGCGAGGTCGACGGGGTGATCGTGATCGCGGTGGACACCACCGTCCACCACCACGCCCAGCTCCTCGCGGCCGAGCAGCGCATCCTGCTGGAGCAGATAGCCCGCGACGCCCCGCTCGGCAGCATTCTGACCGGCATGGCCCGGGCGATCGAGGACCTGTCGCCGGACTTGATCGTCTCGGTGCTGCTGGCCGATCCCGGCGGCCGGCAGCTGCGGCACGGCACCGGGCCGAGCCTGCCCGCCTTCTACAACGAGGCGATCGACGGGATCCCCATCGGTGCGGACGTGGGCTCGTGCGGCACGGCCGCGTATCTGCGGGTTCCGGTGATCGCCACCGATATCGCCACCGATCACCGGTGGGAGGACTACCGGGAGGTGGCGGCGCGGGCCGGGCTCGCGGCGTGCTGGTCCACTCCGATCCTGGGCACGGACGACCGGCTGCTCGGCACCTTCGCGATGTACCACCGGGCTCCCAAGGCCCCCGAGGAGAAGGACCTGGCCCTCAGTGCCGCGTTCGCCCGTATCGCCGCGCTGGCCATCGAGCGCCACCGGGCCCTGGAGGCGGGCCGCGCCGCCCAGGAGCGGGAGCGGGAGGCCCGTGAGGACCTGGCCTTCGTGCTGGACGCCAGCACGGCCATCACCCGCGAGCCGCACTACGCGGACTGTCTGCAGCGCCTGGCCAGGCTGACCGTACCGACCCTGGCCCCGCTGTGCAGCGTCCATGTGCAGGAGGACGGCCGGACCCGGCGGATCGCGGTGGCCGCCGCCTCCCCGGCCGAGGAAGACCTCCTCGCCTCCCCGGTGCTCGCCGGGCACGTCGACCGGGCGGTGGCCCGGGTCCTGGCCTCCGGCGCCACGGAGACCGGCCACCCTGCGGCCCCGCCCGGCGACCGGCCCGGGCTGCCCGGGCTGCCCGGTGTCACCGGTTATGTCAGCGTCCCGCTGGCCACCCTCGGCCGCACCTTCGGCGTACTGACCCTCCTGGCCACCGACCGGCCGCTGGACGGCCATGCCGTCGCCCTCGCCGAGGAGCTGGCCCGGCGGGCCGCCTCCAGTGCCGACAACGCCCACCAGTTCAGCGACCGCGTCCAGCTGGCCCGCGATCTGCAGGCCGGGCTGCGGCCTCCCCAGCTGCCCCGGATTCCCGGCGCCGATCTGGCGGCGTACTACCACCCCGCCGGCGAAGGCCTGGAGGTCGGCGGCGACTTCTACGACGTCTTCCCGCTCCCCGACGACCGCTGGGCGTTCATGATCGGCGATGTCTGCGGGCGCGGCGCACTGGCCGCCAATACCACCGGCATGGTCCGCCACACCGCACGCGCCGCGGCGCGTCTGCTGCACGATCCGGCGGACGTGGTCGCCGCCATCAACGACGCGCTGACCGGGAGCCCGCTCGACGAGGAGCACTTCGTCTCCCTCGTCTACGGCGAACTGCGGCACGCCGGGTCGCACCTCGCACTGGAGCTGATCCGGGCCGGTCATGTGCCGCCGCTCGTGCGCCGCGCCGACGGCACGGTCGAGCATCTGGTCCAGTCCGGCCTGCTCCTGGGGATCGGCCCGGAATTCCACGGCGCCTCCTGCCGGCTCGACCTCGCGCCGGGCGACAGCCTGGTGCTGGTCACCGACGGCATCACCGAGGCCCGCTCCGCCACCGGCGAGTTCTTCGACGAACACCGTCTGACCGATGCCCTGTTCGCCCTCCCCGGCACGGCGTCCGGTGCCGCCGGTCTCATCGAGGCCGTCCATGCCGCGGTGACCGCCTTCGCGGGCCGGTCCACCCCCGATGACCAGGCCGCTCTGGTGCTCACCGCCACCTGAAGCCCGGCCCGGCACCGGCCGGCCGGCGCGGACGGGGCCCAGCGCCACCGGCCCCGGCGATGACGGGGAAACACCCCCAACACCCCCTGGGGCCGCTTTCCCTCTGCCCTTCGTCGCACATCGTGCCTATTTTGGCTCCATGGATCCCGTGCCGTGTGCCTCCCCCGACGACCCCAACCCGCTGCGCCGGCTCTCCCTGGACGCACTGCGGCGGCGTACGAGCATGAAGTGGCGTGCCTACCCGGACGATGTGCTGCCGCTGTGGGTGGCGGAGATGGATGTGCCGCTCGCCGAACCGGTGGCCACGGCGATCACGGATGCGGTCGCGCTCGGCGACACCGGCTACCCGGCGGGCACCGCGTACGCCCGGGCGCTGGCCGGTTTCGCACGGACGCGATGGGGCTGGGACGGGCTCGCGGTGGAACGTACGGCGATCGTGCCCGATGTGATGCTGGGCATCGTCGAAGTGCTGAAGCAGCTCACCGGGCCGGGCGACCCGGTGGTCGTCAACTGCCCCGTCTATCCGCCGTTCTACCAGTTCGTGACGCATATGGACCGGCGGGTGGTGGAAGCGCCGCTGGGTGCGGACCTGCGGATCGATTTCGCCGCGCTGGAGGGGGCGTTCGGGCACGCCGTCGCGGACGGGGGCCGCGCCGCGTACCTGCTGTGCAGCCCGCACAACCCCACCGGCACCGTGCACGGCGCCGGGGAGCTGTCCGCGGTCGCGGCGCTCGCGGACAGGTACGGCGTACGGGTCGTCGCCGACGAGATCCACGCCCCGGTGGTGTCCCCGGACGCCGGGTTCGTGCCCTACCTGAGCGTGCCGGGCGCGGAGGCGGGACTGTCGCTGATGTCGGCCTCCAAGGCGTGGAACCTGGCCGGTCTCAAGGCCGCGCTCGCCCTCGCCGGGCCCGCCGCCGCCGCCGATCTGGCCCGTATCCCGGAGGAGGTCAGCCACGGCCCCAGCCATCTCGGCATCATCGCCCACACGGCCGCCCTGCGGGACGGCGGCGACTGGCTCGACGCGGTGCTCCGCGGCCTCGACGACAACCGCCGGCTGCTCGGCGGCCTGCTGGCCGAACGGCTCCCCGCGGTCCGCTACCGCCCCGCCGCCGGCACCTATCTCGCCTGGCTCGACTGCCGCGCGCTCGGCCTCGGTGACGACCCCGCCGCGGTCTTTCTCGACCGTGGCAGGGTGGCTCTCAGCCCCGGTGCAGGCTTCGGCACCGGCGGCGCCGGGCACGTCCGGCTCAACCTGGCGACGTCGCCCGAGCTGCTGACCGAGGCCGTACGGCGGATGGCCGTCGCACTGGCCTGAGCACGGCACCGGGCGGCGCTCCGTACGCCCCTCCCCCGACGCCGTACAGAGCACGGATGCCGGTCCGCCGGGCCGGCATCCGCGCCACCGCCCCTTGCCCGCACCGCATTTGAGGGGCCGTTTTTGGAATGCGGGGACTTTCTCCATACGATCCGGCGATGATCACAAGAAAACGGCTGGCGGCCGGGGTGTGCGGCCTGCTGGCCGCGATGACCCTCGCGCTCGCCCCCACACCCGCCGGCGCCGATGAACCGGACGCCAAGCCTTCCCCCAAAGTCGAGTTGACGCTCGATGTCAGCGGCTCGATGCGGGCCCGCGACATCGACGGCCAGAGCCGGATGGCCGCGGCGAAGCAGGCGTTCAACGAGGTGCTGGATGCCGTGCCGGACGAGGTCCAGCTCGGCATACGCACCCTCGGCGCCAACTACCGCGGCGAGGACCGGAAAGTCGGCTGCAAGGACACCCGGCAGCTCTACCCGGTCGGGCCGCTGAACCGGACCGAGGCGAAGACCGCGGTGGCCACGCTCAGCCCCACCGGCTGGACGCCCATCGGACCGGCTCTGCTGGGCGCGGCCGACGACCTCAAGGGCGGCGACGGCTCCCGCCGGATCGTGCTCATCACGGACGGCGAGGACACCTGCTCCCCGCTCGACCCCTGCCAGGTGGCGCGGGACATCGCCGCCAAGGGCATCCATCTGACGGTCGACACCCTCGGTCTGCTGCCGGACGCCAAGACCCGCAACCAGCTGAGCTGTATCGCCGAGGCGACCGGCGGAACCTACACCTCGGTACAGCACACCAAGGAACTCCGGGACCGGGTACACCAGTTGGTGGACCGCGCGGCCCGTCCGGTGGTCACTCCGGTGGCGACCGAGGGGGCTCAGCAGTGCGCCGGCGCCCCGAAGCTCAAGCCCGGTCTCTACACCGACCGTGAGAAGTTCGCCGAGCACCGCTGGTACCGGGTGGACGTCCGGCCCGGCCAGGAACTGCGGTCCTCGGTGAGCATCGCCGCCGACCGTGCGGTCAACAACGACTACGGGGTCCTGCTGCGGGCCTCGACCGTGCACGGCAGGGAGATCGTCCGCGGCGCCGAGGCCGGCGACGGCCGTACGGATGTGATCTCCTCCGGGCTGCGCTACCCGAAGGCGCCGTCCGCCTCCTCGGACGACGACACATCCGCGCCGGAGACCGTCTGTCTGCAGGTCAGCAACTCCTTCTCGGCGCCCGCCTCGGTCAAGACCGATCCGGGCCTGCCCGTGGAGCTGACCGTCGACCTGGTGGACGGGCCCGATGACGCCTCCGACGCGGCCTTCTTCGGCCTCGGACACGGCTGGTGGCTGCTGGTCTCGCTGGCCCTCACCGGGCTGGTCGCCGGCCTGCTGTGGGGCTGGATCTCCCGTTGGCGCGTGACCGTCTGGAGGACCCGCTGATGCGCACCCTACGCACCCTGACGGCCGCTGTGCTGGCGGGCGCCGCTCTCTTCGGCACGGCGGGAACGGTCTTCGCCGACAGCCCCTCCCCCAGTCCGAGCAGCAGCACGGACGGGGAGGCGCCGGCCCCGACGGAGGCCGGTACCTCGTTCCGTACGGCGACCGCCATCACCCCGGACCAGCGGGCCACGGCCGATGCGTCGACCGGCGACTACCTCTACTGGGTGCTGCCCGTGGACGCGGGGCAGCGCGCCACCGTCAAGGCCAAGGTGACCCTCCCGCAGAGCGCCCGGCACGGCACCGCCACCTGGCAGCTCGATGTCTATGACGGGCTGCGCCGCCGTCAGTCGTGCCAGTACGGCGCCCAGACCAGGGCGGCGGCCCGGGATGCGGGCTCCGTCGAGCTGTCCTGCACGCTGCGTACGGTCCGCGCCTGGGCGGAGCCGTGGGCGAACGACCCCCTGCCGGGCAGCTACTACGTACGCCTGACGGTGGCCGACCTGCCCAAGGACGACCTGGGTCTGCCGGTACACGCCGAGGTCGATGCCGCCCTCGCCGACCAGGGCGGCGCCCACGACGTGGACGGCACGCTCGCGGCTCCCCTGGTGCCCGGCGCCTCCACCGCCTCACCCGAGGCCCAGGAGAGCGCCGCACCGGGGAAGCCCGCCGCCCTGGGCGAGCCGGACGGCGGCTGGTCCTCCGGCGGCTGGTCCGACCGTTGGCTGTGGACCGCGGCGGGCGGAGTGCTCGCCGCCCTGGGCGGCATCGCCGGCTACCGCTTCACCGGGGGTTCGGGACGCCCGTCGCGGGTGCCACCGGGCGCCTGACCGGCCCGGGGGCGGCCATGGCACGGGCCGTGGCCGCCCCCGGCGGACGTCAGGATCGTCGGGAACGTCAGCGATTCAGCAGTCGCAACAGCTGCAACATTCACAGCATTCGCAGCATTCGCACCACTCACAGAGACTGCAGCCGTCGCAGCAGTCGCAGTTCTGGCAGCATCCCTCGCGCTTCTTGCGCGACCACGGCCCCTCGTACTCCTCCGCACAGCAGAGCTTGCAGGTGCAGCACAGCCCGATGGCGACCGCACAGCCGGCGAAGAAGCCGCGGGGCTTCTTCGGCTGCGGCGGGAAGTGCGGCATCCCGCCCTCGCCCCCGCCGGAGCCGCCGCCGTGACCGCCATGACCGCCGCTCGGGCCGCCGGGGCCCACCGGACCGCCGCTGTACGGGTTCTGCGGCCCGTTCAGATGCTGCCGCCCGTGGGCGTACGGACCACCGCCGGCCGGTGCCTGGCCGTAGTGGGGAGGCTGCCCGTGCTGCGGAGGCTGTCCGTACGGGGAGGGTCCGCCGTTTCGGTACGGGTTCCGGCCCTGGCCGTCGTACGGCCCCGGTGCTCCGGGCCCCTGGTGGGAGCAGGAGGCCGTGCCGAAGGCGCGGTCCACCGAGCGGCGCAGTTCGTGGACCAGCAGCACATGCACCAGGGCGGAGTCGGCGAACTCCACGTCGCGCAGGGCGAGTCGGATGCCGTGCAGCGCGTCGTCACACAGCCGGCGGGCCTGTGCGAGGGTGGCGCCCGTCGCGGCGAGCGGGTTCCAGGCGCCCTCGGCGGCGTCCGAAGCCTGGTCCTCCACGGCGTCGAGGAGATGGGCCAGCCGCCCGAAGAACCGGCCGGCCTCGGCCAGCGGCGCGGCGTTGCCCGGCCGGCCCGCGAGCACCGCGGTGTGGGCGAAGGCCGCGGCGGTCGCCGTCTCGGTCGGCTCGGTGATGAACGTCAGCGGTGTGCCGGGCCCGGCCAGCTCCTCGATGCCCAGCTGCCGGTCGACCGCGTCGACGAGTACGGCGGTGTCGAAGCCGAGGGTGGCGCCGGTGCGCGCCCCGGCCCGGTCCCAGCCGGCGGCGACCCTGCGCGCGGCGGCGGCCACCGGCCGGCGGCGCAACGCTCCGTTCCCGTCGGCGACATGGTCGCGTATCTTCGCCGAGGCGAGCACGAGGGACACCGATGCCGCGAGGCGCGCGCCCTCCCCCTGCGCCACCGACGCGGTCCGCATACCCCGCAGCGGGCAGGGCCCCGCGGTACGGCGGCGGGCCGGCGCGGGACCGGACTGCGCATCCGTCAGCACGGAGATGATCAGCCCGTCGTAGTTCGTGACGACCCGGGCGAACTGCCCGTGGTCGCCGCGCAGCGCGAGACAGAGGCCGCACAGATGGGCCATCCACTCCGCCTTGAGGCCCTGGGACAGGCGATGGGTGCAGGGCCGGACGATTCCGAACACGTGAAAGAAACCCCCGTAAGACGTCGGCATGGACCGGCCTCGGTCGGCGCGGGCCGGCAGCGGCAGGAATCGTACCGAGTGTGCCGTTGACCTGGACACACACCCCGTGCGGGGGGGGCCGCGGGGATCGGGTGGAGCCTGATTGGCCGTCATATCGACGGCGGTGGCGGCACGGTCGTCGGTCCGGGCCGGTCCGGGCCGCGCGGCGGTGAAGGCGGCCGCTCCGCGGTGCCAGGGGAAACACCGGCGGAGCGGCCGCGGGGCCCAGGTCCACAGGAAGGCCGGGCCGGGCCGGGAATCGGGGAAAATCCCGCGGCACACCCCTTTGTACGGACTGCGCCCCGGGAGCGTTCAACCGGCCCGGGAGATACGTCGGCCGGACAGGTGCGCGGGGTCAGATCGCTGCCGGACGGACCCCGCGGCGGCCGTCAGGAAAGGACGCCCATGCCCAGCAGGCCGAAGAGGAGCGCGCCGACGAGGATCCGGTAGATCACGAAGGAGTTGAAGGAGTGCTTGGCCACGAACTTCAGCAGCCAGGAGATGGAGGCGTAGGCGACGGCGAAGGAGACGACGGTGCCGATGGCCAGTGGCGCAACGGCGGCGCCGGCACCGATGGCGTCCTTCAGCTCGTAGATGCCCGCTCCGGTGAGGGCCGGGATGCCGAGGAAGAAGGAGAGGCGGGTGGCCGCGACGCGCTCCAGGTCGAGGATGAGGGCGGTGGACATCGTCGCGCCGGAGCGGGAGAAGCCCGGGAAGAGCAGGGCGAGGATCTGGGAGCAGCCGACCCACATGGCGTCCTTGAGCGAGGTGTCGTCCTCACCGCGCTTGTGGCGGCCCATCTGGTCCGCCGCCCACATCACCCCGCTGCCGATGATCAGCGACCCGGCCACCACCCACAGGGAGGCGAGCGGGCCCTCGATCAGCGGCTTGGCGGCCAGGCCGACGACGACGATCGGGATGGTGGCGTAGATCACCCACCAGGCGAACTTGTAGTCGTGGTGGTAGCGCTCCTCGCGATTGCGCAGCCCGCGGAACCACGCACCCACGATGCGCACGATGTCCTTGAAGAAGTACACGAGCGCCGCGGCGATCGCGCCGACCTGGATGACCGCGGAGAAGGCGACGACGGTCTTGTCGTTGACGGGGATGCCCATCAGGCCTTCGGCGATCTTGAGGTGGCCGGTGGAGGAGACCGGAAGGAATTCCGTCACCCCCTCGACGGCTCCGAGGACGACGGCTTGGCCGATGCTGATCGCGCTCATGGGATCCATTTCCGGTGATGGGGTGAACGTGCGGCGCGGATGCGCCGTGGTGCGGTGGGCGTGGGGTCCTGCGGCCGGGCGCACGGCGGGGACGAGGGGGCGTCGGCACCCTCGTCGGTGCTCCCGGTTCGGCCGGGGCGGGTCTGGCGGATGCCTCCGGCGTCACCGGGACCCACGTATGCCGCGGTGCACCGGTCGGTGAAGCGACTGTACTGGTGGTCGTGCCCTCGGGCCGAAGCGAAGGGCGCGGCGGACCGGCACGGCAGCGGCCCGGCGGGCGGGCGCGGCGGTGCGTGCGGCCGGCGAACGGCGCCGGTGCGAACGGGACTGGCGCAAACAGGACTGGCACAAACGGGACCGATGCGAACAAAGCAGGCGGGAACAAGGCCGGCGGGGCCGGGAACAGGAGAGCAACGGGCATGGTGACGGGCCCGGGTGGCGGACGGCCGCCGGGATTCGGTACGGATGAACGGCGCCCATGGCCGGCGACGTACAGAAGGGCGGGCACCCGGACACCGCGCCATGTCGTCAGCCCCTCCCGTGATGGGTCGGGATGCGTCCCGCGCGCCCCGGTGTCTAGAGTGCCAGATGGTCTACAACACTGTAGACGACCAGGAGGGGGAACCGTCCCATGACCGAGGCGCAGGTGCAGGCGCAGGCGCACCGTCGGCCTGCGGCCACCTTCCCCGGCCCCCGCGCGCACCTCCGGAGCAGGAACATCTCCCGATCCGCGGACGCGCCCCCGCCTTCACCTTCGCCTCCCGGTCCGCGGGCGCACCGGCGGGCGAAGGTGCCCCACAGCATTGTGGGGCACCAGATCCCGCCGACCCGCACCAGGAACGCCACACAGCACCGGTAGGGTCCTCCACCCGTCCCCTACCAGCACATATGAGGAGTCAGGATGCCGCTTGCCACGATCGCCGCAGTGATCGCCCCCATCACCACGGCAAGAAGGGCCCGACGACCGAACGGCCACTGGGAGGCCGTGTCGTGATCCCTCCCTCCCACTCCTCCGCCTCCGCCCTGCAGGACAACGAGCGGCCGGCCACCGCCGAGGGGACCGCCACCCCCGGCCACTCCCCCGCCCTTTCCCCTGCCGGCACCCCGGGCGGCACCCAGGCCGAATCGGCGCCACCGCCCCCGGCAAAGCACCGCGACGCCTTCTTCGACAACGCCAAATACCTGGCGATCGTGCTGGTGGCCCTGGGCCACGCCTGGGAACCTCTCTACGCCGGCAGCCGGAGCGCGGCCGCGCTCTATATCTTCGTCTACGCGTTCCACATGCCCGCATTTACCGTCATATCCGGGTACTTCTCCCGTAGTTTCGAAATGCGGCGGAACCAGCTGCAGCGGCTGGTCACCGGCGTCGCCGTCCCGTACATCGTGTTCCAGACGGCCTACGCGGCGTTCCGGTACTGGGCCGGCGACGTGCCGGACTTCTCTGTCGACCTGACGGACCCGTGGTTCCTCACCTGGTTCCTGGTCGCCCTGTTCCTCTGGCGGCTCACCGCCCCGCTGTGGCGGATCGTCCGGTGGCCGGTACCCCTGGCCCTGGCGATCGCCCTGGCAGCCTCGGTTTCCCCGGATCTCGGCAGCGGCCTTGACCTGCAGCGGGTCCTGCAATTCCTGCCGTTCTTCGTTCTGGGCATGTGCCTGAAAGCGGAGCACTTCCAGCTCGTGCGCCGCCGGGCGGCGCGGATCGCCGCGGTGCCCGTCCTCGTGGCCGCGCTGGCCTTCGCCTACTGGGCCGTGCCGCGCATGAACGACGCATGGTTCTACCACACCGACAGCGCACAGCATCTGGGTGTGCCGTGGTGGTGCGGCATCCTGATGCAACTGGCCATGTTCGGCTGCTCGTTGGTCCTCACGGCCTGCTTCCTGGCCTGGGTGCCCGGCCGCCGGACATGGTGCACCGTACTGGGCGCCGGCACCCTCTACGGCTACCTGCTGCACGGATTCCTGGCCAAGGCCTCCCGCTGGTGGGACTGGTACGACGCCGACTGGATCCACACCCCGTGGGGCGCCCTCGCCGTCACGCTCCTCGCCGGTGTGATCGTGACGCTGCTGTGCACCCCACCGGTCCAGCGCGCCCTGCGCTTCGTCATGGAGCCGAAGATGACGTGGGCCTTCAGGAAGGAGCCCTCGCCCGGCGCCCCACCGGGCCGTACGGCCTGACGAGGACGAGGGACCAGCCGGTCAGGGGGTGAGGGGCGGGGCCGACGAGCGACGCCCCCTGCCGGTTCGCCTCGGGCCGCCCCGGCACCTCCGCGGTGAGGGCGGCCGGGGCGCCGGGGCAGGGGCCGACGGCAGGCAGGGGCCGGGCGCTCCGGCGGACCCCATGGCCCCCCACAGCCCCGATGGCCCCCATGGCCCCGGCGGATAGCATCAGTAGTGTTGGCGTAGCTCATACGTGCGGTGGTGGCTCACCTCGGGGCCGACCGAATGCTTGATGTGACGTGATCGGAAGTGCCTGCAAGATGGCCAGCAGCCCCATGAGCCCAGGCCACCCGGGTCCAGCGGAGGCGCCGGCCATGGAGCCGGCCGCGACGGCCTCGCCGCCCCCGACCGGGATCAGCCTCCGCCAACTACTGATGTCGCTGGGCGAACCCCTGGTGGAGCTACAGGCCGCGCCCGCCGGGCTGGACGTCGAAATCCGCAGCGTCGCACTGCTGGACCCCGAGGATCCGCCGATCACCCACCCCGGCGAGCTGGTGCTCGCCATAGGCGCCCGCGGCCGCGCCGCCTTCCCCGCGCTGCGGGCCGGCGGGCGTGACGGCGCCGCGGCCGTCGCGGTCAAGCTGGACACTCCCGGACAGGCCGCGGCGCTCAGCGCGACCGCCGTCGAGGCGGGCATCGCGCTGCTGTCCGTCCGGAGCGAGGCGCGCTGGGAGCAGGTGGACGCACTGGTCCGCGCGGCGCTGGAGAGCGTGCCGCAGGGGCGCCCCGGCGAGGGGCACGAGGAAGGTGATCTCTTCTCGCTCGCCCAGACCACCGCCGTTCTCACCGGCGGCATCGTCAGCATCGAGGACACCGCCAACCGCGTGCTGGCCTACTCCCGCTCCACCGACTCCGACGAGGTCGACGACCTGCGGCGGCTGTCCATCCTGGGCTGGCAGGGACCGGAGGCGTATCTGGCGCGGCTGCGGAAGTGGGGCGTCTTCCAGCGGCTGCGTGCCTCCGACGAGGTGATCGCTATCGACAGCCACCCCGAGCTGGGAATCCGCCGGCGGCTGGCGGTGGCCATCCGGTCCGGGGAGCGGCAGCTGGGCACCATCTGGGTACAGGAGGGCTCGGCGCCGCTGACCGAGCACTCGGACCAGGCGTTGCTGGGTGCGGCCCGGGTCGCCGCGCTCCACCTCGTACGCCGCCGCCGGGAGCTCTCCGCGGACCTGACGCTGACCCGGACACTGGCGGCCGGGCTGCTGGAGGGCAGCACCGGCCCCCAGCCGCTGGCGAACCACCTGGCCCTGGACGCGGCCCGCCCGGCCGCCGTCCTGGGTTTCTCGTACGGGACCGCCGAGGCCACCCCGCCGGAGCTGACCCGCTCCGAGGTCAGCAACCTGATCTCGGTGCACACCGCGGCCCGGCACCGCAGCGCCCTGGTCACCCAGGTCGATGCGCGGATCTACGTACTGCTGCCGCAGCTGCCGCGCAGCATCGACACCGGCACGCTGCGCGGCTGGGGGCAGGCGATCACCGAGGCCGCGCGCCGGCATCTGGGCATGCCGCTGCGCGGTTCCATCGGCTGCATCGTGCCGGGACTCGGGGAGGTTCCCGAATCACGGCGGGAGGCGGACCGGATCCTCGACGCGATGGTGAGCGCGGGCGTCGCCACCACGGTCGCCGCGCTGCCGGACATCCAGGCCGAGGTGCTGGTCAGCGAGGTGCTGACGCTGCTCTCCGCGCACCCGGAGATGCGCGATCCCCGGCTGACCGCCCTGGTCACTCACGACAGCCGGAGCCAGGGACAGTTGGCCGAGTCGGTCCTCGCCTACCTGAACGCCTTCGGAGACGTACGGGCCGCGGCCACCGAGCTGCATGTGCACCCCAACACGCTGCGCTACCGGATCCGCCGCGCAGAGGAGCTGACCGGCCTCGACCTCAGCCGCCCGGATCAGCGACTGCTGGCGATGCTCCAGCTGCGGCTGCCGCCCGCCCCCTGACCGCCCTGACCGCGAGCCCGACGGCCGAGCCGCGGCCGTCCCGTCCCCGGGATCGCCCAGACCACCGTTAGTCCACAATTCTCCTAAACTGGCCATATTGCTCCATTGAGCTGACAGGCTGGCGATGATGACCTCGGAGAATGCCGTGCCGGGCGGGTCGGGCCGTGCATGGGACATGGCGAAGGCGGCCACGGCCGAACTGGACGCGCAGGGGCGGATCGTCGCGTGGACCTGGGCGGCGGAGCGGCTGCTCGGATATCCCGCCGAGGAGATCCTGCACCGTCCCGCGGCGGAGCTGCTGGTGATACCCGGCGACGAGGCGCGGGTGGCCGCCGTGGCGGAGTGGTGCCGCTCGGGGGACGGCTGGGGCGGATCGGTCGCGGCCCGTCACCGGGACGGCCGGGATCTGCAGCTGGCGGTGCAGGTCACACCGCTGCTCGACCGCACAGGCGAGGAACGGTGGTCCGTCCTCGCGCTGGAGGAATGGCGGATGCCGGGCGGCGGAGTGAACCAGCTGATGCTCGAACCGTTCCTGGCGCATGCACCGGTCGGCATGGCGGTACTGGACACCGGCCTGCGGTACGTCTGGGTCAACGAGGTGCTGGAGCGCCTGATCCCGCTCGACCGGCGGCTGGGAAAGCGGGTGGCGGAGGTCTTGCCGAAGCTGGAGGCCGAGGCGTTCGAGGAGCGGATGCGGCGGGTCCTGAAGACCGGGGCGCCGGTGATGGACTACGAATTCCGCAGCCCCACGTACGCGGATCCCAGCCAGGAGCGCGCCTACTCGGCTTCGTTCTTCGGGCTGGAGGACCCCCGGGGCCGGCGCATCGGCCTGTGGTACATGGTCATCGACGTCACCGAACGCTGGCGGGCGCAGGAACGCCTGGGGCTGCTGAACGACGCCAGTGTGCGGATCGGCAGCACGCTGGATGTCACCCGGACCGCACAGGAACTGGCCGATGTCGCCGTGCCGGCGCTCGCCGACTTCGTCGCCGTCGACCTGCTGGATTCGGTCCTGCGGGGCGCCGAGCCGGTTCCCGGGCCGGTCGACAACACCCCCACCATGCGGCGCTCCGGCCAGCAGTCGGTGCACGAGGGCTGCCCGGAGGCCGGACTTGCCGTGGGGGAAGCCGTCCGGCGCTCCCCCTCGTCGCCCATCGCGCGCTGTCTGCTCAAGGGCGAATCCCTCGTGGAGCCCGTACTGGACTTCGCCACCAGCTCCTGGGTCACCGAGGACCCGGTCCGGGCCGATGTGATCCGCGCCTTCGGTTTCCGCTCGGTGATGGTGGCGCCGGTCAAGGCCCGGGGCATCACCCTGGGCGCGGCGACGTTCTTCCGCTCCCGCCGTCTGGGGCCCTTCGTGGCGGACGACGTCCGGCTCGCCGAGGAGCTGGTGGCCCGGGCGGCGGTGTGCGTCGACAATGCGCGCCGCTTCACCCGCGAGCGCGCCGCGGCCCGGGTGATGCAGCAGAACCTGCTGCCGCACGAACTGACCGGCGGATCCGCCCTGGAGGTGGCGTCGTGGTACTTCCCCGCGGACGCGCCGAGCGGAGTGGGCGGCGACTGGTTCGATGTGATTCCGCTGTCCGGGGCGCGGGTCGCCCTGGTCGTGGGGGATGTGGTGGGGCACGGCATCAACGCCGCGGCGACAATGGGGCGGCTGCGTACCGCCGTACGCACCCTGGCCAACCTGGACCTGCCGCCCGATGAACTGCTGGCCCGGCTGGACGACCTGGTCATCGGCCTGGTGACGACGCAGGGCTCCGACCCGGCGGCGGACGCCGACCCGGGGGCGGACGCCGGGAACCCGAGCGTGGCCTCGACGTTCATGGGGGCCACCTGCCTGTACGCCGTGTACGACCCGGTCAGCAGGCGGTGCAGCATGGCGCGCGCCAGCCATCTGCCGCCGTTGGTCGTCGGTCCTGACGGCGCCGTCGACTGCCCCGACCTGCCCGCGGGACCGCCGCTCGGCCTCGGGACGCTGCCCTTCGAGTCCGTCGAACTGGAGCTTGCCGAGGGCAGTCTGATCGCGCTCTACACCAACGGACTGATCGAGACCTGCGACCGGGACATCGGCGTCGGGCTGTCCCGGCTGAGCAACGCCCTCTCGGTGCCCGGGCAGACGCTGAAGGACATCGGCGGAAATGTGGTCAAGGCGCTGATGACCGGGCCGCCGTCCGATGACGCCGCGCTGCTCCTGGCTCGGACCCACGCCCTGGACGCGCACCAGGTCGCCTCCTGGGACCTGCCCACCGATCCGGCCGTGGTCGGCAGCGCCCGCGCTCTGGCTGGCCGTCAGCTGTGCGAATGGGGCATGGACGAGCTGCAGTTCACCACGGAGCTGATCGTCAGCGAACTGGTCACCAACGCCATCCGCCACGCCACCGGACCGATCACGCTGCGGCTGATCCGGCAGGACGCCCTGATCTGCGAGGTCTCCGACGCCAGCAGCACCTCGCCGCGTCTGCGCCATGCCCGGACCACCGACGAGGGCGGGCGCGGGCTCTTCATCGTCGCGCAGGTCACCCGGCGCTGGGGCACCCGCTACACGCCCACCGGCAAGATCATCTGGACCGAGCTGGGCATGCCGTCCGGGGCCGGATCCTCCGTCGTCGAGGAAGGCTGAGCCAGGACCGGATCGCCGCCGTGATGCCGCGTCTCACCCCGGACCTGGCACGCTGCGGGCCGGAGTCCGCTCGCCCTCGCCGGGGACATGGCCGCAGTCGTCCCCGGCCGCGACGGGCCGGCCGACGAGACCGCGTCCCGGCAGATCGACATAGTCGCAGTCGGCATCGGCCACCACGCGCCGGGGCGCGGCGCCGGACCGGCAGGCGGTGAGATGGGCGGCCACGAAGGCCGCGCTGGTCCTGGTGATGTCGCGGGTCAGCCCGAGGGGCAGCAGCGAGCGGGTCTCCGCGATCGCCTCGTCCTCCCCGGCCCGCAGCACCACCCGGACGTCCGGTGCCACACCGTGGGCGGCGACCGCGACGGCGATGTTGTCCAACTCGTGGGAGCCCACGGCCGCGAGCGCCCGCGCCCGCCCCAGTCCGAGCCGCGCCAGCACCGCACGGTCCTCGCCGTGCGCCAGCACCACCGGTATCCCCATCGACCGGGCGAGGCGCAGATTCGGGGCGGCGGGCTCGCGCTCGACCCCGATGACGGGCACCCCCAGCTGACGCAGGGTCTGGCACAGCCGCAGGCCCACCTGCCCCAGCCCCACCACGATGACGTGACCGGCCCGGGGCAGCACCCGCGGCCCCAGGACGCCGACCAGCCGGGGGCCGAACAGCCGGTCGACGATGCCCGCGGTCAGCAGCGCGGTGAATCCCACCGTCACCAGCATCGCCACGGCCGAGACCACCTCGTACACGGGATGGCCGGGATGCGGCGCGGCAGGCCCCACACCGGCGACGACCCGGGCGGCTTCCAGGAAGGCGGTGCTGACCGGCTGGTGGAAGACGGCGACCAGCCACATCCAGTCCGCGGCCAGTACGGCGACGATCCCCAGCAGCCCGATGAGCAGCAGGCGGGCGTCCGCGTCATGCGGCTGCAACTGCCCCCGCAGCCGCCCTAGCAACGCGCGCCGCCGGGCGCCCGGGCTCGCCCGCCATGCCGTCTCCACCAGGTGTCCCCCGGACCGCCGGACCGCCACCGCGCCCTGCCCGTCGTCCCATACGGCCAGGGCATCGGGGTCCACACACAGTCCGGCCAGCGTCGGCGCCAGGAGATCGGCGGGCGAGACCGGTACACAGTGGCGCAGCAGCAACCGGAGCTGCTGCGCCACGGTGCGGTCGAAGACGGTGACCACGATCCGGACGGTGTCGCAGACGTGCCGTACCGCGAGCGCGTAGCGCAGTGCGGACAGGTCGTCGCCCACGAGGACGGCCACCCCGGCCGGCCGGGCGGCGAGCGCCCGGCGCAGGTCCTGGTCGTCCGGTGCGGCGAGGTGGTCGACCGGGTGTCCGCTCTCCTCCAGGGAGGCGCAGACCCGGCGCGCCAGCGTCGTCGCACCGATCAGCACGGTCCCGGGGGCCCGGTCCGCCGGGCCCGCGGCCGGATTCATCTCTGACGCTTCGGGCTCGTCATCGGCCTCGTCATCGGGCTCGTCATCGGGCTCGGGCCTCGGGCGCTCCGGTCCCGCCCGGTGCTCCGGCGGCTCCCCCGCCGGGGCGTCACCGCGTGGTTCACCCGGTGTTACGTCTCCCGACCCACTGTCGTCGCCCCTCACTGATGGAGTGGCGGGCACAGCGTGCGGCGAGGCGGTACGGGTCTGTCGGGCGGAGGGAAGGGTGGCCATGGAGTCCCCTTGCTCGTCGGCCGTCAAAAGGGCCGAACTCACGCTAGGGCGCCCGCGGCCCGAGGCATCTGTCGCGCCGACCAAGGGTTCGTGCAGGGCCTTGTCCGCCCGTACCAGCGGCCGTCGCGACGTCCGCCGCCGGGGGCAAGGTGAGCGGTCGGTGAAGGGCGCTCACCTCCCATAGCCCCGGAGCGCGAGCCCCTTTTCCGCCAATCTTCATTGTCCGGACGCACAGCTCTCGCAGGGGAATTTGTCCCCTCTCACAAATACGCCGCCGCGCACCGCCACATACGCTTACGCAAATCCCAATCCGGACGTGATGCGGCTCACCTCCCACAAGGACGGGCCGCGGCGCGGAGGGGCGATCAGCACTCCCCCACCCGTGCAGGGCATCCGAAGGCAACGGCCCGCTCGTCGTGCCTTCGCTCTACGTCAGGGCCATGATCGCCGCCTGAGGGCACCCGGCCTTGTCGTACGTCCGGCCACCGAGGCGATCCCAGCAGTCACCACGTGCATGACCCCTCCAACCCTCAATGGATGTCGAAGATGACTACATCTCCCCCCAACCCCGTGGCCGCTCCGCCCACTCCCCCGGGGCACGGGCAGGCCCCGCAGCAGTCAGGCCTGCAGTCGGGCCTCAAGAACCGCCATCTGTCCATGATCGCCGTGGGTGGAGTCATCGGCGCCGGTCTCTTCGTGGGCTCCGCCTCCGGCATCGCCGCCGCCGGCCCCGGCATCCTGCTGTCGTACGCCCTCGTCGGCGCGATGGTCGTGTTCGTGATGCGGATGCTCGGCGAGATGGCGGCCGCCAACCCGACCTCCGGTTCCTTCTCCGCCTACGCGGACCGGGCGCTCGGCCGCTGGGCCGGCTTCTCCATCGGCTGGCTGTACTGGTTCTTCTGGGTCGTGGTGCTCGCCGTGGAGGCGACCGCCGGTGCGGCCATCCTCACCAGCTGGGTCCCGGCCGTCCCGCAGTGGGCCTGGGCGCTGATCGTGATGTTCGTCCTCACCGCCACCAACCTCTCCTCGGTCGCCTCCTTCGGTGAGTTCGAGTTCTGGTTCGCCGGCATCAAGGTCGTCGCCATCGCGGCCTTCATCGTCCTCGGCGGCCTGGCGATATTCGGCGTACTGCCCGGCTCCGCCAACGCGGCGACCGGCTTCAGCAACCTCACCTCGCACGGCGGATTCCTTCCGCACGGGCCCAGCGCGATCCTCACCGGCGTCCTGATGGTCGTCTTCTCCTTCATGGGCAGCGAGATCGTCACCCTGGCCGCCGGTGAGTCCGAGGACCCGGAGCGCGCGGTCACCAAGGCCACCAAGAGCGTGATCTGGCGGGTCGGCATCTTCTACCTGGGCTCGATCCTCGTGGTCGTCTCCCTGCTGCCGTGGAACGACCCCTCGATCATCAAGAAGGGCTCCTACGTCGCGGCGCTCGACTCGATCGGCATCCCGCACGCCGGCCAGATCATGAACGTCATCGTGCTGACGGCCGTGCTCTCCTGTCTCAACTCCGGCCTCTACACCGCCTCCCGGATGGCCTTCTCGCTCGGCCAGCGCGGCGACGCCCCGGCGGCCTTCGCCCGGACGAACTCGCGGGGCGTCCCGCAGGCCGCGATCCTCGCTTCCGTCCTCTTCGGCTTCATCGCGGTCGGCTTCAACTACCTGTGGCCGGACACCGTCTTCCAGTTCCTCCTGAACTCCTCGGGCGCGGTCGCGCTCTTCGTCTGGCTGGTCATCTGCTTCTCGCAGCTGCGGATGCGCGGGATCATCCTGCGCGAGAACCCGGAGAAGCTGGTCGTCCGGATGTGGCTGTTCCCGTACCTGACCTGGGCGACGATCGCGATGATCTCGTTCGTGCTGGTCTACATGCTCACCGACGACAGCGAGGGCGGCGGCCGGATCCAGGTACTGCTGTCGGTGCTCCTCGCCGCGCTGGTGGTCGCGGTTTCCCTGGTCCGCGACCGGCTCGGCGCCCGTGCCGCCGAGAAGGCGGCCGTCACCGCCCGTTAGCCGAGGGTGGCCGGACGGCCACCGAACGCTGTGCCGTACGGTCGGCGGTGTGCCCCGCACCCGCCGCCCGTACGGCACAGCGGTGCCACTAGCCTGCTAGCCACGTGCCCGCCTGCGAGCCCACGACCGGAAGGCCGCCGAAAGACATGCCCGCGTTCAGACGCCGCAAAGGCAGCCTTCCCCGCCTCGTCCCCGAGCTCGACGATGTGACCCTGGGGCGGGTCCGGCGACGCGTCGAGACCTGCTGGTCCCGCGGTTCGCTGGACACCGCCGTCATGGCGCTGATGGCGGATGCGATCCACGACGCCGGCGAGGACTGGGACCGCAAGGCCCACCGCCTGGGGGTGCTCGCCGGTTCTGCGGGCCGGTCGCTGCCCGGTATCTGGCGGCAGCACAGCCCGAAGGACCACGGCGCACTCCTCCTCCACGCCTGGTCGGATCTGCTCCACGCCCGGCAGGACTCCTCCGTCGACCTGCACGCCACCCGTGAGACCTGCCGGCTCGCCGCGGAGCTGGTGCCCGCCGACCCCACACCGTGGGCGGTACACCTGGCCACTCTCCGCGTGGAGCAGCGCCCCTCCACGGAGCTGGCAGCGGTCTGGCGCGAGATCAAGGCGCGCGATCCCTGGAACCGCGAGGCGCATCTGCAGGCCCTGGGCTATCTCTCGCCGGACGAGTGCGGCTCCAGCGCCCTGGTGCTGGACCTGCTCGACGGTGTCCGCTCCCTGATGCCGCCCGACGCCCCCGCCGCCGGTCTGGAGCTCACCTCGCTCGTCCTCAGCCATCAGCGAGCCGTCGCCGAGGGCGGCATGACGGCTCTGGGCGCCGGAGAGATCTGGCGGCGCCCCGACGCCGCCCGGGCTCTCGACCAGGCCGCGCACTACTGGCCGGGCACGGGGTTCCTCCGGCACGCGACGGCCCTGGCCGACCTGAACCTGCTGGCCTACGCCCTGATCAAAGCCGGCCGGACGGCCGAGGCCGGGACCGCGCTGCGCGCCACCGGAGGGGTGGCGACCAGCTGGCCGTGGAGCATGGACGGCGACCCGCTGGAGCGGTATGCGCACTTCCACGGCCGCTACGCGAGCGGGGACCCCGACGGCGGTTCGGCGGGGCGTGCCCCGTCCTGGCGCGGGTGACGCTCCGGACGGTCGGCGGCGGCACGGTCGGCGGCGGGACGGTCGATGCCGGGACCGCCGGTGCCCGGACCGCCGGCGCCGGGACCGCGCGCCGATCGTGGCCCTTCCGTCCCTGAGCCGGCACGCCGGCCCCGGCCGAAGAGCGCCGTCAGCCGGTGCATCATCCTGCGCAGCAGGCTCTTACGGGCTGGAGGCGGGGCCGCGATATCAGCAGCGGGCGGCTCGGCGGGCGCCTCGGCCGGCAGTTCGGCTGACGGCTCGGTGGGCGGTTCGCCCGATGGCTCGGCGAGCGGTGCGGCCGGCGGCGGCGCCGGGGTGCTCGGCTGCTGCATGGCGTCATGGTCATGGTCGGCGGGGGTGGGCGCGGGTACCGGCTTGGCGCGTCGGGCCTCGGCGCGGACGAGCGCGCCGAGAGCGGCGTAGACATCGAAGGGCATGACACATCTCCTGCGGTGGAAGTGCCGAGAACGGATGACGGCAGACCGCGATCGCCCCATGGCCCCGTGACGGGGTGGGGTGGGTGATGCGGCCTGGGCCGGCTCAGCAGCGCAGGACGAGCGCGCGTGGTGGCGATGCGGGGGCAGCGGCCGTGACGGCGGCCCCGGAGGAGGCGTCCTTCGACGCGGTGAGGGTCTGCGCGAAGGGAGAGTCCCCGAGCGCCTTGCCGCCGGCCCCGGTGGGGACCTGATGACGCAGATGACAGGCCGAGGCGTCGCACAGGCGGCGGACGCCGCTGCCCGGATGCTTTCCGCCGCCGGTGGAGGCCGGCAGCGGCTCCGCCGTGACGCAGGTCCGCTCGGCCGCGCCCGGCACGGCGGGGGCGCCGGCGTGCGGAGGGCAGCCGTGGGCATCGGAGGCCGGTCCATGGGAGCAGCCGGTGGTGAGCGCGGAGTGCAGGAGTGCCAGCAGCGCGACGACCATCAGCACACGCCAGCCACCGGTTGCCGCGAAGCGGCCGGTGCCGACGGTGTCGCGCATGCGCCTCTCCCACCCTTCTCCGAAGAGCAGATCCCCGGGAAGCGGGAGGGACACTCGCGATACGCCGCAAGAGACCACAAAACCACTCGATCCGGCTATGTCATCGCACACGCGGACGTAGGCGGACCGAGGGCCACCGGCGCACCGTTTGTCCGCCGCTCCGGTGGGCGCCATTCTGGTGACATGGCCACCACCGCGGGCCCGGACATGGTGTCCGGCTGGGCCGTCCGGCGTCCCGGCCCGATGGACTCCGGGCCGCTGACCGCCGTCCGCCGTCCGGTCCCCGAACCGGGCCCGGGGGACCTGCTGCTCAGCGTGGAAGCCTGTGGGGTGTGCCGTACGGATCTGCATCTGGCGGAGGGCGATCTGCCCCCGCACCGCCCGTCGACCGTCCCTGGCCATGAGATCGTCGGCCGGGTGATCGCCACCGGCGAGGCGGTGACCGCGTTCCGGGCCGGTGACCGGGCCGGCGGTGCCTGGCTGCGCGGCACCTGCGGTGTCTGCCGGTACTGCCGCGCGGGCCGCGAAAACCTCTGTCCGTCCTCCCGGTACACCGGCTGGGACGCGGACGGCGGTTTCGCCGATACCGCTCTCGTCCCGGCGGACTTCGCCTATCCGCTCCCGGACGGCGAGGACGCCGCACACCTGGCACCGCTGCTGTGCGCCGGGATCATCGGGTACCGCGCGCTGCGCCGCAGCGCACTGCCCTCCAAAGGGCGGCTCGGCATCTACGGTTTCGGCGCCTCGGCGCACCTGGCCGCACAGGTCGCCCTGGCCGAAGGCGCGACCGTGCATGTGCTGACCCGGTCCGCCCGGGCCCGTGAACTCGCCCTCGATCTGGGCGCATCCTCGGCCGGCGGGGCCTATGACCGCCCGCCCGAACCGCTGGATTCGGCGATCCTCTTCGCGCCGGTGGGCGATCTGGTGCCGGTGGCGCTGGAGGCACTCGACCGTGCGGGCACGCTCGCCGTGGCCGGCATCCACCTCACCGACATCCCTCCGCTCCACTATCAACGGCATCTCTTCAACGAGCGGAATCTGCGCAGCGTGACCGCCAACACCCGGCAGGACGGCCGGGAGTTCCTGGCGACCGCGGCGAGGATCGGCATCCGGGTCACCGTCAGCCCGTACCCGCTGAGCCGTGCCCCGCAGGCCCTCACGGACCTGGCCGCCGACCGGGTGCAGGGGGCCGCCGTGTTGACGCCCTGAATCCCTGACGCCACGCACGGTGCCCCCGCTCCGACTAGCTGCGCCCTCCCTGCGTGCCGCACCATGGAGGAGAGGCCGTGAATGACGACATATCCGGTGAAGCGGTGGCGGGGTGGACGCTCCGGCTCCCGAGGGCGGATACGGCGACCGTGGCTTACGACGACGGCTTCCGGCATACGGAGGCGGTACAGGAAGTGACCGCACGTGTCCTCGGGGCTAACGGGGCTGAGCTGACCGCCGTCTATGTGCCCGCCGAGGAGAGCGGCGCTCTTCAGCTGGCCGAGATGGTCGGCGGCACCGGCGCCCCCTACGGACTGCCGGCGAGCTTCCCGCTGTCCGGCAACTCCCCGGTCGCGGCAGCCTTCCGCACCGGCATTCCCCTGTGGCTGAGCCCGGCGGAGCTCGCGCAGTACGGCGTCACCGCTCCGCCGGGCAGCCCCGGTGCACAGCCCTGGGACGGCGCCGGGGCACTGCCGTCCGATGTCTCCCTGGGCGTGCTGCCGCTGGGCGGGGACGCCAAACGGCTGGGGTGCCTGGTCGTCATGGACAAGGCACCGGACGCCTTCGACGCCGACCGCCGCCATCTGCTGGAACTCCATGCCGACCAGGTGTCCGCCGGCCTGGAGGCCGTCGCGGCCCGGGTGATGGCCCGCACGGAGCGGCGGTCGCTGCTGGGGCCGGGGCTGGACACCCTCCGGGGCGGCGCCTTCACGCTGGTGCCGGCCACCGGGCGGATCGACGCGGACGACCAGGTACTGGAGCTGTTCGGGATCGCTCCGGAACGGTTCGACCGGCGGGTGGAGACGCTGCTGGAGTGCACCGCGCCGGACGACGTTCCCGCGCTGATGTCGATGGTGGAGCCGGGCCGGCTGCCCTCCCCCGCCCAGCAGCTGTCGATCCGTATCCGAAGGCCCAACGGCGAGCTCCGCTGGCTGAGTCTGCGCTGCCGGGTGCTGGTCGACGCCGCCGGCGCCCCGGAGCGCATGCTGGGCGTGGTCGCCGACGCCTCCTATCTGCGCCCCGGCGCGGACGAGGTCTCCATCGTGCAGCGGCTGTCCGCCGCGCTGGCCGGCGCCACGACCGTCCGCGACGTCAGCCGGGTGGTGATCGCCGCCCTGCGGACGCCGCTGGGCGCCGACCGGGTGGCGGTGGCCGAGCTGGAGGCCGACCGTTTTGTGGTGTCCGTCCTCGACCCGCCGGAACCCGAGGCCTGGCCCGCGGTGTGGCGGTCCGAGTGGCGATCCGAATGGCCCGATGCGTCGTGCCATGCGATGCCCTCGCTGGAGAGCGTGCTACGGGGCGGCCATGTGGCCCTGTGGCCTCCGGGGGCCTCCCTCGAACCCGACCTGACGGGCATCGGTCCCGGCGGTCTCGCCGTCCTGCCGCTGCCGGCCGGCGGGCGGATCGTCGGAGTCTGCCTGGTCGGCTGGGAGGAGGAGCACCCGTTCGGGCCGGAGGAACGGTCCCTGCTGACCGCGACCGCGGGTCTGGTGGGCCAGGCCCTCGTCCGCGCCCATGCGCTGGACGCCGGGCATGAGCTCGCCACGATGCTCCAGCGCAGTCTGCTGCCCCGCACGCTGCCGTCGCTGCCCGGCGGGGTGGCCGTCGCCCGCTATCTGCCCGCCACGATGGGCCTCGAAGTGGGCGGCGACTGGTACGACGTCATCCCGCTGTCCGACGGGCGGATCGCGCTCGTCATCGGTGATGTGGAGGGCCACAGCGCCGGCGCCGCCACGATCATGGGCCAGATGCGCACCGCGATCCGGGCCTACGCGGTCGAGGGGCACCCGCCCGACGTGGTGTTCTCCCACGCCAACCGGCTGCTCCTCGGCATGGAGACCGATCTCTTCGCGACCTGCTGTTATGTGGACCTGGACATGGAGGAGGGCATCGCCTGGTTCGTCCGGGCCGGGCATCTGCCGCCGCTGCTGCGGTACCCCGACGGCAGCACCGAGGAGCTGTCGGTCGAGGGCGGTCCCCCGCTGGGAGTGGCAGCCGAGGGGGAGTTCCCGCTGACCGAGGTGGGCCTGGCCCCCGGCACCGTGCTCGTCCTGCTCACCGACGGCCTCGCCGAATCGGCCGCGCTCCCCCTGGACGACGGCATCCGCCGGGTGCGCGAGCTGCTGGCCGCGGCCGACCCGGCCGATGCCGGGCAGCTGGCCGACCGGCTGCTGGGCGAGACGAAGCGGCGCGACGACGATGTGGCGTTGCTGGTGCTGCGCTACGACGGGATGCGCGTCCGCCCGACCCGGGTGCACTGGACGGTGTGGCGGCTCCCCGACGCGGTCATGCACGCCCGCCGCTTCACCGCCCGCACCCTGCGCTCCTGGGAGGTGAGCGAGGAGCTGGACGTAGCCCTGCTGGTGGTGTCGGAACTGGTCACCAACGCCATTGCCCATACGCAGGGCGAGGTGCGGCTGGATCTGACCCTGGCCGGGGACCGGCTGCGGATCGCGGTGAACGATGCGTCGCCCCGCTCCCCCGTCAAGCCGACGAGCGTGGACTGGGAGTCGACCGGTGGCCGCGGGCTGTTGCTGGTCGAGGCGATGTCGGCGTCCTGGGGCTCGGTGCCGCTCAGCGGCGGCAAGCAGGTGTGGAGCGAGATCACCCTGCAGCCGCACGAACAGCTCGACTCCGAGGGGGCGCCGGCCGGCGCGGACGGCCGGCGGGAGGGGAAGGAGGTTCCCTGAGGTGCGTACCCGTCTGCGGGGAGCTGCCGCCGTCCTGGCCGGGCTGTGCCTGCTGGCCGGTCCTGCCGCCTGCGGCAAGGCCGCCGGGGTGCACGAGCCCAGCGGGCCCGGCTCCGCCGGCGCCCTGAAGATCGGTGTGCTGCTCCCGGACAACACCTCGCGCCTCTACCACTTCGACAAGCCGCTGATCGAGAAGAAGATCCATCAGCTCTGCCCCGCCTGCACGGTGGAGGTGGTCAGCGCGGAGCACGATGTGGCCACCCAACAGCAGCAGATGGACGCGATGATCACCAAGCGGGTCCGGGTGCTGATCCTGGACGCCGTCGACTCCAAGTCGCTGCGCTCACCGGTCGAGAGCGCGCGGGCGGCGGGAATCCCGGTCGTCGCCTACGACCGCCTCGTGGAGGGACCGGTCTCGGCGTATGTCTCCTTCAACGGCAGGAGAGTCGGCCAACTGCAGGGCGAGGCGCTTCTCCAGGCACTCGGCGACAAGGCGCGCGGCGACCGGATCGTCATGATGAACGGCGATTCGACGGACCCCAATTCCGCCTGGTTCGAGCAGGGCGCGCTCGATGTGCTCCGGGGCAAGGTGAAGATCGCGAAGAGCTACGAGACCGCCGGGTGGCGGCCGGAGAACGCCAACAGCAATATGTCCGCCGCCATTTCGTCCCTCGGAGCCGGTCACATCGACGGCGTCTACTCCGCCAATGACGGGCTGGCGGCCGGCATCATCTCCGCCCTGGAGGCCGCGAAGATCTCTCCGTTGCCGCCCGTCACCGGCCAGGACGCCGAACTCGCCGCCATCCAGCGCATCGTCACCGGCGATCAGTACATGACCGTCCACAAACCCTTCGGGCCCGAGGCGGGCACCGCCGCCGCCATGGCCGTCGCACTGGGCCGCGGCAAGAAGCTCGACGGCATCACGACGCACACGGTCAACAGCCCCACCACCCGGGGCATCCCGGCGGTGCTGCTCACGCCGGTCTCGGTGACCGTGCACCGCATCAAGGACACCGTGGTCAAGGACCACACGTACACGATCGAGCAGATCTGCACCCCCAAGTTCGCGTCCGCCTGCCAGAAGGCGGGACTGACCAGGTAAGGCAGGTACCCCCATGGAGCCCGGCCCGGCCCTCCGGCGACCGACACCGGCGCCGCCCCTGCTGGCGCTGCGCGGCATCTCCAAGCGGTACGGCGCCGTGCAGGCCCTGGCGGATGTCGAACTGGAGGTCCGCGCCGGCCAGGTCGTGGCGCTCGTGGGCGACAACGGCGCCGGCAAGTCCACGCTGATCAGGGTGGTCGCCGGGGTCGACGCCGCCGATGAGGGGGTGGTCGAGTGGGACGGCCGTCCCGTCCAGATCACCCGGCCCCACGAGGCCCAGGACCTGGGCATCGCCACCGTCTACCAGGACCTCGCGCTGTGCGACAACCTCGACGTGGTCGGCAACCTCTTCCTGGGCCGCGAGATCCACCGGGCCGGTGTGCTGGACGAGGTGGAGATGGAACGCCTCACCCTGGACCTGCTCGACATGCTGGCCATCCGGATGCCCGACGTCCGGCTCCCGGTCGCCTCGCTCTCCGGCGGCCAGCGCCAGACCGTCGCGATCTCCCGCTCCCTGCTCGGCGAACCCCGGCTGGTGCTCCTCGACGAGCCCACCGCGGCCCTGGGCATCGAACAGACCGCCCAGGTCCTCGATCTCGTCGACCAGCTCCGCGAACGCGGGCTCGGGGTGCTCCTGATCAGCCACAACATGGGGGACATCAAGGCGGTGGCGGACTGGGTCGCCGTATTGCGGCTCGGCCGGAACAACGGGTTCTTCGATGTGACGACCACGTCCCACGAACAGATCATCTCCTCGATCACCGGGGCCACGGACAACGCGGTGACCCGCCGCAGGACACCGGGGTGGGAGGTGCAGCCGTGAGCAGGACCTGGGCCCTGCGCAAACAGCGGCCGTCCAGCGGGCAGGAAACCACCGGCGGGGCGGTGACCCCTGCCGACCGGCGCCGTCTCACGCCCGATTTCGGGGCGCAGAACCCCCTCGGCATACTCCGGCGGAGGTTCCACAGCGGCGAGCTCGGCTCGGTGCCGGTGGCCCTCGGTCTGATCGTGGTCTGGATCATCTTCGAGAGCCTGAACGAGGACTTCCTCTCGCCGCGGAACCTGTCCAATCTGACCGTGGACATCGTGGGCACCGGCATGATCGCGGTCGGTGTGGTCTTCGTTCTGCTGCTCGGCGAGATCGACCTCTCGGTGGGGTCGGTGAGCGGCCTCGCGGCGGCCGTCTTCGCGGTGCTGACCGTGAACCACGGCGTACCGGAGGGGCTTGCGCTGCTGGTCGCGGTGCTCGGAGGCACGGTGATCGGTGCCGTTCAGGGGTTCTTCTTCGCCAAGGTCGGGGTGCCGGCGTTCGTGGTGACCCTCGCGGGCCTGCTGGGCTGGAACGGCCTGATGCTCTACGTCCTGGGCTCCAACGGCACGGTCAACATCGACGACAAGGGCCTGCTCGCGATGCTGACCAGCTACTACTTCAACGATGTGGCCGCGGCGTACGGCCTGGCGGTGCTCGGCACCGCCGGCTACTTCCTGGCTTCGTACCGTGACATGCGCCGGCGCAGGGCCGCCGGTGTGCCCGCCCGGCCGATGGGCGAGATCCTGCTGCGCACCGGGGTGCTGGCGGTGATCGCCCTGGCCGCCGCCGTGGTCCTCAATCAGTTCCTGGGGCTTCCGCTGGCGCTGCTGATCTTCCTCGTCGTGCTCGTCGGCCTCGACTGCGTGCTGCGCCGTACCCGCTACGGACGCATGATCTTCGCCCTCGGCGGCAGCGTCGAGGCCGCCCGCCGCACGGGCCTCAATGTGGACCTGGTCCGTATCTCGGTCTTCATGGTGTCCGGCACGATGGCCGCGATCGGCGGTCTGTTCCTGGCCTCGCGCGTCACCTCGGCCAGTCAGACGTCGGGGGCGGGCCTGCTGCTGATGGACGCCATCGCCGCCGCGGTCATCGGCGGCACCAGCCTGTTCGGCGGACGGGGCCGGACCTGGTCCGCCCTGCTCGGCGTCCTGGTCATCCAGTCGATCGCCTCCGGTGTGGCCCTCATGGGCATCCGGACCGCCGTGCAGTTCATGATCACGGGCGGGGTGCTGCTGATCGCCGTGGTCATCGACTCGCTGTCGCGGCGGGCGCAGAAGGCGCACGGGCGGGTCTGACGCGCCCGTCGGCCGGGCCGGGGCCCGAGGGGTCTGACGCGCCCGCCGACCGGGCGGGGTCCGACGGATCTGACGCGCCCGCCGACCGGGCCGGGGCACGGAACGCCACCGGGCGAGCGGGCGTTTGCGCCGCGGCAGGCCAAGGAACACCTCAGCCGATGCACCCGATCCTGCACGCCCTGTCCATCGCCGGATCCATGACCTGGGAGATCACCTGGGCGCTGATCCTGGGCTTCGCGCTGTCCGCGGTCGTCCAGGCCGTGGTGCGCACCTCGACCGTGGTCGGTCTGCTCGGCGACGACCGTCCCCGCACCCTGACGCTGGCCGCCGCGCTGGGTGCGGCGTCCTCCTCCTGTTCGTACGCCGCGGTCGCGCTGGCCCGGTCGCTGTTCCGCAAGGGCGCGCACGTCACGGCCGCCATGGCGTTCGAGATCGCCTCCACGAACCTGGTGGTCGAACTCGGCGTCATTCTGGCCCTGTTGATGGGATGGCAGTTCACCCTCGCCGAGTTCACCGGCGGACCGGTCATGATCGTCGTGCTGGCCGTGCTGTTCCGCCTCTTCCTGCGCGACAAGCTGCTGCGGGGCGCCCGTGCGCAGGCCGAACGGGGGCTGGCCGGCTCCATGGAGGGGCATGCCGCGATGGACATGTCCGTACACCGCGAGGGGGCCTTCGCGCGGCGGCTGTTCTCCGCCGAGGGCTACACCTCGGCCTCGCACGTCTTCGTCATGGAATGGGCCGCGATCCTCAAGGATCTGGTGCTCGGCCTGCTGATCGCCGGGGCCATCGCCGCCTGGGTCCCCGACAGCTTCTGGCGCGCGTTCTTCTTCGACGGACACCCGCTGGCCGCGAAGGTGTGGGGGCCGCTGATCGGACCGCTGGTGGCGATCGCCTCGTTCGTCTGCTCCATCGGCAATGTGCCGCTGGCGGTGGTGCTGTGGAAGGGCGGGATCAGCTTCGGCGGGGTGGTCGCCTTCATCTTCGCCGACCTGCTGATCCTGCCGATCCTGCACATCTACCGGAAGTACTACGGGACCAGGATGGCCCTGTTCCTGCTGGTCACGTTCTATGCGTCGGTCGTCGTCGCGGGCTACGCGGTGGAAGCCGTCTTCGGCGCTCTGGGGCTGATCCCCCGCCAGGCCGACGCGACGGTCCCGATGTCCGGGGTCTCGTGGAACTACACCACCTGGCTCAACCTCGCCTTCCTCCTCCTCGCCGCCGCGCTGGTCCACCGCTTCCTGCGCACCGGGGGCCGGGCCATGCTGCGCGGGATGGGCGGTACGCCGCCGGACGGTCCCGGGGCTCACCCCGCGCACGCCGGCAGCGGGCACGGCGGCACGGGGCATGACGGCAGCGGACACGGCCGCACCGGGCACGAGGGCACCGGACCCGGCCCGCGCTGACCCGGCGGCGGGCGGCGGGCGGCGGGCAGGGCGAGCGGGGGCCGAGCGCGGGCCGCATGGCCCGTGCCGTAGCGGGCCAGGTCGAGCACCCTGGAGGTATGGGCGCGAATGCGCCGATCGCGCCAGGAACGGAGCGAGACCATGAACGATGTCATCACCGCCGGTGTGGACGGTACGCCCGAGTCCCTGTCCGCGATCCTGTGGGCGGCACACGAAGCACGGCTGCGCCACGCACTCCTGCGGCTGCTGCATGCCTGGGTGCTGCTCGCACCCGAGCCGGTGGACCGTCCCCTGGAGGAGCTGGAGGAGGGGGACCAGAACTACTGGCCGCACCGGATGATGGAGGAAGCCGTCACCGCGGTGCGCACCCGATTCCCCGACCTCCCGGTGGACCCGGTCCTGGTGCCCGCCGACCCCCTGGACGCCCTGCAGAAGGCCGCGGGAGAGTCGGACCTGCTGGTCCTCGGCTCACGGGACCTGGGCCCGGTGTCCCGTTTCGCCCTCGGCGAGCTCGGGCTGAAGCTGGTGGCACACACCGAGTGCCCCACGGTGCTGGTACGTGCCCGGCCGGGCATCGCGGCGACCGGGCAGGACGGGGAGGTGGTGGTGGGGCTGGGCCTGCACGGGCCGTGCGAGGCGCTGCTCGCCTTCGCCTTCGACGCCGCCGCCCGCCGGGGTGCCGCGCTGCGCGCCGTGCACGGCAGGCACCTGCCGTCGTACGCCTACAACCGGGGCGGCGGCGTGGAACCGGTCCTCGCCGAGGAGGCGGCGCGCGACGCGCGGCAGGAGCTGGCCGCTGCGCTGCATCCGTGGCGGGAGAAGTACCCGGACCTGCGGGTGAACGAGCGGGTGGTGATGGAGAGTCCGGCACCGGCCCTGCTGCACAGCGCCGCGGACACCCGGCTGCTCATCGTCGGCCGGCGGCACCGGCGCCGGCTGCCGGCACCGCGGATCGGCCATGTCGTCCAGGCGGCCGTCCACCACGCTCCGTGTCCGGTGGCCGTGGTGCCGCACGAGTGACCACGGGCGGTGGGCGTCCACGGTCTGAGACGGCCGGTGGCGCGCGCCGTGACGGCCCGCGGCAGAAGGCGGATGATGTCGGTGAGAGGTCATACCGGCGGGACCGCCCGCCGAGGGCATGACGGCTCCGCCCGCGGCCCCAGGCCGCAGCCCCCGGTAGTGGCAGCCCCCGGTGGAAAGCAGAGGTGAGCCATGGCAACGACAGTCGAGTGGCCCGTCCGTCTCTTCCTCTTCGAGGAGGACGGGACGACCAAGGCACGCGTGGTGCTCCTGACCGGAACCACCACCCTCACCGGGCACGGCACGGCCCGCTGCAGCCCCGAGGACCGGGACGTACCGGAGATCGGGGACGAGATCGCGGCCGGGCGTGCGATGAAGGACCTCGCGGGGCAACTGCAGCGGGTGGCGGATCTCGATCTCGAAGGGATCGGTGCCGGGCCGCCCCGGCACGACCACCGCGCCGCCTACGGCTGGGCCGACGCAATGGCGTGAGTCCGGTGCGGGCGCCGTCCCCGGCCGGCCGGTGCCACGGCGCTCCCGGGAAGGAGCCGGCCATGTCGGATGCGACGCTCACCGACCTGTACGAAGTGACCATGGCCCTCTCGTACCTCCACGAGGGCATGACGGAGCCGGCGACCTTCAGCTGCTTCGTGCGGGCCCTGCCGCCGGACCGCGGGTTCCTGATCGCCGCCGGGGCCGAGACCGTCCTCGACTTTCTCTCCGGCTTCACCGTCGGACACGACGATGTCGAGGTGTTCGCCGAGGCGCTGCAGCGGCCGGCGAGGGAGCTCGCTCCGCTGCTGGGGATGCGCTTCACCGGTGAGGTCCGGGCCGTGCCGGAGGGCCGGGTGGTCCTGGCGGGTGAGCCGCTGCTGGAGATCACCGCTCCGCTGCCGCAGGCGCAGTTGGTGGAGTCGTATGTGCTCAACCACCTCACCCATCAGACGACCGTCGCGTCCAAGTGCGTCCGCTGCGTCATCGCCGCACGCGGGCACTCGGTCGTGGACTTCTCCCTGCGGCGCACCCAGGGAACCGCCGCCGCCTGCCAGGTGGCCCGGCTGGGTGCCATGACCGGATTCACCGGCACCAGCAATGTGGCGGCGGCCCACGCCGAGGATCTGACGGCGGTGGGCACGATGGCGCACTCGTACATCGAGGCGTTCGGGGACGAGGAGGCGGCGTTCACCGCGTTCGCGCTCCGCCATCCCGGACCGGTGACTTTCCTGGTGGACACCTACGCCACCGAATCCGGCGTCGCGGCAGCGGCCAGGGTGCTCAACGCGCTGGGGCGCGGTGACGGGTCGGCCATCCGGCTGGACAGCGGTGACCTGGCAGAACTGGCCTTCCGCGCCCGCACGATCCTGGACAACGCGGGGCTTCCGCAGGTCCGCATCGTCGCCAGCGGCGGGCTGGACGAATTCGCGGTGCACGATCTGGCACGGGCGGGAGCGCCGATCGACGTCTTTGCCGTGGGCACCCGGGTCGGGGTGAGCGCCGACGCCCCTTCGCTGGATTCGGCGTACAAGCTCGTCGCCTACGACGGCCGCCCGCTGATGAAGCTGTCGGCGGCGAAGGCGACCGCACCGGGCCGCAAACAGGTCTTCCGCCGACCCGGGTGCCACGATGTGATCGGTCTGGCCGAGGAGCCGGTTCCCCCGGGCAGTACGCCGCTCCTGGAGACGCTGATGCGCAGGGGCGTGCGCAGCAGGCCGCGGGGCCGCCTGGAGGACGCCCGGCGGCGGGTCGCGGCCGATACCGCGGAGCTGCCGGCGGCCGCCCGGTACATCCGGTCGCCGCAGGCCGTTCGGGCGAAGGTCTCAAAGCGGCTCGCCCACCTGACCGAGCAGGTCCGGCGGCGGATCGAGCGCGAGGCCCTGGCCCCGTTCGGCTCGCACGCCTGAGCCTCCGGGGGGTTTTCTCCGTACCGTCGTCGTATGGCGGACAAGCAGAGCGGCAGCGGCGCCGGGAAGCTGTCGCGGTCGTTGTACGAGCCGGAGCTGTACCGGCTGCAGACGGAGCTGGTGAAACTCCAGGAGTGGGTGCGCACCGAGGGTGCCCGGCTCGTCGTGGTCTTCGAAGGGCGTGACGCGGCCGGCAAGGGAAGCACCATCAAGCGGGTCACCCAGTACCTCAACCCCCGGGTGGCCCGGATCGTGGCGCTGCCGCGGCCCACCGAGCGGGAGCGCACCCAGTGGTACTTCCAGCGCTATGCGGAGCACCTTCCCGCGGCGGGCGAGCTGGTGCTGTTCGACCGCAGTTGGTACAACCGGGCCGGTGTCGAACGGGTCATGGGCTTTTGCACACCGGCCGAACACCAGCGGTTCCTGCGGCAGTGCCCGGTGTTCGAGCGGATGCTGGTGGAGGACGGGATCCTGCTGCGCAAGTACTGGTTCTCGGTGAGCGACGAGGTGCAGGAGCAGCGGTTCCGGCGGCGGCTGCAGGACCCCACCCGGCGCTGGAAGCTCTCCCCCATGGATCTGGAGTCGCTGACCCGCTGGGAGGAGTACTCGCGGGCCAAGGACGAGATGTTCGTGCACACGGACATCGCGGAGTCGCCGTGGTACGTCGTCGAGAGCGACGACAAGCGCCGGGCCCGGCTGAACATGATCGCCCACCTGCTGTCGACGGTGCCCTACCGCGCCGTCTCCCCGCCAAAGCTGACCCTGCCGCCGCGGCCGCCGGCCACCGGCTACCAGCGGCCGCCCCGGGACCTGCAGACCTACGTCCCCGATCATGCGGCCGGGCTGGAGACGTAGCGCCCGGTGGCGGTGCCCGCTCAGGCGGTCCGGGGCACGACCGCCACGGGGCAGGCGGCGTGGCAGAGCGCGGTGTGCGCCACCCGGCCGGGCTGCAGACCGAAGTGCCCCTGGCGGCGCTGTGCCCCGACCACCAGCAGATCGGCCGCGGCGGCGCGGTGCACCAGGACCTTGTGCGCGGGTCCCTCGGCCACGGCGCGCTCCACCCGCACCGCCGGATGCGCGCCGGCCGCCTCGGCCAGGGCGTCGTCCAGCAGCGCCATGGCCTGCTGCTCGTCGGAGCGGTGGGGCGCTGCGGAGGGCTGTGGGGCATCGGCCGTCCCGGGTACCGAGCGGGCGTCGGCCGTCCCGGGTGCCGGGCGGCCCCAGGCGCAGACCGCCTCCAGCGTGCAGCCGCGGGCCTCGGCCTCGCGGAGGGCGAAGCGGACGGCCGCCATCTCACCGGCCGGGTCGGCGACGCCGAGGAGGACGCGCTCGTGCGTGCCCGCGAGCCCGGCAGGGTCACCGCGGACCACGATCACCGGGCACCGGGCGCGGGCGGCCACCGTCATGCTGACCGACCCGAGCAGCAGGCCGGTGATCTCCCCGTGTCCCCGCGGCCCCAGGACCAGCGCCCAGGCGTGCAGGCCCTCGTTCAGCAGGACGGTGACCGCGTCGTCGGCCAGCACCTCCGCCGAGACCCTGACGTCCGCATGACGCCGGCGGGCGTGGTCGGCGGCGGACGCCACGATGTTCTCCGCGAGCACCTGCTCGACGGGGCGTTCCGGGGCCGACGCCGACGAGGTGCCCTCGTAGCGCTCCCACCGGGAGGCGTGGACGATCCGCAGCGGGAGGGCGTGGCGTGCCGCCTCGTCCACCGCCCAGTCCAGCGACCGGAACGCGGCATCCGATCCATCGGTCCCGACGGTCAGCGGATGCTCCATCGCCGCCACTTCCTTTCGGTCACCTCGGCGAGGGGCCTGAAGGGGCCTACTGCCACCGTCGCACCGTGGTCGGCCGCGCGCAGGGGGGCGGCCGGGTCGTCCCGACGCCGTCCGGCCGGGTCGCGACGGGCCCCCGTGCCCGGCGGGCCGGGGGGTGACGGAGCGCGGCGCGCCCATGGCCCGCAGTCGTGGTGCCATGGAAGGGACACACCGACGAACAACACCGTCACCATGCGAACGGAACCGTCACCATGAGCGGCGCCTCCCTGGCCGCTTGTCTGCAGTCGCTGCGGGCCGTGGTCTTCGACACCGACGGGGTCATCACCGACTCCGCGCGGCTGCACGCCGCGGCCTGGAAGACCGCCTTCGACGCCTGTCTGACGGCCGCGGGCGGGCAACGCCCCTTCGACCCGGTGGACGACTATCTGCGCTATGTCGACGGCCGGTCCCGGCAGGACGGGGCGGCCGCCTTCCTGCGCGCACGGGGCCTCGATCTGCCGCCCGGCACACCAAAGGACCCGCCGGGCACGGACACCGTCGGCGCCGTCGCGGCCCGCAAGGACGAGCTGTTCACCGCGCACCTGCGGACCGGGGCCGTCACCACGTGGCCCGGCACCGTGCGGCTGCTGCGGGTGCTGTGGGACCTCGGGGTGCCGTGTGCCGCCGTCTCGGCGTCCCGCCATGCCACCGAGCTGCTGACCGCGGCCGATGTGTTCGGGCTCTTCGGGGCCGTGGTGGACGGCAACGAGGCGGGCCGCCTGAACCTGCCCGGCAAACCGGACCCCGCGCTCTTCCTCGAAGCGGCCCGGCGGCTCGGTGTCCCGGCCGCGGACACCGCCGTGGTGGAGGACGCCCTAGCCGGTGTCGAGGCCGGCCGCCGGGGCGGATTCGGCCTGGTGGTGGGCGTGGACCGGACGGCAGGACCGTACAGTGCCACCGCCTTGCGCCGCCGTGGCGCCGATGTGGTCGTGGCCGACCCCGGCGAGCTGCTGACGGCCGGGGAGGGGGGATGACGAGCGCCTGGACCTGGCCGTACGGCGGCCGGGGCGGGCGGATGACGCACCCCTGGGCCTGGTCGTACGAGGGGTACGACCCGGAGGCGGAACGGCTGCGCGAAACGCTCTGCGCCCTCGGCAACGGCTACTTCGCCACCCGCGGCGCGGCGTCCGAGGTGCCGGCCGGACCCGCGCACTACCCCGGCACCTACGCCGCCGGCTGCTACAACCGGCTCACCTCGCTGGTGGCGGGCCGCCCGGTCGAGAACGAGGACATGGTCAACCTCCCCAACTGGCTCCCGCTGCGCTACCGGATCTGCCCCGCCGACGCGGCTCCCGGCCCCTGGCTCTCCCCCGACCACCCGCAGCTGGCGGAGCACCGGCAGACCCTGGACCTGCGGCACGGCACGCTGACCCGCTGGTCGGTCTACGAGGACGAGGCCGGCCGGCGGCTGACCGTCGAACAGTGCCGCCTGGTGCACATGGGAGAACCCCATCTGGCCGCGCTGCGCACCTGTTTCCGGGCCCATGGGTGGGCGGGCACGGTGGAGGTGGAGTCCGGGATCGACGGTGCGGTGCGCAATGCCGGCGTCGCGCGCTACCGCGAGCTGGCGGACCAGCATCTGACGGGGTGGGAGACCGGCAGCGAGCGGCCGGACACGGTGTGGCTGAGCTGCCGCACCCTCGACTCGGACATCCGTATCGCGCTGGCAGCGCGGACCCGCGCCTCCTCCGGCCGGGGCGGGCCGCCCATGCCGCAGCTCACCGCGCTGGGGGCGTTCCACACCCTGGTCCTGCCCCTCCCCCCGGACTCCCCCGCGGTCGTCGAGAAGACCGTGGCGCTGTTCACCTCACGCGACCCGGCGATCGAGAGCCCGCGGCACGCGGCCGTGGACTGTGTGGCCCTGGCCCCGCACTTCCGGCAGTTGCGGGCGTCGCACCGCCGCGCCTGGGAGAACCTGTGGCAGCAGGCCAAGCTGGAGGTCCCGGGAGAGGCGGGCGGGATCCTGCGACTGCACCTCTTCCACCTCCTGCAGACCCTCTCGCCGCACACCGCCGAGCTGGATGCCGGGGTGCCGGCGAGGGGGCTGCACGGCGAGGCGTACCGCGGACATGTCTTCTGGGACGAGCTGTTCGTGCTGCCGTTCTTGAATCTGCACCTGCCGCAGGTCTCCCGCGCGCTGCTCGACTACCGCTACCGGCGGCTGCCCGCCGCCTGCCATGCCGCGCGGGAAGCGGGCCGCACCGGCGCGATGTACCCGTGGCAGAGCGCAGGCGACGGCCGTGAGGAGACCCAGCAGCTCCACCTCAACCCGCGCTCGGGGCGCTGGCTGCCCGACCACTCCCGGCTCCAGCACCACGTCGGGTCGGCGATCGCCTACAACGTGTGGCAGTACGGACAGGCCAGCGGCGACACGGAGTTCCTGCACACCAGGGGCGCGGAGATGCTGTTGCAGATCGCCCGCTTCTGGGCCGCCTGTGCCGTCTGGGACGCCGCCCTGGGCCGGTACCGCATCCGCGGTGTCGTCGGTCCGGACGAATACCACGACGGCTATCCGGACGCCGCCGCACCGGGGGTGGACGACAACGCCTACACCAATGTCACGGCGGCCTGGGTGCTGATGCGGGCCCTCGACCTCTGCCGCACGCTGCCCGAGGCCCATCAGCGGCAGCTCTACGAACGTCTCCAGCTCTGCCCGGAGGAGCCCGAGCGCTGGGAGGACATCTCCCACCGGCTCCATGTGCCCTACCACCGCGGGGTGATCAGCCAGTTCGCCGGATACGGGGACCTCGCCGAGCTGGACTGGCACGGATACCGGCAGCGCTACGGTGACATCCGGCGGCTGGACCGGATCCTGGAGGCGGAGGGCGACACGGTCAACCGCTACCAGGCCTCCAAACAGGCCGATGTGCTGATGCTGGGCTATCTCTTCGCACCGTCGGAGCTCGCTTCGGTGTTCCGCCGGCTCGGCCATCCGCTGGACGACGACATCTGGCACGCCACCGTCGACTACTACCTGCACCGCACCAGCCACGGCTCCACCCTCAGCGCCCTGGTCCACGCCTGGGTCCTGGCCCGCGTCCAGCGTCCCGACGCCTGGACGTTCTGCGAGGAGGCGCTGGCCGGGGATGTGGCGGACGTCCAGGGCGGCACCACCGCGGAGGGCATCCACCTGGGGGCGATGGCCGGCACCCTGGATTTCGTCCAGCGCGGGATGACCGGCCTGGAGACCCGCGACCAGGCGCTGTGGCTCGATCCGGCGCCGCTGCCGGAGCTCTCGAAGTTCGGGGTCCGCATCCGCTTCCGGCGCCACTGGGACATCGATCTGCGCATCCGGGCCGAGCAGGTGCGGATCGCGGTTCCGGCCTCCGAGAACGCCGCGGTGCGGGTCAGACTGCGCGACCGCTCGTTCTCGCTGGCGCCCGGTACGTCCCGCCGGCTCGATCTGCCCGGCGACTGACCGAGGCCGAAGGGCTGAGGCCGAAGGGCCTGCCGGACACGGCCCGTCCGCCGGTCACGGCTCACCGGCCGGTCACGGCTCACCGGCCGGACGCGGCCCGCCCCCGCCGGACACGGCCCGCCGGTCGCACGACGGGCCGTGCCACCGCCGGGGACGGCGGCGTTCTCACCGCCGCAGCGGGCCCTCGCAGCGGAAGTCCGCGGTGCCGGCCCGGCCCGTGGACCAGATATCGGTGGGGCCGAAGGAGCAGTTCATGTCGGTGAAGTTGTTCGCGGCGGGCTTGGTGCGGTCCAGGATGAAGTAGTCGACGGTTTCGGCCATGTCCTTGAAGACCTGGCCGGGGTCACCGGAGTTGGCGAGGTTGGCGGTGATCCGGCCGGTGCAGGTGAACCGGCCGATGCCCGGGTCGCCGTCGTCCTTGCAGACGGGCGTGTTGGCGGTGGCGGCGGCGAAGGCGCTCTGCACCTCGGCGGGGGTGGCGAACTTCAGGGATCCGTTGGGGGTGAACGTCGTGTCCGGTACGAAGAGGTCGTCGACGATGGCGATCTGCGCGTCGAGGAAGGCGTCGTACTGCTGCTGCAGCCCCGCGTCGGATCCCATGCGGTTGCGCCAGGAGTCGAAGGCGGCCGGGTCGTTGGCCCGCAGGTACCGGTACATCTCCTGGAGCATCGCGGGGTGGTCGCGCCACAGGAACTCGAAGAACGTCCCGGCGTAGGAGTAGAAGCGGAAGCCGTCGCGGTCGTACGTCGCGTGCAGGAACTCGTTGATGCTCATACGGGCCTTGCCGTCCGCGGTGTCCGCGATGATGTCGCGGACGAGTGACCGGCGCACGGCGATGCCGTTGTCACGGGTCGAGCCGTCGAAGAACTCGGCGCTGCCCTCGTCCATGGCGGTGGTGCGGTCGCCCTCGTACCAGGGGCCCTCGCCGAAGAAGCCGGGGACGGCGAAGCGGCCGTTGAGGTAGTGCACGTACTCGTGCCGGAAGAGCTCTTCGAGGGTGAGGCTGGAGTCCTGGGGGACGCGCCGCTGGTAGGTGTAGAAGGTCGCGCCCTGCTCGATGTAGACGCCGCCGTTGTTGGTGCCCATCCCGGTGAGCATCGGGTGGTAGACCTCGTAATCGGCGCGGGAGGCGTACAGGACGATGGTGAGCGTGGTGTTGGGATCGCCCGCCAGCGGTTCCGTGGTGCCGAGCACCCGGTGGAACTGGGCCCTGACCTGCTTGGACGCGTAGTAGAGCTGGTCGACGACGGCGCGGTCGAGGGCGGTGCGGACCGTGATGGCGCCGTTGTCGTAGGAGTAGGTGCGCGGGAAGATCCGCTTTTCGATGTCGTCCTTGCACACCGCGTACGGCTTGCAGGCATCGAAGAAGATCAGCCAGCCGGCGACCTTGGCCCAGGGTTCGCTGCCGTCGCCGAAGTTGCTCACGAGGGTGGGGAGGAGGGCGCCGAGGTCGGTGACGATGGCCGGTTTGAGGGAGTCGATCTGGCCGAAGCGGCCGTACTCCCCGAGCGCGTCGCGTACCGCCCAGGCGTTGGGTGTCCCCTTGAGGTGGGTGTATCCGGCGAACGCCTTGAAGGCGGCACGGTAGGTGGGGTCGGCGGCGGCCGCGTACTGGAAGGCGGTGTCCTTGTTGCCGGGGTAGACGCCCAGGTAGTTGACGGAGAGCGCGGCGAGGGCGGCGTTGCCCCAGGCCGGATCCTTGTGGGTGGCGGGGTGGGCCGCGTCCATGGTGGCCAGAACCCGCTGGATCAGGTCGAGTTGGTGCTGGCGCAGGCCCGGGGCGCTGGCGGCGTAGAGGGCTTCGCGCAGGGTGTCGGCGTTGGCCCGGGTGACGTCGAAGGTGCGGGCCGCGGTGCCGAAGGCCTCGACCGCGCGGCGTACGGCGTCGACGGTGGGGGCGTCGGTGGTGTCGATCTCGTCGTGTGCGAAGTCCTGGTAGGCCACCGCGTGCAGGTACGTGAACATCTCGTACAGATGGCTGGTGTTCTTGCCGTCATGGGCGGCGGCGAGGCCGGTGATGCGACGGGCCACCGCCTGGACGTGGGCGTCGGACATGACGGGGATGAGCCGGGGGTCCCAGGTCCACACGAGGGTGCGCAGGCAGTCGTCGGCCGTGACGGCCGGGTCGGCGAGGAAGTCCGCGAACTGTTCGGGGTTCAGGCCGGTGATGCCGTCGAGGGTGCAGGGGGCGACCTCGGGTCTCGGGCCCTGCGGCGGGCCCGCGGGCTTGGTCTGCGGGCCCGGTATGCGGCCTCTCTCGACGAGGGCACGGGGCGCCGGCGCCGGGGAGGCGTCGGACTTCGGGGCCCTGGCGAGGCGTTGGGCGTGGTCGAAGGGGTTGGCGGTGGAGGCGGCGGGCCGGTGGCCGGGCTGCGCCGCCCGGGCCTGCTGCGAGGAGGTGGCCGACGGGTGGGGTGCCGCCTGGGCGGCCTGGACGGCCGGCAGGGCGAGGGTGGTGGCGAGCGTGGTGGCGAGGGTCGCGGCCAGCAGGACGCTGCGCGGCAGACGCGAAGGGGGCACCTGAACCTCCGGGAGGGGGTGGGGGGTTGTGTGCAGAGGGAGGCGGTGGCCTTCACTCCACGAGGTGTGACCCATAACATAGTAATGTGAAATTGCACTGACAAGGCTTCAGGTAGCTTTCTTTACCGGAGGTGTACTTTGCCCTCGCGTGCTCCCCAACTCCACACCGGCAGCCACGACTTGCCGGTGTCGGACGCCCTCGCCGCCTTCATGGCCGGCCGGTGGGCCGCCGCCCCGCCCCCCGACGGGCCCCGCGTCCCGGGCTTCGACCGGTTCGCCGGCCGCCGGGCCCGGCTCGCCGCACGCTTCCCCGGCGAGCGGCTGACCGTCCCCGCCGGGGAGTCGAAGGTCCGCTCCCACGACTGCGATCACCGCTTCCGCCCGCACAGCGCCTACGCCTGGCTGACCGGGCTGACGGGCGAGGACCAGCCGGGGCACGTCCTGGTACTGGAACCGGACGGCGAGGCGGTGCTGTACCTGCGGCCGCGGCCGCCGCGGGACGGCGGTGGCGCGTTCTACCGGGACCGCCGGCACGGCGAGTTCTGGGTGGGCCGCCGCCCCGATCTCGCCGAGGCCGAACGCCTCACCGGCCTGCGCTGTGCGCATCTGGACGACCTCGCACCTCACCGGCCCGGACGGGACGCCGCCCACGACGCCGAACTCGCCTCCGTGCTCAGCGAGTTGCGACTGGTGAAGGACGACTGGGAGGTGTCTCAGCTCCAGGAGGCCGTCGCGCACACCACCACCGGCTTCGAGGATGTCGTACGGTCCCTCCCCACCGCACTGCGCCACCCGCGCGGCGAACGCTGGATCGAGGGGGTCTTCCAGCTGCGCGCCCGCGCCGAGGGCAACGGCACCGGGTACGAGACGATCGCCGCCGCCGGCGCCCACGCCTGTGTGCTCCACTGGACCCGCAACGACGGTCCGCTCGACCCCGGCCAGTTGCTGCTGCTGGACGCGGGCGTGGAGACCGACACGCTGTACACCGCCGACCTCACCCGCACCCTGCCGCTCTCCGGGCGCTTCTCCCCCGTCCAGCGCCGGGTGTACGAGCTGGTGCTCGCCGCCCAGGAGGCGGGCATCGCCGCCCTCAGGCCGGGCGCGAGCTTCCGGGACTTCCACCGGGCCTGCAGCGGCGTCCTGGCCGAGGGGCTGGCCGACTGGGGCGTCCTGCGCATCCCGGCGCGTGAGGCGCTTGCCGCCGACAGCGGCCTGTACCGGCGCTACACGCTGTGCAGTTCGGGCCATATGCTCGGGCTCGATGTGCACGACTGCGCCCGGGCCCGTGCGGAGCAGTACCTGGACGGCGTCCTGACACAGGGGCAGGTCCTGACCGTGGAACCGGGGCTCTATTTCCAGCCCGACGACGAGACCCTGCCCCGCGAGCTGCGCGGTATCGGGGTCCGGATCGAGGACGATCTGGTGATCACCTCGGACGGTGCCCGGCTGATGTCGTCGGCGCTGCCGCGCACCGCCGACGGGGTGGAGGAGTGGATGGACGGGCTCCTCACCGGGCGGGACTGAGCGGGCCGACCGGGCCGACCGGGTTCCCCGTCCGCCCGGTCGGCCCGGCGGTCAGCCCCGGCGGGCGGCCTGCGCCCGCTGCGGCCGCGGTACCAGCGGTTCCTCGCGGCCCTGGGCCCACAGCGAGCGGACATGACCGAGGTGGCGGGCCATACAGGCCTCGGCCGCCTCGGCGTCACCCGTCAGCATCACATCGAGCAGTTCGACGTGCTCCTCGGCAGAGGGCAGCAGTTGATTGCGCTCGTCGAGGCGGGTGAGGCCGTAGAGACGGGAGCGCTTGCGCAGGTCCCCGACCGTCTCGACCAGGCGGTCGTTGCCGCTGAGGCCGAGCAGTTCGAGGTGGAAGCGGCGGTCGGCCTCCAGGTAGCCGATGAGGTCGTGCCCGCGGGCGGCGGCGACGATCTCCAAGGCGGCCGGGCGCAGGGCCTCCAGCTGTGCCGGGTCGGCGGTACGGGTGACCTGGCCGACGACCGGGACCTCGATCAGGGCACGGATCTCGGTGTACTGGTCGAGGTCGCGCTCGCTCACCTCGGTGATCCGGAAGCCCTTGTTGCGTACCGGCTCGACCAGCCCCTCGCGGGCGAGGTCGAGCATCGCCTCGCGTACCGGGGTGGCGGAGACCCCGAAGTCCGCGGCGAGGCCCGGTGCCGAGTAGACCGACCCCGGGCACAGCTCCCCCGCGATCAGGGCCGCGCGCAGTTGATGGGCGACCTGGTCGCGAAGCCGCTCCTGCGCGGTGATCAGGCTGCGGTGCTTGAGTTCACCCATCGTGGTCCTCCGAATTGGCGCGGAGTGCCAGCGTACAATGTCACGTTGCGCGAACTCCCCGGTGGCGGGCGGCCGTCGGCCTCACGGGCCGTGCGTCACAGCATGAACCCCGCGGGGAACGGATCGGACGGGTCGAGGAAGTACTGCGCGGTGCCGGTCACCCAGGCCCGGCCGGTGACGGTGGGCACGACGGCCGGGAACGGGCCGGCCGTGGTGCTGGAGACGAGGCGGCCGGTGAACTCCGTTCCGATGAACGACTCGTTGACGAAGTCCTGGTGGAGCGGGAGTTCGCCGCGTGCGTGCAGCTGCGCCATCCGCGCGGAGGTGCCCGTACCGCACGGCGAGCGGTCGAACCACCCGGGGTGGATGGCCATCGCGTGCCGGGAGCGGGCGGCGTTCGACCCCGGCGCGGCGAAGTAGATGTGCTTGAGGCCGCCGATCCGCTCGTCCTCGGGATGGACCGGCCGGTCGGTGGCGTTCACGGCCTCCATGAGGGCGAGTCCGGCGGCGAGGATGTCGTCCTTGCGGGCCCGGTCGAAGGGCAGGCCGACGCTGTCCAGCGGCAGGATCGCGTAGAAGTTGCCACCGTAGGCGAGGTCATAGCTCAGTGTGCCGTAGCCCGGGACGGCGATCTTGCGGTCCAGTCCGGCGCAGAAGGCGGGCACATTGGTGAGGGTGACGGCCGTGGCCGCCCCGTCCCTCACCTGCACCTCCGCGGTGACCAGCCCGGCGGGGGTGTCGAGCCGCACCCTGGTCACGGGTTCTTGGACCTCCACCATGCCGGTCTCGACGAGGACGGTGGCCACACCGATCGTGCCGTGACCGCACATCGGGAGGAAGCCGGAGACCTCGATGAACAGGACGCCGTAGTCGGCGTCGGGCCGGGTCGGCGGCTGGAGGATCGCGCCGCTCATGGCGGCATGGCCGCGCGGCTCGTACATCAGCAGGGTGCGGAGGGCGTCGCGGTGCTCGGCGAAGTGCAGCCGGCGCTCGGCCATGGTGGCGCCGGGGACGGTGCCGATGCCGCCGGTGATGACGCGGGTGGGCATGCCCTCGGTGTGGGAGTCGACGGCGTGGAAGACGTGGCGGGTGCGCATGGCGAGCTCCTTCTCAGTGGTGGCCGTCGGCGAGGAGCTTTCCGGTGGCGGCGCGGAGCGCGGCCGCGTGCTCGGCGGTGAGCGGGGAGCGCGGCGGGCGGGTCGGGCCGCCGCGGTGTCCGGCGAGGTCCATGGCGAGCTTGATCGCCTGCACGAACTCGGGCCGGGAGTCCCAGCGCAACAGCGGGTGCAGGGCGCGGTAGAGCGGCCGCGCGGTGTCGAGGTCACCGGCGAGGGCGGCACGGTAGAGGGTGCCGCACGCCTCGGGCAGTGCATTGGGGAAGCCCGCGATCCAGCCGACGGCCCCGGCGAGGGCGAGTTCGAGCAGGACGTCGTCGGCTCCGATCAACAGGTCCAGTTCCGGGACGACTTCGGCGATCTCGTAGGCCCTGCGGACATCACCGCTGAACTCCTTCACGGCGACGATGCTTCCGTCGGCGTACAGCTCGGCGAGGAGGCCGGGGGTGAGGTCGACCTTGGTGTCGAAAGGGTTGTTGTAGGCGACGACGGGCAGGCCGGCCGCGGCGACCTCGGCGAAGTGGGCACGGACCGCCTCCGGTTCGGCACGGTAGCCGTTGGGCGGCAGCAGCAGAACGGATCCGGCGCCCGCCTCGGCGGCCTGCTCGGCCCACCGGCGCGAGGCGGCGCTGCCGTAGGCGGAGACACCGGGCATCACCCGGTCGCCACCGCCGGCGGCCGCCACGGCGGTACGGACGACCCGGGCGCGCTCGTCGTCGGTGAGCGTCTGGTATTCGCCGAGGGAGCCGTTGGGGACGACACCGTCGCAGCCGGCGGCGAGCAGCCGGGCCACCTGGTCGGCGTAGGCGTCGTGGTCGACGGAGAGGTCGTCACGGAAGGGGAGGGTGGTGGCAACCATGATGCCGTGCCAGGGACGGGTGCGGGTGCGGGTGACCATGGGAAGTCTCCTTCTATGAGGTGTGACATTTTACTGAGCGTCCCAGGGGCTTGCCAAGGCCGCCCGGAATCGAACTAGCCCTGTCCGTCCGCGAGTTCTCCCAGAACGACGGGACAGGCGAGGGGTCTGCGGTCGGCCGCGGGTCCGCCCCCGCCCGCGAGACGGGCCACCGCGGGGCCGCACATCCGCCCCTGGCACCAGCCCATTCCGGCCCGGGTCAGCAGCTTGACGGTACGGGTGTCGCGGGCACCGAGACCCGATACGGCGTCCAGGATCCGGCCGGCCGTGACCTCCTCGCACCGGCAGACCTCGGTGTCCTCGCGGAGCCAGCCGGTCCAGCCGGGGCGCGGCGCATGGGCGGCGGCCATGGTCCGGGCGAACCGCCGCAGCCGGTCCCGGCGGCGGCGCAGCGAGCCGTGAACTCCCCGGCCCGCAATGCTGTACGCCGCCACCTCACCTTCCACAAAGGCGAGTTCCGCACCCCCGATGCCCCCGGCCTCACCGGCCGCCCAGACGCCGTCGACCGTGGTCCGCTGCTGGTGGTCGAGCACCAGCGCCCAGGTGCCGTCCGGAGTGCGGCGGGTGGCGCAGCCCAGTGCCGTGGCCGGCTCCAGTTGCGGTACGAGCCCGTGCCCGACGGCGAGCGCATCGCAGGGGATGCGCAGTCCGGTCCCGGGCACCGGCCGCCAGTCCCGGTCGATCCTGGTCAGGGTGACGGCCTCGACCCGGTCGGTGCCGTGCACGGCGGTGACCGCGCTGCGGGAGCGGAGGCGTACGCCGTGGCGGAGCAGGGTCACCGCGTGACCGGCCCCTTCTGCGAGCTTGCGGGGGTTGACGGCAAGCGTGCGCGGGGCCCGGGCGTATCCGGCGTAGCCGCTCGCCTCGGCGACCACCGGCACGGTGGCGCCGGCCGCGGCGAGCGAGCCGGCGACAGCGAGCAGCAGCGGCCCGCTGCCGGCGACCACGATCCGCCGCCCCGGCAGCACCAGCCCCGCCTTGAGCATGGCCTGCGCGCCTCCCGCTCCCACGACACCGGGCACCGTCCAGCCGGGGAAGGGGAGTTGGCGCTCGTACGCGCCGGTGGCGAGGAGCACGTGCCGTGCCCTCACCTCGGCCCGGCCCTGCCCGCCGTCGGGTCCGGTCACCGCGTGCACGGTCCAGTGCGCCGGGTCCCGGGTGACGGCCCAGACGTGGTGTGCCGCGAAGTGGTGCACCCGGCCCGCGGCGACTTGCGCGTCCAGCCGCGCGGTACGCCGCGCGAAGGCGCGCCAGGAGTGGTGCAGGGCCTCGGGGCGGGCGGCGCCCAGCCCGGGGGCCGGCTGCCGGTAGAACTGTCCGCCGGGCCGCGCTGCCGCGTCGACGAGGGCCACCCGCAGTCCGAAGCCGGCGGCGGTGACGGTGGCGGCGAGCCCGGCCGGCCCCGCGCCGATGACCACGAGGTCGTGGGGGTCAGACGGTGAGGTCGGCATGCCCGTGTCCTTCCTGGGTGGTGATCGTGTCCCCGGGCCGGGCGGGCACCAGGCAGGCGCGTTGGTTGGGCCGGCCGTTGACGGTGGCCAGACAGTCGAAGCAGGAGCCGATCCCGCAGAAGGCCCCGCGCGGCCGCCCGTCGCGTCGTGTGGTCCGCCAGGAGAGCACACCGGCCGCCCAGAGCGCGGCGGCGATGCTCTGACCGGGCAGTGCGGGGAGCGGCCGCCCGTCGAAACGAATCTCGAACGCCGGTCCCGGCGCGGCCCGTACGACGTCGGCGGGGGTGCGGCGACGGGTCATCCCCGGACTCCTCTCGGTGGTGGTGTGCGGGCGGGGGGCGACGGCACGAGCAGGGCGGGCAGCCTCATTCCTCCGCCCCTTCCTGCCCCTCCCCTTCCTCCCCCGCCCGTTCGGCGAACCGGTCCGGGCGGAACGGCCGCGGGTCCAGCGGGCCGGGTGCCCCCGTCAGCGCGGCGGCGATCAGCAGGCCGGTGGCCGGGGCGAGTCCGATCCCCGCGCCCTCGTGGCCGCAGGCGTGCAGCAGGCCCGGCAGGCGCGGGTCGGGGCCGATCGCCGGGAGGTGGTCGGGGAGGTAGGGGCGGAACCCCTGATAGGTGCGCATCACCCGGATGCCCGCCAATACGGGGAACAGGGCTGCGGCTTGGGCGGCGAGCCGGCGCAGCACTCCGACGGAGAGCGTGCGGTCGAAGCCGATCCGTTCCCTGCTGGCGCCGATCAGGACCGGTCCGGCCGGGGTGCCCTCGACGACGGCTGAGGTCTGCAGCGCCGCCGATCCGCTGGCCACGTCGGCGACATAGTCCGCGGCATAGACCTTGCGGCGTACGACACGCGGCAGCGGCTCGGTGACCAGCACACATCCCCGGCGCGGCAGGACGGGGACCCGCACCCCCGCGAGCGAGGCCAGCCGGCCGGCCCAGGTGCCGGTGGCGTTCACCACCGCGGGGGCCAGGAGGTCGCCCCGCGGGGTACGGACGCCCCGTACCGTCCCGCCGGGCCCCCGCAGGACGGCCGTGACCTCCGTGCCCAGGTGCAGCCGCGCTCCGGACGCACGCAGCAGATGGGCGGCGGCCAGGGCGGGCTGGACCTGCGCGTCCTGCGGGTAGAGGACGCCTCCGGCGAGGCCGGGCGCCAGATGCGGTTCGGCGTCCCGCAGCCGGTCGGCGACGAGGCAGTCGCTGCGCACGCCCGCCCTGCCCTGCGCCGCGCGGAAGGCGTTCAGCGCCACCATGCCGGGTTCGTCGGAGGCCACGACCAGCCCGCCCTTCGCCTCGTACTCGATCTCCGGCGGCAGCTCCGCGGCGAGTTCGCGCCACAACCGGAGTGAGAACAGGGCGAGTTCGAGTTCGGGCCCCGGTTCCTTGTCGGAGACCAGCAGATTCCCCTCACCGGCGCCGGTGGTACCGCCCGCGACGGGTCCGCGGTCGACGACGGCGACATCAAGGCCGGACCGGCCGGCGTAGTAGGCACAGGCGGCGCCGACCACTCCCGCCCCGACGACGACCACGTCCGGAGCATCCAAAGACTGTCTGTGTCTCGTGGGCACATCAGTAATATGTCACACAACACAGCCTCTGGAAAGGGGACTTGAAGATCTGCCGCCTTGGCTTCACCACCGGCCCGGACGGCCGCGGGAGTGCCGGAGGACGGGGCCGGGCTCGGGCTCGGGCTCGGGCTCGGGCTCGGGCTCGGCAACCGGATCTTCCGCGGGATCTCCAGCCTGGACAGTGCGAACACGCTCAACGCAGTACTGTCGGGGACACTCGGAATCGTCGTCCCAGCCCTGCCGTTCGACGCCGGGTACGTGCTGATCGGACGGCCCACCATCACACGGGGGACCCGTGGCTGACTCTGCCGAACTCGTCGAACCGACCTCCCTGCCGTCCGGCGCCGCGGGCCCCGGCGGGTCCGGGTCCGGAGGTGGACTGATGCGCCTGGCCCAGGTACGGACGGCCGTCGCGGGCGCGGGCGCCCTGCTGCTCGCCGCCGCGGGGCTGAGCGGCTGCGGACTGACCAGCGGCAGCCCGCTGGCCGACTCGGTACGGCCCGGCTCCGTCGGGAAGGGGCGACCGCTGGCCGGCGCCCGACTGACCGTGACCTCGAAGGAGTTCACCGAGCAGATCATCCTGGGCCAGATCATGGGGCTGGTCTTCAAGGCGGCCGGCGCGGAAGTCCTGGACCGGACGGGCATCCAGGGCTCGATCGGTGCCCGCGAGGCGGTCAAGTCCGGTGCGGCGGACGGGATGTACGAGTACACCGGCACGACCTGGATCACCTACCTCGGTCACACCAAGCGGGTCGTCGACCCGTACAAGCAGTGGGAGGCCGTACGCGAGGAGGACCGCCGCAACGGCATCACCTGGCTGCCCGCCGCCCCGCTCAACAACACCTACGCGCTGGTCGCGAACCAGGCGAACGCGCACAAGTACCGGCTGCGCACGCTCTCCGACGTGGCACGTCTGACGAAGAAGGACCCGGGCGCGGCGACGATCTGCGGTGGAAGCGAGTTCTCGGTGCGCGAGGACGGCCTGCCGGGCGTGGCGAAGACGTACGGATTCGCGCTCCGGCGCGGGAACTTCAAAAAGATGGACGACGGCGTCGTCTACACCCAGGTCGCCGAGGGGGCGGCCTGCTCCCTCGGAGTGGCGGCCACCACCGACGGCCGCATTCCCGAACTCAAGCTGAAGGTGTTGGAGGACGACCGGCACTTCTTCCCCAACTACAACGCGGCACCCGAGATGAACAGCGCCACCATGAGGAAGTACCCCGCCATCGCCGGCCTCCTCGCCCCGATCACCAAGCGGCTGACGGGGGCCCAGGCCCAGCGGCTGAACGCGCGGGTGGACGTGGACGGGGAGGACCCGCACGAGGTGGCGAAGGACTGGCTGGTGCGGGAGGGCTTCATCCGGGAAGGCTGACAGCCGGATTCGTACGAGCGGCCGAAGGGCGGGAGGGGAGCGCCCTGCCCTTCGCGTAGACGCTGTCGCCCGGAGGGCCGGGGCACCAGGCATGGATGTTCCTCAGCCCCGTCACCGGCTCCCGGTCCGCTCCGCGATCCACCCCGCCATGGCGCGTACGCCGATGCCGATGGCGCGCTCGTCCGGGGCGAAATCGGGGTAGTGCGGGTAGCTGGTGGTGAGGGGGGCGCCGGGGGCACGGACGCCGAGGAAGGTGAACGTGCCGGGGAGACAGTCCAGGTAGAGGGCGAAGTCCTCGCCGCTGAAGGGCGGAAAGGCCGCATGGAGTTCGGTCACCGCGTCTCGGCCGAGGGTGTGCCGGAGGTGGTGGGCGAGCACACGGGCATCATGTTCCGGGCAGACCATGGCAGGGAACGGCTCGGCGGGGAAGCTCACCCCGGCCCCCGCGTACAACGCGGCCAGGTGACGGATGTCCTCGCGTACCTCCACGTACCGTCCCTGAGGCCAGCAGCGGTAGGACACACTCACCTTGGCGTCCTCGGCCCGGGCCCGCAGGGCCACGAACCGGGCCAGCGGCCCGTCGGGCATCTGGGCGTCGGCGACGATACGTTCGAGGTCGGCGGCGGTCTGCGGTGGTGCCACCGTGGCGAGTGCGCCGATCTCGTCGGCCAGTCGACGTGCGGCATCGGGCGCGTCCGGCCCGGAGACGGTCACCTCCGCCTTGTCCTGGCCCGGCATGCCGAAGCCGGGGGTCACGGCGAACCGGCCGACGGGGAACGGCCCGCAGTGCAGCGCATGGATCTCCTCCGCGCGGGTGCGCTCCAGCACACCCGCGTCGATCAGTGCACGGGCCCCCGACAGGGTCTCCTCGGCGGGCTGGAAGAGGAACACCACGGTTCCGTCCAGTTGCCGCCGCAGCCGCGCCAGGACCTGTGCGACGCCGAGCGCCACGACGGTGTGGATGTCGTGCCCGCAGAAGTGGGCCGCCTCCCGGCCGCCCCCGACGATGTCCTTGGGCGGCACCGCGTCCAGGTCCGCCCGGTACGCGACGGTCCGGCCCGGACGCGTCCCCCGCAGGACGCCGACGACGCCGTGGCCGCCCACTCCGGTGGTGACGGCCAGCCCGGCTTTCCGCAGCTCCCGGGCCACCGCAGCGGCGGTGCGCCGCTCCTGTCCCGGCGCCTCGGGATGCCGGTGAAGGTCCCGCCGGAGCGCGATCAGCCCCTGCTCCAGGCGCGCCACCTCGGCGTCCACCGCCCCTTGCGCCATGGCCTCCCCCTGCCCGTCGGCGGCAGCCCTGCCCGCAGTTCCCCACACGGCTCCCGCACCGGCGGCCGCTGTGCCGGCCAGTACCGTACGGCGCGCGAGATCACGCTCCCCGGGACGATTCACCGCTCCTCCTTCGATCCGGCAACTGGTCTTTTATTCCGGCCAGTTGGTCCTCTGGCTGTAGTTGCGGCTTCACCAGGCCTCCGGGAACGCCCGCCGGGCAGCCCGAATGCGCCACCGCATCCGCATGACCGGTCCGTCGTCGCCAGGTGAGCGAAACCCGGATACGACACGATGGCCGCAGGCAAAGGCCGTTGCCCATCCGGCGCGCCCCCATGGGGAGGTGGGGACAACCCCCCATCGGGACCCCGGTCCACGCAGAGCGGAACGGTCCGAAGAGAAAGTGGATCAGCAGGCGCGACCGTCTCTATGTCCCCGCAGTCACCGACCAAGATCAGTCGCAGGTGGGCCATTAGGGTCGGTGGCATGACGACCTCCCTTGCCAGCAGTACCTTCGACTCGCTCCGCCTCGACGCCGTGCCCGATCAGGACGCGTTACGCCGGGTCTACGAGCTGCCCAAGGACGCGGCCATACGCAAACAGATGACCGAACTAACCGAGCAGACACGGCGGTTGATCGGCTGCTCCTCGCTGGTCCTGGTCGCCAGCGCGGACGCCGAGGGTAACTGTGACGTCTCCCCGCGCGGCGGCCCCGCCGGGTTCGTCGCCGTCCTGGACGCACGGACGGTGGCGATACCGGACGCGACCGGCAACAAGCGTCTGGACACCCTGCAGAACGTCATCGCCACCGGACGGGCCGGGCTGCTGTTCGTCATCCCGGGGCGTACCACGACGCTCAGGGTGAACGGCCGGGCCTGCGTCTCCACCCGCCCCGAGCTGCTGTCGCAGCTGACCGCCGTGGGCAAGCCGCCGGCCAGCGCGCTGGTGCTGGGGATCGAGGAGGTCTACCCGCACTGCCCCAAGTCGCTCCTGCGCAGCGGGGCCTGGAAGCCGGGGCAGTGGCTGCCGACGGACGCCCAGCCGACCTCGGCCGAGGTGACGCTGGCCCAACTGCGGATGCCGGAGCTGACGATCACTGACGTCGAGCAGGCGGAGGCGGATTCACTGAAGTACCGGTACGAGTAACGGGCCGACCTGCGTTAACTGAACCACCAGCCCGTCGAATCCCCGGACCAGCACGCCCCAAGATCAATCGCGGGGCTGCCGGAAATAGGGGCGACCGTGCCCGGCAACTCGTAGAGGCTGAGATTCCAAACGTTTCACCCGCACGGATGATCCTCGCCCCGGCACACAGCCGAGACACGTGATCTCCGCGTCTTCGACGCGGAGATCACGGCGCAGCGTTGTCCACCACGTTCCGCGTCTGGTGGGGGTGAGTGCCGGCCCGCTCCAGGCCGGTGGCGGCCCGGACGGCAACCGGGCGGCGACCAGGCGGCGCGTCACGACAGCGCGTGCGTTGCGCGATGCGGCATTAGCGTGGAGGGATGAACGACACCGGGGCGGCTGGGGCACCGCCGCCCGGCAGGGACGAGGCGGCCTTCCCCGTCCATCACGCCGGGCGCTGCGGCGGGCTCGCGGAGCTGGACGCGCAGCTGGTCCGCTGCCGCGCCTGTCCCCGGCTGGTGGAGTGGCGCGAGGAGGTCGCGGCGCATCCGCGGGCGGCGTTCCGGGACCAGGAGTACTGGGCGCGGCCCGTCCCGGGATTCGGGCCGTCCGGTGCGGCGCTGGCCATCGTGGGACTCGCTCCCGCCGCTCACGGGGGCAATCGCACCGGCCGGATGTTCACCGGGGACGCCTCCGGTGACTTCCTGTTCGCCGCTCTCCATGCGGTGGGGCTCGCATCCCGGCCCACCGCGACGCACCGGGGCGACGGGCTGGAGCTGTACGGAGTGCGGGTCACCGCACCGGTCCACTGCGCTCCGCCGGACAACCGGCCCACGCCCGCCGAGCGGCGTACCTGCCGGCCATGGCTGTCGGCGGAGCTCGAACTCCTCAGCCCCGGCCTGCGTACGGTCGTGGTGCTCGGTGCCTTCGGCTGGCAGGCGCTGCTGCCCGTACTGGGCGACGCGGGGTGGCCGCTCCCCCGGCCCCGCCCCGCGTTCGGTCACGGCGTACAGCTGACCCTGCCCGCGACCGGGCGGCGGCGGGAGCTCCAGGTGCTCGGCAGCTACCACCCCAGCCAGCGCAATACGTTCACCGGCCGGCTCACCTTCGGCATGCTCGTCGATCTGCTCGCCCGCGCCGCCCGACTTGCGGGGCTGGAGCCTCCAAGAGGCTGACGGACAAGACGGAGGACGGAAGGCAGAAGGCGGAAGGCGGAAGGCGGAAGGTCGAAGTGGAAGGTGGACGACGGAAGAGCGAGACGGCTGCGCAGACCGGTGGGTGACCGGATGACGGCCGAGAAGTCCTCGTGCCCGGCGCGGATCCGAGCGGCGGGCCCCGCCCCGTCCCGCGTCAGCGCGCGCCGTACACCGGCCGTGGTTCCTCGGCGGCGGCCAGCAGTTCGCGTGCGGCCACGCCCGCCTCGGCCGGTGTCCAGCGGCACTTTCTGTCCGCGGTGGGGCCGGGGCGCCAGCCCTCCATCACGGTGATCCGGCCCGCCTCGGCTTCGAAGACCCGGCCGGTGACCCCGGCGCTGTCGGCGGAGGACAGCCAGACCACCAGGGGGGAGACGTTCTCCGGGGCCATCGCGTCGAACTCCCCCTCGGCGGGCGCCGCCATCGTCGCGGCGAAGGTCTGCTCGGTCATACGGGTGCGGGCGGCCGGTGCGAGGGCGTTGACCTGCACGCCGTAGGGCGCGAGTTCGGCGGCGGCGACGAGGGTGAGGCCGAGAATGCCGGCCTTGGCGGCGGAGTAGTTGCCCTGGCCGACGCTGCCGAGCAGCCCGGCGCCCGAACTGGTGTTGACGATCCGGGCGTCGGGGGTGCGGCCGGCCTTGGCCTCGGCCCGCCAGTGCGCCGCGGCGTGCCGCAGGGGCAGGAAATGACCCTTGAGGTGGACCCGGATGACCGCGTCCCAGTCGTCCTCACCGAGGTTGACCAGCATCCGGTCGCGCAGGAATCCGGCGTTGTTGACGAGGGTGTCGAGGCGGCCGAAGGCCTCCAGGGCGGTGGTGACGAGCGAGGCGGCGCCGTCGGTGGTGGTGATGTCGCCGGTGTGGGCGACGGCCCGGCCGCCGCGGGCCCGGATCTCGTCGGCGACCTGCTGGGCCGGTCCGGCCGAGGCGCCGGCCCCGTCGGGGGCCACCCCGAGGTCGTTCACCACGACCTGGGCGCCTTCGGCGGCGAGGGCCAGGGCGTGGGCCCGGCCCAGGCCGCGGCCCGCCCCGGTGACGGCGGCCACGCGTCCCGTGCAGATTCCGGTGCCGGTCATGTCCGTACTCCTTTGCCGGTCATGTCAGTTGCCTTCATGGCGTCGGGTCGGTGCCCTGCGGGGAGCCGGGCGTGGTGGGGTGGTGGGTGGTGGCGGGGTCGGGCGCCGTACGGTGACGGGCGGTGGCGGACGCGCGGGAGTGAGGGACGGTGGCGGCATTCGACGCCCCGGGGCGGTTGACCGTGGCGGCATCGGACGCCCCGGGGCGGTTGACCGTGGCGGCGTCGAGGAAGGCCGGGCGCTCTCCGCCGCCGTGGACGAGCAGGCTCGCCCCGGTCAGGTAGGCGGCCCGGTCGGAGGCGAGGAACACACAGGCGTCGCCGATCTCGGCGGGTTCGGCGAGCCGGCCGAGCGGGACGGTGGCGCCGACGGCCGCGATGCCCGCCTCGTCGCCGTAGTGCAGGGCGGCGAGTTCGGTGCGCACCATGCCGAGGACGAGGGTGTTGACCCGGACGTCGGGGGCCCATTCGACAGCCATGGAGCGGGCGAGGTGGTCCAGACCCGCCTTGGCCGCGCCGTAGGCGGCGGTGCCGGGCGAGGGGCGAGTGCCGCTGACGCTGCCGATCATGAGGACCGAACCGCCGGCCGGCCCGCCCCGCAGCACCTCGTAGGCGGCGAGCGAGGCGGTCAGCGGGGCCAGGAGGTTGAGCGCGACCACCCGGGCGTGCCGCTCGGGTCCCCCCTCCCCCAGCAGCCGGTACGGCGTGCCTCCGGCGTTGTTGACCAGGCAGTCCAGCCGGCCGTAATCGTCCGCGAGCCGGGCGAAGAAGGCGTGGACGGCGGACTGGTCGCGCAGGTCCAGAGGGCGGAACTGCGCAGTGCGGCCGGCCGCCGTGACGGGGGCGTCCGGTGGCCTGCGCGCGCAGACGACGACCTCCGCACCGGCCCGCAGGAAGGCGCGGGCGATACCCGCGCCGACGCCGCGGGTGCCGCCGGTGACGACGGCCAGCCGCCCGGACAGATCGAGAGCCAGGCTCACGGAGCACCCCTCCCGCAGCGCACCATCCGCTGCTAACTTCGCTACCTAACAAACGCTTGGTGGAAAGGTAGCTGATCTGCTCATGGGTGTCTCCACCTCCAAGCCTGATCAGGGCGTCGCCGTCGTCACCGTCGACTTCCCGCCGGTCAACGCCCTTCCCGTACAGGGCTGGTACGACCTCGCCGCGGCCGTGCGCGCGGCCGGCCGCGACCCCGGCGTCCGCTGCGTCGTCCTCACCGCGAACGGCCGCGGCTTCAATGCGGGGGTCGACATCAAGGAGATGCAACGGGACACCGCGTCCGGCGGGCACGGTGCCCTGCTCGGTGCCAACCGCGGCTGTGCCGAGGCGTTTTCGGCGGTCTACGCCTGCGAGGTCCCCGTCGTCGCGGCGGTGCACGGCTTCTGCCTGGGTGGCGGCATCGGCCTCGTCGGGAACGCGGACGCGATCGTGGCCAGCGACGACGCCACCTTCGGGCTCCCGGAGCTGGACCGCGGCGCGCTCGGCGCGGCCACCCATCTGGCCCGGCTGGTCCCGCAGCACCTGATGCGCGCGCTCTACTACACCTCCCGCACCGTCACCGCCGCCGAACTGCAGGCGCACGGCTCGGTCTGGCAGGTCGTCCCGCGCGCGCAACTGCCGGGCGCCGCACGGGATCTGGCCCGGGAGATCGCCCGGAAGGACGGCTTTCTGCTCCGGCTGGCCAAGGCCGCCCTCAACGGCATCGACCCCGTCGACGTGGGACGCAGCTACCGCTTCGAGCAGGGCTTCACCTTCGAGGCGAACCTCAGCGGTGTCGCCGACCGCGTCCGCGACACCTTCGGTGCGCCGGGCACCACCCCGACGAAGGAAGGCTGACCGTGACCGACAAGACCATGACGCCCGAGGACGTCGTCTCGCGGCTGCGCAGCGGGATGACCCTCGGCATCGGCGGCTGGGGTTCGCGCCGCAAGCCGATGGCGCTGGTGCGGGCGCTGCTGCGCTCCGACATCACCGATCTGACCGTGATCTCCTACGGCGGCCCCGATGTCGGCCTGCTCGCCGCCGCGGGCAGGATCCGCACCCTGGTCGCCGCGTTCGCGACCCTCGACTCGATCCCCCTCGAACCGCACTTCCGCGCGGCCCGTCAGCGCGGTGCGTTCGAGCTGCGGGAGATCGACGAGGCGATGTTCATGTGGGGCCTGCACGCCGCCGCCAACCGGCTGCCGTTCCTGCCCGTGCGGTCCGGCCTCGGCTCGGACGTGATGCGCGTCAACCCCGGCCTGAAGACCGTCACCTCGCCCTATGAGGACGGCGAGACGTTCGTCGCGGTGCCGGCCCTGCGCATGGACGCGGCGCTGGTCCATCTCAACCGTGCCGACCGGCTCGGCAACGGCCAGTACCTGGGCCCCGACCCGTACTTCGACGATCTGTTCTGCGAGGCCGCGGACAGTGCGTATGTCTCCTGCGAACGGCTCGTGGACGACTTCGCCACGGCCGCCCCGCAGACCCTCCTGGTCAGCCGCCATGCGGTCACCGGAGTGGTGGAGGCCCCGAACGGCGCGCACTTCACCTCCTGCGTCCCCGACTACGGACGTGACGAGCCCTTCCAGAAGCTGTACGCCACCACGCCCTGGGCCGAGTTCGCCGAGCGGTTCCTGTCGGGGGACGAGAAGGCGTACTGGTCCGCGGTCGAATCCTGGCACGAGGAGCAGCAGTGAGCGCTACCCCCACCACGACGACCCGCGCCGAGTACTGCGTCATCGCCTGCGCCGAGGCCTGGCGCGACGACGGCGAGGTACTGGCCGGCCCGATGGGCCTGATTCCGTCGATCGGCGCCCGGCTCGCCCGGTGCACCTTCTCCCCCGATCTGCTCCTCACCGACGGCGAGGCCATGATCGTCGGCGCGGACGGCTCGGCCGAGGGCTGGCTGCCCTACCGCCGGCACCTCACCATGGTCACCGGCGGCCGGCGCCATGTGATGATGGGCGCGAGCCAGCTCGACCGCTTCGGCAACCAGAACATCTCCTGCATCGGGGCGTGGGAGCAGCCCGACCGCCAGCTCCTGGGGGTCCGCGGCGCCCCGGTCAACACCCTCAACAATCCGGTCAGTTACTGGGTGCCGAAACACTCGAAGCGGGTCTTCGTCGAGAAGGTCGACATGATCTGCGGGGTCGGATACGACAGCGCGGCCGCCGCCGGGCCGTCCGCGACCCGCTACCACCGCATTCCGCGCGTCGTCTCCGACCTCGGGGTCTTCGACTTCGAGACCGCCGACCGCGCGATGCGGCTGGCCGGTGTGCATCCCGGCGTGACGGTCGAGGAGGTCCTGGAGGCCACCGGGTTCCCGCTCGCGCTGCCCGACAAGGTGCCCTTCACCCGGGAGCCCACCGACACCGAACTCCGGCTGATCCGTACGGTCCTCGACCCGGAGGGGCGGCGCGAGCGCGAGGTGCCGGCGGCATGACGGACGTCCGGATCGAGACGCCGCTGACCCGGCTCGTCGGGGTGCGCCACCCCCTGGTGCAGACCGGCATGGGGTGGGTGGCGGGACCCCGGCTGGTCTCGGCCGCGGCCGAGGCGGGCGCCCTGGGGATTCTCGCCTCGGCCACCATGACCGTCGCTCAGCTGCGTACGGCGATCCGCGAGGTGGCGTCCCGTACGGACGCGCCCTTCGGGGTCAACCTCCGCGCGGACGCGGCGGACGCGGACGAGCGGGTGCGCCTGATCGTGGCGGAGGGCGTCCGGGTCGCCTCGTTCGCGCTGGCGCCCTCCCGTGAGCTGATCGCCCGGCTGAAGGACGCGGGGGTCGTCGTCATCCCGTCCGTGGGCGCCCGCCGCCATGCCGAGAAGGTCGCCGCCTGGGGCGCGGACGCGGTCGTCGTCCAGGGCGGGGAGGGCGGCGGCCACACCGGGAAGGTCGCCACGAGCGTGCTGCTTCCGCAGGTCGTGGACGCGGTCGGTATCCCGGTGATCGCCGCGGGCGGCTTCTTCGACGGCCGGGGCCTGGTCGCGGCGCTCGCCTACGGCGCGGCCGGTATCGCCATGGGCACCCGCTTCCTGCTGACGTCGGACAGCACCGTGCCGCGGGCCGTGCAGGACCGCTATCTGGCGGCGGGCGTCGCGGACGTCACCGTCACCACCAAGGTGGACGGTCTGCCGCACCGGATGCTGCGCAGTGAGCTGGTCGAGGCGCTGGAGCGGTCAGGGCGCGCCACCGCGCTGCTCGGAGCCGTCCGGCGGGCCGCGTCGTTCAGGAAGCTCTCCGGCCTGAGCTGGCCGCGGATGGTCCGGGACGGCCTGGCGATGAAGCACGGCCGGGAGCTCTCCTGGAGCCAGGTCCTGCTGGCCGCGAACACCCCGATGCTGCTCAAGGCCTCGATGGTCGAGGGCCGTACCGATCTCGGGGTGATGGCTTCCGGTCAGGTCGCCGGCGTGATCGAGGATCTGCCGTCCTGCGCGGAGCTCGTCGACCGGATCATGGCCGAGGCGCGGGCGGCGCTGGGCACGCTGCCGCGCTGAACGGGACGCCGTGGCCCGGGCGGGGAGGGTGGTCTCCCCGGCCGGGCCACGGTGGTGCGCGGCAGGCCCGTCGGTACGTACGGCGGGCGGCAACCGGGGCCGCCGAACCGGGCGTCAGAGGCGTTCGATGATGGTGACGTTGGCCTGACCGCCGCCCTCGCACATGGTCTGCAGGCCGAACCGGCCGCCGGTGCGTTCCAGTTCGTGCAGCAGGGTCGTCATCAGCCGGACGCCGGTCGCACCGAGCGGATGGCCCAGCGCGATGGCGCCGCCGTTGACATTGACCCGCTCCGGGTCGGCGCCGGTCTCCTCGATCCAGGCCAGCACCACGGGCGCGAACGCCTCGTTGATCTCGACCAGGTCGATGTCGCCGAGGGACATCCCCGTCTTTCTCAGCGCATACGCCGTCGCCGGGATCGGCGCGGACAGCATCCGGATGGGGTCCGCACCGCGCACCGACAGATGGTGGATACGGGCGCGCGGGGTGAGGCCGTGCTCGGCCACTGCCCGCTCGGAGGCGAGCAGCAGGGCGGCCGCGCCGTCGGAGACCTGTGAGGAGACCGCCGCGGTCAGCCGGCCGCCCTCGACGACGGGTGGCAGCGCGGCCATCTTCTCCGGTGAGGTGTGGCGGCGCGGTCCTTCGTCGGCGGTGACTTCCCCGTAGGCGACGATCTCCCGGTCGAAGCGGCCCTCGTCGAGGGCGCGGACGGCCCGGCGGTGCGAGCGCAGCGCGAACTCCTCCATGTCCGCACGGGAGATTCCCCACTCGTCGGCGATGAGTTCGGCGCCGTGGAACTGGTTGACGGGTGCCTCGCCGTAGCGGGCCCGCCAGCCCTCGGAGCCGGCGAACGGGCCCTCGGTCAGTCCGAGCGGGGCGGCGGCCTGCCGGCTGGCGAAGGCGATCGGGATCTGCGACATGTTCTGCACACCGCCCGCGACCACCAGGTCCTGGGTGCCGGAGAGCACGCCCTGCGCCGCGAAGTGCACGGCCTGTTGCGAGGAGCCGCACTGGCGGTCCACGGTGACGCCGGGCACCTCCTCGGGCAGTCCGGCGGCCAGCCAGCAGGTCCGGGCGATGTCCCCGGCCTGCGGGCCCACGGTGTCCAGGCAGCCGAAGACGACGTCCTCCACGGCGGCCGGATCGGCGCCGCTGCGCGCCATCAGCGCCGTCAGCACATGGGCGCCCAGATCGGCGGGGTGGACGGCCGACAGACCGCCGCCCTTCTTGCCCACCGGGGTACGGACCGCGTCGACGATATAGGCCTCGGGCATGGGGTCTCCTCGGTTCGGATTCTGCGACGGTGGCGGCCGGATCCGCAAGGTGGTGCCGGCCGCCGCCGGCGGGTACCGGTGGGCGGTCCGCCCGGGGTCGCAGGGCGCCCGGCCCACCGCGCCTCACGCATGCTGGGAGCTGACCGACACCGTTTCCCCGGTCATGTAGGAGGCGTAGTCGCCGGCCAGGAAGACGATGACGTTGGCGACCTCCCAGGGTTCGGCCCAGCGGCCGAACGCCTCCCGCTCGGTGAGCTCCGCCAGCAGCTCGGGCGTGGTCACCTTCGCCAGGTGCGGGTGCATCGCGAGGCTGGGCGAGACCGCGTTGACGCGTACGCCGTACTCGGCGGCCTCCATGGCGGCGCACCGGGTCAGCGCCATCACCCCGGCCTTGGCCGCGGCGTAGTGGGCCTGGCCGCGCTGGGCACGCCAGCCGACGACCGAGGCATTGTTGACGATCACGCCGCCGCGGCCGTCGGCCTTCATCCGGCGCAGGGCGGCCCGGGTGCAGCGGAAGGTGCCGTTCAGGGTCACGTCGAGGACCGCGTCCCACTGGGTGTCGGTCATCTCGACGAGGTCGGCGGTGCCGCCGAGCCCGGCGTTGTTGACCACGATGTCGAGGCGGCCGTGGCGCTCCTCGGCGGCGTCCAGCAGGGCGCTCACCTGGCCCTCGTCGGTGACGTCGCAGGGCAGTGACGCCACCTGGCCGGCGCCGAACTCCCCGGCCAGTGCCTCGGCGGTGGCCCGCAGCCGGCGCGCGTGGGCGTCACCGAGGACCACCCGGGCGCCTTCCTCCAGGAATCTGCGGGCGGTGGCCCCGCCGATGCCGGCTCCGGCGGCCGCGGTGATGACGGCGGTCCGCCCGTCGAGCAGATGGTGGCCGGGCACATAGGGCGGCGGTGTCATCCGTGAGCCTCCTCTTCCCGCAGCCTGCTGCGGTCTCCGGGGCCGGGGCTCCCGACGGTGACGGGGCCTCGACGCCGCTCTGCCGGTACGTTAATCTACCAAACACTTGTTAGGGAAGCGCCTCTCGGGGCTTGCCAGGGAAGGAGGGCGGATGCCCGCTGCCCACCACCACGACGCACTCCCGAGCGGTGTTCCGCGGGGGCCTCAGGCGGTCGCCGCCCGGGAGGCGGGGGCCTGATGGACCTCGACCTCACCGCCGCGGACGAGGCCTTCCGGGCCGAGGCCCGTGCCTGGCTCAGCGCGCAGGTGCCCGCCGTTCCGCTGCCGTCACTGGAGACCGCGGAGGGCTTCTCCGCCCACCGGGAGTGGGAGCACCGGCTCGCCGCGGACCGCTGGTCGGTGGTCTCCTGGCCCGAGGAGTACGGCGGCAGGGGCGCTTCGCTCCTGCAGTGGCTGCTCTTCGAGGAGGAGTACTACGCCGCGGGCGCCCCCGGGCGGGTCGGCCAGAACGGCATCAGCCTCCTCGCTCCCACCCTCTTCGAGCACGGCACCGACGAGCAACGCGCCCGCGTCCTTGGCCCCATGGCGCGCGGCGAGGTCATCTGGGCGCAGGCCTGGTCGGAGCCGGAGTCGGGGTCGGATCTGGCGTCACTGCGCTCGACCGCCGTACGGACCGACGGCGGCTGGCTGCTGAACGGGCAGAAGACCTGGTCGTCCCGGGCCGCCTTCGCCGACCGCGCCTTCGGGCTGTTCCGCAGCGACCCGGACGCCGCCCGCCCGCACCAGGGGCTCAGCTATCTGATGTTCGCGCTGGACGCGCCGGGCGTGACGGTGCGCCCCCTCGGCCGGCTGGACGGCAAGCCGGCCTTCGCCGAACTCTTCCTCGATGAGGTCTTCGTGCCGGATGCGGACGTCATCGGGGAGCCGGGCCGGGGATGGCAGGTCGCCATGAGCACCGCAGGCAACGAACGCGGCCTGACGCTCCGCAGTCCGGGCCGCTTCACCGCGGCCGCCGGACGGCTGGCCGCGCTGTGGCGCGAGGCGCCACAGACGGCAGGCCCGGCGCTCGGCGAGCGGGTCGCCGACGCACTGATCGGCGCCAGGGCGTATCAGCTGTTCGCCTACGCCCACGCCTCCCGGCTCGCCGCCGGCGGGTCGATCGGCGCCGAGTCCAGCCTGAACAAGGTCTTCTGGTCCGAGCTCGACATCGCCCTGCACGAGACCGCCCTGGACCTGCTCGGCCCGTACGGCATGCTCGCCGATGACGCCGACGAGGCGCCCGCGCACGGGAGTTGGGCCGAGGGGTACACCTTCTCCCTGGCCGGGCCGATCTATGCCGGCACCAACGAGATCCAGCGCGACATCATCGCCGAGCGGCTGCTCGGTCTGCCGAAGGGACGCCGCTGATGCGCTTCCTTGCGACCGCTGAGCAGCGGGAGTTCGCCCGTACGCTGGACGCCCTGCTGGGGGCGTGTGGCACCCCGGCCGTGGCGCGGGCCTGGGCGGCCGGCGAGCACAAGCCGGGCCGTGAGCTGTGGGCGCGGATCGCGGCGGCGGGCGTGTTCGCGCTGGCCGTGCCGGAGCGGCACGGCGGGATGGGACCGCTGCCGGTCGAACTGGCGCTGTCCTTCGTGGAGTTGGGGCGGCACGCCGTACCGGGGCCGCTGGCGGAGACGGTGGCCGCGGCCGCCTTCCTGGAGCGTCTCGGCGAGAGTGCCACGGCCCCGGAGCTGCTGCCGCGGATCGCCGCGGGCGATGCCGTGGTGAGCCTGTGCGTCCGAGGCCCGTTCGCCGTGGACGCGGATGCCGCCGATGCCGTCCTCGTCGTCGAGGGCGACACGGTGCGCCGTACGGTCGCCCACGGACCCGTGCAGGCCTCGCTCGATCCCGCCCGGCGGCCGGCGCGCCCGCTCGGCGGCGACGTGCTGGCGACGGGCCCCGCGGTGGCCGCGGCCGCCGCACACGCCGTCGAGGTCGCACGGCTCGTCACCGCCGCGCAGTCCCTCGGCCTCGGCCGGGCCCTGCTGGCGGCGACGGTGTCCTACGCCAAGCAGCGCACCCAGTTCCACCGGCCCATCGGCTCGTTCCAGGCGGTCAAACACCGGCTTGCCAACACCCTGATCGGGCTGGAGTTCGCGCAGCCGCTGGTGTACGCGGCGGCCCTGGCCCTGGCGGCGGATGCCCCGTCGGCCGGCCGGGAGGTGGCGGCGGCGAAGGTCGCGGCGGGAGAGGCCGCCCATGCCGCGGCGCTTACGGCACTCCAGGTGCACGGCGCCGTCGGTTACACCGCGGAACTGGACCTCTCGCTGTGGATCCGCAAGGCCCGCCCGCTGCGGGACGCGTGGGGAACCCCGGCCGAGTGCCGCGCGCGGGTGCTGGCAGCCTCCTGACGCCGGGGACCGAGGGCGCAAGGGGGGCCTAGCCGGCCTGCGCCCGCCGGTCCGCCCCTCGCCGGTCCGCCGGGCGCCCTGCGGATCCGCCCCTACGGGAGCCTGCGGTCCCGCTCGTCCAGGTCGGCGAGCATGGCGTCGGCCAGATCCCGCTCGGCGGTGTAGTACCGCTCCGACCACTTCAGGACGAGTGAGGGGCAGGACCGGGCCTCTTCGGCACGGGCAGCCGCCCCGTCCGCCTCGGCGCGCCGGCGCATCGTCTCCGCGTACTCCCGGTGACGGCCCAGCACTTCACGCATCCGGTCGCCCTCCAGCAGATGGCCGAGCCAGAGCCGCAGCATCACCCCGTGCTTGAGGACCGGGGGTTCCACCGGCGCCTCACGCACCCAGTGGCGGACCGCCGCCATCCCCTCGTCGGTGATCACATAGACCCGCTTGTCGCGGTGGCCGGTCTCCTGGGCGACCGTCCGGGAACTGGCGTAACCGGCCTTCTCCAGGCGCTTCAGCTCGCCGTAGATCTGACTGAAGGACGGGCTCCAGTAGAAGAAGTGCAGCGACCGGTCCGACCGTTTCTTCAGGTCGTAGCCGGACAGTTCCTCACCGAAGGAGAGCAGGCCCAGCACCGCCCAGCCGGTGGCCGGCAGTGCAGGTCGCTCCGCATCGCCGGCGCTCACGGCGCCCGCCTTCTTGTCCGTCACGCCCCGCAGTGTACGGTCCGCTTCCGCGCCTGCCCGCCCGGGACATCGCCAACTCCCCTCCCCCGCACTCCCGTTCCCTGCACCCGTGTGCACCCCGCGAGAGGCCTTCTTCGGGGGCACCCGGCGTGCCCGGCGCCTTCTCCCACCCCGGTCCGCCGGGTGCCGCGAGGCCTTCCCCCGCCGCCCGCGCGGTGCGGACGGCGAGCCGCTGGCCAATAGTGGAAAGGTGAGCCGGCTACAGGGAACTTCCCCGCGGTCCGGGCCGCGGCCGTCGGCCGGCGGGCCCGCCCGGATGGTGCGGCACAGACTGCGCTACCTGCTGGAGCACGGACGGCAGGTCCTGCGCGGACACCGCTCCGTGGTCGGCAACGCGCTGCGGGTGACGGTGGCCTCGTGCCTGGCCTTCTACGTCTGCCGCTACGCCCTCGGGCTGACCGTGATGTCTGTCTACGCCATGTTCACCGTGGTGTCGCTGGGCGTGCTCGCCCGGATCCCGGGGTCCGGACGCCAGCGGGCCACGACCGCGCTCATGGCGATCCCCGCCGGGCTGGCGCTCGTCACCCTGGGCACGCTGCTCGCCGTACAGACGTGGGCCGCCGTCCTCGGCATGCTCGTCATCGGATTCCTGGTGGCGTACGCGGGCACCACCGGACCACGGATCGCCGGGGCGGCCCCCGGGATGCAACTGCTCTACATCCTGCCGTGTTTCCCGCCCTACGCCCCGGAAGCGCTCGGCCAGCGGCTGTCCGGCTTCCTGCTGGGCGCGGTCCTGCTCGCGCTGGCCCAGCGCTTCCTGCTGCCCGAACCGGACACCCCGCCGTTCTGCCGGCTGCTGGCCGATGCGGCCGACGCCGCGGCGCGCCTGGCGGACCATCACGGCGGGCCGCTTCCCGTCCGGGCGCTCGACCGGGCGCACCAGACCGGGGACGCACTGCGCCCGTCCCGGGTGCCGCCGGCCGACCTGCCCGCCTCCCCCACCCTCACCCACAAGGCCATGGCGCATGCGACCGAGGCGGTGCGCACCCTGCTGGCCCGGCTGGAGGCCCTGCACGCCTCGGTCGGGCCGCAGTACGTCTACCACCCGGAGACCGTGGTGCTGCTCCAGGGCATCAGCGACGCCGCCCGGGCGGCGGCACAGGCCCTGCGGCGGGGCAAGCGGCTGCGGCCCGGTGAGGGGCCGTCCGCCGCCGTCCTGCAGAGCGAGCTGGCGCCGGTGCGGGCCCACCGGGCCGTGGACGCCCTGGAGCGGCTGAGCGGCGACGACCGGCTGGTCTACCTGCGCCGCCGGTCCCAGGTGGTGCAGGCCGCCGACAGCGCCGTCGTCCTCGCGCTGGCCACCCGGCTGCTGCTGGGCGACCGGTCCGTCGAACGAAGCCCCGCCGGGCACACCTTCTCCTATGCGCGGGCGCGCTTCCACGAGCTGTGGTGGCAACGGCTGACCACCCACCTCACCCCCCGCTCGGTGATCTTCCAGAACGCCTGCCGGTTCGCACTCGGCCTGGCCGCCGCACGGCTCGTCGCCGGGCTCCTCGATCTGCAGCACGGCTTCTGGGTGCTGCTGGCCACGCTCACCCTGACCCGTACCACCAGCCTGGAGACCTGGTCCGCGGTCCGCCAGGCGCTGGCCGGCACCCTGGTCGGTGCGGTGCTGGCAGGGGGGCTGCTGGTGCTGGTCCACGACCGGGACACGGTGTACGCACTCGTGCTGCCGGTGGTGATGCTGGTGGCGTTCATCGCGGGGCCGCTGCGCGGGCTGGCCTGGGCGCAGGGCGGATTCACGCTGGTCGTCGCCACGCTGTTCGCACAGGTCTCCCCCGTCACCTGGCAACTGGCCCCGGTCCGGCTGGTGGATGTGCTGGTCGGCAGCCTCATCGGGCTGGCCTGCGGGCTGGTGGCCTGGCCGCGGGGCGCGGGCCGCGAGGTGCGCCGCAGCATGGCGGGGCTGTGCTCGGCCATCGCCGACGCCATCGGGTACACCACCGCACGGGTCGTCGACCGCTCCGGCAGTGCGGACTGCCTGGAGATCAACCGGGCCCTCGTCCTCGCGCAGGAGAGCCTGGCCCAGTACCACTGCGAGCTGCGGGACGAGAGTGCCTGGCAGCCGGACTGGCCCTCGGTGCTGGTCGCCGGGGCGGACGCCCGGCGCGGCGAACGGCTGCTGCCCGGCCGGCCGGGCCGGATCGCCCCGCAGGAGGTCGGCACCTGGCTGCGCCACGCGGCCGACCGGACGGCGGCCGACTACCGGTCCCTCGCCCGGCATCTGCGCTCGGACGGCGAGGTCCCCCGGGCCGACGCCCGGCCGCTCGACATCCGCGCGCTGCTGGCGGTGGCCCCGGCCGTGCCGCGGCACGGCCCGGACCGGGAGGCCCGCGCGCTCTCGGCCGCGCTGCTCCTCGACTCGGTGATCTGGCTCGATGCGCTCACCGCCGATCTGGACCGGATCCACCAGGAGATGTGACGCCGCGCCATCGGCCGGCCACCCGGCTCAGCGCCTCCCCAGCGGCTGCCACTCCAGGAGCAGGATCGTGGCGTCGTCGCTCAGCCCGCCGTGCCGGCTCTCCAGAATGACGTGGATCAGCTGACGGAGCGCTTCCGAGGCGAGCTCGCCGACCGCGGTGGCCCGGATGATGGAGTCGGTGAACCCGGCCAGGCCGAAGCGGCCGCCACCGGCCGTGCGGGCCTCGGTCACACCGTCGGTGTACAGCAGCACCCGGTCCCCCGGCTCCAGGGCCTCCCGGTGGACCGTGCGCGGGGCGTCGGCGAGTGTGGCGGGCATGCCCATCGGAGGTTCGCTCGGGCGCTCCAGCGCCTTGTGGACCTGGTGGTCGCGGATCAGCAGGGGCGGCGGATGGCCGCAGTTGCACCAGGTCAGCACCCCGCTGGTGAGATCCAGCCGGGCGGCGATGCCGGTGCAGTACTGCTCGGGCAGCCACTCGGCGAGCACCGCGTCCACGGTCTTGACGAGTTCCGGCAGCGCGGCGCCCATCCGGCGCGCGCTGCGGCAGCCGGCCATGGCGATCGACGTGGTCAGCCCCGAGGCGAGGTTGTGTCCCATCGCGTCGAGGATCACCGCATGCAGCGTCGACTCGGTCAGCGCGTGGTCGAAGGCGTCTCCGCCCAGCCCGTAGGCCGGTTCCAGGACGCCGGTGGACACCGCCCGGTCGCTGCCGACGGTCCGCGGGGGCAGCAGGGAGCGCACCAGCTCGGCGGGCAGCGTCATGGTGTCCGTGCGGGTCTTGCGCACCACGTGGTCGCTGATCCCGCGCTGGGAGGTGATCGCCATGGACAGGACCGCCACCAGGGTGCGGCAGCGGCGCAGCACGGCGCCGTCCAGGGCGTCGACGTGCACCCCCACCACGCCCAGCCGGTCCGCGCCGTTGACCAGCGGCAGCCAGGCGATGAGAGGGCCGGCGGGGCTCTCCTCGACGCGCAGCGCCAGCGTGCGGTAGGCCCAGCCGGCCAGCGACTCGTCCACCAGGAGCGGTTCCCCGCCGGCGAGCGGCGTCAGCTGCCGCTGCTGGAGGTCCACGAGGTGGACGTCCACCCGGCGCAGACCGATCCGGGCGGCGTAGCGGTCGACCAGGGCGAGGAAGCGTGAGGGGGGCGCGGTGTGGACGGCGGTCAGGAACTCCTGCAGCAGCTGCTCGCCGTCACCGGCCGGAACACTCTCCACGGCCATCCGCGCGTCCCTCCGAACACCGTGCCTCGTCATGACCACTGCGAGCCAAGTGCGTTCCGGGCACCCGCGCCATCCGGAAGCGCCACACGGCCCAACGGCCGCGCCCGCGCGGCGAGCGCCGCCGGACGCGGGCGTGCGGCTCCCATCCGCCCGGGTGCGGATGGGGTGGCGGGCCCTGATCCTGAAGCAGTGGAGCCATGTGCGTGTGCGGCGTCGCCGCTCGCGGGCATCCGCCGGACAAGAGCACGCGGCAACAGCACAGGGAACCCGACCAGGCAGCATGTCGCGGTACCGCCGTGGCAGCGGAACGGACACGCATGAGCAATGGATTCATGGGTCCGGAGGGCTACGGCCCGGACTCGTTCGGTGACTTCCTCGCCCGCTTCTTCGGTGCCGCGCCGTCCGCGAGCGGTGAACCGGGGCAGCCCGCGCCCCGGCAGGCGGACATCGCGCGCATGATGAGCGGCCCCGCCCGGGACCTGGTGACCTCCGCCGCCGCTTACGCCGCCGAGCACGGCAGCCCGGAGCTCGGCACCGAGCACCTGCTGCGGGCCGCCCTCGCCGCCGAACCGACCCGCACCCTGCTGCAACAGGCGGGGACGGACCCCGACGCGCTGGCGGCCGAGATCGACAGCAGCGCCGGTTCGGGGCCGAAGCAGTCCAGCGTCGCCGTGACCCCCGCGGTCAAGCGGGCGCTGCTGGGCGCGCACGACCTGGCGCGGGACAACGGCGCCTCGTACATCGGCCCGGAGCACGTCCTGGACGCGCTGGCGGCCAACATGGACTCGGCGGCCGGGCGCATTCTGAACCTCGCCCACTTCGACCCGCAGGCCGCGCCGCAGAGCGGCCACGGGGTCCCGCACGTGGCCTCCGAGCACGGCACCCCGCCGAAGCACGACACACCGACCCTGGACAAGTTCAGCCGCGATCTGACCGACCTGGCCCGGGCGGGCCGGATCGATCCGGTCATCGGCCGCGAGGACCAGATCGAGCAGACCATCGAGGTGCTGTCGCGCCGGGGGAAGAACAACCCGGTGCTGGTCGGTGACGCGGGAGTGGGAAAGACGGCGATCGTCGAGGGCCTGGCCCAGCGCCTCGCCGACGGCGACGTTCCCGAGAACCTGTCGGGTCGGCGCGTCGTCGCCCTGGACCTGACGTCCGTGGTCGCCGGCACCCGCTACCGCGGTGACTTCGAGGAGCGGATGAACGCCATCATCGAGGAGGTCCGGGCGCACCCCGAGTCGCTGATCGTCTTCATCGACGAGCTGCACACGGTCGTCGGCGCCGGCGGCGGCAGCGGGGACGGCGGCTCCCTGGAGGCGAGCAATATGCTCAAGCCCGCCCTGGCCCGCGGCGAGATGCATGTCATCGGCGCCAGCACGCTGGAGGAGTACCGGCGCAACATCGAGAAGGACGCCGCGCTCGCCCGCCGCTTCCAGCCCATCCTCGTGCCCGAGCCGGACGTCGCCGACACGGTGGAGATCCTGCGCGGGCTGCAGGACCGCTACGAGGCGCATCACCAGGTCCGCTACACGAACGAGGCACTGCTCGCCGCGGTCGAACTCTCGGACCGCTATATCGCCCACCGCTTCCTGCCCGACAAGGCGATCGACCTGCTCGACCAGGCGGGCGCACGGGTCCGGCTCCGCTCGGGAGCCAAGGCCACCGACGTCCGCGATCTGGAACGCGAGCGGGAGCAGCTGGTGCGGGACAAGGACCAGGCGGTCGCCGCCGAGCAGTACGAGCGGGCCACCGAGCTGCGCGACCGGGTCGCCGCCCTCACCGCGCGGATCGAGGCCGGCCGGGGCGAGCCGCCGACCGACCGCCGGATCGTGCGGGTCACCGCCGAGGACATCGCCGAGATCGTGTCGCGGCAGACCGGTGTGCCGGTGAGCAGTCTGACCCAGGAGGAGAAGGAGCTGCTGCTCGGCCTGGAGGAACGGCTGCACACCCGGGTGATCGGCCAGGACGACGCGGTCACGGCCGTCTCCGAGGCGATCCTGCGGTCCCGGGCCGGGCTCGCAGACCCCGACCGCCCGATCGGCAGCTTCCTCTTCCTCGGCCCGACGGGTGTCGGCAAGACCGAGCTGGCCCGCGCGCTCGCCGAGGCGCTGTTCGGCAGCGAGGAGCGGATGGTGCGCCTGGACATGAGCGAGTATCAGGAGCGGCACACGGTCAGCCGGCTGGTCGGTGCTCCCCCGGGATACGTCGGCCACGAGGACGCGGGCCAGCTGACCGAGGCGGTACGCCACCACCCCTATGCGCTGCTGCTGCTCGACGAGGTCGAAAAGGCGCACCCCGATGTCTTCAACATCCTGCTCCAGGTCCTCGACGACGGGCATCTGACCGACTCCCAGGGCCGCCGTGTCGACTTCAAGAACACCGTGGTCGTGATGACGAGCAATCTCGGCTCCGAGGCGCTGAGCGGCGGCCGCGGGGTGCTCGGTTTCGGCCCGGACGTCACGGGGGCGGAGGCGGGCGACGGCGCGCGGGAGCGGGCGCTGGGATCCCTGCGCGAACACTTCCGCCCGGAATTCCTCAACCGGCTCGACGAGATCATCGTCTTCCGCCGGCTCACCGACGACCAGCTGCGGCAGATCACCGGCCTGCTGCTCGACGGGACCACCCGCAGGCTGCGCGCCCAGGACATCTCCATCGAGTTCACCCCCGGTGCCGTGGACTGGCTCACGCACCGCGGCCACCAGCCCGAATACGGCGCCAGGCCGCTGCGGCGCACCATCCAGCGCGAGGTCGACAACGCGCTCTCGCGGCTGTTGCTGGACGGCGCGCTGTCGGAGGGCGGCGCGGTGCGCGTGGAGGTGAAGGACAGCGAGCTGGTGTTCCGTACCGAGGAGAAGCACGAGGGGGCTCCGGGTGGCGCCGCTGGGACCGCGTGACACCTCCCAGGGGCGCCACGAGTCACCGGAGGAGCGGGCCGACCGGCGGTGGAACGAACTTCTGCAGGAGGTCCGGGTCATCCAGACCGGGGTACAGATCCTCTTCGCGTTCCTGCTCACCGTCGTCTTCACCCCGCGCTTCGCCACGCTGGAGCCGACGGACAAGGTCATCTACGTGGTGACGGTCCTGCTGGGGGCCGCCACGACCGGCGCGCTGATCGGTACGGTGACCTTTCACCGGCTGGTCACCGGGCACCGGCTGAAACCGGAGACGGTCATGTGGGCCTCCCGCCTGGCCCTGCTGGGGATCATCCTCCTGCTGGCGACGGTCGCCTCCGCGCTGCTGCTGATCCTGCGCATCGCGCTGCACAACTCCGCCGTCCCCTGGGTCGTCACCGGGCTGGTCGCCTGGTTCATGATCTGCTGGTTCGTGCTGCCCGCCTTGGTCCTGCGCCACTATTCGGCCAAGGACTGAACCGGTATCGGTCCGGGGCCGAAAAGGGTTCACGCCCGCCGCGCCGCCTGCGCCGGAGGAGGAGCGGGCCCGCACGCCGACGGCCCCGCGCGTCAAGGGCCGCCAAGGGCGCGGGCCGAGACCAGGTCAGGGTCTCGGCCCGCGCCCTTGGCGGCCCTTGACGGCCGTTGCGCCGTCGCCCGTCAGGCGCGCGCGGCGGCCGGACTCACCCGGCGGGGGCGGTAGAGCAGCGCCGCGCCCGCGAGTGCGGCGCTGACGACTGCCAGCCCCACTGCCAGCAGCTCGGGCCACATGCCCGCCTCGCCCAGGCCGCTGCCCAGGGGAGACAGGACGCCGGCCCGGGACAGCGCGTGCAGGGCGATGATGATCATGGCCGCGGCGGCGCTCACCGTCCAGACCAGGGCGGTGTCGTGCATCGCCAGCCAGCCGGCCAGCAGCAGGTACACGACGGCGATGGCCATCGAGAGCCCGGCGGCCGCCTGGGCGCCCTGCAGGTGCGACGAGTGCACCGGCAGATGGCTCAGACCGCACAGCGCCAGGGCCGCGGCCGCGGGCCAGCGCAGTACGGACCGCAGCACGCCGGGGACCGCGTAGCCCGGCTGCGGAGCCGGCTCGGCCGGCGAGGCCCACGGCGGGGCGCCGTGCCGCATGGTGTCGGCGGGCTGCCGGGACCAGGGGGTGTGCTGGGGCGGCCGGCCCATCGCGGACTCACGCTGTGCGGTGGACAGCGGCTGACCATTGTGGTCCAGGGGGCGGACATCGGGGTCGAGCACGTGCAGGGACGCGGTCGGTTCGGGTTCGCCGTGGCCGCCGTGGCCGCCGTGACTACCGGGGCCGCCGTGACTACCGGGGCCGCCGTGACTACCGGGGCCGGGCGGGAAGGGGTCCGGCGGGAAAGGGTCGGACATACCGTGGCGGCCGTCGCCGCCGCCCTTCGTACGGTCGAACAGCTCGATCAACTGCGCCACCTCCTCGACGGGCCGGTCGACGGCCACCGCGCGCAGCGCTTCCTGGCTCGACTCCGCGGTGTGCGGGGTGGCCCGCAGCATGTCGAAGAGCGCGGCGACCTCGCTCACCGGCCGGGCAACCACCGCCATCCGCAGGGCTTCATCGCCGGGGTTGGGAACGTCGCCGCTGCGCTTGAGCAGTTCCACCAGGGCGGCGACTTCCTCCAAGGGCCGATGGGTGACTGCCTCCCACAGAAGGGTGTGGGACGAGTTGTGCTCAGGGGGCATGGGCGGAAAGTGCTCGCCGGGTCCTGTCGATGACAGTTCGGCGTCGCCCCCACAGAGTGCTGGTTCGGATGTCATGGAGGGACTCCACTGAACGAGGGGAGCGTCAAACACCAGAAGCGCTGACACTCGGCGGACGTTGAGAGTGCTGTGCCTCAGCCAACGTCCCTTCGGTGTGCCCCCGCCATTCAGGAAGGCCATCCGGTGGAGACACGCCGGTACGCCCGGGCGCGCCGCCCCCGGCGGTCCCTGTGACGGCGGCCGGATCCGCCCCACCGCGAGACGTGACATCGCCAGACATGACATTTCGACGTGCCGAGGCCCGCCGACCCTGATTCGCTGGTAGGGGGAGCTCTCCATACACCACACCGGTGAAGGACAGATCATGAGCGCAACAGGAGAATCCCACGGACGCATCCAGCAGATGCGCGACAAGGCCCAGGAACTGCAGGCGGCCGCGGAACGCGCCGGCGACCCCGAGGAGCAGAAGCGGCTCCGGGAGAAGGCACGCAAGCTCCTGTCCCTGAGCGAGCAGGAAAGCGGTATGGCCAGCGGGGACATCTACCCCGCCGAGTGAGGCAGTGCCGTCCTGGCCGCGCCGTCCTGCGTCAGACCTCGCCGGTCCTGCGTCAGACCTCGCCAGTCCTGCGTGAGGCCGGGCCGTCCTGGCCGCGCCGTCCTACGCGCTGGGCGTCGCCGAAGCGTCCGGCTGTTCGAGTGGCTTCGCGGTCGGCACCGATCAGCGGGCGGTGCCGCCGGGAAGCGGTGAGCGCATGATTCCCTCCGAGCCCCCACGGGCCGCCGGGGCCGTGGCCCGGACGGTGTCGGGGCAGTCCATGGCCGGCCGTGCGGGCTACGACGCGCACTTCCTCGGGGTGCCGGTACCGCTGCCGGTGCCCGTCGGCCCCGCCGTGGAGACGGTGGTGCTGCCCTATACCCACTTCACCGTGGTGCTGCGGCCGGACCGGCGGATGGCGGCGGCCACCGCGGTCTGCATCGACGGTGAGCGGCTGCCGGCGCAGGTGCCGCCGGAGCGCGACTGGCAGCTCGATCCGCGGCTGGCGGAGGACCGGCAGACCGGCGAGGAGGTCTACCGGCACAACTCCCTGGACAAGGGGCAGCTGGTGGGCCGGCTCGGTCCCGTGTGGGGCGAGGCCGCGGAGGCCCACCAGGCGGCTGCGGACACCTTTCACTACACGAATGCCGCCCCGCAGGCGGATGTGTGGAATCGGAGCAGGCAGGTCTGGCAGGGGCTGGAGGGCCATCTGCTCGACCACGCCGCCGGGCCCGGCCGCAGGCTGGCCGTCCTCACCGGGCCCGTACTGCACGACTCGGACCCGCCCTACCGGGGCGTCCAGGTACCGCTGCGCTTCTGGAAGGTGGCGGCCTTCCTCCGGGACGGCTCGCTGGCGGCGACGGCATACGTACTCGACCAGAGCCCGGACCTGATCTGGGACGCCGAACGGGCCCTGGCCGGGGCGACACCGGGGGCGCCCCCGGTGCTGGGCGCCTTCCGGACGTTCCAGGTGCCGGTGACGGATGTCGCCGAGCTCACCTCGCTGGACCTGGGCCCGCTTCCTGCCGCCGATCTGATGCCCGCCGCACGCGCCCCCCAGGACCGCTGGAGGCGGCTCGCATCGCACGACGACATCCTGCTGCGGCGCGGCTGAGGGGCCGCGGCCGCGAGCCGTACGGCCCGGGGACGAGGGGTAACGAGGGCTTCCCCTGGCACGGCAACGTGCGGTCGGCCGGTCCGGCCGGACCGGCCGACCTACCTGGGCGGCCCGGCTGACCCGGCCGACCGGCCCCCTGACTGATCTATTTGACGAATTCGGTGGTGTAGGTCTTCTTCAAGTCCACCGTGGCGTTCTTGAGGTTGGGGTTGAAGGCCTTCAGGACGCGTTCGACGGTGGCGGGGCCGTCGGCCGGCATCACCCCGTCCTTGGTGAACATCGGCAGGGTGTCCTTGATCGACCGGGCGTACAGTTCCTTGCCGCCCTGGGCGTAGTCGGACGGCATCTTCGCGGCGATCTGTTCGGCGGTGTGTGTGGACATCCACTTGAGGGTCTTCACGAAGGCGCGGGCGAGCTTCCGCACGGTCTCCTTGTGGCCGTTCACCCAGTCGGTGTTCATGTAGAGGCTGGACGAGGGGTAGGCGCCGCCGAGCGCCTTCTTCGAGCCCTCGGGGGTGCGCATGTCGATGAGTATCTTGCCGATCTTCTTGTCCAGGATCTGCGCGACCGTGGGGTCCGTGGTCATCCCGCCCTGGATCGAGCCCTGTTGGAGGGCCGAGAGGAAGGTCTGGCCGGCGCCGACCGCCACCGGGGTGAACTCGTTGGTCTGCACCCCGTTCTTCACCGCGAGGTATTTGGTCAGGAAGTCGGTGGAGGAGCCGAGGCCGGTGACGCCGAGCTTCTTGCCCTGGAAGTCCTTGGCCGAGGTGAGGTCGCCGGACGCCTTGTCGGAGACGACCTCGACCTCGCCGGGGGCGTGCGCGAGCTGGACCACCGACTCCACCTGCTTGCCCTTGACCTGCAGATCGAGGGTGTGGTCGTAGAAACCGACGACGCCCTGCACATCGCCGGAGACCAGCGAGGTGGTGGCCTGGACACCGGCCGGTTCGGTCAGCAGCGTGACGTGGACGCCTTCGTCCTCGAAGTAGCCGAGCTGCTGGGTGAGTCTCGCGGGCAGGTAGATGACCTTGTCCAGGCCGCCCACCATGATCTTGATCTTGCCGTTCTTGTCATCGGGGCCGGCGGCCGGGGAGCCGCCGCACGCGGTGAGGGTGGTCAGGGCGAGGGCGGTGGCGGCCACGGCGGCCGAGATCTTCCGTGCGGTGGGCATGGTCACGTCCTTGTGAGGTGGAAACGGGAAGGGGAAGCGGGGTCCGCGCGGCGCGCGAGGCTCAGCGGCCGTCGCCGGCGTCGGCCGGCTTCCAGCGGAAGAGCCGCCTTTCGAGGAAGGCCAGCAGCCCCTCGGCGAGCAGGGCGACGACGGCCAGGATCACCATCGCGGCGTACACACCAGCCGCGTTGAAGGTGCCCTGGGACGCCGAGACCAGCAGGCCCAGGCCCTTGGTCGCGCCGATGTACTCGCCGACGATCGCGCCGATCAGCGCGAAGCCGAAGCTGACATGCAGGCTGGTGAAGATCCATGAGGTGGCGGAGGGGATCACCACCTGCAGGGTGACCTGGCGGTTGCTCGCGCCCAGGATCCGGGAGTTGGCGACCAGGTTGCGGTCGACCTCCCGGGCGCCCTGGAAGGCGTTGAAGAAGACCGGGAAGAAGACGAGGACGACGGCGGAGGCGACCTTGGAGGCCGGCCCCAGGCCGAACCAGATGAGGAAGATGGGGGCCAGGACGATGCGCGGCAGCGCGTTGAGCACCTTGATGTACGGGCCGAGCACATCGGCCAGGAAGCGGATCCGGCCGAGCGCGATCCCCAGCACCACACCCCCGATGACGCCGATCACCCAGCCCAGGAGCGCTTCGTAGAGCGTGTACCAGATCTGCTCCCACAGCGAGCCCTGCGGGGTGCCGTCCAGCGCCCACTGGCTGATCTGGTCCCAGATCCTGGAGGGCATCGAGAAGTTGAACGGGTCGATGACGGCGGCGCGGGCCAGCCACTCCCACAGTCCGATCAGCGCGACGAGCAGCAGCACCCGGGTGCCGTGGACCAGGAGTTTGTGGTGGCGCGCGGCCCGCGCCCTGGCCTGTGAGCGGTCCGTACGGCCCGCTCGGGACGTGGTCAAAAGCGCGGTCTCGGTCTCAGGCGACATCCGCCGCACCCCTCTCGCGGGTGATGCGGACCTCTTCGCCGAGCGAGGACCAGATCTCCCGGTAGATCTCGAGGAACCGCGGCTCCAGCCGGACCGATTCGACCTTGCGGGGGCGCGGCAGATCGATCGCGAAGACCTCCTTGACGGTGGCCGGGCCCGCGGTCATGACCACCACCTTGTCGGCGAGGGCGATGGATTCCTCCAGGTCGTGGGTGACGAAGACGACGGAGGCGCCGGTCCCCGACCACAGCTCCAGCAGTTCGTCCGACATCAGCGCCCTGGTCTGCACATCGAGGGCGGAGAACGGCTCGTCCATCAGCAGGAGTTCGGGGTCGTTGACGAAGGTCGCGGCGAGGGCGACCCGTTTGCGCTGCCCGCCGGAGAGCTGGTGCGGATAGCGGTCCTCGAAGGCCGCAAGACCGACCCGGGCGAGCCATTCCCGGGCCCGCGCTCTGGCTTCGGGTTTCGGTACGCCGCGGAACCGGGGGCCGGCCATCACATTCGACAGCACGGTGCGCCAGGGGAAGACCGCGTCCTGCTGGAAGACGAACCCGATCTTGTCGCCGATGCCGCGCACCGGCTCCCCGGCGACCAGCACCTCGCCTTCCGTCGGCTCTTCCAGGCCGCTGACCAGGGTCAGCGTGGTGGACTTGCCGCACCCGGTGGGGCCGACGACCGCGACGAACTCACCGCGTTCGACGACCAGATCCAGGTCCCGGACGGCCGTGTGCAGCGCCCCCGAGGGCGTCCGGAAGGCCTTGCTCGTACCCCGCAGCTCGATAGCGGGGCTCGTGTGGCTGTTCATGGGTCGGGAGGCTAGGAGTGATCCGGGCCACAGCGGCAGCCTTGTGGGCGCAAGCGACCTTTTTGCGCGCAAACCCTGTTGTGCTCATTTTGCTCACGCTAGAACGGCTAAGTCGTCACCAGGGGGTGCGCGGGCGCTCACGCACGGCTTACGGTGCGGTGATCGCGAAGTAAGCGAAGCAAAAGGCGCGGGCATCGCGCAGCCAAAGATGCCAGCATCGCGCAGCGAAAAAGGAAGATTCGATTCCGCAAGGGTGCGGAGGGCGGAGACAAGGGAGACCCGATGCGGATCCGCTGGCCCCGACGGGTCTTTGCACAGGTGCTCACCGCGCAAGTCGCCCTGACCACCGGTGTCATGGTGCTCGCCACCGGCCTGTTCCTCGCCCCGCTCAGCTCCGAGCTGGACGACCAGGCGATGCGCCGGGCGCTGTCCATCGCCCAGACCACCGCCGCCGCACCGGACCTCGCCCGGGAGCTGGTCACCACCGAGCCGGCGGCGCACGGGCCGGTGCAGGCCGAAGCGGAGCGGATCCGTACCGCGACGGGGGCGCTGTACGTCGTCGTGATGGACACCCACGGAGTGCGCTGGTCGCACACCCACACCGACGAGATCGGCCGGCATGTCTCCACGGACCCGAGCCGGACCCTCGCCGGGCGGCAGGTGCGGCAGATCGACACCGGGACGCTGGGGAGGTCGGCCCGCGCCAAGGTGCCGCTGCGCGACGGCCGGGGGCGGATCGTCGGTGCGGTGTCGGTCGGTATCGCCTACGACAGCGTCCGGGGGCGGCTGTTCGGCACCATCCCCGCGGTACTGCGGTACGCGGGCGCGGCGCTGGCCGTCGGGGTGCTGGCCGCGGTCGCGCTCTCCCGGAGGCTGCGGCGTCGTACCCACGGGGTGGCGTTCGCCGATATCTCCGCGCTGCTCGACGAGCGGGAGGCGATGTTGCACGGCATACGGGAGGGCGTCGTCGCCCTCGACCGGCGCGGCCGCATCCGGCTGGTGAACGACGAGGCCGCGCGGCTGCTGGGCCTGGACGCACGGGCCGCGGGGCGGGCGCTGGACGAGGTGCTGCCGCCGGGGCGGACGACGGATGTGCTGGCCGGGCGGGTGGACGGCACGGATCTGCTGGCCGTCAGCGGCGGACGGGTACTGGTCGCCAACCGGATGCCGACCCAGGACGGCGGCGCGGTGGTGACGCTGCGGGACCGCACCGAGCTGGAGCTGCTGAGCCGCGAACTCGACGGCACCCAGGGACTGCTGGACGCGCTCCGGGCCCAGGACCACGAACACGCCAATCAACTGCACACCCTGCGCGGACTGCTGGAACTGGGCCGGTACGAAAAGGCGGTGGAGTTCGTCAGCGAAGTGGCCAGCGCCCAGCGGGCCTCCGCGGAGCAGATCGCGGAGCGGGTGCACGACCCACTGCTGTCCGCACTGCTCGTCGGCAAGGCCGCCGTCGCCGCCGAACGCGGGGTGTCGCTGCGGGTGTCGTCCACGACGCTGCTGCCCGACGCGGTGGTCGACCCGCGCGACCTGGTGACCGTGCTGGGCAACCTCATCGACAATGCGCTGGACGCCACCGGGGAGCGCCGCCGCGACAAGCCGTTCGTGGAGGTCGAGCTGCGGGCCGAGCACACCACCGCCGTGCTGCGGGTCTCGGACACGGGGCCGGGGGTGCCGCCGGAGCTACGGGAGCGGATCTTCGCCGAGGGCTGGTCCACCAAGACCGCCTCCCCCTCCTCCGGAGCCCGGCCCTCCGCGCGCCCGGTGGACTTCCACCGCGGCCGGGGCATCGGCCTGGCGCTGGTGCGCCGGCTCGCCGAGCGCTACGGCGGGATGGCCCGGGTGACCGCCCGCGCGGGCGGCGGTGCGGTCTTCACCGTCGTCCTCCCCGAAGCGCTCGCCCGGCACGACGACGCCCCCGGACGCCGGCTCACCGCCGCGGGAGAACCACGGTGAAGCGGGCGCCGCACGAAAGGAGCACCACGGTGACCGCAGTGCCACGACGGCCGGAGCACCGCGAAGGAACGGGGCACGAGGGAACGGCACGCGAGGGAACGCCACGCCGCGAGGGAACAGGGCACCGCGGGCGAACCGGGCACCGTTGGGGAACGGAGCCGCCGGAGCGAAGACCGCTGCCGAGCGGAGCATCACGATGATCGATGTCCTGGTCGTGGACGACGACTTCCACGTCGCCGAGATCAATGCCGCGTATGTGTCCCAGGTAGCCGGCTTCCGGGTCACCGGCCGCGCCCACACCGCCGCCCAGGCGCTGGCCGCCCTGGAGCGCGCCCCCGCCGATCTGGTGCTGCTCGACCACTACCTGCCCGACGAAACAGGCCTGGCGCTGGTGCGCCGGCTACGCCACCTCGGCCGCCGCACCGACGTGATCATGGTGACCGCGGCCCGTGATGTCTCCACCGTCCAGGACGCGATGCGCTGTGGCGTGCTGCAATACCTCGTCAAACCGTTCGGCTTCTCCGGGCTGCGCGCCAAGCTTGAGGGCTATGCGGCGCTGCGCCGCACCGTGGAGGGGGTGGGAGGACGCGGCGAGGCGGGCCAGGAGCAGGTGGACCGGATCTTCGGCGCCTTCCGGACCACCGACTCCCCGCACACCGAACTCCCCAAAGGCCACTCGGCGGCGACCGTCGACCTGATCCGCCGGGTCCTGGACACGGCCGGGCACCAGCTGTCCGCCCACGAGGTCGCCGAACGCGCCGGTGTCAGCCGCTCCACGGCCCAGCGCTACCTCAAACACCTCGAACGCAGCGGCCACATCACCCTCACCCTCAAATACGGCGACACCGGCCGCCCCGAACACCGCTACCGCTGGGCGAGCAGCCACTGAACGGCCACACCGGTGGCGAGCAGAATCCCCGGCAGACGGATGGCCACGCCCTGATGGCAGGATGGCCGGCCCGACGATCCCAGGGGCCATGTCCGTGCCAGCGCCTGCCGACCACCTCGAACCGGCGCGTACCGAGAACGACAGCGCCGTCCTGCACCGACTCGCTCAATGCCCCTACCCCTTCGTCCGGCATGCGCTGGCTGCCAAGCCCCGGCCCCGTCATCGCGAAGACGCTCGGTTACCACGACAAGACAGCCACCCGCCTGGTCACTGAAGCCGGAGGAACCCGGAGCCGATACGCCTCCGGCGACCAGACACGGTGACACCAGGCACGGCCTCAACGAGGAATACGCGACACCTCAGCATGCGAGCCCACCAGTCCCGAGGCCGGATCACTTGCGAAGTCGAGAACGGTACTCGCCAGGGGCCGTGCCTCGGGCACGTCTGAAGGCACGGCTGAAAGCGTGCGGAGAGCCGTATCCGACCGCGCCGGAGATCGACTCGACCGGCTCATCGGTATCGCGGAGCCGGACGGACGCCAGGTCGATGCGCCACTGCGTCACGTAGGCGCCCGGCGTCTGTCCGAGGGCGGACCGGAAGCGCCTGGACAGCGTCGCCCGGGAGACGCTCGTCGCAGCGGCCAGGGTCTCCGTGGTCCAGGGGTGTTCCGGTTGGGCGTGGACACATGCCAGAGCGTCGCGCACGACCGGATCACGCATCGCTCCCAGCCATGAGCCGGACTGTTCCTGCGGGTGGCGGGCCAGCCAGGCGCGTACGAACTGGACGAGCAGAAGGTCGATGATGCTGTTGATGGCGGCGGTGGTGCCGATCTGCGGCTGTGCGAGCTCCGCAGCGAGAAGTTCGACGGTCCTTCTGAGCTGCGCGTTCTCCTGGGCTGTGACGTGCATCGGCCGAGCGAGGGAGGTAAGCGCCGGCGTGCGCACCTCCGGGTCCTGCTCGTAGTGCAGCACGATCACTTCCGTCTGCACCGGCGCCGAGCCCAGACGCAGGGCTCGGCCATCGCCAAAAGACCGGGCCGCCGCCTCACGGTCGCAGGAACCCATCGTCACGCCGGCGCCGCCGGCTATCCCGTGTGCGATGCCCGGCGACACCAGGACGGCGTCTCCGGCCTGCACCTGAAGAGGTTTCTCGCCTGGGACGTGGAGCCACATGGTGCCGCGGGACACCACGTGCAGTGCCGCTCCTGGAGAGGAGTCCAGCCGCAGGCCCCAGGTTCCTCCGGCCTTCAGCATGACCCCGAGCGCCCCACGCGCACCCGAAACACGCAAGACCTCCGCCAGCACATCCATGGGTCCATTCTCGTCCACCACGGCGAACCGCCCACCGGCGGGCGAGGCGCATGTGTCCTCGTCCACAGCGTCAGGCCACGTCAAGAACGGCCTTCCCGTGCACCTTCCGCGCGAACAGCGCCTGGACGGCGTCGTCCACGTCCTGCCAGTCGCCTCGCAGTCCGACCGGTGCCGAGAGCCTCCCGGTGGCCATGAGGCCCAGCAGATCCGTCAGCTCCCCGCTGGTCGGCGTCATGTCGCCGTAGGTGGCGATGCTGCGGGGTTCGCCGAAGCCGAACAAGGTCCCTGACGGGAACGTGGTTTCCTGCCCCGAGGAGTAACCGACCAGGTGGATGGTGCCGCCCTCGGCGAGGGAACTCCAGGCCTGGGCCACCAGTGGTCCGCCGACCGTGTCCAGGACGAGGTCGAACCGGTCCCCGGTCTCGGCCAAGTCGGTCAGGACCTTGTCGGCGCCGAGTTCACGGAGTCCGGCGGCCCGCTCCGGCGAACCGACGAGCGCCGTCACCCGGGCGCCCGCCAGCGCCGCCAGCTGGACGGCGAAGTGCCCCACGCCCCCGCTGGCGCCGGTGATCAGAACGTTGCGCGCCAGCAGGGAACGCTTGCGCAGCACCCGGAATGGGGTGACTCCGGCGATCCCCAGCGCGGCGGCGTCGGCCAGGTCCACGCCCTCGGGGACGGTGCCGAGCGAGGCGGGGCTGACTGCCACCCGTTCCGCCCACGCGTGGGGAGCCATTCCCACTGCGACGCGCGTACCTTCGGGCGGCCCCGAGCCGTCGGATGCGGCGCGCACCACGACGCCGGCCGCGTCGTGACCGTGCACAGCGCCGGCTGGCCACTGGTCCACGTAATTCAGCTCTCCGAAGTTGAGACCGATGTGCCGTATCTCCACCAACGTCTCACCGGCGGACGGTACGGGCTCATCGACATCGGCGAACCGGACGGGTCCGGCCTCACTGTGATCGACCACAAGGGCGCGCATAAGGGGTGTGTTTCCTTCTCTCGTGGGTGCGCCTGAACACTCGGCGCTGCAGCAGATCGAGTGCGCAAATGCCGCACTGCCGTCTTCTTGAAACCCTACGCAGGACCGGGGCAGCGACCAGACCCGTGAGAATCAATCAGTTGACGATCTGTGTCAGTGAGGTGAAGGCGCCGCTCCGCGCGGGCAACCGCGCGTTCGGCCAGCGCCTCCAGCAGCGACGGAACGTCAATGACCGCGATGGGGACGGTAGGAGATCGCCGAGGGCGAACGACCCTACGCCGCCGTGCTCGCGCCGGCGGGACGGAGGGAACTCACCACGGAAGAGGTGCGCCAACTCGGCACTCTGCGGGGAGCTTCCGCCCGTCTGCGCAGCCGTCTCGGCCACCGCAAGCGCCGTGGCGTGCCGTACAGTTCACACCTTCACAAGCCAGGGACCGCTGAAGTGCCGAGGGGGAACACCATGCGCCCGTACAGCCGAAACGCTGCATTATTCTTCGTTGCCCTGACCGTCACCGGAGCCGCGGCCGGCTGCTCATCGGCTTCCGGCGACGCCTCCAAGAAGCCTTCGGCGTCTTCCACCGCTCCCGGGCCGGAGAAATCTGCAGACGCACCCAAGGGGCCGGCCAGGCCTCCCGCCCTCTCCATCGGGAAAACCCGTACCTACACCGCAATTGACAATTCCGGCAACGCTACAACGATGTCTGTCACCTTCCACGCCGCGAAATACGTCACCCCATCGGAAATCGGCGAAGCGAAAACCAAGGGCCGATACGCCGTCATCACCGTCGAAGTGACGGATACAGGCCACAAGGACGGCACCTTCACCCCGTACCGGAATATGAAGTGGAAGGACAAGGCCACGACAGAGCAAGAGGTGTCGACACTGATATCAACCGGCACCCAGGACGTCGGCACCACATAACATCCCGGCCAGGGGGTGACCGGAGATATCGTCCTCGACGTGCCACGGAAGGGCGGCAGCGTCACCTACTACGACACACGGGGAACTGCCTCACTCCTCTTCGAGATGCCGTCCCGATAGACCTCTCGGAGGCATCACATACGCCCGCAGGGCGGCGGACGTCGCCGAGCCGGTGACCGTGCATGCCTGGCGGCGATCGGCTTCGTGGCCACCTCGGGGTGCATCTGGCGGCAGCAGTCGCCGGTGTTCGGGCCCGGTTACCTGGCGCAGCCCGCCACAGTGACTTACCGTCACCGAGGGCCTGCGCTCGGCGGCTCGGTAACCACCGAAGGGGGATTCGCCATGGGGTCTGGCGTGGTCGTCATAGTCGCTGTGCCATTGCTCTTCTTCCTCGCCCTCATGACGCTGTTGTGCGTCAAGGTCGGCAATAAGACGTCATGGAAGGTGGGCTGGTTGATGGCCGCAGGCGGCGCATTCTTCCCCCTTGCCCTCTTCATTGCCTTCCTGGTCCCCTGAAGGTGATTACCTTCAGGGGACCGACTCGGGCTCGAACTCTCCGCACCCGGCGCGGCTGTCCCGTCTCCCGGAACCTTGACCAGCCCGGACCAGCGTTGACTTCGGATGGAACACCACCTACGACTGGTCGGGGTACATCTCCGGCACATGGTCCGCGGTGTGGACGAGGGCCCCGGTACGGTTCTCCTGACCGAGCATCCGATGCAGATGCCGGCCCATCGGGAGCGTGGTGAGTCCGCCGGCGAACTCCAAAGTAGCGCTGCCTTAGGCTGCCGGTCATGAATACCGCGACTCCCGGTGGGACCACCCCCGAGCCCGACCTGCTCGACGCGGGGCAGCTGTCCGGCGATCCGGAGCTGGCGGCCGGGTTCGCCGTGGCGGCGCACCGGATTCTGGCGGAGCTGGTGCGCGGCGGCGCCGCGCTCGGCTGGACCGATCCGCCACCGGCGGACGAGGTGGCGGAGCTCGTCGAGCGGGTGCTGCGCGCCGCGCGGGCCGGGGACGGGGCGCTGCGGGCGGCGTACGCCGGACGGCGGCTGGTCGGGCTGGGGTACTGGCTGCGCTATGCCCGTCCGACCAATCGGCAGCACGCGGATCTGGAGAAGCTTGCGGTGGCGCCCGAGGAGCACGGGCGGGGTGTGGGCCGGTCGCTGACCGCCGCCCTGGTCGGGGACGCCCGGGAAGCCGGGATCGAGGTCCTCACCCTGGACGCGCGGGGCGACAACACCCGGGCGCTGGACCTCTACCGGTCGCTCGGCTTTCGTGAGTACGGCCGCCTCCCCGACTTCGTCGCCATGGGCGGACGTCGCTACGACAAGGTCTTCCACATGCTGGACTTCCGCGGAAGCGGGCAGCCGGAGCGGCCTGGCCAGCCGGAGCGGCCGGGACGGACGGGGCGGCAAGCACCGCACCGGCAGTAGCGGCTTCGTCACGATGAGGCGCGGGGCCGCCCCTTGGGGAACCTCCTGCGCCCCACCCCTTGACAGCTCCCCCGGCCGGGCCTGACGATCCCGGGGTGAACCTGTCAGACAGCCAGACAGCTGGCGAGGCCCCCCGTCGGATCAGCGCCATGGAAGCGGTCCTGCACCATCTGCGCGGCGCCATCGAGCGCGGCGACTACGCAGTCGGGGACAAGCTCCCCTCGGAGGCGGAGCTCTGCCGTCGGCTGGAAGTGAGCAGACCCGTGCTCCGGGAGGCGCTGCGCGCGCTCCAGACCATGGGGCTGACCGTCTCGCGTACCGGCAAGGGCACCTTCGTCGTCTCCGACGGCGCGGTGGCGGACCCCACCTTCGGCGACTACGCGGCGAGCGACCTCCTGGAAGTGCGCCGGCACGTCGAGATCCCGGTGGCCGGTTATGCGGCGCTGCGCCGTACGCCGGAGGACCTCGACCAGCTGAATCGTCTGCTGGAGCGGATGGAGCAGGAGACCGACACCACTGCGTGGGTGGCGATGGACTCCCTCTTCCATCTCGCCGTCGCCCAGGCGGCCCGCAATCCGGTCTTCCGCCGGGTCATCGAGGAGATCCGCGATGCGCTGGCCCGCCAGTCGGCCTTCCTCAACGAGCTCGGCGGGCGGCGCGAGCAGTCGAACCGCGAGCACCGGGCGATCGTCGAGGCACTTGTCGACAGCAGCGAGCACGACGCGGTGGAAGCCATGGCACACCACCTCGCACGCGTCGAGACGACGCTGACCACCATCGTGCGGCCAGCGCACCGTGCGGGCCCCTCCACGGACAGCGTGGCCGGACCCGGCAGCCCCGGCGGCACGAGCAGCGCAAGCAATACCGGCGACATCGGCAACACCGGCAAGACCAGCGACATCAACACCACCGACAGCAGCATCACCACCAATACCACGGGAAGCACCGAGAACTGATCATGAGTCAGAGCAGCACCACCCTGCCGCCGCACCGCACCGCGGGTGCACCTCCCGTGGTCCGCGAACCGGCCCATGTGCCCGTCGCCCATGTGGTGCGCGGCGGGCTCGTCGAGGGCGTCCACCACGGCTCGGTCGTGGTGCTGGCGGCCGACGGGAGCGTGGAATTCCAGGCGGGCGACATCGAGGCCGCGTTCTACCCGCGCTCGGCGCTCAAGCCGCTCCAGGCGGTCGGCCTGCTGCGCGCGGGGCTGCCGCCGCTCGACGACGAGGCGCTGGCCCTGGTCGCGGCCAGCCACTCCGGCGAGGAACCGCATCTGGCCACCGCCCGGCGCATCCTCGCCGTCGCCGGGCTGGCCGAGGACCAGCTGCGCAACGTCCCCGACCTGCCGTACGACCCCGCCGTACGGGACGAGTGGATCGGCCGCGGCCTCGGGCCCACCCGGCTCGCGCAGAACTGCTCGGGCAAGCACGCGGCCATGCTGCTGACCGCCCGGACCCGGGGCTGGCGGCTGGACGACTACCTCGACCCGGGGCATCCGCTGCAGCAGGAGCTCGCCGCGGCCGTGGCGGACCTCACCGGCCAGGGCATCGCCCGCGTCACCGTCGACGGCTGCGGCGCCCCGCTGTTCGCCGTGTCCCTGCACGGTCTGACCCGGGCCGCGGCCCGGCTGGCGACGGCCGCCCCCGGCACCGGCGAGGGCAGGGTCGCCCACGCCATGCGCGAGTACCCGACGATGGTCTCCGGCAGCGGCCGGGACGTGGCCCGCCTGGTGCGGGCGGTGCCCGGCCTGCTGGCCAAGGACGGCTTCGAGGGAGTGCAGATCGCGGCGCTGCCGGACGGGCGGGCGGTCGGCGTGAAGATAGCCGACGGCGCCGACCGCGCCCGGATGCCGGTGACGGCGGCGGCCCTGGCGCACTGCGGAATCGACCCCGGCGTCCTCGCCCCCTTCGCCGCCACCCCCGTCATCGGCGGTGGCGCACCGGTCGGCACGCTGCGGGCGACGGACGCGCTGACCCCACACGGCGCCTGACGCTGCGGTACTCCCTCTCCTGGGCCCCTCCCCTCCCCCACTCCCCAAAGGACCACCTGCACCATGACTGCCGCCCGCCACCGCCGCGAACACGATCTGCTCGGCGACCGCGAGATACCCGCCGACGCGTACTGGGGCGTGCACACCCTGCGCGCCGTGGAGAACTTCCCCATCACCGGTACGCCGATCTCCACCTACCCGCACCTGATCAATGCGCTCGCCGCCGTCAAGGAGGCCGCGGCCCGCGCCAACGAGGATCTGGGGCTGCTCGATGCCGAGCGGGCCGACGCGATCGCCGCCGCCTGCCGGGAGATCCGGGGCGGCGGGCAGCTGCACGACCAGTTCGTCGTCGATGTCATCCAGGGCGGTGCCGGTACGTCGACGAACATGAACGCCAACGAGGTGATCGCCAACCGGGCGCTGGAGATCCTGGGCCACGACAAGGGCGACTACGGACGGCTGCACCCCAACGAGCACGTCAACCTGAGCCAGTCGACGAACGACGTCTACCCGACGGCCGTCAATGTCGCCACGATCATCGCCGTGCGGGAACTGCTCGAGGCGATGACCGTGCTGCGCGAGGCCTTCGCGGCCAAGGCCGAGGAGTTCCGCGACGTCCTCAAGATGGGGCGTACCCAGCTCCAGGACGCGGTGCCGATGACCCTGGGCCAGGAGTTCTCGGCGTACGCGGTGATGCTGGAGGAGGACCAGAGCCGGCTGGCGGAGGCGGTCCTGCTCATCCACGAGATCAACCTCGGCGCCACGGCCATCGGCACCGGCCTCAACGCGCCCCGGGGGTACGCCGAAGCGGCCCGCCAGCACCTGGCCGCCCTCACCGGCCTGCCCCTGGTCACCGCGGCCAACCTCGTCGAGGCCACCCAGGACTGCGGGGCTTTCGTCCATCTGTCGGGTGTCCTCAAGCGCGTCGCCGTCAAGCTCTCCAAGAGCTGCAACGATCTGCGGCTGCTCTCATCGGGGCCGCGGGCGGGCCTGGCGGAGATCAACCTGCCGCCGGTACAGGCCGGTTCGAGCATCATGCCCGGCAAGGTCAACCCGGTGATCCCCGAGGTCGTCAACCAGGTCGCCTTCGAGGTCATCGGCAACGACGTCACCATCACCATGGCCGCCGAGGCGGGCCAGCTCCAGCTCAACGCCTTCGAGCCGGTGATCCTGCACTCCCTCTCGGAGAGCATCACCCACCTGGGGGCCGCCTGCCGCACCCTCGCCGAACGCTGCGTCGCGGGCATCACCGCCAACACCGAGACGCTGCGCGCGAGCGTGGAGAACTCCATCGGGCTGGTCACCGCGCTCAACCCGCACATCGGCTACACCGCGGCCACCGCGATCGCCAAGGAAGCGCTCGCCACCGGGCGCGGCGTCGCCGAACTGGTCCTGGAACAGGGGCTGCTCCCGGCCGACCGGCTCGCCGCCCTGCTGCGCCCGGAGGAGATCGCCGGCACGGGCAGGGAGACGGCCGGCGTCTGACGCCTCGCCGGACCGCGGCAGCCGCGGGACCGGGTCCCGTACGGGCCGGGCGGGCACCTCCACGGAGGGGTGCCCGCCCGGCCCGCCGTCTTGGGCGGCTGCGGTGCGCGCCGGCCGGTCAGCCGACCGGCTCCGGCATCGGGACGACGTCGTAGGCGAGCGCGATGACGTTCCCGGTGGCCGGGTCGGCGAGTGCGACGCGCCAGCGGGCCGCGAACTGGTCGACGCCCTCCCGCATCGGGATGGTGCCTGGCCGGAACCGCCGTGGTCACCATTGTGGGCGTGCTGCTGGGGCGGGATCCGGCGCACGATGAGGACGAGGAGTTCACCCGCCCGGCGAAGGGTGCCGGGCGGTCGCCGGGGAGGATGGTCCGGGAGGCACCCGGCCGCTGAGGCGGGCCGCCCCGCACCGGGTTCCGAAGAGTTCCGCAGATTTCCGACGACACCGACCGGCGTGAGACCGACTCGCACGAGAGAAGAGAGATCCGTATGCGCATCGCGCTGTGCCAGATGACGGCATCGACCGATCCGAAGGAAAACCTCGTGGACGTCCAGGACCAGGTCCGCAGCGCGGCGCGCGCACAGGCCCGGCTGGTGGTCCTGCCCGAGGCGGCCATGGTGCGGTTCGGGACGCCGCTCGCGGCGGTGGCCGAGCCGCTGGACGGGCCGTGGGCCGAGGGGGTGCGGGCGGTTGCCCGGGAGACGGGGGTGACGGTGGTGGCGGGCATGTTCACCCCCGCGCCCGACGGGCGGGTGGCCAACACCCTGCTGGCCACCGGACCCGGGGTCGAGGAGTCCTACGACAAGATCCATCTGTATGACGCGTTCGGCTTCCGGGAGTCCGACACGGTCGCCCCGGGCCACCGGGTGGTGACCATCGACGTCGACGACGTCCGGGTGGGCCTGGCGACGTGCTACGACCTGCGGTTCCCCGAGCTGTTCCGGGCGCATGCGGACGCCGGGGCGACGCTGTCGCTGCTGCCCGCATCCTGGGCCGCGGGGCCGGGCAAGCGCGCGCAGTGGGACCTGCTGGTGCGGGCGCGCGCCCTGGACGCGACCGTCTGGATGGCGGCCGTGGACCAGGCCGCCCCGGATCCGCAGGCCGACCCCGAGGCACCCGCCGAGGCCCCGAACGGCGTCGGGCACACCGCGCTGATCGGCCCCGACGGCACCGTCCGCGCCCAGCTGGGCAGCATGCCCGACCTGCTGATCGGGGACGTGGATCCCGAGGAGGCCAGGCGGGTGCGGCGGGCCGTGGCGGTGCTGGACAACCGGAAGCTGTAGAGCCCGGCCGCCCGGGTCAGGCGGCCAGGAGGATGCGCCGGGTCGCCTTGATGTGGCTGTCGATGGCCGCACAGGCGGCCGCGGCGTCCCCGGCCACCAAGGCGTCGAGGATCTGCCGGTGCTCGGCAAGCACCTCGTCCTGGCGGTTGCCCGAGCGGTAGAGGGCCAGGACGCCGGCCCGGATCTGGCGGCTGCGCAGGGCGTCGTACTGGCGGCTCATCAACGTGTTGCCGACGGCGGCGACAAGAGTGGCGTGAAAGCGGTGGTCGGCGTCGATGAACTCCTTGGTGGTCGCCTCGCCCCGCAGGGTGTCCTGGTGGGCCAGGATGTCCGCCATCTCGTCGACGGGCGCGGTCCCTTCGTCCGTCGTACGCTGCGCGGCAAAGCGCTCGATCAGGCCGCGCATCTCCATCAGCTCCCTGATCTCGCGGCCGGACAGCGGGGCGATATGCGCGCCGCGCTTGGGCACCAGCCGCACCAGGTCCTCGGCGGCGAGCAGCAGCAGGGCCTCGCGGATCGGAGTACGGGAGACCCCGATCCGGTCCGCGATCTCCTGCTCGGACAGGAACCGGTCCTGCATCTCCGGGTCGGTCAGCACGCTGTCCTTGAGATACGCGTAGGCCTTCTCGCGCCCCGACTGCATCGCCCGCTCTCCCCTGCCGCCTGTGGAAATTGCATACAACACGTATGCGCAGGCTACATGGTGCGCGCCCGGCACGACGCGCCGTGTACTCGCCGTTCCTGACGGATCGCCATATGTCCCGTCGGCTCCCCGGGCGCGGCCGCTGCCCGCGCCGCCGGAGCCCGGCCCCGGAGCCCGGCACACCGGCACCGCTCACACGTCGGTCCGGATCACCACCTCCAGGGTGCGCGGGCCGTGCACGCCCTCCACCCGCTCCAGCTCGATGTCGGAGGTGGCCGAGGGCCCGCTGATCAGTGTGGTCGGGCGCTCCGGCCGGAGCTGTGCCACCGCCTCCGGCACACCGGTCCGCACCGACGACAGGTCGACGACGCACACATGCAGATCGGGGACGAGGGTCAGCGCGCGCCGCCCCTGGTCCGCCGCGGCGCCGTCCAGGAAGATCGTGCCGGTCTCGGCACAGCTGACGGCGGAGGCCGTCACCACCCCGTCCAGCACATCGAGCCGGGGCGCCGGAATGTCCGGGGAGTCGGTGCGGACCTCCCCGTCCCACCCGGCCAGCCAGGCCGGATCGAGGCCCGGAGGGACCCCGATCCTCCGCGCGCCGTGCGCCCGCAGCGCCTCGGTGATCACCGTCGCGGTGGTGCCGGCCGTGCAGGTGCGCACCTGCGCCTTGTAGTCGACGAGCCGGTCGACGAAGAGGGCGAGCCGTTCCCCGTCGGGGAGGGCGCGGCCGGTGCGGTAGGCCCGGGGGACGGTCACCTCGGGCCGGTCGGAGCGGGTCAGCGCGTCCTGGACGCGTCGCAGCACCGTCTCCCGTGCGGTCGCGGTCACTGTGCCTCCTGGGAATCGTCGTCGGTGTGCCGTGCGCCGTCCTGTGCCGCCGCCCGCATCGCGGCCGCGCCGTCGGCGGAGGCGAACCAGGAGCGGAAGGACTGCTTCGGCGGGGCCGGGGTGTCGCGGCTGTCGCTCCAGCCCCGGAACGGCGGCGGCAGATGGGAGAACGTGCCGCTTCGCCCCGCCACCACGCGCCCGAGCCCCGCCGCCCGCTGTGCGGCCGTGAACAGCTTGGGCTGCTTCATGACCGTGGCCGCGGCCTTCATCGCCAGCTTCTCCGCAGTCGTTCCGGACTGTTCGGTGTGCTGGTGCCGCAGCTCGACCAGCAGCGACGGGATGTCGATCTTCACCGGGCAGGCGTCGAAGCAGGCTCCGCACAGGCTGGAGGCGTACGGAAGCGAGCTGTTGGGGTCGTCCTTGGCCGCGTGCATACCGGCGAGCTGCGGGGTGAGCACCGCGCCGATCGGGCCGGGGTAGGTCGATCCGTAGGCATGGCCGCCGGTCCGCTCGTACACCGGGCAGACATTGAGGCAGGCCGAGCAGCGGATGCAGTTCAGCGCCTCGCGCCCGATGGTGTCCGCGAGCGCCGCCGTCCGCCCGTTGTCGAGCAGCACGAGGTGGAAGTCCTGCGGGCCGTCGCCCGGCGTCACGCCCGTCCACAGCGAGGTGTACGGGTTCATCCGCTCGCCGGTCGAGGAGCGCGGCAGCAGCTGGAGGAAGACCTCCAGGTCCTGGAAGCGCGGCAGGACCTTCTCGATGCCCATGACGGTGATCAGCGTCTCGGGCAGAGTCAGGCACATCCGGCCGTTGCCCTCGGACTCGACCACCGACAGGGTGCCGGTCTCGGCGATCCCGAAGTTGGCGCCGGAGACGGCCACCTTGGCGGTCATGAACTTCTCGCGCAGATACGCGCGGGCCGCGGCGGCCAGTTCGGCGGGGGTGGCGGCCAGCGCGGGGTCGACACCGGGGATCTGGCGGAGGAAGATCTCCCGGATCTCGTCGCGGTTGCGGTGGATCGCGGGGACCAGGATGTGGGACGGACGGTCGTCGGCGAGCTGCACGATCAGCTCGGCCAGGTCGGTTTCCAGGGCGGTGATGCCCTGGCTCTCCAGATGCTCGTTGAGGCCGATCTCCTGGGTGGCCATCGACTTGACCTTCAGGACCTCGTCGCTGCCGGTCCGCCGGACCAGCCGGGTGACGATCTCGTTGGCCTCGATGCCGTCGCGCGCCCAGTGGACGGTGCCGCCGTGCTCGGTGACCTTCCGCTCCAACTCCTCCAGCAGCTCGGGCAGCCGGTTCATGGTGTCGGTCTTGATCGCCGAGCCGGCGTCGCGCAGCGCCTCCCAGTCGGGCAGTTCCCCGGTGACGTCCAGGCGCTTGGCGCGGATGGAGTGGGTGGCCTTGCCCAGATTGCGGCGCAACTGCTCGTTGCCCAGTTCGTCGTGGGCGGCCCGGGGGAAGGTGCGCTCGCCCCGCAGATGGCCCGTCCCGTACGGGGAGCGCGGGGGAACGGCGGGCATACCGAGGAAGGTGCCGCGCGCCGAGGGGCCGGTCGCAGTGCTCATCGGGCGGCCTCCGTCAGGACGTGGGGTGCGGTGCGGGTGGCGGCGAGGATCTGCGCCAAGTGCAGTGTCCGGGTACCGGACTTGATACGTGAGAGACCGCCGCCGATGTGCATCAGACAGGACGAGTCGCCCGCCGTGCACACCTCGGCGCCGGTGCCGGCGATGTGGTCCATCTTGTCCCGCAGCATCGCGGAGGACGTGCCGGCGTTCTTGACCGCGAAGGTGCCGCCGAAGCCGCAGCATGCGTCGGCCTCGGGAAGTTCCACCAGGTCGATGGCCTCGACGGCGCGCAGGAGCCGCAGCGGCTTCTCGCCCACCCGCAGCATCCGCAGGGAGTGGCAGGTGGGGTGGTAGGTCACGCGGTGGGGGAAGTACGCGCCGACGTCGGTCACGTCGAGTACGTCGACGAGGAATTCGGACAGCTCGTACGTCTTGGTCTTCACGGCCGCGACCCCGGCGCGCAGCGCGGCGTCCCCGTAGCGTGCGGCGACGAGTTCGTGCTGATGGCGGACCGAGCCCGCACACGACCCGGACGGCATCACCACCGCCTCGATCGACGGGTCGCCGAACTGCTCGGCGAAGTTCGATACCAGCGGCACCGGCTCCCGCTGATAGCCGGTGTTGACATGCATCTGGCCGCAGCAGGTCTGCTGCGGCGGGAACACCACGTCGTGCCCCAGACGGGCCAGCAGGACCGCGGTGGATTTCACCGCCTCCGGGAAGAGCGTGTCTCCCAGGCAGGTGGCGAAGAGCGCGATGCGCATGGGACCTCCCTTGCTTATGGTCCGACCATACTCGCTTCGGACCTAAGAAGAAAAGTAAGGGCACAGTTTGGTCTGACCTTATTGACATGCGACATCTTCGATGGGCTACTGAGGGCCGATTCTCAGCCACCGGGCGCGCCGCTCCCGCCGGGAACGGGACGTTCCGACCGGCCGGACGGCGCGCAGAACTCGATGACTCGATGAGGAGCACTCCGTGGCCACCACACCGCCCGCCGTCCTGGCGGCCTACACCCCCGACGTGGCCTCCGTCGGGGACAGCCTCACCGCCACCGCGCTGCTGGGCCTGGTCCCCCTGGCGACCTTCTTCGTGCTACTGATGGCGGCCCGTCGCACCGCGCTGCACTCCGCCCTCGGCGCCCTGCTGGCCGCGCTGCTGGTCGCGGTCCTCGGCTACGGGATGCCCCTGCGGCTCGGCGTCCTGTCCGCCACCCAGGGTCTGGCCTTCGGCCTCTTCCCGGTGATGCTCATCGTGGTCGCGGCCCTCTGGTTCTACGAACTCACCGTGGTCAGCAACCGCTTCGAGGACCTGCGCCGCTCCTTCAACTCCGTCGGCCGCGGCGATCTGCGCATCCAGGCCATGCTCATCGCGTTCTGCTTCGGCGGACTCCTCGAAGCCCTCGCCGGATTCGGCGCCCCCGTCGCGATCACCGCCGCCATGCTGATGGCGCTCGGGCTGCCGCGGCTCACCTCGGCCGTGACCGTCCTGGTCGCCAACACCGCGCCCGTGGCCTTCGGCGCCATGGCCATCCCCATCACCACCGCGGGCACCCTCACCGGCATACCGGCCGGGGACCTCGCCGGCGTGATCGGCCGCCAGAGCCCGCTGCTCGCCCTCTTCGTCCCGTTGCTGCTGCTCTTCCTCGTCGACGGGCGGCGCGGCCTGCGGCAGTTGTGGCCCATCGCCCTGGTCACCGGATCGGTTTTCGCCCTCGCCCAGTTCTGGTGCTCGGCCCACTTCGCCTACGAGCTCACCGATGTCGTCGCCGCGCTCGCCGGTTTCGGCGCCGCCGTGGTCATGCTGCGCTTCTGGTCCCCCACGACGCCGGACGACCAGCGTTCCCGGGTCGAGGCCGAACCGCTGACCGGCCGCCGCGTCCGGCTGGCCGTCCTGCCGTACCTCCTGGTGATCGCGGTCTTCGCCCTCGCCAAGCTCCGCATCGGCGGACTCGACATGCCCCGGCTGCTCGGCGCCGCCACCCTCCAGCTCAACTGGCCCGGCCTGTACGGGAATCTCCTGGGCGCCGACGGTTCCCCCGCGGGCAGCGCGGTCTACAAGCTGGAGGTCCTGGCCAATCCCGGCACCCTGCTCCTGCTCTCCGGCCTCCTCGTGATGCTGGTCTACAGCCGCGCGAAGGACTCCGACCGCTTCCCGATGACCGCGCGCACGGGCCTGGTCTGCGCCGGGCGCACCGTGCGGAACATGCGGACCGCCATCGCCACGGTCGCCACCGTCCTGGCCCTGAGCTACGTGATGAACCAGTCGGGCCAGACCCTCGCGATCGGCACCTGGCTCGCCGCCACCGGCGGCTTCTTCGCCGTGCTCTCCCCGGTCCTCGGCTGGCTCGGCACCGCCGTCACCGGCTCCGACACCTCGTCGAACGCGTTGTTCGCCACGCTCCAGCAGACCGCGGGAAGGGCCGTGGGCATCGACCCGACCCTGCTGGTGGCCGCCAACACCACCGGCGGTGTCGTCGGCAAACTCATCAGCCCGCAGAACCTGACCATCGCGGCGACCGCGGTGGGACGACCGGGCACCGAGCGGATCCTGCTGCGCAAGGTCGTCGGCTACAGCGTCGCGATGCTGGCGGTCCTGTGCGTCCTGGTCGCTCTGCAGTCGCTGCCGGTGCTGTCGTGGATGGTGCCGTAGGGGGCGTGGCGGGGGGGGCGGGGCAGGTCCACCCTGTCCCCCTCTGTCTCCCGTCGGGCGCGGGTGCGGTCCGCTGGCCTTGGGGACTCAGCCCCGCCGACTCAGCCTTCCCGGGCCGCCTCGGATGTCTCGGGCGCGCCACCCGCCCGGTCCGTGTCGCCTCCCCCACCCGTCCGGTCCGCCTCGCCCGCCCCATCGGCCTGGGGCTTCTCGTCAACCAGCGTCCCGTGGAAGCCGCGGATATGCGCCTCGACCAGATCGGCGGCCTTCGCGCCCTTGCCCGCACGCACCAGGCGCAGCAGCTCGGTGTGCTCGGCGTTCAGCGCACCCGCCGTGGCCGGCCAGTCCTCCGCCGTCTCCAGCGCCCGCAGGATCAGCGGACGCACCGACTCCCGTACGGCCGAGGTGAGGGTGGAGGTGAGCTGATTGCCGGAGCTGCGGGCGATGGCGACATGGAACCGGGTGTCCAGGTCGTTGAAGGCGTCGGCCCCCACCCCGGGCTCCTTCATACGCGCCACGAGCGCTTCGGCCTCGTCGAGGTCCTGTGCCGGAGCGTGCTCCGCGGCCGCCTCGAAGCTGGAACGCTCCAGCACCACCCGGGCCTCCAGCACGTCCTGCAGGCTGTAGCTCCCCAGGGCGAAGTGCAGGCGCAACAGCCGGCCCAGCGCGTCGTCCGGGTTCCGTACGATCCGGGCTCCCGCGTCCGGCCCGCGGCCCGCCTGCGCGACCAGCACCCCGATCGTCTCCAGCACCCGCAGCGCCTCGCGCAGCGCGGACCGGCTGACTCCGAGTACCGGTGCCAGCTCACGCTCGGGCGGCAACCGGTCCCCGGCCTTCAGCTCGCCCGCGAGCACCCGCTCCTCGATGCGTTCGAGGACCAGCTCATGTGTGCGCGACTGCCGTACAGGTCGCCATTCGGCAGACATCCACCACTCCCCGGCTCGGCCCCGTGCTCCCTTGCCAAAACTATGTCACACAGCGCGTGTGGTCGGACCATACGGCCGAGCCGACGGCGCCCGTTCTCCACCCGGGCCCGGCACCCTCCATTCCGGCTCACAGCACCCTGGAAGGCCGCTACCGCGCTGCGCGCAGCTTGAGAATGTAGGTGGCGGTGAGCGCAACGGCACGGTCGTCGTCATGTGACAGATCTGCGAGGGCACGTGAAGCCGTGCTCCCCGGGACTTCCGCGAGCGCCTGTGCCAGCCGTCGACGTGCCGACGAGTCAACGGTGCCGGGGGCGAGGCGGTCAATGAGTCCGGTGGCGATCCGGTCCGCCAACGCCGGATCGGTCGCCAGCGTGCTCAGTGCGTCAGCTGCATCGGCGTCGTGCGTCTCCTCGACGACCATGTCGATCAGCGACGGGACCGCGTCGGCCGCTCCACGTGCCCCGAGCGCCAGAGCTGCGCATCTGCGGACCACCGTGTCGGAGTGCGTGAGAGCGTCCCGCAGCAGTGCGGTCGCCTCCTCGTCCGGAATCTCGGCGAGGGACTGGACGGCACGTTTGCGCACCTCGGCTGCCGGTGAGCCAAGGCCCTCCGCCAGCAGCGCCGGTCCGCTCTCGCCCGATCGCGCAAGAGCCCATCGAAGGGCTCCGGCGACGTTCGGGTCCGTCTCGCTCAACACCGCCTCGACCAGAGCTTCCGCCGGCACCGGGACCTCGTCGGCCGAGGACAGGGCCGCGCGCTGGCGCGTCCCGGCGCTCTGTGCCCCCAGGGCCTGAAGGAGGGCGACGATCTGGATGACATCCTCCCAGCCTGCCGGTTCCGCGGCACCGATCCGACGGAGTCGCGTGAGCAGCGCCGTTTCAGCCGCAATGCGTTCTCGCGTCTGGCGGATGAGGTCGTCGACGAGCTCTGCGGGCTCGAAACCGGGATCGTCCAGCGCCCGCCCGACCTCACGCAGCGAGAGTCCCAATGACCGCAGGCTCTCGATATGGAAGATCCGCCGGATGTCCGCGCCGGAGTACTCGCGATAGCCGGCCTCACTACGGCCTGTCGGCCGCACCAGGCCGAGCGAGTCGTAATGCCTGAGCATGCGGGCACTGACCCCGGACCGTCGTGCCACATCGCCGATCAACACCGCGTCTCACCCCTCCTGGCCGGTCGTGCCGAGGGCCATGATGCGCTTCGCCTCCTCGATCGCGAACTCGAACCCGGCGTCCGGGTTGCGCAACAGCCGTTCGGTGGCGATGGCGTGCCGGCATACGCGAGGGTCGGGATCCGTCATCGCGGCGCGCAGGGTCGGCATGATCACCTCACCGAGCGCGATCAGCGCGCGGCTGAGGCTCAACTGCATCTCACGCTCGCCGCGCCCGAGTTGTGTCGCCAGGACAGGGGTCAACTCGGGTTCCTCCCCTTCGGGTACGAGTACGACCGCTGCCCGCCAGGCGCTCCGCGCCACCTCGTCGTCGGCGTCGGTCAAAAGCGCCCGCGTGAGCGCCGGCCACGCTTGCCGGTCCCCGATCTTGGACAGCGTGTGCAACGCCTGGCTCCGTGCCTGCGCACGCTCCGAGTGCAGTTCATCGACGAGCTTGGGGACCGTCATCGACGAGGAGTGGCGGGTGAGCGCCCAGGTGAGCATTTCCCGCACGTGAAATTCCGGTTCGATCGCGCAACGTCCGATGAGCTCATCGACGAACCGCGGGGCAGGGGCCGTGCCGACCGCCAGCGCCGCCCGCAGCCGCACCGACGAGTTTCTGTTCTCCAGCCCCTGGAGAACCAACTTTTGCAGTTCCTGTTTCGTCATGGCCGTCGGGACCACCTCCTCGGACCACAGTGAAGACGTTGTCACCGTGTCAAGGTCAAGCGGGATCACGATCTTCCGCCGCTGCTCCACGCCGGGCCGTGCCCGCCCCCGTCTCCCCCAGACAGTCGGTGACCCAGCGGTGGAAGGCCCCGATGTGGTGCTCGCTGGGCACCAGCACCCCTCCGGTGCGGTAGGCGCGCGAGCTCATCGCGGGCTGGGTGCGCTCGCAGGCCTCGAAGTCCTGGGAGTTGACCCGGTGGAAGAGCTCGACGGACTTGGAGAGATCGGCACCGGAGTCGACGACCTCGGGCAGATACAGCCAGTCGCACTCGACGAGGGTGCGGTCGGGGGCCATCGGGAACATCCGGTGGACGATGACATGGTCGGGGACGAGGTTGACGAACACCTGCGGCCGGACGGTGATCGCGTAGTAGCGGCGGTCCTGGGTGTCCTCGATACCGGGGAGCCGGCCGAAGCCCTCGGTGCCGTCCACGGTGAATCCGGTGGCCTCCTCGGAGAAGGCCGCGCCGTGGCCGACGTAGTACTGGGCGGCGAATCCGTCGGCGAACTCCGGGAGGACTTCGGTGAGTTCGGGGTGGATGGTGCCGCAGTGATAGCACTCCATGAAGTTCTCGATGATGAGCTTCCAGTTGGCGCGCACGTCATAGGTGAGGCGCTTGCCGAGGGCGAGCCCTTCGGTGCGGTAGCGGTCGAGGCAGGCGGCGTCGCCCAGCCGCTCGACGGCCGCGCCGATCACGGTGTCCTCGAAGGACGGCGGCTCGTCGGCGAGGCACACCCAGGCGTAGCCGAGCCATTCGCGGAGCGGGACGGTGACCAGAGAGCGTGCGCCGCGGTCGATGTCCGGCATCCGCTGCAGGTTGGGGGCGGCCACCAGACGGCCGTCGAGGTCGTAGGTCCAGGCGTGGTAGGGGCATTGGAGGTTGCGGCGGACCTCGCCGGACTCCTCGGTGCACAGCTGCGCGCCGCGGTGCCGGCAGATGTTGAGGAAGGCGCGCAGCTCTCCGGCGCGGTTACGGGTGATCAGCACGCTCTCCCGGCCGATCCGGACCGTACGGAAGGCGCCCGGCTTTCCCAGGTCGGCGCTGCGGACCGCGCAGAACCACAGCCGCTCGAAGATCTTCTCCTGCTCCTGCCGGAAGATGCCGGGGTCGGTGTAGTAGTGGCCGGCGAGGGTGGCGATCAGGCTCGGGGAGGCCGCGGGCACAGTGGCCGCGGCCGGGGCGGACTCGGTGTGGGTGGTCGTCATGACGGTCTCCTCAAGCGGCCGCGGCGGCGGGCCTGCGGGGGTCGAACAGCTCGATGGGGTGCGCGGTGGCCCCGGTCAGCGCGAGGTCGGCGACGATCTCGCCGACCACGGGGACGAACTTGAAGCCGTGTCCGGAGAACCCGCAGGCGACAGTCACGGTCTCCGGGTGGGCGGGGTGCCGGGTGATCACGAAGTGCTCGTCGGGGGTGTTGGAGTACATGCAGGTGGCGGCCTTGAGGAAGCGGCCGGGGAGGGCTGGGATGCGGGGGCGCATCTGGTCGGCCATGGCGCGCACCTCGTGGTCGTGCACGGTGCGTTCGATGGTCTCCGGGGTGCAGACGGTGCCCTTGCGGAAGAAGGCGACCTTGGCGCCGCCGTCCGGGCCGTCGATCGACGGGAAGCCGTAGACCTGCACGCCCCTGTCGTCCTCCCAGATGTAGATCGGGTGCCGCTCGGGGACGAAGGGCGCGGTGCCGCCGTCGGGGGCGAACCAGTACATGACCTGCCGTTCGATGGTGAACGGCACGCCCAGGTCGGTGAGCAGCTGGGGTGCCCAGGCTCCCGGGCAGATCACCAACTGGCCCGCGGTGTAGGTGTCTTCGGGGGTGTGGACGCGGACCCCCGCACCGCCGGGCAGCTCCTCCCAGCGGGTGACCGGTTCCTCGAAGTGCAGCTCGGCACCGTCCCGGCCGGCCAGCTGGAGCTGCGCGGCGACCGTGAACTCCGGCCGGACCAGGCCCGCCCGTGCCTCGTACAGCGCGACCTCGTCGTCGGCGGGGGTGAGGGTCGGGAAGCGGCGGCGGATCTCCTCGGGGCCGAGCATCTCGTGCGGAAGGTCCCACCGGCGGGCGGATTCCAGACTGCCGGCGACGGTGCGACTGTCCGGGCGGCCGATCATCACCCCGCCGCAGAGGGTGGCGATCTCGCGGCCGGTGTCCCGCTCCAGCTTCTCGTACAGCTCGTAGGAGCGCAGCAGCAGCGGTACGTAGGCGGGGTCCTCGAAGTAGGACTGCCGGGTGATACGGGAACCACCGTGGCTGGAGCCGCGGTGGTGCACCGGGCCGAACTTCTCCAGGCCCAGGACCCGGGCACCGCGGGCGGCGAGGTGGTGGGCGGCGGCGCTGCCCATGCCGCCGAGGCCGAGGACGATGACGTCGTAGGTGGGAGCCATGCGGTTGCTCCTTCTGCGTACGGGGGACGAGCGGATCACCGGTGGACCAACGGAGGGCGGCTACCTGCGGATACGTTCCATCTGCGGGTCGAAGAGGGGTTCCCGGGCGACGGTCGCGGAGATCTTCTCGCCGAAGTATTCGATGTGGACGGGGGTGCCGGGGACCGACGCGGCGGCCGGCAGCCAGGCGTAGGCGATCCCGCGGCCGAGGGTGTAGCCGTAGGCGGCGGAGGTGACATAGCCGACCGGGAGGTCGGTGGGGGCACCTCCCTCCCGAGCGGAGTCGAGAGTGGGGGCAAAGACCGGTTCCTTGCCGAGGACGAGGGCGTCGGGGTCGTCGAGGGTGAGGCACGTGAGCTTGCGCGCCGCGGTCTCCTCGCTCCGGCCCTCCAGTGCGTCCCGCCCGACGAAGTCGCCCTTGCCGGGGCGGACGGCGAAACCGACACCGGCCTCGTACGGGTCGTGCTCGGTGGTCATGTCATGGCCCCAGGAGCGGTAACCCTTCTCCAGCCGGAGGCTGTTGAAGGCGCTGCGCCCGGCGGCGATCACCCCGTGCTCCCGGCCGGCCTCCCAGAGCGTGTCCCACAGGCGCAGCCCCAGGTCGGCGGTGGTGTACAGCTCCCAGCCGAGCTCGCCGACATAGCTGAGACGCATCGCGGTGACCGGGACATGGCCGAGGTGGGTCTGCTTGGCCCTGAAGTAGCCGAAGGCCTCGTGGGAGAAGTCGTCGCGGGTGAGCGGCTGGACCAGGTCGCGGGCGAGCGGGCCCCAGACGCCGATGCAGCAGGTGCCGGGGGTGATGTCGCGGACCTGTACTCCCCCGCTCCCGGCTTCGCCCGAGCGGGAGGGGCTCCCCTCCGGGGCGTGCCGCAGCAGCCAGTCGAGGTCCGCTGCGCTGTTGGCGCCGACCTGGAAGCGGTCGGGGGCCAACCGGGCGACGGTGAGGTCGGAGCGGATGCCGCCGGTCTCGTCCAGGAGCAGGGTGTAGGTGACCGCGCCCGGCTTCTTCGCAAGGTTGTTGCTGGTCATGCGCTGGAGGAAGGCGAGGGCGCCGGGGCCGGTGACCTCCAGGCGGCGCAGCGGGGTCATGTCGTACAGAGCGACCTTCTCGCGGGTCGCCTTCGCCTCGGCGGCGGCGATCGGCGACCAGTAGCGGGCCGACCAGGCGTCGCGCTCGGGGAGGTCGAGTCCCTGGGCGAGCGGGGCGTTGGCCTCGTACCAGTGCGGGCGCTCCCAGCCGCCGGCCTCCAGGAAGTACGCGCCGAGCTCCTGCTGCCGTGGATAGAAGGGGCTGGTGCGCAGCGGCCGCGGCTGCTCCATCGGCTGCAGCGGGTGGATGACGTCGTAGACCTCGGTGAAGCTCTGGGCGCCGCGGTCGGCGACGTAGGCGGGCGAGCGCTGGGCGTCCTCGAAGCGGTAGAGGTCGCACTCATGAATGTCGGTTCCCGGCCGGCCGTCCGTCATCCACTCGGCGACGGCCTTGGCGACGCCCGCCGAGTGGGTGACCCAGACCGCCTCCGCGAGCCAGAATCCGCGCAGTTCACGGGATTCCCCGAGGACCGGCATGCCGTCGGGGGTGAAGGAGAAGACCCCGTTGAAGCCCTCGGCCACCCGCGAGGCCCCGAGCGCGGGCAGCAGTCCGACGCTGTCCTGCCAGCTCGGGGCGAAGTCGTCCCCGGTGAAGGGCAGCGAGGACGGCATCAGGGGCGCTTTGTCGAAGGCCGGGACGGTGAAGGGGTCGACGGGCATCGGGCGGTGGGCGTAGGAGCCGATGCCGAGCCGGTCGGTGTGCTCGCGGAAGTAGAGGTCACGGTCCTGGAAGCGCAGGATCGGCTTGCTCGCCTCACTACGGGGATCGTTGACGCCGGCGAGCTCGGGCAGCGGCTCGGTGGTGGCGTACTGGTGGGCCAGCGGCAGCAGCGGTACGTCCACCCCGGCCATCGCGCCGATCACCGGGCCCCAGAAGCCGGCGGCCGAGACGACGTGGTCGGCGGGGAAGGTGCCGCGGTCGGTGACCACGCCGGTGACGCGGCCGTCCTCGCGCTCGATGCCGGTGACGGTGTGCCGCTCCAGGAAGCGGGCGCCGAGGCTCTCGGCGCGGGCGATCTGGGCGCGGCAGGCGAGCACCGCGCGGGCCAGTCCGTCGCCGGGGGTGTGGAAGCCGCCGTACAGCACGGTCTCGTCGAGCATCGGCCACAGCTGCTTGCACTGCTGCGGGGAGAGCAGTTCACCGTGTACGCCCCAGGAGGCGGCGAGTCCGGCCTTGCGGTGCAGATCGGCCCAGCGGGCCTCGGTGGTGGCGATCTCCAGGCCGCCGACCGGATGGAAGCAGGGCAGCCCGTCCACCTCCAGGGCGCCGAACTTCTCGACGGTGTAGGCGGCGAACTCGGTCATGGTCTTGGACGGGCCGGTCCGGAAGACCAGGCCGGGGGCGTGCGAGGTGGAGCCGCCGGGGGCCGGCAGCGGGCCCTGTTCGAGGACGGTGACCTCGGTCCAGCCGCGGGCGGTCAGCTCATCGGCGAGCGAGCAGCCGACGATGCCGGCACCGATGACAACCACACGGGAACGGTGTGCGGGCGTGCGGGACATGACCCTCCTCCTGCTGGTCGGGGTGGTCGGCGGTGGGCGGTACGCCGTCAGATGACCACGACGGAGCGCAGTACCCGGCCGTCGCGCATCTTGTCGAAGGCGGACTCCACCTCGTCCAGGGCGATCGTCTCGGTGACGAATCCGTCGAGGTCGAGGCGTCCGCTGAGGTAGCGGTCGATGAGCACGGGGAAGTCGCGACTGGGCAGGCAGTCGCCGTACCAGGAGGACTTCAGGGCGCCGCCGCGCGAGAAGAGCTCGATCAGCGGCAGCTCGATACGCATGTCCGGGTCGGGAACGCCGACCTGGACCAGGGTCCCGGCGAGGTCGCGCATGGAGAACCCCTGCCGGTAGGTCTCGGGGCGGCCGACCGCGTCGATCACCACATCCGCGCCATGGCCGCCGGTCAGGCCGCGCACCGCCTCGACGGGGTCCGTGCCACGGGAATTGACGGTGTGGGTGGCCCCGAAACGGGTGGCGCCGTCCAGCTTCCGGTCGTCGATGTCGACCGCGATGACCCGGCGCGCCCCGGCGATCGACGCCCCGGCGATCGCCGCGTTGCCCACCCCGCCGCAGCCGATGACGGCGACGGTGTCCCCGCTGCCCACCGCTCCGGTGTGCACGGCCGCACCGTACCCGGCCATCACTCCGCAGCCGATGAGACCGGCGGCTTCAGGGCGGGCGTGGGGGTCGACCTTGACCGCCTGTCCGGCGGCGACCAGGGTCTTCTCGGCGAACGCCCCGATGCCGAGCGCGGGGGTGAGCGGAGTGCCTTCCGGCAGCGTCATGCGCTGGGTGGCGTTGGCGGAGTCGAAGCAGTACCAGGGCCGTCCGCGGCGGCAGGACCGGCAGGTGCCACAGGGCGCCCGCCAGGCGAGGACGACGTAGTCACCCGGGGCGAGGGCGGTCACGCCGGGGCCGACCGCCTCGATGACACCGGCCGCCTCATGGCCCAGCAGGAAGGGGAACTCGTCGTTGATCGCACCGTCCCGGTAGTGCAGATCGGTGTGGCAGACCCCGCAGGCCTGTACGGCGACGAGCACTTCTCCGGGACCGGGATCCGGCACCAGGATCGTCCGCAGCTCGACGGGTGCGCCGTGTTTCGCCGCGACGACGGCATGGACTTCGTGTGGCATGCCCCTACCCCTCAGTGTTGCGCAGTGCACGACTGGTTGCGCGATGAGAGACATAGTGGGAACGCCGGATCGGCAGCGTCAAGGGGTACACCCCGGGCTCTTGGCAAAGGACTTACCGCGCCCCAGCGCACAGCCGGGAAGGCCGAACTCCGTTGCTCCGGCCATCGTTCGGCGATTCCCGGATGCGCTTGACGCATCCGCCCACCATCGGGATTCTGTTGCGCATAGCGCTTCATCGTGCGCACCGCGAAACTCGATGATTCCGAATGCACCAGGGGGTCCTGTGATTCCTGTCTGCCCTCTCGCCGACCTGCCGACCGGCGAGTCCGTACGCATCGACACCGCACCGCCGATCGCCGTCTTCCACACCGACGGCCGGCTCTACGCCATCGACGACACCTGCACCCACCAGGACGCCTCGCTGTCCGACGGCTGGCTGGAAGGGTGCCTCGTCGAATGCCCGCTGCACGCCGCCGCGTTCGACCTGCGCACCGGAGCGGCGACCTGCCTGCCCGCCCGCCGGGCCGTGCGCACCCATCCCGTGACCGTCCAGGACGGCATGATCTACGTCCACCACGCCGCCGAGGAGGGCACCGCCGCATGAAGTCGGTCGCTGTCATCGGGGCCTCGCTGGCCGGTCTGTACGCCGCGCGGGCCCTGCGTTCCCAAGGGTTCGAGGGCCGCCTGGTGATCGTCGGGGACGAGTGCCACCGCCCCTACGACAGGCCCCCGCTGTCCAAGGGCTTCCTCACCGGCGCCACCACCGACCAGGGCCAACTCGCCCTGGCCGACGCCGAGGAGATCGCCGAACTGGACGCCGAATGGCTGCTGGGCACCCGGGCCACCGGGCTGGACACCGGCGGGCGCACGGTACTGCTCGACGGCGGCCGCTCCCTGACCACCGACGGCGTGGTCCTCGCCACCGGCGCCACCCCGCGCCGGCTGCCCGGCCCGATGCCCGCCGGGGCCCACACCCTGCGCACCCTCGACGACGCCCAGGCGCTCCGTGCGGATCTGTCCTCGCCGCCGGTCCGGGTCGTGGTGATCGGCGGCGGCTTCATCGGCGCCGAGGTCGCCTCGTCCTGCGCCGCCCTCGGCCATGACGTCACCGTGGTCGAGGCCGCCCCGCTCCCCCTCGTCCCCCAACTCGGCCACGCCATGGCCGAGATCTGCTCCGCCCTCCACGCGGACCACGGCGTCACCCTGCTCACCGAAACCGGTGTCGCCCGGCTGCACAGCGGCGGCGCCGGAAACCGCGTCACCGGGGTCGAGCTGAGCGACGGCCGAGTGCTCCCCGCCGAGGTGGTCGTCACCGGCATCGGGGTACGCCCCAACACCGACTGGCTCGCGGACTCCCCGCTGCCGCTCGACGACGGGGTGCTGTGCGACGCGGGCTGTGTCACCCCGCTGCCCGCCGTCGTGGCCGTCGGCGACGTCGCCCGGGTGAACGGCGTCCGCGCCGAGCACTGGACCAGCGCCACCGAACAGGCCGCCGTCGCCGCGCGGAACCTGCTGGCCGGCAGCACCGTCGCCACCCACCACGGCCTGCCGTACTTCTGGTCCGACCAGTACGGCGTACGCCTCCAGTTCGCCGGCCGCCGGCTCCCCACCGACACCCCGCGGATCCTCGAAGGATCCCCCGACGACCGCAGCTTCCTCGCCTGTTACGAACGCGACGGGCACACGAGCGCGATACTCGCGCTGAACCGCCCGCGTCCTTTCATGCGCCTGCGCCGTGAATTGGCCACTCAGGCGTTCGCCGCCTGAACTCCTCCCACGTTTTTGGCTTTCCCGCCGTGGGGGTTGCTCGCCGTTTGTCGCCCGCTGGCGCGGTGCGCTCGCCGTTGCTCCCCCACTGCCTAAAGGGCGTGGGGGAGCAACGGCGGGAAAGCCAGAAACGGGCCGAGGCAAAGCGCAGCGGAACGGCGGGAAAGCCAAAAACGTGGGCCAGAGACCAAGCGCAGCGGCCCGTCAACCCGCCGTCATCTGGACGGCAGCCGCCTCGACGGTCTGGGTGAGCAGGGTGGCGATGGTCATCGGGCCGACGCCGCCGGGGACCGGGGTGATCAGGGAGGCGCGGGTGCGCGCCGAGTCGAAGTCCACGTCACCGACGTTGCCGGGGTTGGAGCCGGCGTCGATCACGACGGCACCGGGCTTGAGGTGTTCGCCGCGCAGGAACCGCGGCCGCCCCACAGCGGCGACCAGCACGTCGGCGTCCTGGGTGATCGACGCGAGGTCGGTGGTGCGGGAGTGGCAATAGGTGACCGTGGCGTTGCGGGCGAGCAGCAGCATCCCGACGGGCTTGCCGAGGATCGCACTGCGCCCGACCACGACGGCACGCTTGCCGGCCAGGTCGACGTCGTAGTGATCCAGGAGGCGGAGGATGCCGCCGGGCGTGCAGGAGGTGAAGCCGTCCAGGCCGAAGCTCATCGCGGCGAAGGAGTGGCAGGTGACGCCGTCGACGTCCTTCTCGGGGGCGATGGCCTCGAAGGCGGCGCGCTCGTCGATATGCGGTCCGGCCGGGTGCTGGAGCAGGATCCCGTGGACGTCGGGGTCGTTGGACAGTGCGGTGATCGTGTCGACCAGTTCGGCGGTCGTGGTGGCGGCGGGGAGCGCGACGTGCCGGGAGCGGATCCCGGCCTTCTCGCAACGGGCGCGCTTCATGCGGACGTACGTCACCGAGGCGGGGTCGTCGCCCACCAATACGGTGGCCAGACACGGGGACGTACCGGTCTGCCGGGTGAGGTCCGCCGCGCGTTCCGCGGCCTGTTCGACGATCCGGCGGGCCAGTGCGCTGCCGTCCATGAGCCGGGCGGTCGGGGTCATCGGTGCTCCTGAGCGTCGTGTCGGATCGCCCAGGCGCGCGGCACCGGCCAGGAGTGGCCGAGCCGCTCCCCGGTGGTACTCCACCCAAGCGCCAGTCACGGCCCGGCACCCACTCTAATCGACGTCCGGACGCCGCACGCCGGGCACCGGGAATACCGACCCCGTCACACACCTCCCTGGCCAGGGGCGGAGAGCGGCGGCGTGGGGGAGGTGGTGGCTTCCCACTGGCTGAGGATGCCGTCCCAGTCGTGCTGGGCGGCGGTGATGGCATTGGCGTCCCAGGTGGCCTGGGAGGCCTGTTGATACTGCTGATGCGGTGCGTGTTGCTGGCTCAGGTGCTGATGCGGTGCGTGTTGTTGGTCCTGGTGTAGCTGTTGCTGGTGCTGCTGCATGGGTGGCGGCTGCTGCTGTAGGTGTTGCGGGTGCTGCTGTGGATGCTCCTCGTACACCCGGTACTCCTGGTAGTCCTGGTACTCCTGCTGGTCCCGGTAGTTCTGGTACGGCTGTTGCTTCCAGGGCTCCTGCTCGTAGGGCTCGCGTGGGGGTTGCGGTGGTCGCTCGCGCCAGGTCGGGGAAGTGCTCTCGTGCTGCTGGGCGGGCGGGAGATGGGCCAGCCGGCGGTGTCGGCCCATGCGGTCCGCTGGCGGCGACTGCACCGGACGGCTCTCGGCGGCGAGCTGTTGTGCGCGGGCCACAAGGAGCCGGACATCGAGCCCGAGTTCGGTGGCAAGGGCGGTGAGGTCAACTCCGCTGTGCCAGCTGCTCATCAGGACCGCGTCCAGGGCCGGCGCCCAGGCCGGCTCGTGCGGCTGGGGGGCGTGGGGAGCATGGGGAGCGTTGGGGGCGGCAGCGGGCGGCACCGTTGCCGGGCCCGCGGGCTGAGGCGCGGGGGGCGTCGGGGAAGGCGTCGTGGGGGGTGTCGCGAGAGGCGTGGCGGGAGGCGTGGCGGTCTGCTGGGCGGGGGGCTGCTCTCGCGTGGTCTGGGCGAGCAGGCTCTTGGCGACCGCGCGGGCGTCCTCCTTGCCCACCGTGCGGCGGGCCAGGCGTACTTCGCGCTCGTCCAGGCCGAGCAGCTCCGCCACCACCGCGTCGCTGCCCACGGTCACGGCGAAGGCGGCCAGGGTCCGCGAGCGGCGGGCCTCGGCCTCGTCGAGGAGTCCCTGCGTACGGCGGACCTCGTCATCGCTGCTGCAAAACGCCTGTGCGAGTACGGCATGGCGCTCCCACAACTCCCTCGGTTCCATGACTGCGACAACGTTTTCTCGCCCGGATTGGACTGCTTCCCGGCTATAGATCACTGCATAAGGTGATATTCGAGAGAGATACGTCCTTGCCTCCACGCCAGACATACGGGCCGCGGTAAAAATACGCAGTGACCCCAGGGCGGAAGAATCGTTTCTACGGCCATGAGCGACCCCTCTTCCGGCACCGTCGCAGGCCATGGACGAACCCCCCTCCCCCTCCCCCGCACCGGACAGATGCCGCGGTGGATCACCGCGGACATCCTCCGGCAGACACCGGTGTACGCAGGGCTGGTGAAGCAGTGGACGGACCGCGCCGCCACCGTGCCCGGGGTCGCCGATCCGGAGTGGCAGCGGCTGGTCTCCTACCGCGCCCTGATGGAGGAGACCGAGACCGCCCTCACGGCCCTGCGGCCCCATCGCGCGCCCGATGTGCTGCCGCCGAGGAAGCAGGTCCCCGCGGCCCGTTCCGCCCGCCTGGACGCGAACCCGGCGGTCCCGGCAACGCGGCCCCAAGCGCCGCCCCGGCCGGAGTACCGTTGAGTTGTCGAGGATTTCCCGCTGCCGGGATGTTGCCCCGGCAGCGGCTTTGACCAGCGACGGAGCCCGGGTGAGCGCAACGGATGACACGGACTTCAGCCCGATCGGCGTGATCGGGCGGGTGACCGTCTCCATCCCGGCCGACGGCCCCGGCGAGGTGCTGCTGCCCCTGCGCGGCGGGACCGAGGCCTTCGCCGCCTGGTCCCGCGAGCCCATTGCCCGTCATACCCAGGTCATCGTGGTGGAGCACACCTCGGCGCGGTCGGTGATCGTCGCGCCGCTGCCCGAGTGACCGGGCCGTTCCGCAGACCACGGCCGGCCACCTGAGCACTCCCCTGCCGTGGCCGCCCCGTACACCGACCGAGGCCGGTCGCAACGGACCAGGAGCCTTCCGATGTTGTTCTGGCATGTTCCTGCGCCGAACGAGGCGCTGTTGATCTCCGGCTCGAAGCGCCGGACCGGGGACGCCCAATTCCGTATCGTCACGGGCCATGGCTGCTGGGTCATGCCCGTCAAGCAGAAGGCGAGCGTACTGGCGCTGTCGCTGCGGGAGGCGGAGATCTCCGAGGACTGCGTCACCCAGCAGGGCATCCGGATCGGGGTCCGGGCGGTCGCCGTCTTCAAGGTCGGTGACGACCAGACGTCGATCGCCAACGCCGCGCGCCGCTTCCTGGACGAGCAGACCACCATGGAAGAGCTGGTGGGCCGGATCTTCGCCGGTCACCTGCGCTCGATCGTCGGCGGGCTGACCGTCGAGCAGATCATCCGGGAACGGGACCGGGTCGCCCAGGAGGTCAAGGACGGCAGCCATTCCGAGATGGAGAAGCTGGGCATCGTCGTCGACGCCCTGCAGATCCAGGAGATCGCCGACACCTCCGGCTACATCACCAATCTCGCCGCCCCGCACGCCGCGGCGGTCGCCAGCGCGGCCCGGATCGCGCAGGCCAAGGCCGACCAGGAAGCCACCGAGCGGGAACAGCAGGCGGCGGCCCTGAAGGCGGAGTACGAGCGGGACACCGCGATCAAGCGGGCCGGCTTCCTCGCCGAGACCGAGCAGTCCAACGCCCGCGCCGCACAGGCGGGCCCGCTGTCGCAGGCCAGGGCCTCGCAGGAGGTCATCGAGGAGCAGACCGCGCTGGCCCAGCGGCAGGCCTCGCTCGCCGCCCAGCGGCTGGAGGCCGAGGTACGCCGCCCGGCGGACGCCGAGGCCTACCGGCTGCGCACCCTGGCGGAGGCACAGCGTGACCAGGTCCGCTTCGAGGCGGACGCCCGCGCCTACAGCGAGCGGGCGGTCGCCCAGGCCCGGGCCGATGCGAACACGGCCCTCGCGGGCTCGCTGCGGGACGGCAACCAGGAGCTGATCGCCGCCAACCGCACGATCGAGAATCTTCCCGCCCTCGCCAAGGCGGCGGCCGAGGGCCTGTCCGGTTCCCGGCTCACCGTCCTCAACGGCACGGACGGGATCAATGAGATCGCCTCCGGCATCGTCGGCGAGGGGCTGGCCATTCTCGACAGCCTGAAGACCGGGACCACCGCGCCCGGCTCGGCTCCCCCGCTCGCCGACGGTGCGGGGCGGCTGCCGCAGAAGGTGACGAATCTGAAGCGGGACAGCGCCGGGCCCGGCGCCGGGCCCGGCTCCGGCTCCGGCTCCGGCTCCGGCTCCGGCTCCGGCTCCGGCTCCGGCTGATCGTTCCCGTCGTCCCGCCTGCCGTACGGCGTCCCGCCTGCCGTGCGGTGGAGGAGCCCGGGCCTGCCGGGGGCGCGCGGGCTGCCGGATACGGAGGGTGTCCGGCAGCCGGTCGGCCCGTCGGCCTTGCGGCGCCCGGCCGGCGCGGCGCCGGACCTCGGTGAACAGCGGCTCGGGTCAGGCGGCGGATTTCTCGGACGTACCGCGCCACCGGGCCAGGACGAGATGGGCGATGACCCCGAAGAGCAGTCCCCAGAAGGCGGAGCCGATGCCGAAGAGGGTGACCCCGGAGGCGGTGGCGAGGAAGGTGATCAGGGCTGCCTCACGGTCCTTCTCCTCCTTCACCGCACCGGTCAGTCCGCCGGCCAGGGCACCGAGCAGCGCGACTCCGGCGACCGCCGCCACGAGTTCCTTGGGCAGCCCCGCGAAGAGCACCACCAGCGTCGAGCCGAACGCCCCGATGAGGAGGTAGAACGCTCCGCAGGAGACCCCGGCCACGTAGCGGCGCCGGGGGTCGCGGTGGGACTCGGGGCCGGTGCAGATCGCGGCCGTGATCGCCGCGAGGTTGACGGCGTGCGAGCCGAACGGGGCCAGCAGTGTGGAGACCAGGCCCGTCGAACCGATCAGGAGACGGTCCTCGGGCCGGTAGCCGGACGCGGTGAGTACCGCCATACCCGGTGCGTTCTGCGAGGCGAGCGTCGCCAGGATCATGGGCACCGCGATACCGATGAGCGAGGCGAGCGAGAACTCCGGGGTCGTCAGGACCGGCTTGGCCAGCTCGATCCGGTCCAGGTGGATGTCCAGCCGGGAGCTTGCCGCACTGGCGAGGACGCCCGCCGCCAGGGCGACGAGTACGGCGTACCGGGGCAGCCACCGCTTCGCCAGGAGGTAGGCGAGCAGGACGGAACCGGCTATCAGGGGTGCGGTCTTGAGCGAGGTGAAGACGCCGGTGCCGAACGAGAACAGGATGCCGGCGAGCATGGCGGAGACGACGGCGGTGGGCACCTGCCGCATCAGCCACCCGAACACCCCGGTCAGGCCGACCAGGGTGATCACCAGTCCGGTGATCAGGAAGGCGCCGATGGCTTCCGCGTAGGAGTACGCCCCCAGGCTGGTGACCAGCAGGGCCGCGCCCGGTGTCGACCATGCGGTGATCACCGGCATCTTGGTGCGCAGACTCAGCGCGATGCAGGTCAGGCCGCTGCCGATGGAGATGGCCCATACCCAGGAGCCGGTCTGGGCGGTGTCGAGATGCCCGGCGGAGGCCGCCGCCAGCACGATGACGAGCGGGCCGGAGTACGACACGACGACGGCGACGAAGCCTGCCAGTACGGCGGAGAGTGAGGCGTCACGGAAGAGGCCGGGACGGCGTCCCGGCCCGGCGCCCGGGGGTGCGTCGGTACCTTCCGGGGCCGTGGCGCCGGTCTGCGAGGAGGAGTCCGGCGGTGCGGCATCGGGGTGGGGGGTGGGCGTCCTGGAACTCAACGATTGTCCTTAGCGGCCTTTTCACGGGCCTGTTCGAGGTCGGCGACGAGGTCTGCGGAGCTCTCCTGGCCGTTCAACGACGTTTCCCGGAGAAGGAGTTGCGGACCTCGCCCGGGAATGCGGGCAGCGCAATGATCCGGGAGTCCGGTTTTTTTCCGGGGAGTGGAGGATGCAGCTGTCCGGAATGATGAAGTCTTTGGATTTCCGTGCCTGGCCTGGTCGGCGCTGCGCACCATTCCGGGAACGTCTCCCCGCTTGACGCGGAGATCTGACGGGCCGTTTCTCCGGCGACCGCCCCGAAGTTGAGCATAAGACAGACTCCCCCTCCTCAGGCAGGTTCCTGAGATACCTTGCGCCGGGGCATTCCGGGCCCGCGTTCGGCCACCCGTGCGTCGTGATGGACCAGAATCCAAACCGTGGAAAACGGGCAGCACAAAGCAAGTGCACTCGCAGTGGCGAGTTACCCATGGGCTTGGTGGCCGGCGCACGGGTCAGGTGCGCTCTCCGCAGAAGGGGCCGTTCCTCCCCCGTCCGCGTTGGTCGCAAATCCCCCATTCGCGATGTGACAGCGCAATCCTGCCACTCCACAAGCCTGGTGACAACGATTCACCGGAATCCCACAACGTTGAACGGTGAAATGTGGCGGGGTGGTTGGGCGGAATACATTCTTCCCGTTGGCCGGGCGTTCCCACCGGGCGTTCCCGCCGGTCGCACACCCGCCGTACCTGTCGGCACCTCGGCCCCGCTCGCACCACGGAAACCGGCGGAATCGGCAGGTGACGCGGCATGCAGAAGGCCCGGGATCACGATCCCGGGCCCACCGCTTGAGCGGCCGACAGTTTCTAGATGAGGCCGAGCAGGCCGAGGCCGAGCAGCCCGTCCTTGCCCAGCCCGTCCCTGCCCGCATCCAATCCGTCGCGCCCGTTGGCGTCGCGCCCGCCGGCGTCCCGCCCGTAGCCTTCGCGGTCATAGCCGCTGTCACGGCCGAAGCCGTCGTCGCGGGCGCCGGCCTGGTCGTAGCCGTCGTGGCCACCGTGACCGAAGCGGCCGTGGCCGCGACCGTGGTGGCGATTGTGGTGCCGGTTGTGGTGCCGGTCGCCGTAGTGGCCCCTGTCGCAGTGGCGCGAGAAGCACTTGGCGCTCTGTGAGCTGCTGGGGACCGGGGTTGCGGCGGTGGCAGCGCCTGCCGTCGGCACCACCAGGGCAGCCGCGGCCAGGCCGGCCACGGCAAGGCCGCGAGGGATCGAAGGGTGCATGTTCCCACCTTCACTCGACTCTGCAGAAAAAGAATATTCTCTGCAAAAGTGACAATAAGGGTAGCTTTGCCTCTCGACCCGCGACCCGCCGCAGAGTCACCGGAACGCAGCACCCACCGGAACGCGACACGCACCCCAACAGTCCACGCCGCGGCCCTCCTGGTTCACTCCGGCATCCGGCCGCTCTCCCCGGCCACCGCCGCGTCGGTCTGCGGCAGGCTCTCCAGCAGGCCACCCAGGGCACCCACCACGAGCCGGCACACCGTGTCGGGGTCGGCGCTAGCCAACGGCTCCTTGCCGACCACCACACGCATCAGGCCAATTCCCAGCAGCCAGGACAGCGCCAAATCGCCCCGCAAGGTCCCGGTATCGGACTCGGAGAGCGTGGCGAGCACCGCCGCGTACTCCTCCCCCAGCCCCCGCAGCGCCTCCGCGATCTCGTCGCTGCCGCCGATGGAGCGCAGACACACCTCCAGCGCGCGGTCGGCGCCCTGCTCCCGGCCGCCGGCCAGCATGCCGCGCAGCGCGACCTCGAACAGCCGCTCGGCGGGGGTGGTGCGCAGCTGCTCATGGCCGCCACGTGCCATGACTTCCCCGAACAGGGCCCGTTTCGAGCCGAAGTAACGGAACAGCAGGGCCTGATTGGCCCCGGCGCGGGCCGCGATATCGCGCACCGTCGCCCGTTCGTAGCCGCGCTCGGCGAACAGCTCCGACGCGGCATCGAGCAACCGCAGCCGGGTGCCCTCTGCACTGCGGCGGTATGCGCTCTCCGCGCCGTGCTGCGGGGACTTGGCCATCGCCACGCTCCTCTCCGTTGGCCCGTCAGGATGACGGCCACAATCGATCGTTGACCGGCCCGAGGGGGGCGTCCTACCTTATGTAAGCAGGTGCTTACACAAGGGAGGTCACCTTGACCACAGCCGACACAGCACCCCTCTCCTACCCCTTCAATGTCCCCGAGAGCCTTGAGCTTTCCGAGGAGTACGAACACGCCCGCAACCGTCCGGGGCTGCTGAAAGTCCGGATGACGTACGGCGAGCCGGCCTGGCTCGTGACCCGGTACGCCGAGGCCCGGTTCGTCCTCGGCGATCAGCGCTTCAGCCGCGCCGAGGGCGTCCGGCACGACGAGCCCCGGCAGTCCGAAGGACGCCGCGACAGCGGCATCCTGGGCATGGACCCGCCCGACCACACCCGGCTGCGCACCCTGGTGGCCAAGGCCTTCACCGTCCGGCAGGTGGAAAAGCTCAGGCCGCAGGTCAAGCAACTGGCGCACGAACTGCTCGACGAGCTCGCGGCGGCCGGGCCGCCCGCCGACCTGGTCGACCGTTACGCGCTGCCCATCCCCGTCGCGGTGATCTGCCGCCTGCTCGGCGTCCCGGCCGAGGACCGGCCGCGGTTCCGGGTCTGGAGTGACGCCGCGCTGTCGACAAGTTCTCTCACCGCGGCGGAATTCGACGCCAATCAAGAAGAACTCCGCTCCTATATGCGGCAGTTGATCGAGCAGCACCGGCGCGCGCCGCAGGACGACCTGATGACGGCGCTCATCGACGCCCGCGACGTCAACGACCGGCTGACCGAACTCGAACTCGTCGACCTCTGCGTCGGCATCCTGGTCGCCGGGCACGAGACCACCGCCACCCAGATTCCCAACTTCGTTCTGGCGCTGCTGGACCACCCGGGCCAGCTCGCCCTGTTGCGCGAAAAGCCGGAGCTGATCGGCCGGGCCGTGGAGGAACTCCTGCGCTTCGTACCGCTCGGCAGCGGTGCGAGCCAGCCCCGTTACGCGACGGAGGACGTCGAGGTCGGCGGGACGCTGGTGCAGGCCGGCACCCCCGTCCTGGTGGCGGTGGGTGCGGCCAACCGGGATGCCCTGCGTTTCGACTCACCGGGGACACTGGACATCTCGCGGGCCGGGACCCAGCACCTCGGGTTCGGTCACGGGGTCCATCACTGTCTGGGCGCGCCGCTGGCCCGGCTGGAGCTCCAGGAGGCGCTGATCGCCCTGATCACCCGCTTCCCGGATCTGCGGCTGGCGGGCGATGTGGTGTGGAAGAGCGAGATGCTGGTGCGCGGCCCCCGGGTCATGCCGGTGGGGTGGTGAACGGATGACCTGGAAGCTGGAGATCGACCCCGGCCAGTGCATGGCCTCGGGGTCCTGCGCCGCCATCGCGCCGGACCTCTTCGCCCTGGACGGCGAGCACGCCCGTCCGCTCAAGGAGCGGATCGACGAGGACGAACGTGCGCTGGACGCCGCCGATGTCTGTCCGGCCGTCGCGATCACCGTACGGGACGGGGAGAAGGTCGTCGGGCCCCGGCCCTAAGGAGAGAGAAGCGCTGTCGGCCTCCTGGGGCCGGCGACCGGGCTCCTCCGGGATGCGGATGCGCCGCATCCCGGAGGAGCGGCCGGCTGCGTGGCCTGCGCGCCACCCTGCCCCGGCGGATGCTGCTGATCGTGGGCGCGAGCACGTTCTCCGGGCTGATCCTGCACGTTCTCCTCCGTGCAGATCCTGCGCGTCCCCCGTGCTGATCGGGCAGGCCCCGTGCTCCTTCTGGCGCCGCTTCCCGTACTGGCGGCGTGAACACGCGCTCCTGGAGACCCTGTTCGAGCTCGCCTCCACCGCCGTGCTGTGGCTCACCGGTCTGGATCTTCCGACGCATCCCTCCCGCGGTGAGCACTACCGACAGCAGCGCTACCGGCAGCAAGCTCTGCTGAGAGCAGCGCTACTGACGGCAGCGCTACTGACGGCAGCACGGAGAGCGGCACTGCCCACCGCTTCGGTGCGCCGGTGGTCGAAGGTGAGTGAGATCGTCAGGTTGAGGGCCACGTCGGGACCCTCCCGCTCCGCTGCGGGGTGGGGGTGCGACGATGGGCCTGTCATGGATGCGGGGCAGGTTCTCAGAGGGCTACGCGCCGCGGTGTTCGCGGTGGTGTGTGTGCTGCTCGCCGCGCTGGGACACATGGTGATGTCGGATGCCGTGATACCCGCGTGGATGCTGCTCGTCGCCGGAGTCGGGACCGCGGCCGGCGCCTGGTGCTGCGCGGGCCGGGAACGCGGGCCGCTGCTCGTGGGGTTGCTGACCGTCGGCACCCAGGCGGCGTTGCACAGTGCCTTCTCATTGGGCCAGGCGGTCGCCCGCTCCGGTGGGGGCGAGAGCTCACTCGCGCGCCGGTGGGCGGAGACCTGGCTGTGCGGGGCGGACGGGACGCGACTCTCCGGGCACGGCAGCGCCCGGCTGATCCAGCTGATGCATCAGCAGATGGCGGCCCTGCCCTCGACGGACCGCGCGAGCCGGCTGCGGGACATGGCCGGCATGGGACATACCGAGCACATGGGCCACATGGGCTCCATGAGCGGCGGCATGGACGCCATGAGCGGTATGAGCGGCATGGGCGGCATGGACGGCATCGCTCACGCAGGTCAGATGCCGGGGATGCACGGCAGTGCCACCGGCATGCTGGCGGCCCACCTGCTGGTCGCCCTGCTCAGCGCGGGGTGGCTGTGGGGTGGCGAACGGGCGGCGTACCAGCTCGTACGGAGCCTGTCGGCCTGGTTGTTCGCGCCGTTGGTGCTCGTCCTGCGGATCCTGCTGCCCGATCCGCGGCCCGCCGTCCGCGCCGCCCGTCAGGAGCCGCGGCGTGCGGTGCGGCAGTTGCTACTGGCGCATACGAGGTCGTTGCGGGGTCCACCGCAGGAGCCGGCTGTCTGCTGACAGCACGGTTGAACTCCAGAGCCGGCGGACGACCGGGTGCCGAGCGCACCCGACGACGCCCCGGCTCCGACTTCACCGGTCCCCGCCGCGCGCGGTGACCGGGTCATGCGAAGGACTCCAGATGATGATTCCTGTCCGGATGCGCGTGGCACTGCCGCCCGCATCCCTTCCCGGCGTTCCGGCCGGCGGAGGCGGGCGCCCGCCGGCCACCACATCAACCGGCGGGTGTACGTGTACCGCCGGAATCCGCCGAGCCGGTGTCTCCCCTGCCGGTGTCTCCCCTGCCGGTGTTTCCCCTGCCGGTGTTTCCCTTTCCGGCGTCTGCCATGCCGGCGTCTGCGGTGCCGGAAATCGCCGGTACCGCGGAGACCGCACACAGTCGGGCGAGCAGCGTCCCGGCAACCGCCGGGTCGTCCGCCGGGTGCGCGGCGACGCGGTCGAGGCCGGTCGTCAGGGCCCGTACCTGTGCGTCCCACCGTCGGCAGTCCCGGCAGCCGGCCAGGTGGTCGTCGAGCCGGCCGGGGGTGAGCCCGGGAGGCAGTTCCTCGCCGTCGAGGCGGGCGGAGAGTGCCGTACGGATGCGCGAGCAGAGCATGCGTCCATCCTCCCCGAAGCGCGACGGCGCGGCGAGGGGCGGTCGCGGCATGCGGGATGACGAGGCGGTGACGGGCTGGGCGCTGGCCGCCCGCACCGGGGACGAGCGGGCCGTCGAGCAGTTCGTGCGGGCCACGCAGCTCGATGTCCGGCGCTATGTGACGCATCTCAGCGGTGATCCGCAGGCGACCGACGATCTGATGCAGGACACCTATGTCCGGGCGCTGCGCAGTCTGCCGCGGTTCGAGGGCCGGTCGTCGGCGCGTACCTGGCTGCTGACGATTGCCCGGCGGGTCGTGGCGGACCGCATCCGGTCCATCGCGGTGCGGCCCCGGCTGGCCGCGACGGACGACTGGCAGTCGGCCGCGGAGCGGATGCAGCCGCGGGGTCTGCCGGGGTTCGACGAGGGCATCGCGCTGGCCGAGCTGCTGGCGGCGCTGGCGCCCCAGCGGCGGGAGGCCTTTGTGCTCACGCAGTTGCTGGGGCTGCCGTACGCGGCGGCGGCCGGGGTGATGGGCTGTCCGGTGGGGACCGTGCGGTCCCGGGTGGCGCGTGCCCGGGAGACGCTGGTCGGGTTGCTGACGGATGCGGAGCGGCCGGAAGGGGAGCTCCTGGAAGGGGAGCTCCTGGAAAGCGAGTGCCCGGGAGCGAAGCGCCCGGAAGGGAAGCGCCCGGAGAGGGCCCACGAGCCGCGCGTCTACGCGGACGCCGTGGCCTGACGCCGTGGCCTGACGCCGCGCCCAGGGCGCGGAGTGCACGGCAGAGCGACGGGGCTCATGGGTGGCGAAGGCCGGTCCATGAGCCCCGCGCCCGTGACGTGTGGGACCCGCGGCATGAGCACGTGGCGTGGGGCCCGTGGCAGCAGCCCCCTGACATGACATGGACCCGTGGTGTGAGGGCCCATGGCGTAGGGCCGGCGGTTCAGTTCAGCTGCCGGGACGTACCGCCCGTGCCCGTACCGTCTGTGCCGGGCTGTGGCGGAAGTGCAGCGTGAAGGTGAGCCGGTCGCCGGGCGCGAGCCGTGGCGGCGGGCTGACCATGATGTCCAGGGAGGTCGGCGTCATGGTCAGCGCGCCGCCCGCCGGGACGGTGGCGCCGCGGACCATCGCCATGCTCCGGGCGTTGTGCCCGATGTCGACGGTACGGCTGAGCATCGCGCGATGGCCGCTGGGGCCGGTGACGCCGGTCAGGACGTCATCGGCGCCACCGGTGTTGCGGAGCGTGAAGAACGCCGCGGTCGCCTCGGACCCCGAGGGGATCAGCACCCGGCCCTCGGGGATCGTCAGCTCCGCCGGCCTGCCCGCGTTGCCGCCGGCGGTCCACGCGGTGAGCGCGCCGAGGGTCACCAGACAGGTGAGCAGCGGCACAGCAACGGACGAGAGGGACGGGAGAGAAGGAAGAGGCGGGAGAGATGAGAGAGATGGGAAAGACGGGAGGGACGCGAAGGGTGGAAGGGACGGCCGTTTCATGAGGTCTCCGCACGGGGTTGGGGCCGCCGGCCGTGGGGGCGGCGGGCCGGCCTGCCGGGCCGCCCGCCCGGGCGCCAGGCGCGCAGCCGGAGGCTGTTGCCCACGACGAGCAGTGAACTGGCGGACATGGCGGCGGCCGCCGGCATCGGACTGAGCAGGCCGACGGCGGCGAGCGGCACGGTGACGAGGTTGTAGCCGAAGGCCCAGACGAGATTGCTGCGGATGGTGCCCAGGGTGCGCCGGGCCAGGCGTACCGCGTCGGGGATGGCCTGAAGGTCCTCGCGTACGAGGGTGACGTCGGCGGCACCGATCGCGGCATCGGTGCCGCTGCCCATCGCGATCCCGAGGTCGGCGAGGGCGAGGGCCGCCGCGTCGTTGACGCCGTCGCCGACGACGGCAACCCGGCCGCCCTGCTCCTTGAGGGTGGTGACGAGGGCTGCCTTGTCCTCGGGACGGGCCCCGGCGTGGATTTCGGTGATGGCCAGATGGCCGGCCACGGCTCGGGCGGTGGCATCCCGGTCGCCGGTGGCCAGGACCGGCCGCAGTCCCAGGCGGCGCAGATGGTCGACGGCGCGGTAGCTGTCGGGGCGGAGGGCGTCGCCGACCGCGATGACGGCCTCCGGGGTGCCGTCGACGGTGACCAGGACGGCGGTGTGGCCGGCCACCTCCGCGGTGTGCACCGCGTCCGGCAGCGGAGCGGGCAGGCCGGTGAGGTCGCCGGGCCGGGTGACCTCCACCCGGTGCCCGTCGGCCGTTCCGTGGACGCCGTATCCGGGGGTGGCGCCGAAGTCCTTCACCGGCGGCAGAGGGTGTCCCGGGGGCAGTAGTAGTCCCGGGGGCAGTAGTTGTCCCGACGAAAGCGGGTGTCCCGACGAAAGCGGGTGTCCCGACGGAAGCGGGTGTCCCGACGTCAGTGAGTCGCCAGGCAGCCGGGCATCGGCGGCCGCGCCGATCGCGCGGGCCAGCGGGTGTTCGGAGCCCTGCTCGACGATGGCAGCCAGCCGTAGCGCCTCCGGGGCGTCCAGACCGCCGGTACGCGCGGTGACGGCGGTGACGCTCATCCGGCCCGTGGTGAGGGTGCCGGTCTTGTCGAGGACGACGGTGTCGATGCGGCGCAGTCGCTCCAGCGCCTCCGGGCCGCGGACCAGGATCCCGAGCTGGGCACCGCGGCCGGTGGCGGCCAGCAGCGCGGTCGGGGTGGCCAGCCCCAGCGCACAGGGGCAGGCGACGACGAGGACGGCCACCGCCGCGGTGATCGCGGACTGCGGGTCGGCTCCGGCACCGAGCCAGAAGCCCAGGACGGTGACCGAAACGGACAGGACGGCGGGGACGAAAACGGCCGCCACCGCGTCGGCGAGCCGCTGGACCTTGGTCTTGCCGGCCTGGGCGTCCTCGACGAGGCGGGTGATCCGGGCGAGTTGGGTTTCGGCGCCCACCGCGTCAGCCCGTACCTCCAGCAGGCCTCCGGAGTTGACCGCGCCGCCGACGACCACCGCGCCCGGACCGACCTCGACGGGGCGGCTCTCGCCGCTGATCAGGGACAGGTCCAGGGCGGAGTTGCCGTCGACGACGGTGCCGTCGGTGGCGACCCGTTCCCCGGGCCGGACCAGGAAGTGGTCACCGGCCCGCAGGCGGTCCACGGGGATGCGCCTCCCCCACTCCCGGCCCGGTTCGCCGGTGAGACGGTCCTGATCGCCGTCGCTGCGCACCTCGACGTCCTTGGCGGCGAGTTCGGCCAGCGCGCGCAGCGCGGCTCCGGTGCCGCGCCGGGCCCTGGACTCCATCCGCCGCCCGGCCAGCACGAACAGCGGTACCCCGACGGCGGCTTCCAGGTAGAGGTGCGCGGCCCCGTCACCGGCCGCGGGCAGCAGGCTGAACGGCATCGTCATTCCGGGCGCACCGGCCCCGCCGAGGAAGAGCGCATACGCCGACCAGCTGAAGGAGGCGGCGACGCCCAGCGAGACCAGGGTATCCATGGTGGCGGCGCCGTGCCGCAGACCGCGCAGCGCACGGGCGTGGAAGGGGGCGGCGCCCCACACGGCGACGGGCGCGGCGAGCACGAAACACAGCCACTGCCAGTTACGGAACTGCCAGCCGGGCACCATCGACAGCACCAGGACGGGGAGCGAGAGCACCGCGGTCAGCAACAGCCGGTGCCGCTCGGCGCGGCCGCCATCGGCCTGGTCGCCCTCGGCGCGGTCGTCCGGGCGGGCGGCGGACGACGGGTCGTCCGCGTCCGGTGCCGGGGCGGGCTCGTGGAGCCGGGCGGTGAACCCGGCCGCCTCGACGGTGGTGACGAGGTCGGTGACGGACACCGCCGCCGGGTGGCTGACCGTTGCCCGGCCGGTGGCGAGGTTCACCGAGGCGGCGACGCCGTCGAGCCGGCCGAGCTTCTTCTCGACCCGGCCCACACAGGCGGCACAGGTCATCCCGCCGATGGTGAGGGTGGTGGTGTGGATGGTGGTGTGGGGCGGGGCCGATGCCGCGCCGGGGTGCGACGGCGGGCCGGGCCGGGGCTGCGGCGTCATCGTGGTGCTCCCCCCTGCACGGGGCGAGGCGCCGCGCCGCCCATTCCATGCGTCCCGCCCATGCCGTGCATCCCGCCCATGTCACCGTCATCGGCGGGCGTGCCGCCTCCCGTACGGGTGCCGCCGGCCGGATGCAGATCCGGCGCCACCGGACCGGCGGCGGCACCGGCCGCGTACGACAGGGTGCCGAGCAGCGCCAGCAGCAGGAGGAAACCGAGGACCGGCCGGGCGGGCAGCAACCGTGCGACGGCCTGGCGGAGAGGGGGCCGACTGCGGTCGGCCGAAGAGCGGGGCATCGCGTCATGGTGGCAGGTGGAGGCGGCGCCGAGCGGCGGATCGGGGGCTCGTCGGAGGGTGAGGTTCATCCCGTTCCCGCGCCGGAACTCACCGGCGTCCGGACCCGACTAACTGGGTTTGCACGGTGCGCTCTTCGGCCTCGGCCCGGCCGCCTCCCGGTCTCCGCTCCGGCCCCCTCCCGGTCTCCGCTCCCCCCTTCCGGACCGCCCTCTTCGCCGTGCCGATGCCGCCTCGGTGCCGCGCCCAACTCACCACCTCGGTACCGCCCCGCGCCGCCGGGCTCGCCGCCGTGCCGAAGGCCGCCCTGCCGAAATCCGCGGCACCCGGCGGGAACTCGGCGTGCCCCGCGTACGACCTCTCCAACGCCGCGCCGTGCAGGCGCGGTTCGTCATCACCCGACGCCTGCCGAGGAGGACCCCCATGTCCGCGTCGCCCGATCCCATCGCCCCCATCAACCCCGTCAACGCCATCGCCCCCGTCGACCCCGTAGAGCTGTACGGACCGGAGTACACCCGCGACCCCTATCCCCTGTACGCCGAGCTGCGGGCCCGCGGACCGGTCCACCGCGTGCGCTTCCCCAGCGGCGTGTGCGCCTGGCTCGTCACCGGCTACGAAGCCGCCCACCAGGCGCTGACCGACGTCCGGTTGGGCAAACACCACTCACGTGGCAACGCGGCCTGGCGGGCGCGCGCCTCGATCATGCCCGAGCCCCAGCACTCCCAGCTCCAGGTGCATCTGCTCCACCAGGACCCGCCGCGGCACACCGCGCTGCGCCGCCTGATCACCGACGCCTTCGCGCCGCAGCGCGTCGAAGGTCTCCGCCCCCGGTTCCAGGAGATGGCCGATGCCCTGCTCGACGGCCTCCCGGACGCCGGCGAGGCCGATCTGGTCGAGGTGTTCGCCGGGCGTTTCCCGTTCCGGGTGCTTGCCGAAGTCATCGGACTGCCACCGGAGTTCGAGAAGCGCTTCGACCGGGACTGGGGCAAGGTGGTCCAGCCCGTCGGCCCGTCGGACCCGGGGCGTCCGGCGTACGAGACACGGCTGCGCGCGTTGCAGCAGTACATCGCCGATCTCGTCGTCCACAAACGCGCCGCGCAGGGCGAGGATCTGCTCTCCCGGCTGGTGGCCGCCCGCGACGACGGCCGGCTCGGGCAGGAGGAGCTGGATTCGATGATTTTCCAGCTGCTGGTCGCCGGGCAGGAACCGGTGACGCACCAGATCACCACCGCCCTGGTGACCCTGCTGCGCCACCCCGCCCACCTGGCGGAGCTGGCCGGCCGGCCGGAGCTGCTGCCCCGCGCCGTCGAGGAACTCCTGCGCTATGACAGCGCCTTCGAGCTGACGACCTGGCGGTTCTTCGCCAAGGACGCCGATCTGCACGGGACCCGGATTCCGGCGGGCGACTCCGTCATCGTGTCGCTGTGTGCGGCGAACCGCGACACACGCCGGTTTCCCGACGCCGACGCCCTGCACTTCGACCGCACCCCCAACCCGCATCTCGCCTTCGGCCACGGCATCCACTTCTGCCCCGGCGCCACGCTCGCCCGTATCGAACTCCAGATCGCCCTGGGCACCCTGCTGAGACGGCTGCCGGACCTGCGGCTCACCGTCCCGGACGGCGAGCTGGGCTGGATCCCGGCGGTACTGGCACGCGGAGTCGACCGGCTGCCGGTGACCTACGGCGCGCCGCCCGCCTATCCGGTCACGGAGGGGCCGGATGTCCCCCACCGGGTCGCGGACGGGCCGGGTGCCACCTGCCCGGTCACGGACCGACCGGATGTCCCCCGTCCGGTCGCGGAGGGACCGCATGGCACCCGCCCGGTCACGAACGGACCGGATGCCACGTGCTGACCAGCCCGGCCCGACCGCGTCCCGGTGTGCCCGCCGGTCACCCGACCGGCCACCCGGCCGGCTGCGCGGCGGTGCTCGCCGAGCTGCTGCCCTACCGCCGCACCCTGGACTCCGGCCACAGGGACGGGGACAGGGACGGGAACGGGAACATGGACACCCCCGATGCCTTCCCCGCCCAACTGCGCCAGCTCGCCGCTCCGGTGGCGGCGGGCGCGCCCCTCGTCTTCACCCTTCCGGGTTTCCCCTGCAAGTCACCCCATCCGGCCAAGGTGCTCGGCCACCTCCCCGACGAGGGCGAACGGCTGGCGCTGCGCTTCCTGGACGCCCTGTGTGCCCGGATCGAGGCCGTCCACCCTCCCGGGGCGCGGGTGGTCATCTGCTCGGACGGGCATGTCTTCAGCGATCTCATCCACGTGCCGGACCGGGACATCGATGCTTACGCCGACGCCCTGCGCGCACTGATCCACGACGAGGGCCTGACCCGGCTGGACGTCTTCGACCTGCGCCAGGTCTACGGGCAGCGGCTGTCGCACGACGCCAAGCGGGCCCTGGTTCACGACCGCTACGCGCCGGCCCTGGAGGACCTGCGGTCCCTGACGCGCAGCGACGAACCGACGCGCCGGCTCTACCAGGGCATCACCCGCTTCCTCGCCGAGGACTCGGTCTCGTTCGCGGGTACTCGTTCGGCGTGGCAGCGCGACTGCCGCCGCCGTGCCTACGGCGTGATGCAGCGCAGCCGCGCCTGGGGCGAGCTGATCGGCGAGCACCACCCGGACGCCATCCGGCTCTCCATTCATCCGCAGCCGCGGGGCTCGGCCAAGTTCGGGATACGGCTGCTCGATGCGCCCGATGTGTGGATGACGCCCTGGCACTCCTGTCTGCTCGAACACCGCGACGGACGGCGGGAGTTGCTGCACCGGGCGGATGCCGAACGGCTCGGCCGGCTGGTGTTCCGCCAGGGCCGGCCGAGCCACTTCGTGGCCGACTGAGGGGCGGGGCGCGGCGAGCGGTGGCGCCCTTCCCGGCGGAGGCCCGGGCGGAAACCCGGGCAAAGGCCCGCTCGGGCTAAGGTGGCGCGTCACAGCGGCACCGGGAGGCAGTTGATGACGACGGGTGGGCCCGGAGCGTCCGCAGAGACAGGGATGACGGATCCGGACTCCGCGCTCCCGGCGCTGTCCGGCACCGCGCGGTCGCTGGCGGCGCGCTGTGCGCCCCGGGTGAACGCCCTCGCCCGGCAGATGTCCCGGGGCGCCTTCGAGCAGCTGCACGGCTATGCCGAACTCCCCGCCGACGTCAAGGACGTGGAGATCGCGGCGACCGCGCGGCACGGACTGCGGCTGTTCCTGGACCGGGTGGCGCACGATCCCGACCCCCGGACCACGCCCGGCGACTTCGACGTCTTCCGCGAGCGCGCCGCCCAGCGGGCCGAGGAGGGCATGCCGTTGCCTCTGCTGCTGACCACGCACAGCGTGGGGGTGCGGGTGCTGTGGCAGGCGCTGCGGGACGCCGCCCGGCCGGGCGAGGAGGCCGCGCTGGTCGAGCTGGCGGGCTATCTGTTCGGGGCCGGGCAGCGGATCGTGCGGGCGGTCACCGAGACCTACCTCGACGAGCAGGCCGCGCTCGCCGCCGAACGGCATAAGGAGCACCCCTCCTTGGTACGCGGGCTGCTGGAAGGCACCACGCCTCCTCCGCCCGGCAGCGGTCTCGACGGGCCGTCGCTGGTCCTCTTCGTCCAGTTGCCGGGCGGCCCCCGCGCCACGGTCGCCGCCCGGCGCACGGGGCGACGGCTTCAGGCGGCGCTGGACCGCGCCTTCGGCAGGGAGGTGCCCGCTCTGCTCGACGGCACCGGGGGCCGGGCGATCGTGCCCGGCGGGACGGATCCGACGCCGCCCGCACTGGCCGGACTGCTCGACGAGGTCTGCGGTCCGGGCGTCCGGCTCGCCGCCGTGCCGGCGGAAACGGCCGCTGGGATCCCGGAGGCGGCACGTACCGCCGCACGGATCGTCCGGGTGGCCCGTGCCTGCGGACACCCCGCCGGGCTGCACCGCCTCGATGACGTCCTGCTCGAATACCAGCTGTCCCGTCCCAGCGCCGGCAGCGACCGGATCGCCGCCCTGCTCGCCCCGGTCGCCGGCCGGCCCGAACTCATCGAAACCCTCCGCACCCATCTGGAACAGGCGCGGGACCGCCGCGCCACGGCCCGGCTGCTCACCCTCCACCCCAACACCGTCGACAACCGCCTCGCCCGCTTCTCCACGCTGACCGGGCTCGACCTCTCCACACCACGGGGCGCGGCGCTGGCGCTGGCCGCCCTCCTGCTCCGCGACGCCGAGGAGGAGCCGGGCCGGCCGGCCTCCGTCGGCGCGGATGACGGCGCCTGAGCGGAGCCAACAGGAATGTCTTGGCGCGCCCATGCTGCCGCCGCCTGCCAGGGAAGCGCGGCATCAAACCTGTCATCGCGCGGCGCGGTGTCGTTTGGCGGCCCCGCCCTTCCCGCAGCAATCGGCGAGCAAGTGCCCTTCCTTTGCAAGTCCCTGACGTCACATCAGGGAAATCCGTAGGGGAATCCGGCTACGTCATCGTTCTTGATCGTGATCACAATCAAGACCCGCCGGTGAGCCCACGGCGGACGCGGGGGCTGCGCGTGCATCCGGCAAGGGTGCCGTGCTGCAGAAAGCCCTGAACCGCATCGTCGCCGAGGATGCCCCGGCGCGATAGCCGAAGTACGGGAGAGCAACCGTGTCCGGCGGGTGAGCAGCGGTGTCGCCGCCCTCCAGGACAGACGGCCGGCCAAGCCCGGCGACCGGTTCCGGGCCGGGAGCGTGACCAAGACCTTCGTCGCCACGGTCGTGCTGCAACTGATCGACGAGGGGCGGATCGGACGGGACGACCCCATCGGACGCCACTTACCCGGCCTTGTCCCCGACGGGGACCACGGCAGGCCCGTCACCGTACGCCAACTGCTCCGCCACACCAGCGGGATCCCCAACCACACCAACGTGCTCCGGCGCGGCCACGACGCCTTGCACAAGCTCCAGCGTTCCCACTACACCGCCCGCGAGCTGGTGGGGATCGCGCTGAAAGAGCCCCGCCTGTTCAACCCCGGTCAGCCCGGGAAGTGGGCGTACTCCAACACCAACTAGCGCTCATTTCGTCAGGGGTTCTCAGGCGTGACGATCGCGAAGGCGGGGTCGGGCCGGTCCAGGAGGGTGCTGAAGGTGAGGAGGGCCTGGGGGTCGCCGTCGAGGGTGACGGTGCCGGCTGCGATCTCGTCGGGGAAGGTGGTGGCACCGCTGAGGACGGCGTTGAGCGTGCTGCGTGCCAGGCGCAGGGTGGCGTGCGGCTTCTCGCCGCGCGGGGCGTCACCGGGCATGGGGGTGAGTGCCCCGTGGGAGAGGAGGAGGGTCCAGGTCTCGGTGGTGGCGGATCCGCCTGCCGCGTCGGTGCCGGTCGGCGGGGCGGTGAGGTCCCAGCGCAGCAGGAGGCGTTGGTCTCCGGCACGGGGGCCGTTGATGCGAACGGCCATCGACTGGAAGATCTGCTCGGGGGTGAGGGCGGCGAGGAGGTCGGGCGGTATGCGGGTGCGCCCCTCTTGGGCAGCGGGTGCAGCCTCGGCGGAGTGACCGCCGGGGATGCGGCCACCGGGGGCGCTGCCACCGGCAGTCTGGTCGCGCAGTTCGGCGGCTCCCGTCAGGTAGAAGTTCCGCCAGGGGCCGGATTCGGCGGCGTGGCCGAGCCGTTCGAGGGCGTCGGCCTGGAGCGCGCGGGCCTCGGCGTTGTCCGGTTCGGCGAAGATGACGTGGTGGACGACCTCGGCCACCCAGCGCAGGTCGCCGGCCTCGTATGCCGTACGGGCCTTGGCCAATACGGCGTCGGCGCCGCCCATGAACTCGACGTAGCGCCGGGCGGCGGCCACCGGCGGATGCTGCCACAGATGGGCCGGATTGCCGTCGAACCAGCCCATGTAACGCTGGTACACCGCCTTGGCGTTGTGGCTGAGGGTGCCGTAGTAGCCGCGGGTGTGCCAGGCGCGTTCCAGCGCGGGCGGGAAGCGCAACTCCTCGGCTATCTCGGAGCCGGTGAGGCCGGCGTTGATCAGCCGTACGGACTGGTCGTGCAGGTAGGTGTAGGCGTCGCGCTGTTCCTCCAGGAAGCGGACCGCACGCTCCTGACCCCAGGTGGGCCAGTGGTGGGAGGCGAAGACGGTGTCCGTGGTGTCGGCGAACAGGCGCAGCGTCTCGGTGAGGTAGCGGGCCCAGGCACTGGGGTCGCGAACCAGCGCACCGCGCAGGGTGAGGACGTTGTGCAGGGTGTGGCAGGCGTTCTCGGCGACGCACAGGACCCGCAGGTCGGGGAGGTGGAAGTTCATTTCGGCGGGGGCTTCGGTGCCGGGGGTCAGCTGGAAGACCAGCCGGATGCCGTCGATCACCTCCTGCTGGCCGGTCTCGGTGATGTCCAGCGTGGGGGCGATCAGGCCGACGGAACCGCGCGAGGTGGTCTGGCCCAGGCCGCAGCCGATCTGGCCGGCCGGGCCCTTGGGCAGCGTCGTGCCGTACATGTAGTCGGCCCGGCGGGACATCGCGGGGCCGGTGAAGACGTTCTCGCTCACCGCGTGGGCGAGGAAGCCGGCCGGTGCGATCACGGGAATCCGGCCGCCGGCCACGTCCGCCTCGTCGACCACGCCCCGTACGCCGCCGAAGTGGTCGATGTGCGAATGGGTGTAGAGGACGGCGGTGACCGGGCGCCCTCCCCGGTGCTCGCGGTACAGGGCCAGGGCGGCGGCCGCGACCTCGGCGCTGATCAGCGGGTCGACGACGAGGACGCCGCGGTCGCCCTCGACGAAGGTGATGTGGGACAGGTCCAGGCCGCGTACCTGGTAGACCCCCGGTACGACTTCGTAGAGGCCCTGCCGGGCGACGAGCCGGCTCTGGCGCCAGAGTGAGGGGTGCGCGGTGGGCGGGCAGTCACCGGCCAGGAAGGCGTAGGCGTCGTTGTCCCAGACGACCCGGCCGTCGGCGTCCTTGATGACACAGGGGTCGAGGCGGGCGAGGAAGCCGCGATCGGCGTCGGCGAGGTCCTGGGTGTCGTCCCAGGCGAGCGGCTGGTCGGTCCGGGCGGTCGGCTCGCTGTCATCCGCAGTGCTCATGGGGGCCGATTGTGGTGCGGCCCGGGGCGCGGGGGCACGGTGAGGGGGCACAGTGTCGGCAGTCATCCGTCACAAGCCGGCGACCTCACAAGCCGGCGACCTCACAAGCGGGCGACCTCGCGTCGGTCAGCGGTCACTTCCGTCAGCGGTCGCGTCCGTCAGCGGTCACACCGGTCAGGGATCCAGACCGCTCCCCTGCGGCCCGTACAGATCCAGCAGCCGGACCCGGGTGCCGTGCAGTCGGTCGGCCACCGTTTCGGCGACGTAGCGGTACATCGCACGGCCGAGGACGGGGTCGGACTCGCACAGGGCGCGGACCACCTTGGCGTCGAACTCCACGGCCTCGACCGGGCCCACGGTCTGTGCTCCGAAGTGCCACAGATAGGGCGGGAACAGCCAGGACCAGCCGAGCAGTTCGTCCCTGCCGAGTGTTTCGACGACCGCGGCGCGGCGGCCGGGGACCCGCTGATCGAGCGCCACCTGTCCGCTGCGGATGATCCAGAAGTGGTCCGCCCGCCGGCCCTCCTCGAAGAGGCGGGTGGCGCGCGGCAGCGACACCTCGACGGCGATATCGGTCAGCCGCCGGCGCCGGTCGGGCGGCATCCCGTGGAACAGGTCTCTGCTGCTGGCCATCGCATCCTCCGCTCGCTCCCTGCACGATATGGGGTGCTTTGCCGGTATTCCGGGAAGGCTCGACCGGGCGGAGCGGCGGCGGGGTTCCACCGGGGCGGGTCAGGGCAGCCGACGCCGTACGGGTCAGGTCAGCCGACACCGTACGGCTCAGGGCAGCCGGCGCCGTACGACTCAGGTCAGCTGGCGCCGCACCAGATCGTGCAGCCGGCCGCCGGTGTCGGCCAGCAGCTCGGCCGGGGCGCCCTGCTCGACTATCCGGCCGTCCGCCATGACGATCACACGGTCGGCGTCCATGACCGTGGACAGCCGGTGGGCGATCACCATGCGGCTGGCGCTGAGCTTGCGGGTGCTGTCGATGACGATGCGCTGGGTCTCGTTGTCCAGGGCGCTGGTGGCCTCGTCGAAGAACAGGATCCGCGGGCGGCGTACCAGCGCCTGGGCGATCATCAGCCGCTGGCGCTGGCCGCCGGAGATGGCGCCGCCGCCGGAGATCATGGTGTGCAGGCCCATCGGCATCCGCTTGATGTCCTCGGCCAGACCCGCCATCTCGGCGGCCGCCCAGGCCTCTTCCTGGGTGAAGGACTCGGCGCCGCAGATGCAGTCCAGGATCGAGCCGGTGAGGGGCTGGGCGTTCTGCAGCACGACGCCGCACTGGCGGCGCACCGCCGCCTGGTCCAGGGCGGTCAGGTCCTGCCCGTCGTAGAGCACATGGCCCGAGGTCGGCTTGTCGAAGCCGATGAGCAGCCGGAGCAGGGTCGACTTGCCGCAGCCGCTGGGGCCGACGACGGCCACGAACTCGCCGGGCCGGACCTGGAACGAGACGTCGTCGAGGACGAGCGGGCCGTCCTCGGTGTAGCGGAACGACAGCTTCTTGGCCTCGATGCCGCCGGACAGGGCACCGGGCTGGGCGCTGGCGCCGCGTACTTCGGGCTTTTCGTCCAGGACCGGCTTGATCTGCTCGAACATCGGCATCGCGGCGGCCGCCGAGATGAAGGCGCCGGTGATCTGGGTGACCGAGGTCAGCAGCATGGTCACCGAGGTGTTGAAGGTGAGGAACGAGGCGGCCGACATGCTGCCCCGGGCCGGCCCGGCCAGCAGCATGAACATGGTGAGCGAACAGACCGGCAGGTAGACGGCGTTGAGGACGGTGGTCAGGTTCTTGATCCGGCCGGCCTTCTGCTGGAGCTCGCGGGAGCGGGCGAACTCCCGGGCCCAGGCCGCGTACGCAAAGCTCTCGGCCGCGGCGACCCGCAGCTTGGGCAGGCCGCGCAGGGTCTGGAACGCCTGATTGTTGAGCTTGTTGCCGAGGGTGACCAGCCGGCGCTGCCAGCGCAGTTCCCACAGGCCCATGGCGAGGAACACGACACCGATGACGAGCAGCATGGCGAGCGCCGTTATCGCCAGCGGCACGCTGTACAGCAGCAGCATCACCAGGTTCATCGCGCCGACCGTGGAGGCCTGCACGGCCACCGGGCCGAGGCCGGACAGCACCCGCCGGATGGCGCTGATGCCCATCGCGGCGCTGGCCAGCTCTCCGGTGGAGCGTTCGGTGAAGAACTTCGTCGGCAGTCGCAGCAGCCGGTCCCACACGGCCGGCTGCAACGCGCTCTCGATCCGGCCCTCCATCCGCAGCACGGTGAGGTTCTGCAGCAGCATGAAGGCGGCGGAGACCACGCTGGTGATGATGACGGCCAGCGAGACCTGGACGATCAGGCTCTTGTCGGCGCTCGGGACGTACTCCCCGAGCACCTTGCCGGTCGCGAGCGGGACGAGGGCCCCGAGTCCGACCGTCACCAGCCCGGCCAGGGCCAGGTTCCGCAGATCCAGCCGGGAGCCGCGCAGGCTGAAGAGCATCAGCCGCCACAGGCTCATGGGCCGCTCCGGCAGCGGGCGGTAGAACATCACGGCGCGCGGCTCGAAGTCGTCGGCGTTGTCCTTGTCGATGCGCATCCGCAGCCCGGAGGCCGGGTTGACCGCCTCGTAGCGGCCCCGGCGCCACAGCAGCGCCACAGGTGCCCCGGACTTGGCGCGGTGGCCCACCAGGGGGCCGGTGTCGGTCCGCCACCAGCGACCCTGGAGGCGGACCGCGCGAGTGCGGATCCGCGAGCTGACGGCGATGCGTTCGACGGGGGTGATGCGGTCGTTGGCGGCGGCGCCCTTCGGCGGCTCGGTCAGCGTGATCCGGGCCGCCTCGGCGACCGTGCGGCAGACCGCGAAGGTGGCGTCGTCGCCGGCCCGGTCCGTCGCGGCGCCGCCCCGTCCGGAGCGGTCCTGGCGGCCGATGGACGCGATCAGCGCCTGGTCGGCCCGTTCGCGGACGGCTTCGCCCGCCTTGATGCCGGCTGCCGTGCGGTCCTCGTGGGCGCGCTCCAGCTGTTCGATCCAGCGGTCGACGGCGGACAGCAGCCGGTATTGCTGATTGACCATCTGCTGCCACAGCTCGGGGTCGACCAGCAGATCGCCGGCCGCCTCCGCGCTGTAGGAGGCGCCGTACTGCACGCTGCCGGGCGGGACGGGCATCCACAGGATGTCGTCGTCGGCCACCGCTTCATCGGCGGGACGGCCGTCGAGCGGTGCCTCGAACAGCACGCCCAGGCTGCGGGCGGTGCCCAGCGCGAAGGCGTGTTCCAGTGCGGAGAGCGCCTCGCCCCGGCCGCCGTGGGCGGTGTCGTAGCCGTAGCCGTCCTGCGTGCCGTACTGCGGGATGGATCCGGTGTCGCCGTACTCCCCGTACTCGTACCGGGGCAGTTCGCGCAGCTCGATCCGGCGCAGCAGGCAGTCCTGGGACGGCCGGCCGAGCAGGGTGTGGTGCGGGCCCGCGACCGGTCCGAGCAGGAGGGTGCCCGCTTCGAGACGGCCGAGGAAGTGCCAGTGCCCTTCCTCGACGGCGTCGACCGCGAAGAGGTCGAGCGATCCGCCGGTGACGAGCCACAGCACATGCGGGCCCTCCAGGGGGACGCTGCGCAGGCCGGTGCAGTCGACGGCCGTACCGAGGCCGCCCAGTGCCTGGGTCACCGCGTCGGTGTCGCCCGGTCCCACGACCGCGGGCGGGTGCATCGATGACACGTCAGTGCTCCTTGACCAGCTCGGCGTACGGGCCCCCGGCGGCGACCAGGTCCTCGTGCCGGCCGCGTTCGACGACCACGCCGTGGTCGAGGACCACGATCTCGTCGCTGTCGCGGACCGTGCTCAGCCGGTGGGCGATGACGACGCAGGCACAGCCGCGCCGCCGCAGGTTGTCCATGATGGTCTGCTCGGTCTGCGCGTCCAGGGCACTGGTGACCTCGTCGAGGACCAGGATGCTGGGGCGCCGGACCAGTGCGCGGGCGATCTCCAGCCGCTGGCGCTGGCCGCCGGAGAAGTTGCGGCCGTCCTGTTCGACGCGGCTGTGGATGCCGTCGGGGCGGCGGGCGATCACATCGTCGTAGAGCGCGGCGTCCTGGAGGGCGGTGATGACCGCGTCGTCCGGGATGGAGGGGTCCCACAGCGCCACGTTGTCCCTGACCGTGCCCTCGAAGAGGAAGATGTCCTGGTCGACGAAGGACACGGAGGCGGCCAGCGCGCTGCGGGAGAGGTCCTCCAGGCGCTGTCCGTCGATGCGGATGGTGCCTTCCCAGGGGCTGTAGAGGCCGGAGATCAGCCGGGAGACGGTGGACTTGCCGCTGCCCGAGCCGCCGACGAGGGCGACCTGCCGGCCGGGGCCGACGGCCAGGGAGAAGCCGGTGAGCAGCGGTTTGTCCAGCGGGCTGTAACCGAAGGTGATGCCCTCCAGCGTCACATGGCCCTTGAGGCGGCGGGTGTCGGCATCCGGCTCGGGGCGCGAGTAGAGGGTGTCGACGGGGAAGCTCTCGACGTCCTTGAGGCGGGCCACGTCGGCGGCGAAGTCCTGGATGCGGCCGGCCACGCCGTTGAGCCGGGTGATGGGCGCGGTGAAGCGGGTCACCAGCGCCTGGAAGGCGACCAGCAGACCGATGGAGATATGGCCCTCGACCGCCCGCAGCCCGCCGATCCACAGGATCAGTGCGCTGTTGAGCGTGGCCAGGGTGGGGGCGACGACGGCCAGCGCGGCGCTCGGCACACCGAGGCGCTGCTGTACCTCCAGCGTGGTGGCGTGCTGGCCGGCCCAGCGGCGGAAGTAGCCGTTCTCCCCGCCGGTGGCCTTCATCGTCTCGATGAGCTGCAGGCCGGTGTAGGAGGTGTTGGTCAGCCGGGCGGTGTCCGCCCGCAGCTTCTGGGTGTGGGTGGCCCGCAGCCGGATCACGATCCGCATGGCGACCACGTTGAGCAGCGCGATGCCCACGCCGATGACCGTCAGCTGGGGGTCGTAGGTCCACAGCAGGAAGGCGTAGAGGATGACCACGATCCCGTCCACGCCCGCGGCGGCGAGGTCGCGCGCCAGGGTTTCGGCGACCGCGTCGTTGGACTGCAGCCGCTGGACCAGGTCGGCCGGGCTGCGCTGGGCGAAGAAGGTGACCGGGAGTCTGAGCAGGTGGCGCAGGAAGCGGGCACTGGTCAGGGTGGAGGAGATGATGCGGCCGCGCAGCAGGTTCGCCTGTTGCAGGCCGGTCAGGACGGCGGTCAGCGCGACCATCGCGGCCATCGACGCGAAGAGCGGCCCCAGCAGCGAGGTCTGGTTGCCGATCAGGAACATGTCGATGTACGTACGGCTCAGCGCGGGCACCGCCGCGCCGACCGCGACCAGCAGCAGGCTGGCGAGGAGGGCGGCCAGCAGGGTGCCGGTGGTGCCGCGCATCCGGGCGGGCACGGCGCCGAGCACGCCGGGCTTGCGGCCGCCCTTGCGGAAGTCCTCGCCGGGCTCGAAGACCAGGGCGACACCGGTGAAGCTGGTGTCGAAGTCCTCGGTCGGCACGAAGCGGCGGCCCTTGTCGGGGTCGTTGATGCGGACGCCCCGGCGGCCGAAGCGGCGGCTGGTGCCGTCGTAGACGACGTAGTGGTTGAACTCCCAGAACAGGATGGCCGGCGCCTGCACCTCGGCGAGCGCGGACGGTTCCATCTGCATGCCCTTGGCCTGCAGGCCGTAGCTGCGGGCGGCCTTGAGCAGATTGCTGGCGCGCGAGCCGTCGCGGGAGACGCCGCAGGCGATCCGCAGCTCCTCCAGCGGTACGTGCCGCCCGAAGTGGGCGAGCACCATGGCCAGCGAGGCGGCGCCGCACTCCACGGCCTCCATCTGGAGGACGGTGGGGGTGCGTACGGTCTTCGTCTTCTTGGGCTTCGGGGCGGGCGGTGCGGCCCGGCGGGTGCGGCGGGCGCCGGATGCGGGCTCGGCACGGCGCCGGCCGCGGCCGGGAGGCGGCAGCTGCTGCTGTGGGGCCGGGGAGTCTTCGGTGGCGGTCATGGCAGCAGCCAATCGATCGGGTGCTGCGCGGCCAGGTGGACGGCGCCGGTGACCGGCGTCATCGAATCGAGGGCGTACGGCGGGCCGCCGGAGGCCGACCAGGTGTAGCCGGACGCGTGGTGCGGGGCGGCATCGAGCTGTACCAGGACCGCGAGGGGCTGGCCGTGCTGCGAGAACTGCTCGCCGAGCTGGCTGTTGCCCAGGTAGGCGCCGATCCGCTGGCGGGTCTGGGCGGTCCTGCCGACGGCCTTGACCCGCCCGCGCAGGACGCCGTACTGCTGGCTCGGCACGGACTGGACGGTGAGGTCGACGGCAGCGCCGACGGGGACGGTGGCGCCACTCTGGGCCGGGACGTACAGCGTGGCCGTCAGGGGGTCGCGGGCATGGGCGACGCGCTCCACGGAGGCGACATCGGCGCCGGTGGTGACGACGGAGCCGATGGTGGCGACCATCGTGGTCAGCCGGCCGGCGTCGAGCGTGCGGACGACGGCGGTGCCCCGGGCGGTGCGGACCTTCAGCACCGGGGTGTTGGCGGCCACCCGCTTGCCCTCTTGGGCGAGCACGGCGGTGACCTGGCCCGAGACGGGACTCTGCAGGATGTAGCTGCCCTGCCCGTGGGTGAGGATTCCGGGCGCGCCGAGGGTGGACGACACGGTTCCGGTCACCGCCCATACGGACGCGGCGATCACGAAGAGGACCGTGACGGTGAGCACCAGCCAGCCCTGGGGGCGGGCGAAGCGCACCGGAAGGTCGATTTCCTCGGGCGACTGCAGCTTGGAAAGGGCCTGTTGGCGGAACTGCACGACACTCTTCCCTCAACTGCAATGGTCTGTCAGACGGGTGGCGGCCGTGCGCCCCGGTCCCGGGCACAGCCAGGGATCCGGGGCACGCGGCCCGGCATGTCGGCAAGGAGGGGGCGCCGACCTGCCGTTGTCACCGTTCAAAGCCGGCTGTGCCGCTCAGCGGCACAGAAGCGACTCAGAGACCGGAGACCAGGCCCGTGGCGGTGCCGACGACGCCCGAGGTGTTGACGCCGGTGGCGCCGTCGACCAGGCCGGTGGCGGTGCCCACGGCGCCCGAGACCGGGGCGATGGAGTCAACGGTGTTGGTGGCGGTGCCGACCACGCCGTTGAGGAGGCCACCGGACACGTTGTCCAGGTCGGCGTCGGAGATTTCCTGGGTCTGAACCTGGGGGATGGAGTTCATGATGTTTCCCTTCGATGAATAACTCGAAAAAAGCTGCGCCCGAACCGTCCGGTGGGGTGGTCCGGCCGCGGCTGCGGCAGTCGGGTACCCGAAATCGGGAACCGATGGTGTGACTCCCGCGATGCGAAGGATCAAAGCATGCGGGCGCGTTGCGCTGCTAATCGGAGAACCGCCGATCCGGATCTCAACGCCCCACTGAATTACCGGAAGTGCACGTGTATCCATGACTTGGTGGCAGCTTCTTCACAGGTTCTCCAGTTTCACTTTCAACTGATCGGTAACCGCTCGTTCGGCGAACTGGACATTCCCGCATCAAACCGTTGATGCGCAGGTCAGCGTGGGGATGTGTCACGGGAGACGATGTGCCGACTGCGCTTTCGGTGTGCAGATTCCTTGAAGGACGCCAATTTTTACGGCACCTGGGCACAGCAAGATCACGAAACTCCGGAGCACGCCTCGGCGGGGCCGCTCCGAATGTTGCAGAGGCATGAAATGTGCCCGATTCGCCCGGAGTTCATGGGCGGCATCGGGTGAGTTGCACGCATGGAACGGAATCATCGGAACTATACGTGCCCCATTCCCTGGAAACGGATCGAGTGGCCGGAGAACGGACATACCCGCATAACGCCGCGCCTTCGGAACCGTCGGTAATGGGCGATTGTGGAGGGCGCCGCCGACAGCCCGGTGGCAGCCGCCCGGCGCGTACGGCACCGTGAAAGGACACCGCGGGGCCGGCGCCCCGGGGAAGGAGCCGTCCGTGGACCCCGTCGAGGCGCTGGAGCGGATCGCGTTCCTGCTGGAGCGGCAGGGGGCGGTGAGTTACCGCGTCCAGGCGTTCCGTACGGCCGCGACGGTGGTCGGCGCGCTGTCCCCCGACGAGGTAGAGCGGCGCGCCCTGGACGGTTCGCTGGGGCGGGTCAAGGGGCTGGGCCCGAAGACCACCCGGGTGGTCGAGGAAGCACTCGCGGGGGTGCGGCCCGCCTATCTGACACACCTGGAGGAGGAAGCGGGCGGACCGCTGGTCGAGGGCGAGCGGGGGCAGCGGCTCCTGCGGGCGCTGCGCGGTGACTGCCATCTGCACTCGGACTGGTCGGACGGCGGCAGCCCGGTCGAGGCCATGGCCCGCGCCGCCCGCGACCTCGGGCACGCCTGGTGTGTGCTGACCGACCACTCCCCCAGGCTCACGGTGGCCCGCGGGCTGACCGCCGAACGGCTGCGCCGGCAGCTGGAGCTGGTGGCGGAGGTCAACCGGCGGCTGGCACCGTTCCGGCTGCTGACCGGGATCGAGTGCGACATCCTCGACGACGGCACCCTCGACCAGGAGCCGGAGCTGCTGGACCGGTTGGACGTGGTGGTCGCCTCGGTGCACTCCAAGCTGCGGATGGACAAGGCACCGATGACCCGGCGGCTGCTGGCCGCGGTCCGCAACCCGCTGGTGGACGTGCTCGGGCACTGCACCGGACGGCAGATCACCGGCAAGCTGCGGCCCGAGTCGCAGTTCGACGCCGGGGAGGTGTTCGCGGCCTGCGCCGAGCACCGTACGGCCGTCGAGATCAACTGCCGCCCCGACCGTTTCGACCCTCCGCGCCGGCTGCTTGGCCAGGCGCTCGCGGCGGGCACGCTCTTCGCCATCGACAGCGACGCCCATGCGCCGGGCCAGCTGGACTGGCAGATCTACGGCTGTGCCCGCGCCGAGGAGTGCGGCGTACCCGCCGACCGGGTCATCAACACCTGGACGCAGCGCCAATTGGCCACCTGGACCCGGACCGGCAGGACCCCGCGGCGCGCCTTGGGGCCGGCCTGAGCGGGCCGTCAGGCGGGGTGCGGCGCGGGCTCGGGAGCGCCGGCGGCGGGAGTGCCGCCGGCCGGAGCGCCGGTGGCGGGCGTGAGCCGCAGCGCCACCACATAGGCGACGACCACGGCGACGATCACCAGCGGCATCACCGTCAGACCGCTCTTCCCCAGCAGCAGGGTGGCCAGCAGCACCGATGTCATCGGCAGCCGGAGCATCGCCACGCACATGGCGCCCACGCCCATCGCGAAGGCCGGGGTGAGCGAGAGGCCGGGCAGGTGGGACAGGACGACACCGCCGGCCGCGCCGAGGAACAGCGCGGGGAAGATGGGCCCGCCCCGGAAGGCGCTCAGCGAGGCGCAGTACGCCAGGCCCTTGCACACGAGGAGCAGCAGCAGCGCCGCCACCGAGTAGCCCGCGCTGTCCCGGAACAGCGACCCCAGCGCCGACTGCCCCGAATAGAGCATTTCGGTGGCGGGCTTGCCGGTGATCCCGGCGAACGCCACCGCCAGCGCGCCCACCACCAGGCCCATCAGCATCGTGGCCGGGACCCGGTGGCGGACCACCCGCCCCTTGAGGAACAGCGAGAGCCGCCGTACGCCGGTCGCGGCGAAGGCCGCGGCCACGCCGATGACCAGGGCCCAGCCGAACTCCGGCACCGTCGGCCCGGCGGCCTGGGGGACGTCGTGCAGCGCGAGGGAGTACGTACCGAGTCCGGTCCAGTCCCCCAGCCCGGTGAAGACCAGCGCGCCGATCCCCGCCGCCAGCAGGCCGGGCACCAGCAGCATCACCGGCATCGGGCCGCCCAGCCCCGCCACCTCCATCAGGAGGAACGCGCCCAGCAGCGGGGAGCCGAGCAGTGCGCTCACCGCCGCGAAACTGCCCGCGGCGCCCACCGCGGCGACGCTCTGCGCGTTCAGGCCCCGGCCCAGCAGCCGCGCGGCGCCCGCGGCCAGCCCGCCGCCGAGCGCGATGAGCGGCGCCTCGGGGCCGAGCACCGCGCCGAAGCTGAGGGAGGCCAGCGCCGCGAACACGATGCCGGGGAGTGCGGAGAGCGGGGGCGCACCGCTGAGCGCCAGCCCGTCGGCCGGCTCATGGCCGCCGTTGCCCGGCAGGTGACGGATGGCCAGGCCGACCAGCAGGCCGGCGACCACGAGCATCGGGACCGGCCACCACAGGGGTGTCCCGGCCAGGCCCAGCGCCCGCGGCAGGTCCGTGTAGATCAGTGGTTCCAGCTCGTGGACCAGCGCGAGAAAGCCGAACGCGACGGCACAGACCGGGAAGCCGACCACCGCCGCCACCAGCAGGAGTTTCAGATATCCGCGGGTGCGCACCAGTGCGTAGGGGTCCCGGTACACGGTGGCGGACGTCTCGCCCGCCGGGCCGGTGGAGCCGGCTGACATCGCCTCGCCTCCCTCGCCGCCGCCGCCGTGCCGAGCCTGTCACGACCGGTCCGCCACGGCATGCCGGACGCGTCCTCGCAGGCATGGCCATCCGGGTGAACCGGGCCGTGCGGGTGAACCGGGCCGTGCGGGTGAACCGGGCCGTGCGGTGGCCTCACCCCTGCGGCGCCGCAGTCTCCTTGAGGGCGGCCAGCACCGGGCGGAGCAAGGGGTGTTCCTCGGCGCCGCGGCGTACGGCGGCGAAGACCCGGCGGGTGGGGGCGACATCGTCGACGGGGCGGACCACCACCCCCGTGAGGTCCATGTCGCGCAGGGCCGAGCGGGGGACGAGGGCCACCCCCGCGGCGGCCGAGGCGAGCGCGACCACGGCCCGGAAGTCGTCGGAGGAGTGCTCCAGCCGGGGCTCGAAACCGGCGTATTCACAGGCCAGGACGACCACATCGTGGCAGGGGTTGCCGGGGTAGGGGCCGATCCAGGGGTCCTCGGCGAGATCGGCCAGGGCCACCTGCGGCAGGCCGGCCAGGCGGTGGCCGGGCGGCAGTACGGCGTCGAACGGTTCGGCGTAGAGCGGGACCCGGGTCAGCCGCGGGTCGTCGGCGCGGGGCGCGCCCCGGTATTCGACGGCGACCGCCACATCCACCTGCCGGTCCAGGACCATCAGCAGGCTGGCGTCGCCCTCGGCGTCCTGGACGCGGACCCGGATGCCGGGCGCGGTGCGGGTGAGCGCGGTGAGCGCGGGCGCGACGACCAGGCCGATACCGGTGGCGAAGGCCGCGACGGTGACCGTGCCGGCCTCGCCCGAGCCGTAGGCGGCGAGCTCGGACTCGGCGCGCTCCAGCTGGGCGAGGACGGCATTGGCGTGGGCGAGCAGGATGTCGCCCGCGGCGGTCAGCCGGACGCCGCGGGCGCTGCGTTCCACCAGACGGTGGCCGGTCTCCGCTTCCAGGGCGGCGAGCTGCTGGGAGACCGCCGAGGGCGTGAGATAGAGCGCGGCGGCCGCGGCGGTGACCGTGCGGTGGTCGGCCACCGCACGGAGAATGTGCAGCCGTCGTGCTTCGATCATGCTCCCAGTTTCGCAGGCCCCGCCGGTGCCCGGCGTCGGGCGCCCGGCCCGGGGCGTCAGGCGCCCAGCGCGGACCGCGCGTCGACGAAGGCGTCGACCGCGCGGTGGACGTCCGCGGTGGAGTGGGCGGCGGACAGCTGCACCCGGATCCGCGCCTGGCCCTGCGGGACCACCGGGTAGGAGAAGCCGATGACGTAGACGCCGCGCTCCAGCAGCAGCTCCGCCATCCGGGCCGCCTCGGCCGCGTCGCCGATCATGACGGGGGCGATGGCGTGGTCGCCCGGGAGGACGTCGAAGCCCTCCTCGGTCATCCGCGAACGGAACAGCGCGGTGTTGGCGTGCAACTGGTCGCGCAGGTCACCGGCCGACTCCAGCAGGTCGAGCACCTTCAGCGAGGCGGCGGCGATCACCGGGGCGAGCGAGTTGGAGAAGAGGTACGGGCGCGAGCGCTGGCGCAGCAGGGCCACGATCTCGGCGCGGGCCGCGACATAGCCGCCGGAGGCGCCGCCGAGGGCCTTGCCGAGGGTGCCGGTGATGATGTCGACCCGGTCCATCACGTCGTGGAGTTCGGGGGTGCCGCGGCCGCCGGGGCCGACGAAGCCGACGGCGTGCGAGTCGTCGACCATCACCATGGCGCCGTACTGCTCGGCCAGGTCGCAGATCTCGCGCAGCGGGGCCACATAGCCGTCCATGGAGAAGACGCCGTCGGTGACGACCAGCTTGCGGCCGGCGCTGCCGGCCTCCTTCAGCTGACGCTCCAGATCGGCCATGTCGCGGTTGGCGTAGCGGAAGCGGCGGGCCTTGGACAGGCGGATGCCGTCGATGATGGAGGCGTGGTTGAGGGCGTCGGAGATGACCGCGTCGTCCGGGCCGAGCAGGGTCTCGAAGACACCGCCGTTGGCGTCGAAGCAGGAGGAGTAGAGGATGGTGTCCTCCTGGCCGAGGAAGCCGGAGATCCGCTGTTCCAGCTCCTTGTGGACCTCCTGGGTGCCGCAGATGAAGCGGACCGAGGCGAGGCCGTAGCCCCAGCGGTCGAGCGCTTCGTGGGCGGCCGCGACGACCTCGGGGTGGTCGGCGAGGCCGAGGTAGTTGTTGGCGCAGAAGTTGAGCACTTCACCAGGGTTGCCCCCCGCGGTCACCGCCACGGTGGCGGACTGCGGGGTGCCGATGACCCGCTCGGGCTTGTGCAGGCCGGCGGCGCGGATCTCGTCGAGGGTGCCGCGCAGTTCATCGCGTACGGAGTCGAACATCAGGGTGTCTCCAGGAGTCGGGGGAAGCGGGCGCGCGGTGCGAAGGGGCGCGCAGGAGGGAGGCGGAGCCGGGGGTTCAGGCGGTCCAGTCGAGGATGATCTTGCCGCTCTGGCCGCTGGCGGCGTCGTCGAAGGCGGCGTCGAAGTCCTGGTACGCATAGCGGCCGGTGATCACCGGCGCGAGGTCGAGACCGCCTTCGAGCAGTACGGACATCGCGTACCAGGTCTCGAACATCTCCCGGCCGTAGATGCCCTTGATCGTGATCATGGAGGTGACGATCCGGGACCAGTCCACGGGGAACTGCTCTGCGGGCAGGCCGAGGACGGCGATCCGGCCGCCGTGCGTCATGTTGGCGATCATGTCCTGCATCGCCTCGGGCCGGCCGGACATCTCCAGTCCGATGTCGAAGCCCTCGCGCAGCCCGAGTTCGCGCTGGCCCTCGGCGATGGTCGACTCGGCGACGTTGAGGGCGAGGCTGACCCCGACCTTGCGGGCCAGTGCCAGGCGCGCCTCGCTGACGTCCGTGATCATGACATTGCGGGCCCCGGCATGCCGGGCGACGGCCGCGGCCATGATGCCGATCGGCCCGGCGCCGGTGATCAGCACATCCTCGCCGACCAGCGGGAACGACAGCGCGGTGTGCACGGCGTTGCCGAAGGGGTCGAAGACGGCGGCGATATCGAGGTCGACGGGGACGCGGTGCACCCACACATTGCTTGCGGGCAGCGCCACGTACTCGGCGAACGCGCCGTCCCGGCCGACGCCGAGACCGACGGTGGCACGGCACAGATGGCGGCGGCCGGCCAGACAGTTGCGGCACTTGCCGCAGACGAGATGCCCCTCGCCGCTCACCAGATCGCCGGTCTTGACCTCGGCCACATCGCGGCCGGTGGCCACCACCTCGCCGACGAATTCATGACCGATCGTCAGCGGGGTGCCGATGGACTGCTGGGCCCAGCCGTCCCATGCGCGGATGTGCAGGTCGGTGCCGCAGATGCCGGTGCGCAGCACCTTGATCAGGACATCGCCCGGGCCGACGGCCGGTTCCGGCACGTCCATGAGCCAGAGACCCGGCTCCGCCTTCTGCTTGACCAGTGCCTTCACCGCAACGGCTCCCGTACCTGAGTGTGACCCTGCCGGGTGCCCGTACCCGGCCACCCGATCTTCGTCAGGAAATCTTCCCTACGACGGCCGCCGGGTCCATCGAGGATTTCTTAAGCACGGTCACAGTTGCCCTTTACGCCCCATGGGCACCGGGGTGCACGGCCCCGGACGTGAGGGCGGTCACGCGCCGCTCCAGGCCGGCTGTGCCGACGAATGCGCAGCTCGGGGGCGGTGCCGGTGGTCCGGGTGAGGTGATCGGGCAGATCGCCCGGAAGGGTGCACCCGGCCGCGCGGCCGGTGCGGGAGTGTAAACGTTCGCCACCGCAAGCGTCGGAATTCATCACAGCTTGAGTGGCCGTGAGACCCGGATGCACGGGGCTACGTAGGACTGGGTGGCAGCAACACACAGGTGCTGACGCGACGCACCGCGGTCGCCTGTGTGCCCCGTTCCTGTGCGTCCCTGGAGGTCAGTGAATTGAGCCACCGACATGTGAACAAGCGGACCGGCGTGGTCGTCGGCGCCGCTGCGGCTGCCATCGCGGCCGCAGCGATCCTGCTCCCCAACGCCAACGCGAGCACGGACCAGCCGGCGGCCCCGAAGACACTCAGCGCCCACTCGGCCACGCAGCTGGCAGCGTCCCTGAAGGCGGACCTGGGGGACAAGGGCGCCGGCTGGTACCTGGACGGCGCGAACGGCCACCTGGTCATGAACGTGCTCTCGGAGGACGACGCCAAGAGCGTCACGGCCAAGGGCGCCGTCGCCAAGGTCGTGCACAACAGCATGACCGCGCTGAAGGCCGGTGCGAAGACCCTGCGGGACTCCGCCTCGGTGCCCGGCACCGCGTGGTCGATCGACCCGAAGACCAACAAGATCGTGGTGCTCGCCGACAGAACCGTTACCGGCGCAAAGATGGCCACGCTCAACAAGGCCACGAGTGGCATGGGCGCAGGCATGGTCACCGTGAAGCGGTCTCAGGGCGAGTTCAAGCGGTACGACGGCGGGGACGCGGGGAGTGCGGCGGGGGGCGCGGCCGGCAGCGGGCAGGCGGCGGGCGGTGCCGGTGATGCCGGCGCGGCGGGCGGTGGTGACGCGGGCGCGGCAGGCGGTGGTGACGCCGGAGCGGCCGGCGGCGGCGGTCAGGCCGCGGGCGGTGCCGGCGGTGACGGTGGAGCCGGTGGGGCCGGTGGCGGGCAGGCCGCGGGGCCGGTCGGCGGCAGCGCCATCTTCGGCGGCAATGCCCGCTGCTCGCTGGGTTTCAATGTCACAGTCAAGGGCGCACCGGCGTTCCTGACGGCCGGTCACTGCGGCAACGACTCCAAGACCTGGACGGCCGACCAGGGCGGCAGCCAGCCGCTGGGCACGGTGTCCGACTCCAAGTTCCCCAAGACGGACTTCGCGCTGGTCACCTACGACGACAAGGGCGCCAAGCCGGAGAGCGCCGTCGACAAGGGGGACGGCACCACCCAGAAGATCACCAAGGCCGCGGAGGCCGCCGTCGGGATGAAGGTGCAGCGCTCGGGCAGCACCACCGGCCTGCACGACGGCACGGTCACCGGCCTCGATGCCACGGTGAACTACGGCAACGGCGACATCGTCAACGGCCTCATACAGACCGATGTCTGCGCGGAGCCCGGCGACAGCGGCGGCTCGATGTTCTCCGGCGACTCGGCGGTCGGGCTGACCTCCGGCGGCAGCGGCGACTGCACCGCGGGCGGCGAGACCTTCTTCCAGCCGGTCACCGACGCACTCAAGGCCACGGGAGCCGAGATCGGCGCCGGAGGCGGCGGCGCGGGCGGCGGTGACGCGGCAGCGGGCGGCGGCGGTGCCGCAGGTGGCGGCGGTGCCGCAGCCGGTGGCGGTGGCGCGGCAGCAGGTGGCGGTGACGCCGCAGCGGGTGGCGGTGACGCCGCAGCGGGTGGCGGTGACGCCGCAGCGGGTGGCGGTGACGCCGCAGCGGGTGGCGGTGACGCCGCAGCGGGTGGCGCCGGAGCCGGCGACGCCGGTGCCGGAAGTGCCGGAGCCGGCGACGCCGGTGCCGGAAGCGCCGGAGCCGGGGATGCCGGAAGCGCGGGCGCGGGAGACGCCGGTGCCGGTGCCCAGGACCCCGGTACGGGTGCCCAGGACCCGGGAGCCGGCGGCAGCGGTGACGGGATGAACTGACCTCCGGGCCCTTGATCCCCTGATCCCCGGGATCCCTCTGTGCCCTCGGCCCCGTCCCCTGCAACTACGCAGGCGGGCGGGGCCGTTGAGCGTGGAAGCCACCAACCGGAACAGGCCTCGGGCCTCAGGCCTCAGGCCGGAGGAGACCTCAAGCGGGACCAGACCTCAGTAAGAAACGACGGTGAAAAGGCCGCCGTCGGGGTCACGGATCACGGCCTGTTGGCCCTTCCCGTCCGGCGTCGGCGTCACCGGGGTGACGGTTCCGCCGGCGGACACCGCGGCGGCCGTCACCTTCTCGATCTCGCGGACCGGGAAATGGACGTGCCAGCGGGGGCGCACCCGCGGGTCCGGGGCGGACTCCACCGCGCCGCCCCGCAGGGTCGCGACGGTGTGCCGACCGTCCCGCACCAGGACCTGGTCGTGTTCATAGGTCACATCGCAGCCGCCCGGCTCCCCGGAGGCCCAGCCGAAGACCTCCGCATAGAAGATGGCGGCCGCGAACCCGTCCCGGGTGCGCAGTTCGAGCAGGGCGGGTGCGGCACCCCGTCCCACCGACCACGCCAGGGTCTGGCCCTCCCAGAAGCCGAAGGTGGCGCCGTCGGGATCGGCGGCGAGGGCGGCGCGGCCGGGGCCGATCTTGAGCGGGCCGACGGCGACGGTCGCCCCTCGCTCGCGGATCCGGTCGGCGGTGTCGTCGGCGTTCTCCACCGCGAAGTAGGAGGTCCAGGCCACGGCGACCTGAAAGCTCTGGGCGAGGGCACCGATGCCGGCGACCGGCTGTCCGTCGGACACCGCGACGGAGAACTCCTCACCGAGGCTGGCCGGGCGGAACCGCCAGCCCAGGACGGCGGAGTAGAAATCCTGCGCGGATTCCAGGTCGCGCGCCATCAGACTGACCCAGCACGGAGCGCCACGTACCGGAGTGGCCGGGCCATGGGCCGACATGACATCTGCCTCCTGTTGCTCAGCGCCCCTTCCCACTCTGCCAGCGACGGGGCAGGGCCGCACCAAGGGCGCGTCCCCGGGCGGCAGCGCAGTTGTGCCGCTCTTGATCAGGCTCGATGCTGTAAATACTGAACCGGGCTGGGTTGATGCCATGAACGCATGGAACGCGGTGGAGAGCGCCGATTTCCGTGGTCCCCTCGACGTCACCAGGGCGGCCACAGCGGTTCTGGACGCCCAGGACCGCATCATCGGGTGGAGCCCGGCGGCCCAGCGGCTCCTCGGGTACACCCCGGAGGAGATCATCGGGCGCCCCGTGGAGACGCTGATGCCGGCCGGTCCGGGACCGGCCTCCCCCGCGTCCGAGGCCTCACCGAGCGGCAGTCAGGCACACACGCTGCGGCACCGTGACGGCCGGCTGCTGCGGATGGCCGTCACGAGCTGCCCGCTCGCCGACGTCCGCGAGGCCGCCGAGGTGTCCGGGACCGCGGATGCGCAGCCGGCTCGTGTCCTGGTGGCGGCCGAGCTGGACGAGCACCGGATGTGGGAGTCCCGCCAGGCGATGTTGCACGGCCTGGCCACCCAGTCTCCGGTGGGCCTGGGCATCTACGACACCGAACTGCGGCTGATCTGGGCGAACGGTGCGTACACCCGGGAGATCGGGCTGCCGGTGGACGAATTCCTCGGCGCCCGGGCCGATGAGCTGTACCCGGACGGCGAGTTTGTGACCGAGGGGTATCCGCGCACTCTCGACGCGGTGATGCGTCAGGTCCTCGACACCGGCGAACCGGTCCTCGATCTGCACTTCGTCGGCCAGCAGCCCTCGGACCCGGGGTCCGATCACGTCTGGTCCTGCTCCTACTACCGGCTGCAGGACGCCCAGGGCCGGGTGCTCGGGGTGTGCGAGGACGCCTTCGACATCAGCGGCCGCTACCAGGCGCAGCGCCGGCTGAACCTGCTGGTGGAGGCCGGCACCCGGATCGGCACCACGCTCGATATGACCGTCACCGCGCGGGAGATCACCAAGGTGGCGGTGCCGGCCTTCGCCTCCATGGTCATCGTCGACCTGATGCGGTCCGTGCTGAACGGCGGGGAGCCGGAAGCCGTCGACGGCACCCTGCCGGCCCTGGTGCGGGTGGCCACCCGCACCGCCGATCACACACCGGACGGTCCCGTGCAGGGCCCGCACCACATCGAGTACCCGCCCGGCTCGCCGCAGTACCGCAGCCTGTCCTCCGGCGGCACGGTGCGCGAAGAGAGCACCATGGTGGTGCCCCTGCGGGCCGGCGGCGCCCTGATGGGGCTGGTCACCTTCCTCCGCACCGCCCCGTCGGTCTTCGACAGAGGGGAGATCGAGCTCGCCGACGAGCTGGTCATCCGGACGGCGGTGTGCCTGGACAACGCCCGCCGCTTCACCCGGGAGCACACCGCCGCGCTGACCCTGCAGCGCAATCTGCTGCCGCAGCATCTGCCGGCCCAGTCCGCCGTCGATCTGGCCTACCGCTACCTGCCGAGCGACGAACGGACCGGAGTCGGCGGCGACTGGTTCGACGTCATCGGTCTGTCGGGCACCCGGGTCGGCCTGGTCGTCGGTGACGTGGTCGGCCACGGCCTCCAGGCGGCGGTGACGATGGGGCGGCTGCGGACGACCGTACGCGCCCTGGCCCGGCTGGACCTGTCCCCCGACGAGCTGCTGAGCCGGCTGGACGACCTGGTGGAACAGACCACGGAAGAGCGGGCCGCCACGGTCGGCCCCGACGCCGGCCCGGACGATGTGGCCACCGGCGTGACCTGCCTCTACGCGGTCTACGACCCGGTGTCGCGGCGGTGCACCATGGCGCGGGCCGGGCATCTGCCGCCGGCCGTCGTCGATGCGGAGGACGGTCTGTACTTCCCGGACCTGCCGGTCGGTCCGCCACTGGGCCTCGGCGGCCTGCCGTTCGAATCCCTGGAGATCGAGCTGCCGGCCGGCAGCCTGATCGCGCTGTTCACCAACGGATTGGTCGAGGGCCGCGACCGGGACGTCGACGAGGGGCTGGCCATCCTGGGCCGGGTGCTGAGCGATCACCGCCGGCCGCTGGACGAGCTGTGCATCCACACGCTGGCGGAGCTGCTGCCGGACGGTCCTGCCGTCGATGACTCGGCCCTGCTGCTGGTGCGCACCCGTGAGCTGGACGCCCGGCAGGTGGCGGCCTGGGAACTGCCCGCCGAGCCCGCCGCGGTGGGCAAGGCCCGCGAGCGGGCCACCGGACAGCTGCTGGAGTGGGGCCTGGAGGAACTGTCCTACACGACGGAACTGGTGGTCAGCGAGCTGGTCACCAACGCCGTACGGCATGCGTCGGGGCCGCTGCACCTGCGGCTGCTGCGCGACCGGACCCTGCTGACCGAGGTGTCGGACACCGGTCACACCTCGCCCCATCTGCGGCACAGCGCCAGCGACGACGAGGGCGGGCGGGGGCTGTTCATCGTCGCGCAACTGGTGCAGCGCTGGGGCACGCGCTACACGCCGTACGGCAAGACGATCTGGACGGAACAGGCTTTTCCGCCGCACTATCCCGGGGCCCCGCGCCCGGCCGGACGACGGGCCTGAGGAGGTCCGGCCGGGATCGGCCGGGCGCATGGCGTGCGGGTGCTGGGAGGCGGTCCCATGATGGAACCAAGCGAGGTCCCGGCGACCCGGCGGGCGCGGACAGAGGAGGACCTGTGACGTCCAATGGCAGTGACACGTCGGCCGAGCGGCGCCCGGTCGAGCTGTACACCGGTAGCGAGCGGCCCTACGACCCGGAGGACCTGGTGAAGGCCTCCGGGCGCGAACCCACCCCGTCGAGCCTGGAATGGGCCAGGCGCCTGATGGCCGAGGAGGGACCCGGCGCCATCGAGCGGTATCTGCCGTGACGGCTGAGGGCTGAGGGCTGGTGGTTGACGGCTCACGGTCGGCGGCTGACGGCTGACGGCTGACCGAGCGGGCCGGGCAGGGAGGAGTGCCCGGCCCGCGAGCGGTGCCGTGGCCCGCTGCCACCGCGCCGTCCGGTAAACCGCTTGCGGCGGCTTCCGGCGCCCGGGAAGATCCCCTTCGACCGCGGCCGCCCGTGACATCACCCGGCCCTGCCGCCCCGCCCACCCGCCGAGTCCCCGGGGACTCGGTGCGGAAAGGAATCCACCGTGACCACCGAACGCCTCTCGCCGCCCGTCCGCGCGGGCGAGCGGGAGACTCTGCGGTCCTACCTCGACTTCCACCGCGCCACGCTCGCCATGAAGACCGACGGCCTCTCCGACGAGGACCTCCGGCGCCGGTCGAGCCCGCCGTCCACACTCTCCCTGCTCGGCCTGGTACGGCACATGGCAGAGGTGGAGCGCACCTGGTTCCGCCGGGTGATCGCCGGTGAGGACATTCCGCTCGTCTGGTCGGCCGAGGGCGACTACCAGGTGGCGTACGACGCGAGCACGGCAACCCGCGAGGAAGCCTTCGACGCCTGGCAGACCGAGGTGGCACACGCCCGCCGCATCGAGCGGGAGGCGGCATCGCTCGATGTCACGGGCTACCAGCCCCGTTGGGGTGAAGATGTCTCCCTGCGCCTGGTGATGCTGCACCTGATCCATGAATACGCCCGCCACAACGGCCATGCGGACTTCCTCCGCGAGGCCATCGACGGCACGGTCGGCCCCTGAGGCCCCTGAGGGAGCCCCGACTGAGGGAGCCCCGACTGAGGGAGCCCCGACTGAGGGAGCCCGCCGCCACCGGTGGCCGGTGGCGGCGGGCTCCCTGACGTTCCAGGGATGTGGTCGCCGTCCTTAGATCAGGTCCATCGCGGCAACCTCGTCGGGACGGCCGTAGCTCACGGGACCCTGGAAGCGCCGTCGGGCGGTGGCGAACCACCAGACGGTGGCGATGACCAGGACCACCGCCAGGGCGATGGGCGCGTAGTTGAACGAGGCGGGGGTGATCGGGGACGCCTGGGGCAGCATGAACAGCACATTGCTGATCAGGATCCAGGCCACGGCGACCGCCGCGACGGGCTTGCCGTAGCGGCCGAGGTTCCACGGTCCGGCCTGGAAGTCGTCGAGCCGCAACCGCAGGAAGATGGGTACGGCGTAGGCGAGGAACAGGCCGACGACATTGACGCTCACCACGGCGGTGAAGGCGGTGTGGGACCACCAGCCGGGCAGCACCAGCACCAGGGGGCAGGCCGCGGCGAGCCAGACGGCCTTCACGGGCGTACGGGTGCGCGCGGACACCGAATGCCACCAACGGGAGCCGGGCATCGCCCCGTCCCGGGAGAAGGCGAAGATCTGCCGGGTATTGCTGGTCATGTTGGCGAGACCACAGAAGAGCATGGCGCCGATAACGATCAACAGCAGGAACTCGGCGGTGCTTTGGCCGAGCGCGTCGACGAGAATCTGTACCGGCGGCGCCTCGGCGCTCGCGGCATGGCCGTAGTCACGGATCGCGTACACCAGGGCGAGCATGAGGATCAGTCCGGTGATCGCGGAGTAACTGATCGCCCGCATGATGCCCCGGGGGGCATTGACGGTGGCCTTCACCGTTTCTTCAGACATGTGGAAACTGCCGTCGAACCCGGTGAAGGTCCAGCTGGTGACGAGCAGCCCCAGCATTCCGCCGTACCACGCATGGGTGAAGCCGGTGTTGTTGACGAAGTGCAGGGCGAACGAAGGCGGTTGGTGATGACCGGGGATCAGCGCCAGCGCTCCGACGATCACCACCATGCCGATCAGCAGCCACCACACGGAAATACGGTTCACCACGGCAACCAGCCGCACCGTATAGGTGTTGGCCAGTGCCTGGACGAGAAGGATGGCCGCGGTGATACCGACCGTCTGCTGGGGTGTCGGCTCGTAGGACGGCCACTGCATGGAGACGAACGCCTGGATGAAGGTGGCGGCGGCGAAGTTGGTGGCGGCGGTGCCGCCGACCTGGCCCACGAAGTTCAGCCAGCCCGTGTACCAGGACCAGGCGCCTTGATGCCGCTTGGCCAGCTTGCCGGCCGAGAAGTAGAGCGCGCCGCTGGTCGGGTAGGCGGAGGCGATCTCGCCCATCGCGGCACCGACGAACAGCACCATGACCGATACGCCGACCCAGCCGAAGATCAGAACCCGCGGACCGCCGGCGTTCATACCGAAGCCGAAAGAGGAGAAGATCCCGGAGATGATGTTGATGATGGTGAAGGAAATGGCGAAATTGTCGAACGCGCGGAATCGGCGGGTGAGTTTCCGCGGATAGCCCATGGCATGGAGCGTGGCGTCATCGTCGAGGGTGAAGGGGTCTGCCGCGTGGGGGGTTTTCGAGCGAGCTGGGGACGTACGCTCGGACACAACCGCAACCTTTCTGGGGGGAACCGAAGGGAGATGGGACCGGGTCGATCCCGAAGGGTGGAGCGGAAGGGGCGGGCCTTTTGCGGTGCCATTCGGTACGACTCGGGCCTCCTCAGGAATCAGCCGCCATGGGGAACGGGGAGTCCGCAGGAGCGTCTGGCCCTGGTCAATTGCTCTTCGGGATCACCGAATGCGCTCCAGGGCATGCGTGAGGCATACGGGCCCATGGCCGTAAAGACTTCCCGTGCCTCGAATTCGCGTTTCGCCATGTACAGCGCGTGGGCCAGATACGCCAGATCCAGCACCGGCGTGAAGCGGTAACCGGCCACCTGCGGCAACCAGTTGCGGTGGACGCCCAGGGCCGCCGAGATCCACTGGGGCCGCTCCCAGGTGTGGTCCGCGAGCAGTTCGGACGGGTTGTAGTCCTCGACCAGCGCCACCAGCGGCAGCAGCCGCAGCGGTGAGACGGCGGGGGCCCGCTGGCTCAGGAACGCGGCAACGTCCCAGCTCGCGCTGGACGAACCGCCGTAGCGGGTGAAGAAGAAGGACAGGAAGCGGTGGTGCGCCTCGCGGTGCCAGGGGTCCAGCCGGAGGATGTGGGCGAAGAGGTACCAGGGCCCGGCCGGAGCGGTCAGCAGCCCCTGCGGCGCCGGGTCCTGCGGGCGGTCGAGGCGCGTCAGCGCGAGGTGCGCCACCCAGGGCGTGGGGTCCTCGGGAAGCAGCTTCGCGGCCCGCTCACACGCCGACCGCGCTATCCGGGCCAGGGCGCCCTGCCGCCGGTCACCGGCGTCGGCCATCCGCAGCGCACGGAGCATCGCCACCCGGGCCCAGAACAGCGCCGCCTCCGGTCCCGGCTCCTCGGCGAGCCAGCGCTCGGCCAGATCCGAGTCGGCCGCCACGGACGCCAGCACCAGGGAGCGGTGGGCGCGTACCTCGAAATCCTCGCGGGCTTCCCGCAGAACTTCGTGCGCGCTCAAGTACCGTCCGGCCCGCACATCCATACACGCGTGCGCCAGCGCCCGGTCATTGGCAGCCGGACTCCACACGTACTGTCCCTCGAAAGAGCCGGCCGCCATGGTCCCCTCCCGGTCACGAAGGCGTCATCCCCCACACCGCATTCCGGCTGCGCCGAATTCAGCCGGACCCTGCCACCGGTCAAGTGACAGCGAGCCACACCTTACTCACCCCAACTCTCCGCGAAAACAAGCCGCCTGGAATATCTGGTTCCGCACCTTTTAGTCTCGGTGAGATTGAAAAGGAAACAACTTCTCGGCCAACCTTCCGAACCTCCTTGCTTTGCACTCCTGTTCATCACCGTGCATTTATTTGGCATATTCACATGCCCACAGCACCTTCACAAACGGACATCACGGTCGGCTACCCCTCCGTATCCGCTACTTCCCTGAACACCGAACACCCCCCTCGACTCTCGGCCAGTTCAAGGAGGTTTTCCGGCCATGCGGGTCAGGGCGGCCCGGGAGCCGGGATCAACGGGCATGCGCCCGGCCCGGCGAGCGCACCCCTCACCCCTGAGAGGGTGCGACCCGCTCCGCACCCACCCCGCACCGTCACCGCGGCGGCGGTCACCCGGCCCGCGCGGCGCCACGAGCGCCCCCGAATCATCAACGGTCGGTGAACTCCCGACGTGCTTGCGCACCGGAACAGCGGGCACCCGGAAGCCACGGGCCGGCCCGCCGTCCGGGCGGGCGCCGCCCCAACACGAAGTCGGCTCAAGAGCAACCGAATTAGCGGACGCTACTTTCCGGAAGCACGCGATTACATGTAGCGTTCGACTGGACCGGAGGCCGTGACTTCACACCACGTCACGGCTGGGTACGGGCATGGGAGCGAGCGTTCTTGCGGTACGAGCGGAGCGATCGCCCCCGATGGGCGCACCTGCACCACAAGTGTCTGGCCACCGCCCCGCACGACCACCGGACCGCCTCGCGATCGCTGCGTAGCACCTCAGCATCCCTGAACGTCGAGCACCGCCATGTCTGTCCGTACACGCCTGCTTTGCAAGAGGAATGGGCCCAGATCATGTTAATGAACTCCTCGACGACCCCGCTTGCGTTGCGTCCGGACGCCGACGTCGTCCGACCGCGCACAGCCGGGCCCGGCGAAGAGCCACCCCTGGCGGTCGACCGGCTACCCGACGGAAAGTGGCAATTGACCCTGCACGACCTGGAACCCGTATCGGTGCACCGGCTGCCGTCCGACGAGGTCCACATCATTCTCGCGCCGCCGGGCGAGGAACCGCCCCACCCCGAGGAGTCCCCGGCCGGCCGGACCCTGGCGGACCCGGTCCACATCGACACCGCGGCCCGGACGGTCTTCATCAGAGGGCGCCAACTCGATCTGCCACGGCTGGAATTCGATCTGCTCGCCCATCTGGTGCTGCACCCCCGGCGCGCCTTCACCCGGGAACAGCTGATGGAGGCCGTCTGGCCCAACTGCCAGTCCAGCACCCGCACCGTCGATGTCCACATCGCCCGTCTGCGCCGGCGCCTGGGGCCGGGCCTGCGCAACACCATCAGCACGGTCTTCGGCATCGGCTACAAGTACCTGCCGGCCGCACAGGCCGACGGCTGCGACTGACGCACCGCCGCAACCGCCACCGGCCCGGCCGGGAGGTCCGGCCCGCAGCCGGCCCGCAGACCCGGCCCGTCCGCCGTTCCCGCGGCACTCACGCGGCGCTCACGGCACGGGCCGGGAGCGACGATCCGGGAGGAACGGTCAGCCCCCGGCCGGTGAGGTGTTCAGGTGGGCGAGGGCTCCGGCCGCGGGCTCCTTGCGTACGAAGGCCCGGCGCAGGGCGTGGTACGGCTCGTCCGGGTCGAAGAAGGTGCGGTGCATACGGGCCAGTTCCTCCTCCCGGTAGGCGGCGAGCGGCCGCTCGGCCTCGTCGCGTTCCCGGGACGCCTTCTTCGTGGCGATACGGGCCTGGGTGGCGGGCGCCGAGGCCAGCCGGAGAGCGAGGCGGGCGGTCCGTGCGGCGAAATCCTGCGCGGTGCAGTCGAGGATCCGGTCGACCAGGCCCAGCCGCGCACCGGCCGCCGCGGTCATCGGCAGGGCGCGGGCCATCAGCTGCCCGGCCGCCTCGGGGCCTGCCCGGCCGGGCAGCGTATAGGTCCAGTACTCCGAACCGTAGAGCCCCATCAGCCGGTAGTGCGGGTTGAGCACCACGGCCGAGCGGCACCACACCTCGTCGGCGGCGAGGGCCAGCATCGCCCCGCCCGCCGCGGCATTGCCGCCGAGCGCGGCGACCACCAGCCGGTCCGTGGTGGTCAGGACGGCGTGCACCAGGTCGTCCATGGCGTTGATATTGGCCCAGGACTCCTCGGCGGGATCGTCGGCGGCCTCGATGACATGGAGATGGATGCCGTTGGAGAAGAAGTCCCGGCGGCCGCCGAGGACCAGCACGGAGGTCGGCCGGGCGCAGGCGTGGCGGTAGGCGGCGAGCAGGCGCCAGCAGTGGTCGGTGCTCATCGCACCGCCGGGAAAGGAGAACTCCAGGAAGCCGGCCGGACCGTCCTCGCGGTAGCGGATGTCGCTCCAGGTGCGGGGCCCGTCGGCGCCGGGGCCGAGCGGGGCCGGGAGCTCCGGGAGCCGCGGGAGGCGGTCCCCCAGCGCCAGCGTGGCGGGCAGCTTGGGAGTGCGGGGCTCCCCCGGCGCGCGGGGCGCCCGCAGTTCCGGGATCCATACCGCGCCGTCGGCCGTCGCCCGGCAGATCGCGCCGCCCCGGGTGGCGAGCAGTTCACCGGGCCGGCCGGTCAGGGTGTCCTCGGGGTGGCCGCCGTGCAAGTACCAGCGCTCGCCGAGGAGTTCATCGCGGACGCCGGGCTGCGAATCGGCGGCACGCAGCGTGCGTACGACGGCGTCGGTGGGGTCGGACCGCCAGTCGATGCGGCGCAGCTCCTGATGGAAGGGCGGCCGGGGGCGGCCGGGTTGCGCGGCGTCGGCCAGGGCGGCCTGCGGCTGCGGCCGGTGGGTCCCGGAGGCCACACGGGCGACGGCCGTCAGGACCGCCTCGACCGCACCATCGGCGATCTCGTTGCGGTACAGGTCGCTCTTGCCCACCCCGGGTACGGGGAAGTCGGCCGTGGCCCAGATGTCGCCGGCGTCCATCTCGTCGTTGGCCTGGAGGACCGTGACTCCCCACGTGGTGGCGCGCAGGTGTACCGCCCAGTCCACCGATGACGGGCCGCGGTCGCCGACGGGTCCGGGATGCACGATCAGGCAGGTGTACGCCGACCACACCTCGCGGGGCACGGGCGTCTTGAGCATCGGTGCCACGATCAGGTCCGGGGCGTGCCGGCGTACGGCCTCCAGGAGCGGTGTCTCACGCGTCACCAGCTCGACGCCCACGTGGTGTCCGCGCTCTCCGAGTTCCGCGTGGACGCGCTGCGTCAGGCTGTTGAACGCGCCGGCGATGAGCAGAATGCGCACAGCGGACTCCCCTGGGGCTGGAACCGGTCAGCGGGTGATTGATCGTGATCGTTCCCCACGAGCGGCCGTGCGCCGACCGAGCCGCGCCAGGGTCACCCGATCGACGGCGGCCGTGCGGCCCAATGTCCGGGCCGGGAGATCACCTGACGAATCGTCAGTTAGTTCCGTCCGCGTCCCATCTCAACGGAATCTCGCCAAAGTTGGCGCACTCCACGCGCTTCCACAGACCGCGACATTGCCTTTAATTGACATTCACTTGGTCATACTTTTACCTTCTGTCGTGCGGCATCAGCGCAGGTCAGCGCCGTATGCCCGGTTCGTCTTCCGCATTCTCACCGGAGGTTCCCATGGAGCAGCTCATCAAGAAGATGGCCCAGGACCAGGTCTGGCAGAGCTGGCTGGCCGCCAACTCCGCACAGCAGGCGGCGAAGAACGGCTGCATCAGCGCGGTGCCGAAGGCGGGCTGCATCAGCGCGGCACCCAAGGCCGGCTGCATCTCCTGACCCTCGCGCCTCAGGTGCCCGGAGCGGACCGGCGATCACCGCGAGCGGGCCACCCCCCGCTCACGGCCGCCGGACCGCTCCGGGCACCACCCCCTGCCTTCCCGTGTGGGCACCGCCTCCCGACCAAGGACGAGGAATCCATGGATGGTCAGCCGACCGCCGAGGTCATCGAGCAGATCCGCGACATACCGATCTACCGTGCGTCGCTGGCGAAAGGCCACTTCCCCCTGCTCGACAAGCCGGAGATCGCGCGCGGCTTCCCCGACAACTGGATGACCCCCCGTCTGGCCGCCGCCCTGGAGTCCGGGGAAGCGGAGTTCGTCCTCTCCACCGGCACCCACCACGCCCGGATGCAGATCATCCGGCCTCCGTATTTCCTGCTGCACTCCTACTACCGGCTGTGGAGCGAGCATCCCGATATCGCCGACACCTGGGAATCGGGCTGCCGACGGGTCTCCCTGACCACGGTGCTGGCCACGGAGCATGTGGCGCGGGTCAATGCCGCACGGCGCGGCACTCCGCCGGACCCGGTGCCCGCCCCCGCCGACCGGCAGCTCGACGCGCGTACCTGCTACCTCAATCTGCGGCTCGATCCGGCGCTGTGGGAGCGCGACGACGTCGTGCGGATGCTCCGGGAAATCCGGGCCGCCGCGCGAGCGCACCCGCGCGGCTGGTACCACCTCGACTGCTCCGGATATCACCTGGCGCATCTGCTGCGAAAGGTCGCCGAATGGGGGCTGTGGGATGAATTCCCGCCGCCCGCCAGCATCATCCACGCCTACGAATACACCCCGGTGAACGTCCGGCGTTTTCTGCACCAGCACTTCGCCTGCCCGGTCATCGACCTGTTCGGCAGCACCGAGCTCGGATATCTCTACTTCAGCGACCGCCACGGCACCTATCGGCCGCATCTCGACAAAATGAGCGTCGAACTCCATCCGGTCGCCGACGGCAGCACGATCCACCAGCTCATCGTCACCAGTGTGCGCAACCCCTTCATGCCGCTGGTCCGGTACCGCTCGGGCGACTGCGTACGCACCGTGGACGGAACGCCGGACCCGGGAAAGATCTCCCAATTCTGCGGTCGCGAAAAGGAATTGCTCGACACTCCGCACGGCCCCGTCGCACAGGGCGACCTCGACCGGTGCATCGGCGAGACGTCCCCACAGGTCTTCGTGTACCAGTTGCGGCTGACCGGCGAGGCGACGGCAGAGCTGGTGTACACGACGTTCGACGGCACACCCGTCGAGCCGGAACGGACCGCGGCGCTGGAGGAAGCCGTCGGTGAACTGACCGGGCGGCGCTGCCGGCTCGACCACCGCCCGCACCTCCCCGTCGGGAAGTCGGGAAAGTACGCCTGGCTCGGCACCGGCCACTGACCCACCCGACGTCCTGCACCCCCGGACGCCTTCCGCACTCCGACGTCATCCGCACCCCGACGTCTTCCGCACCCGGACAGGAGAAGCATGACCACCCCGCCGCGGCTGTCCCCCGACGCTCTCGCAGAACTGCTCGGCACGGCGCTGCACACCGAGGTCGTGACGCATTTCGACGGCAAGAGCGCCGCCCCGCGGGAGTTCGTGGAGCGCCAGGTCACCGAGTGCCTGCGCTATCTCTACCTCGTCTCCCGGTACCGCGACCGGCTCAGCGGTCTCTTCCTGCCCGTCGAACAGGACATCGACGAAATCTGGCACTACCTCATCCTGCAGACCCGCGAATACCGTGTGCTGTGCGAGGAACGGCTGCCGGGTCGCTTCTTCATCGAACACCGCAGCATCGCCTACGAGGACTACCAGCAGGAGCCGGGCCGCGAGCAGGCCCTCGAAGAGGCGCTGCGCTGGATTCCGCTGTACTGCCGGGAATTCGGGCCGTTCGACGAGGGCGCACTGCCGCACTGGACCATGGTGCGCTTCCTCCATGAGCAGCTGGGGCTGTCGCTCGCGGACATCGCGGCGCTGGAACCGGTGGAGCCGGCAACGGCGACGGCGTGAAGCCCGTCGTCACCGGTCCCCCGTCCGGCCCGAACCGAAGGGAATCATGAGGGCTCGCCACGCTCACCCCGCCGAGGGCGAAGTACCGCAGCAGCGGCGGATTCTGGCCGTCCTGGTCTTCTCCCAGATCCTCAGCGGCGCGGGTCTCGCCGCGGGGATCACCGTCGGCGCGCTGCTCGCCGAAGAGATGCTCGGCTCGACCGGGCTGGCGGGCGTGCCCAGTGCGCTGTTCACCGCCGGAGCCGCGCTCGGCGCCGTCGGCATCGGCCAGGTCTGCCGGCGCCGCGGCCGGCGTCCCGGTCTTGCGCTCGGGTACGCCGTCGGGGCGCTGGGCAGCCTCGGGGTCGTGGTGGCGGCCGCCCTCGGCAACGCGGTGCTGCTGTTCGCGTCCCTGTTCGTCTACGGAGCGGGCACCGCGACAAATCTGATGGCGCGCTACGCGGGTGCGGATCTGGCCTCACCCGCCCGGCGCGGACGGGCCGTGAGCACCGTGCTCTTCGCCACCACGCTCGGTGCGGTGATCGGTCCCAACCTGGTGACGCTGACGGGCCGTATCGCACACTCCTGGGGCATCCCCCGGCTCGCCGGGCCGTTCCTGCTCGCCGTCGCCGCGTTCGGGGCGGCCGCGGTGGTGCTGGCCGTGCTGCTGCGGCCCGATCCCCTGCGGCTGGCCGAGAAGCTGGCCGCGGCGCAGGCCGGGACGGCGGCCCAGAGCCCCGCGGACGAGGCCGGCGGCGGGCCGGATGCCAGGACGGACCGGCGCAGGGTGGTCACCGGCACCGGGATCATGGTCCTCACCCAGCTCGTGATGATCGCCGTCATGACGATGACCCCGGTACACATGCAGGCACACGGCCACGGCACTCAGGCGGCCGGCTGGGTCATCGCCCTCCATGTCGGAGCGATGTTCCTGCCCTCCCCGCTCACCGGTCTGCTGGTCGACCGGGTCGGCCGACGGTGGATCGCCGGAGCGTCCGGTCCGGTCCTGCTGGCCGCCGGGGTGGTGGCCGCCGCGGCACCGGACTCCGTGCCCGCGCTCGCCACGGCACTGGTCCTGCTCGGCCTCGGCTGGAACCTCGGGCTGGTCAGCGGCACCGCGCTGGTCACCGACGCGCTGCCGCCCGCCCGTCGCGCGTCGGCGCAGGGACTGGTGGACGTCGGCATCGCCCTCGCGGGCGCCACCGGGGGAATGCTCTCGGGCCCGGTCGTCGTGCTGGGCGGCTACCCGACGCTGGCGCTGGCCGGCGGCATCCTCGCGATGGCGCTCGTACCCGTCCTCGCGTGGGCGGCCGGCCGGCCGCCGCGCACCGTCACCGCGCCCGCCGCTCGCCCTACGGAAACGGAACAGGCGTGAACACCCTTTCACGGAACGGATGTTCCCGGCTGTTCTGCGGGGGATTCCGGAAACTTGGCGTCATTTCTCGTTATCCCGCCCGAAACCTGGATGCTGCACTGTGAAGGCAGAGTGGAACCGTGCGGACGAACCACGGGGGGCGATGATGCGGAAGGACGCCTGCATAGCGGGCATACCCGTGCTGCGCCTGTGCCGTATGTCGCTGACCGCCCTGCTGGTGGTCGCGGCCTTCCTGCTGGGTGGTGGTGCGGCGGCGCCCGGTGCGGCGAAGGCCGCGTTCTCCGCCCCGTCCGCCGCGAAGTCCGCGAGCACATCGGCCGTCAAGCCCGGCTATGAGAACGAAGAGGAAAAGGCGAAGCGCGAGGCCGAGCGCGGCCAACCCCGGCGCACCGCCCGGACCTCCGTCGGCGTTCCCCGGCACACCGGCCGGCCGCTGCCGCCGTTCAGCGCGGGCGCCATGACGTCCGTCGCCACGACGGCTTCCGGTGCCCCGGCGGCCGGCAGCTCCACCAAGGCCGTGTCCCAAGGGGCCGGGTTCAGCGTCCTGCACTGCGTCTTCCGCTGCTGAGAGCGGTGTGGTGGCCTGCACCACCCCCGCACCATGCACCGTTCCGCCACCACCCCACAGTGGCACCACTCATCAGCAGGAGACCTCCTCGTGGAGACCTTCATTCAGCATGCCCGGGGCCTGACGGCCCGTATCGCCGACCGGCGGGACGAACAGGAGACCTACGGCCGGCTCGCGGCCGGACAGTCCCCCCTCGCCCTGTTCATCACCTGTTCCGACTCGCGGGTCGTCCCCGCCCTGATCACCGGGGCGCGGCCCGGTGAACTCTTCGAGCTGCGGACGGCCGGCAACGCCGTACCCGCCTACCGCGAGGACATGGCGGCCTGCGCGGAAGCGGCCACCATCGAGTACGCGATGCGCGTCCTCGGCGTCGCCGACATCGTGGTGTGCGGCCATTCGCACTGCGGCGCGGTCGGCGCCAAGGCCCGCGGTGAGGACCTGACCGGCGCACCCGCCGTACGGGACTGGCTGGCGCAGCAGCTGTCCGACCACCTGCCCGCCGACGCGGAACCGACGGTCGCCGCCGCGGTCCAGCACCATGTGCGCGAACAGCTCGACCGGCTGCGCGGCTACCCCTGTGTCCAGGAGCGGCTGGACGCCGGCGAGGTGAAGCTGCACGGGTGGTTCTACGAGGTGCACACCGGCCTGGTGGCCGCGCATCATCCGGCCTCCGACCTGTTCCTCCCACTGTGAAGGCGGGTGGGCACCTCATGAAGCGCTTCACCTCCTTCCGGGCGGACTTCACCGCCTCCCTCGTCGTCTTCCTCGTGGCCGTCCCGCTGTGTGTCGGGGTGGCCGTCGCCTCCGGAGTGCCGGCCGAGCTGGGGCTCGTCACCGGCGTGGTCGGCGGACTGCTCACCGGCTTGCTCCCGGGCAGCAGCCTCCAGGTCAGCGGTCCCGCCGCCGGTCTGACGGTGCTGGTCTTCGAGGCCGTCAAGGAGTACGGCATCGGGGCGCTCGGCGCGCTGGTACTGGCGGCCGGTGTACTGCAACTGGCCATGGGCGCCCTGAAGTTGGGGCGCTGGTTCCGGGCGATCTCGGTCGCCGTGGTCCAGGGCATGCTGGCCGGCATCGGGCTGGTCCTGATCGCCGGACAGCTCTACGCCCTCGCGGACGCCAAGGCGCCGGGCAGCGGACTCGCCAATATCGGCGGCATGCCCGGCCTGGTCACCGCCACCGCGGGGTCGGCCACGGCGCTGTCCGCGCTCGCCATCGGCGCCGGCACCATCGCCGTCCTGGTGCTGTGGCCGCGCTGGCGGCGCGCCGCGCGGATCCTGCCCGCACCGCTGGCCGCGGTGGCGCTCGCCACCAGCGCCGTGTGGGCGCTGGATCTGCCCGTCGCGCGCGTCGAGGTCAGCGGGCTGCTGGACGCGATCCAGCCGCCCGGCCTCACCGACCTCGGCCGGCTCACCGAGATCGGGGTGCTCGGCACGGTCCTCGCCTTCGCGCTGATCGCGTCCGCCGAGTCCCTGTTCAGCGCCGCCGCCGTCGACCGGCTGCACGACGGGCCGCGCACGGACTACGACAAGGAGCTGATGGCCCAGGGCGCGGGCAACACCGTCTGCGGGCTGCTCGGTGCGCTGCCGATGACCGCCGTCATCGTCCGCAGCGCGGCCAATGTCCAGGCGGGTGCGAAGACCAAGGCCTCGCGGGTGCTGCACGGTGTCTGGCTGCTGGTGTTCGCCGCGGCGTTCCCGGCCGCGCTGGGTGTGGTGCCGGTGGCCGCGCTGGCGGGTGTGCTGGTCCATGCGGGCGGCAAGCTGATCCCGCTGCGCGAACTGCGGCCGCTGTGGCGCGAACACCGCGGTGAGGCGGTAGTACTCCTGGTCACGGCCCTCGCGATCGTGACGGTCAACATGTTCGAGGGTGTCCTGATCGGTCTGCTGCTGGCGGTCGCGAAGACGGCGTGGGAGACCTCCCATGTGCACCTCGAGGTCGACACCCCCGAGGACGAGGACGAGCCGGTGCGGGTCCGTGCCGTCGGCAACGCCACGTTCCTGCGGCTGCCCAAGATCCTCGATCAGCTCGACGCGCTGCCCGCCGAGCGGGGAGTGGAACTCGATCTGAGCGGGCTGCGTCATCTCGACCACGCCTGCGGTGCCGCGCTGACGAACTGGGCCGAGCAGCACCGTCGTACCCGGCGGACCGTGGAGCTGGTGTCCTGACGACCGGCCGCCCGGCCGTGCGGTCACCTCTCCGTACGGTCGGGCGGTGCCGGTAAGTTTCCCTTCGTTTACGGTAGTTGATCTAAAGTTGATCTAAGGCCAGGCCGGTCGCGGTGGACGCGGCGGCCGGCGCCACGATTGTCGTCGTCGAGGGGATGGACGGTATGCCTCTTCAGGGTGAGTACGAGCCGAGCCCGGAGCAGTGGGTACGCGATCAGGTCGAGGAGTACGAAGGCTCGGGCGGTACGAAAGGCACCACGATCCATGGGCTGCCCGTCGTGGTGCTGACCACCCGGGGCGCGAAGAGCGGAAAGATCCGCAAGAGCCCGGTGATGCGGGTGGAGCACGACGGGGTGTATGCGGCGGTGGCCTCCGTGGGCGGCTCACCGCGGCACCCGGTCTGGTACCACAACCTCGTGGCGGACCCCCGGATGGAGCTGCAGGACGGTCCGGTGCGGCAGGACATGACGGCCCGTGAGGTCACCGGCGAGGAGAAGGCCCTGTGGTGGGGCCGCGCGGTCGAGGCGTACGCCGAATACGCCGTCTACCAGAAGAGGACGGACCGGCAGATCCCGGTGTTCGTCCTGGAGCCGGCGGCCACGGCGCACTGATACCGGCTCCCTCGTGGCGCTCAGAGCGTCACGAGGGAGACCTCGGTGGCCTTGACGCTGGTCCACACGGACACACCGTCCGCGAGGCCGAGTTCGAGGGCGGCCGAGGGGGTGATTTCGGCCACCAGGTCGGGGGCCTCGTGCGAGGTGACGAGGACCCGCAGGCGGCTGCCCGCCGAGGTGATCTCCCGGACGGTGCCCGGCCAGACGTTACGGGGGCTGCCCGTGGGCTTGTCGAGGTGCAGGGAAACGGCCTCGGGGGCGATGATCGCCAGTGCGCGGGCGCCGTCGGGGAGCGGGTCGGCGGCGACGAGGCGGCCGCCGCCGGGGAGCGCCAGGCCGTCGCCGGTGGCGGTGCCCGGCCAGGCGTTGCGGCCGAGCATCCGGGCGACCCAGGGCGAGCGCGGGTGCCGGGTGACCTCGGCGGGCGGGGCGTCCTGGAGGGCGCGGCCGTCCTCCAGGACGAGGACGCGGTCGGCGAGCGAGACCGCCTCGACGGGGTCATGGGTGACGAGCAGGCAGACGCCGCCGAAGCCCGCGAGATGGCCGCGCAGGGTGTGCCGGACATGGGCGCGGGTGGTCTGGTCGAGCGCGGCGAGCGGTTCGTCGAGCAGCAGCAGACGGGGCCGGGCGGCCAACGCCCTGGCGAGCGCGACGCGTTGCGCCTGTCCGCCGGAGAGCTGGGCGGGCTTGCGGTGTGCGAGCGGGCCGACGCCGAGCCGGTCGAGCCAGAGCTGTGCCGTACGGCGGGCCTCGGCGCGCGGGATGCCATGGGCGCGCAGCCCGTAGGCGGTGTTGCTCAGGGCCGTCAGGTGCGGGAAGAGTGCGCCGTCCTGCGGGACCCAGGCGACGCCCCGGCGGTGCGGGGGCAGCGTGGTGACGTCGGTGCCGCCGAGGCGCAGGGTGGCGCGGGCACGCGGGGTGAGCCCGAGCAGGGCACGCAACAGGGTGGTCTTTCCTGCGCCGTTGGGTCCGACGACGGCGAGGGTGGTGCCCGGTTCGGCGTCCAGGGTCAGCTGGTTGAAGCCGGTGACCTCGGCGTGCAGCGGCCAGTTTTCCGGGGGCGCCGGCGGTGTCGCCGCGGGCTCCTCGACGTAGGGAGCGGGCGGCGCCGCGAGGCCGGTGTCGTCGGTGGTGGGGGCGGTGCGGGCGACGCGCCCGGCGGTGGCGCCGGTCCAGCGGCCGCGCAGCGCGACCAGCACGCCCATGGCGATGACGAGCAGCAGCAGCGAGACCGAGGTGGCGGCCTCCGGGGACCCCTGGAGCAGTAGGTAGACCTGGAGCGGCAGGGTCTGGGTGGTGCCGGGCAGATTGCCCGCGAAGGTGATCGTGGCGCCGAATTCACCGAGTGCGCGGGCCCAGGTCAGCGCGGCGCCGGCGGCGAGGCCGGGCGCGACCATGGGGAGGGTGACGGTCCGGAAGACCCGTACGGGTGAGGCACCGAGGGAGGCCGCGGTCTCCTCGTAGCTGGTGCGCAGTCCGGCGAGCGTGCCCTCCAGGCTGATGACGAGGAAGGGCATCGCGACGAAGGTGGCGGCGACCACGGCGCCGGAGGTGTGGAACGGCAGCACGATGCCGAAGGTGTCCTCCAGCCAGGGGCCGAGGAGTCCGCGGCGGCCGAAGCCCATGAGCAGGGCGACACCGCCGACGGTCGGCGGCAGCACCATCGGCAGCAGCACCAGCGAGCGGACCAGCGCCTTGCCGCGGAAATCGACCCGGGCCAGCAGCCAGGCCAGGGGCACCCCCAGCAGCAGGGCGAGCCCCAGCGCGCAGAACGACACCAGCAGCGACAGCCGGAGCGCTTCGAGGACGTCCGGGCTGGTCAGGTGGGTGCCGAGGTCGCTCCAGGTGGTGCGGGCAAGGATGCCGGCCAGGGGCATCAGCAGGAACGCGATGGCGACCAGCGCGGGCACGGCCAGCGCGACGGGGGCACGGCTGCCGGGCACGCGGAGCCTGCCTGCCGGGGGCCGGGCGGTGGTGCGGGGGCGTCTCATCGGGGTCCCTGGGATTCGGGGCGGGCCGGGCCGGGGGACGGCGGCGCGGACGGACCGGGCCGGGAGATGGCGGCGCGCACGGGCCCGGTCCGCTTCCCCGGGACGCTTCCCGGGGCCGGCGGTCCGTACGCGCCGCTCCGGATCACGGCTTCTGGAAGCCGGCCTGCTGCAGGAGCTTCTGTGCCTCGGGCGTGCTCAGCCACTTGACGAACGCGGCTGCGGCGGCCGTGTGCTGAGAGGCCTTCACCGTCGCGGCCGGGTAGGAGGCGACGGCGTTCTGCGCGTCGGGGATGTCGACGGCGTCGACCTTCTTGGGTGCGGTGGCGGCGTCGGTCTTGTAGACGAGGCCGGCATCGGCCTCGCCGAGCTCGACCTTGCTGAGCACCGCGCGGACGTTGGGCTCCTGCGAGACAGCCTTGACCTTCAGCTTCTGGGCGTCCAGCACCTGCTTGCTGTAGCGGCCGACCGGCACCTCGGGGGCGGCGAGGACCACCTTCAGCTTGCTGTCGGTGAGTGCCTTGAGGTTGTCGATCTTCTTCGGGTTGCCCTCGCCGGTCACGATGACCAGGCGGTTCTTGGCGATGACGGTGGGCGCGGCGACATCGGCCTTGAGCCCGTCCATGGTCTTGGTGTCGGCGGTGACCACGGCGTCGGCGGGGGCGCCCTCCCTGACCTGGGCGGCCAGTTCCTGGGAGCCGGCGAAGGAGAAGTGCACCTTGGTGCCGGGGTGTTCCTTCTCGTACACCGCACCGGCCTTGTTGAAGACGTCGGTCAGCGAGGAGGCGGCGAGCACCGTGAGGTCCGCCTTGGGGGCGGCGCTGCCGGACTTCTCGGCGCCCTCGTCCTTCTTGTTGTCGCCGCAGGCGGAGAGCGGAACGAGAAGGGCGGCGGTCACGAGCGCGGCGGCGGCGCGGCGGCCGGTGAAGAGCTGGGACATGTGGCGGGACTCCTTGGAACGCGGGACGACGGGCGCCGTCCGAGCGGATGGGAAAAAGCCGCGCCGGGACGGGCGACGCCGCTGGTGTGCGCAGCCGGCCGGTGGGGGACGGTGGTTGCGGATCGGCCGGGTGCTACCGCGGTGGGTCAGGTGCGGTCGATGTGCACGCTGGTGGACTTCACGCGGGCGGTGGCCTGCATGCCGACCTCCAGGCCCAGTTCCTCCACCGCTTCCCGGGTCAGCAGGGACACCAGGCGGTGCGGACCGGCCTGGATCTCGACCTGGGCGGCGACGTCGCCGAGCTTGACGGCGGTGACGATGCCCGGGAAGGCGTTGCGCGCGGAGGTGTACGAGGCGTCGTCCTCGCCGGTGCCGGTCTGCGCCACCTCGACGGAGAAGGCGGCCAGATCGCGGCCTTCGATGAGGCGGCGGCCGCTGTCGTCACGATGCGTCGCGACCTTGCCGGCGTCCGCCCAGCGGCGGGTGGTGTCCGGGCTGACGCCCAGCAGCCGCGCCGCCTGACCGATCGTGTAGGACTGCATGTGCGACAAGCTATGCGGAATCGGCTGGCATTTGCAATCCCTTGGGGGAAGCCATATGGCAGATGCCAGGCCGACTGGAGGAAGACACGAAGACGTCCCGCCGGGCGGCGTGTCCCCCGGACGACCGGCGCAATTCTCCGCGCGTTCCGCCGGCCTGCCCGGCACATGCGGATATTTGCCAGGCGCATGCGGATATCCGCCCGGCATCTGCCATGCACGCCCGGACCGCGGCGGGTTCTGTGGTTAGGGTGCAGATGTCAGAGCAGGGAAAACGCGACATTCCACCCTTCGCTTTCCACACCCCCGGTGAGGCATTTCCATGAGCCTGAGCATCCGTAACCAGATTTCCGGCACCGTTCTCTCCGTCACCCCCGGCGAGGTCATGGCGACCGTCAAGGTGCGTCTGGAGGGTGGCCAGCAGATCACCGCGGCGATCACCCTGGAGGCGGTGAAGGAGCTGGGCATCGGGGAGGGTTCCGCGGTGCGCACGCTGATCAAGTCCACCGAGGTCGCGCTCGCGACCGGTGCGGTGGAGGGTCTGAGCATCCGTAACCGGATCCCCGGCACCGTCACCGATGTCACCACGGGCGGCGCGATGGCGGGCGTCAAGGTCGCCGTCGCGGGCGGGGAGCTGACCGCCGCGATCACCAGGGACGCGGCCGAGGACCTGGGCCTGGCTGCCGGTGCCGAGGTCACCGCGCTGGTCAAGTCGACCGAGATCGCACTCGCCGCGGTCTGAGCACGGCCCCGCCGAAGTCCCCGGCAGTGCAGGGGACTTCGGCCCTTGTGCCGCTGGTCAGGACGCGCCCGGTCCCGGCCCGCCGGAGCGGAACCCGTCCGCCTCGGGCGGGACGAGGGTCCCGAACCAGATGCCGGTGACGGCGCTGATGTAGCGGGCCCCGCAGCGGTCGGAGGGCACCACGAGCTGGCTGCCCACGGCATCGAGCGCCCGCCCGTCCAGGGCCGTGGCCAGCAGGACCGGCGCGTCCCCGAAGTCGGCGTCGAGCTCTGCCCAGGAGAGCGCGGCGTGGTGGCCGTCCCGGCCGGTGACCGCCAGGACGTAGCGGGAGCGGTCCTTGCGCCGCGAGATGTCGAAGGCCGGTTCCGCCGTATCGATGACCTCCCGGAGCAGCGGCCCCTCGAAGGTGTGGTGCTGCGGCCCGTTCGTGGCGCAGTCGAAGACCACCTCGGCCCGCCGCTGCGGCCACCGCTCCCGCAGTTGGGCGACGGTCAGCGCGAGCGGACGGCGCAGCTGGCCGCGGATCAGAACGCACCCGGGGGCGGGAGATACGGCGTCCTCGGGCGCCGGGCGTACGACGGTGGTGCGGGACGGCGGGCCGAGTCGGCTCATTCGAGACCCCCTTGGGCGATCCGCGCGGCGGCTGCCTCCCTGTGATGCCCGACCGGCCCGCCGCTGAACCACGGATGCCAGCCGCTTCCGCAGCCTCACCTCGCTGATGTGAGGCAAAGGGGGCCGCGGGGGCTGCAGGTACGGAGCCGGCGGACGCCGGGCGGGCGCTCACACCGAACCCTCGCGCGACGGATGCCGCCCGGCCGTCCGGCCCGGTGCCCCGCCGGCCGCCCGGTGCTCCTCCAGTGCCAGCCACACCCGGTCGCGCAGCAGCGGAAGCTCCGTGAACCGCACCCCGGTGGCATCGCGCAGGGCGTTGGCGAAGGCGGGGGCCACGGGGTTGAAGGGGCTCTCGCTCATCGACTTGGCGCCCAGCGGCCCGATGGCGTCCGAGGTCTGCGTGAAGTGCACCTCGGTGCGCGGCACATCGGCGTAGGCCGGCAGCCGGTAGCGGCGGAAGGCGGGGGTGATGACCTTGCCGCCGTCGTCGACGAGGACCTGCTCGAAGAGGGTCGCGCCCAGTGCCTGGGCCACCCCGCCCTCGACCTGGCCCCGGCACTGCATGGGGTTCATGACCTTGCCCGCGTCGGCCGAGTGGACGCTGCGCAGGATCTTGATCTCACCGGTATCCGGGTCGACGGCGACCCGGAACCACTGGGCGTTGAAGGCCACCGAGCGGGGCGAGCCGCCCCAGTGCCCGTCGGCTGACAGCGTCACCCCCCGCTCGTGCGCGGCCTCGTGGAGTTCCTTGAGCGGCACGGTCCGCCCCTCGCACTCCACCGCGTCGGCCAGCAGCCGGCACAGGCTCCGCGGCGTCCTGGCGTGCTCGGCGGCGAAGGTGAGAATCCGCTCGGCCAGGCCGTTGGCCGCCTGCATCACGGCCTTGCCGGCCACCACCGTCCCGGCCGAGCCGAAGGCGCCGGTGTCGTGCCGTACGACATCGGTGTCGGACTGCCGGACGGTGAGCCGGTCCACGGTGGTGCCCAGCGCGCCGGCGGTGATCTGCTGGTGGACGGTGGTGGTGCCGTTGCCGAACTCCGCGGTGCCCACCGCGATGTCGTACGTCCCGTCCTCCAGCAGCGTCACCGTCGCATCGGCGAAGTGCCCGCCGGGCGGGCCGGTGGCGATCATCGCCATCGCGGTGCCCTGTCCGACCAGCCAGCCCTCCGGCGCCTCGTCGGCGCTGTGGTCCTCGGCAAGGGCCCGGCGGACGACCTGGAGGCACTGGTCGAGGCCGTAGCTGGCGATGTGCAGGTCCTCCTCCTCGCCGCCGGGGCTGATCATGCGCTCGCCGGGGCCGATGATGTTGCGCTCCCGGAAGACCAGCGGATCGATACCGAGCCGATGGGCGAGCTCGTCCATCGCCGACTCCACGGCGAAGGTCACCTGCCCCAGCCCGTAGCCGCGGAACGCCCCGGCCGGCACGCAGTTGGTGTAGACGGAGTAGGCGTTCACCTTCTTGTGCGGCGCGCGGTACACGGCCATCGATTCGCCGACGCTGTGGAACATCACGGCGGGGCCGTGGTTGCCGTACGCGCCGGTGTTGGAGACCACCCGGAGCTGGAGGGCGGTGAGGGTGCCGTCCCGCTTCGCGCCCGCCTTGATGCCGATGGTGAACGGGTGCCGGGTGGTGGCGCCGAAGAACTGCTCGGCGCGGGTGAACTCCAGCTTCACCGGCCGCTTCAGCCGCATCGCGGCGAGCACCACGATGTCCTCGGCCAGCATCTCCTGCTTGCCGCCGAACCCGCCGCCGACCCGGCCCGCGACCACCCTGACCCGGTCCTCGGGCAGATCGTAGAGCGCGCACAGGGCACGGCGGGTCAGGAACGGCACCTGGGTGCTGGAGCGGACCACGATCCGTTCGCCGCCGTTCTCGTTCTCCTCGAAGTAGGCGAGGGCCCCGTGCGTCTCCAGGCTGGCGTGCTGCACCCGCTGGGTGCGGAAGGTGTCCTCGTAGACGGCATCGGCGTCCGCGAAGCCCTCCTCGACGCTGCCGATTTCGCCGTGCACCTCGCCGGCGACGTTGTCCTGCGCCCGTGCGATCCGCGTCTCGGGGCCCTTGGGGTGGAGCACCGGGGCGCCGGGGCGCATCGCCTCCTCCGGGTCGAGGACGTACGGCAGGTGCGCGTACTCCACGGTGATCCGGCGGCAGCCCTCCTCCGCCGCCGCCTCGCTGTCGGCGACCACGGCCGCCACCCGCTGCCCGACGAACCGGACCACGTCGTCCAGTACCCGGGTGTCGTCGGGGTCCTCGGTGGAGTGTTCGTGACGGGCGGTGGAGAACAGCCGCTCCGGGGCGTCGTGGTGGGTGAGGACGGCGTGGACGCCGGGCACGCGCAGGGCGTCGGCGGTGTCGAGGGACACGATCCTGGCGTGCGGATGCGGGGAGCGCAGCAGCTTCATGTGCAGCAGCCCCTCGACGGCGAGGTCGAAGGTGTAGCGGGCGGTGCCGGTGACGACCTGCGGACCGGCCGGAGCGCCCAGGTTGCGGCCGACCGACCGCCCCGGACAGGGCTCCTCGACATGCCGTACGCCGCGTACGGCGTCCTCGATCGCCCGGTAGCCGGTGCAGCGGCAGAGGTTGCCCTTGAGTGCCCGGGGCAGATCGGCCAGCTGGTCCTCGTCCAGTTTCGTGGTGGTCATCAGGAATCCGGCCGTGCAGAAGCCGCACTGGAAGCCCTGGGCGTCCAGGAACTGCCGCTGCACCGGGTGCAGTTCGCCGTCCGCGTCGGCCAGCCCCTCGACCGTGGTCACCGAGCGCCCCTCGGCCCGCACGGCCGGGTACAGGCAGCTGTGGACGGGGGCGCCGTCGACATGGACGGTGCACGCCCCGCAGTCCCCCGCGTCGCAGCCCTTCTTCACGCCGAACCAGCCGCGGTCGCGGAGGTAGGTGCGCAGGCACTGCCCCGGGCGGGGATCGGCGTCGAAGGGCTGGTCGTTGACGCGGATCCGGAAGGTCATCGTCCGGCCTCCCGGGTCAGTTCGCGGCGGATCTCCTCGGCCAGCCGCAGCGCCATGTGCCGCCGCCAGGCCGGCAGTCCGTGCAGGTCGTCGAACCAGTCGCGGGCGGTGACGGTCCGCTCGATCGTGTCGCGCAGTGTGCGGGCGTCCGGGGGCAGCGGGAACCACAGGCGAAACGGCCGGACGGTGGCGGCGGTGAGGGTGAGGGCCAGCGATCCGTCCAGCGGGTCGAGGGTGCCGATGACGAGTGCGCCGGAGCGGCCGAGGCCGTACAGGGAGGCCTGCCGGAAGGCCGTACGGCACGCCGTCGACCGGGCGGGCAGGGTGACCGAGCGGAGCAGTTCGCCCTCGGCGAGGTCCTTGCGTCCCGCGCCGGTGATGAAGTCCGCGACCTTGGTGCGGCGCAGCGAGCCGTCCTGTGCCTGGAGCAGCACGCTGCCGTCGAGCGCGGCGGTCAGCGAGATCATCGGCCCGGCGGGCAGGCCGTTGCAGAGGTTTCCGCCGACGGTCGCCATGTTCCAGATCTTGAACGAGGCCAGGAAGGCACGGCAGCACTGCTCGAACAGCGGTGCCGCGAGGGCCTCGTAGGCGGCCGCGAAGCGGGAGAGCTGGGCGATGGTGCAGGTCGCCGCGATCTCCAGCGAACCGTCCGGATGCCGGGTCAGCGGCTCCCAGCCCATCCGGCTCAGGTCCACCAACCGCCGGATGTGCGGCTGCGGTTCGGAGAAGAGGTAGGTGCCGCCGCCCAGCCAGGCGTCGCCGCTGCGCCACGGGGCGCGCTGCCGGGCGTCACGTACGTCCCGCACCGTGTTCAGGTCCATGCCGCCGAGTGAAGCAATGCCGCCGCCTTGGGCACGACTGGTGCGCAGCACGGAAAAACACCACTGCCGGGCCCGGTATCCGGAGGATCATCCAAGAGGACTTTGGGCCCCGGCAGCTGGCATTTACGATGCCGGTACTCATTTTCGCCTCGTGAATGTGAGGTGCCGGGGTGCACTCCCGGCAGCCGCCCAAGGAGTCCGCCCATGCACGTCCAAGATCTCCTCCAGCTCGACGCGCTCGATCTGACCCTGCTGTGGGGCGAGGGCCCCCTGCTCACCCGGGAAGTCAGCGGTGTCACCGCCACCGATCTGGCGGACCCGGAGCGCTTTCTGCAGCCGGGCGAGCTGGTGCTGAGCGGACTGGTGTGGTGGACGCCGGACGCCGGACGGGCGACGGTGGACCGCTTCGTCACGGCCCTGCACTCCGCCGGGGCGACCGCGCTGCTGGCCGGCGAGGAGACCCACGGCACCGTCCCGGACGTCCTGGTCGACTCCTGTCGCGAGCGGGGCATCGTCCTGATGGCGGTGCCCGCGCACACCACGTTCCGTGCCATCACGGAGGCGGTGTACCTGCGCCAGTGGGGCGATCTGAGCCGGCGCCCCACCGAGCATCACGCGCTGCCGGAGAACGTCCGGACCGAGCTGGCCGCTCTGCTCGCCGAGGACGCGGCGCCGGACACGCTGCTGGACCGGGCCTTCGCCCATCTGGGCGGGCCGGCCTGCTCTCTGGTGACGGCGACCGGACGGGTGATCGCCCGGACGCCGGCCGCCGCGCACCTGCCGGCCGGGCAGGCGGCCCGGGAGCCGGCAGCGGCGGCCGGCACCGGCCTGCGGATCGAGGGGGAGGCCGGTCCGTACGACGACTGGCAGCTGTCCTTGCGGGACCCGGCCGGCGCCCCGCCCCGGGTGCTGCACGAGATCGCCGAGGTCATGGCGCAGTACCGGCACCGGGTCGAGCTGCGGCAGGCGGCCGGACGGCGGGCGGCGGACGCACTGCTCGCGCTCGCCGCGGCCGGTGGGTCCGATGTGCCGGCCGACGGACCGGCCGACGGTGCGGCACTGGAGGCGGCGCTGCACGCCTGCGGACTGCCGGCCACCGGTCCGTACCGGGTGGTGGCCGCATCGGGCGGCGAGGAGGGCGAGCAGACGGTGCGCGCGCTGGCCGAGGCGTTGCGGCACTCCCCCGGTGAGCCGTTCGCGGCGGGCCGGCTCCCGGGCGGCGAGGCGGTCGCCGTGGTGCGCGCCGACCCCGATGCGGAGGGCGGCCTCCCGCTCGGCGAAGTGTGGCCGCTGGTGCACGCCTGCCGGCCACAGACGCCGCTGCACGCCGGGCTCAGCGGTCCGGTACCGGCCGCCGACGGCCTCACCGCGGCGCTGGGCCAGGCACGTTACGCACTGGCGGCGGCGCGCGCCGGTGCTCCGGGCGGTGCCCGGGTGACCTCCGTCGAAGACCTCAGCACCCTGGGCGCTCTGCTCGCCGGGGTCCCCGCCGATGTCCGCAGGGCCTTCAGCAGCCGGGTGCTGGGCCCGCTGGCGCACGCCGGAAGCACCTCGCACCGGATGCTCCTGGAGACGCTGGAGAGCTTCCTCGCGCACCACGGGTCATGGGCGCGCACCGCCGCGACGCTGCATCTGCATGTGAACACGGTGCACTACCGCATCCAGCGCATCGAGACGCTGACCGGCCGCGACCTGTCCCGGCTCGACCACAAGCTGGATCTGCAGGCGGCGCTGCTCTGCCGCTGAGGGGCTTGCCGGGCGGACGGTGAGGCGGGCGGGGAGGCAGGCGGTGAGCGGCTGCCGGGGGATACCGGCGGCCGGCGGAAGGGCGGCGGTTGCCGGAGGGCCGGCGGTCGGCACAAGGGCCGCTCAACTGCGCTCGCCCGCCCGGTCGATGTGCACATTGGTGGACTTCACCCGGGCGGTGGCCCGCACCCCGACCTCGATCCCCAGTTCCTCGACGGCCTCCCGGCTGACCACCGACACCAGCCGGTGCGGGCCGGACTGGATCTCGACCTGGGCGATCACCTCGTCGAGGGTCACCTTGGTGACGATCCCGGCGAACGAGTTCCGCACCGAGGTCAGCACCTCGCCGGGCACCGGATGCAGCCCCGCGGCACGCTCTTTGGCGAATGCCGCCAGGCTCACCCCGTCGATCACGCGGCTTCCCGCGCCGTCCCGGTCCATCCGCAGCTGCCCGCCATCGGCCCAGCGGCGGACGGTCTCCGCACTCACACCCAGCAGCCCGGCTGCCTGACCAATGCTGTATGTCGGCACCCCCGCACTCTAAGGGGTGCCGACACCGTCGCCCCGGCGGCCCCGGTGGCTGTGCTGCATCCGCGCCGCAGGGAAGGCCGACGTACACGCGAGGCGCGAATGCCCCGTTCCGTTAGGATCGGGCCATGCATGTGCCGCCGTCGGTCCACCGCGTGGTGGTGCTCGCGCTCGACGGGGTCTCCCCCTTCGAACTGGGCATCCCGAACCGGGTCTTCGGTGAGCAACCGGACCTCTACGAGGTGACCACCTGCACCGCCAGTGGTCGTCCGGTACGCACCGGTTCAGACTTCGCGGTCGCGCCCGACCACGGCCCCGAGGCACTGGAGGGCGCCGACACCGTCGTCATCCCGCCCTACGACCAGCGGCTGTTCTCCGACCGGCTCACCCCCTTCATGGCGGCCACCCTCGCCCGCATCCGTCCCGGCACCCGGATCATCTCCATCTGTACGGGCGCGTTCCTGCTCGGGGCGGCCGGCCTGCTCGACGGACGTACCGTCACCACCCATTGGGCCGTCGCGGACGTCTTCCGCCGGATGTTCCCCCGCGCCACCGTCGACCCCGGCGTGCTGTTCATCGACGACGGCGACATCTTCACCTCGGCCGGGGCCGTCGCGGGCGTGGACCTCTGTCTCCACGTCGTCCGCAAGGATCACGGCAGTGAGGTCGCCAACGGAATTGCGCGCCGCTGTGTCATACCGCCGTGGCGCGACGGCGGCCAGGCCCAGTACATCGAGCACCCGGTGCCCGAAGCGGATGCGAACGGTACCGCCGCCACCCGGGAGTGGGTCCAAAAGCGCCTCGACCAGCCGCTCCCCCTCGCCGCCCTCGCGGCACACGCCGGGATGAGTCCGCGCACCTTCGCGCGCCGTTTCACCGAAGAGGCCGGGGTGAGCCCGGGCCGTTGGATCATCCAGCAGCGTGTCCACCGGGCCAGGGGCCTGCTGGAGAGCACCGACCTGTCCGTCGAACGCATCGCCCACGAGGTCGGCTTCGGCGGCGCCGTCTCCCTCCGCCAGCATCTCCATGCCGCGATCGGCGTATCTCCGCTGGCCTACCGGCGGGCGTTCCGGACGCCCTGAACCATGAGGCGTGGCGGGATCCCATCGGAGCATGACTTTCCTGCCATTGTCCTGGATCTCGGGCGTCGCCACCCTTGGCATATGACCAATTCGACGGCACACCCCGCCGCACCTGCCATGATGCGCGCCATCAGCCAGGACACCCTCGGCGGCCCCGAGGTCCTCAAAGACGTCGAGCTCGCACGCCCCGAACCCGGCCTGAGCGAAGTCCTCGTCGCCGTCCACGCGGCCGGCCTCAACCCGACGGACTGGAAGCACCGCGCGGGCGGGCCGTTCCTCGGCGAACCTCCGTTCGTCCTCGGCTGGGACGTGTCCGGAGTCGTCGAGGCCGTCGGCTTCGGCGTCACCCTCTTCCAGCCCGGCGACGAGGTCTTCGGGATGCTGCCCTACCCGCATGGCGTCGGCTCGCACGCCCAGTACGTCACCGGGCCGGCGCGGGCCTTCGTCCACAAACCGGTCTCCCTCGACCACGTCCAGGCCGGCGCCCTCCCCCTCGCCGCACTCACCGCTCACCAGGCCCTGGTCGACACCGCCGATGTCCAGCCCGGGCAACGCGTCTTGATCCACGCTGCCGCCGGCGGGGTCGGCCACCTCGCCGTACAGATCGCGAAGGCACGCGGCGCCTATGTCATCGGCACGGCCAGGGCCGCCAAGCACGCCCTCCTGCGGGAACTGGGCGCCGACGAGCTCATCGACTACCGCACCACCGACTTCAGGGAACGCGTCGGCACGGTCGATGTGGTCCTGGACAGCCTCGCCGGCGAAACCCGCATGCGCTCCCTGGACGTCCTGCGCAAGGGCGGCACCCTTGTGACGATCCTGCACGGCGCGACGCGGGACGAGACCAGGAGCGCCGCGGAGCGGGGCGTCCGACTGGCGGCGATGCTCGTCGAGGCCGACCATGCGGGCATGCAGGCGATCGCCGACCTCGCGGCAGCAGGCAGGCTGCGCCCCCATATCGATGCGACGTTCCCTCTCGCGCAGGCCGCCGAGGCGCATGCCCTGGGCAGGCTCGGCCGGACGACCGGGAAGATCGTCCTCGTGGTGAAGTGACGGGCCGCAGCCGCGCACCCGCTCAACGCCGGGAAGGCCGCACGAGCGCGCCTCCTCACCACAGCGCGTACCCGACGGCACCCGGCAACGCCGCGCCGTGCGTCCGCTCCGCGCCGTGCCTCCGAACAGAGCAGTCCGCTCCCCCATCGGTGCGGCCCCCTCGCCCTTGGAGCCCTGTCCCCGTACACCTGACTGCCGCGCCGGAGGGAGCGCCACCCGCCCGGCATGACACGGCAGTTGAAGGCGCAGGCGCCCGGTGGGGAGGCGTTCGCCGCCACTCGAAAGGCGGCAGTTTGCCGGATCTTTCCCCTTGCGACGCAAATATGCCGATGTGAATCTGGGATCCCATTCGTCGAAGGAGTTGATCGCATGGTTACGGATCGCCCAGCGCCGGTCGAGACGGCCGCCCTGGCCGCCGAGGTCGAGGGACTGCTCGAACCCGCCGAGGCCGACGGTGTCTTCCGCGATACCCGCGAGTGCGGAGGTGCGCTGCTGCTGGCCGCGCTGCTCCTGATCTCGCCGCCCACCCCCCGGCCCAAGACCGACGTGCGCTGAGGCTGAGGGGAAAGCGTTGGCTGAACAGACGCCGGGAGCAGCCCCGCTGAGCGCTGTGATCGCCGAGGCCGCAACCGGGGTCGCCCTCGCCCTGCGGGGCGAGGGCGGCCCTTATGCGCTGTCGGCCGTTCTGCGGCAGAGCGATGCGCTGGCTCCGGCCGCCCTGAGGGTGCTCGGCGCCGATGCGCTCGCGCCGTACGCAATGGACCATCCCGCGCATCCCACGGCGCCCGTCGGCGGGGACGATGCCGAGGTCGTGCGGCAGGCGCTCTCGGCCTACCCACCGGGAACGGATGCCTCGGAGGTGTCGGTGTGGACCTACCGGGGCCTGGTCGAGGCCTCGCACGCGTTCCTGTCCGCAGGCGCACAGCACTGGCCGCCGCCGCCCGAGGCCGCGGCCGGATGGGTCGAAGCCGACCCTTGGCCGAAACTTGCGCATCGCGTGTCCCAGCTCGCCGCGCTCGCACTGCCCGGGCTGGCGCCCGGTCTCGCCGAGCAGTTGGCGGCACGCACCGACGATCTGGCCCGTGGTTTCGTCCGGGCGGTCCGCCGCCGGGACTGGCTGCAGGCGGCCGGTCTGGGCCGCTGGCTGTCCCGGCTGCCCGACGTACCGCAGACCCTGGGGCTCGACAGCGGGCTGGCGTTCGTCCGCCACATGGGCGGCGCCGACCCCCGGGTGACGCTGCACATCGTGGCCGCCCAGCGTTTCTACGGGCGGGGTTGGTGACCGGCCGCCGGGGCGACCCCGGGCTGCTGGACCGGATGGTCCACGGCAGCCTGGGGTGGCTGGACGCGGCACGCGACCACTTCCGCCTGCCCCCGGACGTCACCACGGACGCCGACCCCAATCTGACCCTCAAACCGCTGGGTGAGCTGGCCGAACTGACCCAGATGATCGGGGTGTTGCACCCGTGTGAGGAGATCCGGCAGGCAGCCCGCGGACTGTTCGCGTTCGCCTGGAACGAGACCCGCGACGGCGAGCTGTTCGCCGAGCTGATCCGTGGTGAGCCGTTCGCCACCTATCCGGTCGAGCTGTACGGCGTGTTCGCCCAGGCCGGGCTGCGGCACGCCGAGGCAGACAAGCTGGTGGACCTCACGACACGGCTGCGTGGCTGGCGGGTGGCCCGCGAGGATCACACCCGGACCCTCGGTGTACTCAACGCGGAGCGGCGGATCGGGCTGCGCCAGCACGCCGACTTCGGGGCCGTGCTGGCCCTGACCGGCCTCGGCGGGTTGCCGGAGCCGTGGGCGCTGGACCGCAAGGCGGCGTACGGCGTGACCCATGACGTCTTCCACCTCACCGACTGGGGGCGCAACCGGCGGCGGCTCTCCCCCGAGCTCGCCGGCTATCTGCGGCTGTGGCTGCCCTCCTGGCTGGAGAACTGGCTGGAGGAGCAGCTGTGGGACCTGGCCGGCGAGTTGCTGGCCGTGGCGGCCTGCCTGCCGCAGGCCCCGTACCCCGCCGAGGCCTGGCAGCGGCTGGCCGGCGCCCGGGCCGCCGACGGCAGCGTGCCCGAGATCGGCGCCGCGCCGCCCGCCGGCGACCGGGCCGCGGCGTTCACGGCCTGCTACCACTCCACCCTGGTGACCGCGTTCGCCGCCACCCTCGCCCGTATCGCCTCCGACGAGGCCGAGGCCGGGCCGCCGGCCGGGGATACGGCGATGGCGGACGGGCGGACCTCCTGCGAAAGCGAGACTGCCCCGTGACCGTGACGGCCGCATCCCCCGCCCTGCTGCACGGTGTCGGCGACCGGGCCCTGACCTGGCTCGACGATCACCGGGAGCACTTCCGGCTGACCCCCGACGACTTCGCCACCAACGGCGCGGTCGTCGGACGGCTCAAGCCCATCGGGGAGCTGGCGCTCAATATGCAGGTGCTGTTCCGGGAGGGCGTGGCCGGCTCCCGGCAGAAGGAACGCGCCGGGAAGCTGCTGGACTTCGCGTGGCGGGAGCTGCTGGACGGCGGCAATGTGCCGGCCCGGCTGCAGCACGACGAGCCGCTCTCCCCGGTGCCGCTGGAGGTCTATGCGACGTTCCACGAACTCGGACACCGCCATCCGGGGCTGGAGGCCGCGCTGGCGGTCTGCCGGCGCACCACCAGCTGGACGGCGCTGGAGATGATGCCCAACCGGCGGCTCGGCGTGCTCAACGCGGAGCGCAAGCTCGGCCTGCCGCCCAGCAGCAACTTCGGCGAGGCCGTGGACCGCACCTGGCTGGGGCGGCTGCCCGAGCCGTGGACGGTCCAGCTGCACATCGCCTACGACCTCACCCACACCGTCTTCCACCTCACCAACTGGGGCGAGGCACCCGAGCGCATCCCGCCGGCCATCGCCGACTACCTCGCGCGGTATCTGCCCGCCTGGTCGGAGGACTGGGCGGACCTCGAACACTGGGATCTGCTCGGCGAACTCCTCGTCGTCGACGCCTGCCTGCCACGGCCCACCCTGGACGCGGACCTGTGGGAGCGCTACGCGGCGGCCCAGTCGCCCACCGGTGCGATGCCCATCCAGCGCGGGATGCCGGAGGGTGACCCGGCGCGGGTCTTCGACCTGGTCCATCACCCCACCCTGGTGGCCACGTTCGCCTCCGCGATGGCCACCTCCCGGGCCCTGTCCGCCGTCGGATGACCGCCACAGGCCCCGGACCCGCGCTCGGTGACCGCCTCGCGGACGCGGTCACCGGGATCGACGCGCCGGACGTCGTGCTGGCGGTGACCCGCAACGGCCGCCGGACCGTGATGACCGGCGGCTCGGCGCTGCCCCCGCCCACCCCCCGCCATGCGCTGCGCTACGAACTGGGCTCGCTGTCCAAGACCTTCACCGTGCTGCTGCTCGCCGAACTGGCCCGGGCCGGGGTGCTGTCCCTGGACGACCGTCTGGTGGACCGGCTGCCGCGGCTGCCGCTGCCGCACCCGCACTCGCGCCGGATCACCCTGCGGCACCTGGCCACCCACACCTCCGGGCTGCCACGGATCCCCCCGGACCTGATCGCCGGTGCGCTGGTGCACCCGTACGCCAACGGCTACGCCCGTTACGACACCGAGCGGCTGCTTCGCACCTTCGCCCGCACCCGGCCGCGGCACCGTCCCGGCACCCGCTGGCGCTACTCCAACTTCGGTCTGGCGCTGCTCGGACCGGCCATGTCCGGTGCCGCGGGGGCCGGTTACCCCGCCCTGCTCACCGACCGGGTGCTGCGCCCCCTCGGGCTGACGGACACCACGCTGGGCCCCGGCACCACCGGCACCGACGCCATCGGCCACCGTACGAACGGGGTGACGCCGGTGGGCAGCGCCGACATGGGCGCCTTCGTCGCCGCGGGGTCGGTCCACGCCACCCCCGGCGACCTGCTCACCTACCTCGAAGCGCACCTCTCCCCCGACGGCACGCCGCTGGCCGGACCGCTGCGGGACGTCCAGCTGCCGCTGCTGCGCCGCGGCCGGCGCAAGCGCCACACCCACACCTTGACGTGGTATCAACACTTCGCTCCGCAGGGCCCGTTGCTCTTCCACGTCGGGGCGACCTTCGGCCAGCAGGCGTTCCTGGGCTATCACCCGGCGACACAGACCGGGCTGGTCGCCCTGGCCACCCGCCGCGGCCGCACCTGCCGGATGGTCGGCACCGCCTACGAGCTGCTGTACGCACTGGCCGGCGACTCCTCCGTCTGAAACCGGCGGCGCGGACCGCGGCCGGTCACAGTTCGCCCGCCAGGATCCGGGCGAGCGCGGCCTGGGGCCGCTCCTCGCTGGCCCGGTGGAAGAGGTCCGCGTACGCCCGGTCGCCGATCGCGGCGCGGGCCCGCCGCTCGCACTCCTCGCGTACCGCGCGCAGCTCGGGGGTGCCGCGCTGCGGATGCCCGACGGTACGCCAGAGGGCCTGACCGCTGCCGTAGAGGCGGGCGGCGGCCGCGCCGTGGCCCTGGGCCGCCACCGCGGCCGCGAGCAGGTCCAGGCCGAGCGCGATACCGAAGGTGTCGCCGATGCCCGCCTTGGCCGCGAGCATCGACCGGGCGTGGTCCGCCGACTCCTTGGGCCGGCCCTGGAACAGCGAGATCAGCGAGAGCTGGTAGTCGATATAGGAGCGGGTCCAGTATTCGCCGCGCTGCACACAGCCGCTGCGCAGTGCGTCCGCCGCGGCGCGGGCCTCGGTGAGCCGGCCCAGGCCGGTCAGCGCGAAGAGCTGTACGAGGTGGCAGCGCAGCCTTCCGGGAGAGTCGAAGGGGGTGCCGCGCGCGGGGCCGAGCGCCTGTTCCGCGACGGTGTGCGCGGACCTCGGGCGGCCCGCCATCAGATGGGTGAGGCCTGCGAGATAGCCCGCCTGCAGCTGCGCCTCCGCGTCGTCTCCCGCCCGCGCCGCGTGTGTGCACTCAAGGCCCAGGTCGCCGGCGAGCGTCAGATCGCCCTGCAGCAGTACGGCCACGCCGAGCGCCCACAGCGCCCGGGTGCGTGCCGGGCCCGGCCGCTGGTGGGCGGCCAGGGCGCGGGCCACATAGTCCCGGGCCTCGTGGAGATGGCCGCAGCAGCTCCAGAACAGGCCGATCGACGCGCTGAGGTCCTGGGCCCGTTCCGGGTCGGTGGCCAGGAGGTGGTCCAGTGCGGTGCACAGGTCGACGTGGGCCTCGGCGACCCTGCCGTACCAGCCGACCTGTTCGGGGCCCAGCCAGCCGCGTTCGGCGCGGCGGCCGAAGGAGGCGAAGTGCGCGGCGTGCCGGTCCGCCAGCGCCGTCGTCTCGTCCAGTTCGGCCAGCCACATCCGGCCGTACTCGCGCAGCGTGTCGAGCATGCGGTAGCGCGTGCCCTCGCGGATCAGCACCGACTTGGCGGCCAGTGCCTCCAGCGTGGTGCGCACCTGTGCGGCGGTGAGCGGTCCGCCGGCGCACACGGCGCTCGCGGACTCCTCGTCGAAGGTGCCGCGGAAGACGGACAGCCGGGCCCACAGCAGCCGTTCCAGCGGTGCGCACAGTTCATGGCTCCAGCCGATGGCGCAGCGCAGCGTCCGGTGCCGGGGCAGCCGCACCGGTCCGTCGCCGTCGAGGGTGTCGAAGCGGGAGGTCAGCCGCTCGGCGATCTGCTCGACGGAGCTGTTCGCCAGCTGGGCGCCGGCCAGCTCCAGGGCGAGCGGGATGCCTTCGAGGCGGCGGCAGATGACGGCGGCGGCCGTCGCGTGCGACGGTGCGGTCAGCCGCAGCCCGGGGGCCGCGGCCGTGGCGCGTGCGGTGAACAGGGCCAGTGCGTCGTTGTCGCCCGTGCAGGGCAGCGGGCCGATCTCGGTGGTCCATTCTCCGACGAGGCCCAGCGGCTGCCGGCTGGTGACCAGCACCCTCACCCCGGGGGCGGCGGTCAGCAGGTCCGCGAGCAGGTCGCGGCAGGCGTCGACGAGGTGTTCGCAGGAGTCCAGCACCAGCAGCAGCCGTTTGCCGGCGAGCCCTTCGCACAGCACCGCCACCGGCGTCCGCGCCGTGTGGTCGGCCAGCCCGACGGCATCGCAGACACCGGCCACCAGCCGCCCCGCGCCGTGCAGGGGCCACAGGTCCGCCCAGCAGACACCGTCGGGAAACCGCGCCGCCGCCGCGCGCGCGGCCCGCATCGCGATCCGGGTCTTGCCCACACCGCCGGGGCCGGTCAGGGTGATCAGCCGGTGCTCCGTCAACTCGTCTTCGATCCGGCGCAGTTCGGCTCGCCGGCCGATGAAGCTGGTCGGCTCGTCGGGAATGTCGCTCGCCACCGGGCCAGTCTGCCCCAGTCGCGGCGCCGGCCGGAGTCCGGTGCGGCGGGCCGGGGCACGAGGTTGACGGCCGCCGGGCGGGCGGTCCTCGTCAGGGCGTGACGACGGGGAAGGTGGGGTCCGGCGTACGGACCAGGCTCAGCAGCCGGTCCAGCACCCCGGTCTCGCCGTGGTGTACGGCGTCGCCCAGGCCGTGACCGGCGAGCAGGTCGAGCAGCTGGGGCTTGGTGAGGGTGAGCGTGAGGTCCGGGGTGCGTCCGCCGGACGGTGTGGGGGCGCCGGGTGAGCTGAGGTGGGTGAGGGCTCCGTGGGAGAGCGTCAGCTGCCAGGTCCGGTCCTCTTCGGGGAGGTAGAGGTCGAGGGTGAGCGCGGTGGACCAGGCCCGGGGGCCGTCGATGCGGACGGCGAGCGTGTCGAGGAGCTGGTCGACGGTCAGGGCCAGGGCGATCTCGGGGTCGGCGGTGTCCGGGCGGGCGTCGGCCAGGGTGCCGCGCAGTTCCATGGCGCCGGTGAGGTAGAAGTTCCGCCAGGTGCCGTTCTCGCAGCCGTGGCCCAGCCGTTCGTACACCAGGGCCAGTTCGCGCCGGGCGCGGAGGTTGTGGGGGGCCGCGAAGACCGCGTGGTTGAGCAGCGTGGCCGCGAACCGCAGATCGCCGTCGGCGGCGTAGCGTTTGCCCGCGTCCACCGTGGCCTCGACGCCGCCCATGGTCTCGACATAGCGCCTGGACTGCTCGGCCGGCGGGTGTTCCCACAGGTGGGCCGGGTTGCCGTCGAACCAGCCCAGGTAGCGCTGGTAGATCGCCTTGACGTTGTGATGGAGCGCGCCGTAGTAGCCGTGCAGGGACCAGTCCTCCTCCAGGGCCGGCGGCAGCCGCAGCTCCTCGGCGATCTCGGTGCCGGTGAGCCCTTCGTTGAGCAGCCGCACCGTCTGGTCGTGCAGATAGGCGTACAGGTCACGCTGGTGGGCCAGCAGGGTCTTGACGCGGTCCTTGCCCCAGGTGGGCCAGTGGTGGGAGGCGAAGGCGACCTCCGTCTCGTCGCCGAAGAGGGCCAGTGCCTCGCCCAGGCAGCGGGACCAGGACCGGGCGTCACGGACGGCGCCACCGCGCAGCGGCAGGACGGTGTGCAGGGTGTGGGTGGCGTTCTCCGCCAGGCACAGTGCCTCGTGCGCCGGAAGGCAGAAGTTCATCTCGGCGGGTGCCTCGGTGCCCGGGGTGAGCTGGAAGACGATGCGTACGCCGTCGACGATCTCCTCCTGGCCGGTGCGGGTGATGTCCACGGTCGGCGGGATGAGCGTCATGGTGCCGGTGGAGCGGGTGGTGCCCAGGCCGCAGCCGATCTGGCCGTCGGGGCCCTTGGGGAGCCGTGTTCCGTACATGTAGACGGAGCGGCGGGCCATGGCGGTCCCCGCGTAGGCGTCCTCGCGGACCGCGTGCCGGAGGAAGCCGGCCGGTGCGAGGACCGGGACGGGGTGGTGGTCGTGCGGCAGGACGCCCCGTCCGCCGCCGAAGTGCGCCGCGTGTGAGTGGGTGTAGAGCAGGCCGGTGACCGGCCGGTCGCCGCGGTACTTGCGGTAGAGCTCCAGTGCCGCGGCGGCGGTCTCGGCGGAGACCAGCGGATCGATGACGACGACACCGTGGTCGCCCTCGACCAGCGTCATGTTGGACAGGTCCAGGCCGCGGGCCTGGTAGATGCCCTCGGTGACCTCGTAGAGGCCCTGCCGGCTCACCAGCCGCCCCTGCCGCCACAGGCTCTCGTGCGCGGTCTCGGGGCAGTTCCCGGCCAGGAACCCGTAGGCCTCGGCGTCCCAGATCACCCTGCCGTCGTCCGCGGTGACCTGGGGCGGGTCGAGCGCGGCGATGAAGCCGCGGTCGGCGTCGGTGAAGTCCTGGTGGTCATCCACGGGTGCAGCGGTCACGGAACGCTCCCTCTCCGGGGCGGCGGGCCACATTCGGCGGACCCATGCAACCGATTTAACCGAATTTGCCCGGTTATCGCATGTGTGCAGAGATCCCTTCCCGGCGGGGTGGACAGCGGCCGGCCGCCGACCGGCCCGCCCCCGTGAGGGGCCGGCGGTCGGCGGCTGCCACCTGCCTTCGGGAGGGCGCGTCAGGTGCCGCGACGGCTCTTCGACGCTGCGGCGACACACATGGCACCCAGCAGGAACGTCAGGGCACCGATGACGACGTTGTTCCAGATGACACCGGCGTCCGGGCTGCTGCCGACGATCCAGGGCGAGATGATCATCCATATGCCGATCGCGCACATCGCGCCGCTCAGGCCGTACATCCGCTCCGGGGTCACCGTGAAGCCGACCGCCAGGAGGGCGATCGCGATACCGAGGATGAGGTTGTGCGTCACGAGCGCCGGCTGTGCGGCGGTGAAGTGGAGGATCCAGGGCGAGACGGCGCAGTACAGACCGACGAGCAACACCGGCCCGTCGACGAGTACCACGTCACGCCCGCCGAGCACCCGCTCGTACCGAGCCTGCATCTCAGAAGCATCGGGGTGACCTGCGAGATCTCCCCTGTGGTGTGAGACGTCGGCCATGCGACTCGCCTCCTTCGCTCGCGGTCTGGCCGTTCCGCGTGGCATCGGGCCTCGCACTTTTATTCTGCGCTTATGTCGCTTTTATGTGTAGATGAAGCGGCAAGAGAATTTTGCCAGGAAGCGGCCGCACCCCCGTCACCTGCGGCCCGGCGCCCGCCCCAGCCCCAGATTCCAGCGCCCGCCGCGGCCACTCAGCTCGGTCACGGTCAGCGGCGGCACATCCAGCCGCCAGAACGCCTCCGCAGGAACGCCGAGCGCGCAGACCGCCGCCGCGCGGACCACATCCGGCTCGACCACGGCCAGCACCCGGCCCGCTTCCGGTGCCATCCGCGTCAGCCAGGCCCCGACCCGGTCGCAGAGCTGCCGCAGGGACTCCCCGCCGTGCCCCGCGAAGTCCGGGTCCGACAGCCAGGCGGACACCGCGAGCGGTTCGGCGCCGGCGACCTCCGCCAGGGTGCGGCCGCGCCAGCCGCCCATCGCACAGCCCGCCAGCTCCGGCGCGGGACGGGCCGGCAGCCCGAGTTCCGCGGCCGTGCTCCGGCACCGGGCGGAGGGCGAGACAAAGGTCCGGGAGGCTGCCGGGAGCGCTCCGGCCACCTCCCGGACACGGCGCAGCCCGGCCTCGCTCAGCGGCCCGTCGTCATCGAAGCGCACCTCGCGCTGGGCGTCGCCCGCGGCCGGTGAGACCAACATCACCCGAGTTGTCATGCCCTCTTCTCTCGCTGTTCACCGGCACCCGCAACGCCGTCCCCGCGCAAGGGAGTTGCCCGACCCACGCGCCTTTCCCCGCACCACTCCGCCCCCTACGCGGCCTTGGCCCGGGGTCGGGTTCGCGGTACCTTCCCGATGATATTGACGACGACATGACGGAAGCCGGTGGGATCCCGGCGCGGTCGCGCCACTGTATGTCCGGTTTTTCCAGCCCAGCAGGGCCGGAACCGGGCGAAGCCAGACCCGGCATGTCGTTACGCACTCCCACGAACAGGGACGCGAGTTCCCCGCACAGGAGGTTTCCGCCATGGCCCAGACCATCGCACCCCCGGCCACCGGCGCCGTCACCCCGGCCCCGCTCCCCCTCAAAGCCATCGCCCCCTGGGCGCTGTTCTTCGGCGTCCTGATGCTCGTTCTGCTGTACTTCATCGGCGCGGAGCAGGGCGCCACCTCCGTGCTCTCCGGCACGGAGGTCCACGAGTGGGTCCACGACGGGCGCCACCTCCTCGGCTTCCCCTGCCACTGATCGGACGGCGCCTCCATGAACTCCGTCACCATCAGAAACCTCCTGGTGCGCGGGATGCTCGCCGGTCTGGCCGCCGGTGTCCTGGCCCTCGTCGTCGCCTATCTGCTGGGTGAACCGCAGGTGGACGCGGCCATCGCGTTCGAGGAAGCACACAGCCACGAGCACGAGATGGAGGTCGTCAGCCGCGGTCTGCAGTCCACGGCGGGCCTGGCCACCGGCGTGCTCGTCTACGGCGTGGCGCTGGGCGGTATCGCCGCCCTCGCCTTCTGCTTCGCCCTCGGGCGGATCGGCAGGTTCGGTGCCCGCGCCACGGCAGCGCTGCTCTCCGGCGCGGCGCTGCTGGCCGTCTACCTCGTACCGTTCCTGAAGTACCCGGCCAACCCGCCGTCCGTCGGTGACCCCGACACGATCGGCAAACGCACCGCCCTGTATTTCCTGATGATGCTGCTCGGCATCCTGCTGGCCGTCGCCGCCACGATCCTCGGCCGGCGGCTGGCTCCGAAGCTGGGCAACTGGTACGCCGCGGTCGCGGCCGGCGCCGCGTTCGTGGTCGCCATCGGCCTCGCCTATGCGTTCCTGCCGGCCGTCAACGAGGTGCCGCACGACTTCTCGGCCACGCTGCTCTGGCAGTTCCGGCTGTCGGCGATCGCCATTCAACTGGTGCTGTGGACCGCCTTCGGGCTGTTCTTCGGCCACCTCGCGGAGCGGGTCGTGCCGACCCGCTCCCAGGCCACCGCGGCCGAGGCGGCGCCCGCCGTCTCCTGATCCGGCCTCATCGGGAAGGGCCCGCGACGTCCGGCGTCGCGGGCTCTTTCCCGTGGTGCGGGTCTGCGGGTTCCCGTGGTGCGGGGCGTGCCGTCAGGTGGCCGCGCGCACGGGACGGACGGGTCCCGCCTCGTCAGGACAGGCCGGGGATGCCGTCCAGATGCGGCAGGTCGTGGTCCAGGCGCTCCCGTTTGGCGCGGAGGTAGCGGATGTTCTCCGCACGGGGCGTCATCAGCAGCGGGACCTGTTCGGCGACGGCGATGCCGTGCCGCAGCAGCGCCTCGCGCTTGCGCGGGTTGTTCGACAGCAGCCGCACGGACCGGACGCCGAGGTCCAGCAGCATCTCGGCCGCGACGCCGTAGTCACGGGCATCGACGGGAAGTCCGAGCGCGATGTTCGCCTCGACCGTGTCCAGCCCGCCCTCCTGCAGCTTCATCGCCCGCAGCTTGGCCAGCAGGCCGATCCCCCGGCCCTCATGGCCCTGGAGATAGACCAGAATGCCGCGCCCTTCCGCCACGATCGCCCGCATCGCGGCGTCCAATTGGTCGCCGCATTCACAGTGGCTGGAGGAGAAGACATCACCGGTGAGGCATTCCGAATGCACCCGGGTCAGCACCGGATCTCCCCCGGCATCACCGTGGACCAGAGCTACTTGCTCGATCCCGCTACGGCGGTCCAGATAGCCGACGGCGAGGAATTCACCATATGTGGTGGGCAGCCTGGCCGTCACCACCTGTTCCACATCGGGTTTGCGGCCGAGGGCATCATCGATTGCGACACGGAGGTCGGGGCGGGCATCGTCGTCGGCGTGCATCATGGCGCGATCGTACCCGCGGCGGGAATGGATCGCCGGTAGTCACTCAGAACACAACAAGTATGCTGCGAGAACCATGACTCGGTGAGTCAGCGACGAAAGGCCGCAGCACACGATGACCCCTTCGGGACACCCGACTCCGGCGCCCGGCCTGTTGCCGGCGGACACCACACAGGACGTACGGACACGGCGGCCGACGATGGCCGTACTGCCCATCGGCAGCTTCGAACAGCACGGCGAACACCTGCCGTTGACCACCGATACCGTCATCGCCTGCACCATCGCCAGGGAGGTGGCCGCCGGCCGTCCCGTGCAGCTGCTGCCGCCGCTGACCGTGTCCTGTTCCCACGAACACGCCGCCTGGCCGGGGACGGTGAGCATTTCGGCGCGCACCCTGCATGCGGTGGTCACGGACATCGCTGATTCGCTCCGCACGTCCGGTATCGGCACGTTGATTCTGGTGAACGGGCACGGTGGGAATTACGTGCTGCGCAATGTCGTTCAGGAATCCGCGGGGAGCGGCATGCGGATGGCGCTCTTCCCGGGATCGGCCGACTGGGACGCCGCTCGCACCCGGGCCGGGGTGCAGACGTCCGGGCACACCGATATGCATGCCGGGGAGGCCGAGACGTCCATTCTGCTGTATGCCCATCCCGAATTGGTCAAGGAAGGCTACGAATCGGCGGATTGCGTCGCCGATGACCGGAAGCACCTGCTCACGCTCGGCATGTCGGCGTATACCGAATCCGGGGTGATCGGGCGTCCGTCGCTGGCCTCCGCCCGCAAGGGGCGGGAATTGCTGGCCGGCCTGGTCGAGGCATTCGACGAATATGCCGCGCTGTTCGGCGCAGGAACGGAAGGCCATGGCTGAGGTGCTCGACGCGGCGGCCGCCTGGGAGCGGCTGCGGGCGATCCGTACCGCAAATGCGGCGCGGGCCGCCGGATGGGTGACGGACGGGGACGGCGGGCCGCGCTGGGACCGGCCCGCCACGCCCGAAGCGGTGGAACTCGCCACGCGCTATCTGCCGCTGTGCCTGGCCGGGCCCCACGTCGCGTTCGCCCAGCTCGGGCAGAGCCTGGACGGCTTCATCGCGACCCGTACCGGCGACGCGGACTATGTCACCGGACCGGAGGACCGCTGTCATCTGCACCGGCTGCGCGCGCTGGCCGATGCGGTGGTGGTCGGGGCCGGCACCGCGGTGGCGGACGATCCGCGGCTGACCGTACGCGCCTGCACCGGGGACAATCCGGTGCGGGTGGTGCTCGATCCGCGGGGGCGGGTGCCGCTGCACAGCGGGGTGTTCACCGACGGCGCCGCGCCGACGCTGTGGGTGGTGGGCCCCGAGGTCACCGCCGTGCCCCGCGGCACCGGCGTAGAGGTGCTGGTCCTGCCGGACGCGGACGCGTTCGCCCCGCGGCGCGTGCTGTCGGCGCTGGCGCGGCGTGGTCTGGGCCGGGTGCTGATCGAGGGGGGCGGTGTCACCGTGTCGCGTTTCCTGCAGGAGCGGGCGCTGCACCGGCTGTACGTCACCGTCGCACCGGTTCTGCTCGGCGACGGCGTGCCCGGTCTGCGGTTTCCCGGTACCCCGGTGATGCGGGAGGCGCTACGCCCGCCGCTGCGACGCGCCCTGCTCGGCGAGGACACGCTCTTCGAACTCGAACTGCGGGCATTCGGCACGCCGTCCGGCGGACCGGCGGACGAGCAGCACTCCGGCGCCCGGGAGGCTCGCGACGAAGGCGAGCACGCCGTAGATCACGGCGCTGGTGAGCCCCTGCGCCGCGCCTAGCCCGGCGGCGCCGAACGCCCAGGCGGCGGCGCCCTCGCGCGGGCCCCAGCCGCCGACGTTCAGCGGCAGCGCCATCGCGAGCAGCGCCAGCACCACGAGCGGCACCAGTTCGGCCGTCGGTGCGTCGGCACCCGCGACCCGGGCGGCCAGCACGAACATCCCGAGGTAGCCCGCCAGGACCGCCACGGAGGAGAGCAGGACGCCGGGCCAGACGCCGCGGGCGAGCAGGCCCTGACGCGCTTCGGTCAGCACGGTGCGCAGGGCGCGTTCGGCGCGCGAGGCGCCCCGTCGCCGGCGCAGCGCAGCGGCGGCCGCCACCAGCAGCACGCCCCCCGCCGCCGCGGTCAGTGCGACGGCGGGCGAGGTGAGGAAGCGAGTGACCGGCGCCAGTACGGGCGAGGGCCTCACGAGCAGCACCACCGCCCCGGCGACCAGCAGCACGACCTGGCCCGCGGTGCGTTCCAGGACCACCGCCCGCACGCCCCGGCCGAGGTCACCGGAGTGCCGGCCGTGGCGTACGGCGCGGTGCACATCGCCCAGGACGCCGCCGGGCAGCGCCGCATTCAGGAACAGCGCCCGGTAGTAGTCCGCGACGGCGCCGCCCAGCGGCAGCCGCAGGCCGAGGCCGCGGGCCACCAGGCACCACCGCCAGGCGCTGAACACCGTGGTGAGCAGCCCGATGGCGAGGGCGGCCAGCAGCGTGGCGGCGTCGATCCTGCGCAGTCCGTCCAGGAAGGCGCCGGAGCCCAGGTGCCACACCAGCGCCACCAGGATGCCCAGTCCCGCGAGCAGCCTGAGCCACGCCGCCCAGCGGGAGCGGTTCATCCCGCGCTCCCGGCACCAGCGGGTCCGGGCAGCGCCAGCAGATCCGTGTGGTGCACCACGGCGGACAGTTCCCCCGCCGCGCACTCCTCCAGTCGCCGGCGCAGATAGGCCACCGCCTCAGGGGCCAGCTCCGGCCGCTGGGCGTGCGCCGCGCCGACCCAGCCGCGCAGCCACTCCGCGGTCAGCGCGGATTCCGCGCAGCCCAGCCGCCAGGGGCTGGGCCGCACCAGCACGGTCGCGCCGCGGCGCTCGAACGCCGCGACCGCCGCCGCGATCGCGTCCGGCCCGAGCAGGGCGCGGCCCTGGTCCGTGCGCCGCTGGTGGTCGTTGAAGGCCTCGGCGATCTCGGCGTCGAAGGGATCGGAGGGGGTCAGCTCGACCCGTCCGGCGACGGAGAGCGCCAGCAGCACCGGGGCGCCCGCGTCCACACAGGCCCCGGCAAGCGCCTCCACTTCCTCGCGGGTGAGCAGATCGAGCAGCGCGGAGGCGGTCACCAGCGAGGTGCCGGCGAGGTCGTCGGCGGTGAGGTCGGCGAGGTCGCCGCGCCGGGTCGTGGCGTCTACGGGCGTGCCGTCGGCAGCCGTGACGGGCAACCGCGCACCGGCGTGCGCGAGCAGCAGCGGGTCGAGGTCGTGCAGGATCCAGTGCTGGGGACCGGGCAGCCGGACGGTGAGCCAGCGTCCCATCGAGCCGGTGCCACAGCCGAGATCGCGGATCACCAGTCCACCGGTGCTCCCGGGCGGGCCGTCGGGTGCCGGCCGCGCGGACATCCACTCCATCAGTGGCTGCAGCAGCTCGGGGGCGCGGGCGGCGGCATCGGCGCGCTCGCGCAACTCCAGCCACCGCGGGGCGAATCGGGGCCTCTCGGACACATTCACCGTATGCTCCGGATCTCGTCCCGAAGCATTTCCAGCGCTCCGGCCAGACTGTGCGACGTCATCTCCCACCCCTCCAGCATGGCACGACGTCCGCGTGCCGCGGTCTTCAACCGATCACGCAGCTTTGGATCGCCCAGCCAGTCACGCAGCGCCCCGGCAACGGCCGCGGGCCGGCCTGCCGGTACGAGCAGACCGGGCACACTGCCGTCGGGCGCCCGCCCGACCGCTTCCGGTACGCCGTCAACCTCCGTCGCCAGCACCGGAATCCCCCGGGCCAGCGCCTCGGTGACGACCATGCCGTAGGTCTCCGCGTACGAGGTGAGGACCAGCAGGTCGGCCGCGGCATAGCGGGCCTCCAGGTCGGCGCCCGCCTGCGGCCCGGTGAGGGCGATCCGGTCGTCGAGGCCGGACTCCGTGACCCGGCGCCGCAGTTGGGCGACGTAGCCGGGGTCCCGGTCGAGCCCTCCGACGACGGCGCAACGCCAGGGCGGCTCGGTGACGGTGGCAAGGGCCTCCACCAGGAGGTGCTGCCCCTTGCGCGGGGTGACCGCGGCGACGCACAGCAGCCCGGTGCCGCCGTCGGTGCCCGGCGCGAGGGGCGCGGCATCGGCTCCTGGCCTGGCGACCCGGACCCGCGCCGGCAGCAGCCCGTGGTGAGCGACGAGCTTGCGGGCCGCCCACTCGCTGGTGGCCACGACGGCCCCGACGGCGTGCAGGGTGCGGCGTTCGAGGGCGTCCAGCTCCGCCGCCACCACGGGGTCGAGTCCGGTCTCGTCGGCCAGCGGCAGATGGACCAGTACGGCGAGCCGCAGCCGTCCCGCCTCGGGTTCCAGGATCTCGGGAACGCCACAGGCGACCAGGCCGTCGAGGAGGACCACCGCACCGTCCGGCAGCGCCGCCAGGTACCGCACCAGCCCCGCGCGGGCGGCGGCGTCCGGCTGCGGCCAGCCGCCGGGCGCCGCGTACGGGCGCACCTGCCAGCCCGCCGCCGGGAGGTCGCGGCACACCCGGCGGTCGTAGGTGTTGCCGCCGCTGGGCACCGCCGGATCGTCGACGTCACCGGGGAGGACGAAGTGCACCACCCGCTCCGCCTCCGCGGTGGCGCCGGCCGGGGTCACAGGGTGCGCTCGTAGGTCGCCCAGGCGATGTGCGACTCGTGCAGGGTGACCGACAGCCCCGCCAGTTCGCGGGCGCCCGCGCCGAAGTTGCCGGCCTCGATGCGGTCGGCGAGCCGGTCGGCGATGACCTTGGCCAGGGCCTCCGTCGAGGTGTTGATGCCGGCGAAGGCGGGCTCGTCGTCGAGGTTGCGGTAGTTCAGCTCACCGATCACGGCGCCGAGTTCCTGGGTGGCCAGGCCGATGTCGACCACGATGTTGTCGGCGTCGAGCTCGGCGCGGCGGAAGGTGGCGTCCACGATGAAGGTCGCGCCGTGCAGACGCTGCGCGGGGCCGAAGACCGCGCCACGGAAGCTGTGGGCGACCATGAGGTGATCGCGGACGGTGATGCTGAACAAGGCCGTTCCTCCGGTGTGATGTCGGTCTCAGTGAGGTGTCGTCGGGAAGCGGATGCCGGGCGGTTTCCGGGGCGGTTGTCAGCCGTCCGCCGGCCCGTACCGGATGAGGTGGCAGAGCGCCGGGAGGTCGCCGGAGGCGAGTTTGGGCAGCACCTGCGGCAGGTCCTCGAAGGCCGACTCACCGGTGATCAGCGCATCGAAGGCGGGGTCGGCGAGCAGGTCGAGGGCGAGCGCGAGGCGGTCGGCGAAGGTGCGGCGGGGCCGGGCCGGGGAGACCGTGCCCACCTGGCTGCTGCGGACCACCAGCCTGCGGGAGTGGAAGGCCTCCCCCAGCGGCAGGCTGACCTGCCGGTCTCCGTACCAGCTCAGCTCGATCACGGTGCCTTCCGGCGCGAGCAGTTCAAGCGAGCGGGCCAGCCCCTGCTCGGTGGCGCTGGCGTGTACGACCAGGTCACAGTCGCCCAGCGCGTCCGCGGGCAGCGCGAAGTCCACCCCCAGCGCGTGGGCGGTGGCGGCGCGCGCGGGGTCGGCGTCGACCAACTGCACCCGGACCCCGGGGAAACGGGCCAGGACCGCGGCGACACTGCAGCCGACCATGCCCGCGCCGACCACCGCGATCCGGTCGCCGACCAGCGGCGCGGCGTCCCACAGGGCGTTCACCGCGGTCTCCACCGTGCCCGCCAGCACGGCCCGCGCGGCGGGGACGGTGTCCGGTACCGGGGTGACGGCGCTCGCCGGGACGACGAAGTGTGTCTGGTGCGGATACAGGCAGAAGACCGTACGGCGCAGCAGGTCGTGCGGGCCTTCCTCGACGACGCCTACATTGAGGTAGCCGTACTTGACCGGCGCCGGGAAGTCGCCTTCCTGGAACGGCGCCCGCATCACGGCGTGCTGGCTCTCGGGGACGCCGCCACGGAAGACCAGGGTCTCCGTTCCACGGCTCACTCCGGAGCAGACCGAGCGCACCAGGACCTCACCGGCGGCGGGCTCAGGAAGAGCCACCGTCCGGATCTCGCCCTGACCTGGAGTCCTTAGCCAAAAAGCACAAGCGGCACGCGGCATCGGGATCCTCCTGGACGCTACGGCAATGGTTCATCGATGCTGGGGATCATGAGGACGCCGTCACCCTACGCGGCGCCCATCGACTCCGCTACACATCCCGGGAGGCAGGGTGGCCGTACAAGAGCTCTACGACACAAGGCCGTTCGGACCGGACATTACGGCCGGTATGGGTGTTCAACTGCTGGTTCTGGAAGTCCTGTGCCGGGTGGGCGGTCTGGGCACCGTGGGGTGGTTCACGGGGTGCCTGTTCGCCGTGGCCACCTGGGGCGTGCTCACCGTCGCGCTGCGCCGGACGTGGACCACCTCGTTCGGGCCTGCCAACCGCGTCACACTGGCCCGCACCATTCTCGTCGGCGGGGTGACCGCGCTGGTCGCGGACTCCTTCACCCGGCACACACCGGTCACCGTGCTGATCGTGTTCGCCGCCGTGGCACTGATCCTGGACGCGGTCGACGGACAGGTGGCCCGGCGCACCGGAACGGCGACGCCACTGGGAGCGCGCTTCGACATGGAGGTCGACGCCTTCCTGATCCTGGTGCTCTGTATCCATGTCGCGATCCCGCTGGGCACCTGGGTACTGGCCATCGGCCTCATGCGGTACGCCTTCGTCGCGGCGTCCTGGATGCTGCCGTGGCTGCGTGGTGACCTGCCGCACAGCATGGCCCGCAAGACCGTGGCGGCGCTGCAGGGTGTCGTGCTGGTCGTGGCCGGCACAGGGATCCTGCCGCGGGCCTCGGCGGCCTGTGCGGTGGCCGTGGCGCTGGGGCTCCTCGTGTGGTCCTTCGGACGCGATGTGGCGTGGCTGTGGCGGACCGGAGCGGGCGAGGCATCCGCGGTGGACATCGGCGCCCCTGTTCTCGCCGGCCTCCGCGTCACGTCCCGGCGTGCCGGCCCAGATAGATGACCAGTGCCAGGAAGACCAGCAGCAGATGGGTCACGACGATGGAGAGCAGTACCTGCCGCCACGCGCTGCGCCGTGGAGCCCGGTGGGTGAGCAGTACCGCACCGGGCAGCCGCGCCAGCTGTGTCCCGGGGCGCACCGCGGTCGTACGGGCCCGGCGGACGCCGCAGCGCGGCGGGGTGCGGAGGCGGGCGACGCTCTCCGGGCACGCGCGGCCGTGTCCGCGAGCGGTGCGCAGTGGCCCTCGTCCGGGGGGACGTCCCCGGCAGGGCCGTACGGTCCCCGGTCCGAGGGGCGTGGGTATGCAGGTACGGGAGCGGACCGCCCGCCAGGGCGGCGGCCCCTTACGCCGTGGTGATCCGGACATCCGCTTCACCCTTTTCCGCTGGTGAACGGGCGGGCCTTCCCCCAGCGGCCACCGTCCTCGGGGTGCGGGGTCCGAAGCGGCCGAAGGAGGCGGAGGAGGCGGATCACGAGACCGCCCCCACCCCGCCGGGCGCCGGCAGGGCACCGGCCTCGGCCTGCCGCAGCTCGGTGAGCAGCGCGTGCTGCCCGGCAAGCACCTCGGTGAGGACCCGGCGGGCGGCGCGCAGCAGCTCCGCGACATCGCCGCCGGCCAGCTCGTAGACGACGGTGGAGCCGCTGCGGGTGGCCGTCACCATGCCCGAGCGGCGCAGCACGGCGAGTTGCTGGGAGAGCGCGGACGGCTCCACCTCGAGTGCGGAGAGCAGTCCCCGCACCGGCATCGGCCCGTTCTGGAGCAGTTCCAGCACCCGGATACGGACCGGATGACCCAGCAACCGGAAGAAGTCGGCCTTGGCCTGACAGCGTGGAACCCAGGCGCCGTTCATGCCCGCACCCCGCTCCCCAGGCCGGGCCCGGACCGCGCCGCACACGCCCGTATCCGTATCCGTAGCCGTACCGATTCGGCGAAACCGCCCACGCATATCCTCCGCGTTCAGGCCGACCGGCCGTCGCGTCATCTGTTGAATTGCGGAATTCTGCAACTGTAGACGACGGGGCCGGGCAACTTGAATGGGTGTACCGGACAAAGCGGGGGCACACCCGGCGCGGACACCCCGGCGCCGCCTGCCCCACCCGGCCGACACCCCCCGGCACCGCCCGTCCCCGTCGGCGCCGGCCCGCAGGTTCCGCCGTCCGCCCCGGCCGTGGTGCCGGACTCCGGATCGAGCGAACTCGGCTGCCTGCCAAGCAAGTTACCGCACACCTGGGCACTCCCCCTACCGCCGCCGGCACCTCCGGGAACCCACCGCCTGCGAGGCCGGACCTCCGGGCACCGCCCACTGCCATGTGGATTCCGCTGGACAGCTCCCCGTCCGCCAACCGCATAGTGACGCCCATGACTTCACTGATACGTCACACCACGATCGACTGCACCGACGCCTACCGCCTGGCGAGCTTCTGGGCACAGGTGCTGGACGGCACACTGGCCGAGGACGATCTGCCGGGTGATCCGGAGGCCACGGTCACGACGACCGGCGGCGCCCTGCTCTTCGTCACGGTGCCCGATGCCAAGGCCGGGAAGAACCGGGTGCACCTGGATCTGCAGCCACAGGACCGGAGCCGGGACGAGGAGGTCGAACGGCTGCTGGCGCTCGGCGCGACCCTGGTGGCCGACCACCGGCGGGCCGACGGGGCCGGGTGGGTGACACTGGCCGACATCGAGGGGAACGAGTTCTGCGTGGAGCGCAGCGCGGCGGAGCGGGCGGGCTGACCCCGACGGCCCCGGACGGCCCTGACATCGGACGGCATCGGCTTCGGCTTCGGACGGCATCGGACGCGCCGATCCCCCGGCAGGCTCCGAGCGGCGGCCGACGCCCGTTCGGCGCCGCCTCACCGGGGCCGTTGGGGTGATCAAACGTGCCGGCGGCCCCGATCGGGTGTCGTCGGGCGGACCTGGCGCGTTGGTCTTCTGTGACCCTTTCCCGCGTCCGTCCATGGTTTCTGCCGACCAGCCTCGCGGCCTTCCTGACCGAGACATGGCCGGACGGACCGGCTGACGACCCGTCGGACGTCCGGCCCGATGCCCCGTCCGGCACGCCGCCCGATACCCGGTCAGGCGAGGCCGCCCCGGCCGGCTGCCGACCGTGTGCCGAGTCGTCCGATGCCGCCGACGAGGACCGGGAGAAACCCGCTGACCGGCCCTGACCGGCGCTGATCGACCCTCCGGTGCGGCGCCGGGCAGCGGACTTGACGGCGTGTCGAAAGCTGGCCTCCGCACGCACCGTCATCAACGGGTCACCACATGTGGCGAGCGGAAGTGATCGCCCATAGCTTCGCCTCATGGCGCTACGACAGATGAAATACATGGGCTGCGTCGCCGCGATGCTGGTCGGCGGACTGGGCGCGGCATCGCCGAGCGACGCAACGGAACGACTCGTCGTCCACCCCGGTCAGTCGATCCAGCGGGCGGTGGACAGAGCGAAGCCGGGTGACACCGTCATCATCCGGCCCGGCCTCTACCGGGAGAGCGTGGTCATCCGCAAGTCGCGGCTGCGCCTGGTCGGTGCGGGCTCCAAGACGGTGATCAGCCCGATCGGCAAGCGGGCCGGGAACATGTGCGCGAAGGCCGGCAACGGCATCTGCGTCATCGGCACGGAGGGCAGGCCGCTGCGGGACGTCAGCATCCGTTCGCTGACCGTCAGGGGCTTCAAGAAGAACGGCCTCTGGGCCTCCCGTACCGACCGGCTGGCCGTGCGCCACGTGTTCGCACGGAACAACGGCGTGTGGGGCATCGCCCAGGAGAGGTCCGTCCGCGGGCTGTTCCGGGACAACGTGGTCACCGGCAACGGCGACTCGGGAATCTTCCTGGCCAACACGGTCAAGGAGGAGGGCGGGGCCACCGACACCCGGGGGGCCGCGGTCACCGAGAACTACCTCGCGAGGAACCGGGTCGGCATCACGGTACGCCGGGTCAGAAACCTGGTGATCGCCCACAACACCATCACCCAGAACTGCGCCGGCGTCTTCGTCGTCGGCGACGAGTCCCGCCCCCGGGCGGGAGCGCTGGCGGTCCGGAACAACACCGTCGTCAAGAACAACAAGTTCTGCCCCGCCAACCCCCGCCTGCCGTTCCTCCAGGGGTCCGGCATCGTCCTCACCGGCGCCGAGAAGACGCTGGTGCGGCGGAACCTGGTCCGCGACAACGTGGGCAAGTCCCCGCTCTCCGGCGGCATCGTGCTCTTCCACAGCTTCGTGAAGGCGACCAACCAGCACAACCTCATCATCGACAACCTCGTGCAGCACAACAAGCCGGTGGACCTCGCCGACCGCGACCCCAAGGGCAAGGGAAACCGGTTCGTCGACAACATCTGCCGGACCTCGCAGCCGCCCGGTCTGTGCCGACGGCACGAGGCGTTCGAGGCGCACGAGGCGCAGCCCTCTTCAATCGGAGAATAGAGGCGCAATGACCACCGTAAGTCCCCCTCCCCAGCCGGCCATGCGGCTCAGGGAACTCGTCTTCGGAGCCGCCTGTGCGGCGGCCGTACGGGCGGCGGCGCAACTCCGCGTCGCCGACGCACTGGGCGACCGGCCCACCACCGCGGAGGAACTGGCCGCCGCGGTCAAGACCGAGCCGCGTCCGCTGGACCGGCTGCTGCGCACGCTGTCGTGCTACGGGATCTTCGAGGAGACCGACGACGGCAAGTACGTCCACACCGAGATGTCCCGGCTGCTGCGGGAGGACACCCCCAACAGCCTGCGGTACATCTCGCTGTGGTGCACCGAGCCGTGGACCTGGGCGGCCTGGCCGCGGCTCGACGACGCGGTGCGCACCGGCCGCAGTGTCTTCGACGACCTGTACGGCAAGAGCTTCTTCGAGTACCTGCACCAGGACGCCGGGGACTCGGCCGAGGTCTTCAACCGCGCGATGACCACGTCCAGCAAGCAGTCGGCGCAGGACCTCGCGGACCTGCTCGATCTGAGCGGTGCGTCGTCGGTGGCGGACATCGGCGGCGGCCAGGGGCATGTGCTCGCCAGTCTGCTGGAGAAGTACCCCGCCCTCGAAGGCACCCTGCTCGATCTGCCCACCGTGGTGGCGAACCCGGATCCCCGGCTGCGCGACGGCGGTCCGCTCGCCTCGCGGGTACGGGTCGTGCCCGGCGACTGCCGCGAGGACATCCCGGTCCGGGCCGATGTCTACATCATCAAGAACATCCTGGAGTGGGACGACGAGAGCACCCGCAGGACGCTGCACAACGTCGTCGCGGCCGCCCGCCCCGGCGCCCGCGTCGTGATCATCGAGAATCTCGTCGACGACAGCCCCTCGATGAAGTTCACCACCGCCATGGACCTGCTGCTGCTGCTCAACGTCGGCGGCGCCAAGCACACCAAGGCGAGCCTGGTCAGCCGGATGGCGGAGGCCGGCCTGAAGGTCGGCGAGATCCGGGAGGTCAATCCGTATCTGCACGCGTTCGAGTGCACCGTCCCCGAATGAGCACGACCCGGCACAGCAGGCCGCCCGGTGAGGAGCGCTCTCCTCACCGGGCGGCCTTGCCCGTGTCCGGGACGGCGCGGGAACCGGGGGATCGCCTCGGCTCCGCGTACGCGTCAGCGGCTGCCGTCGCGCTGCCAGCTGTAGAACTGCTGGGCCATCGCGTCCTTGGGGCTTCGCCAGGTCTCGGGGTCGTACGCGCTGACGAAGGCGGACAGCTTGTCGCTGACGGCGCGGAACTCGGGGTGTTCGGTCACCTTGGCGATCTCGGGGCCGGGCGGCCTGTCGGATTCGATGAGGTGCAGGTACACGTCACCGAACTGGAAGAGGGTCCGCCGCGAGACGCCGACCAGATGCGGCAGTTCCGTACGGTCGGAGGCCTGGAAGACCTCGGCGATGTCCGGAGCCGAACCGGTCTTCATACGGGCGACGATCAGAGCGTGATGCATCGGGAAGATCCCTTCATTGCCGCCGGGCGGCGGTCCGCACGCGGCCTGGCGGGCCGTCAGCTGACGGTGGTGGACCGGAGCTCGCGGTCCCGCTGCTCGATGCGGTCGCGGATGAGCTCCATCTGGATCCGGGAGTTGCGGTTGATCATCTCGGTCATGCCCTTGTCGTCGACCGGGGCGTCGGGCTTCATCGCGAAGTCCTGGGTCCAGTGCATGGAGGTGCCGCCGGGGATCTCGGCGTACTTCCAGTGGATGTCCATGTGCGCGAACGGGCCGGTCTCGACCCGGCGGGCGCGCACGGTGCGGTTTTGCCGGTCGACGATGCGCTCGGAGACCCAGCTCCAGACCGTGCCGTTGTCGTCCGGGTGCATCGTCAGCCGGAAGGTGGTCTTGTCGCCCTCCCTGGACAGCACCTCGACCGAGGCGTACTCGCTGAACAGCTGCGGCCAGTTCTCGATGTCGTTGGTGATGTCCCAGACGAGGTCGAGCGGCGCCGCGATGGTGATGTCGTTCTCGGTGTGGCCGGACATGTCAGGCTCCTGTCGTAGACACGTTCTCTTGGACGGTGGGGACGGTTTGAGCGGCGTTGACCAGGGCGAGGAAGTCACGCGGCGTCTTGCAGCGCTCCGCGTCGGTCGGCATCGGCCGGCCCTGCCGGTTCTCCAGCTCGCCGACGATGCCGAGCAGGCCGAGCGAGTCCAGGCCGAACTCGTTGAACGTCGCGTCGGGCCGGTTCGCCAGCTCCTTCGGGTCGACGGTGAGCCCGGCGGCGGACTTCATCAGCGCGGCCAGCTCATTGAGCGTCAGTTGAGCGTTCATGTGCGGTTCTCCTTCTCACGAGGGGGACGGGGAGCCCTTCCGCAGCACCATTGCCGCGTTCGAGCCCATCAGCCCCCGGCTCAGCACCAGCGCCGTACGCAACTCGGCGGGACGGGCCCGGCCGGTCACCACGTCAAGGTCGTGGCAGACGTCGACGACGTTGGGGGTGGGCGGCACGACGCCCTGTTCCATGGAGAGCACCGCGGCCGCGGTGTCCAGAACGGGGGCGCCGCAGTACGCCCGCCCGGTGCCGGTCTTGGGTGCCGTCACCGGGACCTGCGAGGCGTGCCGGCCCAGGGCGTCCGCGATCGCCAGCGCCTCGGCCCGGTCGGCCGCGGGAACGCCGAGCGCGTCCGCGAACACCACATCGATCTCCTCCGGGGCGCACCGCGCATCCGCCAGCGCGCCGCGGATCGCATGCGCGAGCCCGTCCCGGGACTCCTCCCACAGGGAGGCCCCGGTGAAGGTCGCGGCGTGCCCGGCCAGTACGGCCCGGACGCTCGCCCCACGGCTCACGGCCGCCGCCTCCTCCTCGACGATCAGCATCGCGCCGCCCTCAGCGGGCACGAACCCGCAGGCGCCGCTGGTGAACGGCCGGTAGGCGCGGGCCGGATCGTCGAGCTTGCTCAGATCGTCGTAGCCGAGCTGGCAGACGACCGAGTAGGGGGCCAGAGGTGCCTCGGCGGCACCCACCACGACGGCATCGGTGCCGCGCCGGATGGTGCGGCCGGCATGCGCCAGGGCGTCCAGACCGCCCGCCTCGTCGCTGGCCACGACTCCGCACGGCCCCTTGAAGCCGCCGCGGATGGAGATCTGTCCGGTGCTCGCCGCGTAGAACCAGGCGATCGACTGGTACGGGCCGACGTGGCGGGAGCCCTGGCCCCAGAGCCGTTGCAGCTCCCGCTGGCCGAACTCGCCGCCGCCGGATCCGGCGGCGGTGACGACGCCCACCGCGAACGGTGAGTCGTTGTAGTCGGCACGGCCGAGCCGGGCGTCGTCCAGCGCGAGGTTGGCCGCCGCCATGGCGAAGTGGGTGAACCGGTCGGTCTGGACGAGGTAGCGCTCCTCGATCAGATCCGCCGGATCGAACCCGCGGACCTCTCCGGCGACCTTGAGCGGAAGGTGCTCGCACCCCTCACGGGTCACGCGGTCGAGGACGCTGATGCCCTCGACCGTCGCCTTCCAGAAGGTCTCGGTGCTCACCCCGTTGGGGGCGATGACACCGATGCCGGTGACGACGGAACGACGTGTTTTCGGGGAGCTCATGATGCCCTCCCACCCTGTCGGGTCAGTACCACCGCTGACTGGAATCCACCGAAGCCGCTGCCGACCGAGAGCACCGAACGCAGCGGCAGCTCCCGTGCGGTTTTGGGCACATAGTCGAGATCGCACTCCGGGTCCGGAGTCTCGTAGTTGGCCGTGGGCGGCACCACTTGATGGGTGAGTGCCAGCACACAGGCCACGATCTCGATCGCACCGATGGCCCCGAGCGAGTGGCCGACCATGGATTTGATGGAACTCATCGGGATCTTGCGGGCGTGTTCGCCGAGCGACCGCTTGACCGCGGCCGTCTCGTGCCGGTCGTTCTGCTGGGTGCCCGAGCCGTGCGCGTTGACGTAGTCGACCTGGGTGGCGTCGATCCGGGCGTCGCCCAGGGCCCGGTTGATCGCCTCGGCCATCTCCAGGCCTTCCTGGGTGAGACCGGTCATGTGGTACGCGTTGCCGAAGGTGGCATAGCCACGGATCTCACAGTGGACCGTCGCACCGCGGGCGCGGGCGTGTTCCAGCTCCTCCAGGACGAGGACGGCGCCGCCCTCCCCCATCACGAATCCGTCGCGATGGGCGTCGAACGGCTTGGAGGCGTGGGCGGGATCGTCGTTGTTCGCGGAGGTCGCCTTGATCGCGTCGAAGCAGGCCACGGTGATCGGGGAGATCGGTGAGTCGGACGCGCCGGCGATGCACACATCGACCCGGCCCTCCTCGATCGAGTGGAAGGCGTACCCGATGGCGTCGAGACCGGAGGTGCAGCCCGTCGAGACGGTCTGCACCGGGCCGTGGGCCCCGATCCGTTCCGCCACCGCGGAGGCGAGCGAACTGGGAGAGAATGCCCGCTCCAGGTAGCGGCCGGCCGGCCGGTGGTCGACATCCCACCGTTCACCGTGGTTGCTGACGGCGACATAGTCGTGCTCCAGGCGCGTGGTACCGCCGACCGCGGTGCCCAGGGATACCCCGATACGCCAGGGGTCCTCGGCCTCCGTGTCCAGGCCGGCGCTGCGCAGCGCCTCGTCGGCGGCGACCATCGCGAACTGGATGTACCGGTCGGAGCGGGCCACCTCCTCCTCGCTCAGCCCGTGGGCCGCGGGGTCGAAGTCGCACTCGGCGGCGATGCGCGAGCGGAACCCCGCCGGGTCGAAGAGCGTGATACCACGGGTCGCCGTGCGGCCTGCGGAGAGCAGGTCCCAGAAGGCGGGCACACCCACACCGCCCGGAGCGACGATCCCGACACCGGTGACCGCCACACGGCGGGTCATGACACCGGCTCCGTGCGTTCCGGTGGTGCGGCCGGTGTGCTCTCTTCCGTGCCCTCGGTGTCGACGTGGCCGAGCTCCGGGCGCGGGGCGAGCGGGCCGAGGTGGAAGACCATACGGGCCTCCACGTCTCCGACATTGCGGAAGCGGTGCCGCATGTACGGGGGGATCAGCAGCCCCTGGTCAGGGCGGAGCGGGTGCGGTTCCCCGTCGAGGTCCACTTCGAGTGCGCCCTGGACGACGTACACGAACTCCTCGGAGTAGGGGTGGTAGTGCTCGCCGATGCGCTCGCCGGGCTGCACGAGTGCCATGCCCATGAAGCCGCTCGTGGCGCCCACCGCGCTGGGTGTCAGCATGGCGCGCAGATCACCTCCGCGCCGGCGGTTGGGCTGGGTCTCGCTGAGGTCCACGATGCGTGGGCGGTACGTGGTCATGGCTGCTTCCTCCAGGGGCTGGGGCCGGGGTGAATGAGGGGAGAGACCTGATGCGGCCGGGCCCGTTCAGGCGCCCGGTGCCCTGCGGTCCGTGATGAGGGCCATGTCGGCGCGCTCCAGGAAACGTGCGAGCTCCCGGTCGTTGGACAGACCGCCGGCCACTTCGGTGTCGAGCAGGCGCCGCAGCACGGCCGTCTTGCGGGGACCGCGCACGCCGATCGCCAGCACCGGATCGCTCTCGATCGGGATCCGGAGATCGATGAGGCGCACGACCACGTCGTCGCGCTGGAAGACGGTGCTGCCGGCGATGGGGCAGGACGGATCGTCCGCGGCCAGCTCGTCCTGGCGGGCGAGCATCTGGGCCAGCGTCATCCCGCAGCCTTCCTTGGCGGGGTAGAACAGCGCATGCCGCTTGATGCCGTCGGGCTGCTGTCCGCCCGAGGAGACGTGGTGCACGGCGGGCAGCGCGGCACGGGTGAAGAACACCCGGGCGGAGTTCGGATCGCTGAGGTCGCGGTCCTGCTCCAGATAGGGGTTGATGGCCTCCTCGACGGCCCGGACCTCGGGCTGCTGGGAGATGTGCCGCAGCGCCGCGACCAGGTCGCCCTGCACCTCGACCGCACGCACGACACGGTTGCCGTGCATGAAGAGGGAGGTGCGGCGCAGCCGGGTGGTGTCGTCGACCCGGGCCTCCGGAGAGGTGTACCCGGCGAGGATGTCCGCGACCATCGATTCGCTGCCCGGCTTCACGGTGAAGGTCAGCGCGTGCCGGACCACCCCGTCGCCGACGCGGGGGTTGGCCTGCAGGCGGCCCTTGGGAGGCTCGGGCGCGAGGCGGGCGACGTTCGAGGTCTCGCGCAGGACGCTGAAGCGCAGCGACCGGGTGTCACGGACACAGCCGTGCAGCGGCTGGACCATCTTGACGTGTTCCTCGCTGTTGACCCAGGCCAGGAACGGCGGTGCGCTCTCCCATTCACTGGTGATGAGCCACTGGGAGGGGTTCTCGATGGACTGGCACAGCTGGTCGGTGATGTGTCCGGGGACGGACGCGACCTGGTTGCGCAGGTGCTCGTAGGCTTCGAGGAAGTCCTGCTGGGCTCCGTCGTGGAGGTCCAGAAGCAGCACGACCCTCAGCCGGGAGCCGTCGAAGGCCGACTGGGATATTCGTTCCGACAGCGTTGTCATCGTCTACGCATCTCCTTCGGGGCCCGATGGCCCCAGTGGTGCGTCGTCAGTTCCGGTGCGATCCGGGTGACTGAGCCGGATGGTGGGGACGCCTGCCCCGTGTCGCGGGCGGCGTCCCGGATTCGATCGTCACCGCGACCCACGGGTGGCGCGAGATCTGTGAGCCATGCAGGTGAACCGTGATCGAACAGGCTCCGAGCCGGGCATTCGTGCTCCATCTGCCGTAAGCGTCCCTGGAGCTGGAGCACGCAATGAATCCCACCGTCGAAGACCGGGTGCCGGTACTCGTCGTGGGCGGGTCCCTGGTCGGCCTGTCCGCGTCGCTGTTCCTGGGACGCCTGGGCATCAGACATCTGCTGGTCGAGAAGCACGCGGACACCTCCCGCCACCCGCGCGGGCGGGGCAACAACGTCCGCACCATGGAGCTGTTCCGGGTGGCCGGTGCGGAGCAGCGGATCCGCGACGCCGCATCGGTCCTGGCCGACAACCACGGGATCCTGCAGGCCCGTTCACTCACCGGCGACGACCAGGAGTGGTTGTTCAAGGAGATCGACCCGGGCGGCGGACTGGCCCGCATCAGCCCGTCCGCCTGGTGTCTGTGCAGCCAGAACGACCTGGAGCCCGTACTGGTCCGCTGTGCCCGCGAGCACGGCGGTGACCTGCGGTTCTCCACCGAGCTGAGCTCCTTCGAGCAGGACGCGCAGGGAGTGCGGGCGACGCTGAGGAACCGGGAGACCGGCGAGCTGACCACCGTGCACGCGGACTACCTGATCGCCGCCGACGGGCCCCGCAGTCCGGTCCGCGAGCGGCTGGGCATCGGCCGGACGGGGCCCGGCGACCTGTTCCACAACGTGAGCATCACCTTCCGCGCGCCGCAGCTCGCCGAGGTCGTGGGCGACCGCCGCTTCATCGCCTGCTACCTGACCCACCCCGAGGCCGACGGCGCCCTGCTGCCGGTCGACAACAAGGCCGACTGGGTCTTCCACGCCCCCTGGCACCCCGACACGGGCGAGACCCTGGAGGACTTCAGCGACGAGCGCTGCATCGAGCACATCCGCCGGGCAACGGGCGTACCGGACATGGCAGTTGAGATCACCGGCAAGGCCCCCTGGCACGCCGCCGAGCGGGTCGCCGAGCGGTACGCCTCCGGCCGGGTCTTCCTCGCCGGCGACTCGGCCCACGAGATGTCCCCCACCGGGGCGTTCGGCTCCAACACCGGCATCCAGGACGCCCACAACCTCGCCTGGAAGCTCGCCGCCGTACTCAACGGCGCGGCGGGCCCGGAGCTGCTGGCGACCTACGAGGCGGAGCGGCAGCCGGTGGCGCGGGAGACCAGCGCCCGCGCCTCGGCGCGCTCGGCCGAGCACAGCCATCCGGGGTACGCACCGGCTCCCGGCGCGGCCGGCGGCCGGCAGCGCGGGGTGCTCACCGTCGCCCTGGGGTACTGCTATCCCGAGGGCGCGGTCGTCGGCGCCGACCCCGGGCTGCCGGTGGTACCCGACCAGATGCGGCTCACGGGCGAACCGGGCACCCGCGCCCCGCACATGTGGCTGCGGACCGGCGGCGAGCGGCGCTCGACCCTGGATCTGTACGAGAAGTCCTTCGTCCTGCTGACCGGTACCGACGGCGAGATGTGGCGCACCGCGGTCAAGGGCGCCAACGAGGAGTTCTCCCTCGGGCTGGACTGCTACATGATCGGCACTGGGCCGAACGACGACCTGGTTCCCGAGGACGGCGCCGACTGGGCCGAGAAGCACGGGACGACGCCCGAGGGTGCGGTGCTGGTGCGCCCCGACGGCTTCGTGGCGTGGCGGGCCGAGGGGCGGGTGGCCGACCCCGAGGCGGCGCTGCGACAGGTCCTTGCCGCGCTGCTGTGCCGGAGCTGACCCGCCCGGCGCGCCCCCGCCCCCGCCCCCGTGCGAACAGCAGGGGCCGGTGGGGTGACAAACGGGACTGTCGTTGACGGAGGGGCCGGTGGGACATCCACCGGCCCCTCCGTCACGCGCGAACGCATCTTCTGCCCGTCACCCCGCAGGGGCATCTCGGCACCGCCGCGGCCGCGTCCCGCAACTCGGGGGCCGATTTCCGGTTGAGTCCGGGCATGGACGCCAAGAAACCCGCCTCGCACCCCTTTCAGCGCATCTCCCTCCCCCACCAGCCGCCGGCCCTGCCGCCCCCCGCCCCGCAGGCCCGCCGCCCGGCCGGGGAGGAGACGCCGATCTTCGACCAGCTGCTCAAGGAGTGGCGCGCGGGGGCGATCCGGCCGGTCGTTTCCTGGCCGGTCGACGATCCGGGGAAGATCGGGACGCGCGGCGCGGTTGGCACCGATGATGGCCGTCCGTATCCGCGGACCCGTGACGAGGAGCATGCCCGTGAGCCTGTACGACATCCCCCTGCGCACCCTGACCGGTGAGCCCGCTTCGCTCGCCGACTACCGGGGCAAGGCCCTGCTGGTGGTGAATGTGGCGTCCAAGTGCGGGCTGACCCCGCAGTATTCCGGTCTGGAGCGGCTGCAGCAGCGCTACGCGGACCGTGGCTTCAGTGTGCTGGGCTTCCCCAGCAACCAGTTCGCGGGCCAGGAGCCCGGCACCGCCGGGGAGATCGCCACCTTCTGCTCGGCGACGTACGGCGTGAGCTTTCCGCTGTTCGAGAAGACCGACGTCAACGGCGCGGACCGGCACCCGCTGTACACGGCGCTGACCGGTACCGAGGACGCCGAAGGGGCGGCCGGTGACGTCCAGTGGAACTTCGAGAAGTTCCTGATCGATGCCGAGGGCCGGGTCGCGGGCCGTTTCCGGCCGCGCACCGAGCCGGAGGCCGAGGAACTGGTCACCGCCATCGAGGCGGCCCTGCCGGCCTGAGGTCCCGGTGCCGGGCCGTGGGCGGAGGCGATCCGTCGGCTCGCTGAGGCATACGGCCGGGCGGCGGCGTGGCGTCACGGCAACGGCGGGGTGGCGAGGGGCGGTCAGGCGACGGCCGTGCCCGCGGCGTCCGTGACCGTAGCCGTGGCCGTGGCCGTCGTGCTCGCGGTCGATCCGGGCGATCCGGCGGCTCCGCCCCCGTCGTCGCCCCCGGTCTCGTCGGACAGGATCTCGAAGCTGCCGGTCAGCCCGGTCATCCGCAGCAGCCGGGCGACGCTCCCGCCACCGAAGACGCCGGTCAGCCGCAGCCGGCCGCCGCGCTGCCGCGTCCGGTAGCGGGCGCGGCTCAGCAGGGACAGTCCGGCGCAGTCGATGAACGTGACCGCGCGGACGTCGACCACGAGGTCGGTGCCCTGCGTGCCGGTGATCTCGTCCAGCCGGTCGGACAGCACCGACACGGCGAGAATGTCCAGCTCACCGCGGAGTTCCAGCACGGTCGTGCCGCCCTCGGCGCTGCTGGGTCCCACGAGTCTCGGGTAGTACTGACCTGTATCCATCGGCCCGGCCCACTTTCGTGCCGAGGCGCGGGATATGGCCACGCGTCTGCGGCGGAGATGTTCGGAAGGTGTGGGGGGCGCCCGGCGCGATCCGGGCGGTTCGGCCCGTTTCCGGGTCGTCGGTGGTGCGGCGGTGTGTCGACTGAGTCCCTGTGTTTCTGCTGCTGTGCCCGTAGTTGTCTACGGCTTACCCGCGGGCCGCGCCCTCAAAGTCCCGGCGTACGCCTGAGCTTCAGGTTGTCTCAAAGTCGCCCCTGGCAGGCGTGGCCGGGAGAGGTGGCCACGAGCCGGGCCGCAGGGACTGACAGGCAGCGGGACTGTCGGGCCCCGGGGGCTCCCCCGCGCCGCCGCCCAGGTGACCGGCTCGCCGATCGCCTCCCCGGCACCCCACCCGGGCACGCATCCCGGGAGCCCCCAATAGCACTCTTTCGGGCGAATTACACTGTCCGGACCGCCGGAAAGTGAGAGGTGTGTCCTGAAGCCGTCGGATCCCGCGGGAGATCTCCCCGACCGCACCGCGCAGAGCCTGCGCGAGCTCGCCGGTAGGCCGGTCTCCCGGCTTCCGCAGCTGCTGGAGGCGATGGCGGCCGTCGGCTCCGACCACGATCCGGGCCGCGCGCTGGGCCGTATCGCCGAGACCGCCGCCTCCCTCACCGGTGCGCGGCACGCCGCCGTCAGCCTGCGCGACGAGGACGGCGACGGGCCCGGCGAGCCGGTCGCCCACGGCGCACTCCCCGAGGGCGAGCCGCCCGCCGGAGGCTTTCTGGAGGTGCCCGTCCAGGTACAGGGGGAGCTGTTCGGCACGCTGTACGTCGCGGGGAAGGGCGACGGCGAGCAGTTCAGCGACGCGGATCTGCACCTGGTGCGGATACTGGCCACCGAGGCCGGTATCGCCCTGAGCAATGCCCGGCTGCACTCCGCCGCCCGGCAGCGCCGACACTGGATCGACGGCGCGGCATCGATCACCACGGCACTGCTGGCCGGGCCCGAGACCGGCTCGACGACCACCAACGCCCTCACGGTCGTCGCGGAGAAGGGCCGGGAACTGGCCGAGGCGGCGACCGGATCGGTCCTGCTGCCGCACGCCGAGGGCGGTATGGAGGTCGTGGCGATCTCCACCGTCCTGTCCGAGGCCGTACGGACCGAGGCGTACCGCGGCAGGATTCCGCCCCGGAGTCCGGTCGTCCACCAGCTGTACGCCGGGCTCGCGGTCTTCTCCGACGACTTCGCCGACGACCCGCGCTCGATCTCCCCGATATCGCGGCACTACGGCCCGACGATGCTGCTGCCCCTGCGCAGCAGCGGGCGGGTGCTGGGCGCCCTCGCGCTGTGCCGGATGTCCGGCGACCGCCGCTTCAGTCACACCGAACGGACCCTGGGGACACAGTTCGCCGCGCAGGCCGCGGTGGCGCTCGTACTGGCCGACCGGCACCGGGACCGCGAGCGGCTGGCCGTCTTCGAGGACCGCGACCGGATCGCCCGCGATCTGCACGATCTGGTCATCCAGCGGCTGTTCGCCACCGGGATGCTGCTGGAGACCGCCCGGCGCAAGGCGCTGGTGCCGGAGGTGCAGGAGGGGTTGGGCCAGGCGGTCGACGAGCTGGACGCCACGATCCAGGAGATCAGAACGGCCATCATCGCGCTGCAGCAGGGACCGTCCGAGGCTCCGCCCGGGCTGCGCACCCGCGTGCTGCGGGAGGCCGGCGCGGCCACCGCGGCGCTCGGCACCCGGCCGTCGGTCCGGTTCGCCGGACCGGTCGACACCCGGGTCGACGACCGGAGCGCCCGTGCGCTGCTGGCCGCACTCCGCGAGGCGCTGGCGGACGTGACCGCCCCGGCCCCGGCACCGTCACAGCCACCGGCCCGGGTGGAGATCGCCGTGGACGTCACCGCCCCGCTCCCCGACGGCCGGCCGGGCATCCGGCTGACGGTGACCGGCCCGGACGGCGCCGGACGGCCCGTGATCTGGGAGCGTCCGCTCCGGGGCGGCATCGACGCCTGAGCCGCCGCCGGGCCGCCGTCCGGCGCGCCCGGCGGGTGAAACCACCGGAATCGCTTGACCTCAACATTGGTTGAGGTCCTACGTTCCTTCTATGTCGCCGGTCACGCACGGCGATCCCGTGACGACCCGGCACACCGGAGGCCACCCATGGATATGGAAGTCACCGCCTGGCATGCGCTGCACAGCACAATGACCGCGCAGCAGGGCAGACGCCGCTTCTCCCGCGGCACCCTGCGCCGCATCACCGCATTCGCCCGGCCGCACCGCCGCCATCTGCTGTGGTTCCTCGTCCTCAGCACGGTGACCGCGATGCTCGCGGTGGCCACCCCGCTGCTGGCCGGCCGGGTGGTGGACGCGATCGTGGGCCGCGACTCGGCCTCCCTGGTCCTCGGACTGTCCGGGCTGATCGCCGCGATCGCGGTCGCCGAAGCGGGTCTGGGGCTGGTGACCCGACGGCTGTCGGCGGGCATCGGCGAGGGGCTGATCCTGGATCTGCGGACGACCGTGTACGACCACGTCCAGCGGATGCCCGTCGCCTTCTTCACCCGTACCCGCACCGGAGCGCTGGTCAGCCGCCTGAACAACGATGTGATCGGCGCCCAGCGGGCCTTCAGCGACACCCTGTCCGGGGTCGTCAGCAATATCGTGACGCTGCTGCTCACCCTCGTGGTGATGCTCGGTCTGTCCTGGCAGATCACCCTGATCGCGCTGGTGCTGCTGCCGGTGTTCGTGCTGCCCGCCCGCCGGGTCGGCCGGCGGCTGGCGGATCTGCGCCGGGAGGGCGCCGACCACAATGCGGCGATGGGCACCCAGATGACGGAGCGGTTCTCCGCGCCCGGCGCCACCCTCGTCAAGCTGATGGGCCGCCCGGACCGGGAGTCCGCCGAATTCGCCACCCGGGCCCGCCGGGTGCGCGATATCGGAGTCCGTTCGGCCATGGTCCAGACGTACTTCGTCACCGCGCTCACCCTGGTCTCCGCCCTGGCACTCGCCGTCGTCTACGGCCTGGGCGGGTACCTCGCGCTGCGCGGACGGCTGGAGCCCGGCGCGATCGTCTCGCTGGCCCTGCTGCTCACCCGGCTCTACGCCCCGCTGACCGCGCTGTCCGGCGCCCATATCGAGGTGATGAGCGCGCTGGTCAGCTTCGAGCGGGTCTTCGAGGTGCTGGACCTCAAGCCGCTGATCTCCGAGAAGCCGGATGCCCGCGCGGTCCCCGAGGGCCCGGTGTCCGTGGAGTTCGACTCCGTCCGCTTCGGCTACCCGTCCGCCGACAAGGTCTCGCTGGCCTCCCTGGAGGAGGTCGCCACCCTCGACACCCGGGGCGGCGAAGAGGTCCTGCACGACATCTCCTTCCGTGCCGAACCCGGCCAGATGGTCGCCCTGGTCGGCTCCTCGGGCGCCGGCAAGTCGACCGTGGCCCAGTTGCTGCCCCGGCTCTACGACACCGACTCCGGCGCGGTCCGGCTGTCCGGCGTGGACGTCCGCGAGCTGACCGCCGCCTCGCTGCGCGACGTCCTGGGGATGGTCACCCAGGACGGGCACCTCTTCCACGACACGATCCGCGCGAACCTGCTGCTGGCCAGGCCGGAGGCGACCGAGGAGGAGCTGTGGGACGCGCTGCGCCGGGCGCGTCTGGAGGACCTGATCGCCGGGCTCCCGGACGGGCTGGACACCGTCGTCGGCGAGCGGGGCTACCGCCTCTCGGGCGGCGAGCGGCAGCGGCTGACCATCGCCCGGCTGCTGCTCGCCCACCCGCGGGTGGTGATCCTGGACGAGGCCACCGCCCATCTGGACAACACCTCCGAGGCGGCGGTGCAGGAAGCGCTCACCGAGGCCCTTGACGGCCGTACCGCACTGGTCATCGCCCACCGGCTGTCGACCGTACGGGCCGCGGATCTGATCCTGGTCGTCGAGGGCGGACGGATCGTCGAGCGCGGCACGCACGAGACGCTGCTGGCCGCGGACGGGCGCTACGCGGAGCTGTACCGGACGCAGTTCACCGACTCGGAGGAGCGGCGGGCGGCCGCCGGGGAGACCCCGCGGGCGGATTCCGGCCCGGACGGCGTGCCGGAATCGGCGCTGGTGAACTGACGCCGCGCCGGACGGCCCCCGCCTCTTGGCGGGGGCCCTGCCGATGCCGAAAACTGAGCTGATGACGCAGCGCGCGGAACACTCCACTGTCATGGACCGCCTCGCCCTCGACGATCTGATCACCGGGTACGCCATCGCCGTGGACGACGGTGACTGGCCCGGCTACCGGGCCCTGTTCACCCCGGACGGCCGGGCCGACTACCGCTCGGCGGGCGGCATCGAGGGCGGCGTGGAGGAGATCGCCGCCTGGCTCGGCGAGATGCTGCAGCACTTCGTCATCCGGCAGCATCTGATCGTCAACCGCCGCATCACGCTCGCCCGCCGGGACGGCGCTCCCGGGGACGCCGCAACGGTCCAGGCCGACTACCTCAACCCGATGCGGCTCGCCGGCCCCGCGACGGAGGGCGGGGGCGGCCCGACCGCGCCCAATTACACCTGCGCAGGACGCTATGAGTTCACCGCCCGGCGCACCGCCGACGGCTGGCGGCTGACCGGCGTCGTCGTCCACGAGAAGTGGCGTGAGGTGTGGGCCGACAGTGAGTGACCGCCTCCGCCGGGAGCCGCCCGGTTCGGCCGTTGCGGCGGCCCCGCTTTCCCCGATCGGCCCCGCCGCGCACACTGGCCGTCCGACCGGCCGGGACCGGCAGCGGGCCGGCCGTATCCAGGGAGGCCGCATGGACACACCGCCAGGCCGTCCGGCGCGGTGGCTCGGCTCCCCCTGGACCCGGGGGGCGGCCGCCGCGCTCGCCGGTGCGGTGCCGGCCCTCACCTTCCCCGCGCCGTCATGGTGGTGGCTGGCGTATGTCGCGCTGGTGCCCTGGCTGCTGCTGGTGCGGTCGGCACCGACCCGCCGGCGGGCGGCGCTGGACGGCTGGCTGGGCGGCACCGGCTTCATGCTGGCCGTCCACCAGTGGCTGCTGCCCAGCCTGCATGTCTTCATCCTGGTGCTCGCCCTGCTGCTCGGTGCGCTCTGGGCCCCCTGGGGGGTGCTGGTACGCGCGCTGCTGGGTGACGCGCCCCCGGCGGGCGGGGCGGCGCGCGAGGGTCCCGCGCGGACGAGGTCCGGGGAAGCCTCTGCCGCAGGACGGCGGCGGGCGAGGCGCGGACGGTGCGCCGCCGCGCTGGTGCTGGTGCCCTCGGGCTGGCTGATGGTCGAACTGGTCCGCTCCTGGGAGTACTTGGGCGGCCCCTGGGGGCTGCTGGGCTCCAGCCAGTGGCAGGTGCCGCCCGCGCTGCGGCTGGCGTCGGTCGGCGGGGTGTGGCTGGTGAGCCTGCTGGTGGTGACGGTGAACACGGCGGTGGCCGAGCTGATCGCCCGCCCGGCGGCACGGCTGCCCGCCGTCGCCGGGCTGCTGGTGTGCGCGCTGGCGGCCACCGTGGCCTGGTTCTGGGCGCCGGTCCCCCGCATCACCGGCACGGTGCGGGTCGCGGTCGTCCAGCCGAACCGGACCGGCACCCCCGCCGCCCGCCTGGACCGCAGCGAGGCCCTGACCCGGTCGCTGGCGGGCCGCGGGGTACGCCTGATCGTCTGGGGCGAGAGCAGCCTCTACACGGACCCGGCGGACCACCCGGCCCTCGCCGCCCGCCTCGCCGCCCTCTCCCGGCGGACCGGTGCCGAGCTGCTGATCAACGCCGACTCCGCGCACGCCGACCGGCCGGGCATCTCCAAGAGCGCGGTCCTGATCGGCCCGGACGGACCCACCGGGGACCGCTACGCCAAGATGCGGCTGGTGCCCTTCGGCGAGTACATACCGTTCCGGTCCGTACTGGGCTGGGCGACGCGGGTGGGCAAGGCGGCCCCCAGCGACCGGCTGCGCGGCACCCGCCAGGTGGTGATGCCGGTCGCCGCCGCGGGCGGACTGCGCATCGGGCCGCTGGTGTGCTTCGAGACCGCCTTTCCCGACATGAGCCGCCATCTGGCGCGCGACGGCGCGCGGGTGCTGGTCGCCCAGTCCTCGACCTCGACCTTCCAGGACAGCTGGGCGCCCGCCCAGCATGCGTCACTGGGTGCGCTGCGCGCCGCGGAGAACTGGCGGCCCATGGTGCACGCCACGCTCACCGGCATCAGCGCGGTGTACGGCCCCCGGGGCGAGCCGATCGGCGAACGGCTCGGCACCGACCGCAGTGCGGCGGCCGTCTACGATCTGCCGCTGGCCGCGGGCACCAGCCCGTACACCCGGTTCGGCGACTGGGCGGTGTACGGGGCGATGGGTGCGCTGGTGCTCGCCGGCGGGTACGCCGGGCTGCGGGCGCTCAGCAGGCGGACTGGGCGAGCGCGTCGGTGATCACCCGTTCGCACAGCTCATGGGTGCGCAGGGCGTCCTCGGCGGACGACTGCCGGCCGGCTCGTACGTCGTCCAGGAACGCCAGGACGATCTGCTCGATGCCGCGCTGCCGGGCGACCGGCACCCAGTCGCCGCGGCGCCGGATGCTCGGCTGCCCCTTGTGGTCGATCACCTCGGCGAGGTTCACGACCTCGCGCTTGGTGTCCTGTCCGGACACTTCGAGGCGTTCCTCGGCCGACCCGCTCAGGCGGTTCATGGTGCCGAGCGCGGTGAAGCCGTCGCCGGAGAGCTGCAGCACCACATGCTGCATCAGCCCGTCACGGATCCGGGCGCGCACATCGATGTGGTCGATCTCGCCGGGGACGAGGAACCGCAGGGTGTCCACGACGTGGATGAAGTCGTCCAGCACGAGCGTGCGCGGGTCCTCGGGCAGCCCGATCCGGTTCTTCTGCATCAGGATCAGATCGCGGGCGTGCTCGCGGCACTGGGCGTAGGCGGGAGCGAACCGGCGGTTGAAGCCGACGGTGAGGCCCACACCGCGCTCTTCGGCGCGCGCGACGAGGCGCTGGGAGGTGGCGAGTTCGTAGGAGAGCGGCTTGTCGACATAGGTCGGCACACCTGCCTCGATCAGCCGGTTCACGATCTCGGGGTGGGCCGCGGTGGCGGCGTGCACGAAGGCCGCGTCCAGGCCGGTGGCGAGCAGCGAGTCCAGGTCGCTGTGCAGCTGCCCCGGGGTCAGCCGGTGAGCGGCACCGACGCGTTCCAGGGTGGCCGGGGTGCGGGTGTGCAGATGCAGTTCGAGCCCGGGTTGGGTACCCAGCACGGGGAGATACGCCTTCTGGGCGATGTCGCCGAGTCCGATGCAGCCGACCTTCACTCGTGCTCCTTGGGTTGCGCCGCGGCCCTGGTGCCTCGCGTGCCGGAAGCATACGTCCCGCCCGCCGGCCACCGGTCGGCGATCCCGTCCAGGGCCCGCAGCATCAGATCCGGGGCGAGCCGGGCGGTGGCGGCCATCAGGACGGCGCGCAGCGCGCAGGCGGGCCCGGAGCGCCAGGTGGTGAGCCGGCCGATCCGCTCGGCACGGCGTACGACCGCCATGGTGTGCGGCAGCCGCTGCCGGGTGTACGCGGTGAGCGCGTCGGCCGGTCCGGTATCCGGTGCGGCCAGGTGTGCCAGCACGACGGCGTCCTCGATGGCCTGGCAGCCGCCCTGTCCGAGGTTCGGGGTCATGGGGTGGACTGCGTCGCCGAGCAGGGCGACCCGTCCCCGGTGGAAGGCGGGCGGCGCGGCGGCCGCGGTGTACACGTCGTTGCGGAGGACCGTGGCCGGGTCCGCCGCGGCGAGGAGGGCGGGAACGGGGTGGTGCCAGTTGCCGAAGCGGCGCAGCAGTTCGGCCCGTTCGTCGCCGGCCCGGCCGCCCGGCGGTACGGCCGCGGTGGCGTAGGCATAGATCCGCCCGCCGGACAGCGGCACGGTGCCCCATGTACTGCCGGGGCCCCAGGCCGCTCCGTGCCGGGTTTCCGGAGGCGGCGCCCGGCTCCGGTGGGATGGTGCGCTCCAGGACGGTCACCGACCAGCCGCGGCGGTCCAGTGCCGCCGCGGCGGTGAGCCCGCCGATACCGCCGCCGATCACCAGCGCGCTGCGCTGCCGCATCATGTCCCCCACCCTCGATATCACTACAGGTGTAGTATTCCGACACCTCGCACACTACACCTGTAGTCAACCCGTTAGGCTCCCCGGCATGGACTCCCGCAGCGGCCGCGCCCCGGCGCCCGCCACTCGCCGCCAACTGATCGCCGATACGGCGCTGACGCTGCTCGCCGAGTGCGGGATGCGCGGGCTGACCCACCGGGCGGTGGACGAGGCGGCCGGCCTGCCGCAGGGCTCCACCTCGAATCTCGCCCGCACCCGGGCGGCCCTGCTGGAGACGGCGGTACGGCGGCTGGCCGAGCGGGAGGCGGCCGTGCTGACGCCCCGTGAGCTGCCCGGGGCGCCGACGCAAGGGGCTGGGACGGCGCCGCGGCCGGACGACGCCGTGGCGGCGGTCGCCGGGGCGGTCTCCCTGGCGCTGCACCGCTATCTCTCCCGGCACCGGCAGCTGCTCATCGCCCGTTACGAACTGGCCCTGGAAGCCACCCGCAGGCCCGAGCTGCGGGCGGTCTACGACCGGGCGGGGAGGGCCTTCCGGGAGCCGATGACAGCGATGCTGGCGGCGGCCGGTTCCGCCGAGCCCGAGCGGCATGCGCTGAGCATGGTCGCGTGGTGCGACGGAGTGCTGTTCTCCTGTACCGCCGGACAGTTCCATGCGGCCGTCCCCACCCGTGACGCACTACGCACGTCCTGCGCGGAGCTGCTCGACGGCATGCTGCGGCGGTGAGCGCGCCGGCTTGTGGGGTGGCCCCCCGATTTACGGAGTGGCCCGCGGGATCACGGAGTGTGGCGGGCGGTGCCGTCGAGCCGTAGCTGCAGCCGGTCGATGGCGTCCCGCAGGCCCTGGCGGTATTCGCCGTCGGCGAGAGCGTTGGCCGAGGCACGCGCGCGCCGCAGCTGCGCCCGCGCATCGGCAGGCCGGTCCAGAGCGGCGTAGTCGGCCGCGATGTTGAGATGCAGCGAGGGGAAGAACGCCCGGAGCGCGACGAGGGGGTGGCGGGGGCCGGGGCCGTCGGCCACCTTCGGTGCTTCCGGCGTGCCGGTGTTCCCGGGCCGTTCGGTGACGAAGCCCTCGGCCGCCTCCAGGGCCCTGAGGTCCCAGTCGAGTTCGTCCCTGGGGTCGTCCTGGGTGTCGGCCATGTAGTGGGCGAGGGTGCAGCGGTGGAAGGCGTCTCCCTGCGGCCCGATCTCGTGCCACAGCGCCGAGAGACGGTTGCGTGCCTCTTCCCGGTCGCCCGCGCGATGCAACATGATCGCCTGGCCGATCCGGGTCAGCACTCCGTCCTCGGGTGTCGCCTCCCGCCGCTTGTCCACCACCGCGCACTCCGTCTCCGCTCACCACGGTCGTTGCCGTTCCCCCGACGCTAACCGCCGGAGGGAACCTGCGCGCGGTGTGCACGACGCGCCGGGTGGCGGGACTCCCCCGCCATGATCGGCCGGATGGGTCGGACGGCTCAGCCCAGGTCAGAAATCCGCCAGTCGATCGGGGTATGCCCCTGTGCGGCGACCGCCGCATCGATCTGGGTGAAGGGGCGGGAGCCGAAGAACTTCTTCGCCGAGAGCGGGGAGGGGTGCGCACCCTGCACCACGGCATGCCGCTCGGTGTCGATCAGCGGCAGCTTCTTCTTGGCGTAATTCCCCCAGAGCACGAAGACCGCCGGGTCGGGCCGGGAGGCCACGGCACGGATGACCGCGTCGGTGACCTTCTCCCATCCCTTGCCCTTGTGGGAGTTCGCCTCGCCCTCGCGGACCGTGAGGACGGCGTTCAGCAGCAGCACTCCCTGGCGAGCCCAGGGCATCAGATAGCCGTTGTCCGGAACCGGGTGGCCGAGCTCCTCCTTCATCTCCTTGTAGATGTTCCGCAGCGACGGCGGTGTCTTGACACCGGGCTGCACGGAGAAACACAGGCCGTGGCCCTGGCCCGCGCCGTGGTACGGGTCCTGGCCCAGGATGAGCACCTTCACCTGGTCGTAGGGCGTCGCCTCCAGCGCCGCGAAGACCTGCTCGCGGGGCGGGTAGACAGGACCGGCGGCCCGCTCCTGCTCGACGAAGTCCGTGAGCTCCTTGAAATAGGGCTTCTCCAACTCCTCGCCGAGGACCCCGCGCCAGGATTCGGGCAGCATGTCGGTCACCACGTCAACAACCTCCGGTGTGCATTGCGTTCTCACTCCCAGAACCTACCGGCGACCACTGACAATGCCGTCCGCGGGCCGATGACCCGGTCCGCCGGCCCCGAACGTGGTGCCGGCCCCGACGGGACCGGCACCACGGACACTGTCTCCGGGAGCGCACACCACGGCAGGGCCTCCCGGGCCCGCCCGGTGCCGTCAGACGCCGACGTTCAGGAACAGCCCGCCGTCCACGACCAGGGTCTGGCCGGTGATCCAGCCCGCGGCGTCGGACAGCAGGAAGGCCGCCGCCCCGCCGATGTCCTCCGGGACGCCGAGCCGCCCCAGCGGGTAGCCGGCCGCCGCCTCCTCCTCACGGTTCTCGTACAGCGCCGCCGCGAACTTGGTCTTGACCACCGCGGGCGCGATCGCATTGACCCGCACCCCGGGCGCGAACTCGTGGCCGAGCTGCAGCGTCAGGTTCACCATGGCGGCCTTGCTGATCCCGTACGCACCGACGAAGGGCGAGGCGTTGAGGCCGGCGATCGAGGCGATGTTGACGATCGCCCCGCCGTTGTCCTTCTGCCAGGCGTGCCAGGTGCGCTGCGCGAAGCCCAGCGCCGAGACGACATTGGTCTCGAACACCTTGCGCGCGACGCCGAGGTCGAGGTCGGCGATGGGACCGAACACCGGGTTCGTACCGGCGTTGTTGACGAGGTAGTCGACCCGGCCGAAGGTCTCCATCGCGCGCTCGACGGCGGCGGCCTGGTGGGCCTCGTCGTGCGCCTTGCCGGCGACGCCGATCGCCCGGTCCGTGCCCAGCTTCCCGACGGCCTCCTTGAGGGTGTCCTCGTTGCGGCCGGTGATGACGACCCGGTCGCCGCGGGCCACCAGTGCCTCGGCGATGCCGTAGCCGATGCCTCGGCTGCCGCCGGTGACCAGCGCCACCTTGCCGGTGAGCTCGGGGAGCCCGCTGTCCTGCTCGGTCATGTTCTGTACTCCTGGAGTCGGTGGGGCGGTCAGTTGAGCGGGCCGCCGGCGACGTACATGACCTGGCCGGACACAAAGCCGGCCGCCTCGCCGGTGAAGAAGGCGATGGCGTTGGCGATGTCCTCGGGGCGGCCGACGCGCTGCACCGGGATCTGGGTGGCCGCCGCGGCCTGGAACTCCTCGAAGCCCATGCCGACGCGCTCGGCGGTGGCGGCGGTCATGTCGGTGACGATGAAACCGGGGGCGACGGCGTTGGCGGTGACGCCGAACTTGCCGAGCTCGATGGCGAGGGTCTTGGTGAAGCCCTGGAGGCCGGCCTTGGCCGCCGAGTAGTTGACCTGGCCGCGGTTGCCGAGCGCCGAGCTGGAGGAGAGGTTCACGATCCGGCCGAACTTGGCGTCCACCATGTGCTTCTGGCAGGCACGGGACATCAGGAAGGCACCGCGCAGGTGCACGTTCATGACCGTGTCCCAGTCGGTCTCGCTCATCTTGAACAGCAGGTTGTCGCGGAGCACACCGGCGTTGTTGACGAGGACCGTCGGCGCACCGAGCTCGGACGCGACGCGTGCGACCGCCGCGTCGACCTGCTCGGCGTCGGAGACGTCACAGCCGACCGCGATGGCCTTGCCCCCGGCCTTGGTGATCGTCTCGACGGTGTCCTTGCACGCCGCCTCGTCGAGGTCGAGTACGGCGACGGCGCGGCCCTCGGCGGCCAGCCGGACGGCGGTCGCCGCGCCGATACCGCGGGCCGCGCCCGTCACGATGGCAACGCGCTGCTCGGTGGTGGACATGCGGGTTCTCCTCACCCTCGAAACCTCGACAAGCGGTCCGCCGCACCGATCCCGTGGGTGAGCAACCGCTTAGTACCCTGAGCAGGGCTGACGCTAGAAGCCCGGCCACCCGCTGTCAACGCCCCACCACCGCGCCGTTGCACACCTCACCTGCAAGGCAGGCCGCAGTCCGGCGCGACCACGTGGCCCGATCACGCCACACGGCCACGCCACACGGCCACGTCACACGACAGGGCGCCCGGTGCCGCCCACGAGACGGAACCGGGCGCCCTGAACGGCGGACCCGCAAGACCTCACCACATTCTCGGCGCACTCTCGGCGCACTCGCAGCGGACTCTCAGCGCACCAACAGCTCCATCAGCCGCTCGACCTCGGCAGCGGGATCGACGGTCAGGCCGGTGTGCACCGGGCCCGGCTGGACGATGGTGCTGCGCGGCGCCATCAGCCAGCGGAAACGACGTCCCGCGTCCTCCCCCGCCGCCTGTCCGGCCCGCTCGCCGCCCTGGCAGACGCCCTCGACGGCACCGAGCGCGGCGCGCACCCCGGCCACGTCGGTCGTGGGATCCAGGGCCAGCAGCCGGGCCTCGTCCAGATGGGTCCTGGCCTCGACGAAGCGCCGGGCGTGGCAGTACACGACCACACCGGCATTGATCATCTCGCCGCGCTCGACCCGGGGTACGACCTTCAGCAGCGCGTACTCGAAAACGTCGCGCCCGTTGTGCAGACCGGTCACTTCACCGCCCTCCGTACCAGCCGTGCGGCCAGCCATTCCGGCACCTGCGAGGGCTTGTCCCCGGTGGGCTCCCCGAGGGTGATCCGCTCGCTGATCGTCCCGGCGCGGGCCAGCAGCGTGCTCACATAGGCCTGGCGCAGCGCGTCCGGGGAATCAAAGCCCTGCTCGTCGGCCAGCCATTCGTCCGGCACCTCGGCCGCGATCTCGGCCAGCAGCTCCTCGGTGATCAGCGGAACGAACTCCTCGGCCGCCGCCGCGATATCCGGCCCGAAGGTGGCCAGCACGTGGTCGGAGGCGTTGTACGGCCGGGCCGAAGCCTTCTGCGCGCTCGGCCAGTTGTGGTGCCAGATCATCGCCGCACCGTGGTCGATCAGCCACAGTTCGCCGTGCCAGACCAGCAGATTGGGGTTGCGCCAGGACCGGTCGACGTTGTTGACCAGGGCGTCGAACCACACCACACGGCCCGCCTCGCGCGCGCTCACCTCGAAGGCGAGCGGATCGAAGCCCAGCGACCCGGGGAGGTAGTCCATCCCCAGATTGAGCCCCCCGCTGGCCTTCAGCAGCTCCTGCACCTCCTGGTCCGGCTCCCCCAGCCCGATGACGGGATCGAGCTGCATCCGCACCAGCTCCGGCACCCGCAGCCCGAGCCGCCGGCCCAGCTCGCCGCAGATCACCTCGGCAACGAGCGTCTTCCGCCCCTGCCCGGCACCGGTGAACTTCATGACGTAGGTACCGAGGTCGTCGGCCTCGACGATCCCCGGAAGCGATCCGCCTTCACGCAACGGCGTGACATAGCGAGTCGCTGTCACCTCTGTAAGCACTTTCCCAGGCCACCCATCTCTTCCGCCTTGCAATCCATGATCGACTTCGGCCGGGTGCGGCAGCGGAAATCGCCCGTCAACGGCCCTGGGGAGAATCCGGGGAGTTTCGCATGGCATGCGGTTCTCCCTGCTTCCCGAGCAGTCCGTCGATGGCGGTGCGCCCCTCGCTTCCGGCCTCCGGCATGAAGTGAGCATAGTAACTGAGGGTGATCACAGGCGAGGAGTGCCCGAGCCATCCCCCACGGAAGCTCCACCTCTACCGGCGGGAACGCGTCGACATGACGCTTCAGCCCCTCGGCCACCGAAGGGGGCATGTCGACGGTAGGGTCTTGGCTCCCCTCGGCAGGGCGAAGTACAACCTTCCGGTATCCAGTGGGAGTGGCAGCCGCACGAGCTCGGCTTCGGCTCCGGGATGACCTGCCGGCGGCGGCTGCGGGACTGGAACGAGGCCGGGGTGTGGGACCGGCTGCACCAGGTGCTGCTGACCGCGCTGCACCAGGCGGGAAAGCCGGACTGGCCCCGGGCGGTGCTCGACGGCTCGCACCGGCAGGCCCATCGGGGCGGACCAAAACCGGGCCGAGCCCGGTCGACCGCGCCAGACCGGGCTCGAAGCACCACGTGATCACCGACGCGCACGGCACCCCACCGGCCATCACACTCACCGGCGGTCGGCCATGACCTTGTTGGCGCGCCTCAACCCACGGATGCGATCCTGCTCAATCGTCGGCGCGTCTCGCGGAGTTCGGCTTGTCTGGCGTCGAGGCGTCTGGCCAAGGCGTCCAGCTCGGCCCGCAGGTCTGGACACATCTCAAGGGAAGTGCCGTGCTCGCCGGTGCGAGCGCAATCGAGGTACTTCTGGATGGTCGAGGTTCCCAAACCAGCGGAGATCATCGTCCTGATCTGGGCTACGCGGGTGACATCGCACTCGGAGTAGTCCCGGTATCCGCTGCTGTTGCGAGCCGGGGCCAAGAGTCCTCGGTCCTCGTAGTGGCGTAGCGCTCGTGCGCTGACACCGGTCAGCTCAGCGAGTTCGCTGATCAGCACCGTCGATCCTCCTCATCGGCTTGACCTTCACGCTGACGTGAACTCATACCGTCCTGTGGCATGACAACTGGAACAACCCAGCAGCGTGCCTCGATCATCCACGGTTACGGCGCATCCCCCGAAGATCACTGGTTTGCTTGGCTTGCCGAGCGACTCAACGCGGGCGGCATCCCCACCACGATCCCTGCTCTTCCGAACCCGCAAGACCCAGACCCCGCACAGTGGTTGGAAGCAGTACGTACCGATTTGGGTACCCTTGACGAGAACTCGATTGTCGTCGCGCACAGCCTGGGCGCTCTGACCGTGCTGCGTTATCTGTGCTCGCTTCCGGCCCCCTGGCACCTTGGCACCCTCGTGCTGGTCTCCGGTTTCGTCGACCAACTGCCCGCACTTCCGGAGCTGAACTCATACATCGGAGACGGCTGCGACGTGGAGGGGCTCAGCAGCCACATCGGCCAACTCACGATCATCCGGTCCGACGCAGACCCGTACGTTCCCCCCGGTCACACCGACCGCCTTGCCGGCCTGCTCGCGACCTCCGCAGAGGTGGTTCCCGGAGCCGGTCACTTCCTCGCTTCTGACGGCGTCACCTCGCTACGCGAAGTCCTTGAAGTCATTGCGTCGTAATGGGAAAAAGCGGACTGCACGACAAGCCGCGTGCAGGGCTGGGAACAGCCAGAACGTGTCCGGTCGATCATGTTCGGAGCCAGATGGTGAGGGCCGCGGCGGTGGCGGTCCCGAGGTAGACGTAGCGGCGCTTGTCATAGCGGGTGACCACGGCCCGGTGTTGCTTGAGCCGGTTGATGGCCCGCTCGCGTCGCATCCGAAGCGCATTGGCCGCCGCTGCGCTCAGCGCCGCCGTCATCGCACCCGTCGCCATCGGCACAGGCACGGCTCAGGCCGCCACAGTCCACCTCGCCCCACCACACCACTGGCACTTGCCGTACCCACATCAAGCATCCCAAGGGCGTTATGGCCAAGTGCAATGACGGCACCTGGTCATACGCGAAGCACTTCTCCGGCACCTGCTCCCACCACCGCGGCGTGAAGTTCTGGTTCAAGTAAGCCGGCCCGAGACGTGCAGCGTTGGCGTACCGGCACCTCGCCTGCGCTACCGACGGGCAACCGGCAGTTGTAAGCCGGTCGCCCTGGCCGGCTGCCTCCGCCTCGGCGGAGAGCACTCCGGGGTCCTCTGCTGTTTATGGCCGATCCGCCATAAACAGCAAACCTCTCAGCAAACCTTTGACCTGGCCTGCGTGGAGCGCGACGGATTCTCGCCGCCGGCGCACCGATGCAGTATGATCATGACGCAACTTCGGCCTCCGGGCCGGAACCGCGCGTCTGTGGTCCAAGGAAAGACGTCCACCAGCCGGTGGGAGATGCAGGTGCAAGGCCTGCCGGGCGCTCTGACAACGGTCCCTTCCCCGTACGGGGAAGGGACCGTTTCCGTGTTTCCACGGGAGCCCCCTCTGCCTGCTGTTCTGATCACCGCACCCCGGGGTGGGGTTCTCCGGCCGGGAGGCAAACAGATCGCCGGCAGCGCCCGGCAGGCCCAACCAGCCGCAGCCGGTCAGCTGCTCGACCAGGCGCTCCGGGTCGGTCCAGGAGCGGCGGTCTACCGGGATGCGTCGGGATACGCGGCGGTCGCGCGGACCTCAACGAGGAGACCCGGGCTGGCGAGGCCGCTGACCCCGATGATCGTCCAGGTCGGGTAGGGCGCTTCGACGAGGCGCTGCTTGGCCTTGATGAATCCGGGCAGGTGCCGGCGGATGTCGACGTGGTAACTGGTGACGTCGACGAGGGCGGACATGTCGAGGTTCTCCATCCGGAGGATCTCCTCGATCTTCCCGATGGCGATCTCGGTCTGCTCCTCGATGGTGTCCGGGATGGTTCCGTCGGCGCGGCGACCGATCGTTCCGGCGATGAACAAGAGGCCGTGCGCACGCACCGCGGCGGAATAGCCGAAGCTTGCGAAGGCATGGGTGGTCTCCCCGAAGACCGCGTTGTTCTCGGGGATCTCGACGGTGTGGACGGTCATTTGCGGTGCTTCCTCTTCTTTGTCGAGCCTCTGTTGACTTCTTTGTTGACGGGTCGTGGAGCCCGTCGAGTCAGTCGCCCCAGCGGGACGAACGACCGGTGTGCTCCAGCCGGGTCCGGCCGAAGGTCTGGCGTTCGCGCAGGAGTTCGCCGGGGGTCGTGTACCGGGGTGCGTTCTTCGGGTCTTTCGCGGCCTGCGCGACGATCGCGTCGGTGAGTGAGCGGATCATGTCCAGCCGTGGATAGGCGGCGTGCATGGCGTCGGCCTGCTCATCGGTGACCGCGTCGAGGTGGTCGGCGCTCGCCGGGACTCCGAAGTCGAGGGCGACGCCTTCGCGGACGAGCACGCACAGCGTGCCGCGGCGTTCCGCGATGCCCGGAGAGGTGTGCAGGGCGATCGCCTGCCAGACCTGGTCGGCGTCGGCCGTGGACATCCCCTCTTGGGTGAGGAATTCGGCGGCCCGGTCGGCGCCTTCGACCTCGAACCGCTGTCGGTGCGGGCCGTCCGACGCCAGGCCGAGGTCGTGCATCGCGCACGCGGCGAACAACAGGTCGTCCCGGTAGTCGTGGCCGACGGTCAGGCCGAGGCGGCCGGCGGCCAGCCGGGCGAATAGGTAGCTGCGGATGCTGTGGTTGAAGACGGACGGCGTTTCCACCGGTCGGATGAGGTTCATGACGGCGTCGGTAAGTGGTGTGCTGGGCAGCGCGATCGGGTCGGCGGTCGCCTCGCGTGTAGGTCCGGTCATGTCCTCAGCCTGACCGCGACCACCCTGACCTGGCGAGAGGCAATATTTCCTTACCTCGTTAGAATCTTGCCATGGCAGCCCATCGAGTCGCAGTCCTGGCGTTGGACGGGGTCACCCCGCTCGACCTGGCGATCCCGACGCAGATCTTCACCACCCGGCCGGAAACCCCCTACGAGATGACCCTGTGCGCGTTGGACACGAAGGTGGCCACCACCGCGGGTTTCGCACTGCTCGCCGAGGGAGGCCTGGAGCAGGTGCGCAGCGCCGACACCGTGATCGTGCCGGGGTTCGAACCGGTCCTCTCGTTGCCGGACGCCGTGCTCGACACACTGGCCGAAGCCCGCGACCGAGGCCGGCGTGTGGTGTCGATCTGCACGGGCGCCTTCGCGCTGGCCGCGGCGGGCGTACTGGACGGGCTGCACGCCACGACCCACTGGAAGCACATCGACGACTTCGAGCGGGAATTCCCGGCCGTCACGGTCGACCGCGACGTGCTCTACGTCGACGAGGGCGACGTGCTCACCTCGGCCGGGGTGTGCTGCGGCATCGACCTGTGCCTGCATATCGTGCGCCACGACCTGGGCGCGGAGGTGGCCAACCGGATCGCCCGCGGTCTGGTCGCGGCCCCGCACCGCGACGGCGGGCAGGCCCAGTACGTGCCGGCTCCCGTCGCGGTGGCCGGTGAGGCGTCGCTGTCCGGTACCCGTGGATGGGCCCTGCACCGGCTCGGCGAACCGCTCACGCTGCGCGTGCTTGCCCGGCACGCGGGCCTCTCGCAACGCACCTTCATGCGCCGGTTCACCGAGGAGACGGGCACCACCCCGTTGCAGTGGGTGCTCAACGCCCGGCTCGGCAGGGCGCGGGAGCTGCTGGAAACCACGGACCTCTCCGTGGATCAGGTGGCGCGGGACTGCGGGCTGGGCACGGCAGCCAACCTACGGCTGCACTTCCGGCGCACGCTGGACACCACCCCTACCGCTTACCGCCGCACCTTCACACACTCGACATCGCGCGGTCCGGTTTCATCACCAGCAGTCCCGCGCACGGACTAATCGATCGTCTCAGAATGCCGTGCTGCGCCCGGCCTCACACCACAGGACCGGCGAGCTGAGTGGGATGACGCCGGCGGCAATCGGCTCCATGCCGCTTGCCCACGCCGAAGCGGCCACGGGGCCGGCCAAGACGTCGGCCATGGTGAGCTGCACCCGCAACTACACCTGCTCATCCCTGAGCAGCGGTGAGCTGTACCACCAGAAGTACACCAACAACAGAGCGTCCACCAGGTACAAGAAGACCGGCGGCTCCAGCATCACGGCCCGCGTCGGTTTCAACCGGGCGGGATCGACTTCCTGGAGCGGCTGGTTCAGTCAGTCCAGCGGGACGACCAAGACAGGTAACTGGAACAACATTTCCTACTGCTCGAGCACCGTGGCCCTTCTCCAGGTGCCAGGCCAGCAGACGTTCCAGATGCCCCTGGCCGACTGCAGCTGACCGTCCGTGCCCTCCGCGGGGCAGTGCGGGCACGGACCACCTTCTGTCAGCTCTCCAGGATGTAGGACACTGCGTTCGTGTTCTCCGCCATATTCAAAAACCAGACCGGCTTCATCGTCACAGCGGCATTAGCCGTCCTTCTTGTCGCCGCCCTGTGCTTCTGGCTCGCGCACCGGGCCGGCGGACGGCCGTGGTCCCACGCCGCGCTCGGCGCGGCCGTCACGGCGGAAGTCGCTCTCACTCTCTTCCTGCCGAGCGGGGCAGCCGCAGCCGAAGCCAGCCGTGTCTGCGTGATCAACCGAAACTACGCTGAGCCGTTCGCCACCCAGCAAGGACTGCTCAACCTCTTGCTCTTCGCGCCCATCGGCTTCTTCGGGCTGATGGCCCTGCGCACGCTCTTGCCGGTCGTCGCGGGCAGCATCCTGCTCTCCCTGTGCACCGAGCTCCTGCAAACCCTGGTCCCCGGCGTCAGCCGGGGATGCGACAGCAGCGACTTGCAGATGAACGCCCTGGGCGGTCTCGCCGGCACCGCAATCGCCTGGGCTGCCTTGCGGCTGGCCAAACGACCCGCCATCTCACCCCGCCGCCACGCCCGGGCCACCGCCCTCACCACGGCCACCACCCTTGCCGCGGCCGGCAGTGCCGCAGCCACCTGGATCACCCCCGTCGCCGTCGACGCCACCAGCCTCCAACTCACCGGAGACAAGGAAAGGGCAGCAGCGCACCGAGCCATCCGCCAAGCCTTCGGCGACCGCTACAAGATCAGCAACGTACAGCTGCAAGCAGGCGTCGACGACAGTCCCGACACCCTGCTCATCGCCCTCAACGACGGGTTCGCCGAGCTCACCTGGCCAGATGCCTCACAACTCAACGTCAGCCTCGAAAGCTCCAGCAAGACCACCTCGTCCAGCTACCCCATACCAGGCGTCGCCCGAAAGCCCGGCAGCAAGAAGGACGCGCTCCCCATCGCACGCCGCTACGCCCAGGAGCACTACCCAAGCCAGTTGCGCGGCTCCGAGCCGCACGTATACCCCGTAGGGGACCGGGCCGAGCTCGGGTGGATCGTCAGCTGGCGGCAGCGCAACAGCGACGGCGTCTTGATGCCGATGCATCTGGACGTTCAGGTCAACACCGCCGGCCGAGTCTCCCAGCTCCTGGTCCGCGCAGAGGAACACCCTCATGGCCTGCCGGCGCTGACCGTCGACAAGAAGACAGCCCAGCGCACGGCACTCAAGACCCTGCAACAGCCCAAGGGCCACAAAGTACGCATTGCTGACAGCGAACTGCTGGCCGTTCAGCGCGCGGGAAGGTGGCGGGCTCAATGGCTGACCGGCTTGGAGACCGACGACAAGAGCGTGGTGCTCGACCCCGTCTACGTCGATGCGACCACCGGAAGGGTCGATCCCCGTGCGAGCAGGAAAGAAAAGATCGAAAACCCGCAGGAAGACGGCGGCGGCCAAGTGGACACGACGCAGAACTGAACTTCGCGAAGGCGGTGGAGCGGCAGACCGCCGCGATGCGGGAGCTGTCCCGCAGAGCATTCCCCGAGCCGGAAGCGGTGCCGGACGATGCGCCGGCCCCTCGAAGGCGGGCCGCGCGCAGCGGCGCCGCGACCCGCGCGGCCGCGGTGCGCCGGGCGAGGACCGAACGAACCCGGCAGCAGGGCGCCGTCATGCCGACGAGCGCGACCTTGCGCAATACGGCATGACCTTTCCGCGTTCGGCTGCCCTGCGCCAGCGGACCTTGGTTGACCGATCTACACAGGCGGCAAGGTGTCGGGAAGATGGCCACCACTGATCGCCGCAAGTTGGTCAATCACAGGCAGCAAACGACACGAGGCGGTCGGCGGAGCGGTCGGCCGCCACCAGCCGGGCATCTGTCCGAAGCTGCTGGACCACCTCGCCGGTGATGGATGGGACATAGCCGTCGGCAGTGCCTCGGACCAGAAGTCCGTCACCGCCGCAACCGGGCCACTCGTGGAAGCTGGCTGGAAGCACGGCATCGACGGGCGCTGGATGCGCTGGACGAACCTGTCCGAGGGCGCGGGGGTTCCATTCGACGCCTTCGCTGCTCAGAAGCCGAGCAGCTCCCTCGCTACCTGGGCCATCTGGGCCGGTCCAAGTGTGGACCAGCCCGCCTGGGCACTGCACGCCTCGCCACACGCACCACGCACCACGCACCACGCACCACGCACCAGCACACCACGACGTTTCCCGCCGCCGCGGCGACTGGCCCGCGACTCCCCGCTGGCCGGCTCCGCTGGCCGGCGGACACAAATGTGGCTCCGCGGACGGGGGATGCCGCGGAGCCACCCTCGCACCGTACCGTCCGTCTGCCCCTTTCGCAGAGCCTTGCGGCTCATGGCGAGATCGGGCCTTGATGACAACGGAGAAGCACCCCAAGATCAGCGCCACTATGCTTGAGGGCCCTGAAACGCCCTTCGAGCCTTCTGGCAACGCCTGGTGGGTTTCCCCAGGTCAGCACCCTCGTCACCGAGGGTGCCCCACCCGTCCGGGATCCAGGTGGCGACGTGTCCCTCGGTGAAAGGATCGAGACCGGGAGGCTCCAGCACGAACACAGCCTCTGCGACCTCCCGGCAGGGCACCCAGAGGACAGCTGCGCCGCACTTCCGCTCTTTCGCAGGGGAGGCACAACCGGTCGAGGCGCGCCACAACAACCCTGTGTTCACAGCGCACTTGACCCCGAACCGGCCGGGTGCCTCCATAACAACAGAGCCTATGGCGTGGCCAAGGCGCCGCTCGTCCACGCGGCGCGCAGCGCCTTCTTGTCCACCTTGCCGACCTTGGTCGTCGGCAGCTGGTCAAGCAGCACCGTCTTCCGGGGCGTGTACAGCTCTCCCAGCTCGGCGGTCACCGCCGCGCCGACCGCCTCCGGGTCGATCTCGACACCCTCGGCCGTGGCAAGGAAGATCTGTACGGCCTCCCCGTACTCCTCGTCCGGCACGCCCAGCGCCGCCGCGTTGCGCACACCGGGCAGCGTGAGCAGGAAGTCCTCCAGGACTCTGGAGTAGACGTTGTCGCTGGTGCTGCCGGTGACGATGATGTCCTTGGCCCGGTCGACGAGATAGAGGTAGCCCTCGGCGTCGAGGTAGCCCAGGTCGCCGGTGCGCAGCCAGCCGTCCTGCAGTGCCGCCGCGGTGCGCTCCGGGTCCTCGTAGTAGCCGAGCATCACCGCGTTGCCCCGGACACACACCTCGCCGACCTGCCGGACGGGCAACGCCGCAGTGCTGTCCTCGGCACGGATCTCGATCTCGGTGTCCGATATCGCGCGACCGCAGCTGCGCCAGAGCTCGGGGCGCAGGGCACACTCCGAAGCGAGCTCATCCGCGCCGAACGCGGCGATGCCGAGCGCCTCCGACTGCCCGTAGCCCTGGCCGAGCACCGGCCCGAAGACCTCGACCGCCTGCTGCAGCCGGCTGGGCGACGTGGCCGCGCCGCCCACGGCGATCTGCCGCAGCGCGGGCAGGACGCCCGGCTTGCACTCCGGATGGTCGAGCACCGCGTACATCATCGGCGGCACGAACATGGTGGCGGTGATCCGCTCCTCGCGCAGCACCGTCAGCGCCGCGTCCGCTTCGAACTCGGGCAGCACGACCAGGGCGGACCCCGTCACCAGGGCCTGGATCGAGGTGAGATGGCCGCTGCCGTGCGTGAGCAGCGTGGCGGCGAGCACCCTGTCCGTGCTCGGGTCCATGGTCGGGAAGAACGCGGGGCCGGAGTCCTCCGCGTCGTCCGTCAAGAGGTCGACCAGCGTGTCGTAGAGCCGGTGGGTGTGCGCGGCAAGCTTGGGGCGGCCCAGGGTTCCACCGGTGTAGAGGACGGTGACGGCCTCGTCCGCTCCCGGGGCGGGCACACCGTCGGGGCGCGCGTCCGGGCACTCGGCCGCCAGGGCCAGCAGGTCCGCGCACCGCTGCTCACAAGGGCCGAGGCTGAGCAGTGCGGGGGCGTGGACGCTGCGGCCGGCCGCGTCGGCGGCCCGTTCCGCGAAGAGCGGGTCGGTGACCACGGCGCGCGCCCGGGACTGCTCGACGAGCGCGGCGAGCTCGCCGGGCCCCGGCTCGGGCGGCAAGAAGACGACGCGGCAGCCGATGAGATGGACGGCGAGCTGAACGAGGACCGAGTCGACACGGTTGGCCAGAAAAAGCCCCACCCCGTCGCCGGGCGCGAGCCCCTGCCCCCGCAGCGCATGCCCCAGCCTGAACAGCTGCCGCCGGGCTTCCCCTCTGGTCAGCCGCTGCGTCCCCTGGACGAGCGCCTCGGCGTCCTCGTCCGTGTTCCAGTGCTCCAGAATGCGGTCCACGTACGTGCGCGGCTCGGATGTTTCCTGTGCGTTAACGATCACCAACATATGCAAACATGCCGCTCAGCGGCCTTGACCTCACGGGGGCCACGTTCGGCCATCGCCCGGTGGAGTATCATCCCCGCCATGCAAATTCGGTATTCGCAGGGCAGTTGAGCGTCTGAGAGAGCACCGGACGCCCGTCATCATGGCGGGGTATCGCTCCCCGTGGTGTGGTCCCAGCAGGCCCTTGCACCAAGAGCCCCGGACCTACAGCAAGGTTGGCCCGACGCACCGCCTGAACCACAGGCCGCTGCCCTGCGGGGGTGTGAAGCTCGCCCATGACCAGCATCTCCACAGACGGCCTTCCTGGCCCTGCAGGGCGCATAGGCAAGCTTGACCACCATCTGTCGTCGCATTCGTAGGCGGGCTGTTGGCCCGACCCGACCTGGTGAGCCGGGCAGACCGCGAAGCGATCTACGAGGCAGCCCGCAGACGGTGAGACATGCGGCCAGGTCAAGACCCATCCAGGACGGCCGGAAAGCCCTCTTCGCGATTTTCCCCGGCTTGATGGTTGCGGTCAGGCCGCTAACCGTGGTCCCCGTTGCGGGCGCGTCGGGGCAGACGGTGTGCGACCGGTTACCGGAAATCGTCGACGAGCAGGTGCCCTGCGCTCTTCTGCTGTCTGATCCCTTCACGCCGGGGCGGGGCCCACGGGTCGAGGTGCGGGTTCCACTGCTCGACACGAGCAGGCGGGCCAGCTTGCGTTTGGCGTCACTGCAAGGCCGATTCTGAGCATCGGAGTTGTCCATCGGGGCCAGGTACCGTGCTCAGTCACAACTGAGCACGGTAGTTGGCCACGTCGGGTGGCACCCCCGGCCCAGTCGGGAAACAAGGCCTGGCCCCGGCCCGGGTCGACCTCGCGGCGCCCCTCCGTACGCTGTGTGACCCGCCACCGCCTGCACCCGGCACCTCGTCGGGGTGGCTCCTCGTGTTACTCCGCGGGCGTGATCCGCCAGGTGCCGTGCCACAGCCCCTCGGCCTCGCGGACGCTGAAGCTCAAGGGGAACGGCCAGCGCTCCATGCCGACACTGTTCACGCTGAACGCGCCCTGCTGCCCGACCTCGATCACTGCCCCACCCCCGAGCACCCGCCGGACGCCATTGCCCAGCCCGCACGCATCAATCATCGGCGATCAGCAGGCCGGGCCTGCCAGGGCCGACCACCCCTCGACGTGGGCACGGTGGCCTTTTCGGCGCCCTGCACACGAATCGTCCTCCATGACACTCGGCGATCCCGTCAAGGTTCATGGGTCTTGGTGGTTGTCGGGTGAGGCCTGCCATGCGGTGTCGTGGACGTAGGTGGCGGCGAATTCGGCGAGGCGGTCGAGGATGGTGGTGAGTGCCTGTGCGGCGTAGTGGTCCGGCGGCCAGCAGGCGCGCAGTTGTAGGCGCAGGGGGGTTGGTCCGGCGGTGTCGATCAGCAGGGGATGGCCGCCGAACCGGGGCAGGTCGGTGACGACGCCGACGCCGACGCCGCTGACCGCAAGCGCCTGACACATCAGGGCGTTGCTGCTTTGTGTCACATCGGTGTAGGTCAGGCCCGCTGTGGAGACGGCCTGGTCGAGGACGGTTCGCGCCGGGTGTTCCCGGGTCAGCAGCAGCAGCTTTTCGGTGACGAGTTCGGCGAGCGTGATGGTGTGTCGACCGTGGGTGGCCCACTGGTGGGTGGGGGAAACGTATGCGCGCAGGGGAACGTCGGTCAGTGGGCGCCAGGCCAGCATCGGGTCGTGGGCCGGCCCCGCGGCGATGCCGAGATCGGCCTGTTCGTGCACGGTGGCCTGGATCTGGTCGGCGGGTACTTCGCGTACCGAGATGAACGGATCGTTGGGGGTGAGGGTCGCGACGAACGGTGCGAGCACCTCGTTGATGGTGGTCTGGGCGGCGGCCACGACTACGCGGGACAGCTCGCCGCGTGCCATGTGCCGGGCCACGGAGTCGATCCGGTCGGCTCGGGAGACCAGGTCCTCGGCGACGGCGACAAACTGCCGCCCCGCGCTCGTCAGCCGAAGTCGCGGCCCGGTCCGGTCGAACAGGACGAGTCCCAGCTCGGTCTCCAGATGGCGCAGCTGCCGGGACACCGCCGGCTGCGCGACGTGCAGCCGTTGTGCCGCCTCGGTGACGGTGCCGGTACGGACGACCGCGAGGAAGTAGCGAAAACGGTTGATCCCCACGGGCCCATTATGCCGGAGCGGCATGGAGATAGGGCAACAATCAGTATTGGACAGCATGGTTCGGGTTCGCGACGCTGAGTCTCCCGTTCTCGTCGTCCGGAACAGGAGATCCGCACCATGAGCGCATCGATGCAGACCCCCCTCGAAAACCCGGCCACGCCCGACAACTGGCTCGAACCGCCGGACAACCACTGGGCGTTCAACCATATGGAGCGGCTGCTGTCCACCGCGGTGATCCCGCGCGGCAGGGCCGGCCACCGCCGGTTCGCTGCGGCCGAGGTGGAGCTGGAGGAGGCGGTGATCGCGACCGGCGAAGGCTCTTCGACCGTGGCCGAGTTCCTGGCGCGGACGGCGACCGACGCGATCGTCGTGCTGCGCGGCGAACAGATGCTGTTCGAGCGCTACTACGGCGAGGCGGCGCCCCACCGTCGGCACGCACTGATGTCGATCTCCAAGTCGATCGCCGGCATGGCCGCGGGATGTCTGGTGGCCGAGGGGGTGCTGGATGTGTCGGCCACGGTGGAGACATACGTTCCCGAACTCGCGTCGTCGGCCTATGGGACGGCGACGGTGCGCGAGGTGCTGGACATGACCGCGGCGCTGCGGTTCAGCCAGGATTACGACGATCCGCGGTCGCAGGTGCAGACCGGGGATCGGGCGGCGGGCTGGCGGCCCCAGCACGACGGGGACCCGGCCGGCGTGCGTGCCTTTTTGACCGGCCTGGAGCCCGACGGCCCGCACGGGCGGCGCTTCCAGTACTGCTCGGCGACCACCGACGTGCTCGCCTGGGTGCTGGAGCGCGCCGCGGGACAGCCCTATCCGGACGTGCTCGGCGAACGGGTCTGGTCCCGTATCGGTGCCGAGCACGACGCCGTGGTCACCGTGGATCCGGAGGGCGCCCCGTACGCCTGCGCCGGAATCAGCGCCACCGCCCGCGATCTCGCCCGGTTCGGCCGGTGCGTGCTGGACGGCGGTGTGGTCGACGGCCGGCAGGTCATTCCCCAGGAGTGGATCCACGCGACGCGCAGGGGCGGCCGGGCAGCGGTGCTGCCCGACCGCGACCTCGGGTCGATCCACCCGAACGGCACCTACCGCAACCAGTGGTGGAACCCCGGCGACTCGGTGGGCACGCTCTTCGGGATCGGCATCTTCGGCCAGTACCTCTGGCTCGACCCGCAACGAGACGTCGTCATCGTGAAGCTGTCCAGCCTGCCGCACCCCCGCGACGCCCGTGCCGAACATGCCGCGGGGCTGGCCATGATTGCCGCAGCCGTCGGGTCCGGGCACGGAGCCCGGGAGGCACGATGAAGCGGCACCCGCCGTTCGCGCTGGAGCGGCGAACGATCGAACACATTCCGGCCGCGGAGCGCCACGGCAGGCCGTGGCACCAGCTCGCCCTGTGGTTCTCCACCAATGTGCAGATCAACACCCTGATCACCGGTGCGGTGACCATCGGGATGGGACTCGATCTGACCTGGGCGATCATCAGCATCGTGGTGGGGAACCTGGTCGGTGGGCTGTTCATGGCCTACCACTCCGCGCAGGGGCCCCAACTCGGTCTTCCGCAGATGGTGCAAAGCCGCGCCCAGTTCGGCTTCTACGGCGCGGTGCTGCCCTCCCTCATGGTCGTGTTGATGTATCTCGGCTTCGCCGTCGAGGGCAGCCTCGTCGCCGGGCAGGCGATCGCGACCTGGGCCCATGTACCCAAGACCGCGGGCATCGTGGTCTTCAACCTGGTGCTGCTGGTGATCCCCCTGGTGGGATACCGGCTCATCCACGCCGCCGGCCGGATCGTCGCGGTGATCTCGGGCGTGGTGTTTATCGCGTTGTTCGTATGGCTTGTCCCGCACCTTCCCAGCCCCCCGTCCGGCGCGACCACACACTCCGTCGCCGCCGTCGTCTCGGCGATGTCGGTGTGCGTCGCCTGGCAGGTCACCTGGGCTCCCTACGTCTCCGACTACTCCCGCTACCTGCCTCAGGACACGCCGACCAGGGTGACGTTCGCCTACACGTATCTCGGTTCGGCCGTGGGCGGAGCGGGCACGATGACCGTCGGAGCGATGGCCGCGGCCGTCAACAGTGACGCGGTGAACTCCGACGCGATCGGGTTCCTGGCCGACCGCTATCCGTCGGTCAGCGGGCTGCTGGTCGCGGCGCTGCTGCTCGGCCTGGTTCCGGCCGGCGCGGAGGGCCCCTACGGCGCCTTCCTCACCGTGCTCAGCGCGGTATCCGCGGACGGCCGGGTGCGCTCGACCGCGGCGGCACGAGCGATTTTCGTGATCTGCTTCGCGACGGTCGCCGGCGTACTCGCCGTCCTGTCCAGCGGCAGCCTGCTGGACACCTTCCAGAACATCACCCTGTTCGTGCTGGCACTACTGGTGCCGTGGTCCGCGATCAACCTCGTTGACTACTACGTCGTTCGCCGGGGCCGCTACGACATTCCCGCGCTACTGACGAAGGACGGCCCCTACGGGACCTTCAACTGGTGGGCGGTGCTCATCTACCTCGTGTCGATCGGCGCCGAACTGCTCTTCATCAACAGCGGCATGTACGTCGGCCCCCTGGTGGGCTTCCTCGGCGGCGCCGACCTGTCCTGGCTCGTCGGACTCGTCGTGGGCGGAATGGGATATTACGTCTGCGCCAGGCTGATCCGGGACCGCCGGCCCGGACCGGTTGCGCACCCCTCGGAGCTGTACGCCCTTCCCGCCCTGGCCGATCCGGTGCGTGGCGACGACCACGCGTGACCCTGCGCCGATCACCGGATCTCGTTCACGCCCGCAACGAAGTCGCCGCGGCGGAGGGCGGAGCGGGAGAAGCGCGCCACGGTCATCAGCGCGCAGGGCGAGTCGGTCGCCGCAGCTGCGCCACTGAGCCGCCAAGGTCATCAGTGGCTGCTCCCGGCGCTTCGGCCCGCACCGGCCGCTATGGGCGTCCGAGGAGTTGGCTGCCGGCCGTGTTGTCGGTGCGGGCGGTGAAGTAGTCGGTGAAGGCCTGGACGAATTCGTCTTCGGTGATGCGGCCGTCTCCATCGTGGTCGAGTTGGCGGAAGCCGTGGTTGAGTTCGGCGGGGTGGACCCGGGAGCCGCCGAAGATCGTGCGGTACTCATCGGCGCACAGGTGTCCGCTGCCGTCGGTGTCCGCAGCGTGGAAGATCGCCCGCACTGCGACCAGCACCCCCTGCTCAAGGTAGCCCGGCCCGGCGTCGATCCCGGTGAGCATGGCGGTGACGAACTCCTCGCAGGTCACCTGTCCGTCGTCGTCAGCGTCCATGCCGGTCCGCAGGTGCTGCCACCAGGTCTCGAAGGCGGCATAGACGCGGGCTTCACACTCAGGGGTGAGTTCGAGCGGCCAGCACACGTTGCGCGCCATGGCCTGCAGATCGGCCGAGCTGATGCGGCCGTCGCCGGTCTGGTCGAGGACCTGGTGGAAGAAGGTGCGCAGACGCGCCGGGCGGCAATCGGCACCCTTGCGGCGGCGTGGTGCGGGAAGCCGGACAGGGCTTGCCTCCGGCGGGGAAGGACGGTCGGTGGAGGCGGTGGGGGGCTGCGAAGTCGAGGAGTTGCCCGCCGGCGGGGTGCGGTAGCGGCGGTGTTCGGGCAGCACATCCATCAGCACGCGCGTGCCACGGTGCAGGAGGAAGGACAGCAGGGCCGCACGGCGGGTGCGGGGCACGTTGAAGCGCTCCCGGAAGGCTTCCGGCAGGTCCGCGGTGGTCAGCGCACCGATCACGTGGGCAGCCACCGTGCGCACAAGCGGCCAGGCCGGCTTCAGGTGGCCGAGGCGGCGCGGTGCGGGTGCTTCACGGAGCATGTCGAAGAGCAGGTAGCGCACGGGTTCGCTGTATTCGAGGCGCTCGCGGATCGTGCGGTCCATGTACGCGGGCACGTCCGCGGCGGTGGCCGGGAGCAGGTCGTCGGAGAGGCCGAACTCGGAACACACCGCTCGGAATTCTCCGTACATCTGATCCAGTTCAGGCGGCGTCAGCGGGCGTCCGGACAGTTCCCGCATCGCCGTCATGCACTCGTACAAGGTGACCAGTACCCACACCCGCACCGCCGGGTCCAACGCGGTGAACGGCCTGCCCTGCTCGTCGGTCCCGGCCAGACGGCGGTGCGTGCGCTCCAGACGGGCAACCTCACGGCGTAGCCCTTCGCGGTCGGAGAAGAACAGCCGCTTCCCGCTGTCCATGGTGTGCTCGATACGCCGCCACGGGTGCGCGCGGTAGGTGGAGAAGTGAGCCATGCCGGCGGCGACCGCCGGATCCGCGGTCTGCAGAACCAGCAGCCGCCACGCCACCAACCCGATCCGCCACTCCCCCAGCGTGCGGCGCAGCAGCGAATCAGGACCGGGAAGATCAGCGGTAGCCAAGGGAACGTCTCCTCAAGCACGTGTACAGGAATGGGCAGGGGACGCCCGAAGAGCGATCATCCGGATATCCGCCCAACCCAACGGTCCTCCGTGAATCCGGGAGCGGCCAGGTTCCCGAATTCACCCGTCCGAGAAGCGTCCCAGGGCCGCGGAAACGGGCGCGCACGCCTCCAAGCTCCGCATGGTGCACGCCTCGGTCCGCAGCTGGGTGGCTCATTCCAGCCCCCGGTGCCCTCGACTGACCGAGATCCCGGTATCGCACTGAGTATCCATTGCACTACCTTCCGTGATGCATGCGCTGCTCGACCTGCGGGGACGTCGCCGGGCGGGTGGTTGCCGGTGTGTTCCGAACGCCTGCACCCGTATCACCGGTCCATGACGTCCCGAGGAGTACTACTCGGTCGCCGGGCAGGCACCGGCCCGCGGCCAAAGGAAGGCACATATGGCCACCGCCGCTCACCTCACGGCTCCTCCCACCGCTCCCGGACGCCTTCCGCTGATCGGCCACGCACTCGAAATGTGGCGGCGCCCCCTGGAATTCCTCGATTCCCTCACCGCGTACGACCAGATCGTCGCCGTCTACCTGGGCCCCACACCGACCTACGTCCTCGCCGGACCTGAGGTCGTCGACCGGGTGATGGTCGCCGACGCCGGCCATTTCGCAAAGGGCCGCTCCTTCGAGAAGCTCCGCGACTACCTCGGCGAGGGCCTCGCCACCTCCGAAGGACCCTTCCACCTCCGCCAGCGGCGCCTGATGCAACCGGCCTTCCATCACCGGCAGATCGATCACTACGCGCGAGCCATGGCGCGGCTGGCCGAAGAACGAGTCGCCTCCTGGCAGGCCGGACAGGTCGTCGACGTCACCCAGGAGATGGTCGACCTCTCCCTCGCCATCGTCACCTCCACGCTGTTCTCGACCGCACTCGACGAGCACATTGCCGCGGACATCCGCCACGACGTGCCCGTCGTGCTCCGCGGCGTGTACCACCGGGCCATCGATCCGACCGGCCTTTGGCAGAAGCTCCCCACTCCTGGCAACCGCCGCCTTGCGGCCGCACACGACCGACTGCGCCGGGCCATCGATCACCTCATCCGCACCCGGCGCACCGGCCTCACCGCCGAGCAGTCGGACCTGCTGTCGATGCTCCTGCAGGCCCAGGACGCCGACAGCGGCAACACCATGACCGACCAACAGGTCTACGACGAACTCATCACCCTGTTGGTGGCCGGCACGGAGACAGTGGCAGGCGGGCTGGCATGGCTCTTCCACGAGCTGGGCCGGCACCCCGCCGTCGACCGGGAACTCCACGAGGAGCTGCGGACGCGGAGCGGAGAGGCGCCCTCGTTCGAACACCTCGACCATCTCCCGTATACGCGGCGGGTGGTGGAGGAGGCGCTGCGCATGCGCAACCCCGGAGGCGTCACGATGCGACGAGCGACCACGGAGGTCGAACTCGCGGGCTACCGGTTTCCCCCAGGTGCCGAGTTCATGTTCAGCGCCCTCGTCCTGCACCGGAACCCGCATCACTTCCACGACCCCTTGAAGTTCCGTCCCGACCGCTGGCTGCCCGGCCAGAAGGCCGCTCCCCGCGGCGCATTCCTTCCCTTCGGCGCCGGACGGCACAGGTGTATCGGTGAAGCGTTCGCGCGCGCGGAAATGACCACGGTGGTCGCGGCCGTGGCGCGCCGGTGGCGTCTGGAGCCGCTCCCGGAGACGCAGGTACGGGGAGTCATGACATCTACCAACCACCCCGCCAACCTCCTGATGAGAGTCGCTCCTCGCGAAGTGGGGTGACACCGCGGCAGGGCGTCACCGGCGCACCAGCGACAAAGGCAGACAGCGACAGGTTCCAGCTTGGAAATGGAATCCATTTTCATGTAGCGTGCGGGCGTCACCCCGTCACACAGGAGGTCGCCATGGCCGTACCCAAGCGCAAGATGTCCCGCAGCAACACCCGCCACCGCCGCGCCCAGTGGAAGGCCACCACTCCGCAGCTCGTGCCGGTCACCGTGGACGGCACCGCCCACCTCGTCCCGCAGCGCCTGGCCAAGGCGTACGAACGCGGGCTGCTGCGCCCCGAGAGCTGAGCCGCCGGAATGACGCACAACCGACTGCCCGTCACGGTCTTGTCCGGCTTCCTCGGAGCGGGCAAGACCACCCTGCTCAATCACGTCCTGGGCAACCGGGAGGGCCTGCGCGTCGCGGTCATCGTCAATGACATGAGCGAGATCAACATCGACGCTGCCCTGGTGCGCGGCGGCGACGCCGCGCTCTCCCGCACCGACGAACGCCTGGTCGAGATGACCAACGGCTGCATCTGCTGCACGCTCCGCGATGACCTGCTCGAAGAGGTCGACCGGCTGGCCCGCGAGGGCCGCTTCGACTATCTCCTCATCGAGTCCAGCGGGATCTCGGAACCGATGCCCGTAGCAGCCACCTTCGCCTTCCCCCGCGACGACGGAGCGACCCTCGGCGACCTCGCCCGGCTCGACACCATGGTCACCGTCGTCGACGCCGCCAACTTCCTGCCGGAGCTGACCGGGGGCGACGGACTGGCCGAGCGGGGCCTGGAGCAGTACGAGGACGACGAGCGCACCGTCAGCGACCTGCTGATGGACCAGATCGAGTTTGCCGATGTCATCGTCCTCAACAAGACCGATCTCATCGATGAACAGAGCGCCGGGCGCCTTCAGGCGGCGCTCACCCGCCTCAACCCGGCCGCGCGCATCGTGCCCGCCCGGCACGGCCGGGTGGACACCGGCGACATCCTCGGCACCGGGCGCTTCGACCTGGAGCGGGCCCAACAGGCTCCGGGCTGGGTACAGGAACTCAACGGCGACCACATTCCGGAGACCGAGGAGTACGGCATCTCCAGCACGGTCTTCCGCGCCGATGCGCCCTTCCACCCCGGCCGGCTGTGGACCTTCGTCACCGAGGGCCTCGACAGCGGCACCTACGGCCAGATCCTGCGCTCCAAGGGCTTCTTCTGGCTGTCCAGCCGCCCGAACGTCACCGGGCTGTGGTCACAGGCCGGGGCCGTCGCACGCTTCGAGCCGTCCGGGGCCCGCGATGCCGACGACCACCAGGGCCAGGAACTGGTCTTCATCGGCACCGGGTTGCGCGCCGAGGCACTGCAAGCGGCCCTGGCCGACTGCCTCCTGGCCGCGGGGGAACGGCTCACCGACGACCCGTTCCCCGCATGGGAAACATACGGCCTCGGCGACGCCTGCGAACACGAGCAACCGGATCCGCTACCGCAGGCATGACAAGCTCCGGGTTGGGCAGTGGTCGCAGCCACGGCACTGCCCAACCCGGCACTCACGAAGGTGCACACACCGATGTCCCGTGTCCACACGATGACCGCCCCCGGTGAACTCGCCCCGTCCACCGTGCCGGACCCGGCGTGCGGGCCCGACGAGACCATCCTGCGAAAGCGCGCGCGAAGGCGGGTATGTCCTGATATCCCTGGGGAGCTACAGGAGCCAGGGAGCCAGCCGTTCTCACAGGGAGTCTTTCGATGGCCGTTCGCCGTGTCGTGCCCAACGTCCAGTCAGTGGCTGTGCAGGAGAGCCGGGATTTCTATGGCCTGCTCGGATTCGAGGAGGCCATGAACCACGGCTGGATCACGACGCTCGCTTCCCCTTCCAGTCCTGCCGCACAGATCAGCTTCATGGCCGGCGACAAGACCGCGCCCGTCACCCCGGACATGAGCATCGAAGTGGACGACGTGGATGCGGCCTACGCGGTCATGCGGGAGCGCGGCGCGGAGATCGTGCACCCGTTGCAGGACGAGGAGTGGGGTGTGCGGCGGTTCTTCGTCCGCGACCCCAACGGCCGGGTGGTCAATGTGCTGGGCCACCGCTGACACCAGCTCCGGGGCGGTGCCGGCCGCAGCCAGTCGTGGAGAACTGTGACCAGCGCGGTCGCCGCACGAGGCACGGCAAGCGTGGTCCCGATCCCGCAGTCTCTCGCGCTCGCACCACCGTGGCAGGATCCGGGGCATGAGTACGGAACAGGCGGATCGGCCCGTCGCCCTGGTCAGCGGGTCCACGTCGGGTATCGGGGAGGCCGTCGCGCGGAGGCTGGCGGCGGACGGGATGCGGGTCGTCGTGCACTCGCGGCGGAGCGCCGAGGCCGGGGAAGCGCTGGCGGCGGAGCTCGGCGGTGCGTACGTGCGGGCCGACCTGGCAGTGGAGGAGGAGGCCCGCGGGCTGGTCGAGGCGGCGCTCGGCCGGTACGGGCGGCTGGACGTGCTGGTGAACAACGCGGGTATCAGCTGGCCGATCCCGCACGACGACCTGGCCGCAGCGACGCCGGCCGACTGGCGGCAACTGCTGGAAGTCAATGTCATCGCGCCGTGGGTGCTGTGCACGGCGGCGCTTCCGGCGCTGCGCGCATCCCCTGGGGGCGGCAGCATAGTGAACGTCACCAGCCACGCGGGGGTGCGCCCCAAGGGCTCGTCGGTGCCGTACGCGGCGAGCAAGGCCGCGCTCAATCACGTGACCCGGCTGCTCGCGGCCGCGCTCGGGCCCGAAGTACGGGTCAACGCGGTGGCTCCGGGGCTGGTGGACACGCCGATGACGAAGGACTGGGCGCACGCACACGAGTTGTGGCGGGACCGCGCGCCCATGCGCCGTCCGGCACAGCCCGCCGACGTGGCCGACCTGGTGGCGTCGGTGATCGCCAGCACATATCTCACCGGCGAGGTCATCGTGATGGATGGCGGGCTGAACCTGACCTGAAGGCCGTTGCCGGCTCTACGCGTCCCTTTCCCTGCGGGGCGCAGGCCGGCAAGAACTCCGGGCGCGGCGGCTTGCCGTTCTTCCGGTCCGATCACCGTCGGCGGACGTCACAACGGCGTCCGCCGAAAACCCGTCATGCCGCCCTCACGAACCCGCCATATTGCCCTTCTCGACCGCCCACGTGGCGATCTGGGTGCGTGAGTGGAAGCCGAGTACGGCGAGCAGGCGATGAACGTGTCCTTCCACGGTACGTGAGGACAACACCAGTTTGGCGGCGATCTGCTTGTCGGTCAGACCTTGGGCGAGCAGCTCGATCACCTGCCGTTGCCGTCGGGTCAGGGGCGTTGGTGGCTGCTCGGGCCTCGGGGTGGCCGGCGGGGTGGGGGGCCCACCGAGTGCGTAGTCGGTCGCCTGGTCCAGTGTGAGCCTGCTCCCCGTCGTCACGGCGCTGGCGTAGGCGGTATCGCCGAGGGAGCCGCGCAGTCGGGCCTCGCATTCGCTGTGATGGTGCAGGAGGCGGCCGAGTCCGGGCAGTGCGATACCGGCCGACTGCCAGGCCGTTTGGGCGGCACCCAGGAGGGCGGCGGCCTGTTCAGCGCGTCCGTCCTGCGCGGTGGCCCAGGCCAGGACCTCCAGGCACTGGGCCGCGCCGAGGAGATTGCGGCCGGATCGGACGAGGCGCAGCCCGTCTTGGAGCAGGGGGATCGCCCGCCGGGTGTCCCCACCGAGCCAGTGCTGGAGCCCGAGGAGCCACAGCGCGTAGGAGCGGGACCATTGTGCGTCGTGGGCGTCGCACAGGGCCAGGCACTGCTCCGCCATCGCGGAGGCGCGCGGGTCGCCGGTCAGGCAGTAGGCAAGGGCAAGGAGGAACAGGGCTGTCCACTCGGCCCACAGATCCCCGGTGGCGCGGTGGCGGTCGAAGGCCTCCTCCAGCAGGCGGACCGCTTCCGGGAAGTCTTCCCGGAAGAGCGCTGTCAGCCCGGCGAACTGCACGGCGTGGGCCAGGGATTCCGCATCGCCCAGCCGCTCCGCAAGGTCCTGGCAGGCATCCAGCCGGGCCTTCGCGGTGGAGATATCGCCGAGCAGGAGAGCCAGCCAGCCGTCGACCCACAGTGCTCTGGCTCTGACCGGGGTCGGTTCACCGTCCCGTGCGAGGGCTTGGCCGAGCCAACGGCGTTGTTCGTCCAGGTTGCCCGCGCCCAGCGCGTTGCCCCACAAGGAGGTGGCCAGGGCGAGCCCGGCACCCACTTCGTGCGGTGTGCTCAGGCAGAATTCCAGGGCCGCTCGGACGTTGGTGCGCTCCAGGTACAGACGGGTGGACCAGGTCTCTTGACGTGCACTGAACCAGTCGGCCTCCGCACGGGCGGCGAACGCCCGGTAGTGGTCGCGGTGTCGACGCCGTACGGCCGCCTCCTCCCCGCCGAGGCGCAGGAGATCGAGGCCGTACTCACGGATCGTCTCCAGCATGCGGTAGCGCCCCAGGCCGCGCCGGCTCTCCATGGTCAGCACTGATTTGTCCACCAACTCCGAGACGATGCCGAGGACATGCTCGCGGGCGAGCTCCTTCCCCGCACAGACCGCTTCGGCCGCCTCCAGATCGAAGCCGCCGCAGAAGACGGAAAGGCGTGCCCATCCCCACTGCTCTTGAGGGGTACACAGGTCGAAGCTGCAGTCGATCGCCGCGCGCAGCGTTTGCCGGCGCGCCGGGGCGGCACGACTCCCCTGGTGCAGCAGAGCCAATCGGTCGTCCAGAACGGTGCGGAGCTGCTGAGGGCACAGCGCCCGCAGCCGGGCTGCCGCCAGTTCGATGGCGAGCGGGATGCCGTCCAGACGGTGACAGATACCGGCGACGGCCAGGCGGTCGTCCTCACCGAGTGTGTAATCACCGAGGACGGCCGAGGCCCGCTCAACGAAGAGCTGCACCGCCGCGTACCGCATCATGGCCTTCGGCGGCGGTGGCCGGTCAGGATCGGGTGCCGGCAGCGGCGGTACCGTCAGCAGGGACTCGGCGTCGATTCCGAGAGACTGCCGGCTGGTCACCAGCACCTTCAGGCCGGGCGCTGCGGCAAGCAGCGTGCGGACCAGGACCGCACTGGCGTGGAGCAGGTGTTCGCAGTTGTCCAGCACCAGCAGCAGCCGCTTGTCCGCGAGGTGGTCGACCAGCACCGTGACCGCCGGCAAGGCCGAGTGGTGGTCGAGGCCCAGTGCGGCCAGCACCGTCTGTGCGAGCAGTGCGTCGTCCTCCACCGGCCCCAGGTCCACCATCCACGCTCCGTCGCGATAGGAGCGTCGGACGTCACGAGCCACCCGTAGCGCCAGGCGGGTCTTGCCGATTCCTCCCGCGCCCGTCAACGTCAGCAGTCGGCTTCGGGCAAGCAATGTCCGTGCCTGCGACAACTCGTGTTGCCGCCCGACGAAGGTGGTGGCTTCCGCCGGAATCCTCCCGGCGTCCCGTCTTGAACCTGCCATGGGACTCGTCCCGTCTTCCTGACATGCACTCGTTGCGGCGATCGGACGTACGACGCGTTCCCAGCGGGACCACCGCCGTCGGACAGGGGTGTGTGCCGCGTAAGTCCCACCCGAGCGCATCCGTCGGCCGACGGAGCATGCGCGGCGAGGGGCGGTGTCCTCCCTGATCACATGGGTGCAGATGTGGTCGCCCCGGCGGGTACGACTGCCGGACACGCCGGTCCGGCCCGCGGTCGGGCCGGACCGCCTCCGGGGCGGCAGCCGCGTGGGACATGGGTACTCCTGGGAACGAGACGGACGACGCGCTGTTCATTCTTGAGCGCCAGGTCAGCCCGGTCTTCATCCGCGGGGCCCAAAACCGGATCAGTAGTTTGGGCCATCCGCACACCGGCCGTCATCCTCCGGTCTGACCTGCGGACGGGGTCAGGTCGCATCCTGCCTCGAAGATCAGGTAGCACATCAGGCAGCTCCACGGTGGCGCGCCCGAGCGCCGCAGCGCTACTTTCTCATCCTGTTGACCAGCGGATTTGTCGATTTCCGGAGATCCCGGAAGGACCCTGTGCAGTCCTTGCGCCCACCGGCGCAGCCCGCAACAGCACCTCCGCAGCGCCACGCATCCGCGCACCCGAGAAGAGCGGGCTGCGCCCCACCCCGGGACCGAACGGTGCGTGAACGGTGCCGCCAGGACGGCGACGCGGGTTCGTACGCCAACGCCGGAAACGACAAGATCACGGCCGTTTACACCCTGGGTGGCGTTCACGCGAACGCCACGTACCACATGTACGGCACGAGCTGCGATTCATCGTCGGGTTTCGAGCGGCCGGTGACAGCCAGGCGGCTTCGACGAATCAGCAAGGCCAGGTGGGTTGCAGCGACGGCACCGACCACACCAGCACGGTCACGAATGCGGTCAGCACCGCTGCAAGCCAACTCACCAACCCGGTCTTTTCCCTGGTCTTTCCGTAAATGCTCCAGGGCGCACTTCCAAGATGAGGGACTTTTCTGCGCCTTCTCGTCGTTGAGTGACTGTTCCAGTCGACCGCGCAGACAGTGCGGCCCCGACTCCGGTGTCCGGAGCAGGGCCGTGCCGTTGCGGCGTCAGCTGTCCGTGCCGTCGCCGGGGACGGCGTCGGTGGGGGTGGTGTGCCAGTTGGTGACGATGGGCCTGTCGACGGTCACGGAGCCGGTGGAGACGCTCGCCGGGTTCGGGTCGGAGGTGCCGATGGCCGCGATGAGGAACGTGAACTCGACGCCCTCATTGTTGTTGGTGGTCTTGGGGTTGATCCCGGCGTAGGCGGTCTTGGAGCCGCCGAGCGTGATCGCCGGGCCGACCGCCTGCTCGGCGGGGTGCGCCTCGATGCCCTTGGAGCCGAAGGAGACCGAGGGCAGCCCGCTGGGGATCGTGCAGGTGACGCCGGGCTTGGCGCGAGCGGACAACAGAATGTAGCCGCCGGCCTGCGTCTCGGAACGTGCCGAGAACTTCAGATCGTCGGCCCCGCATGCCTGCCCGTAGCCCTTCTTGTCACCGGACGGGCCCGCCTTGGAGCCCGACGAGGACGAGCCGCCCTTCGCCGGCGTGCCCCCGTTCGAGGACGAACCGGCCTCCTTCCCGCTGCCGGAGCCCTCCTGGCCCGCCTGGGGCGCACCGCTCGACGACTCCGCGGTGGCCTTGGCGGACGCCGTGGAGTCGCCGGCCGAGGCCGACCCGTTACCGCCATCCTTGCCACAGGCGGTGACAGTCGCCGCGAGCGCTACACCGGCAGCCGCGGTGAGCGCGACACGTCGTATGCGGGCGGTGCAGGTGCGGTTCACGGAAACTCCTCGTTGCGTTCAGGGAGAGAGGGACCAGGCTGAAACCCCGTCAGCCCCTCGTCGAATGCCCCTATTCTCACTCACGCCACCGGCGACCCTACGCGCGGGTAATACCCGAAGAGGCGGGTCAGTCCGGGGCGTTGGTTCCAGCAGGGGCGCGAGGGCTGACCGGGCTTCCAAAAGTGATCACATGTGGGCGCATTCGAGCCTGCGCATCCGAAAAGAGATCCAGCCTGGCATGTTTTCGGCCGTACCCAGCCGAACCGCTCGACGGGTGTGTCCGCATGGCTAGCATTGAGGACCGAACTCGCCTGTGCGGCAAGAGGATTACCTGTGCTGGACACCACTGCGCTGCTCGACCAGATCGTACCGGCCGCCGAGGCCGCGGCCGCCGCCTACGGCGCGAGCGTGCTGACCAGAACCCAGGACGAGGCCGCCAATGCGACCGTACGGCTCGGGCAGCGCCTCATCCGCAGGCTGCTGAACCACGACGCCGACACGGCCCCTGACTCCGACCCCGTGCGCACCGCGGTCGTACGTCTCGCGGAGGCGGGCGCGGACCCTGACCTGCTCGCCCTGCACCGCGCGGAGTTGAGGATCGCACTGCGCACGGCACTCACGGAGGCACCGGACCTCGCCAAGGAACTCTCGGCGCTCCTCCCGGCGTCTCCGCCTCCCCCCACCGCCCACGCCGAGGGCGAGCGCTCCGTCGCCGTGGGCAGGGACAATTCGGGGAGCATCGCCACCGGCGACGGCGCGGGGGGCGCCCCCGCCCGGTGAGCGACCGGCCCGGTGCGCGAGCGGACGGCACGCGCTCGGTCGCGGTGGGCAGGGACAACCACGCGCCCATTTACACCGGCGACGTAACGATCGCCCCCCGGCCGGGCCGCCACCCGGACACGCTGACCGAAAACCTCCATACCCTCAGACAGAGGGTCCTCGCCGACCTGGGGCAGGACCAGGTTCAGCAGCAGCTGCGGAGCGGGCATCCGCTGCCCGTGCACTGCCGAGCGGCACCCGAGGAGTTGACCGGTCGGAGGAACGGCGCCCGGGAGACCTCGGCGGCCCTGGCGGACGCTTCCCCGCTGAATCTGGCAGGTCCGCTGAGGAACCTCGCGGCCGTCTACGCGAAGGAAAAGCGCAGTCAACTGCTGGTGCTGGGCCGGGCCGGTTCGGGAAAGACCATCCTGGTCCGGCGCTTCGCGCAGGCCCGGTTGGAGGACGCCGACTGGACCGACGAGGAGCCAGTGCCGGTGATCTTCAGCCTGGGTTCATGGGACCCCACCGCCACGTCCCTGCGGGACTGGCTGATCGACCGCCTGGAGCGGGATCACCCCTTCCTGGCCAGGCGGCTCCCCCACAAAGGGACATGGGCCGCTCAACTGATCGTCATGGGCCACGTGCTGGCGATCCTGGACGGGTTCGACGAGATGGCGGAGGACCTTTACCCACCCGCGCTGCGGCACCTCGGCGCCTTCAACCTGCCGCTGCTGCTGACGAGCCGTCATGAAGCGCTCAGCAGCCTCAAGCCGAGCGAAGGGCTCTTTCCGGGGATCGAGCTGACAGACCTCACCTTCGACGACTGCTCCGCCCGCCTCGACGCCTCGACCGGATGGGCGCCCGTCCTGGACCGGTTGAGCAGCCGCTCCGGCGAACCGGCCGCCGCCCGGCTCGCCACCGTACTGACCACTCCCCTGATGCTCACCATGGCCGAGGCCTTCCACGCGTCCGGCGGCGATCCGGAGTACTTGCTGCAACTCGCCGAGTCCAGCTCCCAGGCCGCGTTGGAGAAGCGTCTCCTGGATGCCTTCGTCCCCAGAACGTACGACCCCCTCCTCAACCTGTCCGTCCCGAAACGCCGACGCTGGAGCGCCGAGCGTGCGGGCCACTGGCTCGGCTACCTCGCCACGCACCTGAAGAAGCAGAAGACGGACGCACGGAAGCCCGACACCCAGGCCAACGGCGCGCAGGACATCGAGTGGTGGCAGCTGGGCACGACCATGAGCCTGCCCGCTCGCATGGTCGTCTCGGGGGTCCTGTGCGGGCTCGTGCCGGGGGCTGCGGTGGGACTCGTCCTTGCCGTCATGAGCGACCCCCCGGCGGCGCTGCTGACCATGTTCCTGAACATGCTGGGAATCGGGCTGACCTTCGGGCTCCTGCACGGATTCGCGTCGAAACTCAAGGTCGGCGGCGCGTTCAAGCCGTCCCGCATGCAGATCCGGGTCCGCGGCGAGTCGAGGAGGGTGAGGTCGAGGAGAGTGCGGGAGAGCCTTCTCCCCAGAGCCGGCGTCGGGCTGGCCGGCGGACTGATCTTCGGCATCGTCCTGGGTGGCGGATTCGCGGTCTACGTGATGCTCCTGTCCTACCCCTGGCCCGTGGCCGCCCTGCTCTTCGGGAACTGGCTCGTGGCCGGGCCCCTGATCGGACTGGCGGCCGGGATCGTCGTCGCTCTGGTGGCCTGGCTCGAGACGGACGCCAAGCCGGAGGAATCAGTGAGCGCGACGGACCTCTTGCGCACCAACCGCACCATCGTGCTCGTCCAGATGACCGTGGTGGGGCTGGTCCTCGGGCTGGGATACGGAACCGCTGTCACGCATTTCGACGGCTTCGCCCTCGGCCTCCCGTCCGGGATCGGGGCCGGGCTCGCGGTCGCGGTCGGGGCCGGCACGCTGACCGCGTGGGGACGGTGGGTGGTCCTGGTCCGCCTCTGGCTGCCCCTGTCAGGCCGCCTCCCCTGGCGGGTGAACGCCTTCCTCGACGACGCCCGCGCCCGAGGCGTACTGCGCCAGGCCGGCGCGGTCTACCAGTTCCGCCACGCACGGTTGCGGGACCGCCTGGCCGAGGCCCACCGGCAACGCGAACAGCCGACGGAAGGCGGGAGCCGATGAGCGCAGGGCCCGGCGCGCCCCGCGGCGGCACGCGGACCTACGGCACCCGGGCGACGGCCCTGGGAGCCGCCGGAGCGATGACGGCCGCGCTGGGCATCGTGGCGGCATGGGGCGCCCCGTCCGCCTCCGCGCGACCGGTGTCGATCGAACTGAGCTATACCTGCGCCTTCACGGGGGTCGGCACCGCGCCGGTGACGATGAGGATCAGCACGGACCTCCCGGGTTCGCTCGAAGCGGGCGAGTCCAGCCCGAGAGCCGCCGTGAACGGTGTGGCGACGGTGGACGCGAGCTTCACCGGGCTGGCCCCGCTCGTCGGTGCGAGGACCCTGGAAGGTTCCGTGGACGGGACCGCCGCGGTGTCCGCGCCGCAGGGCGACAGGCGCCTGTCCGTGCCCATGACGATCCCCCGGACGGCCATTCCGGCCTTTGGCGCGTTCGATATGTCCGCCAAGGGCACCGCGCCCGCCGTCACCTTCCCCCGGCCGGGCAACGCGAAGGTCACCGTCGGCGCCCTCGGCCTGCACCTCACCCCGAGGGACGCGAACGGCAACCTGACGCAGGTGGGCACGATGCACGCGGCCTGCACGGTGAACCCTGGACAGAACACGCTCCTGCACTCGCTCGTCGTCACGAAGGCGGTGAAGCCGACAGGGACGGTGACGGGGCCGGGACCGGGGACAGGGACGGGTACGGGGGCAGGAGCAGGGACGGCGACAGGGCACGGGACGGGGCCCGGAACGGGGGCCGACGGGAGCGGTTCCGGAACCTCCGGCGGGTCGGCCGCAGGTACGCGGCCGGGAGCGGGGGGCGCCCATGCGCCGTCGCGTACGACCGCCACACCGAACCCGTCACCCAGCACGACCGGATCGGTGCCGCCCCGCTCCCCTTCCCCTTCGCCGGGAGCGCCGACAGCCGACACACCACGCAACGATCCGAAGAGCACGCCGGACGGCAAGCACCGCGACCCGGACGCCAAACACCCGGTCGCTCTGACGTTGGGCGTCCTCGTGACAGGCACCGCCGCCGCACTCGTCGGCCTCGGCGCACGCCTGAGAAAACGCCGAGCGGACGACTGAGACGGGGCGGGGCGGGGCCGCGGAACGGGCCGAGCGGCGGAACGGACTCGGAGCGGGACACCTCACACCGAGTACAAGCGCCCCCTGTCTGCCTGCTTGTCCCGGCCCGTCCGGCGTCTCGTGCAGATCAGCCTTCGGACAGCCGCTCGCGCAGCACCGTGCCCAGAGTGAGGGGTTCGCGGCCCAGCAGAGCGGCCAGTGTCGGGTCGACGGTGGCGAACTCCCCGGCGCGGCCGGCGGCGAAGATGCCGAGCAACCGGTCCGCCACCTCTACGGGGACGCCTTGGCCCGTCAGCTGCTCCCGGAACTGAGCGTCGGGGACGGTGGCCCGCGTGATGGTGCGCCCCGTGAGCTCGGTGGCGATGGCGGCGATGTCGTCGAAGGAGAGCAACTGTCCCCCCGTAAGAGGCGGCGTGGGGCCGTCGAAGCGGCCTTCATCGGCCAGGATGGCGGCGGTGGCGTCGGCGAGGTCGGCGTGCGCGGTCCAGGCGACCGGCCCGTCCGCGGGGAGCGCGAACCGGCCGGAATCCGCCGCGTCGCCGAGGAAGTGCAGCGCACTCGTGGTGTAGAAGCCGTTGCGCAGCGAGGTGAACGGCACACCACAGGCGCGCAGTGCCTCCTCTGTGGCGGCATGGTCGCGGCAGGCCTGGAAGTGCGACGTGGGGCTTGCCCCCATCTGACTGGTGTAGAGGATGCGGCGGGCGCCCGCCGCGACGGCCGCTTCGATCGCGGTCAGGTGCTGTCTGACGCATTCTTCGCCCATTTTGTCGACGGAGACGATGAGCACCTGCGAGGCACCCTCGAAGGCGTGCGCGAGGCCGGTGGCGTCGGTGAAGCTGCCCTGCCGTACCCGTACCCCTCGGTCGGCGAACATCTGCGCCTTCTTCGGGTCGCGGACGCTGACGCCGACTCGATCCTCCGGCACGCGCGTCAGCAGCCTCTCGACGATCTGACGCCCCAGCTGTCCGGTGGCTCCGGTCACGATGATCATGATGCGCTCCAGTGTTTACGCAGATACGGTACCAACGGAAACACTCAAAAGGTATCACTGATAATAACGATGGAATCAGCCGTGCAGTACCCTTGATTTCATGCCCTCAGCTTCGCGTGGCCGGGACGGCGCCACCCCCGTCAAGTCCGACACCGCATCCCAGGGCCGGGGGCAGAGCCGGCAGCGGGTCATCGAGGCCGCGATCGGCCTGCTGACGCGCGCGGGTCGCGACGCGGTCACCACCCGCGCGGTCGCCGATGCGGCGGGTCTGCAGCCGCCGGCCATCTACCGGCTGTTCGGCGACAAGGAGGGACTGCTCGACGCGGTGGCCGAGCACGGCTTCGCAGCGTTTCTCGCCACCAAGCACGTCGACCCCGACCCTCGGGACCCCATCGAGGACCTGCGGGCCGGCTGGGACGTCGCGATCGAGTTCGGTCTGGCCAATCCCGCGCTGTTCACGCTGATGTACACCGAACCCACCAGGGCCACCTCGGCCGCCTTCAAGGCCGGCATGGAGATCCTGATGGGCCGCGTCCGGCGCCTCGCCGCCGGCGGCTGGCTTCGCGTCGATGAGGAACTCGCGGCCCAGATCATCCACGCCACGGCGCGCGGCGCGGTGCTCACCTGGCTGTCCCTGCCCCAGGACCGGCGCAACCCGGCCCTGTTGACCACCCTTCGGGAGTGCATGGTCGCCACTGTCACCCACCAGCGGCCGGCCGTGAAGGACCCGGGTCCGGCCGGCGCCGCCCGCGCCCTGCGCGCCGCCCTGCCCGAACAGACGAACCTCAGCAGCGCCGAGCAGCAGCTGCTGACGGAGTGGCTGAACCGTCTTGCCGCCGACGGTTGACAGCCGGCCGACGGCTCGCGTGTTGTCGTCTGGGCGAGGCCGGGCGAAGCGGCTGCAGTGGCCCGGCAGGACATTTGTCATCCCCAGCACATGACTCAAGGACCTACAAGATCGCCTGTCGGCCCTCGTAAGCTCGCAGCATGTTCACATCTCGCGAAATCGGACGGGACGACCACTGGGAAGGCATCGTCACCCATAAGTCCCGGGGAATGCTCGACGGCTCGAACATGTACCACTTCGTCGAAGTCCGCCTTGTCGATGGCGAATCCGTGAAGGTCCGGATCAGCCGCCGGCTCTGGAAGTCGATCGAGGTCAACGATCGGATCGTCAAGCGGCCGGGCTCCGACCCGGCCAGGGAGTAGCCCTTCAGGGGCCCGGAGGGCTGGACTGGCTGCTGCCGGGGCAGGGGTCGCCGCAGTCAGTTCGAGGGAATCGACAGTTCCCGGACGCTCTGTCCGCTGACGTACCAGGCGGCAATCTGTGCACGGGAGCTGAACCCGAGCTTGGTGAGGATGCGTTGGACGTGTCCCTCGGCCGTGCGGAGGGCGATGACCAGGCGTGCTGCGATTTCCTTGTTGGTCAGGCCCTCGGATACCAGCTGGGCGATCTGCCGCTCTCTCGGCGTCAAGTCTGCATCCGCACCGCTCGCTTGCCGTTGCTCGCCGGTCAAGGACACCGTTTCGAGCACGTAGTCCACTGCCGCCTCTTCGGACAGGTCGTAGCCGCGCTGGAAAGCAGTGTGGTAGCGGTCGTCGCCCATGGCCGCGCGGACCCTACCGATGTGCTGCCGGTGCACCACTCCCACCGGGTGGAAATAGTCCGGCGAGGTGCCGACCGTCCGCCACATGGCAGCGGCGGCACCGCTCAGGGTCGCTGCCCGGACATGGCGCGCCTGTCGTTCGCTCACCCAGGAAAGGATTTCGAACGCGAAGGCCATCAGGAACTTGGCGCTCACCCGGCGGCGCAGGTTCAGGGCCTCGCGCGCTGCCGCTTCCGCGTGCACCAGGTCGTGGTCGAGCTCGACGAAGGAGAGGGCCAGCAGTGCCCAGGAGCGCCAGATGACCTCTCCGCGCTCCATGGTGAGGGCAACTGCTTCCTCCAGGAGGGCCAGGCCCCGTTCGCGCTCTCCCTGGTGCCCGAGGATGAGTCCGTGGATGGACATCGCGAGGAGCTTGCCGCTGAGTTCGTGCCCCGAGCTGAACCCGGACAGAGCGTCGGCGGTGAGCAGCGCCGCCTGCTCGATGTCTCCTGAGGATGCGGCCCTCATCCCCTCCACGAGCGTCACATACGCGCTTTCCTTCGTGAGGCCGAGTTTCCCGGCCAGCTCGGCGGCCTCGACGAGCTGCACCTGCGCGGCGTCGACGTCACCTTGCAGCAGCGCCACCCAAGCATTTCGGCGCAATGCCGAAGTGCGCTCCGGCGAAGGCTCGGAGCTCGCCGCCAGCGCTTGGTCGAGCCAGTGACGCGTCACGCTGTTGAAGCCCTGGACACCCAAGTAGGTCCCCAGTTTGTCGGCCATGCGCAGTGCGAGGACGGCGTCATCGGGCTGGGTGAGGCAGAAGCTGAGGGCCTCGCGCAGGTTGGCGTGCTCGCGTCGCAGCCGCAGAATCCAGGAATCCTGGTCCGGCCCCATCCATTCAGCCTGGAATTGCTCCACCATACGGACGTACCAGTCGCGATGGCGGCGGTGGACGGCATCATGCTCGCCGGCCGCCACAAGCCGCGCCTCGCCGTACTCCCTTATGCTCTCCAGCATCCGATAGCGCACACAGCCATCACGCTCTTCGCGGATCAGGATGGATTTGTCGACGAGGGAGAGAACGATATTCCGTATCTCCTCCGGTGTGATCCCCTCGCCGGCGCCGACGAATTCGATGCCGTCCAGATCGAAGCTGCCGGAGAATGCTGATGCCCGGGCCCACAGCTGTTGTTCGGACTGCGCGCACAGGTCGTAGCTCCAGTCGATCAGCGCTTGCAGCGTGCGTTGCCGTGCGGGTGCGTTGCGGGGGCCGACGGTGAGCAAACGGTAGCGCTCGGACAGGCGCTCCTCGATCTGGCCGAGCGACAGTGCGCGCAGCCACACCGTGGCCAGCTCGATCGCCAGCGGAATCCCGTCGAGCGCGCGGCACAGCCGTGCGATCGCCGCGCAGTCCTGGCCACGGAGATGGAAGCCGGGCAGGACGGCGCCGGCCCGATCGACGAACAGCTGCACCGCGTCGTACTGCGTCAGCGCATCCGGCGACGGCACCGCTTCCGGGCTGGGTACCGGCAGCGGGGGAACCACCAGCGTCGTCTCGCCGTACACACCGAGCGACTGCCGGCTCGTCGCCAGGATCTGTACCTTCGGACACGCTCGCATGACGCCATCGATGAACAGCGCGCAGTCGTCGATCAGATGCTCACAGTTATCGAGCGTCAGAAGCACCTCGTGGGAGGCGAGGTATTCGATGATCACGTCGATCGTGGTGCACGAGGGCTGGTCGTGCAGGCCGAGTTGCGCCGCCACCGTGTGCGCGAACAGCGAGGAATCGCGCAATTCAGCCAGCTCGACGAAGCGCACGCCGTCCCGGAAACCCGGTCGCACAGCGGCGGCCACATGCAGGGCAAGACGTGTCTTGCCCACCCCTCCGGGGCCGGTGAGCGTCAAAAGCCGTGAGGATGCCAGCAGTCGTTTCGCATCGGTCACCTGCTGCCGCCGGCCGACGAAACTGGTGACGTCAGCCGGAAGGGTCTCGACACCCTCCAGGACTCTGGGCCGAGCCGCGGAAGTCATACTTCCGGAGATTAATCGACCCCCGAACGGGATAAAAATCTACTAGGAAGTAGTTTCAGACGGGGAGTTTGCCCCCTGGCTTCCTTCTCCTCGGACGCGTCGACCGTGGTCAGTGAGTCCCGCACGCCACGGGCAATCGGGCCCAGTGCGTGGTGCCGCCCACGTGGCGATCGGCGCCGTGAGCGGCGGCCAGAGCTTCGACAATGGCCAGGCCGCGCCCGTGTTCATCGTGGGCACAGGTCGACGTCCAGGACCCGCCCCGTGCCGACGGGCCGCCATCGGTGATTCCCACCCACACCCGACGGCCTCTGTTCTCACGGCACAGGTGCAGGGCGAGCGGCGGCTGAGCGTGCTCCACGGCGTTGGTGACCAGCTCGGACACCACGAGCAGTACCGAATGGGCGGCGTCGTCGTCGATGCGCCAGGCGTGGAGCACCGACCGGGCGATGCGACGCGCGAAGCCGACCGCTTCCGGCCGGTGCGCGAGCGGGCGCGATGCGTGAGCGACGAAACGGGGATCGCATCCGATGAGGGCTACGTCCCGGCCGCTGCCGCAAGGGCTGTCGCCGGCGGCGGTATGCACCGGCATCCGCATCGCATAGGAGAGCTGTTGCGAGGTTTCCATCGCCCTTACCCAACGTTGAAGGCGCAGCGGTCGAACACGTCACACACTGCGCGGTTTCCCGTGCGGCGAGAAGGCGGAAACTACGCGAACAGCTACGCACTCACTACCTGCTCTTCCCTCGCGCTCACCCACCGCCACCACCCCCTACAGGCTGCACACCTCGCGCTCATCGGCCGCTGATACCGGCACCGCAGCCGGGAGTGGGTCGCATTCTCACGGAAATCCCGTGATCCATGACGGCGTCCGGCCCGGCAGCCTTGTCCCGGATAACGAAACCCGGAAACGAGAAGAGGAATCGATGATGGAGGAATCGACGGTGGCGGAATCGATGGCGGCGGAACAGGCCGGTCGTCCCGGCGTGGTGGGATCAGCCCCGAACGACGCGCTGTTGCGCTTCTCCCTGAAGCTGGACGGAACGGTGTCCGGACTCGTCGCGGCCCTCAGTCTGCTGGGAGCCAGGACGCTGGACTCGCTGTTCGGCCTGCCGGTGTGGCTGCACTGGGCCCAGGGGGCGTTCCTCGCGGTCTACGCCGCCGCCCTTTGGTACGCGGCCACGCATCCGGCCGTCATGCGGCCGATCGCCGTCGCAGCCGTCGTGCTCAACGCCGTATGGGCGGTGGGCTGCGCGGCCATACTCACCGCCGGAGCGTCGTGGTTCCCGCTCACCGCTCTCGGTGGCGGCTACGCGGGTTTCATCGGTATCGCCGTGGTGGTGTTCGGCTCGATGCAGTACGCGGGACTGCGACGGGCCGGGTAGCCGGGAACGCACTGCAGCACGTGGGGTCGCCCACGCGGCGCCGGGGGACGGCGGGTCCGTGTTCCGTGTTCCGTGTTCGGGGGCACCGGCCCGCGGGCATGTGCCGTTCGCGTCACGACGGTTCGCCGTCGAGCAAGGGCGCCAGCTCGCGTCTGCCGGTGATGCCGAGTTTCCGGAATCCGCTGGTCAAGTGGTTCTCCACGGTCCGTTGCGTGATGAACAGGGTGTCGGCGATCTCCCGGTTGGTCAGCCCGCGGGCCGCGAGCACCGCAGCGCGGCGTTCGCGGTCGGTCAATGCCGATATCCCGGCCGTGGGTGTGCGGCGGGGCCGCGCGCCGAGCGCCTGCAGGCGCTCGCGGGCCAGGTCGGCGAGGCCGACGGCCCCGCACTGCCGGGCGAGGTCCAGCCCGCGACGAGCCGTCTCCCGGCCCAGCCGGGCATGCCCGGCCTCGAAGCGCAGTGTGCCGTACTCGACGAGTGACCGGGCCTGTTCGAGCGTCGCTCCGGCTTCTGCCAGCAGGCCGACGGAGGTCTCCAACCGCTTCAGGCCCTCGCGGCCGCGCACGGCCACGGCGACGGTGCGCAGGCTGATGCCGAGCGTACGAGGGGCACCCCAGGCCTCGGCCTGCTCCAGTTCCTGGTGAGCCAGGCCCGCGGCCAGGTCGGAATGGCCCAGGGCACGGTGAGCGAGGGCGGCGAGGGACCTCCACGGAAGGATGCCCGGGTTGTCCATCTGCCAGGCGGTCTGGCGGCGTCCGCACTCCAGCAGGTCCTCCAGGGCGCCGGAGTGATCGCCGTCGGCCAGGCGCATGCGCGCACGCGCCTCCAGCAGGTGCGTCCACTGCCAGACGTCGCCGTACCGCTCGTGCTCGGCAAGGGCGAGCAGGGGCTCGGCCTCCTCGCGTCGGCCCGCCTCCAGCAGCGCCCGCAGCACACCGGCGAGGGCGAGCGGGATCATGGGGTTTCCGTGGAAGGCCGAAGCCAGGTCGAGCCAGCGACGTCCCGCGTCGAGGGCGGCAGGAAGGTCGCCGCTGCGGTAGGCCGCTTCGCACCGGCCCATCGCGATCAGCGTCTGCGCGGCAGCGGCGTCGCACCACCGCGTCTGCTCGGACAGCCGGTCGAGAATCCGCGCTGTCTCCGCCAGTTGGTCGCACCACACCAGAGACAGGACCCCCAGCCCCATCGCGCGGGTGAGGACGTCGTCCTGCGGCAGCGGTCCGTCCAGCGCGTCACGGGCGTACGACGCCACGGTGGCGGCATCGGCGGGGCGGCCTGCCGCCAGAGCCGACCGGACCGCCGCGGCGGCCCGTTCGCGGGTGCGGTCGCCGCCTGCCGGCAGCGCGGCCGTCCCCTCGCCCGTCCACGGCCGCTTGTTCACGTCCTCCAGCTCGATCAGCACACGCTGCAGACGCAGGCCGAACACGGCGTCCTCCCGTGGCCTGCCGCTCGCGGTCAGCGACCGGGCCTCACGGTCGAGGAGTTCGGCTGCCTGGCAGCCGCGCTGGCACCGCTCCAGGGCGTCGGCCAGGACGGGTACCACCTCCAGCCGCGCCGCGGCGGTGAGCGTGCTCAGCGACGCGCACACGTGGCGGACTGCGGCTGCCGGGTGGGCCGGTGCCTCGGCACGGCCGAGTTCGGCCAGCAGGATCTCCCGCCCGGACGAAGGGGGTTCGCGCAGCGCACGCCGCAGGTAGGCCACAGTCCTCTCGGAGTCGCCACGTGCCGCGGCCAGGCGTGCGGCGGCACGCAACGCGCCCACCACCCAGTCCCTGCCGTCGGGCTCGGCAGCGAGCAGATGCCCGGCGACCTCTTCCAGCGGGCGGTCCTGGTCGTGCAGGAGCCGGGCGGTCCGGTAGTGCGCGCCTGATTCTCTGCGCGTACGGGAGGTGTTGATGACGTCCCCCTCGGATGGGCGGGCGGCCGCGTCGGGCGCAGGCCGCTCGACGGCCCCGAGCGGCGATGTCCGCCCGCCGGCGCTGTCCCGGCCGCGCCGCGGCGTGCACGGCCCGGGTGGACCGCCGGCCGCGCCCCGCCCTCGGCCGGCGGAGCGGCGGCCGGAGGCCTGTCACCGCACCAACTTACGTGACCGTCCGACATGCCTGGCACCGCTGGTGGGGTCGCCTCGTCCTCGGCATGCCCCCACCAGCGGTGAGTCTCAGGCGCGGTGCCGGTCGAGGAAGCCGGTGATGAGCTTCTGCCATTCCTCGGGGCGTTCCACCATGGGCAGGTGGCCGGTGGCGATCTCCGCGAGCTGCGCGCCGGGGATGGTGTCGGCGAGCTGGTGGTGCAGGCGGGTGGAGGTGAACCAGTCCTGAGTCGTGGAGATGACCAGGGTGGGCGCCTTGATGTGCGGCAGGTCGTCGCGGACGTCGGCCCGGGGGGCCAGTTCTGCGTGCTCGGGGGTGCCCTCCGCGACGCTGGCGGCGGTGAATCCGATCGCCTGCTGGATCTGCTCGTCCGGCATCGCCTGCAGCGCGTCGGCGCCCAGGGCCATCATCGTCAGGTACTCGGCCAGCAGCTCGCGGTCGCCGGACTCGGCCAGCTTGCGCCAGACGGGCAGGGCGAGCGCGAGCCGGTTGTCCCGGTGGGGGAAGGTGGCGGTCAGCACGAGGGCGGTGACGCGCTCGGGGTGGCGGGCGGCGGCGCGTATGGCGACGGGGCCGCCGAGGGAGTAGCCGGACACCGCGAAGGTGTCCAGGCCCTCGGCGACGGCGGCGGCGACGAGCTGGTCGGCCAGGTCGTCCAGCTGCAGCGGTGTGGTGGAGCGGGGGGTGTCGCCGCTGCCGGGGTAGTCGACACCGACGACGGTGTGGCCGGCGGCCAGGCCCTCGAGGATCGGACCGTAGGTACCGGCCACGCTGCTGCCGGCACCGTGGGCGAGGGCGAGGCCGGGGCCGGAGCCCAGGACGGTGCGGGAGAAGGTCGCTTCGGGCAGAGTGCGTGCTGACATGGTGCGTTCCATTCTTCGTGGAGTGACGAGGAGTAGTGAGGAGTAACGGGCTCACGTGGTTCTTCCGCGCCGCGATCAGGAGCGGATCCGCTCCAGGGCGGGAAGCAGTGCCCGGCCGTCGGTGGTGAGGGTGTAGGTGGCGGGCCCGGGCGGGAACCGGTCGTGGGTGATGGGACCGGCGTCGAGGAGTTCGCGCAGCCGGCCGGCGAGCATCTTCACGCTGATGCGGTCGATGGCGGTGCGCAGTTCACCGAACCGTGCGGCCCGGGATCGAAGGGGTGGGGAACCGGTCGGGTGTCCCCCTCAGCCGGTGAGGGCGGGGTAGTCGGTGTAGCCGCGGTGGTCGCCGCCGTAGAAGGTGGCCTGGTCCGGGGTGTTGAACGGGCCACCGGCAGCCAGCCGGGCCGGGAGGTCGGGGTTGGCCAGGAACAGCGCCCCGTAGGCGACCATGTCCGCACTGCCGTCCTCGACCAGCTTCAGCGCGTCCGGACCGGTGGTGTCCGGGTAGGTGAACGGGTTGAGGACGAACGTGCCGGGCCAGGCCGTGCGCAGCCGTGCGGTCAGGGAACGGTCCGGGCCCTCCATGAGGTGCAGATAGGCCAGGTCCAGAGGGGCGAGCCGGTCCAGCAGCGCCGCGTAGACCTCGGTCGGGTCGTCCTCGGCGATGTCGTTGTAGACGTTCCCGGGCGAGATCCGCAGGCCCACCCGGTGGCCGCCGATCGCCTCGGTCACGGCGGTGACGACCTCCACCGCGAACCGGATCCGGCCCTCGGTGTCGCCGCCCCAGGCGTCGGTGCGCCGGTTGGTGTTGGGCGCGAGGAACTGGTGGATCAGATAGCCGTTGGCGCCGTGGAGTTCCACGCCGTCGAAGCCGGCCTCGATCGCGTTACGGGCCGCGTCGGCGAAGTCGGCGACGGTCTGCCGGATCTCCGCCTCGGTCAGCTCCTGCGGCGTCACGAACTCCTTCGGCCCCTGGTGGGTGTACACCTGGCCCTTGGCGGCCACCGGCGACGGCGCGACGGGTACCAGGCCCTCGGGCAGCAGGCTCGGGTGGCCGATCCGGCCGGTGTGCATCAGCTGGGCGAAGATCGCACCGCCTTCGCGGTGCACGGCGTCGGTCACCGTCCGCCACGCCTGGACCTGGCCGGGGGTGTGCAGGCCGGGGGTGTCGGGGTAGCCCTGGCCGACCGGCGAGGGCTGGATGCCCTCCGTGACGAGCAGCCCCGCGCTGGCGCGCTGCGCGTAATACGTCGCCATCAGCTCCGTCGGCTCGGCGCCGGGCCCGAAAGCACGGCTGCGGGTCATCGGCGCCATCACGACGCGGCTGGTCAGTCGCTTGCCGCCCAGGACGATCGGATCGAAAGCAGTGGTCATGGTCTCTTCCTCTGGATACGTGACGCTCTGCGGCTCGGGCGCTCCGTCGCCCGCATCAGCAGATGCCTGTCCGAACAAGTAAAAGTAAATCACTGCCCGAACAAGTAGATCACCTGCAGGCATTCCCGAGGTCCGCCATGAAGCACACCACGCCCGCCACCTGGCCGCACGCCAGCGGATCCCGTGCACCCACAAGGGTGCGCCGCCAGGAAAGTAGACTTTAATTGTCCAGACAGCAAAGTGAGGGAACATGACACAGCCCGCACCGGAGACCAGAGGGGGTCCCCCGGTACCGGGACAGGAGGCCACCGTCCCGGTACCGGCCGCGGCCGGCGACGGCCCGATCAGCCACACGATCTTCCGCCTGGCCCGACTGCACCGCATGCTCGCGGGACAGTTCCTGCGCCGCTCCGGTCTCCACCCGGGCCAGGGGCTGATCATGATGCACCTGTGGGAACTCGGCGCACAGCGGCAGACGGACCTGGTGCGGCTGATGGACTCCGACGCCGCCACCATGACGCGCACCATCCGGCGCCTGGAGCAGGCCGGCTTCGTCCGCCGCCGCCCCTCACCCACCGACAGGCGCGCGTCACTCATCGAACCCACCGCCGCGGGCCATGCCCTGCGTCATGATGTCGAGCAGAGCTGGAGCCGACTCGAGGACCTGGTGGCCGCGGGCCTCTCCATCGACGAGCACACCGCGGCCCTGCACACTCTGGAACGTCTGGAGCGCACCCTCGCGGAGGCCGCCGCCGACCCCACGTGCCGGCACAAGGCGCGTGGGCGCCCCGCCGGCGGCACGGGGCCGGCCGATGGCCGGGCTTGACGTCACGCTCGACGCGGCCCGGCACCGCGGGATACGGACGCTTACACCGTTCCGGCATGACAAAACCAATTCCCCGTACGTCACTAGGCGCTTACGCGATCCGCCACCTCACCCGAGCCGTCCACGCGACGGCCCCTCTGCCGCCCTCCGGGCCGTCGCAGACGCGAGGGGACCGGAAGCGGCGCTCCGGAAGCAGCAGTCCCCTCACCCTCTCGGCACCCTGCGGTCCGGGGCAGGGTGGAATTACGCGTACCACTACCTGTTCCGCACATACCCGAACCGCGCTGCGGCCGGCACGTATGCCCACGCCTAGCTAGAGGGCCGGCCCCGCTCAGCGCTGGAGAGAAGCCGAGGGGTTTGACTGCACTGCAGTTCCTCCTGCCACTGCCGCCCACTTCTGACCATCGGTCATATCGCCACGACCAAGCACAGGAGGCGGGCGTTGTGCCGACGGGCCGGATCACACTCGGCGTGCCGGCGGCGACGCTCCACACCGCGGTGCCCGAGGGCAACCACGCCCGTCCCGGACACTCGCAGCAGGGCGGAGGAGAGGATGTTGACCAATGCCGGCCCCGAAAGCCCGGAAGGCGTCGTACGCGCCCGCCCCACGGCTCAGTGCACCCTTTGGTCGCCGTCGGGCAGATCCTCGACCGTGACCTTGCCCCGCGGCTGTCCGAGTCCGTCCGCCACCGCCCTGGCCAGGCCGTCCGGGTCGGGGACAGCGGGGACGGGCACCCGCTCGCCCTCCGGGTAACTCTCGATCGCCTTGGTGAAGTAGCTCGGGTCCCAGGCACCGACGGCGCCTCTGACTTCTACCGCGCGTACCGTCCTCGCCCCGGTCCGCTGCTTGACCGCGGCGAGGATGCGATCCGACCGGTACTCCCCCGGCACCTGGAAGAGGCTGGCGTGCGCGCCCACTTTTCCGCCGTTCTGGAGGCGAACGGTCACCGTCAGACAGCTGGTCACGCCGGGATAGACGAGGGTGCCACCAGGCGCGACCTCGCCGACCTGCCCCTCGGTGAGCCTGATGCTCGCGGCCGCGGGTGTGACGGCCACCGGCGTACGCGCCGGCGATGCCACGGGCCGCGGCGGGAGGGCGCTCGCGGCCGCCGGCTGAGCCTGGCTCGCGACCACACAAGCAGCCCCCAGGCAAAGGGGCAGCAGTGCTGTGACGGGGGATAACGCCGTGCCGTTTGTTCGCATCCGCCACATCCTGCCAGGTTTCCGGATGCCGACCTCCGGTATGCGGCAACGGTCGTCAGAAGGTCCTCGTGGCAGCCTGGGGCGAGGACTCGGTCTGCTGCCGTACGCCCGCAGCGCGGCGGCCGATGATGCGTTGTCGGCCCCAGCTGGACTGCGAAAGCATCCGGCGCATGGAGGATCATCTGGCGGATGACGGCAGACCAAGGGAAGACAAGGAAGCTCAGCCCGCCCAACTGACATGCCGAGCACGGATAATTCGGGTGTTTCCCGGTAGCACGCCGCCTGTGCGGGCGGCGTCCGCCAAGACGGCTACCGCCAGCTGTCAGCCCGTCTTGGCGGGCTCCTCGGCTCACGCTCGGGTCCTGGCGAGGCGCCGGCGCCGAGCCGGGGCCGCCCCCTCCCAGGTCGCGGCCAGTTCCCGAACACTGTCCGGCGACCGCCCGACCGGCAGGCCGTAGGAGACACCTCGTTCACCTGGTTCCTCTGGTTCCTCTGGTTCCCCGCAGAAGAAGTCCGGATCCGTGTGCCGTGGTCCCACAGCCCCGTCTCGTCGGCTACCACGCATCCCGCAACCGCGACAGCCGCTCCCGAGGCGGCGCCTCCCCCAGCCATGACCAGTCAACGATCATCACGGTGATGTCCAGTCCCATGGGGGGGGAGGCTACTGATCGTCCCGGATACGGCAGTGCCGCCGCGGTCGGCCTGTGCCGGCGGAGATTGTCGGCAGGCTCTCACCGTGTCGTTCAGCATCCACCGCGGAAAATCAGCAGACATGGCTTCGGCATCTGCTCGATCATGGGCTGATGTCTGCGTTCTACCATGTGTGCTTCGTTGTGCCGGACATCGAGAAGGCCATGCAGGACCTTGGGAGGTCCGTGGGGGTCGAGTGGGGTGCTCCGTCAGCTGACCGGCTGGGCGAATGGGACTTCCGTATCGCCTTCACTCGCGGCGGACCACCGTTCATCGAGCTGATCGAGGGGCCCGCGGGGAGTCCTTGGGATGCCTCGCAAGGGGCCCGGTTCGACCATCTGGGTTACTGGACCAGTTCTGTCCAGCAGGGTTCGCAGCGGCTGGAAGACGAGGGATTCACCGTTGACTTCTCCGGCTGCCCCTACGGCCGGCCCTTCGCCTACCACCGCTTGGACAGCATTGGCGGCCGTATCGAGCTGGTGGATGTGGCACGGCAGCCGGCCTTCCTCCAGAAGTGGCATGGCGATGGAGGCCCCATGCCCGTGATCGACGAGAGATGACAGAAGGTTCGTAGGCCCCGCTGTGTCGTCCCCCTCCCTCATAGGTTTCTTCCTCATGGGTTCCTCCCCCATAGGCACCCTCCCGCGTGACGCTCCCGCCCGCTCCTTAGCCTTGGGGCAGCCGACGGCAAGAGAGTGCGGACACCTCGGAGGGGACGAAAGCAATGATGCGGGCACGGATCGCACTTCACGACACCGACTGGACAGTGGCGGAACACGCCTACGGCGACGGGGCGGACACCCTCAAGTGGCTTCGCGACGCCTGTGGCGAGGACTCGGACCGCGCCGAACGCGCCGTGGAGGTCCTCCACAGCTGTCTGGTCCACCAGGGCAGCGCCTACGCGGGGTCGGCCAAGGCGTACCCCGTCCTCGTGGACCTCCTGCTCGATCCCACGGCACCTCGGCGGGCAACCCTCGCCGACCTGCTGCTCGACATCACCATCGGCATCGCGGAGACCGAAGCCGTGCACCACGAGATCCGTGCCGCCCACGCCCGGGCGACCCCGCGCCTGCTCTCCCTCCTCGCCGACCCGGTCCGTGAAGTGCGCCACCGCGTCGCCTACATGACCGGTATGCGCACCGGACATGAGGAGCTTGCCGTACGCGCGCTGGGCGAGCGCGCCCTCAGCGAACCGGACCCGCTCATCGCGGCGGCCATGACCGGTGGCGTCGCCCGGCATGACATCGCCGACCGCGCCGCATGGCTCTCCGACGCCCTGACTCCTCGTCATATGCCCGCTGTGCGCGCCGCCGCGGCATGGGGCATCGCCCTGGCCGGGCTGCCGTGGACCGCCGAGGCGACCACCGCCGTCACCGAGGCTTGGGAGCACGGCGACGTGCTCAACGGCGATGTCATCGAAGGCGAACAGTGGCGCTGGTCGGACAACCCGCTGGCAGAGACGCTGATCGCGATGGCCGATCCGGTCCGTGCGGCGGAGATCTGCCTGCGTTTGGCCCGGTCGGAAGACGAGGACACCGCTGAGTGCGGTGCCGTCGCCGCCGTGGGCCTCTTGGAGGAACACCCGCACGCGGCCCCGGCGTTCGCCTCGGTGCTCGCCGCCGTCCGCGCCCACCGGGCCACCCACATCCGCTCTTACGCCGATGACCTCGACGCCCTCACCTCGGCGCACGAGGAGGAGCACACCGCGCGCTAGGTGTATTGCCTGGTGAGGCTGGGGGCGCGGCCGGCGGGTGGGTCCGGCTCCTCGTGGTGTGGCGGTTCGCCACTGCGGGCACACCTGTCGGCCCGCTCCGGGGCAGGCGCCACCGGCGTCCGGGGAGGGGCGCCGTGCAGATCCGCTGTGGCCACGCCCAGAGCGCGCCGGCGTCAGCCGCTCACCGCCCGCCGACCGCTCACCGCCCGCCGACCGCCCGCCGGCCCCGAGCCGCCTCGCCCGGCCTCCGGCAGCGCAATCCTCATGCGCCCCACGCGTTCCGGATAGCGGCGATTCGGCCACGCCCCCTCACCCGAGGGCGGCCCCAGCAAGGCGCCCACGCGTTCGAGCCCTTGCCGCGCCCGGGCTCGCACGCGTCCGGAATCGAGCGCGTTCGATTCCCTGTGGGCGTCGTTAGGCCGTGCACTGCCGAACCATCCAGGTGCGGCACCGGCCCCAGGAGGGACGCAGGTGACTGTGACCGACGCCTTGACCGCCAATGAGGAGACGCCTCCCCCGCCACCCCCGGCGGCCATCGAGTTCGAGGGCGAGTTCGGCAAGAACCCGCTGGCAGAGGCCGGTTTCTTCAAGATGGGCAGCCGCCTTCCCGCCGTCCTCGGCGCCACCGTGAGGATGGCCTGGGCCGTGGACCGGGCCGCCGTCCTGCTACTCGTGCTCTGCCAGATCCTCACCGGCGCCGCGGCCGCCGTCCTGCTCACCTTCACCGCGAAGGCCATGACGCAGCTGCTCGCCGCCGACCCCGTCTCCGAACGCCTGCTCGGTGCCCTGCCCGCCCTGATCGTGCTCGCCCTCGCGGCCGGTACGGGACGCATCAGCGCGGCCCTCGCCTCCTACGCCTCCAGCCGTATCACCCCCCGGTTGATGACCGAGGCCGATGTCGCGCTGGTCGCCGCCACCTGCCGGGTCGAGGCCGCGGCCTACAGCGAGGACGGATTCTCCGACCGGCAGGAGGCCGCAGAGATCGGCACCGTCCGCACCGCCACCATGGTCGACGACGCTCAGCGGCTCATGGCCGCCGTCGTCCGGATGGTCGCCGCGGGCGGCGTCATCACCGTCCTGCACTGGATGATGCTCCCGGTCCTCCTGCTCGCCGTGCTCCCGGCCGGGACCGGCGCGATCCTGCGGGCCCGAGTGGACTACGAGACGCACTACCTGAACATCGGCGACCGCAACGTACGCGGGATGATGCGCTGGTGGGCCACCCTGCCCCGGCACGGCGACGAGGTCCGCGCCAACGGCATGACCGGCTACCTCCTGTACTGGTACCGGGCCCTTTCCGAGCGCATCGACCAGCGCACCCTGAGCTCCGCCCCGCGACGGCTCCGCATCGACCTGGCCGCCGGTGCCCTCGGCGGCATCTTCCTGATGGGTACCTGGGCCACCCTCGCCTGGCTGGCCGCCACCGGCCGCGTCCCCCTTCCGGTCGCCGCCACCGCCCTCGTCGCCGTCCAGACCGCCCTCGCTGCGCTCTCCCAGGTCGTTATCCAGGGCGCGGCCATGTTCCACACCTCGCTCTACCTCGCTGATATGCGCGCCTTCCTCGCCATGGCCACCGAGCGCGCCCCCGAGCGGGGTGCCCTGACGATCCCGGAGGAGGTGCACGAGATCCGGCTCGACGAGGTCGTCTACCGGTACCCGGGCAAGGAACAGCCCGCCGTCGACGGCGTCTCCCTGCGTCTGCGACGCGGCGAGATCCTGGCCGTCGTCGGCGAGAACGGCTCCGGCAAGTCCACCCTCACCAAGCTCATCACCGGCATCCTCCTCGCCGACAAAGGCCGCGTCCTATGGGACGGCACCGACCTGGCCCGGGCCGATGTCGACGCCGTGTGGAAGCGGACCGCGCTCGTACCGCAGAACTTCGCCACCTGGCCGCTGCGGGTCCGCGAGAACATCACCCTCGGCCAGCCCAGGACATGGGACGACGACCTGGTGTGGAAGGCCGTCGACGCCGTCGGCATGCGTGACACCGTCGAGGAACTGCCGAACCGGCTCGACTCCCTCCTGGCCCGTGAGCTGTACGGCGGGGTGGAACTCTCGGGCGGGCAGTGGCAGCGCCTGGTATGCGGCCGCGCGCTGTACCGGCAGACTCCGCTGCTGATCCTGGACGAGCCGACCTCGCAGATGGACGCCCGCGGTGAGCACCAGATCTTCCTGGAGATCAAGCGGTTGGCCGCCGCGTGCATGACGATCGTCGTGACCCACCAGCTCGAGAACACGCGTCTGGCCGACCGCATCATCGTGATGGAGCACGGCCGGGTGATCGAGGACGGCACCTACGACGACCTGCTCCATGCCGGCGGCCTGTTCGCCGAGCTCGTAGCCCTGGCCAAGGACCGGTAAGCGTCGTCGGCCCCGGCTTGCGTCACACCTGCCGGGGCCGCAACTCCCGGCAGACGAGGGCGCTCACGCTTCCCGGGCCGCTGAACCCCGACCGTACGAGACGAATCGAGACACGGATGACCGAGACCTGGCAGACGATCGCCCATCTTGCCGACCGCCTGGAGGCGCACTCCACGCTCCCTCGCGAACAGCGCATCCTGCTGCAACTGCTGAAGATCCAGGAGGAGGCCGGCGAGGTCGCCGAGGCGGTGATCGGGGCCATGGGGCAGAACCCCCCGGAAGGGGCACTCGCACACCTGGGAGGACGTCGAGGCCGAGGTCTGCGATGTCATCGTCACCGGCATGGTCGCGTTGCGCCGTATGAACCCCGAGGCCGCGAGCGTCTTCGCGCGTCATATGGAGGGCCTGGTCGCGCGGGGCCTCGACAAGGCCGAGAAGGCCAAGAAGGCCGAGGGCGCCGCCGAATGGTGAACGGGTGCAGTGCCGCCGAACGGTGAACGGGTGCAGTGGGCCGCCGTCCTGTGAACCGGCTCGCGCTCTCGGACAAGAGCCCTCTCGGCCGGGAGAGAGCCGTCTCGGCCGAGAAAGCCACGTCAGTCGAGAGAGCCGTCTCGGCCGGAGGCACAGGGCTGCTTCAGTCTCCCTGTGACCAGGCAGCCGACGGGAGCGACAGGTAAACGCCGAAGTCCTGGAGTCCGGTCGCCGTCCCGATGTCCTGGTGCAGCCTGTCCACGCGCTCCTGGCGGTTGGCGGCCCGGCTCTCGAACCACTTGGACCTCACCTCGATCACCACGTCCAGACCGCTCCGGTCCAACGGCCCCAGCTTCCGGAAGCGAATCTCCACATCGCCCGGCTGCAGGTCCCCGTCGTACGGTTCCTCGGGACACTCCACGGCCTCGGACACCAGGTGCGGCAGCGCCGACCCCAGTTCCCGGAGCTTCGATTCGGCGACACCCGGCGCATACGTCACGTCCACAAGCGGCATCGGACCAGCTTAGGGCCTGGCTTCAAAGTCCCGTCATTCGACCGAGGTTGGGGGCCGGCACCACTGGAGCATCCGCTCCATCACCTCGACGGGCAGTGCCGGGTGCCGGGCCGCGGCTTGCGCGATGTCCCTGTCGCGCAGCAGCTGGACCAGCACGCTGGCGGGCAACTGCGGGTGCATGGCGGCCGCGTGGCGTACTCGCTCGCGCGGGTCGTCGAGCATCCGCACGGCCGAGGCGACCGTCAGCCGGGGGTCGGTTGCTGCCCGCAGCCGTACCTCCGCTGCGGTGTCCCGGCTGAACCGCTCCACCAGCTCGGTCGTCGATTCGGGGTCATCGAGCGCGAGTTGACGCATACGCGGGTTCGCGTCGTCGGCGTAGCGCAGGAGGTCGCGGCGGGGGAAGTCCGGGTGGCTGTGGGGGCGGTCGGGGAAGCTGAGGCTGCCGGTCCACCATTGCCAGACCCCGAGCAGCATGTCGGCAGGTGCGTCGTCGCAGGATTCGGCGAGGAAGAGCCGTACGACGCGGTCCTCGTCCCGGGCGAGGCGTTCGACGACGTCGGGCGGGAGGTGCCGGGCACGGGCGACGCTTCTGCGCACGAGAGGGTGGGAGGAGGCGGCCAGGCGGCGCATGGCGTCGGGGTCATCGTGCAGCGCCACGACCCAATGGAGCGGGGAACGGTGGCCGCTCGGGTCGACGTTGATGCGGATGTCCGCCCGCTGCTCCTCGGAGAGGTCGGGCCGGATGGCCACTACGGAGCGGACGTCTTCGTCGGGATCTGTGGCAAGGCGTTCGACCAGGTCCGGTTCCAGGTAGGGGTTGCCGGCAAGCGCACGGCGCCGGGCCGGCTCACCGTGGCGTGCCAGGTTCTCGGCGAGGCCGCGTTCCAGGCGGCAGGACTCCAGGGCGCGTTCCTGAAGGTTCTCGGAGGCGAAGACCGAAGGGGGCATCGGGTGGTCCCGGTGGTACCGGAGCAGTGCCTCGGTGCGGACCGTGTCGGAGGGGTCTTCCAGGAGCCTACGCCGGGCCGGTTCGCCCAAGTGGGGCCAGGCTCTCGGGCAGGCCGCGGCCCGCACGGCCGGGTCGGGGTCGGCGGCCAGGGCGGGCAGCCCGTCCAGTTGCCGGCGATGTCGATGAGGAACACATCGTCCTTGCCGATGACCCCGGCCTTGACCGCGAGCCGGTGCCACTGAGCATTCAGCTCGGCGACCAGGTCCGGCCGGTCAAGGCGCACGGCCACAGTAGGCTCGGCCTCGAAGGACACCACCGGGCGCCACGCGGCACGGGGCGGCAGTACCTCTTCGGTCGGCGAGTGCCCCAGGATCTCCAGCCCGGCACGCCGCAGCAGTTCCGCGAGCTCGTCTCTCCCACCCGTCATGGAACCCATCCTGCCGGAGTTCCCCTACAACTTCAGACCGTGCCGGGTGAGGTACCGGTTGTGGAACGCGAACAGCCCGCCGAGCATCACCAGCCAGAGCACGGTGCTGGTGAGCGGGAAGGCGTCCAGCGGGATGGTGTACACCAGCACCACCCGCAGCAGCGCGTCGAGCAGGAAGACCGCGCCCCACACGGCCGTGACCAGTCGCAGGTGGTGACGGAACCTCGGTTCCTCGTCCCACCGCGCCTCCCAGGCGGCCAGTCCGGCCTCGCCGACCTTCGCGATGACGATGCCCCGCGAGGCCGTCATGATGAACGGGCGCCGGGTGAGGAGCGTGCCGAGCACCCAGAGTCCGATCGCCGCGGTCAGCCAGCTGTCCCGGATCATCAGCACCCGCGGACTGCCGGTGATCAGCGACAGCAGCGTTCCGGCCACCACCAGGCTCAGCGTGAACACCGCCATCGCCTCGACGCGCCGCTGCCGCACGATGCCGTAGCCGATCCACGGCAGGAGCAGCACACCGCCGACGACCATCGAGAGCCACTGGCCCGCGCCGGCCGCCCGCAGCCCGTAGTAGGAGCCGAGCGGGAGAACGAGCTCGAAGAACAGTTGCGCGGCGAGCCGCCGGCGCAGCGCCGCCGTACGGCCTCGGGCGGTCGCCGCGGCGGACCCGTCCGTGTCGGTCTGCGGTGCCTGGTGTGTCGCCATGGTGTGTGCCCCCGTGTCCGCTGTGGTCATGACGTGTTCCTGGTGGCGCGGTCGAACAGGTCCGCCAGCTCCCGGCCGGCGGCCCGCACATCGAGAGCGGGATCGTGGGTGGCGCGGCGCACCACGTCGTCGATGGCGGCGCGGATCGCCCGCATCATCACCCACGGGTCGAAGTCGCCGAACTCGCCCGCGCGTTGCGCCTTGCGGATCTGCTCCACCTGAACGGCGAGGTTCGCCTCCGTCGAGTCGAGGAACGAGACCATGCCGGGGTCGCCGCCACGGAGGTTGGCAAGGATCTCGACGATCGCCGCGAGGTGGTTCGGGTACTCGGCGAACAGGTCGAGGTTGCCCTCGATGGAGGCGCGCAGGCGGGCCGCATAGCTCTCGTGGGCCTCGATGCGGGGACGGATGTACCCCTCCGCGAGCCGCATCACCTCGGCGACGACCTCGCGCATCAGGTCGTCCCGTCCGTCGAAGTGGTAGGAGATCATCCCCGTGCTGCTCAGCCCGGCGCGCTCCGCGATCTTCGCGAACGAGGCCCGGTGGTACCCGACATCGGCGATGACATCGATCGCCGCGGCGACGATCTGGGCACGGCGGCCCGTCTCGGTGAAGGAAGGCTTGGTCTTGCGTGCCACCTTTTGCTTGTCCGTACTGTTTCTTGCTTGCATGAGCAAGAAGATAGCGGGGTTTGCTCAGCCGAGCAAGACGGTGGTGGTGTGGTGGTCCGCGCTACGGGCGTGGGCGATGCGGGGCGGCGGGGGCATCCGCGGTACGGGCATGGGCGGTGCGGGGCGCGTGGGCGTCTGCGGTAAAGGCATTCGCGGTAAAGCAATTCGCGATGCGGGGCGCCGCGGGCATCTGCAGCAGATGCACCGGGCGCACGGTCGGCGCGAGACCCACACCCCACACCCCACACCCCACACCCCACACCCGGCACCCGGCACCCGGCACCCGGCACCCGGCACCCGGCACCCGGCACCCGACGGAGGAATCCCCTCCCCCCCCCGGGCGACTTACGACGCCGCTCTACTCGTCAACAGCGGACGGCCGGGCGCCGTACTCAGGGTTCTCCCGCACCGGCAGGCCCCGCAGCAGGCTGTCCAGGAAGAGGTCGAAGCGAAGCGGCGCGTCACCGAGAAGGCGCTGCTCCTGTGCACCGAGCCAGGTGACGAGCACGGTTCCGAAGACGTACCAGCTCTGTTCGGCCTGCTCGGGGTCCGCTCCGCCCGCGCGGAACGCGGCGACAACGGCGTCCCGCATCTTGAAGAAGCCACGCGTGTGCCGGTGAGGGCGGGAGATACGGGTGGCGTAGCCGGGGGTGGCGAGGAACTCGTCGTGCGCGGCCCAGGCGAGGCGCCCCAGCCACGCACGCCAATTGTCCGGCGTGGGTGCGTCGGTGGGGACGATGCGGTCGATCAACGTCTCACTGATCAGGTCGATGACGCCCTCCCGCCCCTGGACCCAGCGGTAGAGGGCGGAGTGCGAGACCCCGAGCCGGGCCGCCAACTGCCGCATGGACAGCGACTCCAGGTCGCCGGAGGCGAGCGCGGCCGCCACGATCGCCTCCCTGCTCAGCCGCGCGGGCGGGCCGGGCCGCTTGCCAGGACCAGTCATGCTCCGGACCTTACCGACCTGCCGGGGCGTCCGGTGACGGCCACCCCGTCGGCGACGGGCCGCCTCTGCCGGCAACAGCCTCCCCTCACCTTAGTGACCAATGGTCTCTATTGAGTTAGGCTCACCTTACTTACTTCCACTCTGCCGGCTTCTCCGTACCGAAAGGAGGGAGTGCTGTGCCCGTACGCACGGAAAAAGACGCGCACCCCCGGAAGGAAACGACCAGGCGCCCCGCGAAGGCCGCCGCACCTCCCGGACTACTCCTGCTGCTCGCCTGCGGCGCGATGTTCCTGGTCGTCCTCGACGCCACGATCGTCTCCGTCGCCCTGCCCGCCGTCGGCTCCGAACTCGGCTTCTCCGGTGCGGGATTAGGCTGGGTGGTGAACGCCTACACGCTGACTTTCGCCGGTTTCCTGCTGCTCGGCGGGCGGTTGGCCGACCTCTTCGGCACCCGTCTGCTGCTGGTGACGGGCCTTGTGATCTTCACCCTCGGCAATGTGTGGTCCGGCCTCGCCGGCGGCCCCGCACAGTTGGTGACCGCCCGCGCCTCACAGGGCATCGGCGGGGCGCTGCTGATGCCCGCGACGCTGACCGTCGTGCACCAGGCGTACCGCGACCCCGTACGGCGTGCCCGCGCGCTGAGCCTGTGGAGCATGGTCGGCGCGGTCGGCGCCGCCGCCGGAACGGTGTTGGGCGGGGCCCTCACCGACGCGCTCGGCTGGCGTTCGGTGTTCTGGGTCAAGGTCCCCCTCGGTCTGGCCATCGCCGTGGCCGGATGGCTGGTGCTGCCCCGCCGGGCAGCGGCCGGTGAACCGGGTGCAGGACGCCGTCCCGTCGACGTGCTCGGGGCGCTCCTGGTGACGGCCGGCCTCGCCGCCCTCATCTATGGCGTCGTGACGGTGCGCGCACCCGGCACGCGCGGTGCGGCGTTGGCGGCCCTGGCCGGCGCCGTGACGCTGCTCGCACTCTTCCTCGTCCATCAGGGCCGCTGGGCCCGCGAACCCCTCGTACCGCTGCGCATCTTCACCCACCGCTCGGTCAGCAGCGCCAACGCCGTCGTCTTCGGTCTGGGCGTCGCCTATCTCGCCAGCCCCGTACTGCTCGCGCTCTATCTGCAACAGGTGCTCCACTACACCCCCACTCGCGCGGGGTTCGGCTTCCTGCCGACCGCCTTCGCCGTGATGATCGGCGCTCACCTGGCCGGGCGCCTGACCCCGCGCTGGGGCACCCGCCGCACCGCCGCCGTGGGGACAGCCGTCGCGGCCGCCGGCTTCCTCTGGCTGTCGGGGATCGGAGCCCACAGCACGTTCCTGGTGGACATCGCGCTGCCCGCGTCGCTGTTCGGCCTCGGCGCCGGCGTGGCGTTCACACCCATCACCTTGGCGGCCACCAGCGGCATCGACCCCTCGATGACCGGGCTCGCCTCGGGCCTGCTCAACACGACCCGGCAGGTGGCCACGGCACTCGGCATCGCCGTCCTCACCACCCTCGCCGAGGCCCGCGGCGGAGCCCCCGGCTTCGCCCTGGCCTTCACGGTGGCCGCGGCGCTGGCCCTCCTCGCTTCCTTCGTCGCCGTGGTGTGGATGCCGCCCCGCGTCGAACCTCCGCGCTCCCCGGCCACTTGAGCCCGGTCGCTCCTGCAGCCATGGACTGGGCGGCGTCGGCCGGCCTCCCACCCTGCGTCGCACGACACCTGAAGGCGGCGTGCGGCAGAGCGCTACGGAGCGAGCATGTGGGACGGCCTCATCGTCCGCGACGCGGGTGTGCCGTCGATGGTCAAGGTCATCGACGGGCTCGTCGCCGCGGGTGAGTACGAGACGGTTCTCCGCCACGTTGGGCCCGAAGAGGACATTTGATCTTGCTGACTCCGGCTTAGACCGACCGGCAAATGGATCACTTGAGGCGGCGCGTGGTGGGACGGCTGTCCCATCGGTAGTGGGTGGTGGCTCGATCGGAAGGAGAGTTCCAGGCCGATCATGCGGTCGGTTCTCCCCAGCAGCCCGAGACGCTGACTCCGCGCCACAGCAGGGGGGCGGCCTGCCCGCTCCCGGCGACGGGGCCGGCCTTTCTCACTCCTGCGTCGGGCCGTCACCCTCGTATCGGGCGAGCATCTCGGCGAGTGGCCCGTATCCTCTCCCGTAGCTCAGGCGGCCCCACCACCTCGGCGCCGAAGCCCAGTAGCAGCAGCTTCGGGAGAGCCTGTTCATAGGACTCGATGGGGACGACCACCCGCGTCCAGCCGTCTGCGTCGGGCGCCGCCGCCGACTCTTCGGCGGCCCGGGCCGCCGAAGAGTCGAGTACCTGCCCAATGCCCGCGAGAGCCTCGGGCGACAGGCGGAGCACCGCCTGGTCACGGTATCGGCGCGCATCGAAGGACGCCAGGTACTCGCGCCAGTGCGCCGCCAGATCGAATCCGGCAGGCCATGTGAACGTTCCTTCCAGGGGCTCCAGTTCAGCGATCCGGGACACCCGGTAGGTCCGCACGCCGTGCGCGGACCCGGCCACCAGATACCAGCGGCCGGCCTTGAGGACCACTCCGTAGGAGTCCACGGTCCTGATCACTTCGTGCGGGGTGGCCCAGCGTTCGTACCGGATCCGCACCTGCTGCTGGTTCCACACCGCGCTTGCCACCGCGGACAGCCAGAGCGTCTCCTCGGAGTCCTGGTACCAGGCGGGGATCGATGTGGATCGGCATCGTCCGGCCACCCCAGCTCCCGCATGGCCGCTTCGGAGGCCTCCCGCCAGTCCTCCGCCGCCCACCGGATGTCCGCTAGACCCACGATCTGCGCAACCAGCTCCGGCCCAAGAGGACAGACGGCCACATAGTCGCGGGCACCACCCGCCTCGCCCTGTCCCTCGCCCTGGCCCGTCACGCCCTGGCCCGTCACCTCACCCGTAGCCTCGCCCTCCCCGTATGCAGGTGCCTGTTCCGGCCTCAGCGCTCCGGCTCTCCCTCCCCGTACGGACAGATCATCCTCGTCGAGGTCTGCTCCGCCCCAGCCACCGGCCCGGCCCCGGAGTCATGCGACCACCCGCGCTCCGGCCACTCCGCTTCCCGCTCTTCCCTCCTCCTGGTGAATCGGTGTCCGGGAGCCGGTCAGCGGGACACCCGTGCCGCCATGGCGTGCCGCGACGATCTCGGCGGCGATCGACAGTGCGGTCTCCTCCGGAGTACGGGCGCCGAGGTCGAGGCCGATCGGGGAGCGGAGGCGGGCCAGTTCGGAGGCGGTGACGCCGGCCTCGCGGAGTCTGCGGTTGCGGTCCTCGTGGGTACGTCGTGAGCCCATGGCGCCGACGAAGCCGACCGGCAGCCGCAGGGCCTTCTGCAACAGGGGGATGTCGAATTTGGCGTCGTGGGTGAGCACGCACAGCACCGTGCGGCCGTCGGTCTCGGTGCGCTGGAGGTAACGGTGCGGCCAGTCGACCACGATGTCGTCGGCCTCCGGGAAGCGGGCCCGGGTGGTGAAGACGGGGCGGGCGTCGCACACGGTGACGTGGTAACCGAGGAACTTGCCCGTACGGACCAGGGCCGCTGCGAAGTCGATGGCGCCGAAGACAATCATGCGGGGTGGCGGCACACGCGATTCGACGAACAGGGTCAGGTCGGCCGCGCAGCGCGATCCGTTCTCCGAGACCGCGAACGTGCCGGTGCGCCCCGTGTCCAGCATGGCGCGGCTCTCCGCCACCGCCGCACGGTCCAGCTCCGGATGCCCGTCGAGTCCCCCTTCGCCGGAGCCGTCGGGGCGTATGAGCAGTGCTCTGCCGAGCAGTTCGGCCGGTCCCCGGGCCACCCGGGCGACCGCTACCGGCTCCCCCCGAGCAGCGGCCGCCAGCGCCGCGGCGAACACCTTCCTGCCCGGGGTGTCCACCCGCACCGGCGTGACCAGGACCTCGATCACCCCGCCGCAGGTCAGCCCCACCGCGAAGGCGTCCTCGGCGCTGTAGCCGAACCGCTCCAGGACCGTCCCGCCGTCCTGGAGCGCCCGGGTGCACAGGTCGTACACCGCTGCTTCCACACACCCGCCGGAGACCGATCCGATGACCACGCCCCGGCTGTCGACGGCGAGAGCAGCGCCCGGGCCGCGCGGCGCGCTGCCGGCGACCGCCACGACGGTGGCCACGGCGAAGTCCCGCCCGTCCGCCATCCACCGGTTCAACTCGTCGGCGAGGTCCAGCATCTCGGTTCTCCTCCTGGTGTGCAGGTCAGGGTGTACAGGCCCGGCACGAAGGCCTGTTGCAGAGCAGACCTCATCGAGCCCGGACGTCCATGTGCGACGGAACCCAGCCCGGACGCCCGTACGGAACGGGACTCGCCCCCGGACGCCCGTGCAGGACAGGAGCCGAGCCCGGACGCCGGGGCAGGGCAGGAGCCGGACCCGGACGCCCCTGAGGTCTCAGCCGGTTCCGCTGTTCCCGATCCCGGCTCCCGCCAGCAGGACACGGTCCGGACGGATCGGCAGGTTCCGGTGACGTATACCGGTCGCGTGCCAGACCGCGTTGGCGATGGCCGCCGCGGCTCCCACGATCCCGATCTCACCGATGCCCTTGATCCCGACCGGGTCGTCCTCGTCCGGGTCGTCCACCCAGTCCGCTTCGATGAGCGGTACATCGGCGTGCGCGGCGAAGTGGTAGCCCGCGAGGTCGGCGCCGACATGGCCACCCGACGCCGGATCCCTGACCGCCTCCTCGTGCAGCGCCATGGAAAGGCCCCAGGTCATACCTCCGGTGAACTGACTGCGCGCGGTGAGCGGATTGATGATCCGGCCCGCGGCGAAGATGCCGAGCATCCGTCGTACGCGTACCTCCCCGCTGGTCACGTCCACCGCGACCTCGGCGAACTGCGCCCCGTAGGAGTGCCGTTCCTTCTTCGCCAGCGCGCCGATGGCCTCGCCGGTGTCCGCCCGTGCCGTGATCCCTTGCGGCGGGATGTCCCCGCCCGCGGCCAGCTGTTCCTTCAGCTCGCGCACCGCGGCCGTGATGGCCCAGCCCCAGGAGCGGGTACCCATCGAGCCGCCGGCGACCATCGCGGGGCCGAAGTCACTGTCCGCGATCTTCATACGGATGCGCGCCGGTTCCACCCCCAGCGCGTCCGCGGCGATCAGGGCCAGCGCGGTGCGTGCGCCGGTCCCGACGTCCGCCGCGGTGATCCGAACGGTGAACGTGCCGTCCGCCTCGGCCGTCACGGCCGCCGTGGACGGGGCTGCCGCCGAGGGGAAGGTGGACGCGGCCGTGCCGGTGCCCAGCAGCCAGCGCCCTTCGCGGCGGATGCCGGGACGCGGGTCCCGGTCCGCCCAGCCGAAGCGCGCGGCGCCCTCCTGGAAACAGGCGAGCAGATTGCGGCTGCCGAACGGCAGACCGGAGAGCGGTCCCACCTCTGGTTCGTTGCGTGCCCGCAGCGCGATCGGGTCCATACCGCACTTCTCGGCGAGCTCGTCGAGCGCGGACTCCAGGGCGAACGAGCCCGGGGCCTTGCCCGGCGCACGCATCCAGCTCGGTGTCGGCACATCGAGCGGGACGACGCGGTCGACGGTGTGGTGCGCATCCGCGTCATACAGCACCCGTCCGAACTGCGCGCTCCGCTCGACGAACTCATGGACGGTCGAGGTGAGGCACTGCGCCTGGTGGTCGAAGGCGCGCAGCCGCCCGTCGACGTCGGCGCCGAGTCTGACCCGCTGCACCGTGGGGCTTCGGTAGCCGATGACGGAGAACATCTGCCGTCGGGTCAGTACGACCCGGACGGGGCGGTGGAGAACGGTGGCCGCCATGGCGGCGAGCACCACATGCGGGCGGGTCGCCTTGGCCCCGAAGGCACCGCCGACGTGCTCGGACCGCACCCGCACCGAGGCCGGGTCGAGCGAGAACAGCTTCGCCAGCTCCTCCGAGACGAACCGGCTGCCCTGGTTGGAGTCGACGACTTCGAGCCGGCCGCTGTCCCAGCGCGCCATCGCCGCATGCGGCTCCAGCGGGCTGTGGTGCTCTTCCGGTGTGGTGTATTCGGCGTCCACGACCGCGAAGGACGCGGCGAGCTCGGCCGCCAGGTCCCCCTTCTGCGTCTCCGTCGGCGAGCCGGGGGAACCATCCGGTGTGCGCACCCCCGGGCGTCCGGGGAAGAAGGCGATGTCGTGCGGTTCCTCGTCGTAGTGGACCACCAGCGATTCGGCGGCCTCCCTGGCCTGCTCAGAGGTTTCGGCGACGACCAGCGCGACCGGCCAGCCGACGTGCGGCACCCGGTCGTGCTGGAAGACCTGAAGGATCGGCTCGGCCATCCCGAAGCCATTGGTGTAGTCACCGTTGAGCCGTGGGGCGTTGCCGTGGTGCAGGACGGCGAGGACACCGGGCATGGCGAGTACGGGGCCGGACTCCAGGGAACGGATACGCCCGCGGGCGATGGTGGACAACACCAGCCAGCCGTAGGCGAGTTCGGCGAAGGGGATCTCACCCGCGTAGCGTGCCGTCCCGGTGACCTTGTCCCGGCCCTCCAGACGGGTGTGGGCGGTGCCGGAGGCCGGCGTCACCGCGGGGCTTTCCGTCGTCGTGGTCATCGGGCGGCCTCCTCGGCGAGTTCGGACAGCACGGCCACGACGAGGTTGCGCATCAGGGTCACCTTGTATCCGTTGTGGGGCAGCGGCCGGGCAGCTGAGAGTTCGGCATCCGCGGCGGCGGCGAAGGCCTCGGCGCTCGCCGGTCCCCCGGTCAGTACCCGCTCGGCTTCCCGGGCCCGCCACGGCTGGGACGCCACCGCCCCGAAGGCGAGGCGGACCTCGTGGACGGCTCCGTCCCGGACGTCGAGGGCGGCGGCGATCGAGCCGATGGCGAACGCGTACGACGCACGCTCGCGCACCTTCCGATAGCGGGAGACGGCGGCAACGGGGGCCGGCGGCAGGGTGATACCGGTGATCAGCGCACCCGGGGGCAGCGCCGTCTCCAGGTGCGGGGTCGCGCCCACGGGGCGGTAGAACTCCGCCAGCGGCAACTCGGCCGGTCCGTCACCCGTTTCGTACCGGACGACGGCATCGAAGGCGGCGAGGGCCACCCCCATGTCCGACGGGTGGATGGCCACGCAGTGCGCTGAGGCGCCCAGGATCGCGTGGTTGTGGTGTTCGCCCTCGATGGCGGGACAGCCGCTGCCGGGGTCGCGCTTGTTGCACGGTTGGGTCGCATCGGTGAAGTAGCCGCAGCGGGTGCGCTGGAGAAGATTCCCGCCGACCGTGGCCATATTGCGCAGCTGGCCCGAGGCACCGGACAGGACGGCCTGCGCCAATGCCGGGTAGCGGCGCCGCACTTCGGGATGGGCGGCGAGCGCACTGTTGGTGACGGTCGCGCCGATGTGCAGACCGCCGCCGGCCTCGATCTCGATCCGGTCGAGGGGGAGTTTCCGTACGTCGATGAGCAGCGCGGGCCGTTCCACCCCGGCCTTCATCAGGTCGACGAGATTGGTGCCGCCACCGAGCGCGCGTGCCTCGGGAACGGAGCCGAGCAGGGCGACCGCGCCGGGGACGTCGAACACGCGCTGATAGCCGAATTCCCTCATGCCGTCACCTCAGCGTCGTCCGCGTCGTCCACGCCGTCCGCATCGTCCGTTCCGGCAGTCGCAGAGAGGCCGCCCTCCTGCCGCGGCCCGGGTGGGGCAGGCGCCGCACCGGCCTGCGCCGCCTGCGCGACCGCCCGCACGATCGATACATAGGCGCCACAGCGGCACAGGTTGCCGCTCATCCGCTCCCGGATCTCCTCGTCGGTGAGCGGCGGTACTCCCGCCTCGGGCCGTACGTCCGCGCTCACGGCACTCGGCCAGCCCGCCGCATGCTCCTCGATCACCGCGATCGCCGAGCAGATCTGGCCCGGGGTGCAGTAGCCGCACTGGTAGCCGTCCAGATCGAGGAAGGCCTGCTGCACCGGGTGCAGTCGCTCGCCCTCCGCCACGCCCTCGATGGTGGTGATCACGCGCCCCTCGGCGGCCACCGCGAGCTGCAGGCACGCGACCGCCCGGCGCCCGTCGAGCAGCACCGTACAAGCCCCGCACTGGCCGTGGTCACAGCCCTTCTTGGTACCTGTCAGATCCAGGCGTTCGCGCAGTGCGTCGAGGAGAGTGGTGCGGTGGTCGACGGGCAGCGTGTGTTTCTCGCCGTTGATGTTCAGGGTGATGGCGCTGGACGTCGATAGGGCCATGTTCAGCCTTCTTTCGCGTATGGGAGGCGCGGTGGGCGTCGGGGCGTGGGCCCTGATGCCGACGTGGCCGGCCCGGAGGCCGGGCGGTCCCTGTCCCTTGAGAGCGGGGGTACCGGATGACGGAGGATCCCGGGGACAGTTCGGAAGAGGGTGGAGGAAGGAGGCGGCAGGGTGCGTGGCGGCGCCGGCTCGGAGCGCCGACGGCGAAGGCGCTGGACGGTAGGCAGGTCACAGTGGCCACCGGTCGTCCACACCGGCCGTATCTGCCGCTATGGTGGACCTAAGCGGACAACTGTCCATTACCCTCACAACGTACCGGACAACTGTCCGGTTAGCAAGGCCGGCCCTCGCTGATTTCCGGAAGGAGGACGAGTGCAGCAGAAAAAGGACACGCCCCTGCGCTCGGACGCGCAACGGAATCGCGAGCGCATCCTGGAAGTCGCACTGGAGGAGCTGACACAGTCGGCCGATGCGCCGCTGAGTTCCATCGCGAAGAAAGCCTGCGTCGGGCAGGGAACCTTCTACCGCCACTTCCCCAACCGCGAGTCGCTGGTCCTGGAGGTCTACCGCTACGAAGTCCAGCAGGTCGCCGACACCGCGGCCCAGTTGCTGGAGACCCGCACGCCCGACCGGGCCCTGCGGGAGTGGATGGACCGCCTCGCCCAGTACGCCATGGCCAAGGCCGGCCTGGCCGACGCGATGCGCAGGGCCACCAGCAAGCAGAACGCCCTGGCCGGCCTGGGGCACGGCCCCGTCACCGCGGCCGTCACCCTCCTGCTGCAGGCGAACGAGGAGGCCGGAACCATCCGGCCAGGAGTGACCCCCGACGACTTCATGCTCGCCATCGCCGGCCTCTGGCAGATCGCCCCCCACGGCGACTCGCAGTCGCGCGCCGAACGACTCCTGGACCTGGTCATGGACGGCCTGCGAGCCGGCGCGCCCGGCACGTGACCACGCTTCGGCAGGGCAGCCCCTCTCTGTACGGCGGAGTTCAGCATCCCCGCCGACCGGGTGCCCGCAGCCGAGACCGCATTACCCGAGGGCCGGGACGGCCGGGGATGTCCAGAAGGTCACGGTCGGCCCATAGGAGCCGTCCTCCTCATCCCTCACCTCGACGGTAATCTCCCGGTCGGAGTGGCGCGCGGACAGGACTCCCTGCCAGCACTCCCCCAGAGCTAGCGCGAGTTGAGGCAGTTCCTCCCCGAGCTGATCACTGTCCGTCAAGGTGGAATTGCAGAACACAGCCCACAACTCGACGTGATTCACGACGAGTTCGATACGGCACCGATCGCCCTCCAGCTCCGTGAACCAGTCGTCGACAACGCCCTGGCTGAAGTTCTCCTTGAGGAATACGCAGCCGCGGTAGTCGACCGTCTCGGGGCAGAACAGCCAAGCCGCGGCCAGGACGAAGCGCAGGCCGCCCTCGAAGTCGAGGTAGTTGTCCGGGGAGAGCTCCTCGCGAAGGGAATCGTGCCCGAAATCTGGGCCGGACCGGACATCGACCGGCCTCCTCCTCAACCGTGGTCAGCCCGTCGCCTATCTCACCGGCCGGACCGTCACTCCACGCCCGACGCGCCTGGTGCGGCACGGCATGCGATCATCGGTCTCCTCCCGCGCCGACGGAGGCGTACGGACTTCGGGACGCGGCGCACGGGGGTCGGGACGCGGCGCACGGGGTTCGGGACGCGGCGCACGGGGGTCGGGACGGGCCGGCCAAGGGGGCGGGCTCGGGCTCTGCGTCGCGCACCGGCAGGCCGGGCACCGGCTGCCGGGGACCGTCGGACAGCCTGGCCCACCCCATCAGCACAAGGGGCAGCGCGAGATAGCCGAAGCGTCCGGCGGGTGCCAGGGCGAACGCCACGCACAGGCCGATCGCGAGCCGGTCGGCCGCGGCCCGCAGTTGAGCGGGCGGCCGCAGTACGAGGGACACGGCGACCGTGAACGCCCCGCACACCAGCAGCCCGACGGCCGCGAACCAGCCGGCCGTCCCCAGGTCGGCCAGCAGCCGGCCGGGCAGCGGGCTGGCGGCCGGGGTCTGCAGGTCGCCGCGTCCGGTGGGGAAGGCCAGTACCTGTTCGACCATGGCAGCGCAGGAGAGCAGCGCACTGGGCACGATCAGCAGGGCCGCACCCGCCACCGCGGTGCCCGTGCACCGTACGGCCGCCCGACGGCCCGCCACGCAGACGAGCAGGGCCACGGCCACCGCGATCGCCGGCCAAGCGGTCCACTTGAGGGAGCACGCCACGGCGAGTGCCACACCCGCCGCCACCGGACGCCCGCGGGCCGCCAGGGCCAGTGCGACACAGCACAGGCCGGTCAGCGGCAGATCCACTCCGCTGACGCACAGCGGCAGGGCCACCACGGGAGAGGCGATCAGCACCGCCACACCCGTTCCGTACGGTGCCCGCTCGTGCCGGCGCACACCAGCGGCCGGGGATCCCGACCGGCGGAGTATCAGGTGCCCCCCGTGCAGGCCGAGGAGAAACACCGCCGCGCACCAGATCCGGGCGTCGCCGAGCAGTCTCGCCGCCCCACTGTGGTCGCCGAACAACACTCTCGGGATGCCGAGCAGTGCCATGGCGGGGAGATACGGCGTGTAGTCCGAGACCTTGTCCGGGTGCGGGAGGTACGGGGTTCCCTGTTCCAGCAGTAATCGGCCGGAGCGCTCGATCACCTCGACCTCGCTCTGTGCCTGCCCCGTCAGTACGAGAAAGAGCAGCGGCAACACCACCGCACCGGCCAAGGCGACGCTCACCGCCGCCCGTTGGCCCCGTGCTCCGGGAAGCCCGTACGACACGGCCGCCGCGGCCGCGTACCCCAGCGCCGCGCTCGCTCCCCACAACCGGTGCGTATCGAGCGAGGAGACCACCGGAAAGGTGCCGGCCCACAGGGCTGCGAGCAGCCACCCTGCGGTCCAGGTCTCCTTGCGGTCCCACCAGGGGACGGACCTGGCCGTGGGTTCGGTGCCCGCGTCCACGACCGTGTTTTCGACTCGACGGAATCTCACCGTGCCATTGCAGCCGAAGGGGCCGCCAAGGTCCTCAGAGCCAGGTCGACACTTCCTGGTCGGGTTTCCCCTACCGCCATCCGTCCCCGGGGCCCGTGAACCGGGATGCGCACCCGGTACGGCATCCCGCATCCGCCAGTGCTTGTCATCGTCGCGCAAGGTGCGGCGCAACGGCACGGGGGTCGGCAACCACTGGTTCGCCGTCGACGCCGAGGGACACCTCCTCGAACGGCGGGTCGCCGAGCCCTGATGGGTACGGTGCCCCGCGGCAGGCTGGCCGGCCTGACGCGCGGCTGCACCCCGGGCTCAGGGCGACTCGCCCCGCAGATGGGCGAGCACCGCAAGCACTCGCCGATTGCCGTCGGCAGGACCGAGATTCAGCTTCATGAAGATGTTGCTGGAGTGCTTGACCACGGAAGCCTCGGTCGCGCTCAGCCGCCGGGCGATCAGCTGGTTGTTCAGGCCCTCCGCCATCAGCGCCAGGACCTCACGCTCGCGCGGGGTGAGCCGGCGCAGCGGCTGACTCGCCGTCTGCTGGGTGAGCAGTACGCGTACCACCTCGGGGTCGATGACGGTCTGGCCGTCCGCGACCCGGCTCAGGGTGTCCAGGAACTCGGAGACCTCCCCCACCCTGTCCTTGAGCAGATACCCCAGCCCGGCGGCTCCCCGGCCGTCCCCGCTGAGCAGCTGTGTGGCGTAGGCGGTGGCGACGTACTGGGAGAGCACCAGGACCGGCAGCTGGTCATGGCGGGCGCGCAGCTCCAGGGCGGCCTTGAGCCCTTCGTCACGGAAGCCGGGTGGCATCCGGACATCGGTGATCACGATGTCCGGGCGCTGCTCGTCGACTGCGCGGGCCAGTGCTTCGGCGTCACCGACGGCAGCGACCACCTCGTGGCCGCTGCGCGTGATCAACTCGACGAGTCCGGCGCGCAGCAACACGGCGTCCTCGGCCAGCACTATCCGGAGCACGGCACCTCCACGCGAAGTTGGGTCGGGCCGCCTTGGGGACTGGACACCACCAGCCTGCCCTTGAGAATCGCCATACGATCCGCCAATCCTGACAGGCCGGTCCCCAATGCGGGGTCCGCACCGCCGTGTCCGTCATCGGTGATCACCAGGATCAGCCGGTCGTTCGTGTACCTGCCGACGACCGCGACCCGGGTCGCGCCGCTGTGCTTGGCCGCATTGGTCAGCGCCTCCGTTACGGTGAAGTACGCCGTCGTCTCCACCGGGCCGGGCAGCCGGTGCGGCAGGTCGAAGTCAACCGTGACGGGCAGGGGGTGGCCCTGCGCCACCTCCGCCACCGCGTCGGCGAGCCCGTGGTCGGTCAGTACCTGCGGGTGGATGCCGCGAACGAGCCTGCGCAGCTCGTCCAGCGCCTGACGCGCCTCGCCATGAGCCCGGGTGACGAGCTCGGCGGCCGGGAAGCGCTCTCCCCCATTTCCATCCGCGCCAGCCCCAACGTCATGGTGAGCGCGACCAGTTGCTGCTGGGCGCCGTCGTGCAGATCACGTTCGATCCGGCGCCGCTCGGCCTCGAAGGCATCGGCCAGCCGGATACGGGAGCGGGTGAGTTCGATGACCCGGCTGCGGGCCTGCTCCTCGCGCGGGGACAGCAGGAAGAAGGCCACCTTGACCTGCGCCACGGCGAGCAGGCCCGCCACATACGCGCACAGCACCAGGCCGAGCAGTCCCAGGGCGCAGAACGGCAGTGCGGCCGACGGACCGGGAATCGCGTGACCGGGAATGATCATCACGGTTTCGGGGGCGAGCGCCCAGACCACGACCGGTGTCGCCAGCAAGATGCCCGACAGCCCCAGCAGCGCCACGAATCCGGCATTCGCTCCGGTGAAGAAGACCGCCAGGATGACGGCGTAGCCGAGTTCACGCCACGTTGCGCCTTCTCTCAGCCGGGTGCGCAGCCATCCCCGGACTCCGGCCCCCGCCAAGGAGCCGTGCGGGTCCGGCGGCGGCACCGGCTCCACCAGCCGCAGACGTCTGCGCTCCACTTTCGCGACGGGGAGACCGAACACCGCGATGGCCGCCAGCACCACCAGTCCCACACCAACGACCGATAACAGCACCCCGAAGAAGAGAAGTGCGGCCAGGCCGAGCAGCACGGTCAGGCCGAGCACCACACCGCCGGCCGCAAAGGCCCAGCAGCGCACGGGCCAGCCTGAGGTGAGAAAGCGCAGCGGGGGCTGCTTCATCGCCTCCCATACGGCGACGCTCCGGGCCTCCCCCGCTTCTTCTGCCGAGGGCTCCGGCGCTTGCGTCGCGGGCGTTGACCGGTCCCCGCCCGGCTGCCCTGACATGTATGTGGCCTCCTGCTGTGCCCCGCACCGCGTGATCTCCGACAATTTTAGTCCCGGCATCCGGCGCTGCGTTGACATCGCAAGGGCCTACTCCGCGTCTGTCAAGGCCAGTTGCACCGGACGGCGTTGTCGGGGGGACGCTCACCCTCGTGGCTGTCACCGTGGGTTCTCCTGCTTGACGACCGTGCGGAGAAGTCGTCCGTCGCGCAGTGGCCGCCCCTGAGCGAACTGGGTCATCGACAGGTCGACATGAGTCCCAGTCAGGTGTCGGACGCTGGATGCCGGATGCCGGATGCCGGGCCTGCCGCTTCTACGCGCAGCCGCCGAACTGGAGCTGCTTCGAGCAGCATCGGTGCTACAGACTTCAGCCTCCGGAACGCGACGTGAGAGCACCGCCCTACGGGAAGCCAAGCCCCGCCCAAAGCCTCCGACGGGGGGAGGCCGGCCATCTGGGCCTGCTCCTGCACGGCAGGCACTGTGCCCCGGCACCCTGGGTACCGGGCACTCTCCCGAAAGGCGACTCGGTGCGCGGCCGTGGACAGCGGTCCTGCCGGCTGTCCACGGCCGCGCTGCCGGCTCAGCGGACGTGCACCGTCACCACGTCAGAGGCGTGCAGGCGCACGGGGTGCTGGTCATGCGGGCTGGTCAGGCCGTACAGCACCGCACGGAACTGCAGGTCGCCGCGGCGCGCGGACGTGCCGTGTGCAGTGACCTGCGCGTCGCCCGCGACCGCGGCGCTGCAATTCTCCTGGTGCCACCCTTCGCCGAAGCCGTTCTCCTCCAGGCACAGCTGGTGCAGGAAGCCGGCGCTGTCATCGCCGCCGTGTGCCTTGACGGTGATGGTCTTGCCGACCTGCGCCGAGCTCGGCGCCGTGATGTCCACACTGCCCTTCGCGAACGCCGGCCCGGCGGCCAGAGCCACTGACGCCAGCCCCAGCGCACCGATCGCCGCCACACGGCCGCCCCGCATCTTGCCCCCGGTCTTCTTCGTCCTGGTCATGGACTTTCCCTCCCGCGGATCCCTCACCTTGGTAAGACCCGCCCTTTCGCGAAGGCGCCCGGTGCGCCTCGCCGACTGTCCAGATGACCCGACTGCCCCGCGCGTTGCTCCTTGCCCGGCACCGTTACAAATTCCCGACATAGTCCGCTAACCAGGTGGGGATCCCAACAACGGACGCCAAATGACTTCTTGGGAGTGCTCAGGGCAGCCCGCTACCCGGCGCTCCCCGCCGCCTCCAGTTGTGGTCCCCGCGCATGCGGGGTTGGTCCCCAGATCGTCCTGGCGCGTGACCTCGGAATCGTGTGGTCCCCGCACAAGCGGGGCCGGCCCCGAGGGTCATCGCGACTCTCGGCGGAGCCGATGGGATCACGACCCGGCCCGGCGTCCCGTGGGACGGGATACCTCCCGCACAGTCAACTGACCCCGAGCGACCCGCATCAACCCTTCTCCGCATCACTTGGACAGGTAATTCGCCGCAAGCGGCCCCAACTCCGGCTCACGCTCCGGCTCCGGCTCCGGCTTCGGCTCCGGCTCCGGCTCCGGCTCCGGCTCCAGCAAGTTTTCCAGGTTCTTCCTGGCGATCTGCTTGCGGAACTCCCCCTCGTAGGAAGGGTCACCGGAGTCGTGCATCGTCTCGGTCATCCAGACCGCAGATGCCTGCCGCCGCCATGTGTGGTCCAGGCAGGTGTCGGAGTAGCTGTCGAGCAGACTGGAATCATGGTTCTCGACCTGGTGGACAACTGCGCGGGCGAGCACGTCGGCGTCGTGAAGGGCGAGACTCATCCCCTGTGCGCTCATCGGTGAGATGAGGTGTGCCGCGTCCCCGAGAAGGTAGAGCGTGCCGTAGCTCATGGGGCTGAACACCACTCCCCGGAGCGGCACGATCTGCTTACTGGCGATCGGTCCCCTGGGGGATACCGGCTCGCCGAAGCGGGCGTCCAGTTCGTTCCAGATGCGGTCGTCCGGCCATTGCTCGATGGTGTCGGTGAGCGGGCACTGCAGGTAGAGACGACTGGCGTGCGGGCCGCGGGTGATCTGTGCGGCGAAGCCGCGGGAGTGCACTGCCAGCACGGCCAGAGGTTCCGCAGGCACCTCGGTCATGACGGTGAGCCAGGCGTACCCGAACTCGTGGGTGGAACAGATGAGGATGTCCTCGGGGATGGCCGTCCGGCTGACGCCATGGAAACCGTCGCTGCCGGCGACGAAGTCACCACTGATGGTCTTGGTCGAACCGGCGGAGTGCCGGTAGCACACCAAAGGGTTCGCGGTGTCGATGCCGTGCAGGGAAACGTCTTCGGCGCCGAAGCGCAGATCGCCACCGTCGCGGAGGAAGACCTTGATGAGGTTCTGGACGAGGACCTGCTGGGGGCAGAACACTCCGTCGACATCCTCCGAGTCGTCCTCCACCTTCCACCGCCGCTTTTCTCCCTCGATCAGCAGCGGCACACCCGAATCGGAGTCACCATGGCTGTGGCCCTCGACGACCTCGGCCAGCCCCCACTCGTGCAGCCGGCGGACCCCGCCGGCGTCGAGAGCCCCGGCCCTCTGCCGCCGCTCTACGTAGTCACGACTGTGCCTTTCCAGAACAATGCAGGAAATCCCCTCGCTCAGAAGGAAGTTGCCGAGCGCCAGTCCGGCGACTCCGCCTCCCACAATCACGACGGTTGCATCCTTGCCGGTTTGGTTCATGTGTTTTCGGGCTCCTCACAGACGGCGAGTTCGGACGCGCCTGAGCGTGAGCGACTGTGCCGCCGAGACGATGTGGCGTACTGACCACCACTGTGAGACTCGACCGCAGAGGCACCCAACCGGTAGATCGACAGCAAATGCCGGAAACCCGCCAACCTGGCACACTCCGATACACGACGCGCGCCCGCCGGTAACGGCTCCGCCGGTTACTCCTCCCGCCCCTACAGAAGCGCGGAGCCGGCGCGCAGATCTGCCTGGTAGCTGCCCGGGGTCTGGCCGACGACCGCGGTGAAGGCGTCGATGAAGCTGGAGGGATTCGACCACCCGCATGCCATCGCTGTATCGGTGACCGACAGACCGTTGGCGAGGTGCCCCAGGGCGTGGTGGATGCGAAGCGTGGTGCGCCACTGGTGGAAGCTCATGCCGAGTTCGGCGCGGAAGAGGCGGCTCAGGGTGCGTTCGCTCGCTCCCGCAGCACGCCCCAACTCGGCCAGCGTCGCAGGCCGCGCAGGATCGGCGTGCAGGAGGTCGGCGACGGTGCGCAGCCGATCGTCCTCGGATTCGGGCAGGTGCAGCGATTGCTCGGGAGTGTCACAGAGCTCGTCGATGACCACGCCGAGCAGGCGTCTACGGGCCCCGGGGCGCACTTCGGGCCGCTGGCCGGTGAGCACCAAAACCGCCTCGCGCAGCAGTGGGCTGACGGCGAACACGCTGGGATACGACACGAGTTCGCCGCACAGGTCGATCGGGATGGTCAGGAGGCGGACGTCGGTGCGGCCGTAGAAGCGATGGGAGTGGGCGAAACCGGGTGGCGTCCACGTCACACGGTTGGCCGGGGCTACCCAGGTTCCGCGTTCGGTCGTGGTGGCCAGTGTCCCGGCGGCCGCGTAGACGAGCTGACCCTGGTCATGGGTATGAGGGTCGAGGTGGTGACCGTGCGGCAGCCACGCGGCGCCGCTGGACATGGGCTGCGGTTCTGAGGGCCCCGGAGAGGGCTGGCGGGTCTTCAGCATCGGCAGACAGTCTGCCGGTGGTGCGTCACCCGGTTCAGCGGCCGACCTGAAGAAAGCAGTGCGGCTGATCCGGCGGGCATTCGATGCGTCAAGGGCACCGCGTCGAGGCTCCGATACAGCACATGGGCCCGACACTCCCCGTCATCCGGCAGGCAGGCAGGCAGGCAGGCAGGCAGGCAGGCAGGCAGGCAGGCAGGCAGGCAGGCAGGCAGGCAGGCAGGCAGGCAGGCAATACACAACCCCAGACGCTGGATCCAACGCAACACCGTCCGACGGAAGTTGTTCCTGCAACGCCAGGAAGTGCCACCGACATGCCGGTGGCGCTCCCCCGGCGTTTGACACTCCGCCCGCCAACTCCAGGCAGACACCGGCAAAGACCCCGCCGGCACGAGATCACTCCGACAAGTTTCCGCCCCCTTGCCTCGAACGCAGAGCGGCCGTCGCATACGGAGCACAGCCTATCTACTCATGGGTAACTTAACGTACAGTGCTGCAGTGACGGGCAGTTGGCCCGCCGTCTGCCTGCAGGGCAGACAGTCACCGAACGGCACACAGGCTGCCACCGCGCGTAGCCCGTGCAACGGAAAGGACCGTCCTCATGGCCTCCCCACGTCGGCTTCGCGCCATACTGCTGCCGCTGACTCTGGTCGCCTCCGCAGCCACCCTGGGCACCGGAGCAGCAATAGCCGCGGCCTCGGAGGACTCACCCTCCAAGGCCGCACCCGGCACCACCGAGCAGCAGCCCACCTGGGCCATCGCCCACCGGGTGCTGACCACGGGCGGGGTGACCACGGCGCTCAAGAACGGGGCCAACGCACTGGAGATGGACGCGACGGCCTGGCAGAAGGGCTGGTGGGCCGACCACGACGGCACTCCCACCAGCTCCGGGGACACCATGTCGGACATGTTCGACCAGGTGGCAAAGGAACATGATCACGGGCGTCACGCCTCCTTCGTCTGGCTGGACATGAAGAACCCCGACTGGTGCGACAGCAACGACCCCAAGTGGCGCCAGTGTTCCGTGGCGGGGCTGCGGGACATGGCGCGCCAGAAGCTGGAGAGCAGGGGCATCCGGGTGCTCTACGGCTTCTACGGCAAGGAGGGCGGCAGCGGCTGGAAGAACGCCCTCGCTGACCTGAACTCCAAGGAGGCGGTCAGCTACAGCGGCGATTACGCGCAGGTCCGGGACGGCTTCGCCGAGCACGGGCCGAACGTCCCCGGCAACCAGCGCGTGATGGACAAGGGCGAGTTCAACATGGCCTTGAAGTTCGGCAGCATCCGGGAGGAGCTGGCGGCCGCCAGGAAGGCCCGGGACGCCGGAGAGCTCGCGCAGACCGTCGGCTGGACGGTGGGCAAGGGTGACGGGGAGCGTGCCGCCACCCTGCTCGACTCCTCCGACGGAGGTTCCGCCGTGGACAGCCTGATCTACGGCAACCGGGCGTCGTGCTACCCGGACGGCGTCAGCGGCCCGAAGGGCTGCGGCACGGACGACAGCGCGGTGCGGGAGTCGCTCTCGTACATCACGGACTATGTGAAGGCCCACCCGGACACCCGCCGGATGGCCACCCCCCGGGACATCCCCTTCGGCAGCTGACGCCCCGAGCCGCCCCGCCCGGCCCGGCCCTGGTTTCTGTCCGCGCCATCGCCGCCCGGACCACCGTTCCGCACGTGGCGCAGAGGACCGGCCCCACCGCCGGACGGAGGTGAGCCGGCTCTGAGCGCCCGCACAGCACCAGGACGCTCTCCGCACGAGCAGAGGTGAGCCGTGGCCGGCGAGGGGGCCGACCAATCACAAAGGGGCCCTTCCCCGTATGAGGAAGGGCCCCTTGTCAGAGCGCCCGGCAGGCCTTGCACCTGCATCTCCCACCGGCTGGTGGACGTCTTTCCTTGGACCACAGACGCGCGGTTACGACCCGAAGGCCGAAGTTGCATCATGATCATACTGCATCGGCGCACCGACGGCGAGAATCCACCGACGGTCCGCGCAGACCAGGTCAGAGGCTTGCTGTGTACGGCGGATCGGCCATACACAGCAGAAGCACTCGGAGTGCTCTCCCCGCAGACGGAGGCAGGCCTGAGCCGACCAGGGCAACCGGCTCACAACCGCCTTTGCCCGCTTGGTGGGAATGGTCCGCCGGCACGGGTGAGGCTACACACCCCGCGCATCAGCACCATAACGGCCATCCACCGCCCACTCCCCGCCCGCTTCCCGCCCCAGGCGTCAACCGCTGCACCGATGTCCTGAGACTGTTCACGGCCGTACCGGGACCAGCCCCTGCAGCAGCAGGGTGAGGGTGAAGGCGAACCGGTCGTGTCCGGTACCCGAGGTGAGCTCCCGCGCATGGGCGACGGTATGGGGGAACAGGTCGGGCGGCAGCATCCGGAGCCGCTCCGCGATCTCGGCGCGGTCGATCACACGGCCGTCGGCGTCCTCACTCTGCCGCCGGGCCGCGGATGCCTCCAGGCAGTAGCCCGTGATGTAGAGGAAGGCCGCGTCGCTGACCCAGGCCGCCTGTCGGGCGGGCGCCTCACTGGCGAGCAGGATCGCGAGCATCCCTTCGCCGACCCGCAGAGCTGCCAGATCGGCGGGCACCACGGCGAGTGCGGCCTGCGCGATACCGGGGTAGCGCAGAAACTGATCGCGCAGCTGTGCGCACACGTCCATGAACTGGTCCCGCCAGCATGCGGGGTCCGGTGCGGGGAGAGTGACCCGGGAGCACAGCCTGCCGATGAGCAGGTCGCCGAGCTCCGCCCTGTTGCGCACGTGCGCGTACAACGACGCGGGGCCGGTCCCGAGCCTCGTCGCAACCATGCGCATCGTCAGGTCCTCGAAGCCGCCCGCCTCGACGGCCTGGAGAGCTGCGTCGATGATGCGCTCCACCGTGATGGGAGTCTTCTCCCGGCCGGCGGCCCGGCGCGCTCCGGTTTCCGAGGCGGTGTTCTTGGCCGAGATCAGCGCCGCCCACTGGTCCCGGGAGATTGCGTCACGCGCTGCCCGTCGTCCTGCCATGACGCCACCCTACCCGTTGACGAACAATGATCGCCGATAGAACAATGTTCGTCACAAGGTGAGAAGCGAACCACCACGAAAGGAATCACCGTGACGACCTCGGTCTCGATCGTCGGCGCCGGCCTCGGCGGACTCACGCTCGCCCGGATCCTGCACCTCCACAACATCCCCGCCACGGTCTACGAGGCGGAGAAGTCCGCAGGCGTCCGCACCCAGGGAGGACAGCTCGACCTCCACGAAGAAGACGGCCAGCTCGCCCTCGAGATGGCCCAACTCACCGAGGAGTACCGCTCGGTCATCCACCGAGGCGGCGGCGCACGACGCGTCGTCAACGAGCAGGGACGCGTGGTCGTCGACCGGCCGGACGACGGCTCCCTGGCACGGCCGGAAACACTGCGCGGTGACATCCGTCGGATCCTGCTCGCATCACTGCCGCCCGGCACGGTGCGATGGGACAAGAAGCTCGTCTCGGCGACCCCCGTGGGAGACGGACGACACCAGGTGTCGTTCGTGGACGGCTCGTCGGCCGTGTCCGACGTCCTCGTGGGCGCCGACGGGGTCTGGTCCAAGGTCCGGGCGCTCCTGTCGGACGAGCGGCCGGTGTACTCAGGCATGAGCTACGTCGACACCTACCTTCACGACGTCGACACGGCCCACCCGCGCGTGGCCGGCCTCGTCGGGAACGGCGCCCTGTACGCCCTGCTCCCGGGCAAAGGGTTCCTCGCCCACCGTGAACCCGGTGACGTCGTCCACACCTACGTCGTGCTGCACCGTCCTGTGGAGTGGTTCGATGCGATCGACTTCACCGACGCCCCGGCGGCGACGGCACGGATCGCGGCAGAGTTCGACGGCTGGGCACCGGAACTGCGGGCCCTGATCACCGACGGCGAGTCCGCACCCGTCCTGCGCAGCGTCTACCAGCTGCCGGACGACCACCGCTGGGACCGGGTCCCCGGCGTCACACTTCTCGGCGACGCGGCACACGCGACCGTCCCCGGAGGAGACGGAGCCAATCTCGCGATGCTCGACGGCGCCGAACTCGGCACGGCGATCGCAGCCCACCCCGACGACATCGAGCAGGCCCTCGCCGACCACGAGAGCAGAATGTTCCCCCGGAGCCAGAAGGCGGCTGCCGCCGCCCACCGCACCATCGACTTCATCTTCGGCGCCAACGCCCCCGCCGGGGTCATCAGCCTGTTCTCAGAAGACGACCCGCACCCGCCGCGGCCCGCGTAGGCACCGGCCGGCGAAGCTCCAACTCCACGCCGACAAGGGCTACGACTGCGACCATCCCCTCAGACGGCTCCGCAGACAGCTCCGCAAGCGTGGCATCCGCCATCCCATCGCCCGCGCGGGCTCGAGGCCTCCACCCGACCGGGCCGACACCGCTGGGTGGTCGAGCGAACGTGTCCTGGTTGGCCGGCTGCCGACGCCTACATCGTCGCCACGAAGGCAAGGCCAAGCACTTCCTCGGGTTCATCGGGTTCATCGGGGCATCGCCGCAGCTCTCATCGGCCACCAAAGATTCGGCAGTCGCCTGAAATGCCATCGATCAACAGGGCACGGAGTTGCCCGCGGTCGATCTCGGGATTGGCCCGATCATCTGGACGGGGTCGCCAGTCACGCAGGACGGTCCCGTCCGCGTCACAATCGAGCACAGGCAGGCCCAGCTCCCCGCGTGCTGAAAACGGCCGCCTCATGATCTGCCTGCTGTTAGTTCGCCGAGCGCAGTCGGTCCAGCTCGTCCCCGATCGCCTTGCGCAGCGGGTCGTGCTGCGGTCCGAGTGCGTACTGCTCTTCGGTCCACCTGTCGCGGGGATAGAGCCACACCGGCAGTCGCACCAAGTCGGAGGGCTCCCACTCGAAACGGGGCCATACGTGCGCATGCAGGAACCCATCAGCGTTGCCCAGGATCTCCAGATTGACCCGTCGGAACGCCGCATCCAGGTGACGGGACGCTCGCTCGACCGCTTCCCCGAGTTGGTCCATGTCGGCCAGGAAGGCCAGCCGCTTGTCCCTGGGCAGGTCAGACAGCCTTTCCACCTTGGGATCGTCCACCAGGAGCACCGAGTAGCCCGGGAGGAACTGCACATCGCCGATCGCTGCGAATCCCGCGTTCAAGCGCCGCAGAACTGCCGGATTCTCGCCTCGCAGGGCACTCCCGATCCGATCCATCCGCCAGTCATCAACCATGGCCAGAACCTATCCGACCGCGACCATAGCCCCATCTGAGGATGTCGGAGCATCGCAGTCGCCCGCCATTTCTTAGTCCGGAAAAGGGATTCTGGGTGGGCTGACCGTTCTGCTCACCAAGTCTCCCAAGGTGGACACCGCGCCATCAGGCTCCGAGGAGAGACGGTGACAGCGCCGGCCGGACATACCTGAACATGCCCAGCGGCCGTGTCCCTGCCCCCGACAAGGCAGGGACACGAGTCATGCTCCGCTTCCACTGCGTCTTCCCAGCAGATCCGCCCGAGTCCTCGGCGAGCGCGACGAGGCAGGGCATGGTCAGCTGAGTCGGCCTTACGGACTGGAGGAACCGTGGGCATCCGGCCGACCACGGAGCCTCCGCAAAAACCCGTTGGCGGCCATGGCGACCACTGCTACTTTTCCGGAGGCCGTGCGAGAGAACGAGGAGGTGGTACCCGTGAACGCAGTATCGGCATGGGTGCTCCCCTCCGGGGTCACGGTCGGACGACAGGTCGTCCGGGAGCGCCGTTCAGAGCACTCCCGAAAGGCACGACCATGCGATTCACTTCCGAACAGCACCTCGACGACGGCGTCCTCGAACGCGAATTCACCCTCGACGAGATCCCCGGCGTCCTGTGGACGCCCAGATCCGCACCGGCCCCACTGATCCTGATCGGCCACAACGGCGGCTTGCACAAGCGGCACCCGCGGCTGGTGGCCCGGGCCCGGCACTACGCGGCGGAGTACGGCTTCGCGGTGGCCGCCATCGACGCCCCCGGGCACGGTGACCGGCCCCGTTCCGCCGTCGATGAGCAGGCCCGGGCCGACCTCCGCCGGGCGATGGAAGCCGGCGAGCCGGTCGACGAGATCGTCGACTCCTTCATCGTCCCGCTGGTCGAAAGGGCGGTCCCGGAGTGGCGGACCACCCTGGACGCCCTCCTTTCGCTGCCCGAGATCGGCGGCCGGGTCGGGTACGAGGGGATGACCGCCATCGGCATTCGGCTGGCGTCGGCTGAGCCGCGCATCTCGGCCGCCGTCTTCTTCGCCGGGGGATTCGTGCCCGGCGCCCTGCGTGAGGAGGCCCGGCAGGTCACCGTTCCGCTGCAGTTCCTGCTGCAGTGGGACGACGAAGGGGTGGAACGACAGTCGGCCCTGGACCTGTTCGACGCCTTCGGCACCAGGGAGAAGACGTTGCACGCCAACCTGGGCGGGCACGCCGGTGTCCCGTGGTTCGAGGTGGACGACGGGGCCCGGTTCCTCGCCCGGCACCTGAAGTGAGGCCGGGTCGTCAGGACCACGTGGGATGAGTCGGCGCTGCCGGGTGCCCGGCAGCGCTCAACCCCGCTATATCCGCGGCCTGTTGATCAGGCGGGAGAGCACGATCACGCTCTCGGTGCGGTCGATGACACAGGCGCCGCGGACCCGCTGAATGGCCTGTTCCAGGTGCGCGATGTCCTTGGCGAGCATGTGGAGCAACGCATCCGCGGCGCCGGAGACGGTGCACGCCTCGACGACTTCCGGAATCCCTTCCAGGTCGCGCTGCAGCTCTTCGGGGGTGGGATTGCCGTTGCAGTACACCTCCACGAAGGCCTCGGTCCGCCAGCCCAGCGCCTGGGTGTCGATGAGCGCGGTGAACCCGCGAATCGCGCCGCCGGCGACGAGGCGGTCCAGTCGCCTCTTGGCGGCCGGTGCGGAGAGCCCCGCCGCGTCACCGATCTCGGCATAGGTGCTCCGGGCGTTGCGCATCACACAACGGATGATCTCTTCGTCGATGGCGTCCACGCCGCTGACTCCAGGAAAGACAAGAAAGAGAGGAAAAGGAAAGAGACGACCCGCGCGGTGCGCAAGAAAACTCCGCAGCGGCTTTCAGAGGGCAAGAAATCAATTGCCATGGGCAAGGTATGGCGATTGATTGCGCCGCCGGCCCGACCATAGCATCCGGGCTCACCCACCGAGCCGCAGCGACGGGAGCCACCGCACATGACCCCAGCAGTGAGTGCCGAGGAGGCCGCCGCACTGGCGGCGATCGACGAGGAGGCCGTTTCCCGCATGCTGCGGGAACTGGTCGCCATCCCCAGCGTCACCGGGAGCGCCGCCGAGTCCGAGATGCAGCACCACCTCGCCGGACACCTCGACCGGCTCGGCCTCGACGTCGATCTGTGGTCCATGGACCTGCCCGCGCTCCGCGCGCACCCCGGCTTCCCCGGGACCGAGGCACCACGCGACGAGGCGTGGGGGCTGGTGGCGACGACCTCGGACGGCGGCGACGGGCCGACCATGATCCTGCAAGGCCATGTCGATGTCGTACCCCCCGGCGACCTCCGGCAATGGGAGGGCGATCCCTTCACCCCCAGGGTGGTCGGAGACGTCGTCCACGGCCGGGGCGCCTGTGACATGAAGGCCGGGCTGGTCGCCCATCTCGCCGCCCTGGCGGCGATCCGCGCCGGCGGGGTCAGGCTGCGCGGCCGGGTGGCCGCCCACTGCGTGGTCGGCGAGGAGGACGGCGGGCTCGGCGCCTTCGGCACCCTCCGGCGCGGACACACCGGTGACGCGTGCATCATCACCGAGCCGACGGGCGGCACGCTGGTGACCGCCAACGCCGGTGCGCTGACCTTCCGCATCGAGGTCCCGGGCCGCGCCACCCATGCCAGCACGCGCGACGCGGGAGTCAGCGCCATCGACGCGTACGCGCCCGTCCACCGGGCACTGGCGCGTCTCGAATCCCGGCGCAATGCGTCGGCCGACCCGCTGATGGCCGAGTACCCGGTTCCGTACGCGCTCTGTGTCGGCACGCTGCACGCGGGCTCGTGGGCGAGCAGCGTGCCGGATTGTCTCGTCGCCGAGGGCAGGCTGGGCGTCCGGCTGGGCGAGGACCCCGCCGAGGCGATCGCCGACTTCGAGGACTGTGTGGCGGAGGCCTGTGCGGACGACCCCTGGCTGCGCGCTCACCCGGCGGTCGTGACCTGGCCCGGCGGCCGATTCGCCAGTGGCCGGCTGCCCGCGGGCCATCCGCTTTCGGAGCTGGTCCGAGGCGCACATGCCGACGCCGTGGGCGGGCCGTCGATCCGCGAGCGCGGCGCGCCCTACGGAAGCGACCTGCGCCTGTACGCCGCGGCGGACATCCCGACGCTGCAATTCGGGCCCGGCGACGTTCGGTTGGCGCACAGCCCCCGCGAGCAGGTGTCCGTATCCGAGGTCGTCGCGGTGGCCCGCACCCTCGTCCTCGCGGTGCTGCGCAGCGTCGGCACTCGATAGACCGGATGGGCCAGACAGCCGGATGGGCCGGATGGGCGGATGGGCGGATGGGCGGATAAGCCGGACCTCCGCGTGGGCGTCGGCGGTTGCGGTGGCGGTGACCGTCGCGACAGACGCGGAGGCAGATCCGCGCACGGAGCGGTCGTCGGCGCTCTGCCGGACATCGACGGGCCAAGGCCCGCGCCCTCGATCGCCACGCCCCGAACGACCACGGAACGAAGGGGACCCATGACCTCAGCAAAGGTTGAACAACACCCACTCGACACCGGCACGGCCGCGCCCGAAGAGGGCTACCGGCGGGGGCTCGGCAGCCGGCAGATCCAGATGATGGCCCTCGGAGGCGCGATCGGCACGGGGCTCTTCTACGGCTCCGGCGAGGGCATCGCCGCTGTCGGGCCGAGCCTGGTGGCCTGTTACGCCGCGGCGGGCCTCGTCATCTTCCTCATCATGCGGGCGCTCGGCGAACTGCTCACCCATCGCCCCACCTCGGGCAGCTTCGCGGACCACGCGCGCGAGTTCTGCGGCCCGTTCGCCGGCTTCGTCACCGGCTGGTCGTACTGGGCCGCCTGGGTCGCCTCCTGCATGGCAGAGGTCACCGCGGCCGGCCACTACATCGCCTATTGGTGGCCGGCCGTCCCGGTCTGGGCCACCGCCGCAACGGCCCTGGTCGTGCTGCTCGCCGCGAATCTGGTCTCCGTCACCCTCTTCGGAGAACTGGAATTCTGGATCGCGCTCGCCGCGCTCGCCTTCGTGGTCGTGCCGATGACCACCTCCCCCGACACCCGTCCCGGACTGTATGTGTGGGCGGTGTGGTTCACCGCTCTCACCGTCGTCTACGGGCTGGCCATCAAGAGGGGCCATCGGGAGCGGAGTTGAACCGAAGGCGGGCCCCTGCTTCACGTACTTCAAGGCGGACCTCTACCAACCCGGTTGGCAGGCAGGGCCCCTGCCTGTGCGAGCCCGACCGGTCAGCGACCCGAATCCGGAACCTCGCGCGGGGCGGACGACGCCTGGCCTCCGGGCCGGGAGACCCAGCCGGCGGTGGCGGCCAGCGTACGCAGGACGGTAGCGCCGGCGAACACGGCCGAGGAGACCGGCCAGCCCATCCATCGCGTCAGGTCATCTCGCAGGTCGGGATCGACCTCGACGGTCACCCGGATGTATCTGCTCTGCAACCTGGTGACCTTGGTGGGCCGGGGTGCCGAGACAGCCGGCCCGCGCCGCAATGCCGCGCGGTAGCTCTCCTTGCGCTGACTCATGATTCATCCTGACGCTTGATCAGTTCCTCCGCGAAATCCATGTACGCCGACCCCTTGGCCTGGACCGGGTTCCCAAAAGACTGGGCGTACAGGTCGAGCCGCGCGATGTGGGTGTCCAGCACCTCGAAACCCCGCTCGGTGAGTGCTTCGCGAGCGTCCGCATCCGGCCCGGTGCGCGTGGCATCGGGCCGGTTGGTGCGATTGAGCAGCACCGCCGAGCGGGCCGGCTCGGCACGCAGGGACTGCACGTCCGCCATCTCGCCCAGGATGGGCGCCATCCGGTCCAGTTCGATGGGGGCGGGGGTGACGGGGACGATCCACTCGCCTGCGTACCGCATGATGCTGCGGGCGATGCGGGGATGGTCCTCCAGCTGGGGCGCATCGAGCACGACGGCCTGCCGGTCACCGAGGAAGTCGTTCACACGACGGTGGACGTCCCCCACCGGCAAGGCGATCACCGGAAACGGAAAGCCATGGGCCAGCTCGCTCCAGCGCAGTGCGGAAGCGGCCGGATCACCGTCGACCAGCAGCGGCGGCATACCCCACTCATGGAGCGCATGGGCCAGCCACACAGCACTGGTCGTCTTACCGACGCCGGGCTTGAGATTTACAAACGCGCAACTCAAAGGCACAAGAAAGGACAGTAATGGGCGCGGTCATCCAGTCTCAGTCGGCACGAGGGTGTGGTCCCGCGGTTCACCCGCAAGCAGTGAGAAACGTCGGACAGCGGGGGCGTTCGCGGCCGGCCCTGCGCACCACCAGCTGCCTCTTCTTGCCCCTCGTCGGATGACATTCGGCCCCCCACCCATCCGCACCGGCCCCTCCGCTCGGCCCGCCACGACCGGTCTTCACCGGCCCGGAAGCCGGGTCACTCCTCCAGCGCCGCCGCCATGCGGTCGAGGTCGGCAAGGAGCGCTGCCAGGCGCTGCGCCGGGATGGCTTCGACCATGCGCTGTTCGATGGCGTAGACGTCGGCCTGAACCGCGGTCAGGCGCGCGTTGCCCTCCTCGGTGAGGCGGGCGGGCCGGGCGCGGCCGTGGTCGGCGGTGGTGGGGCGGGTGATCAGTCCCGCTTCCTGCAGGCCCCGCAGGACGACGTTCCCGGATTGCCGGGTGACGAAGGTCGCGCGGGCGAGTTCGGCGTTGGACATGCCGGGATACAGGGCCAGGAGTTCGAGGGTCGAGTACTGCGGCACGGTCAGGCCGTGCTCGCGCAGGACCTTGTCCATGGCGCCACGGAGGGCGGCCTGGGTGCGTTTGAGCAGGTACCCCACGTGGTGAGTGACGTCTTTCGTGGGGTGTGACGGTTCGGCCGACTCATTCTCCAGCATGTCAGCATTTTGACATACGCGACTCGGTCGCCTTAGCCTCACTCATGTCAAAGTCCTGACATTGAGTTCGAGGAGACCCATGACTGCCACCATCGACGGCCCCGACTTCGTCGCCCTGCAAGTGCGCGACCTGAGCGCGGCAGCGGACTTCTGCGAGCGGCACCTCGGTCTGCGCCGGGCCGCGGTCTCGCCACCCCACGCGGTCGTCTTCGACACCAAGCCGACCCCCTTCGCCGTCCGCGAGTCCCTCCCGGGCGTCGACCTCGCCGAAACCGCACGGCCCGGACTCGGCGCGGTGCTCTGGTTCCGTACCTCCGACGCCCACCAGCTCCACGACCAGCTCACCGCTGCCGGGATCAAGATCCTCACTCCGGTCACGGACAGCCCCTTCGGGCCGATGTTCTCCTTCGAGGGCCCCGAGGGCTACACCCTCACCGCGCACGGAGGCTGACCACGCCCGCCGTCACCCTCACCCTCACCCTCACCCGGCCGGGCCCTTCCCGCTCGCCTCCGGCATCCGGTTCCCGGAGGGCTTCAGCCCCGCCGCCCACGGTTCGCCACGGGCTTTCCGGGCTCTGAGGTGCACAAGTGACCTATCGCGCGTGATGGAGCCCAGTAGGCTGCTGAACGGCGCCGAACACCGGTGTATGCAACCAGCGCACGCCCCCCGGGGCAGCGTTCGGGGCAGTGCGGCTTCCTGCGTACGGTGATCAGGTGCGAGCGGACTGTGTGGACCGCGTGGACCGACACTGAATCGGCGGCGGCGATCTGACGTGTCTGGAGGCCGTTCACCATATGTTGGGCGATGCGCCGTTCGGCCGGGGTGAGCGCCGTGGTCGGACGGGGCCGGTCATGGCGTGATTCCTCGTGGCATCGGTCAGTGGGCCGGCGTCGGGCGCAGGCGCACGGGGACGGTGGTGTGGCCGTTGCTGATCAGGCTGGGCAGTCGCTTCAGCTCGTGCGGGTCGGCGGCGAGTTGGATGTCGGGGAAGCGCTCGAAGAGCAATCTCAGGACGGCAGTGACTTCGAGGCGGGCGAGCGGAGCCCCGAGGCAGAAGTGGACGCCGTGGCCGAAGGCGAGGTGTTCTTTGCTGGGGCGGGTGGCGTCGAAGCGATCGGCATGCGTGTGCCAGCGGGGGTGCCGGTTGGCGGCGGCATACGAGGCGAGGATGGCATCTCCGGCCTGGATGGTCTGTCCATCGGGGAGCGCGATGCCGACGCGGGCGTAGCGGAGGGGAAGGTGCTTGATGGCGGGCTGGTGGCGCAGTGTCTCCTCGACGACGTCCTGCCAGGTGCAACGGCCGGAGCGGACGTGAGCCAACTGCTGCGGGTCGGTCAGCAGAGCGGTGACGGCGGCGTCGATGACGTTGACGGTGGTCTCGTACCCGGCCGCGAGCATCAGCAGGAGCGTGTCGCGCAGCTCGGCGCTGCTGAGGGCCGAGCCGTCGCCCTCCTCGTCGCGGGCGGCGATCAGCGACGAGGTCATGTCCTCACCGGGCTCGGTGCGCTTGATCTCGATCAGGGCGTCCAGCAAGCCGTAGAGGGTGGCCGTGTTGGCGACCTGTTCCTCGACGGTGAGATGGGTGGCGAACACGGTGTCCACCACGGTGCGGAACTCGGGCCGCCGGTCGGCAGGTACGCCCATGAGCCGGCCGATGACAGCGATCGGGAGCGGGTAGGCAAGCTGCTCTCGCAGGTCGACCGTCTCGTCGGCCGGAAGGGCATCGAGGTCGTCGAGGATGGCGTTTACGAGGGTCTCGATGTCTGTCTGGAGGGCGGCGGTTCGGCGGGCCGAGAGGGTGGGGGCGACCATGCGGCGCAGGCGGCTGTGATCCTTGCCGTAGGCGGTGAACATGTTGCTGACGGACACCCACAGGGCCAGTGGCCAGGTGGGCACGGTCTCGGCGAAGTCCGGCCAGTGAGCGCGCGCGTCTTTGGAGACGTCCTTGCTGGTCAGGAGCTGCTTGAGGAGGTCCGGGTCGGACACGCTCCAGGCGCGCACGCCGAGGATGTCCACCAGCGTGGCCGGGCCGCGATCACGCAGGGCCTGGTGCTCGGCGTCCGGATCGGCCCCTGTGGGGTCGAGGACGAGGATCTGCTGTGGGGACATGGTGTTGCCTCTTTCAGCTGGTGGGGAGGATGACGGGCAGAGCGGTGAGGGAGCGGTGGAAGGGGCCAGGACGCCGGACGAGGTCGTCGCAGTGGTCAACGAGGGTCATCTCGGGAAGGACATCGAAGATGTGGCGGATGGCGGCCTCGGCGGCCAGGTAGAGGTAGGCGTGCGCGCCGGCGGGACAGCGGTACGGGCCGGCACAACGCCGCGCCTGACCACCGATTTGGCGGCTCCTGCCGGTGTCCGGCTTCGATGTACCGGAGGCTGGTGTCGGGTGAGGGCCGTCGGCAGCGGCCGACGTGCTTCCTTCCTCCCTCAGCGCCGCGACGCCGACCGTCGGCCGGAGTCGTGCGAGCGCGCTGTTTAGGGTGAGGTCATGACCAGCGATCGTTCTGCCGTGTCTCGTGACCGTCGTCGCATCGAGCTTCGTGAGTTTCTGCGCAGTCGCCGGGCTCGGGTCTCGCCTGCTGATGTCGGTATGCCGGATGGTGGGCGGCGGCGGACGCCGGGGCTGCGGCGCGAGGAGGTCGCGGTGCTCGCCGGGGTCGGGGTGTCCTGGTACACGTGGTTGGAGCAGGGGCGCGACATCAAGGTGTCGGAGGAGGTCCTCGACGCGATCGCACGGGTGCTGCTGCTGGATCCCACCGAGCACGTGCATCTGTACCTGCTGGCCGGGCTCAACCCGCCGCAGTTCGCCTCCGCACCGTCCGCGCCCGCCCCGCCGCAGGTGCAGAGGCTGCTGGACGCCTGGTCACCGCGGCCCGGGTACATCCGCGACCGCCACTGGAACTTCACCGACATCAACGAAGCCGCCCGCATCGTGTTCGGCTACGGCGACAGTGACCACAACTGCCTGGTCTCGTTCTTCACCAATGTCCGCTACCGGGTCCTGCAACGCCACTGGGCCGACACCGCTCCAGACGTGGTCGCCGGGTTCCGCGCCGACGCCGCCCGCTATCCCGAGGACCCGGAGTTCGACCGCATCGCCGAGGAACTGGCCCGGAGCAGCCCGGAATTCGCCGAGCTGTGGGACCGCCACGACGTGGCCGAGCACACCAGCGCGGTCAAGGCGGTCGACCATCCCGAAGCCGGAACGCTGGTCTTCGATGCCACCCTGCTGCCGCTGCCCGAACTGCCCGGACACCACCTGATCCTGCACAACCCCCGCCCGAGTACCGACACCCAGGAAAGGCTGGAGCAGCTCATGGGCACCCGCAGCCTGGTGGTGCCACACCCAGGATGAGCGGACACTGCCGGGCGTCGTGGCAGCCCGGCAGGATCACTGCCATGAACAGCAACAACACGCAGATGAAGACAGTGACCATTCCCGAGTTCGGGGAGGCCGAGGTACTCCGCATCGAGCAGATGCCGGTCCCCGAGCCCGGTCCCGGACAGGTGTCCATCGACGTGGCCTATGCGGGCGTCAACTTCGCCGAGGTGCTCTACCGGCGCGGCGTGGTGGACGTACCGCTGCCCTTCGTGCCCGGCATCGAAGTCTCCGGCCGCATCCGCGCCCTCGGCGAGGGCGTCACGGACCTGACCGTCGGCCGGCCGGTGGCTGCGCTGACGATCGTCGAGAGCGGCGGCTACGCCGAGGTGGTGGTCACCTCCGCCGACCTGGTCGCCCCGTTGGACGGTCTCGGCATCGGACTCGGCGTCGCCGCGGCACTCCCCTCCAACAGCACCACCGCCTTCCTCGTCCTGGACCGGGTGGCGCGCATCGAGCCCGGAGACCGTGTCCTGGTCCACGCCGCGGCAGGCGGGGTGGGCAGCCAGCTCGGCCAGGCCGCTCGGCTGCTGGGCGCCGGCCGTGTGGTCGGGACGGTCGGCAGCGAGGCGAAGATCGAGACCGCCAAGCGATTCGGCTACGACGAGGTGATCCTGCGCGACCAGGTCGCCGGGGCAGGCGAGTTCGACATCGTCGTCGACATGGTCGGCGGCCCGTCCCGCACGGCCGGCCTGGACCGGCTGGCCCCCATGGGACGGCTGGTGGTGATGGGTAACGCCTCGGGCGCCGCAGACGTCGGCATCTCCGCCAACCAGCTGTGGTTCACCAACAAGACCGTCTCCGGCTTCAACCTCGCCGCCTTCTCCGCGGCCTTCCCTCAAGACGCCGGGCTGGCCCTGCGCCGCGCCGTACAGGCCGCAGCTCAGGGAGCTCTGCGGGTACAGGTCGAGGCCCTACCGCTGGAACAGGCCGCCGAGGCACACCGCCGCATCGAATCCGGGCACACCACCGGCAAGCTGACCCTCACCGTCGCGACGCTGTGACATGGGGCTGCCCGCATTCAGGTTCTCGAAAGGCAAGCATCCGCCCACCTTCCTTCCGGCAACGGCCATCTCACCGTACGAGGCCGCAGCCGCATGCCGCCGCGCCACTGACTCCCCGCCCAAGCAGTCCGAGCTGCTGCAAAAAGCTTCCAAGTGGTGAAAAGCACCCCTCAAGCGACCCTCACGCGCGTGAGGTGCATCGACACTCGGAAATGCAGATCCCAAAAGTCGCCAGTCTGCCCTTCGCAATCAGGTCGATCGCTCTGTTGAACAGGAGCAAATGATGTCTATCAGGCGACTGCGAGAGGTCGTAGCGCTGCCTTCCCAAAGCAGCGGCCGGGACTGCTCCTGGGAGACCATCGAGTGCGACCTGTGTGGCTATTCGCCTGCGTAACGCGTTCTTGGAACGCGTCAGGCAGCTTCCCTAACCGCCCACCCGCAGCACGATCCCGCCGACGGTTCGGGGGGGCCGCCTGCCGCGCCTGTGGACGCGGACCCTGGGCGACCTCACCGTCACCTACGTCCCCGACGCCGGCGTCCACATGATCCCCACCCGGGTCTACCCCACCTCCGCCGGCGAGGACTGGGTGGGCCACGGTCCCCACATCACGGACGCGGGTCACCTGGCCATGGGATGCGGCGCGCTGCTCGTCGAGCGTCGTGGGGAGCGCCTGCTCCTGGACGCCGGCCACGGCCGCATCTCGGGTGGGGAGCCCGAACACTTCCAACACGGCTTCGACCACGTACAGGCCCTGCCCGATCACCTGCAACGCCTGGGCGTCGACCCGGCCACGCTGGAGACGGTCGCCTTCACCCACCTGCACGACGACCACACGGGATGGGCCCGGCCGGACGCCGTCGACGACCCGCGCAGTCTGTTCCCCCGCGCGCGCTGGATCGTCGGGGAAGGAGAACTGCAGGGCCTGGACCCCGCCGCCGGCCCACGGCTCGCCGGACCGAGCGAACGGACCACAGCAGTCGCCGACGGAACAGAGATCGCCGAGGGAATTCATGCCTGGGCGCTGCCCGGACACACCCCCGGGCACACGGCCTGGATCCTCGACACCGGTGACGGCCGCCGGATCGTGGCCTTCGGCGACGCCATGCACTCACCCGTCCAAATCCAGCACCCCGACTGGGAAGTCGTCCTCGACCACGACCGTGCCCAGGCCGAGCACTCACGTCGCCGACTCGTGGAATTCATGGCTCAGGACGACGTCTTCGGCTTCGGTGTGCACTTCGCCGACCAGCAACTCGGCACCGTCGACGGCACCGGCCACTGGCGCCCATGGGAGGACAAGAAGGGCAACCGGTAAGAGCTCGTCACACCCTTACGGGCGGGTCTTCGTGAAGCGTGCCCGGCAGGTTCTCCACGTCACCCACGACACCCCTCGGGTCGCCGGCACGGCATGGTGTCCACCCTCTCCGTCAACGCCGGCATCCCCACGCTGACCGCCGCCGTGGACACCGTGCTCGTCGGTGGCTGGGCGACCCGTCCCGCACCGGACCAGCTCGCCCCACTGCCGATGGCCGCCTGCGCCCGGCCCGCGTCACCGAACGCGTCGACGCGTTCCGCACGCTCTCCACCGCCGGCATCTCCCAGGACGAATACGGCACGGGGGCCGTCCACGCTATCGAACGGTCGTCGAGGATTCGGCAGGGGAACTGCCCATGGACATCGGCTGGGGCGCCCTCGCCGAGTCGTCGATGTGAGCCTCGGGGTCACGGTGCTGGTCACGATGTTCTCCCCCGGCCTGGCCGCATGGGCCCGCGCCGGACACACAGGGCCCGCCCCCGACGCGCCCCGGGGCGAATCCGATGCCGACTGCTGCCGACCCGTGCCGGTTCACCGGTGTGAGGACGGTGCGGTCGCGGCGTCGGCGTAGCGGCGGGCCAGGCATGCGAAGGCGTCTTTGAGTTCCGCGGGGCCGACGACTTGGATGTCGGCGTCGAACCTGCCGAGGGCGGCGGCGAGGGCAGGCCATGACCACGAGCCCAGGATGAGCCGGCAGCGGTGCGGCCCGAATTCCTCGACGACTCCGTCGTGGACGTACGGGGCCACATCGGAGGCGGGCAGGCCGAGGACCGCCTCACCGCGGCAGGGCCAGCCACCGGAGCCGTCCGACCCCTGGAACCTGCCGGCGACGAAGGCGGCCACATCGCCCCCGGGCAGTTCGCGCGGGAAGAAACGCGGGCCGGTGGGGGTGCGCGGGGTGATCCGGTCGGCGCGGAAGGTGCGCCAGTCCTCGCGGTCGAGGTCCCACGCGACGAGGTACCAGCGTCCGCCCCAGATGATCAGGTGATGGGGTTCCGCCCGGCGCGGTGGAGGCACGTCGGTGCTGTTGTCGCCGGCGCCCTGCGCAGCTGCGGAGGAGTAATCGAAGCGCAGCGTCTCGCGGGCGTGGACGGCGGCGCTGAGTGCCATGAGCACGGTGCTGTCGACCGGCCGGGCCGGGCGGGTCGTGGGCCGTTCGACGGCGGTGACGTGGAAGGTGTCGATCCGGTGGCGCAGCCGGGCGGGCATGACCTGCCGGACGGTGGTCAGCGCGCGGGCCGCGGCTTCCTCGATACCGGCGCCGCTGGTGGTGGCGAGTTGGAGTGCGATGGCCAGGGCGACGGCCTGCTCGTCGTCGAACAGCAACGGGGGCAGCTGCGCGCCGGCGCCGAGCCGGTATCCGCCTTCCGGGCCCTTGCTGGTCACGATGGGGTAGCCGAGCTCGCGCAGGCGGTCGACGTCGCGGCGCACGGTGCGCGGGCTGATGTCCAGCCGCTCGGCCAGCAGCGCCCCGGGCCAGTCCCGGCGCGTCTGGAGCAGGGAGAGCAACGACAGCAGCCGCGCGGAAGTCTTCTGCATGGTCTCCATGGTGCCCCGAGAAGCGGCCACACCCTGACCGCTTCTGCTGCGACTGTGGTCACCGAACCGGGCCGGACCCGGGGCCGATGCGCCTCACGGCTCTTGGGGCCGGGATGCATGACCTTTCAGATCTGCCTTTTCTGTCTTTCCTGTTCTTTCCTGATTCTTTTCTGTCTTTACAAGAGGCGAGGAGCCCACCATGTCCGTCAACGCAGTGACCCATCTCAACTTCCGCGGCGACGCCCGCGCAGCGCTGGCCTTCTACCAGTCCGTCTTCGGCGGACACCTGGCCGTGGTCACCTACAAGGACGCCGGAAACGTACAGGTTCCGGCGGAGGCGGACCAGGTGATGTGGGGCCAGGTCGCCGCCGACAACGGATTCCGGGTGATGGCCTACGACGTCCCCTCCGGCCAGCCGTGGGACCAGGGCGAGAACGCGTTCTTCCTCTCGCTGCGCGGTGAGACAGCGGAGGAGGTCACCGCGTACTGGGAGAAGCTCGTTGAGGGCGCGACCGTGCTGCAGCCGCTGAGTCCCGCTCAGTGGGCGCCGCTCTACGGCATGCTCAAGGACCGCTTCGGCGTCACCTGGGTCGTGGACGTCGCCGTCGACTACCACGCGGGCTGATCACCCCGGGCTCGGGCGGCGGCCACCCGCCGCCCGGGCGCACCGGCCGCCACCGATTTCACCGGACCTGAGTGCGGCTCGGTCGACGACATCGCAGACAAGGACACCCTCATGAAAACGCGTGCGCTGGGGCGGACCGGAATTCAGGTCAGCCCCTACTGCCTGGGCACCATGATGTTCGGCCGGACGGGCAACCCCGACCACGCCGAATGCGTCAGGATGGTCCACCGCGCTCTGGAGGCGGGCATCAACTTCATCGACACCGCCGACGTGTACGGGCCCGGCGGCGAGTCCGAGGAGATCGTGGGCAAGGCCCTCCAGGGCCGGCGCGACGACGTCGTGCTGGCCACCAAGGTCAACGGCCCGATGGGCCAGAACCCCAATCGCCGGGGCAGCTCCCGGCGCTGGATCGTCACGGAGGTCGAGCACTCGCTGCGCCGCCTGGGAACCGACCACATCGACCTCTACCAGGTCCACCACCCCGATCCGGCGACCGACATCGAGGAGACCCTGTCCGCCCTCACCGACCTCGTACGCAGCGGCAAGGTCCGCTCCATCGGCTGCTCCAACCTGCCGCCCGCGCAGATCGTCGAGGCGCACTGGGTGGCTGAGCGGCGCGGGCTGGAGCGGTTCCGCACCGAGCAGCCGCCCTATTCGATCCTCAACCGTGCCATCGAGCGTGATGTGCTGCCGGTCTGCGAGCGCTACGGCATGGGCACTTTGGTATGGAGCCCGCTGGCCATGGGCCTGCTCACCGGCCGCCACCGCAAAGGACTTCCGTCCGACGCACATGCCGCACGCATGCAGTGGGTTCCCCGGCACATGACCGACCCGCGCAAACTGGACGCCGTCGAGCAACTCCTCCCGCTCGCCGAGCAGGCCGGTCTGTCGCTGACCCACATGGCGATGGCGTTCGTCCTCACCCACCCCGGTGTCACCTCGGCCATCATCGGCCCCCGCACCATGGCACACCTCGACGACCTGCTCGCGGGCGCGACGACCATACTCGACGACGGTCTCCTCGACCGGATCGACGCGATCGTCCCGCCGGGCACCGATATCGGCCCGCTTGATGTCGCCTACGTGCCCCCAGCCCTCACCGAGACGGCATTGCGGCGCCGTGAGGCCGGGCAGCGGGCGGTGACGAGCGCATGACCGTCCTGACCGACAGGGCGCTGGGCCGCGCGACACTCGCCCGGCAACTGCTGCTCGACCCGGCCGACATGCCCGCCGAGGACGCCGTCGCCCATCTCGGCGGTCTGCAGGCACAGGAGCCGCAGGAACCGTTCGTCGGACTCTGGTCGCGGCTGCGCGGTTTCGACCCGTCGCACCTTTCCGGTCTGCTGATCGGACGGCGCGTGGTGCGGACCCATCTCATGCGCCGCACCGTCCACCTCGTCACCGCCGCCGACTCCCTGGCCTGGCGGTCCCGCCACGACACCATGCTGCGCCAGCGGGTTCTGGGAACCTACCGCCGCGAACTCGCCGGGGTCGATCTCGACGAACTCGCCGCAGCGGGCCGGGCGGTGATGGCCGACGCCGAGCCCCGCACCATGAGCGAGCTGGTGCGGGCCGTCGAAGCGCGGTGGCCGACGGCAGGGCGGCGCGCGCTGGGCGAGATGCTGATCGCCGCCCTGGTCCCCGTCGCGCAGATCCCGCCACGCGGGCTGTGGCGCACCAGGACCGGAGTGCGCAATGTCCTGCTCTCCGCCTGGCTCGGCCGTGAGATCGCCCCACCCGCCCCGGACACATCCGACCCGGTCGGCCAGGCCCTCGTCCGGCGCTACCTGGCCGCGTATGGCCCCGCCACCTCGGCCGACCTGCGTGCCTGGTGCGGCCTGGCCGGGCTGCCCGTCGCGGTGGCCGCGGTACGCGCGGAACTGGTCAGCTTCCGCGACGAGCACGGGAGGGAATTGCTGGACCTGCCTGACGCCCCGCGCCCCGGCCCCGACACCCCTGCCCCGGTGAGGTTCCTGCCGGCCTTCGACAATGCGATCCTCGGCTACCGGTATCGCGAAAGGATCATCGACGACGCCCACCGTGGCCTATCGGTCGCCGGTGAACGCGCCGTCCTGGTCGACGGGCGGGTCGCTGCGAGCTGGAAAGTCGACCGAGACGCCACCGTCACCATCACCCCGCTGCGCCGCCTCACCCCAGCCGAACGCTCCAAAACCACCGAACAGGGGCAGGCATTGGCCGCATTCCTCTCGGACAACGACAGCGATCGCGCCGAGATCGCAGAATCCGCCTCCGACTGACCGTGCCTCCCTCAGGCCGTCTTCGTGAACCCTGGATGTGGTTGCTGAAGGCCACGGCCTGCTGGAGAACGACGGGGCAGTCACCGTCTCCACCTCGCCGCACGGTGTCATGACGCCGTGCGGACGTGAGGAGCTCTCGGTGAGGTGGGACCAGCTCATCCGCGAGAGCAGGGTTGTGGAGTCGTGCGACGCCGAGCATGGCGTGGTGGACGCCGGCTCCGCGCAAGCGGCAGTCGCGCAGGACCTTCCAGTTCTTCATCCGTGAGAAGGCGTGCTCAACCCGGGCTCGGGCCCTGAGGTGGACGGCGTTGTCGGCTTCCTGCTCAGGTGTTAGGTGCTCTTGTCCGTGACGGTGCCGGTGCGGGATCAGGACGCCGGTGCCCTGGTAGCCGCCGTCGGCCAGGACCGGCGTGTCTCGGCATGCACGGTCGACGCCCGATTCGGTGAAGGCCCGGCAGTCGTTGCGGTTGCCGGGCAGTGGCAGGCCGACGGCGACGACGAGCCGGCTGTGGGCGAGGTGGTCCAGCACTCTGTCCGCGGCCGACTTCGACACTCCGAACAACGGCGCGACCTGCCGCAACGTCAGGTTGGTCCGCCAGTAGGCGGGCACCAGCAAGACCCGGCCCTCCACACTGAGCCGCCACGGCCGACCACACTGGACGTCACCGCAGCGCGACCCTTTAGGAGGCACCTGGGCGGAGTGGGACCAAGGCGCAGAACGGCCCGCCCTGAATCGGACTGGGCGGGCCGTCACTCAATTCCGATGCTGCTCAGGCCAACCTCACCAAGGCCTGATGACGCCTTCCGTTCCCCTAAGGAACGGAAGGTTCACCGTGCCGACTTGTCACCTCTGCCGACATAAATGCAGACGTCCGTTGGCCGCCCCACCGTCGCCGTTTCGTCCGAAAGTGATTCCGCCACATCCTTCAAGACGGCAATAGCCATCCGGTAGTCTTCCGGACTCTCGTCGGCAAACGTTGTTGCATCGGTCCACAGAATAGCCACGCGGCCATGATTTTTCGAGTGGATTCCCTCCCAGAGAGAATCAGAGAGAGCATCCCAGCTACTGGAGCCGACCACCGGAGGATCCAGCGGAAGCGCACTCCGAACTGCACCGAAGAGCGCCTCGCTCCCCGCCTGATCATCCGTGGAGAACTGATAGAGGGGACTCCCTTCGGCAGCTGCTGCCTTTATGACCTCATCAGCGCCATCCGGCCGAATAACGATCAGCCCGGGCTCAAGATTCACTGCTGCATCACCGGATCCTTACGAAGGCTGGCGGACCAGAGTCGCCATAGTGAGTCCAAGTGTAGTAGACACCACCCACCTCAGTATTTTTCACGTCGTGTAGCGGACCGGCTCCACCAACACCCGGCGGAGGAGTGACTCTGTATTCACGATAGGGCGAATTCTGACCCTGCTCGCCGAGTAGGCCACCATCCCGGTTTCTGAACTGAATACCCCACCTCCTCGCGGTCGGCCCGGAAGGTCCGGTGCCGGCATCCATATGTCCTGGCGCGTCATTCAGCGCCTGTTCCTCGGCCGGCGGAAGCGATCCAGGGGTGATCCACGGAACGCACGGGATCGAGGTGTTGGCCGCGGCCGGTGTCGCACCAACGAGCACCGCCCGGAAGGTACTGGCCTGGTTGACGCCGGCACCCGAGTCGGTTCTGATCGCCCGTTCGGCGAATGAACATCTCCGATCGACCTGATCCAGCAATCGACCGTCGGAACGTAGGAGCGTCGGATCAAGCCCTTGGGGCACGCCATTTTCTCCCTCTTCAACGCTTTCAACTTAAGTGCACTCAGCGCGAGATCCGGGAGGCACGCCAGCGACTTCTTTTGGAGGCATTGTTCGCGATCTCGTCCGCACCTACATACCAGGCCCGTTGGAGCCGCCCGCATCGGCGGTGATCAGCATTCGGCCGGCCGTCGGGCAGGCGGCCCGTCCGGCTCGGGGCGCTGCATGCCTTCCGGGATCTTGGCGTTGCTCTGCAGGCTGAGGCCCTCCTCACGTAGGAAGTCGCCCACCGTATCCGCACAGTTCCTGTGGCCCTGCCGGGGCAGCTGCTCGGCGAGCTTGCGGGTGGATTTGGTGGTCCAGCGCAGCGGCGACATGAGATCTCCGCGGACGTCGGGCTCGACCAGTACGAGGAGCGCCTCTCGAACGGATGGGTTCCGGTCGACGACGCGTTTGCGGCCGGCGCCAGGCCGACGGATGGATCGCAACGGGACCTCTCCGGAGTCGAGTTCCCGGACTCCGACAGACACAGTGGCCTCACGGACACCGGCGGCACGGGCGACGACTGCTCTGATCCCGCAGTGACCAGGGGACAGGACGTCCGCCCCTATCGGCAGGCGACGCTGCCACTCGTCGGGGTACGACAGAATTGCCTCGAACTCGGCGTCCAGTACGGCCAGTTGTCCATTCAACCCGCTCACGACAGACCAACGAACCACGCTTCTGCCTTCACGCAAATGCACCTACAGCGGTCACCTGTCCGCAATTTGACGACAATGAGCCGGAATGCCTCGAATTCCGCAAGCCATCCATCACGTACGGCATCAAACCACCGGCGGCGCCTGGACGGTTGACCATCACGGGAAGCTCGACCTCCCCCTTTGGTCGGGCGCACAGCCGATGGACCGGAAGCCGGTCGTCGCGTTGCCCCGGCCCCCGTCCCGGCGGGAGGAGTCGTGGCGTCGACCGCTCCCCGGTCGGCAGCACCGGCGACAGGGGGCAGTCCCCGGCACGCCCCCCCCCCACACGCCCGCCCTTCCGACATAACTCCTCGACGTTTCACGCGTGTTGGGCTTGCGTTACCGGCGGTTAGTAGCCATTCGCGCAAGGACATGCCGGACTATTGGGCTCCTATCAGAAGTCCATGTCTCAGATCGTGGTCGCACGTTGACGCCACTCCCCCACTCGGACTTCCATGATCAGTATGCGGCAAACCGCACCTGAGAATGCCGTGAGGGGAAATGCTTCGTCACGTCGTATTATTCAAATTCAATCCCGGGGTGGACTGGGACGACCCACGTGCACAACGAGCGGAGGTCGCGACCAGGAACCACCCTCAGCACATAGCAGAAATTCTTTCGTGGGAGTGCGGAAGAAATTCTGCCGACCGCCCGATCGCCTATGACTTCGCGCTCTGCGGAACCTTTTCCGACGCGGACGCCGTGAACAGGTATCTCCGGCATCCCGACCACGTCAGCGGGGTTGACCTGTGGCGTGCCATTGCGACCTGGGTCGTCGTCGACTATGAGGTCGCCGCATGAGCGCACAGAACGCGGAGCTCCTGCACCGCCCGGTACGGGAGGCGCCATGCCGGACGGAATGAACACACAGCGACCCCCCTGGGGCTCGGTCTTTGCCATTCTCGGTGCGGCACTGATCTGGAGCACCTCCTTCGCCGTCACCAAAGTGCTGCTCGGCCAGCTTCCGCCCTTGACGATCGGCGCGGTCCGCTTCACCGCCGCCGCTCTTGTCCTGAGCGTGCTCGTCCGCCTGCAGAGCGGCTGGCGGCCCCCGCCGCGCCGCACCGTGGTCAAGATGCTGTGCGCGGGCCTTCTCGGTATCACCGCGTACTTCGGCCTGGAAAACGTCGGGGTCGATTTCGCCACCGCGGCCGACGCCGCAGTGATTGTTGCGGCCTTTCCCGTCATCACCTTGATCACCGAGATTCTGCTGGGTCAGGGAAGAGCCACCGTCAGCCGGATTGCCGGAATGCTGCTGGCCATGGCGGGCGTCTGGCTGATCGTGCGACAGAGCGCCGAATCCAGCGCCCCGCACCGGCTGCTCGGCGATGTCATCCTGCTGGTGGCCGGCGTGGCCTGGGCCGCGTACAACATCGCGGCCAGCCGGTCCGGCAAGGGCCACAGCCCACTGACGAACACGTATTACCAAACGGTCGCAGGCGCCTTCGGCTTCTTGGTCCTGTGCCCCCTGGAATGGCGGTCGTGGCGGATGCCCGATGCGGCAGGGGTGTGGATGCTCGCCTTCCTGGCGGTCATGTGCTCGGTCGTGGCGTTCTTCCTCTACAACCACGGCCTGCGCAGAGTCCCCTCCAGTACCGCGGTCAACCTGCTCAACCTCGTCCCCGTCTTCGGGCTGATCTCCGCCGCCGCCATCAGCCGGGAACCGGTCGGGTGGATCGAGGTAGTGGGCTGCGCCGTGGTCATCGCGGCCGTCGTCCTGGGGGCGGGCTACGGGCTACCCGCCCGCAGAACAAGAAGCCGCGCCCCGGACGAGACCCCGCCGGCCGTCCCGGAACCCGCCGTCGCCACCGCCCCCCGCTCCGCCCACGAGTACGCCTACGGGGAGAGCTCCGACAGATAGGGCTTTGCCGGAAGGCTGCACCCACCTGGGGTGTGACGTGCAGGCGCGCCATCCCTCCGTACCCGGTACTCACGGAACGCGAGAAAAGCAAGGAACCGCATGAAACGAGAACTCACTTCCAGCAAGTGCGTCATTGTCGTCAACGGCGAACTGCCGACCGGCCTGATCCTCAACGCCGCCTCGGTCGCCTCTCTCACACTGGGACAGCAGGTACCCGAATTGATCGGGACCGATGTCAAGGACGCCGACGGTGAAGTACATCTGGGCATCACCTTCATTCCGGTGCCGATCCTCAAGTCCACTGCCGAGGACATTGCCCGGATCCGCCGCGAGGCCGCCGCTGATCCGGAGGCGGTCGTCGTCGGATTCAGTGACCTGGCTCAGTCCTGTCGTACCTACGACGAATACGGCGAGCGCATGGCGACGACGTCGGCCGAGGAACTCACCTATGCCTCGGTGGGAATCTTCGGCACCAAGAAAATGGTCAACCGGCTCACCGGAAGCCTCCCCCTGATGCGCTGATCATCCCCGTGCCGCACGCTGCGCCACGCGAACCCTGATCCGGCCCGCTTTCTGACGGGCGCTCCCCGGAAAACCTCCCCGGTGTTCTCCACGAATGCCCACCGGTCCGGCTGCCGTCACGGTGTCCACCGCTCCGTGACGGCCGGCACGCCGGAATGCCTCAGGCATTTCTCGCCCGGGCAATGGAGCCCAGGCCTTACCGCGGACCTCGGCAGCGCAGCAGGCGAACCGGGAACGGCGGGGACAGCAGTGTCCCCGCCGGCCCGGACGCCTGCCCCGCCGCCGTCCCCTTGCAGGAATGACGTCAACGCACGCCCTTCCGCCAAGTGCGATATCCGCCTTGTCCGCGACTTCGCGACATTCCCTTTCCCTCGCCCCACCTCTCCTCTCCCCCTTCCCACGGCAGCACACCGCGCCGTGTCGCACCAACATGCCCTCACAGGAGTTATCTGTCGTGTTCACCATTTTCGACGACGAGACCGATGCGTTCGCCCGCCGGACCCTCCGCGACCACCGCCGTTTCGACTCGGGCGATTGGACCCCCGAGGAACTTCGTGCCCATCAGCTGGAGCAGCTCCGCACGACCCTGCGCTACGTCACCAAGAACTCGCCGTTCTACGCCCATCACTTGACCGGCCTGGACGAGTCCTCCCTCGACACTCTCTCGTGGGAGTCCCTCACCGACCTCCCGTTCACCACCAAGGACGACCTGCGCACCCAGCTGCACGCCATGCTGTCGCAGCCGCTCGACCGGTCCTGGGTGTTCTACGAGACCACCGGCACCACGGGCCGCTCCACCCCCTGCCCCCGGGACAACACCGACAGCATCGTCAACAACACGGCACTGACGGTCTGTTACGACCATGTCTTCCGGGCCCACGGCAGCGGGCACATGGTGGGTGTCATGGGCCCCAACGAGCTTCACTCGACCGGTGACACCTTCGGGGACGTCAGCCGCAACCTCGGGCACGCCCACGCCAAGATGTGGCCCCATTCCCCGGTGGTCGGCTTCACCCGGGCCCTGGAGGTGCTGCGGGAGATCGAGGTCACCGCGGTCTTCTGCGCCCCCAACGTCGCGCTGTCCCTGGCCAAGCAGGCCACCGCCGCCGGCCTCGACCCCCGTCGCGACTTCGGCATCCGCTTCTTCATGCTCACCGGCGAGCTGGCCACCCCCGGCCTGCTGGACATGATCGGCCGCGCATGGGGAGCGACGGCCTACAACTGCCTGTACGCCTCACAGGAGGCATCCATCCTCGGGGCCGTGCACGGCGACGGACGCCTGCGGACGGTGCCGCTGAACGTCCTGTACGAGGTCATCGACCCCGTCACCACCCAGCCGGCGCCCGCGGACGCGCACGGACGCCGCCAGGGCGAACTGGTCATCACCCACCTCTACCAGGGCAGCAAGCCACTGATCCGCTACCGGACCGGCGACCTGGTCGCCCTGGAACCTGCCGCCGGAGCCGGCTACCCCTCGGAATTCCTGCTGCCCCTGGGCCGCGTCCGCGACGTGATCGACCTCAACGGACACCGGGTCACCGCCTACGACTTGGAGGACTCACTACTGCCGCGCGCCGAGGGCGTCCTGGACTACCAGCTGGTGATCGACCGGACCGACGACGGCACCGACACCCTCGCCATCCAGCTGCACACGGCCGACGGCGCCACTCTCACCGCCGACCGGACCGAGGCGCTGAAGCGGCTGGCGCAGGAACGCTGGGGCTGCCCCTTCACCGTCTCCTACGGGGAGCTGGGCGGCATCACGACCACCGGCGCCATGGTGAGCTGGAAGGCGGCCCGGGTGCACGACCGCCGCTCCTCGCTCGACTCCGAGCGGCAGATCGCCCTCGGCATGGCCGGCGGGAGGTCGGGCCGATGACCACGGCGTCCCCCACTCCGCCAACCGGCGCCCCCACCTCTGCGGACGGCAGCGCCGCGCCCTCACCGGAGCCCCCTGCCGCCACGCCCGTCCCGCCCAAGTCCCCCTGGATCTTCCATCAAGGCGAGTTCATCCGCGCCGGCGACCTGTACATGGGCCCCGGTCTCCAGGGCCTGCACTACGGCACCGGGGTGTTCGAGGGCATCCGTTCCTACGCCGTGCCCGACCCCGGCACGGCGTCCGCTCCGCCCTGCAGTGACCCGCAAACATCCGACCCGGACGACGACCGCGACGCGCGAGCCGCTGCCGGCACCTACCTCTTCCAGGCCGCGGAACACTATGCGCGGCTGCACCGTTCGTGCCGCCTCATGCGTCTGGACCTTCCCCACTCCGTATCGGAACTCGTCGACATCACCGCCGAGTTGCTGCGCCGCAACGAGCTGACCGGCCATGCCTACATCAGGCCCGTCGTGCACAAACTCGCGCTGCAGCCCGGCACGCCCTTCGGAGTGCGGCTCAGCGGTGTCTCGACGGCGCTGACCATCATGGCGATGCCGATGGGCGCCTATGTCTCCCGCGACGGGATCACCTGCGGGGTGTCCTCCTGGCGGCGGATTCCGGACAGCTCGCTCCCCGTGAACGCCAAGGTGACCGGCGGCTACGCCAACAACGCACTGGCCGTGGACGAGGCTTCGGCAGCGGGCTACGACGATGCCATCATGCTGAACCAGCGCGGCGAGGTGGCCGAGGCGAGCACCGCGAACATCTTCGTGGTCCGCGACGGCCAGGTCGCCACCCCGCATCTGGGCGCCGACATCCTCCCCGGCCTCACCCGCGCCGCCGTCATCGGCCTGCTGGCGTCCGAGGGCGGTCTCCCGACCGCCGAACGCACCGTGCTGCGCTCCGAGCTGCACATGGCGGACGAGGTATTCCTCACCGGGACGGGGTGCCAGGTCGTGCCGGTGGTCACCATCGATGGCCGCCCGGTCGGTGACGGCGTCCCCGGCCCGGTGACCCGGCTCGCCCAGGAGCTCCACCACCGAGCGGCGTCGGGGCAGTTGCCGGCCTACCGTCACCTCAACCATCCGGTCGTCTTCCGCTCCGACCGGCCGGGCACCGGCACCCGCCCGTGATCCGGTAGAGCCCACGCCCACCCCGCTTTCCGATGCCTGCTTCCACACCCTTCACCTCAAGGTTCCAGGGGGACCCATGTCTGCAACGATCGCCGAAGCACCACACGCCATTACCGACACCGCTCTCTCCCGGCTCGCCCGCGCCGGCGCCCTGACCATCGCGTCCCTGGGCCCGTCGGGCACCAGCAGCGAACAGGCTTCGCGGTACCTGGCCGGCCATCTGCTCTCCCACGGCCACGAATCTGCCCGGGTGCGGCTGTGCGGCCGCTATGAAGAGGCCAGTGACCTGCTGTCCTCGGGCAAGGCCGACCTCGCGGTGGTCGCCAACGCGTATGCGCACATCGACCGCTTCTATATGAACCCGCAGTTCCGGCTGGCGGCCGTCTTCGTCAAGGACACCCCGTTCTACGGCATAGCCCGCGCCGCACGGACGCCCGAGGCCACGCCCGAACCCGTTGCCGGTCCGCCGGGGAAGACACCGGTACGGATCGCCACCCACCCCGCCCCGCGCTTCCTGGTGGAGGAACTGCTTCCCGACTCCTACGAGGTGAGCGAGCTGGTGCTCGTGGACTCCACCAGTGCCGCGGCGGCCGCGGTGGCTTCCGGGGAGGTCCCGCTCGCGCTGACCACCGCGCCCGCGGCTCGGCTGCACGACCTGGACTTCGTCTCGCCGACCCGCCCGATCCGGATGGTCTGGTCCGCCTTCACCCGCGCCGACCTGCTGACCGGCCCGGCCGCGACCACGGGCCTGCCCGCCGGCCGCGGGTGGTGAGCCCGATGCACAGCGAAGTGCCGGCGCTGCTGTCCGAAGAGCAGGTCCGGGAGCATCTCCCGCCGGCCACTGCGATCTCCGCCATGCGGGAGATCATGACCGCCGTCTCGGCGGGCGAGGTCATCCAGCCCGTACGGACCGTGCTGCGCGGGGCCCCCGCCCCAGGAACCCCGACAGGCGCACCAGCTGCCCTCTTCGGCTCCATGCCCGCCCAGGTCCCGGTCGCCGGGGAGCACTGGTTCGGCATCAAGTCCGTCGTCGTGAACAAGGAGAACCCCCGCCGCGGCCTGCCGTCGCACGTGGGCACGGTCACGGTGTTCTCCCCCGACACCGGGCTGCCCCTGGCCGTCCTTCCCGCGAGCGTCGTCACCGAGCTGCGCACGGCCGCGGTCTCCGCCGTCGCCACCGACGTCCTGGCCGCCCCCGACGCCCGCGTCCTCGCCGTCCTCGGCGCGGGCGACCAGGCCTACGCACACCTGGCACCGCAGCTGGCGGTCCGGCCCTTCGAACGGATCACGGTGTGGAACCGCACCCCCGATAAGGCCGCCGCGCTCGCACACTGGGCCCGGACCACCTTCGGGGTCGAGGCCGTCCCGTGTGCCTCGCTCCACGAAGCCACACGTGGGGCGCAGGTCATCTGCACCACCACCGCTTCCTCCAAGCCCTTCCTGGAACCGACCGCGGTGGACGAAGGTACCCACATCAATGCGGTGGGCGCCTGCCAGCCGGGTGCACGCGAGCTGTCATCCGAGCTGGTCGCCGCCGCTGCCGTCTTCCTGGACGAGCACGCGGCAGCCATGGCCGAGGCATCCGAACTGCTCGAACCCGGCAAGGAAGGACTGCTCGATCCCGCCCACCACCCCCGCGGCGAACTCGGTGCAGTACTGGGCGGCACGGTCCCTGGCCGCACCGGCGGCAACGAGATCACCGCCTACCTGTCGTTGGGCCTGGCCGCACAGGACGTGGCCGCAGCGGTGGCCGTCGTACGGAGCGCGCTGGCCGGGAGGTAACACTCCCGGGCTCCCCTCATCACCCTCTTTGCATCCGGTGCGCTGCCCCCTCCCCCACGAGGTAGGGCGGCGCATCGGTGTGCCGGTGACCGTACGCGACCTCGTTGCCACGGCTCGAGCGGAGACCGGGCTGTCAGGCGGGGCGGCGGTGGCCGGTGTCCCAAGTTGCTGCCGACGCCGGGAACTCGGCGAGTATGTCAGCCATAGTCTCTGCGAGGGCAATGATTCTTTCGTAGGGCTTCATCTCTTTGATCCACCCGATCATATGGTTCCCGTGCAGCCGCCAACCCATTTTGGCTTCTGCGGTCATGCGGACCACCCGTTCGGTGATGACAAGGTCGGCGAAAGCCGGGTCGACGGAGCACTTGCTCATACGGGGTTTGCGGCCGGCAGGCAGGTGGACGGGGCTTCCCGCGCCAGGGGGAAAGGGCTCAGTGTGCAGCCCCCGGACCAGGCCGGCAACGGAGACCGCTGTGCCGGGGAGGTTACCCGGCAGGGTAAGCACCGCTACCGAGTACCTGTGGACATCGGTGACGTAGCGACCGCCTATGCGCACGCCGGCCAGTTGAAACAGCGTCGTGCGGTATCCGCGGACCTGCCCTTCGAATACGTGCAGGGCATGATTCCGCAATGTGCCGAAGGGGTAGCCGGGAATTCCGAAAGCGCGGACCCAGTCACGGGATTCTCGTTTCCGGTAGTGATGCCACTCCGGATCTTCTCGAAGTTTGCGGATGCTGTTCCTGACCCGCCACATGTCTACGCTTCCCCTGGTGTGTCATAGGCGCCGTTCGGGCTGGTCAGCGCGGAGTCAGGCCCGTCGAAGGGGCTCGTCGGGTGTTGAGGCTTGGCGGTGATGTCGTTCTCCTTGGCATTGGCGTCTCCGTATACCGTGCCGCCGCCGGCGGCGGCCTGTCGCCCTGGGCCGAAGGTCGGGCCGGTGTCGAGGACACGATGGCGTCCCCCTCCGCCGTACTTGTACCGGGTCTCGCCGCCGTGCACTGACGCGCCGCCCGCAGCTCCGCCGCAGGCACTGGTGATCTCAGGTCGGGGAGGACGCTGTCGCATGTCTTGCCGCCCAGGTGAAAGGGGATATCGACACCGTCGGCGGCCATCTGGCCGCCTGCGTTGGTGAGAGCGCCATTGGCCGCTTTCCCCCAGAGACAGCAGGGCGCTGGACAGCTGCCTGGACGCCGCCGCGCTCCGACCGGCCACCGCCGTAAAACACTACCCACCCCTGCGTGTTCGCCGGAAAATCGACTACATGGTCTTGTCATCTCCCGTACGCCTGTGGCTCCTCCCCAACGCTGCGCTCCTGACCGCACTGGCCGTCTGGGGCATCCTCCGCTACCCGCACCTGCCGAGCCGGATACCGCAGCACATCGGCACCGACGGAGTGGACGCGTGGACGAACCGGTCCATCGGTAGCGCCTTCGCGCTCGTCTTCATGCACATCGGCATAACTGTTCTGCTGACCGCCAGCGCGGAGCTGACACTGCGGATCACTCCAAGCTCCGAACTCCCCGACAGCACTGCGCCCTTCGGCAACGGACTGGTGAGGGCGTCGCTCAACCGGCCTCGTACACGCGCCGCCGCCCTCTCCACCGCCCGGGCGCTGTTGGCACTCAACGTCTGCGTAGGCCTGTCGCTCCTGGTCGGATGCGCGGTCCTGTGGCGTTCGGCGCCAGAGCGAGAGGTATCCGGCTGGATGTTCACCGCCATGATCACGCCGATCCTCGCCGGGACCGCTCTCACGGTGGCGTCCGCCATTCACAACCGCCGAGTACCTGCACACTGAGCTTCCGAGCAAACGGGATGTTGTGACTACCGCGGACCTTGATGAGTTCTCGTCGGCACGGCACCAGAGTGAGGCAGCCCCGACCGCGCTCCCAGAGGAGAACGCGGGCACCACATCCACAATTCCCGCGGAGTCCGGAAGGATCCAGCGGCGCGGTGCATGGCGGGTACCTCGGACTCTCAAGGCCACGTCCGCATTTGGCAGGGTGCACCTGGACCTTTCCCGGGCGGTCATCGAGCATCCGGTGGTCCACATAGAATTGCAACTCGGTTCCGGCAAGGCGAAGATCACCGTGCCGCGCGATGCGATCGTCGACCTCGAGGATCTGCATACCGAATGGAAGGACACGCTCTACAAGCCCCGGCGGCGCTCCCGCCCCGGTGAACTACGGTTCTCCGGAGCCATGGAGTTCGGATGGCCGAAGATCCGCCACGCCCGACGTTGAGGCCCCATCTGACGCCAAGTCCGCCTGTTCGGTGCTTCTCCGTACCGCAAGAGGCGGACCGTTTCCGGTGTGGCTGTCGCGGTTGACTGCGCGCTTCGTCGACTACGCCTAGACCACTGGGCGCGCTTCAGCAAAGCTGGAAAGACGGGTGCCGCCTGTGGTGCCCGGCTCCCGCTGGCGACAATTCCCCATGTGCCGTGTGAAATTCGGCGCGAAGGCCTCCGTCAACAGGCGCGGGGGGATTTTCGCTCCTGTGGACCTGGAAATCCCGTCCGTCATCCAGGAAGCGGCATTAACGCTTCGTGCTCCCCGAGTTCGAACTCTTAGCGAGAGGCAGGGAGTTACGCCGTCACAGGAGCCAGTGCCCGAGCCCAAGGAGATCTTTGGTCCCGTCGACCACGACCTGCGCATCTGCGGCCTCGCGCCCAGCACTGTCTACGCCCACCTCGGAACTCTGGAAATCGATCCTGGGCTCGTTACGGACCCTGAGCCTGGTGCGGCGGTGAAGTCTCTCGCCTTTCACACCCAGGCGGCGGTCCTTGAGAACCTTCAGGAGATGAGGAACGGCCACGCCTGGCCCGTGTGTCAGGGCGAGCATCCGCACCCCATGAGCCTCGGCTCGGGCGGGGAGGAAGCTGGCCGTACTGGTACTGCTTCAAGAATCCCTCCTACCGGTTCGCGGTAGGCGAGCACCCCGGCCGCCGAGTGGCCTTTGGTCAATGAAAGGCGGGGCACGGGTACCCCCAGGTTCTACAGCGAAGCCGTAGAACCTGGGGGCTGGAGTTCACCGGCCCGGGACGATCTTGGTCAGCCCAGGAAGCTCAGCCGCACCTGGCGGTTAGGGTTGTCGATGTTGGTGTCCACCAAGCAGACGGACTGCCAGGTGCCGAGTGTCATCCTGCCCGCCACGACCGGGAGGGTGGCGTGGGGTGGGACGAGGGCGGGCAGGACGTGGTCGCGGCCGTGGCCGGGGGTGCCGTGGCGGTGGCGCCAGCGGTTGTCGGCCGGGAGGAGGTCGTGCAGGGCTGCCAAGAGGTCTTCGTCGCTGCCTGCGCCGGTTTCCAGGACGGCGATGCCGGCGGTGGCGTGCGGAACGAAGATGTTCAGCAGGCCGTCGCGGCCGTCTGCCGTCTCTCGGAGGAAAGCTGCACAGTCGGCGGTGAGGTCGGCGACGGTCTCCGACGAGCCTGTGGTGACGTCGAGGATGCGGGTGGTGAATGCGGTGCTCATGGGTTCATTTTGGTACGGACGGCCTGCCCAGGTCCGCACCCCCCGGGCCTCTTCCGCAATGCTGCCTCAATACTCCGGCAACAATGGTCCACGAGCCGAGATGACGTTTGACCCCTCTCGCGGCGCACCGCTACGTTCAGCGGCATGCCTACATCAGCCCTGCTCACCACGCGCGGTCATATCGACCTGCTGCGGGTGGCCTCTGCCGCGTGTCACCGCGGCGGCTGTTGTTGATGCCTTTGCGTTGCCGCTTTCGCTGCCGTTGTCATTGCGGTTGTGGTTGTGGTTGCCGTTGCTGTGGTTCAGGGCGCTGTTGAGGGCTTTTCAGGTTTCGTGCTTCACGGCTCTTTGCGGTCGGCACTCGGCTCGATGTGGCTGTGCGTGGCGGTTTTGAGTAATTCCGCTGCTTCGGATCGTTTGCGTTGATGCTGGCCGCCGGTCCGGCGCGTGGTTGTTTCGGCAGTGATTTTCGACGGTGGTGACGGCGGTGCTCTTGCTTTTGCCGCCGGCTGGACTCTGAGTTTCGCCTCGCAGTCGGCGTGCGGCTTTCTTTCCTTGCCGCCCAGTTCGTCTCCCTCTCCTCCCTTCGCCTCCGTCTCCCCCTCCGCCTCTGTCTCCCTTCCCTGCGCTTTCCCTCCCCTCTCCTCGTGGAGTATTGATGAGTGTCGATCAGGCCGTGGCGCGCCACGCACCGCCCGATATATCCGCTGAAGCAGCAGCGTCGTCATCGCCGGTCAAGGGGGTGGAGGCGGGGCTGAATTCCGAGGGCGGGTCCGATGGGCCCGAGTTGGTGCGCGTCGATCCGGTTTCCGGTCGCCGGTGGTCGGTGCCGCGGTGGCTGCGCCGTACGGTGGGGCCGGTCGCGCTGTTGGTGCTGTGGCAGGTGCTCAGTGCGAGCGGTGTCCTGGAAGCCCAGATCCTGGCGTCGCCCGGGACCATCGCCGCGACCGCCGGAGACCTGGTCTCGGACGGAACTCTGCCGTCCGCGATGCTGATTTCCCTTCAACGGGTCGCGATCGGACTGTTGCTGGGTGGTGTGACCGGTGTGGCGCTGGCGCTTGTGTCGGGGCTTTCTCGGCTCGGTGAGGATCTTGTCGACGCGACCGTGCAGATGCTGCGTTCCATTCCCTGGGTGGGCGTGATTCCGCTGTTCATCATCTGGCTGGGCATCGGGGAGGCACCCAAGATTGCGTTGATCTCGCTGGGCGTGGCGTTCCACCTGTATCTGAATGTTTATGCCGGAATCCGTGGCGTCGATGCCCAGTTGGTGGAGGCGGGGCAGTCTCTCGGACTGAGTCGATGGGGCCTCATCCGGCATGTCGTACTGCCCGGCGCGCTTCCTGGTGTCATGACCGGGCTGCGCTATTCGCTGGCCACCGCGTGGCTCGCGCTGGTCTTCGGTGAGCAGGTCAACGCCGACGACGGCCTCGGATTTCTGATGAACCAGGCCAGGGAATTCTTCCGCACCGACGTGATCGTGGTGTGCCTCGTGGTCTACGCGATTCTCGGGCTCATTGCCGACTTCCTCGTCCGTACCTTCGAAAGGCTGCTGCTGCAATGGCGACCGACATTCACGGGACAGTGACCGATACCGAGCGGGGACGGCAGGTCACGCATGCCGGGCTCGCCGGTTCCGCCGTACGGGTCGGCGGATTGGCGCGGTCGTTCGGCGGACAGGCCGTTATCGACGGTCTTGACCTGTCCCTTCAGCCGGGCGAGTTCGTGGCGTTGCTCGGGCGCAGTGGTTGCGGTAAGTCGACCTTGCTGAAGGTGCTGGCCGGGCTCGATCAGGAAATCGACGGCGAGGTGCTGGTGCCGCGCCGCAAGGCCGTGGCGTTCCAGGCGCCGCGGCTGATGCCCTGGAAGCGGGTCTGGCGGAATGTGCTGCTGGGGCTGCCGGGTCGCCCGGAACGCGATCTCGCCGTACGGGCGTTGGAGGAGGTCGGACTCGCCCATCGGGCGGACGCCTGGCCCAAGACGCTCTCCGGCGGTGAGGCCCAGCGTGCGTCGCTCGCCCGTGCACTGGTGCGAGAGCCGGACCTGCTGCTGCTCGACGAGCCGTTCGGCGCCCTCGACGCACTGACCCGGATCAAGGCCCAGCGTCTGGTGGCCGAGCTGTGGCAGGAGCGCGGATGCGCGGTGCTGCTGGTGACCCATGACGTGGAGGAGGCCCTGCTGCTCGCGGACCGGGCGCTGGTGATGGAGGACGGCCGGATCGCGTACGAGACCACGGTGGATCTGCCGCGGCCCCGCACTCTTTCCGATCCACGCTTCGGTGCGTTGCGCGCCCGGTTGCTCGACCGCCTGGGTGTGGAGGACGAGGACGGCGCGGAGGGAGAGGAAGGAGAAGGGGGAGGGAAGGGAGAAGAGGGAACTGCAAGCGCGGAGGGGGGTGAAGCTTCCGGCGGTGTCGGGGGCGATTCGGAGGAGGTCCGCTCCCGCACGGCCGAGGTCTCCCCAACTGCCGCCTGACCCTGCCACGGAGGGGACGGCCGGCAACCAGTCGTCGTAGCTGCACAGTCGCTGGTCCTCAGCCGCCCCCGCCTCCCCGATGCCCACGCCCCTATGTCCGAGGCCCGCCTCCCGATGCCCCATGTCCGCCGCCCGGCGCCCGGCGCCCGATGTCCGCAGCCCAACACCCGACGCCCGACGCCTCCCCCGCACCACTCGCTCCCCTCATCCATCCCGGCCCAGCGCACCCAATCCCGCCCCACCCCGCCCCACCTCCCCCGAAGGAAACGGACGCCCCATGAGAGCACGACCTATCGCCCCGGCCGCCGCCCTGCTGCTCCCGCTCACCCTGCTGCTGGCTGCCTGCGATGGCGCGTCGGGGGCCCAGGGGTCCGGTGGGGGGATCGGCAGCGGGACCGACGGAAAGGGGTCGCTGACCCTCAACGTCGGTGACCAGAAGGGCGGTTCGGAGGCGTTGCTGCGGGCCGCCGGCGAATTGGACGACCTTCCGTACAAGATCAAGTGGTCGACCTTCACCTCGGGGCCGCCGCTGCTGGAGGCGATCAACGCGGGGGCGGTCGATGTGGGCGGGGTCGGCAACACCCCGCCGGTGTTCGCCGCCGCCGCGAAGTCGAAGATCAAGGTGATCGCCGGGACGCACAGCAGGTCGGACGGCGAGGCGATCCTGGTGAAGAAGGGCTCCCCGCTCAAGCGGCCGGCGCAGCTGAAGGGCAAGTCGATCGCCGTGGCCCAGGGCAGTTCGGCGCACTACCAGCTCATCGCCTCGCTGAAGAAGGCCGGGCTGACGCCGAAGGACGTCACGCTCAACTATCTGCAGCCGGCCGATGCGCTCGCCGCGTTCACCCGCGGGAAGGTGGACGCCTGGGCGGTGTGGGACCCGTATACCTCGCAGGCCCTGGCTCAAGCCGATGCCCGGGTGCTGACCACCGGGCAAGGGGTCGTCAACGGGCTGAGTTTCCAGGTTGCCGCGCCTGCCGCCCTGGACGACAAGAAGAAGGCGGCCGCGCTGAAGGACTACACGAACCGGTTGCGGCGGGCGCAGAACTGGGTGTTCAAGCACCCCGGCGTCTGGGCGAAGGCCTGGGCGAAGGAGACCGGGCTGCCGGACAAGGTGGCGCTGGACGCGGTCAAGCGCACCCGGGGTACGGCGGTCGCGGTCGCCGTGGACAAGGACGCCATCGCCTCCGAGCAGCAGATCGTCGACTCGTTCGCGGCGGTGAAGCTGATCCCCCGCTCGTTCCGCTTCGGGGACTTCGTCGATCCCCGTTTCAACGGTGACCTGCCGCCTTCGGGCACGGCGCCGCGTACCTATGGAAAGGCTCAGTGAGATGTCCGTACACCTGCATTGGTTCCTGCCGACCGGCGGCGACGGGCGAACCCTCGTCGACCGTCATGCCTATACCGACGGCGGCATCCGGCGTGATCGCATCACCCCGGTCAGCGGGGTACGGGCCCCGGACATCGAATATCTGGCGCAGATCGCCAAGGCTGCCGAGCAGTTGGGGTTCGAGGCGGTGCTCACGCCGACCGGCACGTGGTGCGAGGACGCCTGGCTGACGACGGTGGCGCTCACCCAGGTCACCGAGCGGCTGAAGTTCCTGGTCGCGTTCCGGCCGGGGGTGATCTCGCCGGTGCTGGCGGCGCAGATGGCCGCTACCTATCAGCGGATCTCGCGCGGTCGGCTGCTGCTGAATGTGGTGACCGGGGGCGATTCGACCGAGCAGAGGAGGTTCGGCGATCATCTCGACCATGACCGGCGCTATGCCCGTACGGATGAGTTCCTGCAGATCGTGCGCGGGGTGTGGGGCGGCGCGCCGTTCGACTTCACGGGCGAGCACTATCAGGTCGAGGGCGGTCTGACGGCGCTGCCGCCGGACCCACTGCCGCAGATCTTCTTCGGCGGTTCGTCCGCTGCCGCCGGGCCGGTCGCCGCCCGGAACGTGGATGTGTACCTCACCTGGGGTGAGCCGCCCGAGGAGGTCAGGCAGAAGATCGACTGGATCCGCGGGCTGGCGGAGAAGGAGGGGCGTACGGTCCGTTTCGGCATCCGGCTGCACACCATCTCCCGGGACTCGTCCAAGGAGGCCTGGGCGACCGCCGACCGGCTGCTCGACGATCTCGATCCGGCGACGGTCGCGGCCGCGCAACAAGCACTGGGCAAGAGCGAGTCGGTGGGTCAGCAGCGGATGCTGGCGCTGCACGGCGGCTCGCGCGACAAGCTGGAGATCTCGCCCAATCTGTGGGCGGGGGTCGGATTGGTGCGGGGAGGTGCGGGCACCGCGCTGGTCGGCAGCCATGCCGAGGTGGCCGACCGGATCGAGGAGTACCACTCCCTGGGCATCGAGCACTTTGTGCTCTCCGGCTATCCGCACCTGGAGGAGGCGTACTGGTTCGGGGAGGGCGTACGGCCGGAGCTGGCCGCCCGGGGGCTGCTGGAGGCGGGGCCCGCTCCGCTGGACGGCGTCCCGGCGGCCAACGGCCGGCCGGCCTCCGCGCCGGGCGGTGCGCCGCTGCTGATCGCGGGCGGTCGCTGAGGTTGTCTCCCCGTGGGGCGTAGGGCGTGGGCGTAGGGCGTGGGCGTAGGGCGTGGGCGTAGGGCATGAGCCGTCGTGGCCGTGAGGGGAAACGGTCTGCGCCTCGCGGGAGTCACCCTCACCTCGCGGGAAGACAACCGCCCCTCGCCCCGTTAGGTGAAACATGAACTACACCGGGGTGCGTGGGGTCGATGCCGACGCCGAGGCCGATGTCACGGCCGATGTCACGGCCGATGTCGACGTCGTGGTGGTCGGTGCCGGACAGGCCGGGCTGGCCGCCGCCTACCATCTGCGACGGGCCGGCTATGCGCCGGACCGGGACTTCGTCGTGCTCGATCACTCGCCGCGCCCCGGGGGTGCCTGGCAGTTCCGGTGGCCCACGCTGACCTACGCAAAGGTGCACGGGATGCATGCGCTGCCGGGCATGGAGCTGACCGGCGCCGATCCGCGCCGCCCGTCGTCCGAGGTGATCGGCGCGTATTTCGACCGGTACGAGCAGACCTTCGGGCTGCGGGTGCACCGGCCGGTGAGCGTGACGGCGGTGCGCGAGGCCGGTGGGACCCGCTGGGCCGAGCCCGTCGGGGATGTCGAGGGAAGGCGGCTGCTGGTCGAAACGTCGGAGGGGGACTATGCGGCGCGGGCGCTGATCAATGCGACCGGGACCTGGGACCGGCCGTTCTGGCCGCGGTTTCCCGGGCAGGAGACGTTCGGCGGCCGTCAGCTGCACAGCTCTGCCTACAACGGGCCGGAAGGCTTCCGTGACATGCGGGTCGTGGTCGTGGGCGGCGGGACCTCTGCCGTGCAGCAGCTGATGGAGATCGCGCCGATCGCGGCCGCCACGACCTGGGTGACCCGCCGGCCGCCGGTGTTCCGCGAGGGGCCGTTCGGTGCGGAGCAGGGCCGGACCGCGGTCGCCCTGGTGGAGGAGCGGGTCCGGCAGGGGCTGCCGCCGCGGAGCGTGGTGAGCGTGACCGGGCTCCCGATGACCGAGGCCATCCGGCAGGCCAGGGAGAGCGGCGTACTGGAACGGCTGCCGCTCTTCGAGCGCGTCACGTCCACGGGCGTGCGATGGCGCGACGGTCGTACGGTCGAGGCCGATGTGATCCTTTACGCCACGGGCTTTCGTGCCGCCCTCGACCATCTCGCCCCGCTGCACCTGCGCGAACCGGGCGGCGGCATCCGGATGGACGGCACCCGCACACTGCGCGATCCGCGGATCCATCTCGTCGGCTACGGGCCGTCGGCGAGCACCATCGGCGCCAACCGCGCGGGACGTGCCGCGGTCGGCGACCTCCGTCGGCTGCTCGGCACGCCTCCTCGGCCCCGGGCTCTCCCACGACCACGATCCGCCCCTGCGGAGACGGGCGTCGCCGGCGGCCTCGCCTCATAGGGCGAGGCCGGATGGGCAGTTGAGCCGGGCAGGCGGCCGGGCGGCACAACACCACGACCACCCTCCCCATGGGTCACTCCCCTCTCACCGTCAGACGAACTGACGCCCCATGTGCACCTGTTCGCCGGTGCACAGGATCGAAAAGGGAAGGGCTTCAATTGACTCGTAGCAACGGGCGAAGATAACGGGGCGCGAGCGGCGGGCTGCAGACCGTTACCGCACCCCCGGCCCAAACCCCCTGCTGGGCCGGAGAGTTGAGTCCCACACCTTCAAGGAGAAGATCCCGATGAACATTCTCACCGCTCTCCTGGCCCACATCCTCCACCTCGTGGGCTGGCTCATCTGACAGACCTCGTCCCCAAGGCGCCACCCCTCCCCGTCCCGGGAGGGGCGGCGCTTTTCCGTGTCCGCATTCCACGTTTCCGTTGCCGCCCACCCCGCTCCCACCGCCGTCACCGCCGTCAGCGCCCCGGGCTACTTCTCCAGCTCCTGCCGGGAGGTCTCCGGAAGCGTCAGATAGACGAGGAACGAGACCAGGCACAGCGCGGCCACGTACCAGGGAAAGAGGTCGGCGCGGCCGGCCTGCTTGAACCGGCCCCGGTGTCCTAGCTCAGACACCAGCCGCAATGTAGCGGGTGATCATACGCTCGCCGTCGTGGCGGCCTTCTCGTCGTGCTCGCGGAGCATTCGCATGACGGTGGCGGGTGAGGGGTGCTGGCCCTTCTTCGTGCCGGTGGTGATGACGAGCCGCTTGGCGATGTCGCGCAGGCTCATCTCCTGGTCGCGCAGGTGGAGGGCCATGGACAGCATGTCCGGGTCGGTGACGCCCGCGCCGCCGATGGTCTTGCCGCGCTTTCGGGCGGACTCATGGCCTTCGAGGGTGCGGTCGCGGATGTGCTCGCGCTCCATGCCCGACATGGCCGCCAGCACGGTGAAGGCGATGCCGGAGGGGTCGTGCGAGCCCTTCAGTTCACCGGTGAGGAACTCCAGTCCGACGTCGCTGGCCTTCAGCTCCTCGGCGAGCACGGCGAGTTCGATGCCGCGGCCGAGCCGCTTGTGCTCGTGGACGACGAGGGTCACGGCGGCGCCGGAGGAGCGGATCTCCCCGGCGAGCTTCACGACGGTCTCCAGTTCGGGGCGCTTCGTGGCGCGGGTGGAGATCCTCTCCGAGAAGATGCGGGTCACCCCGGCCGCGGCGAGGGAGTCGAGCTGCGCGTCCAGGGACTGCCGGGCGGTCGAGGCGCGGGCGTAGCCGAGGCGGACGTGTCCGACCGGTTCGGCGCCGGCGCTCACGGGCCGGGGCAGTTCGGTCCACGTCGAGCCGGGCTTGCGTACGGCGGGGGTCGGCACACTGAGGGCCTTGGCGAAGTGGGGCACGAGGCGGAAGCGGGCGGTGTGGTACTGGATGGCCACCTTGCCCTTGCCGGTCCGGCAAGGGGAGCCCGCGGGGGCCGCGCAGGAGGACATGGGGCAGTCGCGCGATTCCACGCGCTTGAAGTCGTCGCTCACACCTCGGAGCGATTCATGGGTATGTTTCAGGAGGCAAGTTGTTTGCAACAACTCATGAAACATGATTGCCGCAGGTGGGCCGCCGGCCGGCCGGGTGTTTCACGAGCGACCACCTATGAAACGCGCTGAGGCGAAGTCGCACTATCGGTGCGGGTCTCCGGGTTGTGTTGGCTGATCAGCTGTGTGCTGGGAGCGGTCTTGGCGCCGGGTGGCGTGGAGGGAGCCGAGCAGGTGGAGGGAGTGGGCGCTGGGGCTGCCCGGTTCGGCGTGGTAGATGACGAGCTGCTGGCCGGGTGCCTCGCGTACGTCGAACCCCTGGTAGGTGAGCGTGAGCGGGCCGACATCCGGGTGGAGGAAGTGTTTGGCGTCCTGCGTCTTGCCTCGCACGGTGTGGGACTGCCACAGGCGCGCGAAGTCCGCGCTGTGCTCGGTGAGGGTGCCGACGAGTTCGCGCAGCCGCGGGTTGTCCGGTTCGAAGCCGGTCGCCTCGCGGAGGTTGGCGACGGTGGCTTGTGCCGCCCGGTTCCAGTCCGTGTAGAAGGTAGGGCCGGCGGGGTCGAGGAAGGCCATGCGGGCGAGGTTGTCCGCCGGGGTGAACGCCGAGTAGAGGGCCTGGGCCAGCGCGTTGACTGCGAGGAGGTCGAGGGTTCGGTTCATGACGAACGCCGGGGTGTTGGGGTAGCCGTCCATCAGCTGTCGCAGGGCGGGGCTGACGCGCCCAGTGGAGTGAGGCGAGAGTCGGTCGCCAGGCGTGGCCCCAGCCAGCCGGTACAGGTGCGCCCTGGCGTCCTCGTCGAGGTGCAGCGCGTGGCTGAGGGCGTCTATCACCTGGGGCGAGGGATTGCGTTCGCGGCCTTGTTCTAGGCGGGTGTAGTAGTCGGCGTTCACTCCGGCCAGGACGGCGACCTCCTCGCGGCGCAGTCCGGCGACTCTGCGGGTCCCGTGGCTCGGCATGCCGACGTCGTGCGGGCGCAGGGCGGCGCGGCGTGCGCGCAGGAAGTCCCCCAGGTGGTTGTCGTCCATGTCTTCAGGCTAGGCGGCGCGCCGGTGGGCTGCCTGGGTGTGGTGCACCCAGGGAGCATGCGTCCTGGTTGGTCGCTGCTGACCTGCGCAGACTCGGTGGAGCGGGAGGGACCGCACCGTTCGAGGAGAGGGGGCCGCCATGGCCGCGATCGAGGACGGCCACGTGGACGTGGTCGGTATGTGGGTGACCGAGGACGGGCACATCCGGCAGGAGCTGCTGCCGGACGGCCGTTACGACGAGGCTCGCGGCGAGCGGGCCAGTGCGTACACCGGCCGTTACAGGGTCACCGGTAGTCACCTGGACTACGTCGACGACACCGGGTTCACCGCCACAGGGGACATCCGCGACGGAGTGCTCTACCACGAACACCTCGTGCTGTACCGAGAGTCGAGCCCGTCGTAGCGGGGCGGCGAGCGTAGCGGGACAACGGGGTTCGGGCAGCAGCTGCTCCGGTCGGGGAGACCGACTCCTCGTGGAAGCGGACCGACTGCCGAGGCAGGCAGCAGTCGCTGACAGACGTATCAAACGCAAGGGAAGGACCGTATTCATGACCAGACGACGTCTTGAGGGCAAGGTGGCCCTGATCACGGGCGCGACCGGGGGGATCGGTGCGGCGACCGCCGAACTCTTCGCACAGGAGGGCGCCCGGCTGGTGATCACCGATGTAGCCCGGGAACCCCTCCAGAATCTGGCGCGGCGCATCGAGGCGGGTGGCGCGGAGGTGGCGACCGCCCTCCTCGATGTCTCCTCCGCCCCGGAATGGGAGGAGGTGACGGCCCTCGTACGCGATCGTTTCGGAGTGCTGGACGTGCTGGTGAACCTCGCCGGAATCCTGGACTGGCCGGGTATCGAGGACACTCGGGAGGAGGTGTGGGACCGCGTGATCGACGTGAACCAGAAAGGCACCTGGCTCGGTATGAGGGCGGCGATGCCGCTGCTGCGAGCGAGCGGCAACGCGTCGGTGATCAACACCTCGTCCGTGCTCGGCCTGGTGGGCAGCGGCGCGGCCGCGGCTTACCAGGCGTCGAAGGGCGCGGTGCGCCTGCTGAGCAAGACGGCCGCGGTCGAGTACGCACGGCAGGGCGTACGGGTCAACTCGATACATCCCGGAGTGGTCGCCACACCGATGATCCAGGACCTCCTGGACGAGCAGGGCGACCAGCAACCGGACATCCAGCGCACCCCCATGCGCCGAGCCGGCCGCGCCGATGAGGTCGCCCCCGCGATCCTCTTCCTCGCCGGCGACGACTCCTCCTTCGTCACCGGCTCGGAACTCGTCGTCGACGGCGGCCTCACCGCACACTGAACAACCCGCCCGCCGGGCGTCCACGGCGCCACCCGTGCGCACGCCCGGCAAGCGCGCTCATCTCCTGTGCCGTCTGCCTCGTGAGTGCGTGACCGTACAGCAGCCCAGCCACCCGAACCCGGGCCCGGCTGGATCCCTACACACGGATTAGGACCTCATCATGACGCCCACCGCCGCGTCTGCCGAAGCATCCGAGTTCGCCGGGAAGACCGCCCTGGTCACCGGGGCCGCGCGCGGCGTGGGCAAGGAGACCGTGGCACTGCTCCATGCCCGCGGCGCCCGCGTCGTCGCCGTCGACCTGCGTCCCGACGTCACGACCTTGCAGGACGAATTCCCCGGCGTACTCGCGATGCGGGGCGACATCACGCGGGAGGAGACCGCCGTCCACGCGGTCCGCTCGGCGCTGGACACCTTCGCAGGACTGGACATCCTGGTGAACAACGCCGGACGCACCCTGAACAAACCCGTCACCGAAACCACCGCCGAAGACTGGGACACCGTGATGGCCGTCAACGCCCGCGGATCCTTCCTCTGCGCCCGAGAAGCCTTCCGGGCCATGCGGAGCCGGGGCGGCGGGAGCATCGTCAGCACCGGGTCCTACGCCAGCACGGTCGCCCTGCCCGAAGGCGCCGCCTACAGCGCGTCCAAAGGCGCCCTCGCCCAACTGACCAAGGTCCTCGCCGTCGAAGGCGGACCATGGGGCATCCGCGCCAACCTTGTCGCCGCAGGCGTCATCGAGACCGACTTCCTCGACACGATCCGCCCCGACAGCCGCGCCTACCTGGCCTCGTTCGCCGACGCCCAGCCCCTGGGCCGAGTCGCACAGCCCGAAGAGATCGCCGAGGTTCTCTGCTTCCTCGCCTCACCACGCTCCAGCTTCATCACCGGAGCCGTGGTACCCGCAGACGGCGGCTTCACCGCCGTCTGACGTGACGGGGCCGATCAGCCGTTGCTCGGACACACCACCCTGCCTGCCGGACGGCGGGTTGCCGGAAGTTCGTCATCGCGTCTCCGCACGTGATCGACCGGCGGTGTCTGTCGCGCCACGGGCACGGGGCACCGTGAGCCCCAGGTCGAGTCGCTGGTCCATGTCCAGGCGGAAGGTGCCGTAGGGGTTGACGTTGGACCAGAACAGCGCGGTCAGGCCACGCCGATCCTCCTCGCTCAGCCTCGATGCCCAGGGCGGTTCGGCCAGGACCTGCTGCACCAGCAGGGTGTTGACGTGCACGAGCGCGGACTGGAGCAGGTGCAGGGCGAGCATCGAGGTCTCGGCGTGCTCCTTGTCCGGGCCGGTCAGGGCGCCGTCCTTGCCGTAGTGGAGCACGGTGTTCGCGCTGTTCCAGTTCTCCACGACCTGAAGCCCGCCGTGGATCTCCCGGCGCAGGCCAGGACTGGCCAGGTAATCGCAGGCGGACACCGTACGAACTGCGCGGCCGAGTTCTTCGAGAGCCTGGTAGGTCGGGTGCTTGGGGCCGCCGCGGGTGAAGCGCCGCAGAACCTGCTCGGCCTCCGCCGTCCCGAGCCGGAGCGCGGTGGCGTACTTCACCATCTGGTCGTACTGCTGCTCGATCAGGTCCCAGCGGATCGGCCGCGTCAGGGAGGGCCCGAGTGCGGGCCAGCCGGGCGGGGTGTCGTCCGGACGGTACAGGCGGATACTGCCGATGTTCTTCAGACGCGGCAGCAGGCGGAAGCTGAGCAGCTCGGTGAAGGCGAACCCAACGACGCTCGCACCGTGGGTATCGACGTAGTTGGATTCGATCTCGGCGTCCGTGCAGTGCCGCAGCAGGCCCTCGATCATCGCCGCGACCTCGGACGACGAACAGCTCTTGAGCTGGGAGTAGATGCAGACGTTCTTCCGCTCGACGTGCCAGTAGATCATCACGCCGTTAACGCCGTAGCGGGCGTGGTACTCCGTCATGAAGTTCGAGGACCAGGACCCGAACTTCTTCGAATCCGACGCGCACGCGGTGCCCTGCCGCCACCAGTCGGTATCCCGGGCGGCGAAGGTGGCGTTCACCAGCTTCGTTACAGCGGCCCGCAGATTGTCCACGGTAATGAAGTGCCGGCGCACGTGCCGCAGCGCAGCCTCGCTCTCGCGGTGCTCACCGGTCGCCACGATGGCGCGGATGCCCATGTTCGTGCCCAGTGCGAAGAGGGCCAGCAGCAGGCGGCGCTGGAGGACATCACGCTCGATGCGCTCATCCGCGGCCACCGAGGAGAACTCCCCGGTGAAACCGGTGAGGAAGTCGGCGTTCTTCAGCACATCCAGCAGATCCAGGACGCCCCAGCGCCGTGCGACCTCCTCCTTGAGGGCCTGGAGGCCGGTGGGCTCGGCCAGCGGCTCCTGCTTCGGCACGGCGATCCACGACTCGCCCTTGAGTGGTGACCTTCACCCCGCCCGCCGAGCCGTCCGCGAGCGCCGGACAGCCGGTCCAGGCCCGCGGCCATGCGCTGCCTCAGATCCGCAATGAACGCCCTCGGGTTCAGCGGCTGGCGGATCGCCGCGTAGTGCACGGCGCGAGTGGCCTCGAAGTCACCGGGCAGATCGTCCTCCGGGTTACGCCAGCGCGCGGCGCCTTCGACGTAGATCTCGCGGCGGCGCACCGCGTCCCGCAGCGCGACCAGGACACACAGCTCGTACGGGATGCGCTCGCCCTTGCCTTTGTCGTCGACGACCGCCTCGCGCCAGTCCTTACGCACCACGCCGTCCATCGGCACCACGTCCGTGGCATCGTAGAAGCGGGTCTTGCCGTCGACGTCGGCGTACTTCTTCAACAGCTTCATCGCGTCCATCACCGGCCGATAGGCGGTGTTGTTGCACTTGAAGCCGAGCGTGTTCAGCAGCGGCGGAAGCATCTGCCGGTAGTACGAACTGTACGACGACCGGAGCGTGGTGCGGACCTTGGCCTTAAAGACCTTCTCGTTCGCCTTCGCCTCCGCCACCAGCTCACGGAGTGTCTTCTCCCCGACCACAGGGAACAGGGCCCGGCGTACGACCTCGTCGGGCTTGTCGACGGCGGCCGTCGCCAGCTTGAAGAGGATGCCCTCCTTGCCGCGCACCTTCTTCAACTCGGCGGTGAGCTGCTTCTCCACCCGCCGCTCGGCCCGGGCGTTGATCTTGTGGACCAGGGCGACCAGCAGATCGACCAGGGCATCGGTGATCTCCGCCTGACGTGAGGAGCACAGCGCCGCGAGCAGGGCGATCCGTACGTCCTCGCTCGTGTCGCGGAAGTCCGAGGGGTACATCTTGATGGCCCGCGCCCGCCACGCGGCCACCAGCTTCTCCGAGCAGTCCGCGAACAGCCCGTCGGGCAGCCCGAGCTTGCGTACGTCGTCGAGCTTGGTGATCTCCGTCAGCAGCGAGTCCAGGCCGACCGCTCCAGGGTCGCGTTTGAGCGCGGCCAGCAGGGCGGTACCCGACTCGTTGTCCTCGGCCACCAGGGACAACAGCCGCGCCGTGCCCACCTCGCCCAGGCGGCCGATCGTGCGGGCGCAGAACGTCTTCTCCCACTTGCCCCGCGCCGCAACCAGCGCCTTCTCAAGCCGGGTTGGGCCCGGTGGCTCGATCTTCCGCGCCCGACACTCCACCAGCAGGGCCTCGCGCTGCCGGTCCTCCACCAGCTCGACCGGACAGACCTCCACAGCAAGCCACTCGGCCAGCGCCTTCTCGTCTGCCACCGTCGACGGCCGGAACTCCAGGGCCTCGCGGATCTGCTTGCGGTGGTACTCAGCGGTCCGGCCCACCAGCGTGTACTTCGCGAAGTCGGTGGCCGGGACCTTCACCAGATCCGCGACATACTCCACCGCGGCCGACGGGACCTCTTCCAACACATCGGGGAACCGGCCCTCCAGCTCGAAGAACTTCAGCAACAGGCCAAAGCCAAGCCGGGTCGCCCCACTCTTGTTCGCCACCAGGTCCCAGTCGCCGTCCACCAGCGTCCAGTTCGCCAACAGCTCCTCTGGCGATCACTCTTGCCGCACGCCCGCCCCTTTGGCCTCGACCACTCGATCAGACCAACGACCGAGCCAAGGGGAGGGAAACGGGATCCGTCCAGCTACCCGCGACCTACTTTGCGGCTGGTATCTGAGCTAGGACTCCGGGGCCCTTACGGGACGCTCACCGTTGCCCAGACCCGGAACAGCGTGAGGGCCTCGGTCAGGTTGCCGGGTCCACACGCGATGCGAAACGCCCTCTCGGCCGTCCAGGCCATGACCCAGTCGTGCTCATCCCGAGTGACCCGATGTTGGGGATACTCCCGGTCCGCCAAGACTGTCTCTGCAAGATCAATCTTGACGGCCCAACCCGGGTTGTCGAGAGTCTCGATCGTCATGCCCCATTCGTGTGCCCAGTCGCCGTCGCACTGTGAGGCGTACCAGCTCTGCAACCAGTCAAGGACGTGCGCGGATTCAGCCATGGACGCAAATGCTAAGCGGACCGCGCACACACCAACCAACCCGGCGTACCTTTCCGGTCACAGCACTAGCTAGCCGACCGGCTGCGGGAGAAGGCGTCCGTCCGCACGATCGCCGCCGAGCTGGGCCGCAGCCCGTCCACGATCAGCCGCGAGATCCGCCGCAACGGCATGCCTCTGCGCGGGGGCCACGCCCGATGGGTCTACCGCCCCCACGCTGCTCAGCGCCGGGCAGACCGGCGCCGGCCCCGACCCAAGCCCGGCAAGATCGGCCAGAACACCGAACTGCGGGACTTCGTCCAGGCCCACCTGACGATGCGGTGGAGCCCGGAACAGATCTGTCACGCTCTTCGCAGACGGTTCCCCGACCGGCCGGAGATGCACGTGGTCCACGAGACGATCTACCAAGCCCTCTACGTGCAAGGACGCGGGGAACTGCGCCGGGAGCCGGCCAGAGCCCTACGCACCGGTCGGGCCCGGCGCAAGCCGGCCTAGACGACGTAGACAACCGGATGACTCGGCTCGTCGTAGCTCAAGCACTGCCCCAGCTGCTCGGCGATGCCCGTCATGCCGACCGCATCCCGATCACGGACATGCCCCTGGACCAGCTCGCCGAGCTGAACGACTGGTCCGCCGAGGCCAGCGTCCTCACCTCGCCCGACCTGTACTGCCGACTGGAACACACGCCCGGCGAGGAGATCGCCTGGCAGGTCGAGCACGGCTACTTCGAGGGCGCGCCGCTGGCCACCTTCACCCAAGACGCCCTGGCTGCCTCGTCCGCAACTTCTTCTCCCACCTGGCCACGCCCATGGCGGTGGAGCGGGCCTTCGCCGACATCCCCCTCAGCACGCGGCACGGAAACAGCGCCTTGATCACGCCGGTGCGCGGAGCCGCAGTGAATCCACAGGTCCATCACGCCCTCGCTCAGCTCGACCGCCCCAGCCGACACGGCCACCGCCGCTGACTCCCCCATCGGAGCCGTCCCTGACCGAGAAGACCGGATCCCTTGAGCCCGCCGAGCAACTCCTGACGCCGGCTGCCGACTTCACCCGCTTCAACGATGCCCACATGCGGCACGCACTCAACGGGCCGAACCCCACCACCGTGCTGAACGCCCAGACGGAATCCGCACAGCACCTGGCCCGATCCCTGGCGCGGGTGATGCGTTGAGGTGGTTGTTCGTGTCAGGCCGTGGCGACCGTCACCCGGTTGAGCCGGACGGTCGTGGGTGAGCCGGCGATTTCGCTGACCACGTTCTCCGAGGAGGTTCCGGTCACCTCTCCGAAGATGGTGTAGTGCCCGTCCAGGTGTGGTGCCGGAGCGAGGGTGATGAAGAACTGGGAGCCGGTGCTGTCCCGGCCGAGGTTCGCCATGGCCAGCTGGAACGGGCGCGCGAAATCCCGTTCCGGGTGGATCTCGTCGGGAATCCGGTATCCGGCGCTGCCGTGGCCGGTGCCCAGTCGGTCACCGCCCTGGACGACGAAACCGGGCACCCGGCGGTGGAAGGCCGTGCCGTCGTAGAAGCCGCCCTCGCCCGTGGTTCCGGTCAAGGGGTCGGTCCAGGTGCGGCTTCCGGTTGCCAGCCCTACGAAGTTGTCCACCGTATAAGGCGCTTCGGCGGGGCGTAGCGTGAGGTGGATGTCGCCGTGCTCGGTGTGCAGGACAGCGGTCACGGCCCGATAGGTCCGCAAGGAGGAGGAATAGGGGCGGCGGGCGACCGTGTGGCGGACCCGCACCGGGGAGTCGCGCAGCGGGTCGCGCGAGGGGTCGTATGCGCCCGGGTCGCTGCGATCTCCGCAGCCGGCCGTGCCGGGTGCGTTTCCGGGCAGGCCGGCGCCGCTCCATCGCGATGGAGCGGCGCCGGCCTCGGGCGGTGCGGTGGGCACAGGGGGTGCGGTGGGCACAGTCGAAGGCGGCCCGAGCCACATCGGATGATGCTCCGCGGAGATGCGGTGCTGTCCGCGCCACAGTTCCCGTACTTCTGCTGACGCGTGGCTGAGCAGCGTGTCGAGATCGGTTGCTGCTTGGGCGTCCAGCACCTCACGCATGGTCGAGGTGTCGTGGTACTTGTCGAAGAGTGAACCGTTGTTGTGCTCAAGAGTGAAGCACTGGTCGACGAAGACCCTGCCGGGCAGCTCGTGGAGGACGTAGCGCCGCACCATGGCGGCGACCGGCGCCCACGCCTCTCCGCCGAACTCGATGCCCGGACCGGCGAATGCCTCGGTGGCGAGCTGGAGTGCCCGCCCGTGGCCCAGCTCACGGCGCAGACGCTGCCAGGTGACGCGGCTGTCGCCCTGGTTGATCTCCGTGATGAAGTCCGCCAGCTCTTGCGGATGCTGCTGGGTCCTGGCCCGTTCGTAGTGTCCGAGCTCATTGCCGATGACGTTGTCCAGATGCCCCGCCAACTCGGCGCACAGATGGGGAAGCCAGCGGAACAGCCGTGCTCCGGCCGTGCGGTCGCCTGCCGCGGTCAGCCACTCCAGCAGGTAGAAGTCGGCGGCGAGCGAGGACGGGTCGACATGGTCGACGAACCAGCGCGGGCTGTGGGCGGTGACGTCCCCGGCCAGCGCGGTAAGGGCTTCGTCGCGGTCGATGTCGCCGCCGAGATACCGGGACCAATGCCGTTCAGCCACGGCGTAGAGGCGCGGATAACGCCATTTGGTGCCCAGCACGTCGGCACAGGGACGATGCGCCACGTCCACCGCGCGCACCAGGTGGCCGGCCGTCACCTCGACGAGGATCTTGGTGAGGATGACCCGCAGCCGGCGCTGGTACGGAGCGCCGCCCGGCATGCGCCGGACGAGTTCGGTGGACAGGTGGCCCTCGGGAATGCTCCCGGATTTCAGCTGGGCCCAGCCCAGCATCGTCAGGACGGCGTCCGCGAGTGTCGATCCCCGGAACCGGCGGCAGTCGACGTAGACCCCCGTGGCCTTGCCCGCTGCGGTCAGAAAGCCCGTGGCGGGCGGATAGGGGGCGAGCGGCACGAGGTGGAGGTCCAGCGTCCGGCCGATGTCGACCGTGCCCAACGCCGCGCAGAGCGGGGCCAGATAGCGGTCGGGCACGAGTACGTCGTTCACCTCCACGGCGGCCTGTTTGCGGACCTCCTCGAAGAGGGGGAGCGCGTCGGTGAGCGGCGGCGCGGCGGCGGTCAGTGCGGTGGCGACGAGCTCTGTTCCAGGGCGGAGGCGGTCGTCGTCGACCAGCGTGATGAGATCCTCCGGCCGGCGTGCGGCGGCCAGGAACGCGGGCAGTCCGGAGCCGGCCGTCTGCGCCCACGACTTCAGTCCGGCACGGAACAGGTCCGCCTCCGGGGTGACCGGTCTGGGCAGGAAGTTGAGCTCCCAGGACCCTGCGCGCCCGGTCAACTCGCGCTGCAGCGCCAGGGCGAGATCGAGGGTGGTGCTGCGCTTCTGACGGAACTTCACATCGCTCCCTGCTGTGCGCCCGGTCCGGTGAGCAGACCCGCTTCCCGCAATTCGGCCAGAAGGCTCTGGCAGCGTTCCTCGGTCAGCCCGGCGTACGCGGGCGACTCCTCCGCCCATTGCTGTGCGTACGCGGTGACGGCCCGCGCGGACCGTCCATGGCACAGGCCCCAGACCAGCGCCGCGTCGGGCGGCAGGCGGAAGTGCCGGCCGCCGGGCTGGACCAGCGTCACCATGTCGTCGTAGGCGCGCGGGAAGAACGCCGGGGACCGGCGCAGCGGACCGCTCCCCTCCAGCCAGGCCGGCCAGCGGGAGACGTCGGCGCCCTGCCAGCCCAGGGTGGCCGTGGCGATCAGGCAGGTCTGGGCGAAGGACGTCAGTGCGGTCAGCCCGGCCTGTGGATCGACCGCCAGGGGGTCGTCCCGCAGAAGCCGCTGGAACTCCGCGAAGGGAAAACCGTCGGGGCCGTTGCGGGTGAGCTGCCGCCACACCCACTTCTCGCCGAAGTAGAGATCCCCGCGCGCCGCGGCCAGCGCCTTGCCGGCGCACATCAGTGCGCGCCGGCCGGCGAACGCGGCCGGTTCCAGTTCGAGCGGGCTGTCCGACCGGCGCAGCCCGAGACAGTCCTCGGCCGCGAAGAACGCGGCGAGGATCCAGTTGTTCATCACCCGGCGGGAGAGCCGGAGGGGATGGTCGGCGAGCCGTTGCCGCAGCGCGGCCAGCACGCCCGAGTCGGTCACGATGTCGCCTGTGCGCAGCCGGACGGCCAGCGCGGTCTCGCGGTCCGACAGCGCACCTCCCGGGTGATCCGAGCGCAGTCCCGCGCCGAGGACCCGGTCGACGAGCGACTCCAGGGTGGCCAGGGAGAGGTGCTGGACGTCGACCCGGATGGTGTCGGCGAACATCTGCTGCCGTTCCTCCTGCGCGGAGGACCCGACCAGGTAGATGTCGATATCGCTGGTGGCGCTGCCCAGGCCGACCACCGAACTGCCGGCGAGGAAGGCCGCGTCCGCGTTCCTCGCCGCGGCCAGGCGTGCCGCGATGCTCCTGCCCAGGCGCACGCGGTCCTCGGCCGATGCGACCACTGTCATGCGCTCACTCACCCCTCCTTGACGCTTGGCCACGACGCCTACCAGCCGGGGTTCTCCGGCAGCGCGAGCCCCAGGTACTTGCCGTCGTCCGACACCATCACGCCGGCTCGGCAGCACTGCTCGAGGAAGGCCGCCACCTCGTCCTCGGAGACGGACATGTCCCCCGCCGCCAGCTGCCTGCTGACCGCCGCCGCTCCACGGGGCGCGTCTCCGCAGGATTCGTAGGCTTCTGCCTTCCAGCCCGCGAGGACGGCCCGCTTGGGCTGGTCGGTCCTGCGGTCGATCAGCGTCAGCTTCCCGGGCAGCCGCTGGTAGACGAGGCTGGGCCTGGCCTCGGAGAACCGCGTCTGCCATACCGAGACGGCGGCGTTCAGCGCCGCCACCGTCTCGTGGGAACAGGTGCCGGACACCTCGTAGTCGAAGAAGTACGCGATCTTCTCGTGGTCCAGGGAGTCCGGATAGACATGGCCGTAGCTGGCCCGGGGCCGGACCTCGCTGATCGGGAAGGACGGGTCCGTGAAATAGGGGCTGAAGCGTTCCAGCCAGATCCTCCCGCAGCCCCCAGGGGGCTGGAGATGGTGCAGCAGCGGGAGGAGGCGCAGTTGCTCCGCGTAGTCCTCCTCGGTCTCCCCGGGGAATCCCGCCAGGATGTTCCAGGAGACATCGATCTTGTAGTAGGCGGCCCACTTCAGGAACCGGATGTTGATCAGCTTGCTCGCGCCCTTGCGCATCAGCTTCAGCACATGGGTGCTCAGGCTCTCGATGCCGGGCTGGATACGGAGGATGCCGGCCCGGCTCAGGGTCGCGAGCTGCTCCCGGGTGAGATTCGCCTTTGCCTCGAAGAAGAGGTTCACGTCCCAGTGTGCTTCGGCCAGTTGGGCGCAGAGTGACGAGAAGTACCCCATGTCGAGGATGTTGTCCACGGTGTCGACGTGCACCACCGGGTAGTCGCGCAGCAGCGCGGTGAGCTCCGTGAACGCGCGGGAGCCGGACTTGGACCGGTACGCCATGCCGAGCGCGTTCAGACCGCAGAAAGTGCAGTGGTGTTTCTGGCCCCACCAGCAGCCCCGGGAGAATTCCACCGGCAGCTGTACGGGGGCCCGGCCCAGGAGTCGCGTACGGTCAAAGCGTTCCAGCCAGGTGAAATAGTCTCGGTAATCCGGCGTGGGAAGCTGGTCGAGGACCTGCGGGCGCTCGGCGTCGGCGGCCGGCGGCAGATGGGTGGCGGCGTACCGCAGAACACCGGGCAGCGGGGTGTCCGTACCGTCGGCGATGTTGTTCAACAACGCGGGGAACACGATGTCGCCCTCCCCCGCCACCACGTAGTCGAGCCAGGGAAGCTTCTTGGCGTACTCGACCCCCATGTCCCCGTCGAAGTTCGCGCCCCCGTAGACCAGCGTCACGCCGGGATGGAATTTCTTGATCATCTTCCCTAGCGCCAGCGACGCCGTGTTCTGCATGAACGTGGAGGTGAATCCGATGACGTCGTATTCCCCCCACACCGGCTTGGCCGCACATGCGGCGATCCAGTCCGGCAGCGTCCGGCGGCGCATCTCGGTGAGGTCGTCGAGCCCCTTCCCGGTCAGCTCGTCCCAGATGGACTTCACCTCCGGATACTCTCCGAAGTACTGGTCGTCAGTGGTGACTTCGCCGAACGCGACATAGGAGAAGAGCCGCTCCCCCATCAAGTGCAGCCGCTCCGAGGCGATGTTGGCGATCGCGTCATATGCCTTGCTGCCGAAGAAGGAAGCGAACTCGATGTTGAGGTAGTGGCTGTCGCACTCGTGCCCGGCCCTCCTGGCGATGGACTGCAGCAGTCCGCACTGGATGGACGGCGCGTGGATGCGCGCCCAGGGCATGTTCACCAGCGCGATGCGCAGACACCTGCTGGGCGGCGGCGAACCGGACTCTGCGTCGTCCTGCTCCGTACGCACGGCCAGGGGCAGGCGTATGAGGCTCATCGGATCCCCCTCGGGTGTGGGCACATCGGTCACTCGAAGTCGTCGTGGCCCAGTCGGCTCGCGCGCCGGGCCTGTACGAGGATCGACAGCGCGGCGAGGACGGTGAACCCGAGACCGGCGGCGACCTCCAGCCCGAGGTCGCCGAGCCAGGGCCGTCCGGCCATCCCCGCGCGGACGGCGTCCAGTCCGTGACGGCCCGGCAGCACTTGGCCGATCGCGTCCACCCACGCCACGCGGCCGGGCGGGACGATCGCACCGCTGCACAGCATGACCAGATAGGACAGGACGTTCGGCGCCACCACATCGGCCCGTTTGCCGACGGACATCGTGGCCCCGGCGAGCCCCAGCACACTGAGCGTGAGCGCGATGAGGGCATACACCCAGGCCCAGGGCAGCAGGTGGAGCGCGAAGTCCGTCATGCCGAGGAAGGGCGCCGCAATGGCCGCCTGGACGACGAGCAGCACCCAGCCCATGACGGGGTAGGGAAGCGCACGGGCGATCTGGGTGACCGTCGGGGACAGCACACCGGTCCGGACCCGCGCGAAGGTCGCGTACTGCTTGTCCAGGACGGGCACGGCGACGACACCATTGACGTTGGTGCCGCTCAACACCAGTACCAACGATCCGGCGAAGGCGTACTCCCGGTGTCCGGGACCGGCGAGGACACCCGCGAGGGTCGTGAAGAAGAGGATCTGGAGCACCCCGCGCGGCAGGGTCGCGCCGAGCAGACCGGCAGGCGTCTCCACCACGCGGTACTCCAGCCAGCCCATACGGACCGCCTCGGCCGCCCGCCAGAGCAGAAGGGCGCGGGCGGGAGCAGCATCGCCGCGCGCCGGGGCAGTGTCATGCGAGGTCAAGCGTCCCCTCCTTCCGGGACCACTCGACGGACCGGCGGTAGGCGAATCCCGCGACGGACAAGTAGACGAGTGTCAGCAGTGTCGCGACGCCCAGCGGGGCGATGGTGACGTCGCCGGTGGCCGCGCAGACCATGCAGTCCTTGATCCAGTGCAGGCTGATCAGATCGGGCACCCAGCGCAGCGGCTCGGGCAGCGCCTCCACGGGGATGAGCAGCCCGCCGAGGGCGAAGACCGGATACATCAACGCGTGCGACCAGACCAGCCCATTGCGGGTCACCAGGAACAGGCACGACACCAGTGCCCCCAGGGCGGTGCCGGAACACACCAGCACCACGAGCGACACGACGATCCACCCCGGGTGCGACACACGCAGCGGCAGTCCCAACGCCGTCGCCGTGACGCCGGTGCTGACAAGGATCGCCCCGACGCTGGTGACCGTGGCCCCCAGGCTCTTGCCCAGCAGCACCAGGTACGGCGACCACACTCCGGAGACACAGCGGGCGAGCGTGCCGTAGGTGCGCTCACGGCGCAGCACGCCTCCGCTCATCCACACCGTGGAGCCCCACAGCGCGGTCAGCGCCACGGCCACCACGAGCGCCGTCGCGTCGCCCGGGTCCGGGCGGCCGGTCTCCACCGCGGTGACCAGGAAAGCGGCGGGCAGCATGCCGGAGTTGACCAGCAGCAGCGGATTGCGCTGCATGGCCCGCTGCTCCATGCGCGCCGCGGTCAGGAACATCCACAGAGCGCCCCTCACCGCGGCCCACCGACCTGGCTGCCGTGCGCCAGGCGCGCGGCCACGTGCGAGTAGACGTCTTCGAGCCGCACGGGTTCGATACTGACGTCCAGGACGCTGACATGGGCCAGTGCCTGCTCCAGCAGGCCGAACGAGCCGACACTCCAGTCACGGACGTGCAGTTGGAGGGTCCATGCCCCGTCGGCCACCTCGACGCCGCCGACGGCGATGTCGGGTGACGACACGGCACCGTCGTCGGGCGGACTGCCGGTGCCCCGCACGGTCACCGTGGCGGTGTAGCCCGCCTGCCGGGCGAACTCCTCGACCGGCAGATCCGCCGCGAGCGTACCGTCCGCGAGGATGATCACCCGGCTGGCGAGCCGCTCGATGTCGAGCAGATAGTGGCTCGTGAGCAGGACGGACACCCCGGTGTCGCGCAACGCGGCGACGGTGTTGCGCAATCGTTCGGCCTCGACCGGGTCGAGGCCCACGGTCGGTTCGTCGAGCAGCAGCACGCGCGGCTCGGCGATCATGCCGATGGCGATGTGGAGCCGCTGACGCATCCCCTTGGAGTAGGTCTCCACGGCGCGGTCGGCCGCGCCGACCAGGCCGACCTGCTCCAGCGCGGCGTCCAGCTTCGCACTCAGGCCGCGCCGGCTCACTCCGGCGAGCATGGCGAAAAACCGGAGGTTGTCGCGGCCGCCCAGCTTGGCGTACAGGCCCCGGTCGCCGCCGAGTACCACGCCGGTCATACGGCGTACCGCGCGCAGATCGGTGGTGACATCGTGGCCGAAGATCCGAGCGGTGCCGGTCGTGGGCAGCAGCAGGGTGGCCAGGATCTTGGTGAGGGTGGTCTTGCCCGCGCCATTGCTGCCCAGCAGGCCCACGATCTCGCCGGCACCTACCTGGAAACTGACGTCCCGCAGCGCCACGATCTCGTGGCGACGGTCGGTGAAGGTGCGGCCGAGGTGTTCCACGGCGATCGCCGGCTCGTTCAACGTCGTTCCCCTCTCGCGTGCGCGTCCGCCGCGCCCTCGGCCACGGAGGCCCGCGCGGCGGCGAGCCGGGCCAGCGGGACCCGGGGCGCCGCGCACGAGACATGGTCGAAGCCCGCCTCGGCGAAGAACCGTACGGCCGCCGCATCGGCCGCCTGCTCACCGCAGACTCCGAGGGTGATGCCGGGGCGTACCGCTCGTGCCTGGTCCGCGACCTGGCGTGCCAAGGCCCCGACGACCTCCGTGTCCAACTGCGCGAAGGGGGATGTGGTGAGCAGCCCGATGTCCTGATAGGCGGGCAGCACATGCTGTTCCGCGTCATCGCGGGACAGCCCCCAGACCAGTGCGGTCAGATCGTTGGTGCCCAGGGACAGGGAGTCCGCCCGGCGGGCGATCGGCCCGGCCAGCAGCGCGGCCCGCGGAGTCTCGATCATGGCGCCCAGCGACAGGCCCGCCTCGGCCCGTGTGGTGCCCAGCCGGGCGCAGACCTCGTCGAACAGGCCCCGGACGAAGTCCAGTTCCGTGGGCGTGCTCACCATGGGGACCAGGAGCTCGGGCCGGGGATCACGGCCCGCGCGGCGCAATGCGAGGGTGGCTTCCACCAGCGCCTGGATCTGTACGGCCGTCAGCATGGGCAGCAGGACGCCCATCCGCACACCGCGCACGCCCAGCATGGGGTTGTGCTCATGCAGGCGGCGTGTGACGTCGAGTCGGTCCTTGTCGGCCGGCGCGCCGGTCGCCGCCGCGGTCAGGGCGAGTTCGCTCACGTCGGGGAGGAATTCGTGGCGCGGGGGATCGAGCAGGCGGATCGTGACGGGAAGCGCGTCCATCGCGCCGAGCACGTCCGTGATTTCCGCCCGCAGGAGGGCGTGCACCGTGGCGAGGTCCTCCGTCATATCGGGGCCGGGCCGCGCCATCAGGACCCGCTGGAGCATCTGATGGCGCTCGCCGAGGAACATGTGCTCGAGCCGGCACAATCCCACTCCGGTCGCGCCCAACGCCCGCCCGGCGGCGGCGTCCGCGCCCGTGTCGGCGTTCACCCGCACCGCGATGCCGGTCCGCGCGGGCAGCGCGGACAGTGCCTCGTCCAGCCAGCCGGGCAGCTCCGCGCCGGTCTGCCGCCCGGCGGGCAGCTGCATGTCGCCGCCGAGACGGATCAGCCCGGCGTAGCCGTCCACCGTCACCCGGTCACCGGCATGGAGGGTGTCACCGCGCGTGGTGCGCAGACCGTTCGCGTCGCCATCCAGCACGCTGTCGACGAGCGCGGCGACGGCCGGCAGTCCGAGTCCGCGCGCCACGACCGCCGCGTGCGACGTCTGTCCGCCCCGCTCGGTCACGATGGCCGTCGCGGCCAGCAGGCCCGGCAGGTCCTCCGGCCTCGACTCGGTCAGGACGAGCACCGGCTGCTCACCGTTCGCCTTCGAGGCGACGGCGGCGGCCGCGCTGAAGACCAGGGTGCCGGTGGCGATGCCGGGGGACACGCCCCGGCCGCGCGCCGCCACGGGCAGACCGCAAGACCGCACCGATGCCGTACGCGCCTTCTCCACGTCCAGGGGCTCCACCAGTGAAACCGCCTGTGCGGGGGTCAGCCGGCCGTGCTCGTACCGGGTGGCCACGGTGTGCAGGCGAGGGGCACCGTGCAGGGCGACGGGCGTGCTCCTGATGAGGTGTGCCCGGCCGTGTTCCACGACGAATTCCACCCTCACCGGCCAGTCGAGTGCAGCCTCGGCGGTGCGGATCGCCTCTTGCAGCTGAGGGCCCCAGGGCTGCGTGTCGATCAGTCCGGCGAGATCCTCGCCGCCCGCTGTCAGCAGCTGGGCTCCGGACGCCCCCGCGAGATAGGAACCGGTCACGCCGGGCCGGCCGGTCGACGGATCACAGGAACAGGCGAGTCCGCTGCCGCCGTCGGGCCCGCACCACAGCAGCTGTCGTCCGAGCCCGAACTGCGCTCCGCTCGCCTCGTGCCCGGTCAGCGCCCGGACCAGGGTGGTCACTTGCTCTACCGGGTCGTCCGGCAGTGCGGCACCGGGATCCGCCACGGCCAGGGCGGCCACGAGTTCGGCCCGGCGTGCCGCGGCGAAGTCGGCACCGGCGAACCCTGCCAGCCACTGTTGACTGGCAGGGCTCATTCCGAGAAAGGACAAGCAACTTCGCTTCAGGCAGGGAAGCCATGCCGTGAGGAAGACGGGGTCATCCGCGCTCCCGATGCGATGACCGGGATCGAGTGCGGCGATCGCCTCGTGGATGGCGTCGTCAGCGGCATCGACCGGCAGCCGCAATGCTGAATCAGCAGGTAGGCCGACCGGTAGATGATCAATGACCACGCTCTGAATCCCCATCTCCCGAGGCAGGTCCGTTACTCATGCCGGTGGCGAACCTCTGACGACATGCCCCGGCAGGATCAGGGGCGGGTTGACGAGTGGCGCTATCGCTTCACGAACTCGGAACGGACACCGAGCAGGTACACACGGTCGTCCAGGTCATCGGCTTCCTCCGGGGATATCGGAGAGAACTCCAGCTCGGCCAGATCGGCCAGCTCCTCGACATTCGAGTTTGATATATCCATGGTCTGCACGCTAGCAGGACGCCTCTCCGACGCAATGCCAACTGCCCATATGTTAAGCCAAGTTGACTAGATATAGCCGTCGTCCGGGGCCGGTGGCGCAGCTGTCTTATCGCTGCTCACCCCGGAAACACTCCCGAGCGACGAGCGGCATTTTCGACCCACCTCCCGAGGGAATTCGCGAAGCCGTCCGGCTATGCTCAGGCGGGTGCGGATTACCAAGTACACCCATTCCTGCGTCCGGGTGGAACACGACGACGGCAGTGGCGCGCTGGTCATCGATCCCGGCGTCTGGAGCGAGCCCGAGGCTCTCGTCGGCGCGGATGCGGTTCTGGTGACCCACGAACACGACGATCACGTCGACGTGTTGCGGCTGACGGAGCTGTGCATCCCCGTCTACGCGCCCAAGGCGGCGCGGATCCCGGGCCTGGACTTCACCGGTGTCGTGGCCGGCGAGCAATTCACCGCGGCCGGCTTCCGGGTGACCGCCCACGGCGGGGAGCACGCGCGCATCTACGGCGGCCTCCCGGACTGCGCCAATGTGGGCTATCTCGTCGGTGACCGCCTCTACCACCCCGGGGACTCGCTGCACGTCCCCGATCGGCCGGTGGAGACCTTGCTGGTACCGCTCCAGGGGTCGTGGATGAAGACGGACGAGGCCATCGACTTCGTCCGCGCCGTCGGCCCGGAACGGGCGTACGGCATCCACGACGGGCAGGTCAACGAGCGGGGGCTGGCGAGTCTCAACGGCTGGCTCACCCGCGAGTGCGGCGGCCGCTACCGCCGGCTCCCGCCGGGCGCGACCGTCCGATGACGGAGCCGACCGCCGCCCCCGCCCTCTTCACCGTCACCGGTCCGCGGCAACCGGGACGCCTGAGCACCATGGCCCGCCCCCGCGGCCACGGGCACCTGGCAGCCGATATGGCGGCCCTGCGCGGAGTGGGCACCGACATCCTCGTGTGCGCGCTTCCGGACGCCGAGCGCGCCGAACTCGGTATCGCCGACGAGCCCCGCCTCGCTCGGGCAGCCGGACTGCGGTTCGTCCCCCTGCCCATCCCCGATCTGACCGTTCCGCAGGTCCCCGCCGTGCTGCCGGTCCTGGAGGGGCTCGCAAAAGAGCTGCGGGCCGGGGCCCATATCGTGGCGCACTGCCGCTGCGCCATCGGACGGTCCTCCTTGATCGCGGTCTCCGTGCTGATCCTGAACGGCACCGCGCCGGAGGCCGCCTGGGCGTCCATGGAACGGTCCCGGGGGACGAAGGTGCCGGACACCGAGGAGCAGCGCGCGTGGTCCCTGGAGCTCTTCCACCTCGTCTCTCCCGGCGGGCGGGGCGTCGCCCCCGACCGGTATCACGTGACAAGGCCCCCGGCCGGCCCGGCCGCGCCCGAGGAGGAGACGGACCACGGTGCCCGATGACATCGCTCGCTGGCTGACCGAGCACGCCACCGCGCGGGCCACAGGGCGAGTGCCGCGGCCGAGGCCGGCCTTCCATCGGCTCGGCCCCGGGCGGGCTCTGGACACTGCCGGTCGTGCTCAGGTCTGGTGTGTCCACGTGTGCAGGGCGGTGGCCTCACCGCTTCTCGAAGACCATACGGACGACCGTGCAGCGGCCCTCCCGCAGCCGGCCACTGGCCACGACGCCTGCGGCTGCCGAAGGAACGTCCACAGCCATTCCCTCTCTGTGCCGTCATAGCCCGCCGCGCGCAGAAGCCCCGCCGGAGCATTCCGGCGGGGCTTCTCGTCTCACGTACTCTCACACGCGTCTCACGGACTGTGTGGACGCCCCTGGACTCAGCGCTCCGACATGGCCTTGGGAGACATTCCCTGCTTCGGCTGGACGCCCCAGGACGCGGGTTACAACCTGTGCCAAGTGGGACCGTCAGCTCGGAACGGGCGGCTGCGGCCAATCCAACAGAGCCGCAGCCCCAAGGTCTGCATCAGTCAAGATCCGGACCATTCCCGGACCATCGGTCCCGGCAAAGTCTCCACCGCTGCCATATTCGCAGGTCAGCGAGCTGTTTGCGCTGTACCACCAGCAGACGAAGAACCTGCTGGTGGCCTTCTTCCTGGCCTACGGCAGTCACGCAACGGAGCTCACAGCGTCGCATTGATCTCGCTTCCGACGACGCTCTCATCCTGCTGTACATGGCTTCCCCGGGGAGAATCTGGGGAGTTTGGGCGGCGCTGGGGAGCGCATGCGGAGAATCGACTGCGTAACGCGGCACGAACCTGAAAGCCCCTGAAGTTCCATCTCCGCGGTTCAGCGACACGCATGGCCGCATCACCCCAGGTCTCGCCTTCGACGCCCCCAGGAAGAGGTCACCCTCCGCTATCAGATACCTCGCGCCCTCACTGCTCCAGCGGGCTGTGAGCGGTCTCGGGCAGTCGAAGGTAGACGGCGGAGGAGACCAGGCACAGCACGGCCACGTACACGGGGAAGAGACCGGCGTGCCCCATGTCCTTGAACAGTGTGCCGACATAGGGCGCCGTGCCGCCGAAGAGGGCGACGGTGAGCGAGTAGGGGAAACCGATTCCCGCGGCACGCACCCGTGCCGGGAACATCTCCGCGTTCACAGCCGCCGAGACGGCCGTGAAACCGCTCAGCAGGATCATGCCCGCGCACTGCACGAGCAGCAGCGTGACGAAGGAGTCGTCGAGCGTGCGCAGCAGCGGCACGACCAGCGCGGCGAAGCCGAGCCCGAACATCAGCAGCAGCGGCTTGCGTCCGATCCGGTCGGACACGATGCCCGCAAGGGGCTGCAGCACGGCGAAGAACGTCAGCGAGAGGGTGCCCGCCAGTAGCGCGTCTGCTTTCTCCACGCCGGCGTTGAGCTCGGCGTACGTCGGCAGGTACGACGTCCACGTGTAGTACGCGAGCGTGCCGCCCGCTGTGATTCCGCCGATCAGCAGCGACTCGCGCGGATGGCGGCGCAACGCCTCGAAGAGGCCCGGCCGGGACGCCCTCGCCTGCTCCTCGACTGGGGCGTCCCCAGCTCGAACGGAGTTGAGCGCTTGGGGCAGCGTCTCGCGCGCGCCACGCCGGACCCAGAAGCCCACCAGGCTCAGGAGCGCGCCCAGCACGAACGGGACCCGCCAGCCCCAGCTGCCCATTGTGGCGGGCGCGAGATTCGCGACGAGCATCGCCGCGACTCCGGAAGCGACGAGCTGGCCGATGGTCGTCGACACATACTGGAAGCTGGAGAAGAGCCCCCTGCGCCCGGGCCCGGCCGACTCCACAAGGAACGTGGTCGAGGCGGCGAACTCCCCGCCCACCGACAGCCCTTGCAGCAGCCTGGCCAGGACGAGGACGACCGGTGCGAGGATCCCGGCGGCAGCGTAGGTCGGCGTCAGTCCCACCAGCAGGCTGCTGCCGCCCATCAGCAGAATGGTCACCGTCAGCGCCGCACGTCGCCCGCGCCGGTCGGCGACCGCGCCCATCAGCAGCCCGCCGACGGGCCGCATGAAGAATCCCACCGCGAAGACCGCGAACGTCGAGAGCAGCGGCACCAGCGAATTCGCCGCGCCCATGGGGAAGATCTGCGCGGCGATATACGAAGCAAGGAAGGTATATGTGTACCAGTCATACCATTCAACCGCATTGCCGACCGAGGCGGCGAGCAGCTGCCGCAGCCGTGACGGCGGGCGGGCACCGTTCGGCGCCTGTTCCCCGGCTATGTGCTCGGCACTCGACATGGTCCTCCGCTCCTGGTTCTTCTCGTCGGCCTGCTGCTGGGGCAGGATGAGCCGCCAGGTGATCATGTACCGCGGAAGCGGGTGGCCGCCAGGGGCTGTGGCAGTCGAAAGGCAGCCGAAAGGAGAGGGCAACGTGCGCGTAGCACTGTTCGTCACCTGTATCAACGACATGCTCCATCCGCGGACGGGCCAGGCGGTGGTGGCGCTGCTGGAGCGGCTGGGGGTGGAGGTCGGTTTCCCCGCCGAGCAGAGCTGCTGTGGCCAGCCGCAGTTCAACACCGGATACCGACAGGCGGCCGAGCCGCTGATGCGCCGCTTCGACCGGGCGTTCAAGGACTACGAGTATGTGGTCACCCCGTCCGGTTCGTGTGCGGCGATGGTGCGGGACAACTATCCGCGAATCGGGGCGAAGGCGGCCGCCGAAGGGCGCGGCCGGGGGCTCGTCGACGCGGCGGCGTTCGCGGTGCCCAAGATGTACGAGCTCACCGAGTTTCTGGTGGATGTGCTGAAGGTGGAGGATGTCGGTGCCTATTTCCCGCACACCGTCACCTACCACCCCACCTGTCACGGCCTGCGGGTGCTGGGGCTGGGCGACCGGCCGCGGCGGCTGCTGGAGCACGTCGAGGGCCTGGAGCTGCGGGAGCTGCCGGGCGCCGAGGAGTGCTGCGGATTCGGCGGCACCTTCGCGGTGAAGAACCCGGCGGTCTCGGCGGCGATGGGCGCCGACAAGGTCCGCCACATCCTCGCCAGCGGTGCCGAGGCGGTCTGCGCGGTCGACAACTCCTGCCTGCTGCACATCGGCGGCACTCTCAGCCGCCGGGGCGCGCCGGTCCGTCCGGTCCATATCGCGGAGATCCTTGCCAGTACGGGCGGTACCGCCGGTACGGCCCGTAACGCCCGTACGGAAGGGAGCGTGCGGTGAGCGGCACCTACCTGGGCATGCCGGCCTTCCCCCGTGCCGCTGCCACCGCCACCCGCGACACCCGGCTGCGCGCCAACCTCACCCATGCCACGCACACCATCCGCGACAAGCGGGCCAAGGCCGTTGCGGAGCTGGACGACTGGGCACAGCTGCGGGCCGCGGGCGCGGCGGTGAAGGACCGTACGCTGCGCCGTCTCGACCACTACTTGGAGCAGCTGGAGGCCGCGGTCACCGCCGCGGGCGGGCAGGTCCACTGGGCCCTCGACGCCGACGAGGCCAACCGGATCGTCACCCGGCTGGTGCGGGAGACCGGCGAGAGCGAGGTCGTCAAGGTCAAGTCGATGGCGACGCAGGAGATCGGGCTCAACGAGGCCTTGGCCGGGGCCGGTATCCGCGCGTACGAGACGGACCTGGCCGAGCTGATCGTGCAGCTCGGCCACGATCTGCCGTCGCACATCCTGGTCCCGGCCATCCACCGCAACCGCTCCGAGATCCGCGACATCTTCCGCCGTGAGATGGCCTCCTGGGGCCGCCCGGCGCCCGAAGGGCTGGGCGACTCCCCCGCCGAGCTCGCCGAGGCGGCGCGGCTGCATCTGCGGGAGAAGTTCCTGTCCGCGAAGGTAGGGATCTCGGGGGCCAACTTCATGGTCGCGGAGACCGGCACCCTGGTCGTGGTGGAGTCCGAGGGCAATGGCCGGATGTGTCTGACCCTCCCCGAGACGCTGATCTCCGTCGTCGGCATCGAGAAGGTGGTGCCCAGCTGGCAGGACCTGGAGATCTTTCTGCAGCTGCTGCCCCGTTCCTCCACCGCCGAGCGGATGAATCCGTACACCTCCACCTGGACGGGCACCACGGACGGCGACGGGCCGCAGACCTTCCATCTGGTGCTGCTCGACAACGGGCGCACCGACACGCTCGCCGACACCGTCGGGCGGCAGGCGCTGCGCTGCATCCGCTGCTCGGCGTGCCTGAACGTCTGCCCGGTGTACGAGCGGGCCGGCGGGCATGCGTACGGCTCGCCCTACCCCGGCCCGATCGGCGCCATCCTCACCCCGCAACTGCGCGGACTGGCAGGCCCGTTGGAGGAGTCGCTGCCGTACGCCTCGTCGCTGTGCGGGGCCTGCTACGAGGTGTGCCCGGTGGCCATCGACATCCCCGAGGTGCTGGTGCACCTGCGGGAGCGGGTCGTGCAGGGCGGGCCGGTCACCCTCGGCGGGACGCGCACCGTCCTCCAACCAGCCAAGGGGCACGCCGCGGAGCGGGCCGCGATGCGCGCGGTGGGCTGGGCCTTCGATCACCCGGGGGCGCTGCGTGCCGGGATGCGGCTGGCGGCTCGCACCCGCCGGCTGCATCCACGGAGGCTGCCGGGGCCGGGCCGCGCCTGGTCGCGGACGCGCGATGTGCCCGAGGTGCCGGCCGAGTCCTTCCGCGACTGGTGGCAGCGCACCCGCGGTACGTCTTCGGGGCGCGGTACGTCATCGGAATCCGGTACGTCGTCGGGGCCTGGTACGTCGTCGGGACCCGGTACCACGTCCGGCCCCGATACGTCGTCGGAGCGGCGGGGAGACGTCAAGTGAGCAGCCGGGACATGATGTTGGCGCGGGTGCGGCAGGCGCTGGCGGATGTGCCGGCCGGTGAGGGGCCGGGCGGCGAGGGGCGGGACGGTCCGCCGGTGGCACGGGGCTACCAGCGGGTGCACGGGGCCCGGACGCGCGCGCAGACTGTGGATCTGCTCGCGGAACATCTCGCGGACTACCGGGCGATCGTGCACCGCACCGACGCCGAGGGGCTGCCCGGGCTGATCGGGCGGCTGCTGGCGGAGCGCGGGGCGCGGTCGGTGCTGGTGCCGCCGGGCCTGGACGTCTCCTGGACGGCCGGCACCGACGTCACCCTCGTCGAGGACCGCGCATCGAGCACGGCCCGTGAACTCGACCTCGTGGACAGTGTGCTGACCGGCTGTGCGGTGGCCATCGCGGAGACCGGCACCCTGATCCTGGATGCGGGCCCCGACCAGGGCAGACGCCGGATCACTCTGGTGCCGGACCACCACCTCTGTGTCGTCCGGGTCCCTGAGCAGGTGGTCGGCTCGGTGCCGGAGGCGCTGCCACGGGTGGCGCCGGACCGTCCGCTGACCTGGATCTCCGGCCCTTCCGCGACCAGCGACATCGAACTCGACCGGGTGGAGGGGGTGCACGGGCCGCGGACGCTGGAGGTGATTCTGCTGTCGGCGGCACCGGAAACGGACCGGGCGGGGAGCCGGGAGCACTGGGCGGGGAGTGGGGAGTACTGAGCGGGGAGCTGGCCGACCGTGGCCGCGGAAGGCTGCGACAGGTGTGCGACCCCGTTGTCAGTGGGGATTCCTACACTGGTCGGGATGCTGTTCGCACACGCTGTGCGAGGTGCGCGCCCGGGCGGGGAGGAGGGAGCAGATGGTGCTGCGGCAGGGCTTACCACCACGGCGTTCCGGCGCGGACGGCCGCTTGCCCTCACGGCGTTCCGGCCCGGACGGCCGCTTACCCGCACCGGATCCCGGACGGCCGCCTCTTGCCACTCCGCCGGACTCCGGCCCCTCCCGGCTGCTGATGTGGCTGGGTCGGCTGGGCGTCCCGGCCGCCGCGTTCGCCGTGTTCCAGACGCTGCTGGGAATCCTGCCGCAGAATCTGGCGGGCGAGGCGGCTCGTTACTGCGTGGCGGCGACCGCCGGCGTCGGCGTGGGTGCGGTGGTGTGGCTGGCCGCTGCCCTGTTGCGGACGCGTGCGGCGGCGGATGCCGTCGCCGCCGCACCGACCGGCCCCGCGCCCTCGCCCGCCGGATCACTCCCCGAGCTGATGGACGGCACGTACCAGGCGCTGCGGCGCGGCCTCTCGGTGATAGAGGTGTCCGGGCACGGCCCGCTCACCGGATGGCCGCACTCTCTCGCGGAGAGCGATCCGCCGGTGCACCCGACGGCGTTCGGTACGGCGTACGGACTGCATCTGCTGCTGGACATCGCGCCGTACGACGGCCGCATACGGGCGGGGCAGGTGGCCGAGACGCTGTGGCGGCTGCGGCTTCCCGGCGGCGGATGGGCCGCCCGCTCCCAGGGCAGCGGGGCGCGGCCCGAGGTGTCCGCGGTCGTGCTGGGTGCGCTTGCGCGGGCCGGCGCCGACCCACGCCTGCTGGAAGCAGAAATACGCTCCTGTGAGGTGTTATGGAATCCCGACCATGACGCATCCGGGCTGGCCAACACCTATGTCGTGACGAATGTCCTGCGCGGACTGCTGCGGGCGGCCCCCGGCGCCACCGCGCTGGACGGGCTGCGCGAGGTGCTGGTTCATGGAGCCACGGCCGACCCGGCGCGCGACAACCACCGCTGCTGGGGCGCGGCGCTGGCCGGCGGCCTCGGCAACCCGGCGCCGTCCGCGGCACACACCGCGCGGGCGGTGGTGGCGCTGGACCGGGCCGCATGCGTACTGGGCGAGGACGAGCGGCAGCGTACGGTGCGCGAGGAGGGGCTGCGCTGGCTGCTGGCCGGCCCGGCGACACCGGCGGGTGGCATGACCGATCTGCAGAACTGCCAGGAAGAGGTACGGCGGCCGGACCAGGAGGATCCGCTGCATCAAGAGCTGCTGTCGGTACGGCATTTCGCCGCCGCATGGGTGGCGCGTGCGCTGATGACGGACGGCGCCCGCAAGGTCGCGGCCGAGGGCGTGGGGCTGCCGGCGTGGGAGGCACAGCTGACCACCGCCGTGGCGCGGGTCCACGGCATGCAGCGGGGCGGGGTGTGGCGGTGGGACGACGGGCCCATGGGACACCCGGTGTGGATGGCGTATCAGGGCCTTTCGGTGCTGCGGCGGCATGCGTTGATGGCCTACCGGCCATGAGGCGACGCCGCCCGGAGTTCCGAGAGGCGGGTCATCGAACCGGGGCGGGGCCGAGCCCGTGATCGAACCGGGGCGATCGGGTCGGCTTGACCGGCCAAAGGTGTGGTGAGCAGCGGCAGAACGGTCGGGGGCGGCGAAGAGGAGTCGGACTCATGCAGATCGAGGAAGCCCGGCGGCTGCTGGCGGCACGGCTGGGCGGCGGGCCGGGGCCGCCGTCGCCCGAGTCGGCCCGCGCGGTGACCGCCCGACTGGCACACCCGGACACGCTCGGTCCGCTGGTACGCCGGTTATCCGCCGGTGATCTGGATCTGGCGGAGTGCACCCGGCTCTCGTACCGCCATGTGCTGGGCTTCGACAAACTGTTGCTGCTGGCCGGTGCCCCGCGGTTCATGCTGCGGGTCCATTTCTGGCACGGCACGGCCGGCGGGGTCCCCGAGGACATTCACAACAACCGGTGCGCGATCGCCTCGGCGGTGGTGCGCGGGCGCGTCCGGATGGAGTGCTACGAAACGGCCGCGAACGGCGTGCCCGCGACCGCCTACCGGGAGACGATCGACGGCCCCGGCGGCGCCTGGCGGCTTAGGCGGGTCGGGGACGCACGCCTGCGACTGTTGTGGACGGAGCAGTACGGACCGGGCCGGAGCTACGGCCTGGCCGCTCATACGCTGCACCGGGTGGTGAGCGAGGAGCCGACGGTGACGCTGTTCCTGGAGACCGCCCCACAGCGGTCGGTGACCGATGTCTATGTCAGGCACGGCCACCGCGGCACGGCCGGCGCCGGCAAGGACAGCAGCTCCACCACGAACGCCGCTCCCGCAACGGATGGCCCCGCCGCGGACGGCAACTCCGCCACGGTCAACCCCTCCGTCGCGGAAGGCTCCGCCACGCACGGCTCCGCCACGAACAGCGGCTCCCCCATGGACAGCGGCAACGACCGGAGCAGCGGCGTCCTCAGGTCCGGCGGCGCCGAACGGGTGGATCCGCCGCCCAAGACTCCGCTGCCACCGGCCGTCTACCTTGCCGAACTCGACTCTCTGGCAGGCTCTTTGGGCTACTGAAAGGGGGCGGCGCCAGGCGCCCGAAGCGCGCCGTCATGGCCCGGATCCCCGCGGCGTCGAGCCGGCCGCCGAGTGCCTGGCGGATCACCCCGAGGTTGTAGGCGTCCACCCCGAACCCGGCCAGGTCGGCGGGCCGTGCCCACGCATAGGCCTGATCCGTGCTGGGCAGGACGACATCCAGCGTCAGGGGGCGGACGAGGAAGTTCTCCTGGTGGTTGTGGACCCTGCGGCCCTGATAGTCGCTCGGGAAACCGGAGGATCCGGTGTGCGCGACGATGGTGCCGAGGATCCCGGTCTCTTCCTTCAACTCTCGCAGGGCGCCGCTCTCGGCGGACTCCCCTCGGTCGAGCTTCCCGCACGGCACGCCCCACGCGCCGGGCAGAAAACGCTCGCGGTAGCTACGGCGCACGATCAGCACACGAGCATCGTGCACCACCACCGCCGCGGCCAGATAAGTGTCTGCTGCAGTCTGGTTCATCGGACATCTCGCAATCCGAAGAGACGGGCGCAGGCCCGTGGCGGAGGTCCACCGTACCGGCGATGACTCCACGAGGGGCCGGTTCCGCGGTCGTCCGCCGGAGCAACCGCCGGAGCCCCGTGAGACGGCTACTCCCGCGGGGAGACCGGGCGCTCGAAGAAGGTCTCCAGTGAGACCGTCGCCTGGGTTCCGCTGACGCCCTCGATCGCATACAGCCTGCGCAGGACGTCCTGGATCCCTTCCGTGGTGGCGCATCGCACCTTCACCAGGACGGAGGCGCTGCCCGCGATCACATGCGCCTCCTGGCCGACGGCACCCTCTGGTTCTCCGATCCGGACTTCGGCATCACCAGCGACTACGAGGGCTACCGCGCCGAGAGCGAGATCGGCGCCTGCCACGTCTACCGGATCGCCCCGTCGACCGGCACCGTCGCTCTTGCCGCGGACGGATTCAGCGGTCCGAACGGGCTGGTCCTCTCCCCCGACGAAGAGCAGTTGTACGTCTCGGACACCCGCGCCGGCCAGATCCGGGTCTTCGACGTCCATGCGGACCGGTCGCTCTCGGAAGGCAGGGTTTTCGCCGAAATCACCGACGGGCAGGGCCGGTTCGACAACATCCGCTTCGATGACGAGGGGCGGCTGTGGGCGGCCGCCATGACCGGCGGCGTGCACTGCTACGCCCCGGACGGCACCCTGATCGGGCGGCTTCGCGTCCCCGAGGCGGTCTCCAACATCGCCTTCGGCGGCCCGAAGAACAACCGCCTCTTCATCACCGCGACGACCACGCTGTACTCACTGGTGATGTCGGTGACGGGGGCACCCCGGATCCGCTGTCCACGCTGACCCCATCACGGTCCACGCCGCCCCGGGGCGCGGTCACAGTCGCGGTGGCCCGGTTCACGTCCGCCTCACCCCTCTTGAGCGGGAACGCTCCCGCTCTCCAGGCTCTCGACGATCCGAAAGGTTTCGAGCACGACCAGGGTGTCGTCGTCGATGGTGAAATCCGGGTCCCCGAGCTCCTTGCGCACGTCCGGGCCGTGCCAGAAGGCCTTATGGGCGGCCCGCCAGGTGGCCACCGTTGTGTGACCCTCGCCCTCGGCTTGTGCGTGCGCCCGGTCGACCTCTGCCAGACGCACCACCCGTACCCCGGTCAGTTCGATCACGGCCACCGGCCGGCCGGCGGAGTCGGGCACCACCGACCGTTGACCGGCGGACGGCAGCGGCTCCTCGCCACGCTCGTATTCGATCAGCAGACCGGTCGTGGCGGTCTTGGCGCCGGAGAGCACCGCCGAGACCAGACGATCTCGCAGGGGGCCGGGGAAGCCGAGCTCGAACTGCGGGAGATCCGGGTGATCCGGGTGATCCTGATGCCTGGTCATACCGCGCAGCGTAGGCGCTACGGGCGCGAAGCGGGCCAGCTCTCACGGGCCGCATGGGCGGTGTGCAGGGCCCAGCCGATCAGTGGGAGCTGGCCTGGCAGGCGCGCGTAGGCCAGGGCCTTGAGTGGTGCGGGGCGGTGCCGCCAGTCGTGGGCCATCTTGAGGTTGGCCGGGAAGACCGCGGCGAACAGGCCGGCCGCGCCCAGTGCGCCGGCCCGGCGGGTGCGCGGCAGGGCGACGGCGGCGGCGACGGCGAGCTCGGCGACGCCGCTGGCGTACGTCCAGGTGCGGGGGCTGCCGGGCAGGCGCCGGGGCACGATCGCGTCGAACGGCTTCGGGGCGAGGAAGTGGAGGGTCCCCATCCCCGCCAGCAGACGGGCCAGCGCGCGGGCGGAACGGTCGTCAGCTGTCACGGACGGCTCCCTGATCGGACGGGCGGAGGTGGCGCAGGAAGGGCAGCGGAGCAGGAATCCCGCGCGCCGCGGCCGGGGAGTGGGTGCGGCGGCCACCCCGACCAGTGAACTGGCCGCCGCGCGTTCGACCTTACCGGTGGGTCACTTACGGGGCCATCACCTGATCGTCCGCGGGGGTGAGGTGTGCGTCACGCCGTACCAGCGCCGCATAGCGCCCGTCGGCGGCGAGCAGTTCGTCATGGGTGCCGCGCTCGGCGATCCGGCCGGCGTCCAGCACGACGATCTGGTCCGCGTCGCGGACCGTGGAGAGGCGGTGCGCGATGGTGAGGGTGGTGCGGCCCGCGGACAGCTCGTCGATGGCCTGCTGGACGGCGTGTTCGGTGTGGGTGTCCAGGGCGCTGGTCGCTTCGTCCAGGACGAGGACGGGCGGGTCGCGCAGGATGGTGCGGGCGATGGCGAGGCGCTGTTTCTCGCCGCCGGAGAAGCGGTGGCCGCGCTCGCCGACCAGGGTGTCGTAGCCGTCGGGCAGGGCGGCGATGTGGTCATGGATCTGGGCGGCCCTGGCGGCGCGGGCGATCTCCTCGTCGGTGGCGTCGGGCTTGGCGAAGCGGAGGTTGTCGGCGACCGAGGCATGGAAGAGGTAGGTCTCCTGGGAGACCACGCCGACCGAGCGGGCGAGGGTGTCGAAGTCGAGGTCACGGACGTCCGCGCCGTCGAGGGTGACCCGGCCGCCGGTCACGTCGTAGAGCCGCGGTACGAGGTAGCTCAGGGTGCTCTTGCCGCTGCCGGTGGGGCCGACGACGGCGAGGCTGGTGCCGGCCGGGACGGTCAGGTCGATGCCGTCGAGGGTGGGGGCGGCCTCGGGGTCGTAGCAGAACCGGACGTTCTCGAAGCGGATCTCGCCGCGCGGCGCCGGGATACGGACCGGCTCGGCGGGTTCGGTGATGGCCACCGGCAGGTCGAGGTATTCGAAGATGCGCTGGAAGAGCGCCAGCGAGGTCTGCATCTGTACGCCGGTCGACAGCAGCGAGACGGTCGGCCGCAGCAGGCCCTGCTGGAGCGAGACGAAGGCGACCAGGGTGCCGAGGGAGAAGACCGGGCCGCCGAGTTGGAGGACCATGCCCGCCGCCCAGTAGATCAGCGCGGGCATGGCGGCCATCACGATCCCGATGGTGGCCATCCGCCAGCGGCCGGCCATGTTGGCGCGGACCTCCAGGTCGACCAGGCGCTCGGACTCGTCGGCGAAGTTCTTCGTGAGGGAGTCGGCGCGGCCCATCGTGCGGCCGAGCAGGATGCCGCTGACCGAGAGGGATTCGGTGACCATCGCGGACATCGCGGCCATCTGCTTCTGCCGCCGGGTGGTGATCTTCTTGCGTTCGTTGCCGACCCGGCGGCTGATCCAGACGAAGAGCGGAAGCAGCAGCAGGGAGACGAGGGTCAGCCGCCAGTCGAGGGCGAGCATCGCGCAGACGGTGGCGATGACGGAGGTCAGGTTGGAGACCAGGGAGGTGGCGGTGGAGGTGACCGTCGCCTGCATCCCGCCGATGTCGTTGGCGATCCGGGACTGGACCTCACCGGTGCGGGTGCGGGTGAAGAAGGCCAGCGGCATCTGCTGGAGTTTGGCGTAGACGGCGGTGCGCAGGTCGTGCATGACGCGTTGGCCGACGGTGGTGGAGAACAGGGTCTGCAGGACGCCGAAGACGCTGGTGGTGACGGCGGTGGCGATCATACCGAGGGCGAGCAGGGTCAGCAGTCCGGTGCGCCGGCCGGGTATCGCCACGTCCAGGATCTCGCGAAGGAGAAAGGGAGCGGCGACCGAGACCAGCGAGGAGGCGCCGACGAGCAGGCCGACGAGGGCCAGCCGGGCGCGGTAGGGACGGAAGAGCGCGAGGATCCGCCGTAGCTGGACCGGCTTTTCCGGATCCTTGGGCGGTGCGGTCCACTGGGGTTCGTCGCTGCGCATGGGCTCCTTCGAGGGGTGCGGATTTCGTGGGGCGGAACTACGGAGGGGCGGAACTACAGGCGGCCGGGAACTACGGCCGGACGGGAACCGCGGACGGCAGATACGGGCCGAGCATCGTGGAGCTTAGCTCATTGTTACCTATACTCACAATGAAGGAAGTCCTGTCATCCGCTATCCTCGCGCCATGCCCTCCCCCGAGCCGACGGTCAGCACCACCAATCTCGCCGAGCAACTGGTACGGCTGACCCGCCGGATGCACCGCGCCCAGAAGCACCACCTGGAGCACCTGGACATCGCCTTCACCCCCGCCCAGTCCCGGCTGCTGCGGATCGTCGACCACTACCGCGACACCCCGCCGCGGATGGCCGACCTCGCCGAGCGGCTGGAGGTGGTACCCAGGGCGGTGACCACCCTGGTGGACGCGCTGGAGGGGCACGGCGCGGTGCGCCGGGTACCCGATCCGGCCAACCGCCGGGTGGTACGGATCGAGCTGACCGACACCGGCCGTTCCACCTTGCGCGCGTTGCGCAGCGCGCGGCGGGCCGCTGCAGAGGAGATCCTGGCCCCGCTGACCGCCGATCAGCGCGATGTGCTCGGCGGCCTGCTGTCCACCCTGGTCGACGATCCGCACCGACCGCACCGACCGGACCGACCGGACCGACCGGACCGACCGGACTGAGCTGACCGACCGGACTGAGCTGACGCGGAGTCAGCCGGAGGAGTGCCGTCATGCCCCTGCACACCGGGCTGACGGTCGTCGACTCGGCGGTCTGGGCCGCCGAGTAGCTGCTGCCGCGGCTGGAGATCCTGCGCACGGCCGGCTCCGCGGTGCTCCATCCCACGTGCTCCCTGCAGCACTTGGGGGCCGAGGCGCAGCTGCGCCGGGTCGCCGGGGCGTGTGCGCGGGAGGTGGTGGTGCCGGACGACGCGGGCTGCTGCGCCTTCGCCGGTGACCGGGGGATGCTGCACAAGGAGCTCACGGCGTCGGCCACCGCGAAGGAGGCGGCCGAGGTGACCGCGCGGCACTTCGATCTGTAGCTGTCGACGAACCGGATGTGCGAGATCGGCATGGACCGGGCGACGGAGGGCCGGGGCTACGGCTCGGCCCTCGGCGCTGGAGCGGGCCACGCGCCCGGCCGGTCAGCTGCTGCGGGGGTGCGCCTCAGCGGGTGACGTGCAGTGCCACCGCCCCCTTGGCCGGGACCGAGAGTTGCGCCTTCCCGTCGCCCCCGACGGTGACCGTGTGGCCGTCGCACTTGGACGGTGCGGCGGCGACGACATTGCAGTACGTACCGGCGGGCAGTGAGGTGGCAAAGGTCTGGTGCAGCTCGGCGTCACCGTTGTTGAGGGCCACGAATCCCTTGCCGCCGCGGCCGAAGGCGAGGGCGCTGCCCCCGTTGTCCCACCAGTTGGTCAGCTCCGCCGAGCCCACCGCGTTGCGGAAGCCCACCATCCCGGTGATCGCCTGCTCGGCGTGCTCGTTGGTCCAGCCGTCGCTGCCGGTGGGCGGTCCGGCGTCCTTGTCGGTCCACTCGTAGCCGGAGTAGACGTTCGGTGACCCGTAGGGCGAGGCCAGCATGAAGACGTTGGCGAGGGTGTAGGCGGCGCCGTCCTTGTAGGTCAGCGTGGAGCCGTTGCGCTCGGTGTCCCAGTTGTCGACGAAGGTGCGGGCCTTGTCGCCGGCGAGCTTGCCGTCGGCGACGGACTTCAGCTGGGCGATATTCCCGCTCTGGAAGGCGCTCTTGAGGTGGGTGCCGTAGCGGAACTCGTCGACATCGCCGACGCCGGTGTACTCCTCGGGCTGCACGGCCTCGCCCTCGCCGTGGATGACCTCCTGCACCCAGTAACCCGGGTCGCGCATCTTGCCCTTGACGGCGGCGAGGTCGGTGGCGGAGATGTGCTTGGCGGCGTCCACCCGGAAGCCGTCCACGCCCAACGACCGCAGGTCGTCGAGGTACGTGGCGATCGTGGTGCGGACGTGGTCGCTGCCGGTGTCGAGGTCGGCGAGCCCGACGAGTTCGCAGTTCTGGACCTCGTCGCGGTTGGTGTAGTCGGAGATGCTCTTCCGGCAGCCGTGGAAGTCCTTGTCCTCGTAGAAGCCGGGGTAGCGGTACTTGCTGTACCGGGTGCCGCCGGTGCCCGTGCCGGAGCCGGCCGCCATGTGGTTGATGACGGCGTCGGCGATCACCTTGACGCCCGCGCCGTGGCAGGCGCTGACCATCGAGGCGAACGCCTTCCGGTCGCCCAGCCGTCCGGCGATCCGGTAGCTGACGGGCTGGTACGAGGTCCACCACTGGTCGCCCCGGATGTGCTCGGAGGCGGGCGAGACCTCGACATAGCCGTAGCCGGCCGGGCCCAGCTGGGTGCGGCAGGCCTTGGCGACCTCTGTGTACTTCCACTCGAAGAGGGTGGCGGTGACGGTCTTTTCGCCGGGCGGGGCGGCCTGGGAGGACCACGGCGCGAAGGTGGCGAGGCCGGCCGCGGCGAGCACTCCGGCCAGCGCCCCGCCCAGCACACGGGAACGTTGCTGCATCTTGCGGCTCCTTGGTCATGGGGCACGGCAGGACGCACCGCGCCCACGAGTGCAGCCACGCGCCGGGCCGCCATGGGGGGATTTCCGCATCGGAGCCTGCCGTTTGCCTTGTGGACACGTCAAGGTTTTCCGCAAGACTTTTCAGCGACTTGCGAAAGGTGCGGGTGACGACACCTCCGGTGTTGCCGTGAGCCGTCCGGTATTGCGGCGAAGAGTCCAAGAGCGCCGTATCAAGAGTCCAATCGGCCCTCTTGTGCCTCAGGCCGTAGGCCGACAGGGTCCTGACCGAGGTTCACGTATGCCCCGGCACACCACCGCTCCCCTGGAGGACCGATGAACGAGGCACCATCGCAGAACCACGACCACGGCCACGACCGCGACGAGGCGGGTCCGAGCCGCCGTTCGGTGCTGTGGACCGCCGGTGCGGCGGGCGCCGGACTCGGGCTCGGCGGCCTGTCGTCCGGGCCGGCCGCGGCGGCCGCACCCTCGACGACCGCGGCGGCCTCATCCGTTACGGCCGCCGCCGCGTCGCCCGACGCCAAGGGCAGAACCATGATCGGGGTGCCGTTCGAGCGGCGCAGCACCGTCCGCGTCGGCATCATCGGACTCGGCAACCGCGGCGGCACGATGATCGACCTCTTTCTCGCGATGCCGGGCGTCCGCGTCGTCGCCCTGTGCGACCCGGTGAAGGACAAGACCGCCAAGGCCGCCAAGAAGGTCACCGCAGCGGGACAGCCGGCGCCCGCCGTCTACACCAACGGCGACCAGGACTTCGAAAACCTCTGCAAACGCGGCGACATCGACTTCGTGTACGCGGCCACGCCGTGGGACCTGCACTTCGAGATGGCGAAGACCGCGATGCTGAACGGCAAGCATGTGGGCGTGGAATGCCCCCTCGCACTGCGCCTGGACCAGCTGTGGGAACTGGTCCATCTCTCCGAGCGCACCCGCAGACACTGTATGCAGCTGGAGAACTGCTGCTACGGCAGGAACGAGATGCGGGTGCTGCGGATGGCGCACGCGGGCCTGTTCGGCGATCTGCTGCACGGCGCCGGCGCCTATATCCACGATCTGCGCGGCCTGATGTTCGACCCCACCTACTACGAGGGACCCTGGCGGCGGCTGTGGCACACCCGGCTGCGCGGCGACCTCTACCCCAACCACGGGTTCGGCCCGGTCGCCAACTACATGGACCTCAACCGCGGGGACCGCGCCGTGCGCATCTCCAGCGTCGGCACGCCGGCCCTCGGCCTCGCCAAGTACCGCAAGGAGCACATGCCGGCGAACGACCCCAGCTGGAAGGAGTCGTACATCGGGAGCGACCGGACGATCAGCCTCGTACAGACCGCCAAGGGGCGGGTGATCCGGCTGGAGCACGATGTCTCCACCCCACACCCCTACAGCCGGATCAACAGCCTCGGCGGCACCAAGGGCCTCTTCGAGGACTACCCCGAGCGGATCTACCTGGAGCCGGACCAGAGCAACGACGAGTGGGGCGACTTCACCAAGTACGCGGAGTGGGACCACTGGCTCTGGAAGGAGCACGCCAACCCGCCCGGCGGGCACGGCGGAATGGACTACATGCTGGTCTTCCGGCTGATGCAGTGCATGCGGCTCGGGCTGGTACCGGACTTCGACGTCTATGACGCGGCGACCTGGACCGCGCCGGTACCCCTGAGCGACCTCTCGATCAAGGCGAACGGCGCTCCGCAGGAGATTCCCGACTTCACCCGTGGGCTGTGGAAGAAGGAGCGGCCGGGGATGGATTCGCCCAAGCCGGAGGGGTGAGCGCCCGCAACGGTGCGGGGCCCGGCGGGCGGTGGTGCGCCGGGCTCCGGTCTGTCGGGGCAGGTGTGGCGGGTGCCGGGGTGACGTCCGGGAAGCCTGGAGCTTGGTTCAAAGGGGAAGCACTCAGCCCGCCAGGTGCGCCGCATCCCCCATGACCACCACGGGGTGCCGCGCGGGATCGAGGGCGCGCAGCAGTGCCTGCATCCCGGCCTTCGGGACGCTGACGCACGCGGAGGTTCCGCTGCCGTGGTCCAGGTGCAGCCAGACCCCGCCGCCCTTGGACTGGCCCTGCGGGCGGGTCGGATCCAGCGGGGAGGTCCCCTTGACGCGGTTGTAGTCGATCGCGACGACATAGTCGAAGTCGTGCCGGGTGTTCGTGGACCAGTACGACGGCGGGGTGAACGCCGAGGAGTGCGTATAGGGCAGCTTGGCGCCGGGATCCTGGAGCACCCCGCCCGCATCGGTCAGCGGGAACACCCCGACGGGACTGCGCTTGTCCCCTTCGTGGTGATCCACCGTCCAGCCGCGCCGGCCGTTGTGGGCGGCCCAACTGCCCTTGCGGTCCCAGCCCTTGGCGCCCTTGTCGTAGAGGACGACCGTGGCCTCTGCGGAGTTCACGCCCTTGCCGTAGACCGCCACCACCTGCCGGGAGCCGGCCGGGATCCGCGAGCGCAGGGCCGTGCCGACCTGGGGAATGTTCTTGAGGTGGGTGGTGGCCGACGCGCCGCGGGCCGGGCCGCCGGGGCGCTCCCCCTTACCCGCACCGTCGCCCTTGCCTTCGCCGTCCTTGCCGCCGCTCGCACCTCCGCCACTCGCACCGCCACCGCAGCCCGCCAGAAGAACCAGCCCCGCCGCGACCACCGTCGCCATCCGCATCGCACCGCCCGCTGTTCGCATGACGCCCATGGTCGCACCGCCGGCCCGACGGCCGGCCGGCACCCGACCGCCGCCCGCAGACCGTCATCACAGGATTGTCCGGATCCCGTGGCCACAGCGGAAAAACCGTTTGAAATCCACCCACGTCGCGGGCCAGTCTTCCAGGACCTCCGCCGGAGACGAGACGGGCGAGAGTGGCATTTCGCCTGCCGCAACGGCCTGTTGCCGCCCACCCACCACGACTTCGCCTGGGGCATCATGCACATTCGCGACCTTCCGCACCCCGACCCGGGCGTCCCGGACGTCCGTACGGGCGGCGCCTTCCTCCGCTGGCTGTGCGCACAACAGCTCGGCGGCCAGCTCAAGGCCCTCGCCTGGGGGTTGCTGAACTTCGGCGCCATCGCCGCCTCCCCGGTGCCGGTGGGTCTTGCCGTGCAGGCCGTGGTGGACCGCGACGCCGGGCGGCTCGTCCTGGCCGGCTCCCTGATCGTGGTCCTGGGTGTCCTGATCGCGATCGGTGGCACGATGCTGCACCGCGCGGCCGTCACCAACTGGATCACCGCCGTCGCCCGGATGCAGCAACTGCTCGCCCGCAAGACCACGGAACTGGGCTCGGCCATGACGCGGCGGGTGGCGGCGGGCGAGATCGTCGCCGTCAGCACCGGCGACCTGGAGAAGATCGGCTGGTTCGTCGAGGCACTCTCCCGGTTCGGTGCCGCCGCGGTCACCGCCGTCGGCGTCTCCGGCGCGCTGGCCCTCTACCGACCGGAGCTCGGTGTCCTGGTGGCCGTCGGCGTGCCCGTCATGGCGCTGGCCGTGCTGCCGTTGCTGCCGCACGCCACCCGGCGCGCCGACGCACAGCGTGAGAAGGCCGGCCAGGCCACCGAGCTGGCCTCCGACACCGTCGCCGGACTGCGTGTCCTGCGCGGCATCGGCGGCGAGGAACTGTTCCTCGGCCGCTACCGCAGCGCCTCCCAGGAAGTGCGCCAGGCCGCCGTCCGCAGCGCCCGGATGTGGTCGCTGATCTCGGCCGTCCAGGTGCTGCTGCCGGGCCTGCTGCTCATCGCGGTGGTCTGGTACGGCACCCGGCTCGCCCTCGACGGCACCCTCGCCGTCGGCGATCTCGTCACCGTCTACAGCGCGGTCACCTTCCTTCTCCTCCCCCTCAGACACTTCGAAGAGATCGCCCAGGCCTACTCCTTCGCCAAGCCGTCCACGAAGCGCACCGCCCGCGTACTGGCACAGAGCCGCCCGGCCGGCGGGCGCGATCCGGGCCGGGAGGCGACCCCCACCGGCGATCTGCACGACCCGGTCAGCGGCCTGACCGCCCCGGCCGGCCGGCTGACCGCGGTGGTCTGCGGCGACCCCGACAGCGCGGGACGGCTCGCCGAACGCCTCGGCGGACACCCGCCGCAGCCGGACGAAGGCGGCAGTGACGGCGCCGTGCCGGTCTCGGTCATGCTCGGCGGCACCCCGCTGGACGACCTGGCACGTGATACGGCCCGTGGTGCCGTACTCGTCCAGGACAAGGACCCGATGCTGCTCTCGGGCACGCTCGGCGAACTGCTCGACGTACCGGCGTCCGGCCGGGTGGGCGCGCGGGAGGCACTGACCGCGGCGCAGTGCGGCGATGTGCTGACCGCGCTGGCGCAGGCCTCCGCCGACGACTCGGGAGACCCGATGCACACCCACATCACCGAGCGCGGCCGTTCGCTGTCCGGCGGGCAGCGCCAGCGGCTCGCCCTCGCCAGATCGCTGGTCGCCGACCCGGAGGTGCTGGTGCTCGACGAGCCGACCAGCGCCGTCGATGCGCACACCGAGGCCCGGATCGCCGAGGGCCTGCGGGAGATCAGGAAGGGCCGTACGACCGTCGTGCTCACCTCCAGCACGCTCCTGCTGGACCGGGCCGAACAGGTGGTGTTCCTCCAGGAGGGGAAGGCCGTCGCCGTGGCGACCCACCGCGAACTGCTGTACAGCCACCCCGCCTACCACGCGATCGTCACCCGCGAGCCGGACCCCGAGCCGGCACTACCGACCGACCGGATCGAGGAGACCGCATGATCGGCCTGGCGCCGCCGGAGCACGATCCGGACGCCCCGCAGACCCTCACCACCCTTCCCGTCGGCTCGCCGGCAACGGTGCGCAGCTATGTCGGCGGCCTGATCCGGCGTCACCGCACCGCGTTCACCGTGCTGGTCGCCGTGAACGCGGCCGCGGTGATCGCCTCCATGGCCGGCCCGTATCTGCTCGGCGGCGTCGTCGAGCAGCTGTCGTCGGGGGCCCGTGACCTCCCGCTGGAGCGCACCATCGGGCTGTTCGCCGTGGCGCTGGCCGCCCAGACGCTCTTCGTCCGCATGGTCCGGCTGCGCGGGGCGATGCTCGGTGAGCAGATGCTGGCGGATCTGCGCGAGGACTTCCTCGTACGGTCCGTGGCGCTGCCGCCGGGCGTCCTGGAGCGGGCCGGCACCGGCGACCTGCTGTCGCGGATCACCACCGACATCGACCGGCTCTCCAGTGCGATGCGCGAAGCCGTACCGCAGTTGTCCATCGGCGTGGTGTGGGTGGCGCTGCTGCTCGGCGGGCTGACGGTGACCGCACCGCCGCTCGCGCTGTCCGTCCTCATCGCGCTGCCGCTGCTGGTCGTCGGCTGCCGCTGGTACTTCAGGCGGGCACCGAGCGCCTACCGCTCCGAGGCGGCCGGTTACGCGGCGGTGTCCGCGGTGCTCACCGAGTCCGTGGACGCGGGGCGTACGGTCGAGGCCCACCGGCTGGGCGCCCGCCGGATCGCCCTGTCGGAAGACCGGGTCCGTACCTGGACCCAATGGGAGCGCTACACGCTCTACCTGCGCTCGGTGCTCTTCCCCGTCGTCGATCTGACGCATGTGCTGCTCCTGGCCTCGGTGTTGCTGCTCGGCGGAGCCTTCGTCATCCGGGGATGGATCACTCCGGGGCAGCTGACGACCGGGGCGCTGCTGGCGCAGATGATGATCGAGCCGGTCGGCATGGTCCTGCGCTGGTACGACGAGCTGCAGGTGGCCCAGGTGTCCATCGCCCGGCTCGTCGGCGTCCGGGAGATCGAGCCGGAGGCCCCCGCTGCGGGGCGGTTCCCGGACGGCCGGGACCTCCACGCCGACGAGGTCAGCTTCGGCTACCGTGCGGGCGTCGATGTACTCCGGGAGGTGTCGTTGCGGGTCCGTCCGGGGACCCGGCTGGCGCTGGTCGGGCCCTCCGGCGCCGGCAAGTCGACGCTGGGCCGGCTCCTGGCGGGCATCTACGGTCCGCGGGCGGGCAGCGTCACCCTGGGCGGGGCCGAACTCTCCGCGCTGCCGGCCGAGCGGATCCGCGAGCAGGTGGCGCTGGTCAACCAGGAACACCATGTCTTCGTCGGCTCGCTCCGCGACAACCTCCTGCTGGCGCGCGGCGGTGCGGCCGATGCCGAACTGTGGGCGGCGCTCGGCGCGGTGGACGCCGATGGCTGGGCGCGGGCCATGGACAAGGGGCTGGACACCGAGGTGGGCTCGGGCGGCCATACGCTGACGCCCGCCCAGGCCCAGCAGATCGCGCTGGCCCGGCTGGTGCTCGCCGATCCGCACACGCTGGTACTGGACGAGGCGACGTCCCTGCTCGACCCGCGGGCGGCCCGCCATCTGGAGCGCTCGCTGAGCAGGGTGCTGGACGGCCGTACGGTCGTGGCGATCGCGCACCGGCTGCACACCGCCCATGACGCCGACGTGATCGCGGTCGTCGAGGAGGGCCGGATCAGCGAGCTGGGCAGCCACGACGAACTGGTCGCGGCCGATGGCGCGTACGCGGCGCTCTGGCGGTCCTGGCACGGGTGATGCGGGACCAAGCACGGTACGCGCTGTGTGCGGCGAGGAGCCGGCTCGGCGCCCGCTGAGCAGCCGCCCGGGCGTCGTCACGGCGGCTTACGGGCGCGGGCAGGGCCAGGGCCCGCGAGCGCGCACGCCTCGCGGGCCACCGGGAAGGACGCAGGACCTCCCCGGTGCCTCCACCTCAGCCTCCGGTGACCGGGACCCGCACGTCAGAGGTAACCGAGCGCGGTGAGACCGCCGACGCCACCCAGCAGCATGAACACCGGCATCAGCACCTTGATCTCCACCCAGCTGCCGGCCTTGAAACGCATGCCCTTGGGCGGGCCGACCGGGTACCAGCGCTTGCGGCCGATCGGTATGGGCCACAGGATCGGGCAGCCGGAGACGGTCAGCGCATCGCCGATGTCGTGGACGAGCGCCCCGAGAACGACCGGGAGCCCCAGCCAGAGGTACTGCTGCCCCGGTTCGCTGAACAGCCAGCTCGCGCCATTGCCCGGCTGGTCGAGAACGCCGGCCAGGATCCAGGCCGAGGCGGCTCCCAGCAGCCACACCAGCACATCGCTGGACACCCGTGCCGCCCGCCACAACAGCCCCTCGATGGCGAGCACCATATGGACGAAGAGGATGGCGAGGACGGCCCAGCGACCGCCCCGCATCGCCAGCAGCGACATCCCGGCGCCGACCAGCACGGCCCACACCCAGGTGTGGGTCAGCGTGCGGTGGCCGCCGTTGCGGTTCGAGTCACCGCGCATCTTGGTCGCCTTGTAGACCGCGTGCGAGATCGCGTCGACCAGTTCGCACAGCCACCGCGAGAGCGGCCCGAAGGCCCGCGAGATGGTTGCGGACTTGTGATCGAGGTCCGGGGCGAGCGCCGCACCGGCACAGATCAGAGCTCCGCAGACGAGCACCGGCCAGGGCATGGAATGTCCGGCGGCAGCGGCCACCGCGCCCACCCCCAGCCAGGCCGCGGCCCCGGACAGTGAGTGCGCCGGTCCCATCATGGTTGTTCCCACCCCTTGTTCTCTTGGTTCTCTCGCGCTCGTTCTCCGGCGCGGGCGGTGTGCCTCTCGTACTGCTGAGCCGCACCTCTGACGCCTGGTCGGCGACTCAGCGTAGCGTCAGATGATCTCCCTACGAGGAGGGGGTGAGCCCACGTCCCGCATGGACGCACGCGCACACGGGCGCAACGTCCGCAGGACCGGCCGCCGGACGGACACCGCAGGACGCCGGGCCGACGACACTGGCCCACAGGGCCGGCCCACGGGGCGGGCCCACGCGTCAACTGCTCGCCTCGTGCCCCTTCCTGTCCGTCGTCCCGGACGACGCCATCGGAGCGCGCCCGCCAGGTGTAAGCAACTGCCCTGACGGGCGAAGCCGTTGGAATGCCGCCCCCGTCCGGCCCCCAACTACGGAGGCTGCCCTAAGACCTCCCCCCACGGCGACCGAAGACCGGTGGTCGGTGGCCGGTGACCAGTGGCCGATGGCCGACGACGGCGACGGCGACGGACGACGACGGACGACGACCGGCAACCGGCAACCGGCAACCGGCAACCGGCAACCACCGGAACGGACCGGAACGGACCGGGGCCGCCCGCTCCGGCGCACGCCGCGTGATCTGCGCCACCCATCCGCCGGGCGCCGGAGCGGAGGGTGACGGCCGACGGCAACTGCGCGCCCTTGACTCTGCACGCAGGGTGACGGTTTCGAGCCCCGTCCCTCCGGGCCGCGCCGCGACAGGGCGTATTCCGCGGGCCGGGGCCGCCGGAACGGTGTCCCGTGCCGATGCCGGGGGCGGGGCAGCGGGGTCCGGAGGCCTTCCGGGCGGGCGACCACGAGCCTCGTCGATCTTGAACGGGCCGCCCTCCGGGTCGCCGGTTCCCTGATCCGGACCGAAGGCAGGCAGTATGGGGGCGTGACCCTCATCGATCATCTCCCGAACGACGCCGACCCCGATGCCCTCTTCGAAGCCTTTTCGGGCTGGGCCGAGCAGCAGGGCATCTCGCTCTACCCTGCCCAGGAGGAGGCGCTGATCGAGGTGGTCTCCGGGGCGAACGTCATCCTGTCCACCCCGACCGGCTCCGGTAAGAGCCTGGTGGCGGCCGGTGCGCACTTCACCGCGCTCGCCAATGATCAGGTCACCTTCTACACCGCCCCGATCAAGGCGCTGGTCTCTGAGAAGTTCTTCGACCTGTGCAAGCTGTTCGGCACCGAGAACGTCGGCATGCTCACCGGTGACGCCTCGGTGAATGCCGACGCCCCGGTCATCTGCTGCACTGCCGAGGTCCTTGCCTCGATAGCGCTGCGGGACGGGAAGGACGCCGACATCGGCCAGGTCGTGATGGACGAGTTCCATTTCTATGCCGAGCCGGACCGTGGCTGGGCCTGGCAGATTCCGCTGCTGGAACTTCCCCAGGCGCAGTTCATCCTGATGTCGGCAACGCTCGGCGACATGTCGCGCTTCGAGGAGGATCTGACCCGGCGCACGGGGAAGCCCACATCGGTGGTGCGCTCGGCGACGCGGCCGGTGCCGCTGTCGTACGAGTACCGCACGACGGCGATGACGGAAACCCTCACCGAGCTGCTGGAAACCCGCCAGTCGCCCGTGTACATCGTGCACTTCACCCAGGCCGCCGCCGTCGAACGGGCACAGGCGCTGATGAGCATCAATATGTGTACGCGCGCCGAGAAGGACCAGATCGCCGAGCTCATCGGGAATTTCCGGTTCACCACCAAGTTCGGCCGCAACCTGTCGCGGTATGTCCGTCATGGCATCGGCGTGCACCATGCCGGCATGCTGCCGAAGTACCGCAGGCTCGTCGAGAAGCTGGCCCAGGCGGGGCTGCTGAAGGTCATCTGCGGCACGGACACCCTCGGCGTGGGGGTCAACGTCCCCATTCGTACGGTTTTGTTCACCGCGCTGACCAAGTACGACGGGTCGCGGGTCCGGACGCTGCGGGCACGGGAGTTCCATCAGATCGCGGGCCGCGCCGGCCGGGCCGGCTTCGACACCGCGGGCTTTGTGGTCGCCCAGGCCCCCGAGCATGTCGTGGAGAACGAGAAGGCGCTGGCCAAGGCGGGCGACGACCCCAAGAAGCGCCGGAAGGTGGTGCGCAAGAAGGCGCCGGAGGGCTTCGTCAACTGGGGCGAGAACACCTTCGAGAAGCTGATCGCTTCCGATCCGGAGCCGTTGAACTCCCGCTTCCGGGTGACCCACGCGATGCTGCTGTCCGTGATCGCCCGGCCGGGCAATGCGTTCGACGCGATGCGCAAGCTGCTCGAGGACAACCATGAGCCACGCAGGAATCAGCTCCGGCACATCCGGCGGGCCATCGCGATCTATCGCTCGCTGCTGGACGGCGGCATCGTGGAGCGGCTGCCGGAGCCGGACGCCGAGGGCCGGATCGTCCGGCTGACCGTGGATCTCCAGCAGGACTTCGCGCTCAACCAGCCGCTGTCGACGTTCGCCCTGGCCGCGTTCGACCTGCTCGACCCGGAGTCGCCGTCCTACGCGCTGGACATGGTCTCGGTCGTGGAGTCCACGCTGGACGATCCGCGCCAGATCCTGGCCGCGCAGCAGAACAAGGCCCGGGGCGAGGCGGTCGCCCAGATGAAGGCCGACGGCGTCGAGTACGAAGACCGCATGGAACGTCTCATGGACGTCGAGTACCCCAAGCCGCTGGAGGAACTGCTCTTCCACGCCTACGGCCTGTACCGCAAGAGCCACCCGTGGGTCGGCGACCATCCCCTGTCGCCGAAGTCGGTCATCCGCGATATGTACGAACGCGCCATGACCTTCACGGAGTTCACGTCCTTCTACGAGCTGGCCCGCACCGAGGGAATCGTGCTGCGCTACCTGGCGAGTGCGTACAAGGCGCTGGACCACACCGTCCCGGACGATCTGAAGTCCGAGGACTTCGAGGACATCATCGCCTGGCTGGGCGAGATGGTGCGCCAGGTCGACTCCAGTCTGCTGGACGAGTGGGAGCAGCTCGCCAACCCGGAGGTGGAGACGGCCGAGCAGGCCGCGGAGCGGGCCGATCAGGTCCGGCCGGTCACGTCCAACGCGCGGGCGTTCCGGGTGCTGGTGCGCAATGCGATGTTCCGACGGGTGGAGCTGGCGGCGCTGGACAAGGTCGAGGAGCTCGGCGAGATGGATGCCGACTCCGGCTGGGACGTGGACGCCTGGGGCGAGGCGATGGACGCCTACTGGGATGAATACGAGGAGCTGGGCACCGGTCCGGACGCGCGCGGCCCGAAGCTGCTGCAGATTCAGGAGGATGCCGAGCACGGACTGTGGAAGGTGCGGCAGACTTTCGCCGACCCGAACGGCGATCACGACTGGGGCATCTCCGCGGAGGTGGACCTGGCCGCCTCCGACGAGGAGGGGCGCGCGGTCGTGCGGGTCACGGATGTGGGTCAGTTGTGAGGCGACGGCTTCGACCGAGGCCGCCGAAGGATCTGACGGAGGGCCACCGGTCATGACCAATCCCGCCGAAAAGCTGGTCGATCTGCTGGATCTGGAGCAGATCGAGGTGAACATCTTCCGGGGCCGCAGCCCGCAGGAATCGTTGCAGCGGGTCTTCGGCGGGCAGGTCGCCGGCCAGGCGCTGGTGGCTGCCGGGCGGACCACGGAAGGGGACCGCCCGGTCCACTCGCTCCATGCGTACTTTCTGCGCCCCGGCCGGCCCGGGGTGCCGATCGTGTACCAGGTCGAGCGGGTCCGCGACGGGCGGTCCTTCACCACCCGCCGGGTCGTCGCCGTCCAGCAGGGACGCACGATCTTCAATCTGACCGCCTCCTTCCACAAGCCGGAACCCGGCTTCGATCACCAATTGCCACTGCGTCGGGTGGTGCCCGATCCGGAGGAACTGCCGACGGTCGCGGAAGAGGTCCGCGAGCGCCTGCGCAGTGTGCCCGAGTCGTTGGAGCGGATGGCACGCCGGATGCCCTTCGAGATCCGGTATGCCGACCGGCTGCGCTGGACCCCGGAGGAGATCGAGGGTGCGGAACCCCGCAGCGCGGTGTGGATGCGCGCGGTCGGACCGCTGGGCGACGACCCGCTCGTGCACACCTGCGCGCTGACCTACGCCAGCGATATGACGCTGCTGGACGCCGTCCGCATCCCCGTCGAACCCCTCTGGGGCCCGCGCGGGTTCGACATGGCCTCGCTCGACCACGCGATGTGGTTCCACCGTCCGTTCCGCGCGGACGAGTGGTTCCTCTACGACCAGGAGTCGCCCATCGCCACCGGAGGGCGCGGCCTGGCCCGCGGGCGGATCTACGACCGGGAGGGCAGACTGCTGGTCTCGGTCGTCCAGGAGGGATTGTTCAGGGCACTGTAGGAGGTGTCCGCCCCTGCCAGGAGGGGCTGTTCAGAAGGCTCGGGGACTGACCCGGGCGGGCGACGGCGGAGGGTGCGGCGCCCGGTGTCCGGGGGCGGCCCGGGTCTTCCTTGCGGGCCCTTTCCAGACAGCGGGAGAGGTGGACGCGGTACCACAGCACTTCGTCGAACTCATCCGCCGTCAGGACACGTTCGAAGGACTCCCTGGCTGCCGGGGTCACCGTGATCACGGAGGCCAGGGTGGGCCTGAGCCGGCGCAGCAGGGACCGCTCCAGCGGGTTCTCGGCCACCGAGGCCAGTTCCTCCGGCGGCAGCACGGCGGCGATCACCGCTGCCGCTTCCCAGGGGTCGTCGGTCCGCCCCATGAGCTGGGCGATCCGTCGGCTGCGCCACTGGCGGGCCCGCCAGTCCTGTCCGCCGTCGAGCATCACCCGCATCGCCGGCGGGGTGTTGCCCCGCAGCAGGTCGGGTTCCCGGTCGGCGAAGTCGGCGACCTCGGCTGCGAGATAGAGCCAGACCACCGCGCCGAAGCGGTTCACATAGAACCGGACCGGGCCCAGAGCGCCTGCCCTGGTCAGACGGACCGCCCGGCCGGGCCCGATACCCATGAGAGCGGCGGCCTCGGTCGTGCTGACGGTGCGGATCCGCTCGCGGAGCGGGTCCGGGAAGCCCGGCTCGGCCTGCAGCCGGGCGATCTCCTCCGCCGGAACCCGGCGCCGGCCGAGCGATCCGGCTCCGGTGGGCCGGCCGTCGGCCCCGGCCGCGACCGTCCGTACTTCTCCGAGCTGGGTGGCGAGCTCCAACTCACCTGTCCTCAGCTCCAGTTCGCGGGCCGCCCGCCCTGTCGTGAGCGTCTGCCGCCCGTCGCACACCACTGTCATGCCGCTTCCCCCGCAACTCGGTCGATCACTGACAGTGACGACGATAGCTGCCGGCGGCGACAGTGGGTCAACCCCCGCCTCAGACCTGTGGATAACTCTCCGGCTGGCGGGCCGCGACGCCCAGATGCTCCCCGACGCGATTGACCAGCAACGTCATTTCGTAGGCGATCTGCCCCATGTCGGCGTCGGCGCCCGCCAGCACGCACAGACAGCTGCCGTCTCCCGCGGCCGTCACGAACAGCACTCCGTCATCGAATTCGACCATGGTCTGCCGCACCCGGCCGATCCGGAAGTGGAGCCCGGACCCCTTCGCGAGGCTGTGCAGTCCCGAGGCGACCGCCGCGAGATGCTCGGCGTCCTCCCGCTCCAGCTTCTCGCTCGCCCCGGTCACCAGCCCGTCGTTGGAGAGCACCAACGCGTGCCGTACCTTCTGCACCCGCTTGGTCAGATCGTCCAGCAGCCAGTCGAGTCCGCTGCTCAATGCCATTGCTGCTTCCTCCCCGTATCCCCGTCCGCATTCCCGGCCGAACGGCAGTCCGCGGTACGCGAACTGCTGTGCCAGCCTGTCCCACCTCCGCCGTCACGGCAAGCGGCCCCACAGCCCGGCGTGCCACGCGGCGCGTGGGCGTGCCGTATGGATGAGGATGTCGGCATGGCACACAAGATGACGAAGGGCGAGTGGCAGGGGTTCCTTTCCGAGGGCACGCGTACCGGCAAGCTGGCGACCGTACGGGCCGACGGCAGCCCGCACCTCGCACCGGTGTGGTTCCTCGTGGACGGCGACGAGCTGGTGTTCAACACCGGTGCGGACACGGTCAAGGGCCGTAATCTCGCCCGCGACGGCAGGGTGGCACTGTGCGTCGACGACGACCGGCCACCGTTCTCCTTCGTGTCCGTACAGGGCACGGCACAGATCAGCGACGATCTGACGGACGTCCGCCACTGGGCTACCCGGATCGCGGCCCGCTACATGGGCGAGGACCGTGCGCAGGAGTACGGCGCGCGCAACGGCGTTCCGGGCGAGGTGGTGGTCCGGGTCAGGATCGACAAGGCCGTCGCCCTCGCGGATGTCGCGAGCTGAGAGGTGCGGGTGCGTGGCGCGCGGCGCCCTCCGGCCACCGCGCCACCTCCGCCCGCCGGCTCGGCCCCGGCTCAGCCCACCGAATCCAGCACCCGGGCGGAGTGCCGCCGCCCCGCGTGCTCGACGAGCCGGACCAGCACTTCCTTGCCGGAGTCCCGGTCCCTCGCGTCACAGAGCACGACCGGGGTACCACGGTCCAGGTCCAGCGCGCGGGAGACCTCGTCGGCCCCGTAGGACCGGGCCTCCGCAAAGCAGTTGACGGCCACCAGGAACGGGATCGCACGGCGCTCGAAGTAGTCGACGGCCGGAAAGCAGTCCTGCAGCCGCCGGGTATCGGCCAGCACCACGGCGCCCAGCGCACCCTCCGACAGGTCGTCCCACAGGAACCAGAAGCGGTCCTGTCCGGGGGTGCCGAAGAGGTAGAGGGACAGGCCCTGCCTGATGGTGATGCGGCCGAAGTCCATCGCCACCGTGGTGGTGCCCTTGCGGTCCACTCCCCCGGTGTCATCCACCGTCTCGCCCGCCTCGCTGAGGCGTTCCTCCGTGCGCAGCGGGTGGATCTCGCTGACCGAGCCCACCAGGGTCGTCTTGCCCACGCCGAAGCCGCCCGCGACTAAGATCTTCAGGGTCAACTCGGCGTCGGGGTCCGGGGCTGCGCCCTCCGGGGCCCCTTGTGCGGCGTTCATCGGCCGTCTCCTCCAGGATGCAGGGTCCTGCGCGTCACGGGGTATACGGATCCACGGCTCGACGAGGGGAGCCTCGGCGGCAGAGGGCCGTCCGGGATCCATGGCGTGGACCGTACCCCCCGCCGAGGGGGATTTCCCCGGATTCCCCAAAGCCGCCACGTCTTCGGATCAAGAAGCCCAGCAGCCGTCCCCTTCGTGATAGTTGGACCACTGTGCGGCCGGTTCGGCAGGGGTGGTGGAGCGCAGCGCCCCGTACACCTGTACCGTCTCCCTCCCGCCGACCGTTCCGCCCCCGGAGGAGCCCGATGACCGGCCAGCACGGCGACCACCACGCCGACCGCCCGCACGAAGTCCGGGAATTCTTCGCGCCGCGCGCCGCCGGCTGGGACGCGAAGTTCCCCGGCGACGGTCCCGCCTATGCGACGGGCGCCGCCGAACTGGGCCTCAGGGAGGGCGACCGGGTGCTGGACGCCGGCTGCGGTACGGGGCGTGCGCTGCCCGCGCTCCGGGAAGCCGTGGGACCGCGCGGGACGGTGCTGGGCGCCGATCTCACGCCCGAGATGCTGCAGGCCGCTGTACGGGCCGGGCGCGACCGTTACGCGGCGCTGCTGCTCGCCGATGTGACCCGGCTGCCACTGCCCGACGCCGCGCTGGACGCGGTCTTCGCCGCCGGGCTCATCTCCCACCTCCCGGACTCGGCGGGCGGCTTCACCGAACTCGCCAGGACCGTACGCCCCGGTGGCCGGCTGGCACTCTTCCACCCCATCGGGCGGGCGGCCCTCGCCGCCCGCAAGGGCCGCCCGATCACCCCCGACGACCTGCGGGCCGAGCCGAATCTGCGGCCCCTGCTGGCGGCGTGCGGCTGGGACCTGATCCGGTATGAGGACTGCGACGCCCGCTACCTGGCACTTGCGGTACGCCGGGCGTAGCGGGCCACCGGGCGTACCGGTTCACCGGGCATAGCGAGACCCCCAGAGGGCGACCTGCCCGGGTACCGGCCATACCGGCTACCCCTCTACCTGGCTACCTGGCTACCTGGCTACCTGGCTACCTGGCGAAGAAGCCTAGGGCCTCCGCCGCTCGGGATGCCGCCGGGCCGTCCCCCTGGGGCCCCGGGCAGTTGTCCCTGTGGCTGGTGGGGAAGGTGCCGAGCTCGGCCACCCGGAAGCCTTTCGGGTAGCCCTTGATCAGGTCCAGCGTGGCGTCCGGCACCCTTCGCGCGCCCTCGTCAAAGCCGAAGTGCGCCTCCTCGTAGGCGTCGAGGTGCCGCTCGAAGTCCTGGTAGGTCTGCGGAAGTCCGGCGATTGCCATATGGCGGCCCAGGGTGCGGTAGAGCGCCGGCTCCAACGCCCTGGTGATGTCCCAGGGGAACTCATGGGTCGCGATGATGCGGTAGATCCGCAGGAAGTCACGCTCCGGGTCGAGCCGCCGGATCTCCCGCAACCAGGCGTAGCGACGCACCTGGCATCCGTCCCTTCGTTCGGCGACGGGCAAATTCAGGGACGGGTCTGCTGTGCCGCACCGCCTGGGGACCGCGGGATCGGCGCCCGCGTCGATCAGCTCGGCGCGGCTTGCGGGCAGCAGCCCGGTGCCCGTGAGGTGGCCGTCTTCTTCCCCGCGGCCCGGCAGCCCGGGGCACTGGAAGCGCATCGGGCTGCTGTCAAACGCATCCGCGCAGCGTACGGCTGGTGACAAGGCCGTACCGAGCCAATTAGGGTGCGCCGACATACTCCGCGATGGATTGGATGGGGAGGCACGCGTGCCCACGACCGAGAGCGCCGACAACGACCAGTTGTTCGTGCTGACGGCGGTGCTGCTGACGCCCGCGCAGTTCCCGAGCGTGCTCGGCGACGACTACCCCGAGGTGTGTGCGGGCCTCGGCCTCGAACCGTACGCGGAGGGCTACGGGCTGGTCCTCGGTCAGGACAGTGACGGCGCGCGCTGGACCGTGGCGACGGAGGACGTGTCGCTGGTGGCCTGTGCGATCGCGGCCTGGGACTGCGGGATGGAGTACGACCTCTCCCCCGGGGAGCACAGCATCGTCGGGGCGCTTCCCGGCTGGCCGCTCTCGCTCGCGGTGGCGGCGCCGGGTGTGCCGCAGCCGCATGATCCGGAGCCGCAGGAAGGCGACCCGGCGCCGCTCGCCCCGCCGGACGCCGAGGAGTGGGGGCCTGCGCAACGGCGGCTCGGCGCGGACGAGATCGCCATGCAGTGGGCGGCTTGGCGCGAGCAGGTGGATGACGAGGACACCTTCGCCGAGCCGGGGGATCATGCGCACAAGGGCGTGCGGAGGGTGCTGGAGGAGGCGCGGGGCTATGTGAGCGAGCCGCCGCCGCCCGGGCGGTTGCGCTCGTCGTTCGCGGCCGGTGAGGCGCGGACCCTGCGCGTCGACGGGCCCGGCTGGAGCATGGTCGCGCGTACCGATGACATTGCGTTCGTGCTGCTGGACGACGAACCGGGTGAGGTGCATCCAGTGGGGCGGGGGCCTGCGCTTCCCGCGCTGCTGTCGTCGCTCGACGAGTTGGCGGCACGACCGGTCTGAGGCGGGCTGCTTCGGCGGGCTGTTGCGCGAGGGGACGGGCCGGGCGGATGGTTCGGCGGGATTCCCGCATTCCGCGCGTTGCGTGGGGTGGCGGACGGGCCTGGCGGACGGTGCGGCGGGAGGCGGCGGGGCGGGCCAGTGTCTGCCCCCTCCCCGCCAGGGCCTGTTTCCCTCACGCCAGGGCCCTGCCCCTCACGCCGGGGCGCATGCACCGCCGGTCCCGGTGCGGCGGGGTACGAGGAGGGGCGGGACCGTACGAGGCTCAAGCCGGACAAGGTGCCGGGCGGACGGTGCGCGGCGCGGCGCGGGAGTCCGCTCGGTCAGCGGCCGATCTGCTTGCGGCTGACGCGGCGGAGCCGGCGCCGCTGGGAGGAGTCGAGCGTCAGATACGCGACGGCCGGGACCCCGACCATGACCAAGAGGGCCGCCCAGAAGGGCAGCAGCCACAGCAGGATCACTCCCACCGCGACGCCGCCGACCGCGACCTTCGCCTGTGTGGACATCCTTCACGCCCCTTCCGCGGCGTACGCCGCGCTCTGTGTACTCCATTGAACGCCGTTTTCGCACAACAGGTTCCAGGAATCCGCGTGCCGTCCTGTACTCTCGGGCGCTTCAAGGGTCAGTAGTCAAACTTGAGGAGTCCTGATCCAGTGACACCACTCGCGGCGATCACACCCGCTCGGCTCTCGGCTCTGTCCCGCTGTGCAGCGGTTTTCCTGCCGTCGGATCCGCCACGTGCCGGGCGGGTGGCCTTCTGGCGCCCCGACGGCGCACCCGTGGAGGAGGCAGGCGGCGGGGACGGCGCGACGGACGGGGACGGTGGCACCACGGACGGGGAGTCCTGGGCGGCGGAGCGGCTGGAGGTGGTCGTGCCGGACGAGGACGGTGGGGTATCCCCGTGCGAGGTCCCGGCGCTCGTCCTGACGGTTGCCGAGGCGGTGCCGGTGCTCACCCGCGCGCGGGCCGCACGGGGCACCCATCCGGCCGCCGCCTTCTGGGGAGCCGCGTCCGTGCTCGCGCTGCAGCTCGCGGCACGCGGCCGGCTGCTGCCGGGGGTGAGTCCCGACGGGTATGACGCCTGGCGGCTGGGGCCGCTCGACCCGGTGGACATCGAGCGGCTGCGCGATCTCGCCGCCGCCATGCCGCCGTACGCGCATGCCGTCCCGCTGCCGGATTCCGCACCGCCGGTGCTGCCGGACCCCGAGCGGCAGGTCCGGTCCTTCCTCGACGCGGTGGCGGACGGGCTGCCGCGCTCCCCCGGGGCCGCGCTGGTCACCGGAGCGCCGGCCTTCGCGGTGCCGGCACCCCAGCAGATCCCCGAACAGCGCGCCTGGGCCGCTGATGTCGCCGCGGGGCACGACGCGGGCGTACGGATCTCGCTGCGGGTGGATGTGCGGGGCACGGAGGCGGCGGGAAGCACCGAGATCTCGGAAGCCACCGCGACCACCCAGGCCACCCAGGCCACTCAGGCCAACCAGGCCAACGAGACCGGGGACCCCACGGACCCCACGAACGTCACAGACCTCACGGACGTCACGGACCCCACAGACCCTACAGACCCCACGGACGCCGGCATCACCTTCACCGCCGTGCTCCAGCTGCACAGCCTCACCGACCCGACACTGGTCGCCGATGCCGCAGAGGTGTGGGCGGGGGCATCACCCGCCGGGCAGGCCTTCGGGCCGCAGGCGCGGATGGACACGCTGCTCGCGTTGCGTCGTGCGGCGGATGTCTGGGCGCCGCTCACCCCGTTGTTGTCCGCCGCGGTGCCCGGGGCACTGGAGCTGGCCGAGGAAGAAGTCGCCGAACTGCTCGGCCCGGCCGGCCGTGCGCTGGCCGCCGCCGGGGTGCGGGTGCACTGGCCAAAGGATCTGGCGCGCACGCTGACCAGCCGGGCCGTGGTGGGTTCGCACGAGGCGGGCGACGGCGGCGGGTGGGAGGGACCGGAGTCGGGGCTGCCTTCGTTGTTGTCGGCGGATGCCTTGCTCTCCTTCAGTTGGCGGTTCGCGGTGGGTGGCCAGGAGGTGGACAGGGAGGAGCTGGACCGGCTCGCCGAGGCGGGACGGCCGCTGGTGCGGCTGCACGGCCAGTGGGTGCTGATCGACCCGGAGACGGTGCGGGCCGCCCGGGACCGGCCGGACCGTAAGATCACGCCGCTCGATGCGCTCGGCGCCGCGCTCACCGGATCCGCCGAGACTCCGGACGGCGGGCGGGTGGAGGTGGTGGCCTCCGGGTGGCCGGCCCGGCTGCGTGACCTGCTCGCCGACCCGGAGAGTGACGCCGCCGCACCCGTCCGGCAGCCGGCGGCGCTCACCGCGACACTGCGCGACTACCAGGTGCGCGGACTCGGCTGGCTGCACCGGATGACGTCGCTGGGACTGGGCGGCTGCCTCGCCGACGACATGGGGCTGGGAAAGACCATCACGCTCATCTCCCTGCATCTGCACCGGCAGACCCACCCCGGCTCGGCCGGCCCCACGCTTGTCGTCTGTCCCGCCTCCCTCATGGGCAACTGGCAGCGGGAGATCGAGAAGTTCGCGCCGGGCACACCGGTGCGCCGCTTCCACGGCGGGCGGCGCAGCCTGGCGGAGCCGGCGGACGACGAGTTCGTGCTGACCACCTACGGAACGATGCGGCTCGACGCCGGGAAGCTGGCGCAGGTGGGCTGGGGGCTGGTCGTCGCCGACGAGGCGCAGCACGTCAAGAACCCCTTCTCCGCGACCGCCAAGGCGCTGCGCACGCTGCCCGCCAAGGCCCGGGTGGCGCTGACCGGCACCCCGGTGGAGAACAATCTGTCGGAGCTGTGGGCGATCCTGGACTGGACGACGCCTGGCCTGCTGGGGCCGCTCAGCCGGTTCCGGACGCGCTATGCGCAGGCCATCGAGGGTGGTGCGGCGGCGTCCCCGGAGGCGGGCGCGGCGGCCGAGCGGCTTGCCCGGCTGGTGCGGCCCTTCCTGTTGCGCCGCCGTAAGTCCGATCCGGGGATCGCACCCGAGCTGCCGCCCAAGACGGAGACCGACCGTGTGGTGGCGCTGACCACGGAGCAGGCCGGGCTCTACGAGGCCGTGGTGCGCGAGGGGCTTGACGAGATCGCCGGGACGGACGGGTTCGCCCGCCACGGGCTGGTGGTCAAACTGCTCACCTCGCTCAAGCAGATCTGCAACCACCCCGCGCAGTACCTCAAGGAAGGCGGCGGCCCCGCGGACCGGGGGCAGGAGGCGGGAGCGGTACGGATCGCGGGCCGTTCGGGGAAGGTCGAGCTGCTGGACGAACTGCTCGACACGGTCCTGGCCGAGGGTTCGAGCGTGCTGGTGTTCACCCAGTATGTGCAGATGGCACGGCTGCTGGAGAGCCATCTGGCAGGGCGCGGGGTGGCCACGCAGTTCTTGCACGGCCGGACGCCGGTGGCCCGCCGCGAGGAGATGGTGCAGCGCTTCCAGGACGGCGCCGCGCCGGTGTTCCTGCTGTCGCTGAAGGCGGCGGGTACGGGTTTGAACCTCACCCGGGCGTCGCATGTCGTCCACTTCGACCGCTGGTGGAATCCGGCCGTCGAGGCGCAGGCCACCGACCGCGCGTACCGCATCGGGCAGACCCGGCCGGTGCAGGTCCACCGGATCGTCACGGAGGGCACGATCGAGGACCGGATCGCCGACATGCTCGCCCGTAAGCAGCAGTTGGCCGATGCGGTGCTGGGTTCCGGTGAGGCCGCGCTGACCGAACTCACCGACGCCGAGCTGGCCGACCTGGTCGCCCTGCGAGGGAGTGAGCGATGACGAGGCCCGGAGAGGAAGAGGAAGAAGCGATGACCCCGGACCGGGAGTGGTCTCCGGACGAGAGGGACCCGGCAGCGGAGAGGCACCCGGACGACAGGAGCCCCGAGCCGGCGAGGCACCCGGACGACAGGGACCCGGGCGACAGGGATCAGGACGGCAGGGATCAGGACGGCAGGTACCCGGCGGCCGGCGAGCGGACGTTCGGTGCCCTGCCCCCGGCACGCGGGCGGGCCTTTGCGCGGAGTTGGTGGGGGCAGGCGTGGCTCAAGGCGCTGGAGGACACCGCGCTGGACGGCGGGCAGCTGAAGCTGGGCCGACGGCACGCGCGGGCCGGTGCGGTCGGCGCGGTCGCGGTGCGTCCCGGCCGGATCACCGCGGTCGTCCAGGACAGCGACCATACGCGGCACCGTTCCGATGTCCTGTTGCAGCAGTTGGACGTGGCGGACTGGGACCGCCTTCTGGACCTGGTCGCGGACCGGGCCGGGCATATCGCGGCGCTGCTGGACCGGGACATGCCGCCGGTACTCGTCGAGGACGCGTCGGCCGCCGGGATCGAGCTGCTGCCGGGCATCGGCGACCTGGAGGCGGAGTGCAGCTGCGGCGCATGGGACCACTGTGCGCATACGGCCGCGCTGTGCTATCAGTTGGCGCGCCTGCTCGACCAGGATCCTTTCGTTCTGCTGCTGTTGCGCGGCCGGGGCGAGCGGGAACTGCTCGACGCCCTGCAGGCACGCAGCGCGGCGCGGGCGGCAGGGCCGGCGGGCGGGGTCGGAGCAACGGGTGGGGACGGGGCGGCGGAGCGTCCCGCTTCGGGGGTGCCGGCGGCGGAGGCGTATGCGGCGCGCGACATCCTGCCGCCGCTGCCCGCGACGCCGCCGCCGGTCGCCACGCCGGGAGTCTCGCCGGTGCTCGGCGGCGCCACCCCGCCCGCGCCCGGCGTGGAGGTGGGGGCCCTGGAGTTCCTGATCGGGGACGCGGCGGGGCGCGCCCGGGGGTTGCTGGCGGAGGCGCTCTGCGCCGGGCACCCGGACACCCCGTTGCCGCCGGTGCTCACCGCCGCCCAGGACGCGGTACGGATGGCGGCGGCCGGCCCCGGGGAGGCCGTATCGGCGCGGCTGGCGGCCGGTTCGGGGCGTGATGCGCGGGCGCTGGCACTGGCCGTACGGGCCTGGGAGCTGGGCGGCCCGGCCGGGCTCGCGGTCCTGGAGGAGGACTGGGCACCGGAGCCGGAGGCGCTGGCGAGGGCCACCGGGCGGCTCGCGGCCGCCTGGGAGGACGGCGAGGTCCGGCCGCGGCTGCGGGCCACCCGCAACCGGTGGACGGCGGTCGGCGGCGGGGCTCAGCTGCGCTACGGGCGGGACGGCCGCTGGTGGCCGTATCGCAGGGAGGACGGGCAGTGGGCGCCCGCGGGCCCGGCCACGGACGATCCGGCGAGCGCCTGGGCGGTGTTGTCGGCCGAGGGGTGAGGTGAGCGGTGAGGTGGGAGGTTCGGGGTGAGGGGAGGGCGGCGGTCACCCGGGACACCGTGGAGGCGGCCTGGGCCGAGGCGCAGGGGCTGCGGGGCGGCTTCAGCCCGGAGGCGATACGTGCCGTGCGGGCTGGGCCGCCGGGGTGGGCTGCTGCACCCCGGGCCGGGCGGCCGCCGGGCAGCGCCCCGTGGTGTCCCGGCCCCGTCCTTCTCATCCGGCTGCGCCGTGCCTCCGCACATGATTCGCTGAGCTGATCCCCCCACCGCCAGGCACGTCGCCCGCAGCAGGAGGACCAGTGACCGGCACCTCGCCGCACGCGCCGCACCACACGCCGGACGGACCGTCACCCCGGAACGCCGGCGCACCGCCGATGCGCACCACCGACGCACCGCCACCCGGGAGCGCCGACGGAACGGGCATCGCACCGCCACCCCGCAGCGCCCACCGGACGCACATCGCACCGCACCACCCCACCCGGGACCAGCACGCCCCGTACTACGAGGACCGCTCACCGGGAAGCGGGGTCCTGCCGCCGCGCGCCTGGTACCCGAGGTCGGATGCCGCCCGGCTCTCGCTGCACGGCCGCTGGCGGTTCCGGCTCTCGGCGAGCGCCACCGCCGAGGACGACTCGTTCGCCCGCCCGGACTTCGACGACACGCACTGGCCGGAGCTGCGGGTGCCCGGCCACTGGGCGCTCCAGGGACGCTTCGCCTCCGAAGGCTCCTACGAGGGCAGCGGCACCGCGCGACCGGTCGGGACACCCGCATACACCAACACCGCCTACCCCTTCCCGGTCGATCCGCCGCGGGTGCCGGACGAGAACCCGACGGGCGATCACCGGCAGGTCTTCGATCTGCCGGAGGGGTGGGGCGCGGGCCCCGCGGTGCTGCACTTCGCCGGGGTGGAATCCTGCGCCCGGGTCTGGCTCAACGGCCAGGAGCTGGGCCACTTCAAGGGCAGCCGGCTACCGCATGAATTCGAGGTCGGGCCGCTGCTGCGGCCGCGCGGCAATGTGCTGGCGGTGCGCGTCCACCAGTGGTCGTCGGGCAGCTATCTGGAGGACCAGGACCAGTGGTGGCTGCCGGGCATCTTCCGGGAGGTCGCGCTGCACCGCCGTCCGGAGGGGGCGGTCGCCGACCACTTCGTCCACGCCGGGTTCGATCACGTCACGGGCCACGGCACGCTGCGGGTGGAGTCCGAGCCGGAGGGCCGGGTGACGGTCCCGGCGCTCGGCCTCGATCTGGCGACCGGTCAGAGCGCGACGGTGCCGGTACGCCCCTGGACGGCCGAGGCGCCGCACCTCTACGACGGGGAGCTGGTGACCCCCGGTGAACGGATCCCGCTGCGCATCGGGTTCCGCACGGTCCGCGTCGAGGACGGGCTGCTGAAGGTCAACGGCCGCCGGATCCTGCTGCGCGGCGTCAACCGCCACGAGTTCCATCCGCGCTACGGACGGGCCGTCGACCCCGAGACGATGCGCCGCGATGTGCTGCTGATGAAGCAGCACCACATCAACGCGGTGCGCACCAGCCACTATCCGCCGCACCCCGCCTTCCTCGAGCTGTGCGACGAGTTGGGCCTGTGGGTGGTCGAGGAGTGCGATCTGGAGACCCATGGGTTCGGCGGGCAGGGCTGGCGGGACAATCCGGTGGACGACCCGCGCTGGGAGCCGGCGTTGCTCGACCGGGCCCGGCGGATGGTCGAGCGGGACAAGAACCACCCCGCCGTCGTGCTGTGGTCGCTGGGGAACGAGTGCGGTACGGGGCGCGGGCTGTCCGCCATGGCCGCCTGGATACATGAGCGCGACCCGTCCCGGCCACTGCACTACGAAGGTGACCCCAGCTGCGCCGACACCGATGTCTACTCCCGGATGTACGCCGACCACGCCGAGGTGGAGCGCATCGGGCGGCGTGCCGAGGCGCCGCTGTCCGATCCGGAGCTGGATGCCAGACGGCGCCAACTCCCCTTCCTTCTCTGCGAGTACGCGCATGCCGTGGGGAACGGGCCGGGCGGGCTGAGCGAGTACCAGCGGCTGTTCGAGCGCTACGAACGTTGCCAGGGCGGCTTCGTCTGGGAGTGGATGGACCACGGGCTGCGGCAGCGGACGCCCGCCGGTGAGGTGTTCCACGCCTATGGCGGCGACTTCGGGGAGGAGCTGCACGACGGGAACTTCGTCTGCGACGGCCTGGTCTTTCCCGACCGGATGCCCTCCCCGGGCCTGCTGGAGTTCAAGAAGGTCATCGAACCGGTACGGATCGGGGCCGGGACCGACGAGGACGGGACCGGGACCGACGGGGACGGCATGCCGGGTGCGGTCCGGATCACCAATCTCTATGACTTCGCCGACCTGGACCACCTCGGCTTCCACTGGAGCTACGAGGTGGACGGTGAGGTGCGCGGTCACGGCCGGCTCACCGTGCCGCCGTTGGGGCCCGGCGAATCGGCCGTGGTGCAGCTCCCGGCGCCGCCGGACGAGCCGGACACCAAGAACACCAAGAACACCAAGGACACCAAGAACAGCAAGGGCACCGAAGGCACCAGGGGACACGAGGGCGAAGCGCTCTGGACGGTCCGGGCCGTGCTGGACGAGGACGCCCCCTGGGCCTCCGCGGGGCACGAGATCGCCTGGGGCCAGCTGCCGGCCGCCCCGCGCCCCGCAGTCACTCCCCCGGCCGCCACCGCCGTGCCGCGCCGCGGTGAGGGCAATGTGATCGTGCTCGGCCCGGGGACCTTCGACGCGGGGACGGGGGCGCTGGCCTATCTGGACGGCGTCCGGATCGGCGGCCCCCGGCTGGATGTCTGGCGGGCGCCGACCGACAACGACGAGGCCGCGCCCTGGCAGCCGGATCCGCGCCCGGCCACCGAGTGGCGCCGGATCGGCCTGCACCGGATGCGGCACCGCGTCGATGCCGTCGAGACGGGGCCGGACACCGTGGTCGTACGGTCCCGGGTCGCCCCTGCCGGGTCGCCGCTGGCGCTGCGCACGGTCCACTGCTGGACGGCACAACGGGACCTGCTGCGGCTGGAGTTGAGCGTCGACCCCGAGGGTGACTGGCCGGTGCCGCTGCCCCGGCTCGGAGTGCGGATGCGGGTGTGCGGCAGCCTGGGCCTGGTCCGGTGGTTCGGCGGCGGGCCGGGCGAGGGCTATCCGGACACCCGGGCGGCCGCCCGGATCGGCCGCTGGTCGATGCCGGTGGACGCCCTGCAGACGCCGTATGTGCGGCCGCAGGAGAACGGTGCGCGGCCCGGTGTGCGCTGGGCGGAGCTGACCCGTTCGGACGGCTCGGGCCTGCGGATCGAGGGCGATCCGGACTTCTTCCTTACCGCCCGCCGGTGGTCGACCGAGGAGCTGGCCGCCGCCCGCCACACCACGGATCTGCGGCCCGGCGAGGATCTGTGGCTCCATCTCGACTATGCACAGCACGGCATCGGCAGCCAGTCGTGCGGTCCTGGGGTGCTGCCGCAGCACCGGTTGGAGGTGGCGCCGGCGCGGTTCTCGTTCGTGTTCTCGTCGCTGCGCTGAGCCCGAGCCGGACGTGGCGCCGGCCGGTCGTCGGCCGGTCGTCGGCCGGTCGCACCACTGCGGCCAGGGGCGCTGTCACCGGTCGGCGTTACGATCCGGGGTGAGGCGTGAGCACTCGCGCGTCCCGCAGCACCGAGAGGCTTTGCACCATGGTCAGCACGTCCCCCTCGCTCACCGACGCCCTCGCCGCGGGGCCGCTCGTCCTCGACGGCGGGCTGTCCAATCAACTGGAGGCCACCGGGCACGACCTCACCGACGCGCTGTGGTCGGCCCGGCTATTGGCCGAGGAGCCGGAAGCGGTGGTGCGGGCACATCTGGCGTACTACGAGGCCGGGGCGCAGGTCGCGATCACCTCCAGCTATCAGGCGACGTTCGAGGGGTTCGCGCGGCGCGGCATCGGCGAGGAGCGGGCCGCGGCGCTGCTCGGCCGGAGTGTGGAGCTGGCCCGCGAGGCGGCCCGGCGGGCGTCGTCCGGTGGGGTTGCCGGGCCGCTGTATGTGGCCGCATCGGCGGGCCCGTACGGGGCGATGCTGGCGGACGGGTCCGAGTACCGCGGCCGGTACGGCCTGTCGGTGGACGAGCTGGAGCGTTTCCACCGGCCGCGTCTGGAGGTGCTGGCGGCGGCGCGGCCCGATGTGCTGGCGCTGGAGACGGTGCCGGACGCCGAGGAGGCCCGTGCGCTGGTGCGGGCGGTGCGCGGACTGGGTGTGCCGGCCTATCTGTCGTACAGCGTGGCGGGGGATCGCACCCGGGCCGGGCAGCCGTTGACGGAGGCGTTCGCGGTGGCGGCCGAGGCGGATGAGGTGATCGCGGTGGGGGTGAACTGCTGCGCGCCGGAGGATGCGGACCGGGCGGTGCGCTCGGCGGCGCAGGTCACGGGCAAGCCGGTGGTGGTCTACCCCAACAGCGGGGAGAGCTGGGACGCCGGGGCGCGGGCCTGGTGCGGCGAGGCGGCGTTCAGCGCGGACCGGGTCGCCGCCTGGGCCGCGGACGGCGCCCGGCTCATCGGCGGCTGCTGCCGGGTGGGTCCGGACGCCATCGCCGAGCTGGCGGCGGCACTGGGCCGCTGACGGGGCGGCCCGGATGCGGGCCGAAGGCGTTACACAGACGCAACCGACGCGGCGGCGACAGGGCCCGGGACCGGTGGCAGGATGCAGCCACATCGCAGCACGCACGGCTTGGTTGATGTTCATCCTGCCCCTGGAGGGCCTGTGTCCGCTCGCTCCGCGTTGCCTGTCATAGCCGTCGCCACAGCCGTCGTCGTACTGGCGGGGTGCAGCAGCACCACGTCCGGCGGGAAGAAGGGGGCCGGCGGCCTGGAACTGGTCTCCTCCGGGACCCTGAAGACCTGCACCCACCTTCCCTACGCGCCGTTCCAGGTGAAGAAGGACGGCAAGGTCGTCGGGTTCGATGTGGATCTGGTGGACCTGGTCGCCAAGGATCTGGGCGTCACACAGGAGATCGTCAACACCCCCTTCGAAGGCATCGAGACCGGCCAGGATTTCACGATCCGCAAGTGCGATCTGGCCGCCGCCGGCATGACGATCACGCCCGCGCGGGACAAGGTCATGGATTTCTCCGACCCGTATTTCAATGCCACCCAGGCGCTGCTGACGAAGAAGGGCAAGCCCTTCAAGAAGGTCGAGGGCCTCAAGGGCAAGAAGCTCGGTTACCAGAAGGCCACCACCGGCGGGATCTACGCCAAGAAGCACGGCAAGGGCGTCGAGCTGGTGGAGTTCGAGGATCTGGGGCTGCTGCTGACCGCGGTGAAGTCCGGACAGGTCGATGCCGGCATCAATGACAACGGTGTGCTCTTCGACTATGTGAAGCAGAATCCGGACACCGCGGTCACCGCGGAATTCAATACCGGTGAGCACTACGGCATCGGTGTGCGGACCGGAAATGACGCACTGCGGAAGAAGATCAACGCGGCGGTCAAGAAGGCGAAATCGGACGGGACGTACGACCGGATCTACAAGAAGTGGTTCGGCACCACCCCGCAGAGCTGAGGTCCGCCGTCATGTCCGTCATGTCTTTGTCGAAACGACAGCGCGCCCGGGTGATCCGCGGCGTGCAGTACGGCGTCCTGGTCCTCGCCGTGGTGGTCTTCGCGCTGATCGCCGACTGGCATCAGCTGCGGATGGCGTTCTTCGACGTGGAGGTCGCCAAGGCGCTGTTCCCCGACATCATCACCACGGCGCTGGTCAACACCGTCCTCTACACCCTGCTGGGCTTCGGTTTCGGTCTGGCGCTGGGGCTGGTGCTCGCCCTGATGCGGCTCTCCTCGGTGCCGCCCTACCGCTGGATCGCGGTCACCTATATCGAGTTCTTCCGCGGGATTCCCTGTCTGCTGGTGTTCATCGCGCTCGGCTTCGGTGTGCCGCTGGCCTTCGAGGTCGCGCTCGATATGAACGTCACCGTCATGCTGTCGCTCGGGCTGGTGGGTGCGGCGTATATGGCGGAGACCATCCGGGCCGGTATTCAGGCGGTTCCCAAGGGCCAGACGGAGGCGGCGCGTTCCCTGGGAATGTCGCACGGCCGGGCGATGATTTCGATCGTCATTCCGCAGGCGTTCCGCATCGTGCTGCCGCCGCTGACCAATGAGCTGATCCTGCTGACCAAGGACTCGTCGCTGGTGTATCTGCTGGGGCTCTCCCTCACCCAGTTCGAGCTGGCCAACTTCGGGCGCGATGCGCTCAATGAGCACAAGAGCCTGACCCCGATCCTGATCGCCGGGCTGCTCTATCTCGTGATCACCCTCCCGCTCGGCCAACTGGTCCGTCGGCTGGAGGCCCGTACGGCGAAGGCCAGGTGAGCTGTGTGACGACCGACCAGGCGGCACCGGGGACGACGGATGCGAAGGCCATCGACGTGCAGGGCCTGCGCAAGGCGTTCGGTGAGCTGGAGGTGCTGCGCGGGATCGACTTCTCGGTGGCACGCGGTGAGGTGGTGTGTGTCATCGGCCCCTCGGGGTCCGGGAAGTCGACCTTGCTGCGCTGTGTGAATCTGCTGGAGGAGCCGAGCGCGGGCCGGGTCATGGTGGCCGGCACCGAGGTGACCGACCCGGACGTGGACATCGACCGGGTCCGGCAGCGGATCGGGATGGTCTTCCAGGCCTTCAACCTCTTTCCGCATCTGACCGCGCTGGAGAATCTGACGATCGCCCAGCGGCGGGTGCTGCGCCGCGACCGCGCCGAGGCGGAGCGGATCGCCCGCGCCAATCTCGAACGGGTCGGGCTGGCCGACAAGGAGGCTGCCTATCCGGCGCAGTTGTCCGGCGGGCAGCAGCAGCGGGTGGCCATCGCCCGGGCGCTGTCCATGGACCCGGAGCTGATGCTCTTCGACGAGCCGACCTCGGCGCTGGACCCGGAGCTGGTCGGCGATGTGCTGGCGGTGATGCGGGGGCTGGCGCAGGAGGGCATGACGATGCTCGTCGTCACCCATGAGATGAGCTTTGCGCGGGAGGTCGCCGACCGGGTGGTGTTCATGGACGGCGGGGTGATCGTCGAACAGGGCACTCCCGAGCAGGTGGTGGGCGCCCCGCGGCACGAGCGGACCAGGACGTTCCTGGCGCGGGTGCTGGATCCGGCCGCCGCCGAGGTCGGCGAGGTCACGGACAGCGGCGCGGCGGGCAAGCGCATCGACCGCTGACCGGCCGCTGCCGTCGGAGGGCGTCGGCGGGTCTCAGCTGCCGTCGGCGGGTCTCAGCTGCCGTCGGCGGGTCGCAGCTGCCGTCGGCGGGTCTCAGCGGGCGTGGGCGGGTCGCAGCGGGCGTCGGCGGGCGTCGGCATGCTGCTCTCGAAGTCGCCGTCGCTGATCGTGACGGGGGCGAAGCCGCGTCTGAAGTATCCGGCTCGTGGGCACCGTTGGCCACAGGCAGCAAGCCACCCTACGGCTCGGAGGTCTTCTGTGTTCACCGACCTGCCCCTGGACGAGTTGCACGGCTACCGCCCGCCGCGCCACGAGCCGGCCGGCTTCGATGCGTTCTGGCGGCGCACTCTCGACGAAGCCCGTGCCCATGACCTCGATGCCCGCTTCACCGAGGTCGATGCGGGGCTGGCACTGCTGCGCACCCATGATGTGACGTTCTCCGGCTTCGGCGGGCACCGTATCCGCGGCTGGTTCCTCGTCCCGCACGCGGCCGGGGGGCCGCTGCCGTGCGTCGTGCAGTACCTCGGTTACGGCGGCGGCCGGGGGATGGTGCACGACTGGCTGCTGTGGCCTTCCGCGGGGTACGCCACCCTCGTCATGGACACCCGTGGGCAGAGCGGCCCCAACCGGCCCGGTGACACCCCCGATCCGGTCGGCTCCGGCAATCCGGGCGTGCCCGGCAAGATGACCCAGGGGCTGCTCGACCCCGGGGACTACTACTACCGGCGGCTGTTCACCGACGCGGTACGGGCCGTGGAGGCGGCGCGGGGGCACGAGGCGGTGGACGCCGGCCGGATCGTGGTCGCCGGCGGCAGCCAGGGCGGTGCCGCCGCGCTGGCGACGGCGGGGCTGGTCCCCGGGCTGGCGGGCGCGTTGATCGATGTGCCGTTCCTGACCCATGTCCGCCGCGCCGTCGAGATCACGGATTCCGGACCGTACGGCGAGCTCACCCGCTACTTCGCGGGTGAGCGCGGCCGGATCGACACCGCACTGCACACCCTGGACCACTTCGACGGCCTGAACTTCGCGGCCCGCGCCACCGCTCCGGCGCTCTTCGGCACGGCACTGCGGGACGACGTGGTGCCGCCGTCCACCGGCTTCGCCGCGTACCACCACTACGCGGGCGAGAAGGAACTGAAGGTGTGGCGGTTCAATGCCCATGAGGGAGGCGGCGGTGAGCAGCGAGCGGCCGAAATAGCCTTTGTGCGCTCGCTGTTCGGCGGCTGAGCGGCCCGGCGCCGGACCGGGAAGCGCCGCGAGCCGGGCCACGTCGGTCAGTTCGGGCCGCCCCGGGCCGGACCGGCCCGACCGGTCGCACCGGGCCGGCCAACGGCGCTCAGACGGTCCCCAGCAGATGCTCCAGCGCCAGCTGGTCCAGATGCTCGAAGGCCATCCCGCGGGCGGCCGCCACCCCGGCGTCGAAGGACTCGTAGGCGGCGCGGTCGGCGAGCAGCCCGGCCAGGCCGTCCTCGGCGGTGGGCCGGTCCAGCTGGTCCAGCCGCGCGGCGTGCAGTGCGTCCTGGACGGCCGGGTCGGCCCGGAAGGCGGCGGCGCGCTCCCTGAGGATCAGATAGTTGCGCATACAGCCGGCCGCCGAGGTCCAGACACCGTCCAGGTCCTCGGTGCGCGGCGGCTTGAAGTCGAAGTGCCGCGGTCCGTCGTATCCGGCCGTCTCCAGCAGGTCGACCAGCCAGAAGGCGGACCGCAGGTCGCCCGCGCCGAAGCGCAGGTCCTGGTCGTACTTGATCCCGCTCTGGCCGTTGAGGTCGATGTGGAAGAGCTTGCCCGCCCAGAGCGCCTGGGCGATGCCGTGCGGGAAGTTGAGCCCGGCCATCTGCTCGTGCCCCACCTCGGGGTTGACGCCGTAGAGCTCCGGGCGCTCCAGCCGCTCGATGAAGGCGAGGGCATGGCCGACGGTCGGCAGCAGGATGTCGCCACGCGGCTCGTTGGGCTTGGGCTCGATGGCGAAGTGCAGGTCGTAGCCCTGCTCGACGACGTACTGGCCGAGGAGGTCGAACGCCTCCTTCATCCGGTCCAGGGCGGCGCGTACGTCCTTGGCCGCGCCGGACTCCGCGCCCTCCCGTCCGCCCCAGGCCACATAGGTGCGGGCGCCCAGCTCGGCGGCGAGGTCGATATTGCGGAGCGTCTTGCGCAGGGCGTAGCGGCGGACGTCGCGGTCGTTGGCGGTGAAGGCGCCGTCCTTGAAGACGGGGTGGGTGAAGAGGTTGGTGGTGGCCATCGGCACGACCAGGCCGGTGGCGTCCAGCGCCTTCCGGAAGCGGGTGACGGCCGCCTCGCGCTCGGTGTCCCCGGCGCCGGGCGGGATCAGATCGTCGTCGTGGAAGGTGACGCCCCACGCGCCGAGGCCGGCCAGGCGGTGGACCGATTCGACGGGGTCCAGGGCGCGGCGGGTGGCGTCGCCGAAGGGGTCACGGCCCTGCCAGCCGACGGTCCACAGGCCGAAGCTGAACTTGTCCTCGGGCACGGGCTGGTGGCTCATCGCGACTCCCGGTGATTTCGTCAACGCGCTTTACAAATTACGCCGCGGCCAAACTAATATGCGGCAGCACACCGGGGAACCCCCTGGAACGGACGAGGGATCAGGGCCGCCGAGGGAGAGTGCACGATGGGCGCACAGTCAGCGGGACCGCTGGTCGTCGGGGTGGACAGCTCGACGCAGTCCACCAAGGCGCTGGTCGTGGACGCGGCGACCGGCGCGGTCGTCGCCCGGGGGCAGGCGCCGCACACGGTCGGCGGCGGCGACGGCAAGGAGAGCGACCCCGCACAGTGGTGGCGGGCGCTGGGCGAGGCGCTGACGCAGTGCGGCGACGCGGCGCGGCAGGCCTCGGCGGTCTCCGTCGGCGGACAGCAGCACGGGCTGGTCACCCTGGACGCGGCCGGTGAGCCGGTACGCCCCGCCCTGCTGTGGAACGACGTACGGCCGGCGCCGCAGAGCGAGCGGCTGATCGCGGAGCTGGGCGGCGCGCGGGCCTGGGCCGAGCGGGTGGGGAGCGTGCCGGGGCCCGCGTTCACGGTGGCCAAGTGGGCCTGGCTGCGGGAGCACGAGCCGGCCGCGGCGGCCGCCACCGCAGCGGTGCGGCTGCCGCACGACTACCTCACCCAGCGACTGACCGGCGAGTCCGTCACCGACCGCGGCGATGCGTCCGGGACGGGCTGGTGGGCGTCGTCCACCGGGGCCTACGACGCGGAGATCCTGGAGCACGTCGGGCTGTCCCCCGAGGCGCTGCCGCGGGTGGCGCTCCCGGGCGAGGCCGCCGGGACCGTGCACGCCGATGATCTCCCGCTGCCCCACGGCGCGTTGGTGGCCGCCGGCACGGGCGACAACATGGCCGCCGCGCTCGGGCTGGGCCTGCGTCCCGGGCAGCCGGTGCTGAGCCTGGGCACCTCGGGGACGGTCTATGCGGTCTCCACCCACCGGCCCGCGGACCCGACCGGCACCGTCGCAGGCTTCGCCGATGCCCGCGGCGACTGGCTGCCGCTCGCCTGCACCCTGAACTGCACCCTCGCCGTGGACCGGGTGGCGGCGCTGCTGGGCCGCGACCGGGAGGCCGTGGAAGGCGGCGGCGAGGTGGTGATGCTGCCGTTCCTCGACGGGGAACGCACCCCGAACCTGCCGGGTGCCTCGGGCCTGGTCCACGGGCTGCGGCACGACACCACGGCCGGTCAGCTGCTCCAGGCGGCGTACGACGGCGCGGTGTTCGCACTGCTGCAGGCCCTGGACCGGGTGCTGGACGCGGATGCCGCGCCCGATGCGCCGCTGCTGCTGATCGGCGGCGGGGCGAAGGGCGGGGCCTGGCGGGAGACCGTCCGCCGGATGTCGGGCCGCCCGGTGGTGGTGCCGAAGGCGCAGGAACTGGTGGCGCTCGGCGCGGCGGCGCAGGCGGCCGGGCTGCTGCTGGAGGAGGACCCGGCGGCGGTGGCCCGTCGTTGGGGGACGGCGCGCGGCGCGGAGTACGAGGCGCAGCCGCGGGACGACGCCGCCCGGGACCGGCTGGCGGCGACGCTCGCCGACGGCGGGGCACTGCTGCGGCGGTGACCCCGGCCCCGCCGCCGTACCCCTGGAGGGCCCCCCTCCCATCCCCTAGGAGACCCTGTGACCGTGCCCGGCGGCGACACCCAGCACGGCATCCGGCGGCGCAATCTGGCCCGGGTGCTGCGGACCGTGGCCGCGCAGGGGCCGCTCTCCCGGCCGGCGGTCGCGGCGCGGATCGGGCTGACCCGGGCGGGAGTGGCCCCCCTGGTCGACGAGTTGCTGCGGGCGGGCCTGCTGGTGGAGGCGGGGCGGGCGGCCACCGGCGGCCGGGGCCGGCCCGGCGGCGAACTGGCGGTCAGCGACCGCGGACCGGCCGGGCTCGGCGCCGAGATAGGCGTCGATCATCTGGCGGTGTGCGCGGTCGATCTGCGCGGGCGGGTCCGGGCCCGGGTGGCGGCCGGTGCGGCGAACCGGCACAGCGCTCCCGGGCCGGTGCTGCGGCGGCTGTCCGCGCTGCTCGGGGAGGTGACCGACGCGCTCGCCGCCGAGGGGCTGCGGCCGGCCGGGCTGGCGGTGGCCGTACCCGGTCTGGTGGCCCGCGGTGCGACGACCGTGGTGCACGCCCCCAACCTCGGCTGGCGGGCCGCTGATCTCGCCCCGGGGCTCGCCGGGGCGACGGCCCCGCGGGACGGCTCCCCGGCCCTCCCGCTCACCGTCGAGAACGAGGCCAACCTCGGTGCGCTGGCCGAACTGCGGCTGGGCGGGGGCGACGGACGGCCGGGCCCGCCTCCGGACTTCGTGCATGTGTCGGCGGAGATCGGCATCGGCGCGGCGGTCGTCGTGGACGGTCAACTGCTGCGGGGGACACGGGGGTTCGCGGGGGAGCTGGGGCATGTGCCGGTGTATCCGGACGGCCCGGCGTGCGGCTGCGGCGGCCGGGGCTGCCTGGAGCAGTACGCCGGCGAGGAGGCCGTGCTGCGCGCGGTGGGGCTCGTTCCCGGGCGGGCGGCGGCCGCTCATCCGGGACCGGGTGCCCGTATCGGCCTGCTGGCGCGCCGTGCCGCCGACGGGGACACGGCGGTCGTGCGGGCGCTGCACGCGGCGGGGGCGGCGCTCGGTATCGCGCTCGCCGGGGCGGTGAATCTGCTCGATCCCCGGGCGGTGGTCCTCGGCGGCGCGCTGGCCGGGCTGGCGCCGTGGGTCCTGCCGTCCCTGGAGCGGGAGTTGGCGCTGCGGACGGCCGTCGCGGCGGATCCCGGGCGGGCCGGTGGGCCGTTGGTGACGGTGTCCCGCCTGGGCGCGGACGGACCGCTGCTGGGGGCGGCGCACGCGGCGCTGCAGACCGTGCTGGACGATCCCCTCCACTCCTGCGCCCCGGCACACCCTCCCCGGATTGGAACCCGCTAAACCTATCCATGGAAAGAGAATTCCATGCCACCCCATCGAGCGATTGTGTCGATAAAAACAGCACCACTATCTTCGGTCCGGCGGGCTGCCGCGGAACTCCCGTGAAAGGGGGCTCCGGAGGCGGCCCGCACCGCGCCCTCCGAAGAGACAGGTGGCATTGTGACGATTGCCGACGCATCACTGCCCGACAGTGCGGAAGAAGCCCAGAATTCCAGTCTGAGCACCGCCGCCGCGCGGAATTTGGCGACCACCACCAAGACCGCGCCGCAGATGCAGGGCGTCACTTCCCGCTGGCTTTTGCGGCTGCTGCCCTGGGTGCAGGTGTCCGGCGGCACCTACCGGGTGAACCGCCGGCTGACGTACACCCTCGGTGACGGGCGCATCGATTTCGATATCAGCGGCAGTGACGTTTCGATCATCCCCGAGGAGCTGCGCGAGCTGCCGGCGCTGCGGGATTTCACCGATACCGGGGTACTGGCCGCGCTCGGCGAGCGGTTCACCCAGCAGGACTACGCACCCGGTGAACTGATCGCCGAGGCCGGCACGCCGGGCGACCGGCTGGTGCTGATCGCCCACGGCCGGGTGGACCGCATCGGCACCGGCAAATACGGCGACGAGGCGGTGCTGGAGGCACTGGCCGGCGGCGATCACCTCGGCGACGCGCCGCTCACCGACCCCGAGGGGACCTGGGAGTTCAGCTATCGCGCGGTGACCCGGGTGACCGTGATGGCGCTGCCCCGGCAGGCCGTGACGGAGATCGCGGACCGCTCCCCCGGGCTGCGCGAGCATCTGGCCCAGGCCGGGCAGGACACCGCACAGCCGACGAACGCCACGGGGGAGTCGGCGGTCTCCATCACCTCGGGGCACCACGGCGAGCCGTCCCTCCCCGGTACCTTCGTCGACTACGACCTGACGCCGCGGGAGTACGAACTCAGCGTCGCGCAGACGGTGTTGCGCGCCCACAGCCGGGTCGGCGACCTCTACAGCGACCCGATGAACCAGGTCGAGGAGCAACTGAAGCTGACCGTCCAGGCGCTGCGTGAGCGCCAGGAACACGAGATGATCAACAACCCCGGCTTCGGGCTGCTGCACCACGCCGACCTCAAGCAGCGCATCCACACCCGCACCGGCCCGCCCACCCCCGACGACCTCGACGACCTGCTGGCGACGGTGTGGAAGGACCCGGGCTTCCTGCTCGCCCACCCCCTCACGATCGCGGCGATCGGCCGGGAGTGCAGTGCCCGCGGGCTGTATCCGACCGCGGTCGAGGTCATGGGGCATTCGCTGCCGTCCTGGCGCGGGGTGCCGATTTTCCCGTGCAACAAGATTCCGGTGACGAAGGAACGGACGAGTTCGATTCTGCTGCTGCGCACCGGCGAGGAAAAGCAGGGAGTTGTCGGTCTGCACCAGACCGGAATTCCCGATGAATACGAGCCGAGCCTTTCGGTGCGTTATATGGGCCTCGACGACCGGGCCGTACTCAAATATCTGGTCAGCGCCTACTATTCCGCGGCCATTCTCGTGCCGGATGCGCTGGGCGTTCTCGACGACGTACAGATCGGCCACTGACCGGCCCGCTCAAGGACACGGCGCGCCCGGGAGCGGCCCGGTCCCCGCCCGGCGCACCGGCCGTACGCACCCGCAGGCCCCGCACGCACAGCACGCACAGCACAGCACGCACCGACAAGAACAGGTGAGCCTTCTCCATGACCACATCGGTGGATCCGACGTCCGGCCCCCAGCAGTCCCCGGTCGAGCAGAGCCGGTCCAGCCTGGACACCGCGGCCGCCCGCAAGCTGGCGACCACGACCAAGACCGTGCCGCAGATGCAGGGGATCTCCTCCCGCTGGCTGCTGCGGATCCTGCCCTGGACGCAGGTCTCCGGCGGTACCTACCGCGTCAACCGCCGCCTGACCCACACCCTCGGCGACGGCCGGGTGGAGTTCACCTCGACCGGCTCCGAAGTCCGGGTGATCCCAGCGGAGTTGCGGGAGCTGGCGCCGCTGCGCGGGTACACCGACGCCGCGACGCTTCAGTCACTGGCCGACCGCTTCGTCCAGCGGGAGTTCGCCCCCGGCGAGGTGCTGGCCCGGAGCGGCGCTCCCACGGACCGGGTCATCCTGATCGCCCACGGCAAGCTCGACCGCATCGGCGCCGGCAAGTACGGCGACGAGACGGTCCTGGGGGTGCTGGCCGACGGTGATGCCCTCGGCGCCGCGGCGCTGCTGACACCGGACGCGGAGTGGGAGCACTCCGTGCGGGCGGTGACCCGGGTGACCGCGCTGACCCTCTACCGCAGCGACCTCGAAGAGGTGCTGGGCCGTTCGGAGTCGCTGCGCGGCCACCTGGACGAGTTCCGCGAGGCGCTGGTCCCCGCGCAGAACAAGCACGGCGAGGCGGCCATCGAGCTGACCGCGGGCCATGTCGGCGAGCCGGCCCTGCCGGGCACCTTCGTCGACTACGACCTGGCGCCGCGGGAGTACGAACTCAGCGTGGCCCAGACCGTGCTGAAGGTGCACTCGCGGGTGGCCGATCTCTACAACGACCCGATGAACCAGCTGGACCAGCAGCTGCGGCTGACCGTGGAGGCGCTGCGCGAGCGCCAGGAACACGAGATGATCAACAATCCCGGGTTCGGGCTGCTGCACAACGCCGACCTCAAGCAGCGCCTCCACACCCGCAGCGGACCGCCGGCCCCCGACGACCTGGACGAGCTGATCTCCCGGCGCCGTAAGACGCAGTTCCTGCTGGCGCATCCGCGCACCATCGCGGCGATCGGCCGGGAGTGGAACGCCCGGGGGATCTACCCCACCACCGCGGAGTACGAGGGCACGGCGGTCCGGGCCTGGCGGGGCATCCCGCTGCTGCCCTGCAACAAGATCCCCATCACCCCGGACCAGACCAGCTCGATTCTGGCGCTGCGGGTCGGCGAGGAGAACCAGGGCGTGGTGGGACTGCACCAGACCGGCATCCCGGACGAGTACCGGCCCGGCCTGTCGGTGCGCTTCATGGGGATCAATGACCAGGCCGTCATCAATTACCTGGTCAGCGCCTACTACTCGGCGGCGGTGCTGGTGCCGGACGCACTGGGCATCCTGGAGGACGTAGAGATCGGTCACTGACCGGCGGGGCCTCGCTCCGGGTGCCACACCCGCCTTCGGCCGTCAGGGTCGGGGGCGCGGCACCCGGGTGACGCCCGATCAGGTATCTCCGCTCTCCTGACCTGCGCCGTTCCTGCCTTTGGTCGAGCCATTGGCAAAGCGGCCATTCCCTTGGCAGGGCGTGCCCTGTTGCGCATCATGAACGCACCGCAGGTGTGTGACATGTACGCGACCATGCCCCCACGGTCCCCGTCAGGAGTTCACATGGAGCCCGACCACCGCTGCCCGGACCGCCGTCGCCTGCTCACCGGTGCGGCCGCGCTCGCCGCATCCGCCGCACTCGTTCCCTTCACCGCGGCCGGGGCCGGGGCCGCCGCGCACCGGCCGGCTCCGGGCGGCGGCGTCTACCCCCCGCACCAGTGGGTTCCGGCCAGCCCGTCCAACTTCACCGCGGCCAAACGCCCGACGAAGTACCCGGTCGAGATGGTCGTGGTGCATGTGACCCAGGAGACCTACAAGAACACCCTCAAGCTGTTCAAGGACCCCCGGCACAAGGCGGCCGCGCACTATCTCGTACGGTCCGCCGACGGCAAGATCGCTCAGTGCGTCAGGGAGCGGGACGTCGCCTGGCACGCCGGGAACTGGGACTACAACACCCGCAGCATCGGTATCGAGCACGAGGGCTGGATCGACGACCCGACGTGGTTCACCGACCCGCTCTACGAGCAGTCGGCCCGGCTCACCGCCGCCGTCTGTGACCGCTACCGGATCCCCAAGGACCGTGAGCACATCATCGGTCATGTCGAGGTGCCGGGCACCGACCACACCGACCCGGGCGAGTTCTGGGACTGGGCGCGCTATCTGATGCTGGTGAACGAGGTCTCCTGGCGGGGCATCGGATGACGCGGGCACGCCGTGGCACGCCGCTCGGGGGTGTCCGGGCCGGCGCGGTGCGGCCCCCGTCGGCGACGGCACCGGCGACACGACGGCCGTGCTGCGGGTCTACGCATTGATGACATCTCCGGGTCATAGTGAACGTCTCCGGCACCTGGGACAGTTGGCACGACGTCAGGGGGGATCGTGAAGCGGCGATTCGGTCGAGTGCACGCGGTGCTGACGGTGCTGGTGGCGTGGGGGGTGCTGGCCGGCGGAGGGATGGCGGGCGGGGCACGGGCCACCGCGGCGGACAGCGCGCTGCACCGCTCTTCCGCCCGGCTGGTGGCGCCCGGTGTGGCCTACGGCGAATTCCGGATGACAGTGCCGCGCGGCATCGTGCACGGGCATCTGCTGACGGTCGATCTGGCCGATCCGCGGGTGTCGGTCGATCTGCTGTACCCGGGGGCGGTCGGCGCGCGGGCGCCGGTGTCCCTGCTGGCGGCCGAGCGCGGCGCGGTGGGGGCCGTCAACGGCGACTTCTTCAACATCACCGAAACCCAGCACCCGGGCGTGCAGGCGACCGGCGCCTCGGTCGGCCCGGCGGTGACCTCAGGGCGGCAGCTGAAGGGCGCGGTGCCCGACGGCCAGCGGTTCGGGCCGGCCATGCCGCCGGGCGCGACCACCGAGGACGTCATCGGCGTCGGCTATGACCACCGGGCCCGGCTGGACCGGCTCACCCTGCGGGGCGCGGTGCTGACCGCCGGGGGGACACTGCCGCTGCGCGGCCTGAACCAGTACGCGCTCCCCGTCGGCGGCATCGGCGCCTACACCCCGCAGTGGGGCACGGTGTCCCGGATGCGCGCCACCTGCGGCACGGACACCGACCGGGCGGCGCCGTGCAGCAGGGAGACCACGGAGGTGACCGTCCGGCACGGCCGGGTGACGGCGGTGGAGGACGTCCCGGGCAGCGGCGGGGTGCCCGGGGGCAGTGTGGTGCTGGTGGGCCGGGAGGAAGGGGCGCGGCGGCTGCGCGCGCTGGAGGTCGGCGAGCCGGTGCATCTCGTCTCCCGCCTCGTCGGCCGGGGGCCGGCCCCCCTGCGGTTCGCGGTGGGCGGCTTCCCGATCGTGCGGGACGAGGCGCCGGTGGCCGGTCTGGACGGCGTCGCGGTGGCGGTGCGCACCTCCGCGGGGACCGGGGACGGCGGGCGGCTGCTGTATCTCATGGCACTGGACGGGGCCCCCGGCCAGACCGGTCTGACGGTGCGCGAACTGGCGGTCCTGATGGTGGAGTTGGGTGCGCGGGACGCGATGGACCTGGACGGGGGCGGATCGTCGACGCTGGTCACCGGCGACAGGTACGGGGCCACGGTCCGCAACCATCCGTCGGGCGGGGCGGAGCGGCCGGTACCCAACGCGATCGGGGTGTTCTCCGCCGGATGAGGGGCCGGGCGGCCGCCCGACGAGCCGACCGCAGGACCGCCACGGCCACGGCCGCAGGACCGCCACCGTCACGGGCGCGGGGCCGCCACCGTCACGGGCGCGGGGCCGCCACCGTCACAGTCACGGGGCCGCCAGCGTCACGGGCGCACGCTGCTCACCACATCCGCGGCACCGGAGAGCCCCTGGTGGATGTCCGGCGCGAGGCTGCTGTTCGCCAGGTAGAAGCCGAGCAGCGCGCACACCAGAGCGTGCGAGATCTTGAGCTTGCCGCTGCGCAGGAAGATCACGGTCAGGACGACCAGCAGCAGTACGACCGAGATGGAAATGGCCATGGACGCACACCTCCTCAACCGCCGCCCGAACGGGCAGCAAGGGGTGGCCAGTTTGGCGTATTTCGGGGTATGTCAGGTTCTCCTCCGGGTGCTCCGATCAGGTGATCACTGCGGGTCACCGCGGGGGCGCCGGGCAGGTGCGTACGGGGCGCGGCGGGTAGGCGACAGACGCGAGGCGGGGTCAGCGACAACCCGCACACACACGACTAATCACCCATATCACCGCAAGCTCCCGACTTCGGGCCGCCACCCCCACGACCCCACTCCCCTCCCACCACTGTGCCGTGGATCACATCACTCCCCGCAACGAAGGATGGCGATCCCTCGTCTTAGCGGCCGACAGCGCCGCCCTCGCCCACACCCCTGCCCTCCTCGCACCACCGCCCCTCCCCGCACCGCAGACGGAAGCCCCCGACATGAGCCAGCCCCCCTGCCGACGCCGGCCCTCCCGGGCGCGGCGTGCCGCACTCGCGCTGGTCCCGGCGATCGCTATGGGCACGCTCACCGGGTGCGAGGCCGGCGGAGAGGCGGCCCTGCAGGGCGACGGGGTGCAGGTGGCGCTGGGCGCGGCGGGCGGGGCCAGGACCGTGCAGGCCGGCGACCGGCTCCAGGTGACGGCTCAGGGCGGCGTCCTGACCGAGGTGTCCGTCACCGACCCCGGCGGACGGCAGCTGCCCGGCGGGCTCGGCCGCGGCGGGACCAGCTGGACGTCCACGGCGAAGGCCGCGCCGAGCACCAAGTACTCCGTCGTCGCCCGGACCAGGAACGCCCAGGGCGGTGTCGGCGCGGCCAAGGAGTCGCTGACCACCGCGACCGCGGCCAGGCTCAACACGCTGATGCTCGATCCCCGCTCACCGGAGGCGGCGGCCGGCGCCGACCGGCCCCTGACGATCCTCTTCAACTTCCCGGTGGCCGACCGGGCCGCGGTCGAGCGGCGGCTCAGCGTCACCACCGACAGCCGGATGACCGGGTCGTGGGCCTGGGAACCGGATCGCGACGGCGGCGACCGGGTGGACTGGCGGCCCGCGCGGCCCTGGAAGCCGGGCACCGAGGTCACGCTGCGGGCGGCTCTCGACGGTGTGGACTCCGGCGGCGGCCGCTACTTCGTCCACGACTATGACCTGAAGTTCACCATCGGCCGGAGTTGCACCGACTCGGACATGGAGCCGGTTTGTGGCAAGGTCCACAGGAGTGACCCCATAGAGGTCACCGCACCCTCCGTACGAGGGGGAGACAACAGGGCCATCGGGATCGGAGACTGGAATGACGGCTGATCCCCGTGGCAGAGAACCAGCGCCGCGCGGCGCACAGCTGAACCCTTTCCACGCCTAATGGAATGAGCACCGTGCAGGACCAGGATCAACTCACGGGGTGGCAGCGCTTCCGGCGCCGCGTCCCCAATGGCTTCGCCATCATCTTCAGCGTGTTGGGGCTCTTCTGTGCCCTGATGGCGCTGATCGGGCCCCTCCGGCGCGGATTCCACCCGGTGATCTACTGGCTGGACACGCTCACCATCCCGGTGGTGCCGAACTTCGCCTACGCGGTGTTCCTCTTCCTTCTGGCCGCGGCGATGACCGCCCGCAAACAGGTCGCACTGTGGTTCGTGGTGACCTACATGGTGCTGGTCACCCTCGCGGACGCGCTGTTCCTGGTCGAGAGGTACTGGGAGTACACCTTCTCCCTGGTGCTGTGCGCCGGTGCGCTGGTGCTCCTGCTCGTCTCGCACCGCGAGTTCTATGCGATCACCCGGCGCGGTGCGTTCCTGCGCGCGATCCTGGTGCTGATCGGCGGGCTCGCCGGGGCGGTGCTGATCGGCTGGGGGCTGGTCTCGCTGGCCCCCGGCACCCTGGAGCCCGGCGCCGCGAACCGGCTGCTGTGGGCCGCCAACCGCGTCTGCGGCGGACTCGTCGGAGGCCGGCTGATCGAGGGCCATCCGCCGCACTGGACCAGCGCCGTCCTCGGCCTGCTCGGGGCGCTGGCGCTGCTGAACGCCGCGGCCACCCTGTTCCGTTCGCAGCGCATGGAAGCCGCGCTGCACGGCGACGAGGAGGCCCGCATCCGGGCGCTGCTGGACCGCTACGGCAGCCAGGACTCGCTCGGCTACTTCGCCTCCCGCCGCGACAAGGCCGTGGTCTTCTCCCGCAGCGGCAAGGCCGCCGTCACCTACCGCGTCGAGGCCGGTGTCTGTCTGGCCAGCGGTGACCCGGTCGGTGACCGGGAGGCGTGGACGCAGGCCATCGAGGCCTGGCTGGAGGTCGCCGGACGCTACGGCTGGCAGCCCGCCGTCATGGGGGCCAGCGAGAGCGGCGCCAAGGCGTTCGCCCGCTGCGGCCTCGGGGCGCTGCAGCTCGGCGACGAGGCGATCCTGCACGTGAAGGACTTCGACCTCGACGGCCGGGAGATGCGGGTGACCCGCCAGGCCGTCAACCGCGTCGAGCGCACCGGCGCGACCTTCCGCGTACGGCGCCACTCCGCGCTGACCGACGAGGAGATGCAGGAGGTCATCCACCGGGCGGACGCCTGGCGGGACACCGAGACCGAACGCGGCTTCTCGATGGCGCTGGACCGGCTGGGCGACCCGGAGGACGGGGACTGCCTGCTGGCCGAGGCGTTCGACGGCGACGGCAACATGATCGCGCTGCTGTCCTTCGTGCCCTGGGGCAGGGACGGCATCTCGCTGGACGTCATGCGCCGGGACCGCACCGCGCCCAACGGCGTCATGGAGTTCATGGTGGCCCGGCTGTGCGCCCAGGCCGGCGCCATGGGCGTGCGCCGGATCTCGCTGAACTTCGCGGTGTTCCGGTCCGCCTTCGAGGAGGGCGGCCGGATCGGTGCCGGGCCGGTGCTGAAGTTCTGGCGCCGGCTGCTGCTGTTCTTCTCCAAGTGGTGGCAGCTGGAAGCCCTCTACCGCTCCAACGCCAAGTACAACCCGGAGTGGTACCCGCGGTTCCTGTGCTACGCGGACGCCGGTGCGCTGGCCCGGATCGGTCTGGCCTCCGGTATCGCCGAGGGCTTCGTGGCCGTGCCGAGCCTGGGCAAGCTGTGGGGCAAGGGTCACAAGAAGCGGCTGCTGGCCCCGGCGAGCACCGCGGGCCTGCCGTCGCTGGACGAGCTCGGCCTGGTGCAGACCGGACCGGCCACCGAGGAGGAGCTGCACGAGCGGGAACTGGCCGCGCTGCCCGAACAGGTGCGGGTGCGCCACCGGAAGCTGGAGCGGCTGCGGGAGGCCGGCATCGACCCGTACCCGGTGGGCGTGGAGCGTACCCACACCCTGGGCGAGGTCCGCGAGGAGTACCCGGACCTGACGCCCGGCGCGCGGACCGGCAAGACCGTCAGCGTCGCCGGGCGGGTGCTGCTCACCCGCGACCACGGTGGTGTGCTCTTCGCGGTGCTGCGCGACTGGTCGGGCGATCTGCAGATCGCGCTGACGCGGGAGGGCAGCGGCAAGGAGCTGCTGGAGCGCTTCGGTACGGACATCGACCTCGGTGACCATGTCGAGGCCGAGGGCGAGGTCGGCACCAGCGACCGCGGTGAGCTGACGGTGTTCGTCACCGGGTGGCGGCTGACGGCCAAGTGCCTGCGGCCGCTGCCGGACAAGCGGCGCGGGCTGACCGACCCGGAGGCCAAGGTCCGCCAGCGGTATGTGGACCTGGTCGTCTCGCCGGATTCGCGGGACAACGTACGGGCGCGCAGCACGGCCGTACAGGCACTGCGCCAGGGTCTGATCGAGCGCGGCTACCTCGAGGTCGAGACGCCGATGCTGCAGCAGATCCACGGCGGCGCCAACGCCCGCCCCTTCCAGACCCATATCAACGCCTACGACCTCGATCTGTATCTGCGGATCGCGCCGGAGCTGTATCTCAAGCGGCTGTGCGTGGGCGGTATGGAGAAGGTCTTCGAGATGGGGCGGACCTTCCGCAACGAGGGCATCTCCTACAAGCACAACCCCGAGTTCACGATGCTGGAGGCGTACCAGGCATTCGCCGACTACGACGTGATGCTCGACCTGACCCGGGAGCTGATCCAGGGCGCGGCGGTCGCCGCGTTCGGCAGCGCCACCGCCCGCAAGGCGGACGAGAAGGGCCGGCTGGTCGAGCACGACATCTCGGGGGCCTGGCCGGTGAAGACCGTCTACGGCGCGATCTCCGAGGCGCTCGGCGAGGAGGTCGACGCGGACACCGGCCCCGAGGCGCTGCGCCGGCTGTGCGCTGCCTCGTCGGTGCCGGTGAAGCCGGAGATGGGCCGGGGCGACATCGTGCTGGAGATGTACGAGCGGCTGGTGGAGGAGCGGACCGAGCTCCCGACGTTCTACAAGGACTTCCCCACCGATGTCTCGCCGCTGACCCGTCAGCACCGCCGGGACCCGCGGCTCGCCGAGCGCTGGGACCTGGTCGCGTTCGGCACCGAACTGGGCACCGCCTACTCGGAGCTGACCGACCCCGTGGAGCAGCGGCGGCGGCTCACCGCGCAGTCGCTGCTGGCGGCCGGCGGTGATGTGGAGGCGATGGAGCTGGACGAGGACTTCCTGCAGGCCCTGGAGTACGCGATGCCGCCGACCGGTGGTCTGGGCATCGGCGTGGACCGGCTGGTCATGTTCCTCACGGGGCTGTCGATCCGCGAGACACTGCCGTTCCCGCTGGTGCGGCGCCGCTGACAGCAGCGCGGGCCCGCTCGCCGCGGGCCGGACGGCGAGGGCCGCCCCCACCGTGTGGTGGGGGCGGCCCTCGCCGTTGGCGGGTGCCTGCCGCGGTCGGTGCCGGTTTCCGGCGGGCCGGGAGGGCTTGCCCGCCCGCGGGGTCAGCCTGTCGAGCGCGGTCAGCCCGCCGCGTGGGCCGGGCACCCGGCCGGGGTCGACGCCGCCTGCTGGGAGTACTTCCACTCCGGGTCCAGCAGCTCGGTCTTGAGCTGCTTCGCCGCGGCCGGGCTCTCGACGATGTAGCCGAAGTCCTGCAGCCAGGCCGGGTAGAGGTTCTTGGAACCGATGTAGAACGCCGAGTCGTCCACCGACACCAGCTTGTGGTGCAGCGCGTACGGCTTGCCGTCGGCCCACTTCGCGGCGTCGGAGCTGCGGAACGAGGCGAGCTGCAGGTTGCCGCACAGCGCCCGCGACGCCTTCTCGTTGTCACCGGTGAGGGCCACGAGACGCTTGCGGAGGGTGTCGCTGATCTCGTCCAGGGACTTGATCTGGGAGTAGCCCCCGCTGCCGACGGCGCCGCGGTTGGCGGGATCGCTGACGACGATGCGGACCTTCACCCCGGCGGCCAGCTTGCCCGCGAGGGTGTCGTAGGTCCGGATGTCGTAGCGCGGCAGCGGCGGGCAGGTGCCGTTGAGGTCCTGCTGGGAGATCTCGACGTGGTTGCGCGCGCTCGCGATGAGCGAACGCAGCGCGTTCTCCTCGGGGTTGACCGTGTCGTAGTCGCGGTCGCCGTTGGTGTGGTCGTGCAGCCCCACGGTGCACTTGGTGTCCGGGGCCGTGGGCAGGTCGGGGTGGTACCCCGAGGAGGGGTCGGATTCCTTGATGCCCACGCCGAGGCCGCCGACCGCGATGACCGGGACGTCACCGGCGGGCTCGGCGGGGGCGGAGCCCGCCTCCTCCTTCTCCATCGCCGGCATGCAGGAGGAGCCGTTCGACGTGGCGAGCCACACCTTCGCCGGGTCGGACACGTTGCGGCAGGTCCAGTCCCAGAGGGTGTCGAGGTACTTCCCCGCCGAGCGGGCGGCCGGCCCGCTGAGCGCCATGTCCACGTCCGACACCGGGTGGGTGGTGTCGAGGTAGTCGTCCTTCCAGCCGTTGATCCCGCCCGTGATGGCCGTCTTCCCGTCGACCACGAGGAGCTTGGAGTGATTCCAGGAGAGCGACGTCTTCGAGGTGGTCATCGAGGCGACGTTCAGCGTGACCTTCCCGGCCGCCGCGCCGAGCTTGTCGATCAGGTCGTCCCGGTAGCGGGACGGCACCACATTGAGGTGGTAGATGGGCGCGGCGCCGACCAGGATGCGCACCCGCGGGGAGTGTCCCGCCTTGACGGACGCCTTGAGACCGGCAACGACGGCGTCCTCGAACCCGCCGTTGGGGAAGGGCGCCAGCGAGGAGATGTCCACGGTGTGCCGGGCATCGGCGATGTTGCGGGTCATCTTGTCGAGCAGCCGCCGGGTGCCCACGCGGTCCTTGCAGCCGTCGTCACCCCAGCAGCCGGGGGTCTGCAGGAGCCAGCCGGAGGGGTTGTCCGCCGGGGCGTCCAGGCGGTTGCCGTTGGTGCGCTCCCACACCGAGCCTTCGAGGCCGGGGGAGGTTTCGCGGAGCGACCGCTCGATGGAGTCCAGATGGGGGGTGGGCGGGGTGTCCGCGGCGTATGCCGCCGGGGCCGGGAACGCCGCACACACGGTGGTCAGGGCGACGGACGCCGGTATCAGCCGGTGGAGTCGGTGGAGTCTGTGAGGAGCCAAGAACTTGCCTTCTTACGGTGACGAGGCGAGCCGGGCGCTGATCACATGCCGCTGATCGCCCGCCCGGCTCCCATTGCCCTCAGAAGGTATCGGGCCCCTTCCCGTTCGTTCGGTGCGGGAGACGATCTCCGCTACAACTGCGACTGCCGTCGCGGCGTTTGTGGCTTTCCTGTGCACGCATGCCACGAAGATGCGGCTGTTCAGCACCAGTTGTCAGAACGAGGTGCCAGAAGCGGGTGTCGGAAACAGGTGTCAGAACCAGTTGACGGTGAGCGGGAAGGTGGCGGTGGCCGTGGCGCCGCGGGAGTCGGTGACGGTGGCGGTGATCTGGAACGTACCGGTCTGCCAGGGTCTGCCGCCGATCCGGCCGCCGGGGGCGTCGGCGCCCAGGCCCAGCGGCAGGCCGGTGGCGCGGTAGGTGAACGGGGGTGTGCCGCCGGTGGCGGTCAGCTGGACGGTGCAGTCCTGGAGGAAGCGGCAGGTCTGCGGGCCGGGCGCGGTGAGCTTCAGGTCACCGCCGGGCGGCTCGGTGCCGCCGGTGTCGAACACGCCGGTGACGGGAGCGGCGGTGGCGGCGTTGCCCGCGTGCCCGGTGCCGTACAGGTCCTCGACCGTCCGCAGCAGGCTGTAGTGGTTGTAGGCGCCGCTGACGCTGCCCGGTGCGACATGGGCTCCGTGGAAGACGGTCGCGATCCGGTTGGAGCCGAGGTAGTTGTCCTCGTCCCAGGTCACCATCAGCAGGCTGTTGTGCTCCTTGGCCCACCGGGCATAGGAGGCGAGGTTGTCCTTGAGCCAGGTGTCGCCCGTGCCGACGCCGCAGTCGTGCATGTCGTTGCACATGTCCGGGACGACGAAGGAGACGGTCGGCAGCCGGGTGAAGTCGTCCCGGGGGAACTGGTCGAAGGTCTTTCCGGTGCTCACGGGCACGTTCTTGAAGGCGAACCAGGGGTTGTGCTTCTGGGCGTAGCGGCCGTCGGAGCAGGTGGTGGAGCCCTCGTTCGGCAGGCCCTCGTTGTAGCTCGCGAAGGTCTTGCCGGCCGCGAGCAGTTCCTGGCCGAGGTTGGGCGCGGTCATCGACTGCGCGGTGTAGCAGCCGTCGCCGGTGATCCCCTGGGTGGCGCCGGAGAAGAGGTTGAAGTAGTTCGGCTGGCTGGGGTGGGTCAGTGCCTGCATGCCCGTCAGGTCAGCGCCTTCCCCGGCGAGTTGGTTGAGGTAGGGCGCGGCGGAGTTACCGATGATCTCGCCGTACTGCTTGTTCTCGAAGACGACGATCACGACATGGTCGTAGGACGGCAGGGCGGCCCGGATGCCGGTGCCGCTCACGTGGGCCGCCGCGCCTTCCGTGGTGGTGCGGGCGTCGGCGGTGGTGGCGGCACACATCAGGCCGAGCGCGCCGAGCAGCGCCACGAGCGCCCTGCGCAGGTGGGCGGCTGGTCGCTTCATCGGGTCTCCCTTCGGGGGCAGGGTCGGGGACAGGGTCGGGGGCGGGGTCGGGGGCAGGCGTGATCCTGGTCCTGGTCGTGGTCGTCAGGCCTCGCGGCGGGCCGCGTCCACGACGTTGATCCGCAGGAGGCGGGGTACGGGCAGGTCACAGCGGCGGAAGGCCTCCGCGGTGACGGTCCGGACCGCCGCACGCCGGTCCGGGGACACCAGCAGCAGCACACTGCGCCCCGGGCGGGTGCCGGGCCACCAGGCGGACCAGGCGCCGGCGCGCAGGGCCTCGCGTACCGCGGTGGCGAGTCCGGTGGCCGAGGTCGCGTCACCCGTATCCGCGTCGCGGGCCGCGGTGGGACGGGCCGTCAGGAGGAGCAGGCAGGCATCCGTGGCGCCGTCAGGGGCGCGCAGCGGCAGATGGGTGTGGCCGTCGGCCGCGAGGAGGTGGCCGGCCCGGCCGAAGAGCACGGCCCGGCGCAGCCCGTCGTCGCCGGGCAGGGCGGAGCCAAGGAGGCGCGCCAGTTGCGGGCGGGTCGGCGGTCTCCCGCCCCGGCCGGCGTGCACATCCGAGACGGCCAGTGCGACCGCGCACTCCAGCGGTTCGGCGACCGGCAGCCCCACGGCCTCGGGCAAGGGTGCGTTCAGCTGCAGGTCGGCGCCGCCCTGCCCGCAACCGGCGGCGGCGAGGCTGCGCAGCACGGCGTACGGGCGGGCGGCCCAGGCGGGGGCGCGGGCGGCCGGTCCGGTGAGGGGGAGTTCGGCGGTCTCGGCGGGGTGGTTGAGCGAGGCGCAGCGCAGCATCCCGTCGGCGCGCGGGGCGACGGCCACATCGACGTAGTGGCCGGCCGCTCCGAACCAATCGGTTCCCGGTGCCGAACCGGTACCCGACGGCCCGGTACCCGACGGGCCAGTACCCGACGGGCCGGGCGGAACGGCGCGCGCGGAGAGCTGGAAGGCGGCCGCGGCGACCCGTTGGGCGGACGCGGGGACTCGCAAGGCGGCCGCTGGGCCCCGTAGGGCGGACGCGGAGAGCCGGAAGGCGTACGGGGCCCGCCACACCGCGTCGGGCGGACGGTGACAGCCCATCGAGAAGCCATGGGAGAGCAGGCGCAGCAGCGGGTCCGCCGTGGGGCGGCGGGCCAGGTCCGCCGCGCTCATCCGAGCCCCTTGCGGGCGAGCAGCCGGTAGGCGTTGCCGCCGTCGGTGGCCCGGGCCACCACCGTGCGCAGGCCGTCGAGGGCGAGCGCGGCGGCGTAGCAGGGCACCGCCATGGCCTGTACGGCACTTCGGGCGGCACGGCGGGCCGGGGTCGCGGGCACGGTGGACCAGGGAGCGTCCGGGTCGGGGACGAGCCGGTTCGCGGCGAGGGCGGTGGCGGCGAGGAAGTCGCCGTTGGGCTGGTGAGCCGCGCCGTGCTGCTCGACGAGCACGGTGAACCCCCGTGCGGCCAGGGCCTGTTTGAGATTTCCGACGGGCATGAGGTGCTGGTGCTGGGGCTGGAACCAGGGCAGCCAGTAGCGGCCGAGCAGCCGGCCGGCCCGGGACCGGGGATCGGGGAGTTCGATCAGCAGATGGCCGCCGGGCGCCAGGACCTTGACGGCGGCGTCGAGTTCGGTGAACGGGTCCCGGGTGTGTTCGAGGTAGTGGTGCATGCTCACGGTGTCGTAGCGGCCGGCGAGCCGGTCGGCGAGGTCCGGGAACTGGCCCTGGTAGGCGGTGTCGATCCAGCCCCGGCGTGCGGCCTCGTGGACCCCGTCGCCCATGTCCAGCCCGTCGAAGCGGGTGTCGGGCCATACGGAGCGGGCGGCGTTGCAGAAGTGTGCGGCGGCGGTTCCGACATCGAGCCAGGCCCGGGGGGTGGTGAAGGGCCGGAGCAGTTCGGCACGGGCGCGGTAGGTGCCGCTCATCCGGCCCAGCACCAGGGCGGTGCCGTCACCGCCGAGCCCTTCGTAGAAGTCGCGGTAGTAGAAGTCGAGTCCGTCCGGGGTGAGCCGGGGATTCTGGAAGATGTGACCGCACTGGCGGCACTCCTCCAGGGTGAACCGGCCGGGCTTGCCCTGGAGGAGGTCGGGCGTGCGCAGCCGCACCTCGGGGCCGGGTGCCGAGCACCAGGGGCAGTCCGTGCGGCGCGGCTCGAAGAACCGGTCCGTGCCGCCGGCGAGTGCGGTGCTGTACGCGGCGCGGCGTGCTGCCTCACCTGCGGTGCCGGGCGCGCCGACGGCGTCGGGCGTCTCGGCGGCCGGGGTGGCGAGGGTCCGCAGTGCGGTCGACAGGGCGCACAGCGGACGCAGGGCGGTGGCGCGGGCGAGGCCCGCGGGGCGCGGTCCCCGGGCCGGGCCCAGGACGGCGGCGGGCTGCAGCCAGTAGAGGGCGGTCGCCGCAATGCCCCAACGCGGTGTGGAAACCAGGCACTTCACCAGCAGGGCGAGACCGGCGAGCTGGGCCGTGGACAGCAGGGCGGGCGGCAGACCACGGGCGCGCAGTTCCTCGGCGTGCCGCGCGGGGTCGGGGGGCGGGCCGGTCAGTCCGGGGGCGAGGGCCCAGCCGGTGGCGTCGGGAGCGTACTCCTTGAGGGTGCGGACGAGGCGGAGCAGATCGGCCACCGAACGCGGCGGGGTCGCGGCGTCGAGTCCGGCCCGCCGGTGGACGTCGTCGGCCACCAGCAGGGCATGGCCCGCGCCGTGCCCCGGGGCGCACCGGTCGGTGCGGTGGGCCGTGGGGTCGAGCAGCCGCAGCAGACCGAGGACGCTCTCGGCCTCCAGGCGTGCCGGAATCAGGTCCACGACGCGCAGACCTTCGCGTACGGCGTGGTCCGCCGCGGCGCGCAGGGTCGCCGCGTCGGCCGTGACCCCGGGCGCGGTGATCAGGTGCCAGCCGGGCAGCGGCGGCTGCGGGGCCTCCTGGGCGGAGGCGGGTTCGAGCACGGGCAGCGCGGCGAGCCTGCGGCGGGCGCGCACGGTGCCCGCCCCCAGAGCCGTCACGGCGGCGGCCGCCACCCATCGCGTGCGGGGTCCCGAACGGTGCACTCGCGTCATCGGGCTCACGGTCCCTCCTGGTTCGCGGTCTTGGTCTGGGGCTCGGGCTGGGGCTCACTCCAGGCCTTGGACTCGGTCTCGACCTCGGTCCTGGTGGGGGCAGTGCCAGATCCGGCCACGGCGCCGCCCTGCAGCTTCTCCAGACGGTCGGCCGCGGTGCGGGCGCCGCCCGCCGCGGCGAAGGACGCCTGGATGCGGCGGGCCGCACGGCGGTGGGCCGGGTCGTCCAGGACGGCGGCCAGCGCCTGGTGCAGCTCGTCCGCGCGGGCCCGGCCGAACCGCACCCGCACCCCCGCCCCGGCCCCGGTCACCTGACCGGCGACGATCGGCTGATCGTCGCGGACCGGCGCCACCACCAGCGGCAGCCCGTACGCAAGCGCCTCGCAGACGGTGTTGTGGCCGCCGTGGCACAGCACCGCGTCGAGGTGCGGCAGCAGGGCGAGCTGGGGGACGTACTCCTGGTGGATCACATGGTGCGGGATGCTCCCCGCGAGGTCCGCGGGGGCCGCCAGGATCAGCTGCGCCCGGTCCGCGAGGGCGTCCGCGGCGTGCAGGACCGCGGGGTAGAAGCGGGCGCCCGCCTCGCGGTTGAGGGTGCCGAGGGAGACGAGCACCCGCGCGCGTCCGGGGTCGAGACGGTGCCACGGGAAGTCTCCGGGGGACGGGCGGGAGCCGAAGGCGGGTCCGACGAAGGCGTAGTGGGGCGGATACCGCCGTCCTGCGGGACCGGACGCCGCGTCCGCCCGTCCGGCGGCCGGTGCGTACGGACGGGCCTCGGCACCGGACGGCCCGCCGGTCTCGGCACCGGACGGCCCGCCGTCCCCGAGGAGCGCGGGGGTGGAGAAGACCAGGACGAGGTGCGGGGAGAAGCGGGGGTCCCAGCCGCTGGGCGCGCCGCACTCGGCGAGCAGGGCGGCGATGCGCTGTGCCACCCACTCCCCCACCTTGGGGACCCCGTCGAAGGGCCGGGTGAACTCGGCCGTGGTGGTTGCCGAGGTCGCCCAGGGCAGACCGTGGCGCCGCGCCACCAGCGGCCCGGCCAGGGCCTGTTGGTCGGCCACCAGCACATCGGGGGCAAAGTCTTCGACGGCGGCGTGCACCCCGGGCAGCATGGCGCGGGCGAGGGGCAGCAGGACGTCCGCCCACAGGAAGCGCAGGGCCGCGATGCCCCGCAGATCGCGCCACCGCCCGTGCAGGACGTCGATGCCGTCGCCCCCGCTCCGGTCACCCGCCGGGTACAGGAGGGAGCCCGCGGGAAGCAGGGTCGCGAGGGCCGTGGCGGGGCCGGTCCAGGCGACCCGGTGGCCGCGCGCGGTGAGTTCGGCGGCGACCGCGATCGTGGGGTTGACATGTCCGGCGAGCGGCGGGACGGCGAACAGCACTCTCATCGGGCCACCGCCCCGGCCCGGTCGCCCAGTCGTTCCAGTACGGCGGCACAGAGCCCTTCGGTGGCTTCGTTGAGCACGGTGTGTCCCACGCCCGGGAGCACACACAGTTCGCAGTCCGGTGCGCCGGCCGCGAGCTCCCGGGCTCCGGGGAGGAGTTCGGAGTGTTCTCCGTAGACGGCGAGGACCGGGCACCGCAGCCGGGCGAAATCACGGGCGGTGAAGGCGGGGCCCGCAGCGATGTCTTCGATCAGGGTGGTGCGGTTGAGCAGGGCGTCGGCACCGGCGGTCAGCCGGGCCTCCTTGCGCCTCCCGAGCGCGGCAAGCTGCTCCGGCAGCCGGCGGTGTTCGAGGCCGAGGGCCGCGACGGAGAGGGTGTCGGTCATGTCCGCCACCCAGTCGCCGGTCAGCTGGGCGTCGATCAGCAGCAGGGAGGCGACCAGTTCGGGCCGGACGAGGGCGGTGTGCAGGGCGAGCACTCCGCCGTAGCTGTTGCCGACCAGATGGACCGGGCGGCGGTCGAGGCCGAGGGAGCCGAGCAGGGCGGCGAGGTCGGCGGCCGCGGTGTCCCGGTCGTAGCCGCCGGGCGGGCGGTCGCTGCGGCCGTGTCCGCGCTGGTCGTAGAGGAGCACCGGGTGACCGGCGCGGGATACGGGCCCCGCGAGGGTGCAGTAGAAGCTCGACAGGTTGTCCATCACCAGGCCGTGGAGGAAGACGACCGTGGGGCCGTCACCGCGGCCCGGCAGCAGCTGGGTGTGCAGGCGCAGCCCGCCCGCGGGGGTCAGGGACATGGCTGCGCTCAGCCCGCGCAGGCCTGGTCGGCGGCGGTGACCGTGTCGATATGGACGGCGAGTTCGCCGACCGTCATGGCCAGGATCTGGTCGATGTCCTTCTCCGCGAGGAGACCGAGGAGGTCCACCGCGCTGCCGTAACGCTGTTGCAGCAGCTCGGCGAGGGCGACGAACTCGATACTCTCCAGCGCCAGATCGTCGTTGAAGGTGGTCGCGGGGGTGACCTCGCCCACGACGAGCAGTTCGTCGCCGACGACGCTCACCAGCATGTCGGTGATCTCGGCCAGGATCGTCCCGGTGCGCTCGGGGAGCGGGTCAGCTGCCATGGGTGGCCTCCGTGGAAGTGGGGGTGTCGGTGTCCGTACGGGGCACGGGCGGCGGCCCGGTCCAGGCGACGACGTGGTGCGCGGAAAGGTCGTGGACGGAGTCGAGGTGAACGAGGTGGTGCCGGCCGTCCGGGGACTCCACCCGCAGCGTGCCGCCCGGTGCGGACGTCACGGCCCAGTCCAGCGGCCGGCCGCCGAGGCCGCTGCCCGCCGCCTTCGCCGCGGCCTCCTTGGCGCACCACAGGGCGGTGAGCCAGTAGGCGCGGCCCGTTCCTCCGGTCGCTTCGCGGGCCTGGAGGCCGTCCGCCAGGCGGCATTCGGCCGGGGTCAGGGCGATCTGTTCGAGGGCGCGCGGATCGTCGGTGACCGGCTCGATGCCGATGCCGACGGGGCCCGCCCGGTGGGCGAGGGCCACGGCGACGTGATCCTTGTGGGCGAGGGAGAGGTGGAGGCCGGCGGCGAGCGGGCCCTCGGGCCTGGTGCGGCCGTGCGGGTCGGTGCCCACCGAGACCTCGGCGGGGAAGACGGGGCCTGCCCCCGACTCCCACAGCAGTTCTCGGACCGCGTCCTTGGCGGCGATCCGGCCCAGCAGCCAGCCCGTGCGGGCGCGTGGCGCGCAGCGTTCGTAGTGTGCGCGTTCGGCGGCGCCCAGATAGCGGCGCATCACCAGCTCCTGCGAGGCCGGGTCCGTCCAGCGGCGCCGGGCCAGGCACCAGCCGCCGGGGCGGGGTTCGCCGATGCCGCACACCTCCGGGGTGAACTTCATCGGCCACACCCGTTCGTCGGCACCGAAGCGCCGGTACGTCCAGCCCTCCAGCCGCGCCCATACGCCGCCGTCGGGGCCGCGCAGTTCCACATCGCCGCGCACCGAGGCGGGCCCCACCTCACGGATCCGGGCGGTGGCCGCCAGCAGCGCGCCCTCGGGGGGCGGGGGACCGTAGAGCCGTACCCGGTCCAGGGTCGCGGGGAAGACCAGCCGGTCACCGGTGAGTTTCAGCTGCATCCAGTGGCCGAGGAGCTGGCCCGCGGCGTCCAGGAGAGCGCCGGGGGCCGGCAGGGCGCGCAGGGTGCCGCGGATGCCGTCGGCGGCGAGCGTGCTCACCTCGTGGACCCCGGCGAAGGCCGGTCCGTGGAACATCCACCGGTCCCGGTAGAGGGCGGCGGCGCTGACGGGCGCCGGCCCGCAGGAGGTCAGGGCCGTGGGGCCGGGGGGCGGCGGAGGCGGGTGGTGTGCCGCGAGATGGACGGTGACGGTGGCGTGGCCGCCGAGGCTCACCCGTACCCGGCCGCCGTCGGCCGGGGTCGCGGTGACGGTGAGGTCGACGGGCGGGGCGACGGGCAGCCAGCGCAGGGCCCGGACGTCGGAGTAGCCGGTGACGGTGAGCCCGGGGCACACCTCGTGGGCCGCCTCGGCGGCCAGTTCCAGCAGCGTGGTCATGGGCACGACGGGGAAGCGGTCGGCGGGCTCCGGCCAGTCGTCGGGCTGGAGGTAGACGCAGTGGTCACGGACGTAGGGGAGGGTGGCGAGGGAGAGGTGACGAGTGGTGCGGCGGGGGGCGGGGGGCGGGGTCGGGGCCCGGTCGGTGTTGCGGTCGTCGACAGGGGCCGAGGCGAGCCGGGTGGCCGCGGCGGACGCGGCGGCGACCATGCGGGTGGCTGTCCGGGTTTCGGCGAGGACGGCGTCCAGGGCCTGCTGTACGGGGGCCGCGGCGGACGGCCGGGGGTGCGGCAGCACTCCCCCGCTGCCGCCTTCTCCTGCGGACGCGAAAAGCAGTCCCCCCGGAGCCGCCGCCCCGCCCAAGAGGACCAGCGGCGAACCGAGATCGAGGCGGACCGGTGTGCCGGCTCCCGTCGGGGCCGCGGCTCCCGCCGCCCACGGCACGATCCGGGCCCGTGACTCCTTCGGGTCCCCCAGCGCGGTCCGGGGCCGTGGCGTGGTCCATGGCCGGGGCGCCCTCCGCCCCCGGGGCACGATCCACCACCACGGCGCCCCCCGCCCCCAGGCCGCCGCCGACCGAAGGCGCCAGCCGCTCCCAACGCGGAGCGATCCCCTCGGCCCACAACGCGACGGCGGTCCGCAGCAGTTGTGCCTCTTCCCCGCCACGGGTGCCGGCCGCCGCCACGGCGAGATGGTCCTCCCCGTGGAGGGTGTCGCCGATGAAGCCGGTAAGGCTGCCGGCACCGACCTGGACGAAGGCGCGTACGCCGGTCTCGTACAGCCGCCTGGTCAGGTGCTGGAAGCGGACCGGCTCCAGCAGGTGCCGCAGCACCAACGCACGCACCTCCGACGGGTCTTCGGGGAACGGCGCAACGGTCGTCGCCGACCAGACGGGCACCTGCGGGTCCCGCAGCGGCAGGGCGTCGAAGGCGGCGCCCACCTGGTCGAGGTAGGGCGCCCACATCGGCGTGTGGAAGCCGGAGCGGAAGGGCATCTCCTGAGCCCGTACGCCCTGTGCGGCGAGTCTGCGGACGGCCTCGGCCAGCGGTTCCGGGGCTCCGCAGATCACCGACTGGTGCGGGCAGTTGTCATGGCTGACCGCCACCCGCTCCAGGCCTTCCAGCGCCGCGGCCGCCTGTGCGGCTCCGCAGCCCAGGGCCGCGTAGACCAGGTCGGGCACCGCGAGGGAGCCGGGCCGCAGCGAGCCGAGGAAGGTGTCCACGGCCTGCGGCGGGTACATTCCGGCGACCACCATGGCCGTCCACTCCCCGAGGCTGTGGCCGGTCAGCAGATCGGGGGTGATACCCAGTCGGTCCAGGGCGCGGGCGAGCAGCCGGCCAACGGCGAGGGAGTCGACGGCCCGCTCGACCAGACCGCTGCCCCCGGAGACCGCGGGGCGCGGCAGGCACATCCGGTCGGCGAGGTCGTCCACGCGCGGCGGCGGCTCCGCTTCCAGCCCCGGAAAGACGAACGCGAGCCGTGCTCCCGTCTCCCGGGCGTACGGCCCGAAGAAGGGGCTCGGGGTGAACCACACCTCACCGCGCCCCCGCCAGGGCAGTCCCCGGGCGAGGATCTTGGCGGCCAGGTCGCGGCGCTGCGGGGTGGGGCCGAGCAGAGCGAGACGGCAAGGGCCGTCCCCTACGGGAATGCCGGTGCCCGCGCCCCCCACCCTCTCCCCCGCGTCCTCTCCCGCTCCCGCTCCCGCTCCCACACTCCGTAATTTCTCCGCGAGCTCGGCGGGAGAGTGCGCGGCGAGCAGTACGGTGCGCTCCGGCTCCGCCGTCCGCAGCCGGGAGCCGGGGGGCGCGGGCGGTACGGCGGCGGGCCGGCATCCCGGGGCTTCCTCCAGGATGACGTGGGCATTGATCCCGCCGAAGCCGAACGCATTGACCCCGGCCCGTAGGGGTGCCCGTCCGGCGTCCCAGGGTTCGGCCTCGGTGACCGGACGCATCCGGGTCCGTGCCAGGCCCTCGTGCGGCTCGTCCAGATGCAGGGTCGGCGGCAGGGTGCGGTCGTGCACGGCGAGGGCGGCCTTGATCAGTCCGGCGATCCCGGCGGCCTGCATGGTGTGGCCGAGCATCGACTTCACCGAGCCCAGACCGATCGGCGCCCGGCCCGCGCCGGGAGGCCCGAACACCCGGGCCAGGGTGTCCAGTTCGGCGGCGTCCCCGACCGGCGTCCCGGTGCCGTGCGCCTCCAGCAGGCCGAGTGCGGCGGGGTGTTCCGGATCGAGGCCGGCGCTGCCCCAGGCCTGTTGCAGCGCCCTGGTCTGCCCCTCCGTCCGGGGGTTCATCAAGCTCGACGCGCGTCCGTCCCCCGCCACCCCCGCCCCGCGGATGACCGCGTAGACCCGGTCCCCGTCGCGTTCGGCATCGGCCAGGCGTTTGAGGAGGACGACGCCGGTGCCTTCGGACAGCAGCGTGCCGTCGGCCCGGCGGTCGAAGGGACGGATGCACTGGGTGGGGCTCAGGGCGCGCAGCTGGGTGAAGACGCTCCACAGGGTGGCGATATGGCAGTGGTGCACGGCTCCGGCGATCACGCTGTCGCAGCGTCCGGCGGCCAGCAGGTCGACGGCCTGGGCCACGGCCAGCAGCGAGGAGGCGCAGGCCGCGTCGAGGGTGTAGGCGGGCCCGCGGAAGTCCAGCCGGTTGGCGGTCCGGGCGGCGGTGAAGCTGGGTACCAGGCCGATGGACGCCTCGGGCCGTTCGGGGCCCAGGCTCTCCTGGAAGGCGTCGCGCACCGCGGAGATCTTCGACTCCCCCAGTTCCGGGGCGAGTTGGCGCAGGGTGGCGGCGAGCTGGTGGGCGGTTCGGACCCGCTGGTCGAGCCGGGCGGTGGCCACGCCCATGAAGCCGCCGCGGCCGAGTATGACCCCGATTCGGGAGCGGTCGGCGGGCAGCCGCTCCTGTCCGCCCGCGTCGGCGATGGCGTCGGCGATGACGCGCAGCGCGAGGAGTTGGTCGGGTTCGGCTCCCGGGACGGTGGCGGGCATGATGCCGAAGCGGGTGGGGTCGAAGGTGGCGAGCTCGTCCAGGAAGCCGCCCCGCCGGCAGTAGAAGCGGTCGCTGCGGGCGGGGCCCTCGGCGCCCTGCGGGTCGTAGTAGACCTCGGGGTCCCAGCGGCCGGGCGGCACCTGTGTGATGCAGTCCCGGCCGGCCAGCAGGTTGCGCCGGTACGCGGCGAGGTCACCGGCACCGGGGAAGAGCGCCCCCATGCCGACGATCGCGGCGTCCGTGGGGCGGGGTCCGGTCCGCCGGGCACCGGTGTCACTCATTGCCCGCCGCCTCCTGGCCGGTCTGCGCCGCCAGGACGACCTGGGGCGAGGTGCCGTGGACCAGTTCGGCCAGCAGGGCGTCGGCCGCGGCAGCGGGGTCCAGGAGCGGGATGCCCCGGCGGGCGTAGGCGCGCTCCAGCTCCGGGGTGACCATGCCGCCGCCGTCGGCCGCCCAGGGCCCCCAGTCGACGGCGAGGACCCGCCCGGCCGTACGGGCCGACCAGGCCCTGGCGAGGGTGTCCAGGGCGTCGTTGGCGGCGGCGTAATCGGCCTGGCCGCGGTTGCCGAAGACCCCGGCGACGCTGCCGAAGAGGACCAGGAAGCCGGTGTCGTCGCCGGCGGCCTCCAGGAGGTGGCGGGCGCCGTCGACCTTGGCGGCGAAGACCCGGGCGAAGGAGGCCGGGTCCTTGTCCCGCAGCAGCTTGTCCTCCAGGGTGCCCGCGCCGTGCACGATCCCGTCGAGGCGGCCGTGCCGGTCCCTGATGTCGTCCACCACGGCGCGTACGGCGGCGGCGTCGGTGACATCGGCCGCGTGGTAGCGCACGGAAGCGGCGTGCGGCGCCAGGGCGGCGAGGGTGCCGGTGATCTCGCGCTGCGCCAGGATGCGGGTGGCCGCCGCCTCGATCCGGGCGGGTCTGCGCAGCCCTTGGGCGAGGAGGGCGGCGCGCAGCGCGATGCGGTCGTGGGCATGCGCGAGCGCCGGGTCCTCGGGGGTCTCGTCCAGGGGGGTGCGCCCGAGGAGTTCGAGGTGGCAGCCGTGGACGCGGGCCAGGGCGTGGGCCGTACGGGCGGTGATGCCGCGGGCGCCGCCGGTCAGCAGCACCACGGAGCCCGCATCGAGCGCCGGCCGGCCGGTGGCGGGCGGCCGGTCGTGTGGCAGCGGTGTGGGGACGGTGCGCAAGGTGGTGCGGGTGCCGTTGGTGCGGCCGACGACGACCGGTTCGCCGGGTGCGCAGAGTTCGGCGAGGAGGTGGGCCGCGATGCGTTCGGGGCGGTCCTTCGGGTCGATGTCCACGGCGCGGATCAGGACGCCGGGGTATTCGAGGGCGGCCGTACGGGCAAAGCCGCGCAGTCCGGCGCCGGGGAGGGGGTCGGGGGCGTCCTCGGCGGCGTCCTGGCCGAAGGTGCCGCCGGCCGCGGTGGCCAGGAGCAGCCACCGGGCGCCGCCGGTCAGGGCGGTGCGCAGCCCCGCGTACTGTCCGGGCAGCACCGCGCCGCGGCCCGCCCGCAGGGCGCTGAGGTCCACCAGTCCACCCACCCCGTCGGCGGCGACCTCGGCCAGCCGCTCGGCGGGCACGGTACGGACCCGTGCGCCGTGGCTCTCCAGCAGGGCGGTGAGGGCGAGCGCCACGCCCTGGCCGTCCTCCACCACGATGAAGTCGCAGCCCGCCACCACCTCGGCGGCCGGCCGGCTCGCCGGGGGGCCGAGGGGTGTTACCTGGACCAGGTAACGGGTGGGGCGTCGGGGCACGGGGGCGCCCGTGAGCACGGCCTCGGCTCCTGCCCCGGCCCCGGCGGGCGGCTTCGGGGCGGTGGGCGGGTGCGCGATGGCGGGCGTCATGGGCTCGGGCAGCTGGGACAGCCGAGGTGGTCCGGATGAAGAGTCGGCCGGCTCGGACAGGGCAGGGGTCGCTGCGGAGCCGGCCTCTGCGAGGGCCGCTGCGGGACCGGCTCCCGCGAGGGCCGCCGCGGGCTCGGGTGAAGGGGCCGTCTCCGGTGCGGCCTCGTGGTGGGCGTCGGCGATCCAGTCGACGATGCCGCTGATGGTCTTGACCCGGGAAAGCTGCTCCACCGCCGATTCCATGGCTCCGTCGGCGTCCTGCGGCAGTCCGATCCGGTCGGCCAGCGCACCGATGATCTCCACGCGCTTGATGGAGTCCACCGAGAGGTCGGCCTCCAGATCGAGGCCCGCGTCGAGCATGTCGTGCGGATAGCCGGTCCGGGTGTGAATGATCTCCCGTACGGCATCGAGGAGTTCCGCGGGGCTCAGACGCCGGGCGGCGGTGCCGGGCGCCTGTTCGGCGGCGTCGGCGGCGGCCCCGAGCGGTGCGCCGGCCCCGGCTTCGGCGAAGGCCGCCTCCCCGGCGCCGGCCCCGACGGCCTCGGCATACGACGCGGCAGCCCGCACGGGCACGCTCCTCGGCGGTGCGGCCGCAGCAGCCTCCCCCGCGCCTCCCGCATCTCCCGCCGTCCCCAAATACCCCAGCACGACGTCTCGTTGGGCCGCAATCAGCTCGCGCGATGCCCGCAGATACTCCAGCACCGCATCCTGCCGGGCACCGTCACCGGAGGCGGTGTCGCTCCCGGAGGCGGTGTCGCTCCCGGATGCCGTGGAGCCCGCAGACGCGGTCGGGCCCGCAGACCCGGTCCAGCCCCCGGACACCATCGAGCCCCCGTACACGGTCGAGCCCCCGGACGCGACGGAGCCCCCGGACGCCGCCCCCTCCCCGCCCCGCCGTCCCGTTTCCACGCGTCGCGCGGGGCGCAGTCCGCCCGGCAGGCAGTCGCCGTCGGCCGTGCGCACCAGATGCCCGTCGACCAGCCACCCCGGGCGGCGCGGCGCAACCGTCGGCAGCGTCTCCGTACGCCCGTGGAACAGGGCCTCCGGGGCGATCGGGACCCCGGCCGCCGCGAGCTGAGCCAGCACGTGCGGCAGCCGGGCCAGTCCCGGCTCGCCCGGGACGTCCAGCGCCACGGCCGTGTGCGGCCGGCCGTCCAGGATGCGCCCGACGAGACCGGTGAGCACCCGGCCGGGCCCGGCCTCCACGAAGGTGCGCACCCCGGCGGCGTACATGTCCTCGATCTGCTCCACGAAGCGCACGGGTGCGGCGACCTGGTCCGCCAGGGTGGCGCGGACCGCGGACGCCTCCCGGCCGTACGGGCGCGCGGTGGCGCCGGACCAGACCGGGAAGGCGGGCACGCCCACCTGCGACGCGGACAGCTCGGCGCCGAACGCGTCGCGCGCTGCGGCGAGTTGCGGGCTGTGGAAGGCGCAGGCCACCGGCAGACGACGCGCGTCCAGGCCGGCCGTGCGCAGCGCCGCCACCGCCGATTCCACGGCGTCCGTGGGACCGGAGATCACGCTCTGCTCGGGCGCGTTGTGATTGGCGACGACGACCCCGGCCGCGTGGATCAGCTCCCTGACGCGCTCCGGAGTCGCCACCACGGCGGCCATCGCCCCGGGGTCGTCCCCGGCGGCGCCGAGGATGGCCTCGCCGCGGCGGGCGCTGAGGCGCAGCAGGGTCGCGGTGTCGTAGGCGTCCGCGGCCCACAGTGCGGTCAGCTCGCCGTAGGAGTGGCCCGCCGTGCAGTCGGGGCGCACGCCGAGCGTGGTGAGCAGCCGGTGCGCGGCGGCGGAGGCGAGACCGAGCGCCGGCTGGGCGACGCGGGTGTCGGTGAGGGCGGCCTGCTGGGCGGTCCGGCGCTCGGCGGTGAAGGCGGTGGGCGGGAACATGGCCGCGACCCACTCCGGATCGGCCTCGTCCAGAAGGTCGCGCAGGGCGGGAAAGGCGAGGAACAACTCGCCCATCATTCCCGGACGTTGGCTGCCCTGGCCGGGAAAGAGGAAGGAGACCAGCCCGGGGTCGGCGTCCCGGCGGCGCGGATACACGCCCTCGACGGCATCGAAGCGGCGGGCGGCTTCCAGCTTGACGGCGAGATCGTCGAGGTCGTCGGCCACTACACAGATCTGGACCGGCCCCTGTGCCGCAGCGGTCTCGGCGGCCAGGTCGCGCAGCGGCCACGGCCGCCCGGCGGCGGCGTTGTCCGCCAGCCGTGCGGCAAGACGCTCCATGGCCCGTACGGCGGCGGGGCGGTCGGCCCCCCGGAAGCAGAAGAGTTCGGCGGGCCAGTGCGTCAGGGCGTGGTCGGGCTCGGGCGCACCGTCGTAACCGGCCAGTACGGCGTGGTAATTGGTGCCGCCGAAGCCGAAGGCGCTCACCCCGGCGAAGCGCCGCCCCACGGGGACCGGCCACGGCCGGGCGGCCCCGGTGTCGAAGCGGAACGGTCCGGGGTCCGCGGCCGGCCGGGTCAGATGCAGGGTCGGCGGCCGGACGCCGGTGTGCACGGCGCGGGCGGCCTTGATGAGCCCGGCCAGGCCGGCCGCACATTTGGTGTGTCCGACCTGCGATTTGACCGAGCCCAGTGTGCAGCTGCCCGGGGGCGTGCCCGCGGCCTCGAACACCTCGGTGAGGACGCCGAGTTCGGCGGTGTCGCCGACGACGGTTCCGGTGCCGTGGGCTTCGAGGAGACCGACCTGTGCGGGGCTGATCCCGGCGCGCCGGTAGGCGCGTTCGAGGGCCCGCCGCTGACCCTCGGGCCGGGGCGCGGTCAGCCCGAGGGACCGTCCGTCGCTGGAGGTGCCGACGGCCTTGACGACCGCGTAGATCCGGTCGCCGTCGCGTTCGGCGTCGGCGAGCCGCTTGAGGACCAGTGCGCCGACGCCCTCGCCGAGTGCGATGCCGTCGGCCGCCGCGTCGAAGGGGCGGCAGCGGCCGGTGGGCGACAGGGCACGTACGGAGGCGAACATCAGGTAGTCGTTGATGCCGTTGTGCAGGTCGGCGCCGCCGCACAGCGCCATATCACTGTCGTGGTCCCGCAATTGGCGACAGGCCAGGTCGAGGGCGGCGAGCGAGGAGGCGCAGGCGGCGTCCACGGTGCAGTTGGCGCCGCCGAGGTCGAGCCGGCTCGCGATGCGTCCGGCGATGACGTTGGCGAGGACGCCGGGGAAGGAGTCCTCGGTCAGGCGGGGCAGTTCGGCGTCGAGTGCGGGCGGCAGGTCGCCCAGGTAGGCCGGGTGGAGTGCGCGCAGGCCGTAGGCGCCGGCCAGTTCGGCGCCCGCCTCGGCGCCGAACACGACGCTGGTGCGGGCGCGGTCGAAGTCGCGCTCGGCGTATCCGGCGTCCGCCAGGGCCTTGGCGGCCGCGTCCAGGGCGAGCAGCTGCACCGGCTCGATGGCGGCGAGGGAGGCCGGGGGTATGCCGTGGGCGAGGGCGTCGAAGGGGACGGCGGGCAGGAAGCCGCCCCAGCGCGACGGGGTGCGCTCGCCCGCCCGCGCGGGGTCCGGGTCGTGGTACGTACCGGTGTCCCAGCGCTCGGCGGGCACCTCGGTGACGGAGTCGACGCCGGAGACGATGTTGGACCAGAAGCGGGCGCTGTCGGCCGCGCCGGGATAGCAGCACGCCATGCCGACGATGGCGATGTCCAGCGGCTCCGCCTCCTGCCTCCGGTGTCCGTCCTGTTGCCCGCCGCTCTCCCCGAACTCCGCCGCCCGGGCCGTGAGCTGCGCGGTGGCTCCCTCGGTCACGGCGGTGTGCAGCGCGGCGACGGTGGTGGTGGCGCTGCGGGCGGTGGCGGCCTGGCCCAGCATGTACAGGCCCTCACGGCGCTGTTCCCGCTCCCCGGCCGGCGCCGGCGGCCCGCCGTCCGTATGGCGCAGGCCCTTGCTCGCCAGGCGCAGCCGTCCGAGGTTGCGCCGCTCCAGCTCCTCCCACCGGGCGCGCGGGTCCGTGCCCTGGGCGGCGAGGCGCCGTTCGGCGGCCGTGAACTCCTCGGCGTACGCGGTCTCGGCGCAGCGTGTGGCATGGCCCGGTGCGGTCCGCAGCAGGACGGTCCGGTCACAGGCCAGGGCGGTGTCCTGGAAGCCGGGCAGGACGGCGCCGGTGGCCACGGCCTCCTGGGTGAAGAGGTAGGCGGTGCCCATCAGGACGCCGATGCGGGCGCCGATGTCGGTGAGCGGGGCCGCGGCGGCGGCCGCCATGGCGGCGGTGCGGGCGTCGTGGATGCCGCCCGCGAAGAGCAGGTCCAGGTCCTCGGCCGTCCCGCCGTGCGTCCGGGCGTGGGCGGTCAGCCGCTCGATCTGCTCCTCCCACAGCGGGAAGCTGGCCCGGGGGCCGATGTGCCCCCCGCACTCCTGCCCCTCGAAGACGAATCTCCGGGCGCCTTCGGCGAGGTAGCGCTCCAGCAGGCCGGGGGCCGGGACATGGAGGTAGGTCCGGGTCCCGGCCGCTTCGAGCGGCGCGGCCTGGGCGGGCCGGCCGCCGGCGATGAGCGCGTACTCGGGGGCGAACTCGGCCACGGCGGCAAGCTGTTCGCGCCGGAGCTCGGGCGGGGCGAAGCCCAGCAGGCCGACGCCCCAGGGCCGTTCGCCCAGCCGCCCGGCGGTCTCGGCCAGCAGCCGGCGCACCTGCTCCCCGTCCATGACGGCGAGAGCGAGAAAGGGCAGCCCGCCCTCGGCGGCGACCACGGCGGCGAAGGCGGACACATCGCTGACCCGGGTCATCGGCCCCTGGGCCACGGGGAGATGACGGGCCCCGGGGCGCGGCGCGAGCGGCCGGGTGCGCGCCGCCGCGGCAAGGTGCCCGGCGAGGGCGGTCCGTACCGCCTGGACGACGCCGCCGGTGGTGCGGTGCCGCGCGGCGAGCCGGGCGGCGAACGCGCCGTCCTGGCCGATGGGGAGCAGCTGGGTCTGCAGGTCGCGGGCGCCCAGGAGGGCGGCGATGCGAGGGGCGGTGCCGGTCTGCCGCCCGGCGCTCCCGGCGTCGTCCCCTCCGGTGGCCGTGGCCGCCGCGGGGGCGGCGAGGTCCGGGCGGGTGAGGACCCGGTGGCCCGCGACGAGCGTGGTCTCGCTGCCGTCCATGGCCCGGATGGCGTCGGCGACCGCGCGGGGCAGCCGGGCCGCTCCCTCGGTGGTGAGCGCGAGCTGGGAGTCCAGCAGCACCCCGGCCGCTCCGCCGGCGACGGCCGCGGCGGCGGTGTGCGGCCCGATTCCCCCGGCGGCGAGCACGGGAACCGTCACGGCCGGGTCGGCCAGTACACGGGAGAGCAGGACGAAGGTCGTGAGTTCGCCGACCCGGCCGCCCGACTCCCGCCCCCGGGCGACGAGCGCACTGACGCCGGCGGCACACGCCGCCACGGCCTCCTCCGGGCTGGTGATCTCGGCCCATACGCGGCGCCGCCCGCCGTCGGCCCAGTCGTCAGGACCGGGGACCGGACCGTCAGGGCCCGGGACCGCACCATCCGAACCGGTAGCCGCACCGTCCGGGCCGGCGCCGTACGCCCACCCGCCCGCTCCGTACGCCCGCGGGTCGGCGAGCAGCACGGTGTCGGTCCCCTCGGGCAGCTCGGCGGGCGTGAGCGGACACCCCACCGGCACCCGCACACCATGGCGTAATCGCCCGAGCCGCGCCAGCGCGTCACGCGCGGCACCGGCGTCCCTGCCGAGGTCCAGCAGGCCGAGCGCGCCGGCGCGTTCGGCTGCCACGACGATCCGTTCACCCGGCTCCTCGAAGGGCGAGAGCACGATGACCAGATCGCGGCCGGAGTGGGGGGTGCCGGGGAGAGGGGTGCCGGAGAGTGGGGGCCGGGGGGCCACGGGCGCTCCTTCTGCTGGGGGCGGACACGCTTACCACTGCCACCTGCGGTAACCGGCGGTCAGACCCGAGGGGCAGGCCTGATCCGCTGATGCCGCGTTGCATGGTGGAGCCACCCCCATGCACTGTCAACGCATGTGCATCAGGCGGTAGTTGATTCCGCCAAGGTCACAAAGGTGCCGTGCCGCCTCGGCCACCACCCGGCCACCTGGGCGAACACACACTCGAAGGCCGGTTTTCGCGATCTCCCCTGGCCTGAAATACACCAGGGCCGGCACAGTGCACCAACGGCCCGCCACGCAGACGGCGGCCGGCCTCCGCGGGGGCAGTCCGTGCGGCCTCGTGCGCCACTTCCCTGCTGCCGCCCGCGATGTGGGCGGTGAGCATCTCCCTGGCGGGCGCGGGGCACGCCGAGATGGCGTCGGAGGGTGAGGCCGTGCGGGCGGACCCGGCGGGAGGCGAAGGCGCTCCCGCGTCGGCGGCCGTCATGGCCGGGCCTCCTGGTGCTCCTCGCTCTGCCCGGGGGCGGCGGCGTTCTCCAGGGCGTCGAGGACCGCGAGCTGTTTGCGGTCGCGTTCCTGGCTGAGGTCGCGGTAGGAGCGGGAGCCGTACGCGTCCTCTACGGCCCTGATGAGGCGCTCGGCCTGTTCGGGGCCGTGCTCGGGGCGGCCGAGGGAGTCCCACATCCGCTGCATCGACGGGCCGATGTGCTCGGCCATGTGCCGGTAGCCGCCGGGGCCGCCGCCCAGGTGGGCGCCGAGGAAGGGGCCCACCGTCGACCAGCGCAGCCCCAGCGAGTTCACCATGATCGCGTCGAGCTCGGCCGGGCTGACCACGCCCTGTTCCACCAGGTGGATCGCCTCGCGACTGAGCGCGTTCTGCAGGCGGTTGCCGACGAAGCCAGGGATCTCCTTGCGCTCCACCACCGGGACCCGGCCGACCGCGCGGTAGAACTCCACCGCCCGGGTGACGGAGTCCTCGCGGGTGCGCCGGCCGGGCACCACCTCCACCAGCGGCACGAGGTGCGGCGGGTTGAACGGATGGCCGATCAGGATGCGCCCGGCGTCGTCGAGCCCGTCGGTGAACGCGGTGGAGGGGAGGGCCGAGGACGAGCTCAGCAGGAGTGCGTGCGGCGGGGCTTCTCGGACCAGTTGCGTGAAGAGCTCCCGCTTGAAGGCGGTGTTCTCCGGGCCGTTCTCCTGGACCACATCGGCGTGCCGGACGGCCTCGGTGACCTCGCCGGCCAGGTGGACACGGCCGGCGAGGCCGTCGGTGTCGAGGCCCTGCCGGGCCAGTTGCGGGGCGGCCTCGGCCAGCGCCGCGTCGACGGCTTCGGCGAGGTCGGGGCGCGGATCGGTGACCCGCACCCGCAGTCCGTGCCCGGCGAACAGGGCGGCCCACGAGAGTCCGATGGTCCCGGCGCCGATCACGGCAACGGTGTCCGCGCCGGGGTGGGTGGTGCTCATGGCAGATGCTTCCTTCGGTACGCGGCTTCAGCGCGCGAGGTAGTCGTGCACCGGCTCGACCGGCGCCAGGGTGAGGTCGGTGAGGAGGTGGCTCGCCGAGACGATCTCGTGGACCGGGAGATCGGCCAGCGGGGCCAACGCATGCGCCTGCAGTTGCAGCCGGGCGGGGCCGGTCCAGGCTCCCTTGACCGTCACGTCGCTGATCTCGGTGCGGACCAACTGGGCCACCTGTGGCGCCCCGTCGTAGCCCGGGACCAGCTTGAGCATGAAGGTGGGCACGGTGATCTGCGCGGCCGCCTCGCCGGGGTCCAGCTCGTGGTGCTTGTAGCCCATGGTGGCGGTCGCCACCCGGACCGTGCCGTAGTCGAGGACGCCGACGAGCGCGCCGTGGTCCACGTAGAGGGCGGGCGATCCGATGGTCTTGGGGTAGGCGCTCGCCTCGCGCCCGGATGCCGTGGCCGCGAAGTTGTCGAGGTACATGGCGTGCAGGTACTCGCCCCGCTCGCCGCCGAGGCGGACCGGGATCGCCTGGCCGGATTCGGCGTACGGCCCGTACCCGGTGACATCGCCCATCCGCATCACCTCGAAGCGGACCAGCGGCTCGTCAATCTCCAGCGGCTCGGGAACCACGGCGCGCAGGGCGTCGTAGTCGGTGCGGTAGACGATGTTGAGGTACTCGCGGTGGGTGAAGCGGGGAATGACGGGCGGATAGGCCGGGTTGAGCAGCGGGGTGGCATGGTGCCGGAGGACGTCGCTCTGTTTCATGGGTGCTCCTTCTACCTTCCCTGCCACATAGGGGCGCGGCGCTCGGCGAAGGCCGTCATGCCTTCCCGTACGTCGGCCGATGCGGCGAGCGAGGCCAGCTCGTCGCGCTGGGCGGCGTTGGAGGCAGGGGTGGTGTCCGGTGTACTGGGCATGCCCGGGTCCTTCGGTGGTCGTCGGATGTGATGCGGAGAGGGTGGATCTGGGCTGACGCACCGTCAGCAGCGGTTCACGGCCAGCTCGTCGAAGACCTCGTCGGTGTGCTGGCCGGGCAGCGGGGCGAGCCGCCGGACCGAGCCCGGCGTGGCGGAGTAGCGCACGGGGATGCCGATCGAACGGATCGGGCCCTCACTGGGGTGCTCGACCAGGTCGAGGAGGTGGCCGTCCCGGACGTAGGGATCGTCGGCCGCGCGGTCCAGCTCCAGCACGGGCGCCATGGGGATGCTGTGCTTGGCGCAGATCTCCTCCCACTCCTCGGTGGTCAGGCCGCCGGCGCAGCGGGCCACCAGTTCCATGAGCGGATCGACATCGGCGTCCTCGATGCCCGGTCCCGCCACCCGGGGGTCCTCGGCGAGGTCGGGGCGGCCGGCGGCGGCGAAGAAGTCGCGGTAGTTCTGCGGGGAGTACGGCACGATGCAGGCGAGCCCGTCGGCCGTGGACACGGCCCGGTGGCCGCGCTTCATGGACAGCGGGAAGCCGGTGGAACCCTCCGCCGGCTCGTAGACGTGGCCGGACAGGTGCTCGACGAGGTTGAAGGCGAGGAGGGTGTCCGTCATGGGGACTTCGATGTGCTGGCCGCGCCCCGTGCGGTCGCGGTACACCAGCGCGGCGAGCACCGAGTGGACGATGGTGAGCGCGGCGACCTTGTCGCCGATGATGGTCGGCAGGTAGACGGGCCGGCCCAGGGCGCGGTGGGCCACGTCGACCAGCCCGGAGGACGCCTGCACCGTTTCGTCGTACGCGGCGTGACCGGCCCGGTCGGAGTCACTGCGGAACCCCTGGGCGTGGGCGTAGACCAGACCGGGGTGGCGCTCGGCGAGGTCGGCGTAGGTCAGGCCGAGCCGGGTCAGGGCGCCGGGGCGCATATTGGTGATCAGCACGTCGGCCGTGCTGATGAGCGCCAGGGCGCGCTCGCGGTCGGCCTCGTCCTTGAGGTTCAGGGAGACGCTGCGCTTGTTGCGGTTGACGTTCAGGTTGAGCGGTGTCATCCCGGGCGTGGTCCGGTACCGGCCCGACCGTACGGTGTCCGACGGCGACTCGATCTTGATGACGTCGGCGCCGAGGTCCCCGAGGATCTGGGCGGCGTAGGGGCCCATCACCACCGTGGACAGATCGATCACCCGTACGCCGTCCAGCGGGCCGTTGGCGCTTTCGGTCGTGGCGTCCATTGTCGCTCCTGCGGAAGTAGCCGTACTGCGAATTTTTCCGCTTTCGACGTTAGGCGAGATACCGCAGAATGAGAACGATCAAGAAACGAAGAAGGGTATGACCACAGCGGTCATACCCTTCTCAGCGGATTACCGGCGCCCGCCCGTCAGGCGAAAAGCTCCTCGGCGAAGATGCGCCGGGCCGCGGTGACGAGACCTTCGAGGTCGCCGCCGGGTTCCGCCCGGTCCGTACGGAAGAGCAGCCCGGTGGCGAGTTCGGGCCGGAAGTCCAGCACCGGCAGCACCTTCACATTGTCCAGCTGGTAAAGCTGCATCGGGCTCTCCGGAGAAAGCATCGTCATCGAAAACGCGAGGCCGCCGGATACCAACTCCGAGGTCCCCGCATAATCGGAGCTATTGAGGCGAATTCTCTTCTTCAGCCCCGCGGAATTCAGCCGGGCATCGATTTCGTCGAAATACGCGGGCAGGGCCTCGGGCGCGGTGGCCACAAAGGGGAATTGCTTCAGCTCGTCCAGGGTGACCGACTCCCGGCCCTCGAACCGGTCGGCGGGGACCGCCGCCCCGAGCCGTTCCCGCATGACCTCGATGATGCCGAGAGCGGGGTCCACGACCGGGAGCCGGGCCAGTGCGAGAGCCAGCCGGCCGTCGCGGACCGCCTCGGCGAGGCCGGCGGAACGGCCGGGCCAGCGCTTGAGCTCATAGGTCTCCCCGCAGGCCTCCGCCAGTTCCCGGACCCGGGCACGGAGGCCGGGGTGCACCCCGGAGGGCATCCCGATGAGCTGGGTGGTGCGCTGCGGACGGACCGCCTCACGCAGCCGCCAGGGAATGGAGTTGACGCGTTCCAGCACATCGCGCGCCATCGGCAGCAACGCGGCACCGGCGGGCGTCAGCTCGACGTGATGGGTGGTGCGGTCGAAGAGCGTCTGCTGCAGCTCACGCTCGAGGTCCTTGATCCGCTGACTCAGCGGAGACGCCGCCATATGCAGCTTGCGTGCCGCCTGGGAGAAATTCAGCTCTTCGGCGACCGCGACGAAGTAGCGCAGGTGCAGCATGTCCACGCGCCCACATTACCCGGGGGTAAGGGACCGGACTTCGCGGACCGCGGCGGCGCTCCTGAGTGCCCCGCAGTGCCCCGGAGCAGCCCGACAGCCCTCGACGGCCCTCGTCAGTCGTCGGCGAGACCGAGCAGTGAAGGGTCGTCGGCCAGGTCGCGGAAGGCCGCTCGCGGATCCTTGAGAAGCTTGCGCTCGGTGAGGTCGAGCAGCCCGCAGACGGCGCTCACCTCGGCGGCCACCGTGCCGTCCGCCTTACGGACGGTCTGCTCGATCCGGAAGGTCTTGCCCTCGCCCCAGACGAAGGCGCAGCTCACCTCGACCTCGTCACCGGCCCGCAGCTCGCGCCGGTAGCGGATGGTGGTCTCGACGGTCACCGGGCCGACCCGGCGCTCCACCATGGTGCTCTGGCGGATGCCGCTCGCCTGCAGCAGCGACCAGCGGGCGTGCTCGGCGTACTGCAGATAGACGCTCTGGTTGAGATGGCCCTGGGTGTCGGTTTCGTAGCCGCGCACGGTGACGGGGACGGCGAACGGCACGGCCGCGTCCGCGCCGGTCTCCGTGCTCGTACCGGTTCCCGTGCCCGCACCGGATCCCGCGTCCGTAGCGCTCTCCCCGTCCGACGCCTGTGCCGCTCCCACCACGATCTCTCCCGTCCCCATCCCCGTACCGTCCTCGTACCCGTACGTGCCGGTCCGCCGCTCGGGCGCCCGCGGGCTTCCCGCCACCGGCCTCTCATCGTAGGCGCCGGGGGCCGGCGGATACCGACCGCGTCAGGCACCGGCCGTCAAATGCTGCCCCCACAAACCGCCCGTCACGGACTGCCCACCACAGACTCCCCGTCACGGACTCCCCGTCTTCAGTTTCAGGTTCCACTTGGCCAGCGGCTCCCCGACCGGCTGGAAGATGGTGACGGTGGCACCGCCGAAGTTGCCGCAGGTGGCGGCGCCTCCGCCGGAGTGCATGCCGATCGCCATCGGGGCGTTGGGCTGGGTGACGTACGAACCGCCCGAATCACCGGGCGCCGAGCAGGCGTTGGTGAACGAAAGGCCCTCGACGACCGTGTTGCCGTAGTCCACGGTCTGGTCGACCCGGGTGATCTCCCCGCAGTGCCAGCCGCTGCTCTGCCCTGAGCGGCAGATCGACATGCCCACCAGGCCCTCCTGGGAACCGGTGACGGCGACCGGCGTACCGCCCTGGCCCGCCACATACGAGCTGACGATCCAGTCCGGCTGGTCGACCCCCACCAGCCCGAAGTCGCCCTCGCGGTCGTTGACGCTGTGCCGGCCGTCCTCGTTGGAGATGCCCATGCGGGTGCCGTCCTTGCCGTACGCGGGCTGGTCGGCGGTGAGGGTGCAGTGACCGGCCGTCAGGAATCCCTGGAAGCCGTCCGGCCCGGTCACCGAGAAGCCGATCGAGCAGATGCCGTCGCTGCCGGGCATCCACCGCTCGCCGCCCACCACCGAGCCGCCCTGCTGACGTGGCCTGCGGTCGCCGCGCTCGAAGGTGACGGGGACCTTGGTGCGCGCCCCGAGACCGCGGACGGCCTCCTCGAAGGCGTCGGTGCGGGCGGTGCGCCTGGTGTGGTCGAGACGGACCACGACGCCGTCGGCGCGCTCGTCCACGCCCCACCCGGTGACGCCCGGTACGCCCTTGCCGGCCTTGCGGTTGATCTGCTGCACCAGTGCGGTGAGCGTGGCGCGGCTGTGCGGCACCGTTTTGGGCACCGCACCGGCGGCACGTACCCGCTGCGCATCGGCGGCGCCGGTGACCGCGACGACGAGCTTGCCGGTCGTCTTGTCGAACCACATCCCGGCGGGCGGTGCGCTGAGCGCCCGGCGCACGCCGGCCACGGCGCGGTGCGCCTCGGCCTCCTGGGCGAGCCGGGCGCGCACCTGCGGTGCCGTCAGCCCGAGGTCCCGGCGCATCGCATCGAGCATGGCGCGCGGCGAGGGCGGGGGCGACGGGTCCGGCCGCGGCACGGCATGCGCCGGACCGAGCGGGCCGGCGGCCGCCATGACGGCGGCGACGGTCGCGCCCCAGAGAGCTGCCTTGCGAAAGCGGCGTTCCATCGGGGTCTCCTCGCGGTGTCGAGTGCACGTCGGGTCCGATTCGTCGAGCCTGCTCGACACCGGGGCGTGCGGCACGAGGGAGATCCCCTGCATCATGGCCGGGTGAGGTACGACCCCGGCCGTCAAATCCCCGCCTCCGGTGGCGCAGTAGCCTTCCGGCAGCTTCCCCGGGCACTGCGGAAGGTGACCTACTCGGGCGCCCGCCATCCGGGAGCGCCGACACCTGAATGCCCGTCATACCCCCTGGCACGGCCGGACGGTGCGCCCGGCGGCGCCGCCCCTGATCCCTTCGCCGATCTGACCGGGGGCGCGAACTGTCAGCGTTACGCCTACGCCGTGCTGCGCCACTTCGGCCTGCTGATACCACCGTTGCGCTCGGCGGAACTCTGGGCGGACGCGCACACAACACGGCAGGCCGACCCTCCGCAACCGCTGGATCTGGTCCTGTTCGACTCCGGGCCGCTCGACGGCCGGCCGGCGGGGTACGGCGCGCATGTGGGCGTGCACCTGGGGCCCGACCAGGTCCTGCATCTGTGCCGGGAGGTCGGCGAACCCGCCATATGGCGCTATGCGGACTTCGCGGCGCGCCCGCGCTACCGGCGGTTCCTCGGCGCCAAGCGGGCGGTGCACAGAACGGAGCGCTGAGCACCAAGCGGGCGGTGCACACGACAGAGCGCTGAGCGCCCGGCGGGTGCGGCGGGCGCGGGGAGTGCCCTGATGCGCGAGGCGGGGAGCGCCTTACTGCGCGAGGGGGGGAGCGCCTTACTGCGCGAGGGCGGGGAGCGCCCTACTACGGCGGCACGGGAGGCGCCCAGCGCTCAGAAACCGCCGCCGAAACCCCCGTCGCCTCCGCCGCCACCGAAGCCCCCGCCATCCCCGAAGCCCCCACCGTCGAAGCCGCCCCCGTCGCCGAAGCCGCCCCCGAAGTCGTCGGAGTTGAAGTCGGCTCCGGTGGAGTCGCCGCCCTCGGCACCGGTGGGGCCGCCGAAGCCGGCGCCATAGGCGTCGGTCGACCACATCATGTTGCCGAGCAGCGTGCCCACCAGGAGGCCGGGCAGCAGGCCGCCGCCGAAGTAGCCGCCGGCCCAGGGGCCGTAGGCCGGGCCCGCGTCCCAGTAGGGGCGGTCGCCGCTCGGGGTGCGGACCGTACGGGCCAGCGGCTCCCGGCCGTCGTCCAGGCGGCTCTTGTCCGCGGCGCAGACCGGCACGGTGCGCTCCGCACCGCCCGCGGGTGCCCAGGCGGCATCGGCGACGGACGGACCGTGGCGCGGATCGAAGAAGCAGGGCAGCCGGCGCTCGGGCAGCGGCCTGCCCTCGCGTCGCGCGGCAAGGGTGGCCAGCGAGAACCGGCCGTCCTCCAGGGCCTTGGTCACTGCCTGCACCTCGCCGGGGTGCCCGGCTGCCGCCATCGACGACTTGGCGTTCTCGTACGCGTCCAGCGCATGGCTGTAGTCCGCGCGCATCGCGTCGTCGGCACCGGGCTCACCGGGGTGGAAGTCGAGCCGGTCCAGCTCCTCGCCGAAGGCGGTGATGTCCTCGTCGACGACGACCCGCAGGTCCTCCAGCGCCGCCCGCTCCTCCTCGGCCCGCTTCCTGCGGTTGCGGCGGGCGAGGGCGTACGCGCCACCACCGCCGACGACCACCAGCACACCGAGACCGATCGCGGTGCCGGTGTCGAAGCCGCTGCCGCCGGAGTCGCCCCAGGAGGCGGGTGCCCGGCCCTGCGCCGAGGTGAGCGCGGTGTCGACGAAGCTGTTCAGCCGGGCGTTGACGCTCGGGTAGTGGGAGCGCTTGACCGATCCGACGAGGTTCTGCACCGCGCTGTGCGGCATCACCCGCGGGTCGGCACCGGCGTTGAAGCCGGTGCCGAGCTCGACGGCGTAGACCCCGCTGATGCCGGTCTTGGTGCGCAGATCCGTCAGCAGCGTGCCGGGCGGGTACTCGGCGGCGCGTGGCAGCACGGCGACGAAGACCGGCTTGTCCGCGTCCTTGATCTTCTTGGCCAGCGCCTCCGCCTCGGCCGGGGAGAACTGCCCCGCAGCCCGGGGATCCACATAGACCGGGCCCTTCTTGAGGGCTGCCGCGGCCGCGTCGAGCCCGCCGGCGGCACGGGCTCCCGGTGCCAGTGCGGCGGCCACCACCAGCAGGGCGGCCATCAGCAGCAGAACCGGTCCGATCAGCGCACGACGTGTTGCGGTCTTCATGTGTTCGACGCTACCCGAACCGCACTTTCCAGACATCACCGCTGCCGGGGTCGATTCGGCCCGCACCGGGGGATTCTCCTCCGGCCACCGGCGGCTGTCGCGCCGGCGATGTCCATCCAGGTGATCGCTCCGCGCGTCGTTTTTGATGATCAGAGTGCCGGGGATGTTCCGGCTCGCCACTCCCCCGAGGAAACGAGGATTCGATGTGCAGGGCCACCTCGATGGCCACCAATCTGGCCGTCGCCGTCGCCGCCACCGCCGTCGGATGCATGCTGGTGATCTCGCTGACCCCGTCGAGCCCGCCCGGCGGCAAGAACTGGCCCTCGGCCGGCCGTCCGACGGCCGCCGTGTCCGGCCATGCGGGCTCGGCCGCGCGGGCCGCCACCTCCGTCCTCCACGAGACCGCCACCGGCGCCGGACCCGAAGAACCCGAGAAGTCCGAAGACTTCGTCCCGCCGCCGACGGGACGGATCGAGGTGACCGCGCCGAAGCCCGGTGTCGACTACAAGGCGAACGGCAGCTTCACGGCGGCCTGGAAGAACAGCACGGGCGAGGAGGTGGACGTCTGGCTGCGGGCGGCGACGGGCCACGGCCGGTCGCAGCGGGTGGCCCTGGTGGTGCCCCGGGCGGAAGCCGGACCGACCGGTGAGGCGCTCGTGACGCTGCCCAAGGTGCCGCCCGGCCCCCGCTATGTCCTGGAGGTGGCCACCGCCGGTGACGGCGCGGTCGGCGCCGTCAGCCGGACCTTCGCCATCACCGAATGACGAGCCGCGGGCGGCCGGCGGCCCGCACGAGGTGGCCCGCAGGAGGCGGTCTGGGGAGGCACCCGCCACGAGGCGCCGAGAGCAAAGGGGCGTCGAGGGCTAAGGGGCGTCGAGCGAGACCAGCCCCGCCAGTGCCTCCCGGTGCCGCCCCGGCGAACCCAGGGCGAGTTCATCGCTCTTGGCCCGCTTGAGGAACAGATGGGCCGGGTGTTCCCAGGTCATGCCGATGCCTCCGTGCAGCTGGATGCACTCCTGGGCGGCGCGCACCGCCACCGGCGCGCAGTACGCCTGGGCGACGGCCACCGCCACCGGGGCGTCGGCGCTGCCGGCGGCCAGTGCGTCCGCGGCGTTGCGGGCGGCGGCGCGGGCCGAGGCCACCTCTAGCCAGAGTGCGGCCATCCGGTGCTTGAGCGCCTGGAACGAGCCGACGGGGCGGCCGAACTGGGTGCGTTCGGCGGTGTGGCGCACGGTTTCGGCCAGGCACCATTCGGCGACGCCCAGTTGTTCCGAGGCGAGCAGCCCGGCACCGGTGAGCAGGGCGTGTGCGACGGCGGTGCGGGCCCGGTCGCCGCTCGCCAGGAGCCGGCCGTGAGCACCGTCGAGGGTGAGGTGCCCCAGGGGGCGGGTGAGGTCGAGCGGGGTGACGGGATCGGTGCGGACACCGTCCGCGGCTGCCTCGACCGCGTAGAGGACCGGGCCGTCGGGCCCCTCGGCCGGGACCAGGAGGAGTTCGGCGCCCGCGGCGTCGGCGACCGAGGTCACCCGGCCGGTCAGGGCGCCGTCGGCCGTGGCCCGTACGGTGGGTGCGGCCGGCCCGCCCGGAGCGGTGGGCAGCGGGACGGCGAGCACACCGACGGCGTTGCCCCCGGCGAGCGCGGCGAGCGGCGCGGCGACGTCCGCCTGGTCGTGGTCGCAGCCGAGTAGGGCGGTCACCGCGATGACCGCGCTGGTCAGATAGGGGACGGGCGCGACACAGCGGCCGGTCTCCTCCAGCACCACGGCGGCCTCGCGGGCGCTCGCGCCCGCTCCGCCGAGCTTTTCGGGCACCAGCAGGCCCGCGGCGCCGATGTCCGTGGCGAGCGCCCGCCACAGGCCGGTGTCGTAGGCGGCCTGCGACTCCAGGCCGGCGAGCACGGTGGCCGGATCGCTGCGGTCGGCGAGCAGCGACCGTACGGCGTCGCGCAGCGCGTCCTCCTCCGCGGAGTAGAGGAGGTCGGGGTCGGCTGCCGGGGTGCCGTTCAGGGGTGTCCCGTCGTTCATCGGGGGAGGTCCTTCCACGCGACGTCCTTGTCGGTGCGCGGCTCGGGCGGCAGCCCCAGCACACGTTCGGCGACGATGTTGAGCAGCACTTCCGAGGTGCCTCCTTCGATGGAGTTCCCCTTGGCGCGCAGATAGCGGTAGCCGGCCTCGCGGCCGGTGAAGTCGACCCCGTCGGGGCGGCGCATCGTCCAGTCGTCGTAGGTCAGACCGTCCTCGGCGAGGAATTCCACCTCCCAGCCGCTGATCTCCTGGGCGAGCCGGGCGAAGGCCAGCTTCATCCCGCTGCCCTCGGGACCGGGCTGGCCGTGGGACAGCTGCTGGCGCAGGCGCTCGCCGGTCAGCCGGGCGACCTCGGCCTCCACCCACAGCGTCAGCAGCCGCTGGTGCAGATCGTGGGTGCGCAGCTCGGGCCGCGCGCGCCAGTCGGCGGCGGCCACGCCGATCATCCCGCCTTCGCGCGGCATGCGGGCGCCGCCGATGGCGACCCGCTCGTTCATCAGCGTGGTCCGGGCGACCTTCCAGCCCTCGCCGACCTCGCCGAGGCGGTGGCTGTCGGGGATGCGGACGCCGGTGAGGAAGACCTCGTTGAACTCGGCCTCGCCGGTGATCTGCCGCAGCGGACGCACCTCGACGCCGGGGTCGGTCATATCGCAGAGGAAGTAGCTGATGCCGCGGTGCTTGGGCAGGCCGGGGTCGGTACGGGCGATCAGGATCGCCCAGCGGGCCAGATGGGCGCTGGACGTCCAGACCTTCTGGCCGTCCACGATCCAGTCGCCCTCGTCCCCGTCTTCGCCCCCGTCCTCCCGGACGGCTCGGGTCGCCAGGGCCGCCAGGTCGGAGCCGGCCCCGGGCTCGCTGAACAGCTGGCACCACACCTCCTCGCCGGTCCACAGCGGGCGCAGCAGACGCTGCTTCTGCTCGTCGGTGCCGAAGCGCAGGATGGTGGGCGCGGCCATGCCGAGGCCGATGCCGATGCGGCCGGGGTCGTTGCCGGGGGCTCCGGCGGCCGCCAACTCCGCGTCCACGACCGCTTGCAGGGAGCGTGGCGCGTCCAGCCCGCCGAGGCCTTCGGGGTAGTGCACCCAGGCCAGTCCGGCGTCGAAGCGGGCGCGCAGGAAGTCCAGCCGTTCGGTACTGGCCGGAGGGTGTGCGGCAAGCAGCTCGGCGGTGCGCCGGCGCAGGTCTTCGGCGTCGGTCATCGGGTCTCCTCGGCCGTGGGCAGGATGACGAGCCGGCCGGTGGACGTACCGTCGGCGACCCGCTGGACGGCAACGGCTGCGTCCTCCAGGGGGAACCTGCCGCCGATGAGCGGCTTGACGGCGCCCTGTGCGGCGAGTTTGGCCAGCTCCTCGTGGCAGGCGTCGACCGCGGCCGGGTCCTTGGTGTTGTAGAGGCCCCAGTGCAGGCCCAGGATCGCGTAGTTCTTCACCAGCGCGTGGTTGAGGGCCGGGGTGGGGATGGCGCCGCCGGCGAAGCCGACGACGATGATCCGGCCCTCGAAGGCGATGCACTTGACGGACTTGGCGTAGGCCTCACCGCCCACCGGGTCGTAGACCACATCCGCGCCGCGGCCGCCGGTGGCCTCCTTCACGGCGCCGATGATGTCGTCGTGGCGCCGGTCGAGGACGAGATCGCAGCCCAGCTCGCGGGCGGTGCGGGCCTTGTCCTCGCCGCCCACCACGCCGATGACCCGCGCACCGGCGGCCTTGCCGAGCTGTACGGCGGCGCTGCCGACGCCCCCGGCGGCGGCGTGCACGAGCAGGGTCTCGCCCGCCTGGAGCCGGGCCCTGCGGTGCAGTCCGAACCAGCCGGTCTGGTAACCGATGTGCAGTGCGGCGGCCTCGGCGTCGTCCAGCGCCTCGGGGGCCGGGCGGACCGTCGCCGCGTCGACGACGGCGAGTTCGGCGAAACCGCCGTCGGGCAGCGGCGGCTGCGCCAGCACCCGCGCCCCGATCTCTCCGGCCGCCCCCTCCCCCGCGGCGATCACCTCGCCGCAGATCTCCACGCCGGGGGTGAACGGCAGCGGCGGCCGGACCTGGTACTGGCCGCGGCACAGCAGCGCATCGGGGAAGTTGACGTTGGCGGCCCGCACCCGCAGCAGCAGCTGCCCCGGTCCCGGCTGCGGATCCGGCACCTCCTCCAGCCGCATCACTTCACGCGGCTCACCGTTCGCGTGTACGCGCCATGCCTTCACCTGGTGCCTCCACAGACCTTGGATACGCGGGTGGGGCAAAGGGCGCGCCGGCGCCCCCGCCAGCGACATACTAAGCGGTCGGTATCCTCCAGGGAACAGTCTCCGCCACATCGCGGGGAGGGTCCGGCGTCATGGATTCCCCCGCGGCGCAGGGCTCGACCGGCCGAGGCGGCGCCGGGTGCAGCCATGCACAGGGGGCTGAGGCCGCGCCCCCCGGCCCGACCGCGCGAGGTGGTTCAGGTACCGCCCGGCTCGGCGCGCGTCGAGGCTCAGGTGCCCCCGGTCCGGCGCGTACGGAGGCTCAGGTGCGCCCGGCCCGCTGCTGGGCGTCGCGCAGGGTCTCGGACGGGGTGGCCCACCGGGCCCGTATCACCGGGAAGCCGGCCTTCTCGCAGGCGTCGCAGACGAGTTCGTCGTCGTCGACGACATGGCGGACCTCGCGGCCGCGCGCGATCCGGCGCAGGATCTCCAGCTTGGTGTGCCGGGCCGGGCGCCGGTCACTTTCGGGACGCATCCACAACCGGCCCTCGGGCAGCCCGTGCCGGGCGAGCCAGGCCAGCGTGTCGCGGCGGCAGCGCTCCGGGCGGCCGGTCAGATAGACGACCTCGCAGTCCTCGGTGCTGCGCAGGGCCAGGGCCACCCCTTCGGCGAGCGGAGGGTCCTCGGTGGCGGCCGCGAAGAACGCCTTCCAGTCGCGCGGGGTGCGGCGCAGCAGATGCTGCCGGTGACCGGCGTCGGCGAGCGTGCCGTCCAGGTCGAAGACCGCCAGGGGGCGCTTCGTCATGCCGTTGCCGTCCTCTTCCGTCGCCGCCGTCCGCCGGACACCTCGGGCCAGGTGACCACGATCCGGCCGGATTCGATGCCCTGCGCGAGGGAGAGGCGATCGTAGGCGATCTCGGCACAGGTCGCGGTGTCCATCCGCAACCGCACATCGGGGCGCTCGGCGGGACCATCCGCATAACCGGGCCGACCGTCCGCGGAGCGCGGCCCGCCGTCCGCGGAGAGCGGCCCACCGTCCGCAGCGCGCGACCAGCCGTCCACATCGCCGGGCCGGCCATCCGGACCGTCGGAGTCCAGCCCGGCGCCCCCCACTCCCCCGCCCCCGAGGACGACATGGAACTCACCCTCGTCGAGGGCGATACCGACCACCTCGACGCCCTCCGTGAAATGCCGGGCCAGCCGGGGGACGAGGGGCAGCGCGAACCAGTGGGCCCGCACCGCGTCCGTCGGGCGCTTCTCGTCCAGGGCGGGGGCGCCCCACTCGGCGAGGGCGGTCAGCGCGGGCAGCAGCGCACGGCCGCGGGGGGTGAGTTCGTAGACGAAGGCCGCTCCGGGCGGGGCGAGCCGGCGGCGGGTGACCAGGCCGTCCCGCTCCATGTCCTTGAGCCGGGAGGCGAGCATGTCGGTGCTGACGCCCGGCAGATCGGCGTGCAGATCGGTGTAGCGCCGGGAGCCGCCCAGCAGTTCCCGGACGATCAGGAGCGTCCAGCGGTCGCCCACGGCGTCCAGGGCTCGGGCAACGGCGCAGTACTGGTCATAACTTCGGCGCGGCATGACACCCAGCATAGACAGAGGTTGGACTTTCCAAGTCCCCACTTGGTAAAACCAAGTACGGTGTATCGAATGCTGCCGCGCCGCGCGGTGAGCGAGGGACCGGGAGGCCACCGCATGCAGTTCAAGCAGTCCAGCAAGATGGCCGACGTCTGCTACGAGATCCGCGGGCCGGTGATCGAGCACGCGGACGCACTGGAGGAGGCCGGCCACAGCGTGCTGCGGCTGAACACCGGCAACCCGGCTCTGTTCGGCTTCGAGTGCCCGGAGGAGATCCTGCAGGACATGCTGCGCAACCTCTCCCGTGCGCACGGCTACACGGAGTCCCAGGGCATCCTCTCGGCCCGCCGCGCGGTGGCCCAGCGCTACCAGGAGAGCGGGCTGCCGGATGTCGATGTGGACGACATCTACCTGGGCAACGGCGTCTCCGAACTCGTCTCGATGGCGGTGCAGGCACTGCTCGACGACGGCGACGAAGTCCTCATCCCGGCCCCCGACTTCCCGCTGTGGACGGCGGTCACCACGCTCGCGGGCGGCAAGGCCGTGCACTACCTCTGCGACGAGTCGGCGGACTGGCTGCCGGACCTCGACGACCTCGCCTCGAAGATCACCGACCGCACCCGGGCCCTGGTCATCATCAACCCGAACAACCCGACCGGCGCGGTCTACCCCCGCGAGCTGCTGGAGGGCATGCTCGACCTCGCCCGCCGCCACGGCCTGATGGTCTTCGCCGATGAGATCTACGACCGGATCCTGTACGACGACGAGGTCCACCACCACGCCGCGGTACTCGCCCCCGACCTGGTCTGCCTCACCTTCAGCGGCCTGTCCAAGTCCTACCGCGTGGCCGGCTTCCGCTCCGGCTGGCTGGTGGTCTCCGGTCCCAGGCAGCACGCCGCCGACTACCTGGAGGGCCTGGGCACCCTCGCGTCCATGCGGCTGTGCCCGAACGCGCCCGCCCAGTACGCCATCCAGGCCGCGCTCGGCGGCCGCCAGACCATCGAGGACCTGGTGCTGCCGGGCGGCAGGCTGCGCGAGCAGCGCGACCGGGCCTGGGAACGGCTGAACGAAATCCCGGGCGTCTCCTGCGTCAAGCCCAGGGGCGCGCTCTACGCCTTCCCCCGCCTCGATCCCGCGGTCCACAAGATCCACGACGACGAGAAGTTCGTCCTCGACCTCCTCCTCCGGGAAAAGATCCAGGTCGTCCAGGGCACCGGTTTCAACTGGCCGCACCCCGACCACTTCCGCATCCTCACCCTCCCGCACGCCGACGACCTCGACGCCGCGATCAGCCGGATCGGACGCTTCCTGGCGGGCTATCGCCAGTGACACCGGGCCGCGGGCGCGCCTAGGTGTACTGAACTGCAGCGTTGTTAACTCAGCTGATGGGGAGGGCTGGCGGGGCGGCCGTGCGTCAGCCGGACCTGACACGCAGTCCGGTCCGGTCAGTGCTCGGCGCGGCTGGGGTGACTGTGCCCCGTCTTGCGCGTCCACAGTGAAATATCGCTGCTCGTCGCGACGGCGAGGGTCTGCCCGGAGGGCGAGAAGCCGGCTGCCCGGAATTCGGAGTAGTTCGAGTGGAAGATGTGCCACCACCGCTCGCCGTGGGGACCGGAGTGAGGCAGCCCGCCGTCACGGGAGAGCAAGACCCGGTCATTCGGCCACGCCGGGGTGACGACCTCCAGATACCAACCGTCTGCGGTGGTGGTGTGCAGTCCTCCACCGAAGAGCCCCGCTATGTGTACCCGGCTTCCGGTGATCGGCCCCAGGCCGGGGCAGGACAAGTCCGGCGCGCTGTCGGGAGTCTCGTCCTCGGGGTCGGGTTCGCGGTCCCTGGCGATCTTCTCCCCGGTGACGGCGTCGAAAAGGCCGTGACCGTCGCGTGAGACGACCATCACCAGATCGCGGCGGTCCTCGGGATGCGACGCGAAGCCGATTCCGAGGAGCCCGCCGACGGGGACAAGGCCAACGGATTGCCAGGCTTCGGGTGCCGGCACAACAGGGGCTGCAAGGAGCCGTTCCCGCATCGCTTGTTGGTAGGCGGACAGCTTCGGCTCAACATCCGGGCTCTCGACCGGGGTGATCTTCTCCGTTGGCTTCGTCACGGCCCCATGATCCACGCTTCGGCAGGCTTACCTCAACGGAGTTGCTACCTACCTGCGTCCAGACACGCTTCTTCGCAGGCTATGAACGCGGCTTGATGATCCACGTCAAGAGGGTTGCCCCCGAGCGCGATCGCTCGACAGGCCCCGGCCCCGCCTGCCGTCACCACCCGTGGGTACGGTCGCCTTGATGTCTGTTGCCGGCCGCTGCCTGCCTCGGCGGTCTGCGCTACGGGGTTGGCGGTGTTGAGGGAGTGGATACGGGCATGGCGTCTGATGCTGACCGGAGCACGGGAAACGGGTTCACGTCGGGCGCCGCCACGCAGGTGCTGGCCGCGGCATGTCGGCGGGCGGGGCTCGACGGCGACGGAGCGCGCCTGATCCGCCTGGGGGAGAACGCGCTGTTCCGGCTGGCTGCCCACCCTGTGGTGGTGCGGATCGCCCGGTCGGCCGAATACCTGGACTCGGCCCGGGGCGAGGTTCAGGTGTCGCGCTGGCTGTCGCGCGAAGGCTTCCCCGTGACGCGCGCGGCTGAGGACCTGGAGCAGCCCATGGTCGTCGACGGCCATCCGGTGACGTTCTGGCACCTGATCGAGGAGGGGGACCGCAAGGCAACATACGGAGAGTTGGGCGCGGTCCTCCGGGATCTGCACTCGCTCAGCCTGCCGGACACGCTGAACCTGCCTCGGTACCCCGTCCTGGACCGGACCGACCGACGGATCAATGCGGCAGTCGACATACCGGAGGACGACCGCGCGTTCCTGCGGAAGCGCGCGCGTGAGTTGCGGGACCGCGTGGCGGACCTTCGGTTCGAGTCCGAGAAGGGGCCCGTGCACGGGGACGCTCACGTGCAGAACCTGATGGTGGACCGGAGCGATCAGGTGATCCTGATCGATCTGGAGCGGTTCAGCTTCGACCACCCCGAGTGGGACCTGATGGTCACCGCCACCGAGCATCACAGCCTGGGATGGCAGACCAAGGAACAGTACGGCGCCTTCGTCGGCGCCTATGGGCGGGATCTCCGTACGTGGTCGGGCTTCTCCACTCTCCGAGCAGTGCAGGAATTCAACATGACGACATGGCTCATGCAGAACGTGTCCGAGAGCGGAGAGACGGCTGCGGAGTACGCCCGTCGGATCTCTTCGCTCCGGAACGAGGACGCACCGCGCGACTGGACCCCGGGGTGACCTCGACTACTCGTCGTCCAGCCGGTTCATCGCGTCCCGCACCTGCCCGCTGAACCGCTGAACCGCAGGGTGTGTCCCGTAAACGGACACCTCACGTTGGAAGTCGCCCACATACCGCTGGAACCGAGCCGACTCCAGGGCATCCCCGGCTTCGACAGCGGGGCCGGCGGTCGTCACGGCGGCGTCAAGGTCGCCGTTGAGCAGTTGGCTCTGTGCGAGCACCATGCGGCAGAACCCGAGCGTACGGGCGTATTTGGGGTCGGTGAGTTCGACAGCGCGTTCGGCGAAGCGGACGGCTTCGGCGCCCTGTCCGAGATCGCGGAAGCAGTGGCAGAACTCCCCGATCAGCTCGGCTTCGTCCATGTACGAGAGCCATTCGGGATCGTCTGCGCTGTCGGCACGCTCGAAGTACCTCTCGGCCTCGCTCATCGCGCGGGCAGCACCTTTGTGATCCTCCGCTGTCGACAGGGCACGTGCCTCATGAGCGGAGAACAGTGCCATCGCACGCGGGGTGGATGCGGCCTTCCCACCTTCCACCGACGCACGGGCCAGTGTCAGAGCCCGGTGCACCTGGCCCAGGTAGTTGGCCTGGTGGCTCATATTGGCCAGGATGCGCGCGCCCATCATGCGATCGCCCACCACCTGAGTCAGCCGCAGCGTCGACATCATGTAGCGGTCGGAAAGTGCATGGTTTCCGCTGTCGTACGCAGTCCAGGCGAGAAGCTGCGACATCTCCGATGCGGCCTGGAACAGCGCCTCGCCCACCTTGGCGCTGTAGCTGGATCCCAGCAGGGGCAGTACGTCTTCCCGGAAGTAGTGCCGGAACGCCTTGTGCGCGTGTCCGCCGCCGAACTGGAAGTCCAGCTGCATGAAGAACCCCGCTGCGGTCCGGATCGCGGCGACGTCACGCATGCCGACCCGTCGAGTAGCGGGGGCATCGGCGGGCATACCGTCCGGGCGGGAGACGAGCCACGAGAGGGCAGCGGACTGCACGTCGGCGTCCGGAAGCTGGGGTTCGTCCGACGGCCCGTCCTCCGGACGCCGGTACGTAAGACCGTCAAGGGCGTTCAGCGTCTCGGCCAGCGAGCCAGCGTATCCCATGCCGACCGAGGGCGTCGGGGCCTGCGCAGCACCCGGGAATCCCAGATCTTGCGGCGTGACCCTCCGCCGCAACTTGTCACTCAGAGCCTCGGCGACGAACACGGCTGTCTGCCGCTGGATACCGCTCCCGTCCAACCATCGCTGAACGGCAACGTGCGTCGTCCCGAGGTGTTCACCGTGCCGCTGCGCGACCTCGCGGACTCGTCTGGCCAGTCCCTTGTTGGAGGCTCCAGCCTCCGCCATGACGGTGGCCAACTGGTGGTTGGGTTCTCTGCTCACGTTCTGCTGGCACCCCCGGCGTCACGTCAAGTGTTCATCGTGTCACACCAGGTTTGGCCGTAGGGGGTTCATCGCGAACCCCCTGGAGCGAAATCTCGAACCCCTCGTGTGCACATGAACCCCCGTATGAACGCTGCCTCTTGGCCAAAGACGGTCGTTGACTGTCGAGACAAGACACCCCGGCGGTGCGTGACGGCACCCCGGGGCATGGCCAACCTGATGGAAGCAGGTCGACATGCGGAACCATATCGCCAGGCTTTTCGAGTGGCTGCTGACAGTCCTACTGCCCGCTCCGGGGCACCACCGCGCGGTGGGAACGAGCCAAGTGGTCGGCTGCGTGGACACACCGACGATCAGGTTCAGGGTGCCGCGGGTCCCTGACCCGTACCTCTGGGGCCCGATCCGCGGTGAGGACGTTCAGCTCGTCCGCCCCTACCTCGTTACCCACGAGCAGCAGACGCAGCGCCGGGCCGAGTCTGGCCGCTGCTCCGGATCACTGTGCGACTCGCAGTGGATGGCGGTGACGTGGTGAGTGCCAACCTGCGTCTCCTCCCGTGGCCCGGTCCCGCCGGACAGCGCTCGTACCTGTCGACCGACGACGGCGACAGCCCTCTCGCACAGCTCGCCGACGAAATGGAAGAGGTCCAGCTCCAGATGGGCGCCGAACTACTCGACCACGCGGCGAAACTGCTCGAAGGCCAGAAGGCCAACGCCGTGGAACTCCGATTCCTGAGTGCCCGGTTGTGCGAGGCACTTCGGGACGCGCTGAGGGTGGCTGAGAGCCGAGGCGAACGGCTGCCCGAACCCGATGACGAGGATGCCGAGCAGGGCAATCTGTCGACAGGTGACAGCGGGACGATCGGATGAGCCGGACCGCACGGGAGACACCGGGATGGGAGATCGCACCGGTAGCGAGCAAGTCAGTGAACCGTGGACCGGACGGACGGATGGCGCTGACGCTCCAGATCACCCGCCATGGGGACCTCGTCGCAACCGCTCCGCTGCAGCTGACCGTAGCTGAGGCGGAGCGAGTGCACGCTGCGCTCTGCCATGCGCTCGACCAAGAGCCCGTGCCCGACGATGCGCCGGTGTGCCGCAAGTCGATCCAGTACCCGGGCGGCCGACAACGCTTCTGACCCCTACGGGCCTGCGACCAGCCAGAGGCGCTACGCGTAACAACCGCAGACATGACGCCGGACCACCCCTCAAACCCTGGCAGGCGCGGGGCGGTCCGGCAGGGGATCACTCCCAAACGATCACGAACCCCGGTGCCGATGGCACCGGGGCTCTCGTCGTGTCCTCCTGCGGCGTGACCCAGCGCAGACAGTGTTCAACCAGCTTGCGAGGAAAGGCTTATGGAATGGACGGCATCAGGGGCGACGGATTCGACGGTGAGGACCTGGACCCAGATGCGGTCCTGTGGGTATGCGGGGTGGACTACCTAACTGGCTGGCGAGATGCGGCGTGGGCGGTGGCAGAGCTCGGCAATGCGCTGACAGCAGCAGGGCAGCAGGTGGGAAGCGACAGGAACCAAGCTGCGTGCAGCCGCGGCGACCACCGCGCGCCGCGCGGAACGAAGGGGCACCGAAGCTGCTGGGCTATTGCGGGAGCAGAAGGTCTTGATGGGCCCGCTGCAGGACAGGAGCAGCGGCCGACCCGGTTATCGATTGCAGACCTTCGGGACGGAGTGTCTGATCCCGGCTATGACGATTGTGCTGGGTACGCCGGCTGTCGACGGGGTACGCGAGGCCATGGCCGCGCTGCGGGAGTGGCAGTACGACGAAGCGCCGATGCAGTTGCATTCCGGGGACATCGGCTGGAACTACCGGTTCGGAACGGCCGAGACGGCCGCGGTGGTGCGGACCTGGAGTCGGGACGGCCGGATTCTCGCGGTCGGGATGCTCGACTCGCCGACGCTGGTGCGGATGACGGTCGCTCCGGACGCTTTCCAGGATGAGGACTTGGCGCGGCGGCTCGTCGACGACTTCTCGCTGCCCGAGCGCGGCGTGCTGCCGGAGGGAACGGTGTCCCTCGAGGCCCCGCTGGGCCTGCTGCTCCACGACCTGCTGAGCAAGGAGGGCTGGGGCGTCGGCGAGCCGTGGACGCCGTTCTTCCGCGACCTCACCGAGCCGCTGGAGGACCCCGGCGCGCGGATCAAGTCGATCGGCCCGGAGCAGGCGCAGGACTTCGCAGACGTCCTGCGGTCGGCGTTCCACACCTCACGGCCTACGCGCGAGTACTGGCAGGCGATGTCGGCGGGACCGTTCCACGCCGACGCCCGCTGCCTGGGCGGCTATGACGACCAGAGCAGCGTGGCGGCGGTGGTGACGGTGTGGTCGGCCGGCCCGGGGAAGCCGGGGCTGGTCGAGCCGATGGGCGTCCACGAGGACCACCGTGGTCGCGGCTACGGCCGGGCGATCACCGTGGCCGGGGCGGCCGCGCTGCGGGAGATGGGCTCGTCGAGCGTACGTGTGTGCACACCGAGTTCCAATGTCGGCGGCGTCGCCACGTACAAGGCGGCCGGGTTCGAGGTGCGGCCGGAGGCTCGGGACCGGATCCGGACGGCCTGACGCCGGGGCTGCTCGGTACGGCCCGGACGCACCTCGGAGATCACTGCCTGCCGGCACGACCACCTCACCGCCCATCTGCGCGCGACCGGCTCGCCAAATGAGATGACTTCTGAGGGCCGCCACGGCAAAACGCACCCCACCCCGCACTCACTCGAACGGCCGTACGCCCCTGTCGCCCCGTCCTCCGGCCGCCGGTCCGGTCGCCGGCCGCCGCGGCGGGCCAGGAGGGCGTCCTGGCGCCGGGAGGGCGCCGCGGATCCGTCCAGGGGTCTCCCGGCCCGGACGGCCCGCTCGGCCCGTGAGAGCCCGTCCCGCCGGGCCGCGGCGCGAACACGCCCTTGAGCGCATCGCCCGCAGAGGATTAGGTGGAGGGCGGCAATCCTGCCGTCACCCCACCAGGGAGAGGGATTCCATGCCCGTACGGCCTGCGGAAACAGAAGCGGAGCTGGAAGCTCACCTGCGCGGAATATGCTTCAAGACGGGGCCTCCGCGTCGTATCGGCGTCGAGATCGAATGGCTGGTCCACGACGCGCGCAACCCGCGATGTCCCCTCGAACCGGCCCGGATGCACAGCGCGGCGACGACATTGCGCGCCCTTCCCCTCAGCTCCCTGCTGACCTTCGAGCCCGGCGGCCAGCTGGAGCTCAGCTCTCTTCCCGCCCGCACCCTCACCGAGTGCATCGAGGCGGTCACCGCCGATCTCGCGCTGGTCCGCCCCGCCATGCTGGCCATGGGCCTGGGCATGGCCGGCCACGGCCACAATCCCTGGCACCGCCCGCAGCGGGTGCTGACCGAGCCGCGCTACAACGCCATGGAGGCGTACTTCGACCGCTGGGGCTCCGCCGGGCGGTCCATGATGTGCGCCACCGCTTCCGTGCAGGTGTGTGTGGACGCCGGATACGAGGAGCCGGGGCCGCTCGGGTACGGCCGGCGCTGGCTGCTGGCGCATCTGCTGGGCGCGGTGCTGGCCGCGGCCTTCGCCAATTCGCCCACCAGCGAGGGCTGCCCCACCGGCTACCGCACCACCCGCCAGGTCGTCTGGTCGCAGCTCGACCCGGGCCGTACGCTCGCCCCGCCGCAGGGGCCCGACCCGCGCACCGCCTGGGCGGCGTATGTCCTGGACGCCCCGGTGATGTGCATCCGCGCCGAGGACGGCCCCTGGGACGCGCCGGAAGGGCTCACCTTCCGCGAGTGGATCCGTACCGGCGTGCCCAGACCGCCCAGCCGGGAGGATCTGGACTACCACCTCACCACCCTCTTCCCGCCGGTACGGCCGCGCGGCCATCTGGAACTGCGGATGATCGACGCGCAGTCGGGCGACGCCGGGTGGATCGTGCCGCTGGCCGTCACGGCCGCGCTGTTCGACGACCCGGAGGCCGCGGAACGGGCTTACCGCATCGTGAAACCCCTCGCGGAGACAGCGGGTTCCCGGCCGGCGCCGCGCAACCCGCTGTGGCGGCGCGCCGCCCGCGCGGGGCTGACCGACCCGGAACTGCACACGGCGGCGGTGGCCTGCTTCGCCGCCGCGCAGGAAGCCCTGCCACGGCTCGGAGCCTCCCCCGAGGTGCTGGCGGCGGTCGCGGAGTTCACCGAACGGTATGTGGCACGCGGCCGCTGCCCCGCGGACGATCATCTCGACGCCCTGTACGCCGCGGAGGGCGATCTCATCGTTGGGAAGGACAGCCAGTGACCCCCGATCCCGAGCTCCTTCGTGAGCGCGCGGCCTCGGCGCTGCTCGCCGCCCGTGACCGCACCCGCCTGCTGACCACCTGTGTCGAGGGTCCCGACCTCATCGCGCAGCACTCCCCCCTGATGTCCCCGCTGGTGTGGGACCTGGCGCACATAGGCAACCAGGAGGAGCAGTGGCTGCTGCGCACCGTGGGCGGCCGGGACGCGCTGCGCCCGGACATCGACTCCGTCTACGACGCCTTCGAACACCCCCGCGCCCGGCGCCCCTCGCTTCCGCTGCTCGCGCCCGACGAGGCGCACGGCTATGTCGCCGAGGTCCGCGGACGGGTGCTGGACATCCTGGAGCGCACCGAGCTGCACGGCGGTCCGCTGCTCGACTCCGGCTTCGCCTTCGGCATGATCGCGCAGCATGAGCAGCAGCACGACGAGACCATGCTCATCACACACCAGCTCCGCCGCGGCCCGGCCGTCCTCACCGCGCCCGAACCGCCGCCCGCCTGCGACGACATCTTTCCCGCGGAGGTCCTGGTGCCCGGCGGGCCGTTCTCCATGGGCACCTCCACCGAGCCCTGGGCACTGGACAACGAGCGGCCCGCGCACCACCGGCTGGTGCCCTCCTTCCTGATCGACACCACACCCGTCAGCAACGGCGCCTACCAGCGGTTCATCGAGGCCGGCGGCTACGAGGACCCACGCTGGTGGGCCCCGGAGGGCTGGGCCCAGGTCCAGGAGCACGCGCTGCGGGCACCGCTGTTCTGGAAGCGCGACGGGGGCCAGTGGCTGCGCCGGAGGTTCGGGGTGACCGAACCGGTGCCGCCGGACGAGCCCGTGCTCCATGTGAGCTGGTACGAGGCGGACGCCTATGCGCGCTGGGCCGGGCGGCGGCTGCCGACCGAGGCCGAGTGGGAGAAGGCCGCCCGGCACGATCCGGCGACCGGGCGGGCCAGGCGCTACCCCTGGGGCGACGAGGACCCCACACCGGCGCATGCCAACCTCGGCCAGCGGCATCTGCGGCCCGCGCCCATCGGCAGCTACCCGGACGGGCAGTCCCCGCTGGGCGTGCGCCAGCTGATCGGCGATGTGTGGGAGTGGACGGCGAGCGACTTCCTGCCGTACCCGGGCTTCGCCGCCTTCCCCTACCGGGAGTACTCGGAGGTGTTCTTCGGCGACGAGTACAAGGTGCTGCGCGGTGGCTCGTTCGCCGTCGACCCGGTCGCCTGCCGGGGCACCTTCCGCAACTGGGACCTGCCGATCCGCCGGCAGATCTTCTCCGGGTTCCGCACCGCCCGGGACGCCGACCCGGCGGCGGACGCATGACGGCCGCGATCCGGCCGACCGGGGAGGCCGGTGCCTGATGTGCCGTCATCTTGCTTATCTGGGACCCGAGATACCCATCGGACAGGTGGTCCTGGCCCCGCCGCACAGCCTGTACCGGCAGTCGTGGGAACCGCGCCGGCAGCGGCACGGGACGGTCAACGCCGACGGGTTCGGCGTCGGCTGGTACGCGCCGGGCGATCCGGTGCCCGCCCGCTACCGGCGGGCCGGGCCGATCTGGGGCGACGATCTGCTGCCCGACCTGGGGCGGGTGGTGCGTACCGGCGCGCTGCTGGCCGCGGTGCGCGACGCCACCGTGGCCGGTGCGGACGCCGAGGCGGCGGCCGCGCCGTACGCCGAGGGGCGCTATCTGTTCAGCCACAACGGCGCGGTGTCCGGCTGGCCGGACTCGCTCGCCCCGCTGGCGGCCGAACTGCCGCCGGGAGAGCTGCTGCGGCTGCCGGCCCGCTGCGACGCGGCGTTCCTGTGGGCACTGGTCCGCCACCGGCTGGCGCGCGGCGACGAGCTCGGCGAGGCGCTGGCCGGCACGGTGACGGCGGTCGCCGCTGCCGCGCCCGGCTCCCGGCTCAATCTGCTGCTGACCGACGGCACCGCCATCGCCGCCACCACCTGGGGCGACACGCTGTGCCACCTGGCCGTTCCCCAGGGCGGCACGGTGGTCGCCTCCGAACCGTACGACGATTCCCCCCACTGGACCGAGGTCCCGGACCGCACCCTGCTGCGCGCCACCGGGACCGAGGTCCACCTCACCCCGCTCAAGGAGCCCGCCACGTGAGCCCGCTCAGCATCACCCGCACCCTCCCTGCCGACGCCACCGCGGCCGCGCTGCGCGCCGATGTCACCCAGGGCCTGTCCCGTACCCCCAAACAGCTGCCGCCCAAGTGGTTCTACGACGCCCGCGGGAGCGAGCTGTTCGAGGACATCACCAAGCTGCCCGACTACTACCCGACCCGCGCCGAGCGGGAGATCCTGCTCACCCGTGCGGATCACATCGCCGCGGCCACCCGGGCCCGCACCCTGGTCGAGTTGGGGTCGGGCTCCTCCGACAAGACCCGCCATCTCCTGGGCGCGCTGACCGAACTGCACTCCTATGTGCCCATCGACGTCAGCGAGTCCGCGCTCGCCGTGGCGAGTGAGACGCTGCTCGCCGAGCATCCCGGCCTCACCGTGCACGCGCTGGTCGCCGACTTCCAGCAGGGCATCGAACTCCCCGACACCCCCGGCCCGCGGCTGCTCGCCTTCCTCGGCGGCACCATCGGCAACCTGCTCCCCGAGGAGCGCGCCGCGTTCCTGCAGTCCGTACACACCATGCTCTCCCCGGGCGATGCGCTGCTCCTCGGCACCGACCTGGTCAAGGACGAGGCCACGCTCGTCGCCGCCTACGACGACCCACAGGGCGTGACGGCGGCGTTCAACAAGAACGTCCTGGAGGTCATCAACCGTGAACTGGGCGGCGACTTCGACCCGGCAGACTTCGACCATGTCGCCCTGTGGAACGCCGAGCGCGAGTGGATCGAGATGCGGCTGCGGGCCCGCAAGGACCTGACCGTCAAGATCCCCGGAGTGGACCTGGCGGTGGGCTTCACCGCGGGCGAGGACCTGCGGACCGAGGTCTCGGCCAAGTTCCGCCAGGAGGGCGTACGGTCCGAACTCGCGGCGGCCGGGCTGAAGTTGAGCAGTTGGTGGACGGACAGCACGGACCGCTTCGCGCTGTCACTGTCCTTCCGCGTCTGATTTCCACCCCTTCCCGGCCGGCGCACCCCCAGGTCCGCCGGCCGGGTGCCGCTCGTACGCTCCCTGTGGTTCGATGCCCCGATCGCCGGTGCGCGCCGGGGCTGCCGCTGCGCACCCACCACGCAGACTCGACGGACAGGGGAAGCGGCATGGGGCTGGGACTGGATCGACGGGGATTCCTCCGGGGCGCGGCCGGGCTGTCGGCCGCCGGGGTGCTGGCGGGTGTCGGCAGCGGGCGGTACACGGCGGACGCGGCATCGCGCCGGGCGCCCCGGCTGTCCGTACAGGACTGGATGTCGGCGCTCGGCGACGCCACCCCCGTCCAGCGGCTCACCATCCCCGGCACCCATGACTCGGGCGCCCGGGTGGGCGGCCCCTGGGTCGCCTGCCAGAACACCCCGGTCGACGCCCAGCTGAGCAGCGGTATCCGCTTCCTGGACGTCCGCTGCCGGGCCATCGACAACGTCTTCGCCATCCATCACGGCGCCTTCTACCAGGAGTTGATGTTCGGCGATGTGCTCAACGCCTGCCGGGCGTTCCTGCAGGCGCATCCCTCCGAGACGGTGCTGATGCGGGTCAAGCAGGAGTACTCGGAGGTCAGCGCGGAGGAGTTCCGCCGGATCTTCGGCAGCTACCTGGACGACAAGGGCTACCGGTCGCTGTTCCGGCTGGACCCCGGGCTGCCGACGCTCGGTCAGGCGCGCGGCCGGGTGGTGCTGCTGGCGGACTCCGACGGCCTGGGCGGCGTCCGTTACGCCGATCCACAGCTGTTCGACATCCAGGACGACTACATGGCGGAGCCGTTCGGCAAGTACCCGAAGATCGAGGCCCAGTTCCGCAAGGCCGTCGCCCAGCCCGGCAAGCTCTTCGTCAATTACGTCAGCACCGCCGCGCTGCTTCCGCCCCGCTCCAACGCGGACCGGCTCAACCCGCAGGTCAAGCGGCTGCTGGAGGGCCCGGAAGGGAGCGGTTGGACGGGTCTGGGGATCGTCCCGATGGACTTCCCGAACGAGACCGGCCTGGCGGAGACGCTGATCCGGCACCAGCTCGCGGGGCAGGGGGTGCGGCTCGCGGCGTGAGCGGGAGCGGGAGCGGGAGCCGTGGGGCGCGCGGCGCGAGCGGGAGTCGTAAGGCGCACGGCGGTCCGGCACGCGCCCGTCCGGCACACGCCCGTTCGGCACGCCGCAGAGGACCGGGGGCGAGGACCGGGGTCGCCCCTCGCGGTTCACCCGACCGGCCCAGCGGGCCGCGTCCCCCCGGCGTGGCCGCCCCGCTCGCCGCGACCTGACCGCCGGGCCCGTCGTGCGGCGGGTGCACCGGGGTTTCCGGTGCGGCTTTTTGTTCGTGATCTTCGTCGCCTGAGCGGAATGTTGCGCCAAGTGACCGAACCACGGCATGCATCCGTGCATCAGACTGGGTGAAATGTCTGGTTCCGGTGTCACCCCAGCATCTGACGGGGTAATGCCGGCTGATGCGGCGAGGCGGCGGCTGGTGGAGACGAGCGCACGCGGGACCGAGCCGGCGGACCACGCCGGCGGGGCGGACCGGAACGCCGGGGCACCGGCGGCCGAGGACTGCCTCGGTCCCGGCGGCCCGGCCTGTACCGGCCGCGGCCGGCCCGGCGTTCCGCTGCGGGCGACCCTGGCGCTCGGGGTGCTGACCGTAGTCGTGGGCAGCACCGCGCTGGCCCTGGGGCCCCCGTCCCGCGACCCGTTCCTCGCCGCCGGGGACACCGCCACCGGGTCCTACCTCGCGAGCCGGGCCGACGGCGAGCAGGCCGCCGCCGCGGTGCTGGCCGGCCCCTACGAGGAGCGGCCGGGTCCACCGGTGACGGCACGGTACGGCGAGGGGACGGCGGCCCCGCTGACGCCGGTCCCGCTGACGGCGTCCCGGCCGCTGCGGGCGGCCCCGGCGGCGCCCGCACCGGCGATCGGTGCGCTCTTCTCCCCCGGCGACGACGGTGCCCCGGTCCACCACTGCACGGCCAGCGTGGTGCACGCCCCCGGCGGTGACCTCATCGTCACCGCGGCGCACTGTGTGCACGACGACGGCTTCCGCACCCGGCTGGTGTTCGCGCCCGGCCTGCACGACGGGATCGCGCCGTACGGCCTGTGGGTTCCCACCCGGATCCATGTCGATCCGCGCTGGATCAGCGACCGGGACCCCGACCACGATGTGGCGTTCCTGCGGGTACGCCGGGCGGGGCGGCCCGGCGGCCGGATCGAGGATGTCACCGGCGCCGAACGGATCCGGTTCGGCGCACCGGCCGGACGCCCTGCGCAGCTGACCGGCTACCCCGAGGACCAGGACACCCCGGTCAGCTGCCGGCACACGGCGGACGCCCAGGGCCCGACCCAACTCCGGTTCGTCTGCCCGGGTTTCCCGAACGGGACGAGCGGCGGGCCGATGCTCACCGACCTCGACCCGGCCACCGGTACCGGGTCACTGATCGGCGTGATAGGCGGTCTCGACGAGGGCGGCGACGACTTCGTCTCGTACAGCAGCCGGTTCGGGCCGGATGCGGCCGAGCTCTACCGGCGGGCGGCCACGGAGCCGGACCCGCGGGCCGCCCGGCCCGGCGCCCTGGCCGCCGCGCTGGATGTCATGCCCCGCGCGGCACCACGGTCTTGAGGACGGACGGCAGCGGGTACCAGTCGGCGGTGGCGAAGCTGGCGTGTGCCGCGGCGAGTTGCCGGACCCGGTCCAGTGCCTGCGCCTCGGTCGGGTGGGTGCCGTCGATGACCGGCGGCACATTGTGGGCGTCGGTCATGATGAGCAGGTAGTTGCGGGTGTCGTACCAGGAGGTGTCGATACTGCCGTTGAGATACGTCGCGGCGTCGCCGTCGAAGACCACGAACCAGGGACGCAGCGACGGGTCGGTGTAGCGCTCGCGGGGATCGCCGGGAGCGGCCCCGTGCACCGCGGGGAACGCCGTCGACTGCGCCAGCTTCCCTTGCGCCGCAAGGCTCTTGAGGTGGCCGGCGTACTCGACGTCGGTCCACAGCTTGTCGAACGGGTTCTTCTCCTCGACCGTGCCGGGTATCAGCTCGAACAGGAACTTGCCCGCCAGGTCGGCCCGGGAGGGCCAGCCGCCGGCCCGCACGGCTTCGTCGGCGGTGGCGTGCCGGCCGGTGAGGTCCCCGGGGCCGTAGACCGCATTGCCCAGCTTCTGCCGTACCAGCGCGTCGAACTCGGCGGGCCCGCGGCCGCCCTTGGCGTTGAAGCCGTCCTTCATCTCGACCTTGAGCAGGATCGGGCGGTGGCCGGGGTGGGCGTCGTGCCAGGCCTTCATGTCGGCCAGGCAGCCGGCGAAGTCCTGATCGCGGTTCTTGGTGCGCAGTTCCGAGGCGTTCGCGGCGCCTTCGCAGTTGCTGTTGTTCCCCAGCGGGTTGCTGTGCGAGACGCGCCAGGACCGGCCCAGCCCGTTGGACCAGAGGTCGAGTTCGAGCAGTGCGGCGCCGGAGTCCAGGGCGTCCGCGAAGTAGTGGTACTTCTCCTTGTCGTAAGCGTTGTGGACGCCCACGGACGTGCTGGTGCCGTATGTCGTGGCGGCCGGCTCGGCGCCCGCCGGGCCGCTCACCGCGATCACTGCCGCCGCCGCGGCGGCCACCGTCCCCACGCACCGCTTTCCGTTCATGTGCCCCGCTTTCCTCCAGGTCTCCGGCGTCCGGAACTGCCTCCCGGACGCCCCGGTCGGCCGGCGCGTCCCCCGGCCGACCGGCGAGCAGCGTACGGGAGTTCGGCAGATGAGGGACCATAAGGGCCTCGACAGACAAGGAAACAGCAGATGACAGGAACCGCCGTGGAGGGCGCATGACCGACGGACACCCCACCGAACCCGCATCACGTACCAAAGTGCCGCTCGCCGCGGCCGTGCTCACCGGGACGGTGGCGCTCTACATCTCACTCGTCGCCTTCGGCAACATCACCGACTTCGGCACCAACCGGGACTTCGTCCGCCATGTGCTGGCCATGGACACCACGTTCAAGGACCCGGACCTGATGTGGCGGGCCCTCACCTCGCAGACGGTGCAGGACACCGCGTATCTGGGGATCATCGCCTGGGAGACGGTGACCTCGGTGGTGCTGCTCGTGGGCACCGCGCTGTGGTTCACCGGCGCCCGGCGCGGCAGCGTCGCCCGTGCCCGGCAGCTGAGCACGGTCGGGCTGCTGATGATGGTGCTGCTGTTCGGGGTGGGCTTCCTCGCGATAGGCGGCGAGTGGTTCTCGATGTGGCAGTCCAAGCAGTGGAACGGCCTGGAGGCCGCGACCCGTAACCTCACGGTCGCCGGGATCGCGCTGGTGGTGGTCCATCTGCCGGGTGCCGTCGGGAAACAGGGAAGCGGGGAGTAGCGGGCACCCGCCCACCACTCCCCGCCAGACCCACTCACCCCCCGTCTCTGCCGGTGGGCCGGAACGTTCCGGCCCGCCGGCAGCGGGGCACCTGGCCTCAGCCCGCCGCGTACACATCCTCGATGTAGCGGCCGGAGGCGGTCAGTTCGCGCAGCCAGGCCTCGGACTCCTGGGGCGAGGCGCCGGTGCTCGCACCGTGCAGCTCGCGGAAGGCGGCCCGTACCCCGGGGGCCATCCGGCTGCCGTCCCCGCAGACGTACACCCGCGCACCGGCCTGCAGCAGCTCCCACACCTCGGCTGCCTCGGCGGCGATCCGGTGCTGGACGAAGCGGTGGCCGTTCTCGGGGCGTTCGCTGAAGACGGGGCGCATCGAGATGACACCGGCGGCCTCGGCGGCGGCGAACTCCGCGGCGTGCAGGAAGTCCGCCTCCGGGTCGTCGCAGCCGAAGTAGAGCCGGGCGGGCGAGCGACGGCCCGCGGCGAGGCGGTCGGCGACGGCACCGCGGAACGGCGCGAGACCGGTACCCGCCGCGATGAGGATGATCGGGGTGTCCTCGTCCGCATCGAGGCGGAAGGCCTCACGGCAGGGCTGCACGCGGGCCAGGACGGTGTCGCCGGGCCGCAGGGAGTGCAGATGGGTCGGGCCGGTGCCGCCGGGCAGCAGCGAGACCATCAGATCGGCGTGCCGGGGGTCGGTGGCGGGCGAGGACGACAGGGAGTAGTGCCGGATGCGCAGGGCCGGCAGCAGCTCCAGGACCGTCGGCCAGGGCAGCGCGCCGCGTAGCGCCGGGTGGGCCTCGATCAGGTCGATCAGAGTGCGCGAATCGCCCTCGGCGAGGTTCTCCAGAGCCTGGCGCTCGGGCGGGCAGGGGTTGAGCGCGGCGAGCACCGCCACCTGCTCCGGTGTGGGCCGCATGCCCAGCTCAAGGTGGTGGGTCAGCAGTTCACGCACCGTCAGGGGCCGGTCGACGGGCAGGGTGTCGCGGCTCGGGCGGCGGCCTGAGTGCAGGGCGAGGACGGTGTCGAGGTCGGCGCCGAAGGCGTGGGCGGCCCGCTCAACGGCGGCCGGAGCGTTGGCCGGCAGCACGGCGAGGTGGTCGGCGGTGCGGTAGCCGACGCCGTCCGGCAGGGCGACGCGCAGGAAGCGCTTGGGCCGCGGCCAGCCCTCGGCGGTGAGGTCACGGGCCTCGGTGACGGTCATCGGGACGAGGTCGTGGCGGGCGGCGAGCGCGTCCAGCGGGCCGCCGGTGATCTCGGTGACGGTGTAGCCGGTGTCCTCGGCGTCCGGTGCGCTCGCGCCGATGCTCGCCGGGTCGCCGTAGCGCGTCAGCAGCTGAGTGCGCAGCGCCGCGGTGAACTCCTTGACGGTGCCGCCCAGGTCGCCGGAGGCGTCGGCCTCGGCCCGCGGCAGCAGCCGGTCGCCGCCGAGCGCGTCGAGCCGGTCGTCGAGGAGGGTCGGTATGTGCTGGTAGGTGGCGGCCCAGTTGCGGTCGCCGACGCCGAGGACGGCGAACGGGAGCCCGGCGGCGGCGCCGTCCTGCGCGGTGTTCAGCCAGCTCACGAACGCGGCGGCATCGTCGGTGGGCCGGCCGTTGTAGGAGGCGGCGACGATGACGACGGGCCGGTCGGCGGGCAGCGCACCGGCGTACGCGTCCAGCGGCGCCACCTCGGCGGCGAAGCCGAGCCCGGTGGTTTCGTCCGCGAGCCGTTCGGCGAACTCCCGGCAGGTGCCGTAGTTGCTGCCGTGCAACAGCAGCAGGCCGGTGCCCTGGACGGCGCGGGTGGGCAGCCCGTCGTCGGCCGCGGGGGCGTCCCCGGTGCCGGCGCCGCCGCCGGGGAGCACGGCCAGCGCGGCGCGGACCGCGGCCCGGTCGGCGGGCGTACGGGCGGCCAGGGTGAGGGTGAACCCGTCGGGCTTGAGGGTCAGCGTCTCCTTGATGCGCAGCCGGTAGTCGCCGTGGTCGATCAGGCGGTAGCGGTGGGCGAGGAGGGCCAGCAGCATGGTCGCCTCGTGGAGCGCGAACTGCCGCCCGATACAGGCGCGTTCACCGGTCCCGAACGGCTTGTAGGCGTGCGGCGAGCGGGCCGCCTCGGCCTCCGGGCTGAAGCGGGACGGATCGAACAGCTCGGGGTTGTCGCCCCAGGCCGGATCGCGGTGCAGCATCGGGGTCAGTACGGTGACCAGCTCCCCCGCCTTCACCGGGTAGCGGCCGCCGAGCAGGGTGTCCTCGCGGGCCTGGCGGGTGAAGGCGGCGGCGGTGGGCCACAGCCGCAGCGCCTCGTTGAGGACCTGGCGGGTGAACGGCAGCCGGCCGATGTCCTCGAACGAGGGGTCGGGGTCGCTCCGGTCGCCCCACAGCTCGTCGGCCTCGCGCTGGACCATGCGCAGCGCCAGCGGGTCCTTGAGCAGGTGGTAGAGGGCGAAGGAGAGCGCACCCGAGGTGGTCTCGTGCCCGGCGATCAGGAAGGTGATGACCTGGTTGCGGATGTTGGCGGGGTCCAGGGACGGCCCGCCGCCCTCCTGGCCCCCGGCGCCGAGCATCAGACCGAGCAGATCGTCGTCGCCGGTCTGGCCGCTCTCCGTCCTGGCCGCGATGACCTCGTCGACGACCGACGCGAGGTAGTCGGCATCGGCCTGGAACGCCGCGTCCGCGGCGGAGTGGTCCGCATCCGGGTCCCGGGAGAACTTCGTCATGCTCCATTCGAGGCAGCGCACCATCGCCTCGACGAACGGATGCGCGCTGTCGCCGCGGGAGAACGACTCGAAGTCGAAGCCGAAACCGGCGAGCCCGATGGTGTCCAGCGTCATCCGGGTCATGTCCTCGGCGACCTGGACGGGCGTGCCGTCGGCCACCCGCCGGTCCCAGGAGGCCATCACCCGGCGGGCGACCTTGAGCATCGCCGGGTGGTAGGTACGCATCGAGCCGAGCGCGAAGGCCGGCATCAGGACCTCGTGCGCCTTGGCCCAGTTGGGCTCGTCGTTGTAGGCGGTGAACAGACCGTCACCGGCGAACTCTCTGACGTTCTCCAGCACGACCGACACGCCCTTGGCGAAGCGTGACTCGTCGGCGGCCTCGGTGACCAGGTCCAGCGAGGAGAGGAACAGCGTCTCGCGTTCGCCGAACTTGCGCTTGAAGACCGGGCCGTGGAGCCGGGCGAGGTCCATGGACTGCTGGACGGGCGTGTGGGTGAGCCCGGCCGTGGTGAGGTCGGCCACCGGAATACCGTCATCGGCGGCGCGTTCGTCGCTGTGGAGCGCGATGGTGTCGGTCATGTCTCCAAGCGTGCAGGCACCCGCGTGCAGGTCACGCCCGGACAACTGCATGATTGTGCAGTGGTTTTTCGGTGCTCGCTCTTGCGCACGGACCTGAGAGGGGAAATGGACAACGGGACTGCCGACGGAACGCCGGACGCGGGCGCGGGCGCGGGCGGAGGGGACAAGGCGCCCTGCGAGCGCCGCCCCGTCGACCCGGCCGGGCCGTACGCGGACGGCCCGTGGCGCAACTACTTCCTGATCCTGCTGGACCGCATCCCCACGCCGATCGCGGTGTGCCGGGCCCACGGTGAGGTGCTGATCGCTAATCCGGCGATGGCCGAGCAGTGGGGCACGGCCCCGGGAGCGCTGCGCGGCCGCAACCTGCTGGACCTGTTCAGGCCCCGCGCGATGGCCCAGATCGACCGGCTCACCGAGGCCCTGCGCCTGGGACGCCGTTCCCGCTATCCGGTCGAGGTGTGCTGGCGCGCCGGGACGGACGGGGCCGAGCGGGAAGGGGAACTGACCATCGACCCGGTAGGCGACCCCTCGGTGAACCCGCCCGCCCTGCTGGCGCTGCTGCGGGTGCGCGAGAGCACTCCGCAGCCGGCCCCGCGCGGTGCGGCGAGCCCGGTGGAGGCCCGGATCCTGGCGCTGGCCGCGGGCGGCGCGACCACGGCGTCGATCGGTACGGCACTGGGGCTGACGGTCGACGGGGTGAACTACCACCTCACCCGACTGGCCCGCCGCTGGCGGGTGCAGGGCCGCACCGCACTGGTCGCCAGGGCGTATGTGCTGGGCGTGCTCTCCCCGGACAGCTGGCCCCCGGCCCCCGCCTGACCGGGCCGCGGCCTGAACGGGCCCGTCGGCGCGCGACCAGCGGGCTCCGGCCCGGCCACTCCACCGGCACACCTGTTCGGATAACCTCCCTGGTGTGGAGGAGAACACACCCGCGCCGTTCGAGCGCGGAACGGACGGCCCGAAGGTCATCGTCGTCGGCGTCGACGGCTCCGACCCGTCGTGGCGTGCCGCCTCGTACGCGGCGGGCCTGGCCAGGCGCCAGTCCTCGAAGCTGGTGCTGGTCTACGTCCAGCCGGTGCTGCCGGCCGGCGCCGCGATGGGCGCCCCGGTCACGGATGCGACCGACCAGGTCGCCGAGGAGCTGATGGCCGAGATCCGCAAGGCGACCGAGCGGATGGCGGGCATGTACAGCCTGCGCTGGGAGTTCCACACCCTGCGCGGCGACCCGTACAACGGCATGGTGCAGATGGCCGACGAGCTCAAGGCCGACGCCGTGGTGGTCGGCGCCTCGGAGCAGGCCGGGCACCGCATCATGGGCTCGGTCGCGGTGCGGCTGGTCAAGGCCGGGCGCTGGCCGGTCACCGTCGTCCCCTGAGCCGCACGCCCCAGGACCCGCCCCGCCGCTCCGCTGGTGGGGCGGACCGCCCTGAGGCACGGTGGACAGTGCACGGGCGGAGCGCCGCCCCGGCCAGGGAGACCACCGTGACCGACCGCACGTATCGCGTGACCGAGATCGTCGGTACGTCCCAGCAGAGCGTGGACGCCGCGATCGAGAATGGCGTCAAGCGCGCCTCGCAGACCCTGCGCAACCTGGACTGGTTCGAGATCAGCCAGGTCCGCGGGCATATCGTCGACGGCGAGATCGACCATTACCAGGTCGGCCTGAAGGTCGGATTCCGGCTCGAGGACGCCGATTGACGCCCTCCCGTGTACGTCTCCCGGCGAGTCCCGGCACTACTAGGGAGTCGCCTTCCCTCGTCGCCCCCGAGGGTCCATGATGATCCGCCGTCGGACCACGACGGAGCGTACGGAGGGATGACGTATGGGGCTGCGCGCGGGACAGGGCATTTTGCGCCGTAAACCGATCGAACACATTGAAGAGGCGGAAGGCACCTCGAGCGAGCAGCTCACCCGGGCGCTCGGTCTGTGGCAGCTGACGGCCATCGGCGTCGGCGGCATCATCGGCGCGGGAATCTTCACGCTGGCCGGCACCGTCGCGAACGGGAAGGCGGGCCCCGCGGTCCTGATCTCCTTCCTCATCGCGGGCATCGCGAGCGCCGCGGCCGCGTTCTCCTACGCGGAATTCGCCGGGCTGATCCCGAAGGCGGGCTCGGCCTACACCTACGGTTACGCGGTCCTCGGCGAGGTGGCGGGCTGGTTCATCGGCTGGGACCTGCTGCTGGAGTACACCGCGATCGTGGCGGTGGTCGCGATCGGCATCTCCGGGTACTTCGGCTTTCTGCTCGGCGAAATGGGCCTCGATCTGCCCGCCTGGATGCTGGGCGCGCCGGGAACGGGGCCGGGACACCAGGTGGACCTCTTCGCCGCGGTGCTCTGCCTGCTGATCGCCTATCTGCTGACCCTGGGCATCAAGAACGCCGCACGCTTCGAGACGATCGTGGTGGCGCTGAAGGTCCTGGTGGTCATCGTCGTGATCGTGGTCGGCTTCTTCCACATCAAGACCTCGAACTACACGCCGTTCTTCCCGTTCGGCGTGAGCGGCGCCTTCACCGGCGCGGCCACCGTCTTCTTCGCGGTCTTCGGCTATGACGCGATGAGCACCGCGGCCGAGGAGTCCAAGGACGCCCAGCGCCACATGCCCAAGGCGATCATTTATTCGCTGGCCATCTCGATGGTGCTGTACGTCCTGGCCTGCCTGGTGCTGACGGGTATGCAGAACTACAAGGACATCGACCCGGAGAGCGGCTTCGCGTCGGCCTTCAAGTCGGTGGGCCTGAGCAGCCTGGCGGACGTCATCGCGGTCGGCGCGATCATCGGCATCCTGACGGTCATGTTCACCTTCATGCTCGGGGTGACCCGGGTGTGGTTCTCGATGAGCCGGGACGGCCTGCTGCCGAAGTGGTTCGCCAAGACCAGCCCCAAGCACCATGTGCCGACCCGGGTGACCTGGATCGTCGGCGTCGTCTCCGCGGTCATCGCGGGCTTCCTGCCGATCGGCGAGGCCGCCGAGCTGACCAACATCGGCATCCTGCTCGCGTTCGTGGTGGTCTGTATCGCGGTGATCGTGCTCCGCTACAAGCGTCCCGAACTGCCACGGACCTTCCGTACGCCGGGGATGCCGGTGGTGCCGGCCATCGGGGTGTGCTTCTCGCTCTGGCTCATCACGTTCCTGGAATGGCAGACCTGGGTGCGGTTCGTGGTCTGGTTCCTGGTCGGCATGGTCATCTACTTCACCTACTCCTACCGCCGCTCGAACCTGGCACGGGCGGAGCGGGCGAGCGTCGGCGAGAAGCGGCCGTGAGCCGCGGCGAATGACGGCGCGGCGGATGACGGACGGGCGGGGCCGGCGGACGACGGCCCCGCCCGTCCGCGGCATCAGAAGACGAACGGCCCCGGGGACTGCGCCGACGTGGCGTTGCAGGTGGCCGTGATGCCGAAGACCACGACCTTCAGGGACTTGGCCGCCAGCTTGTCGCCCGCGGCGACCGTGCCGCGGAGCGGACCGGTGGAGACCTGACTGCCGGCCGGGATGGGCGGGTTGGAGCTGCCGGTGAACGTCGTGCTCCCGGAGCCGTTCTTGGTGAGGGTGAGAGTGGAGGCGACCGAGTTCGCGCCGACGGGTATCGGTGAGGTGATCGCCGACGTGGCGAGGCTGATGGTCGCGGCCGTGCCGTTCTGGGTCGCGGTGAGCGTCGCCTTACCGGAGCCGAATCCACCGCAGTCGAACGTGACGGTGGCGGTGCCGGGGGTCACCGCGGCGGCGGCCGGAGCCATCGCCAGTGTGCCTGCCGCGGCGAGGGCGACGCCGAGCGCCGTACCGAGTCTGAGCGTGCCTGATCCGAGGTGTCTCATGGGGGAGTACCGCCTTCTTGAGGGGGTGCAGGCCCATGGCCCCGGCCGTCGGGAGGGGACGCGCGGGAACGGCCGGCGGCCACGCGGGAGGCCGCGGTCGGACCCCCGTGCCGAACACCGTCCAGATCTGACGGATGGTCAGCGACCTGAATCGCTGCCCATTGAGACATGCCCCCCTGAAGAGAGCAAGAAAGCCACCTCATGATTTTTGACATGCCTACACCAAAACGAGCCATGGTCCACACCCGGTCGGCCCGGCAACCCCGCCGCCGGGTGCGGCCCTCAGAGCAGCTGCTCTACGACGGCAGGCCGCCGTACGGCACGGTGATCAGTTCCATGGCATGACCCCGCCGGGTCCATGAAGTACACACCGCAGCCACCGTCATTGCGGTTGATCTCGCCGGGATGCTGCCGCTGCGGATCGGCGTAGTGCTCGATGCCGCGTTGCGTGATCCGCGCGTACGCCGCGTCGAACTCCTCCTGGGAGACCAGGAAGGCGTAGTGCTGCGGCGTGATGCTTTCCGCGGGAATCGTGGCGAAGTCCAGCGTGACGCCGTTGCTCAGGCCGACGGCGATGAACGGGCCCCACTCTTCGGTGATTTCAAGGCCCAGCAGGTCCACGAAGAACTCGGCGGACTCCCGGTTGTTCCGGGCGTGGATGATCGTGTGGTTCAACTCGACTGACAAGGAATGCCTCCAGAGGCATCTCCCGGACACCTCCATGCCTCACCCAGCCGGTGACCGACACGCGATGTCGCTGCGCATCTTAGCCGTTGGCCGCGCTCCGCGCTCCGCACTCTCGCACTCATGCAGCCTTGCACCAGCAGCACTCGGCACTGGTCACGACGCGTCAGACACATCCAGGAGTGCGACGAGTTCACCCAGCACCCTGGCCGCAGGCGCCGCATCGATCAGCCACTTCAGATGGCTGCTGTCGAGCGTGCGGACGTCGTACGGGTTGTCCGGCGTCAGCTCGTTGCCCTCGCGGATCAGCCGGTCCTGCAGGGCGGGCGGCATACTCACATCGCGGGCCAGACGAACAAAGGTCTTGGGTATCCGGCCCCAGGTCGCGGCCTGCGCCCGGTCGGCGGAGGTACCGGCGTCCAGGTTCTCGTCGGGCTGGAAGGTGTTCAGGAGGGTCAGGAACTCCTCGTCGGTGCCGTCGGCGAGGAAGGCCGCCTTGAGCGCCGCGAGGACATCCGCATCCGCTGTACGGAAGTTGGTGCGGAGCAGGCCGAGTTCGGCCGGATTCCCGACCATCGCCGGGGCCAGGGAGGCGACGTCGACCGTGGCCATCTCCGGCTCGGCGTAGTAGTCGCCGACGTCGAGCCGGACCGGGCACCAGGCCGAGACGTAGACGATGCGGTCGATCAGGTCCGGCCGTGCGTTGGCCGCGGCCGTGGCCGTCATACCGCCGCGGCTGTGCGAGACAAGGATCACGGGCCCGTTCCGCTTGGCCCGTTCCAGGATCCCGATCAGGTACGCGGCGTTGTCGGCGAGCGTCACCCCCTTGATCGAGCCGGGCTCGGCAGCGAGCCCTTCGAGGTCCTGCGGTGCCTGATAGGCGCGCGGGTAGGTCGCCCCGAATCCGTGGCCGGGCAGGTCGACGGCGACCGAACGGTGCCCGAGGAGGCCGAGTTCGGCCTGCAGCGGCGCAAAGGAGAAGGAGTTCGCGAACGCTCCGTGAACCAGCACGAACGTCGGTTGCATCTGCCCACTCACCTTGTCACTACTCACTTTCCGGCCTCCCAGTGCTCCCAGTGCTCCCAGTGCCGACGATCCACATTACCCAGCGAAAGATCATCCGCACTACCGGTACAAGGCCTTCCGCTTGCGCACTCCCCCACCCCGTTGGCACCGCGCACAAGCACCCCCGGACCAGGAACCGACGGCCCGCCGAAGATGCCGGACTGTACGGCCGCCCCTCCCCGAAGAGGTGGCGAGAGCGTGTCCGCGGCCCGCTGCGGTCGTTGGCCACCGCGCCGGTGGTGGGCGGGTGTGGCATACGTCAGGAGCGTGGAGCAGTGACCCGTTGGATCGTGATAAACCTCCCGTCCTGGTTGCTGCTGGCAGGGCTCGTCGTCGTGGTCGCCGGCGGGACGGCAGTCTTCCAGGCGGTCGTCCGGCACCGTTTCCCCCGCCTCAAACAGGGCGGGCACAACGACGCCGCAACCTTCGTGTTCCCCGTTGTCGCTGTGGTCTACGGGTTCCTCATCGGCTTCATCGTCCTCGCGCTGTGGGGCCAGGTGAACGTGGCAGACCAGACCACACGGACCGAGGGCGCCGTGGCGGTGCACCTGGCCAGGGGCCGCAATGCATTCGGCGAGACCGAGAGCGCACGGATCCGGCAGGGCCTCCTGGGGTACGGACGCGCGGCGACGACCGAGTGGCCCCTCGCCTCAACCGGCCACGCCACACCCGAGGCCGAGAACGCGCTGAACCGCCTGCAGAGCACGTACGAACACATCAAGCCCCGCGGCGACGCCCAACGGGCTTTCCTCGCCAGCTCACTCGCGTCCCTGCGGGAATTGGGTCTCGCACGGACGGAACGCCTGCTCGAGGCACGCTCCAACGTCGGCCCGCCCCTGTCCTTGTGGATGGTGGTCTTCCTGACCAGTGGACTGGTCCTCGGGTTCTCCGTCATCTTCGACGCCGGACAGGCCAAGATGCACTACGGGATGATCGCGGCGGTAAGTGTCCTCGTCGCCACCAACCTGTTCCTCGTCACAGAACTCTCCTACCCCTTCCTCGGCGAGTTCTCGACGTCACCGGAGCCCCTCCACGAGCTGGTCGAGGTGCTGGCGCCGACTCGGTAGAGCGGGGAGCCGGCGCCCTCGCCCTGGGCTCGGAGCCGTCCGGCCGGGGCACCGGCGACGACGCCGCGCCGTCGCCGGTGGGCACGTCCTCAGCCGCGCAGCAGGAGTCCGGTCGCCAGCGCTGCGATCACCACGGAAGAGAGCAGGGAGGTGACCAGCCGTCCCCGTGGGCCGGTGAGTGCCCTGCCCAGTACGGTGCCGCCGGCGGCCAGGAAGAGTTGCCAGCTCATGGAGGCCAGGGTCACGGCCGCCACGAAGGCGGCGGGGCCGGCCGCACCGGAGCCGGGGGTGCCCGCACCGCCGGCGAGGACCAGCGCCGAGAAGTAGAGGACCGCCCAGGGGTTGACCAACGTCAGGCCCAGGAAGCCGAGATAGGCCCGGGTGGGGCGTTGCAAGGCGTTCCGTTCCGGGCCGTTGTGTGTGCGGCGGTTGCGCAGCGCCCGGACGGCGGTCCGTGACGCCATGCCGAGCAGGAGGACGGCGGCGAGCATGCGCAGGGGGACCGCGACGGGTGCGACGGCACGGGAGAGGGCGGCGCCGCCGGCCACCGCGGCCAGCGCGTAGAGACCGTCGGCGGTCGCCACCCCCAGCGCCGCCGAGGCGCCGACCCGGAAGGAGGTCCGGGCGGTCACGCTCACCAGCAGCACGGCCAGCGCACCGACGGGAACGGCCAGGGCGTAGCCGGCCCACAGGCCCGGCAGAAAGGCATCGGTCAGGATCTCGGTCATGCCGTCCAGCGTCGGGCGCGGCAACCGTACGGGTCCATCGAAAGTTTCCGCAGGGAATCATGTGGTACCTCCGCATGATGCATCTCCGCATGGTTGCCCCTACGCTGCGCGCATGATCGATCCCAGGCTCCAGACCCTGCGCGTCCTGCACACCCAGGGCACCGTCACCGCGACCGCCGCGGCACTGCATCTGACGCCGTCGACGGTCTCCCAGCAACTGCGTCAGCTCTCGGCCCGGCTCGGGCTGGAACTCCTGGAGCCCGCGGGCCGCAAGGTGCGCCTGACGCCGGCCGCGTTGGCGCTGGTGGAGCACGCCGACGCGCTGTTCCTGCGCTGGGAGGAGGCTCGAGCGGATCTCGCGGGGTACGCGGACGGGGTGGCGGGGCGGCTGCGGATCACGGGGGTCGCGACGGCGATCACGGGGGTGATCGCACCGGCGGTGGCCCGGCTGCGCGCCGAGCTGCCGCGGCTGGCGGTGGAGATCGGGGAGGATCCGGACGTCAACCGGTTCGAACTGCTGCTGGCCGGGCGGGCGGACATCGCCGTGGTGATCGTGGCGGAGGGCGCCCCGGCACCGGGCGATGCGCGCTTCGTCCAGCAGCCGGTGCTGGAGGAGCCGCAGGATCTGCTGGTGCCGGCCGGGCACCGCTTCGCCGGGCGGGCGGCACGGGGCGTGGCGCTGGCCGAGGCGGGCGAGGAGAGCTGGATCCGCGCCGGCGATCCGGCCGATCAGCACCGGTTGCTGCTGACCGCCTGCGCCTCGGCGGGCTTCACCCCGCGGGTGCGCCATCACGCGGTCGACTGGTCCGCGGTCGCGGCGCTGGTCGCGCACGGCTTCGGGATCTGTCTGGTGCCGCGGCTGGCGCCGGTGCCGGAGCACTGCCCGGTCGTCAGGGTGCCGCTGCGCGGGGATCCCCTTCCCGTACGGCGGTTCGTGGCTGCCGTACGGCGCGGGAGCGAGCGGCAGCCCCCGGTCGCCCGCGGGCTGGCGGCGCTGCGCGCGGCCGCGGGCGAACGGGAGGCGAAGGGGGTGTGAGAAAAGGCGGGTGCGCAGGTCAGTCCTGCAGGGCCTGCCAGAACTCGTCGAAGGACATCCGGCCGTCGCTGTCGGTGTCCTTGGCCCTGATGACCGCCTCGGCGACCGGGCCGGTGACGAACGGGTCGCCCATCTCGGCCATCGCGTGCTTGAACTCCTCCGGCGTGACCTGGCCGTCGCCGTCCGCGTCGAACCGGGCGAACGCCGCCCTGGCCTTCTCGATGTCTGCCATGAGAGGTGCCCCCTTCGTGGTGCTGCGCAGTGCTGCGCGGTGCTGTTGCCTGCTGATCTGACCTGCGTACATTAGCGGACCGTCAAGAGGCGTTGGGCCGCGCCCTCCGCCGGGCCAGGTAGGGCGCGGTACGGCTCGTTGGTGCCGCCGCGACCTCGGCCGGGGTTCCGGCCGCCACGATCCGGCCGCCGTCCGCGCCGCCGCCGGGGCCGAGGTCGATGACGTGGTCGGCGCCCGCGACCACCCCCATGTCGTGCTCGACGACCACGACGGTGTGCCCGGCGTCGACCAGGCCGTGCAGCTGGCGCAGCAGTACCTCGGTGTCGGCGGGGTGCAGTCCGGTGGTGGGCTCGTCGAGGAGGTAGAGGGTGTGGCCGCGGCGGGTGCGCTGGAGTTCGGTGGCGAGTTTGATGCGCTGGGCCTCGCCGCCGGACAGCTCGGTGGCGGGCTGGCCGAGCCGCAGATAGCCCAGGCCCACGTCCTGGAGGGTGCGCAGGCTGCGGGCCGCAGCGGGGAGATCGGCCAGGAAGCCGGCCGCGGTGTCGACGGTCATCGCCAGGACGTCGGCGACGGTCCGGTCCCGGTAGGTGATCTCCAGGGTTTCGGGGCGGTAGCGGGCGCCGTGGCAGTCGGTGCAGGGGGCGTACGTACCGGGCAGGAAGAGGAGTTCGACGGCGACGAAGCCCTCGCCCTGACAGGTCTCGCAGCGGCCGCCGGCGACGTTGAAGGAGAACCGTCCGGGGGTGTAGCCGCGGGCGCGGGCCTCGTCGGTGGCGGCGAAGACCTTGCGCACCGCGTCGAAGAGCCCGGTGTAGGTGGCGAGGTTGGAGCGCGGGGTGCGGCCGATCGGCTTCTGGTCGACGCGGACCAGCCGGTCGATCGCCGCCAGGCCCTCGGCGGCGGTGAGCCGGGCGCGGGCCGTCGGTCCGGTGGTGTCGCCGTCGGCGGCGTCCTGCTGGTCCTCGCCCGCGCCGAGGTGGTCCCGTACGGCGTCCGCGAGCACGCGGGTGACCAGCGTCGATTTCCCCGATCCCGAGACGCCGGTGACGGCGGTGAAGACGCCGAGCGGGAAGGCCGCGTCCAGGCCGCGCAGATTGTGCAGGGTGACGCCGCGCAGGGTGAGGGTGCCCGAGGGGCTGCGCACCGGGCGTACGGCGGGTGGTGCGGGCTCGAAGAGGAACCGGCGGGTGGCGGAGGCCGGGACGTCCGCGAGCGCGGCGACGGGGCCGCTGTGCAGGACCTGCCCGCCGTGTTCGCCGGCGTGCGGGCCGACGTCCACGATCCAGTCGGCGCGGCGCACCACGTCCATGTCGTGCTCCACGACGAACAGCGAGTTGCCCGCTTCCTTGAGCCGCCCCAGGACCGTGAGCAGGGACTCCGTGTCGGCGGGGTGCAGGCCGGCGGAGGGCTCGTCCAGGACGTAGACGACGCCGAAGAGACCGGAGCGCAGCTGGGTGGCCAGCCGCAGCCGCTGGAGTTCGCCGGCCGACAGGGTGGGCGCCGGCCGGTCCATGCTCAGGTACCCCAGGCCGAGTTCGGTGAGGACGTCGATGCGGGCCACCAGGTCGCGGGCCAGCACCGGAGCCACCTCGTCGTCGGCCCGCCCGGCGGTGGGCCGCAGCAGCCGGGCGAGGGCGCTCAGCGGCCGGCCCGCGAGGGTGGCGATGTCGTGGCCCTCGAAGGTGACGGCCAGTGCCTCGGGGCGCAGCCGCCGCCCGTGGCACACCGGGCAGGGCTCGGCGACCATGAACCCCTGGACGCGCCTGCGCAGGGTCTCGCTCTTGGAGTCGGCGAAGGTGTGCAGCACATAGCGCCTGGCGCTCATGTACTGGCCCTTGTAGGGGCGTTGGATCCGGCCCACGTCGCGGACCGGGTGCACGGTGACGACGGGCTGTTCGTCGGTGAACAGGATCCAGTCCCGGTCGGCCCGCGGCAGCTCGCGCCAGGGCCGGTCGACGTCGTACCCGAGGGCGTCGAGGATGTCGCGGAGGTTCTTGCCCTGCCAGGCCCCGGGCCAGGCGGCGATGGCGCCCTCACGGAGGCTGAGCGAGGGGTCGGGCACGAGGGAGTCCTCGGTGACGCGGTGGACGGTGCCCAGCCCGTGGCACTCCGGGCAGGCGCCGGCCGCGGTGTTGGGCGAGAAGGCATCGGAATCGAGCCGTTCCGCCATCCCCTCCGGGTAGTCGCCGGCGCGGGAGAAGAGCATGCGCAGGGTGTTGGAGAGGGTGGTGACGGTGCCGACCGAGGAGCGGGAGGTGGGCGCGGAGCGGCGCTGTTCCAGGGCGACGGCGGGCGGCAGTCCGGTGATGTCCTCGACCTTGGGCGCGCCGACCTGGTGGATCAGCCGCCGGGCGTAGGGGGCCACCGACTCGAAGTAGCGGCGCTGCGCCTCGGCGTAGAGGGTGCCGAAGGCGAGGGAGGACTTGCCCGATCCGGACACCCCGGTGAACGCGACCAGCGCGTCCCTCGGGATGTCCACATCGACGGAGCGGAGATTGTGCTCACGGGCGCCGCGCACCCGTACGTACGAGTCGGCCATGCCTCCATGATCGGGCACGGTCCGCCGTGATCGCGCACCGTCCTCCGCGGTCGGGTGCGGTCAGCCGTGGGCGGGTGCGGTCAGCCGGCCGCCAGGGCTGCGGCGATCCGCTCGCGTGCCTCCTCCCAGGGCAGTGGCGCGGCGACGACCGCGCGCAGCGCCCTGACCTGGCGGGGCGGGAGTCCGGCCGCGAGCACGCCGACGGCGCTGCGGTCCCGCCCGTAGAGCGCAAGGGCACGGCGCGCCGCCCGGTCCAGAACGGTGGTCTCGACCCGGTCGGCGCCCGCCGTCAGCCCGTACGCCTGGAGCTTGACGGCGTACTGGTCGGACCAGAAGTACGGCACGGGGGCGAACGGACGGCGCTCCGGGGCAGGGGCGGCGGCCTCGGCCCCGGCGGCGGCCGTGGCCCCTGCGGGGCCGGACGCCTCCGCGGCGAGTTCGGCCAGGAGGTTGCGGGCGGCGGCCATGCCCTGTTCGGTGGCGTTCATCCGGTGCTCGAAGCGCAGCGGGCGGCCGTGGACGGGATGGTCCCAGCGGGCCACATCGCCCGCGGCATAGACACCCGGGGCGGCGGCGCAGTACGCATCGCAGCGCAGCCCGTCGCCGGTGTCCAGGGCCGGGTCGTCCAGCCAGTCGACGCCGGGCCGGGAGCCGATCGCCAGCAGCACGAGGTCCGCGGGCAGCAGGCGGCCTTCCGCTCCCCCTCCCCCGGCGGCTACGCCCCCACTGGCTCTGCCCTCACCGGCGGGAGTCCCCCCATGGGCCAGCCGTACGGCCGTGACCCGCCGGTCGCCGCCACCGGCCGGGTCCGCGGGCGCCGTCTCGAAGCCGTCCACCGCTCCGGTGAGCAGCCGGACGCCGCGGGCGCGGTGCTCCTCGGCGAGCAGTTCGCCGACCTCGGTGCCGACGGCGGCGGCCATAGGAGTCGCCTCGATGCCGACGAGGGTGACCTCGTGCCCCAACTCCCTTGCCACGGCGGCCGCTTCACAGCCCAGTACGCCGTTTCCGACGATCACCAGCCGCCTGCCGCCTCCCCCGGCGGCCACGCCCTCACTGCCGGGGGTACCCCCATTGGCCAGCCGGCCCCGCAGGGCCAGCGCGTCGTCGAGGGTACGCAGGGTGTGCACTCCGGCAATGCGGTCGGCGCCGGGCAGAGTACGGGCCGCGACACCGGTCGCAATGATCACGCCGGCGCAGCGGAGCGTCCCCCGTTCCCGGCCTTGCGCAAGCGGGGAAACCCCCACGTCACCGTCGAGCGTGAGGGTGCGGCCAGCCACGTCGAGCCCGGTGGCCCGGGTGCCGAGCCGCAGGTCGAGATCGAGCGGAGCGAGCTGGTCGGCGGTGCGCAGCAGCAGCTTCTCCGGTGCCCAGGCGCCCTGCAGCAGTTGCTTGGACAACGGCGGCCGGTCATACGGAAGATGGGGCTCGTCGCCGATGAGGGTGAGCGGGCCGCGCCAGCCGAAGCGGCGCAGCGCCTCGGCCGCGGCGAGACCGGCCGCCGAGGCGCCGACGACCGCGATCGGCAGCCCGGTCATGCGCGCACCTCGATCACGGCGGCCGGGCAGACGGCGGCCGCCTCGCGGACCGCGTCGTGCTGTCCGGCCGGCGGTTCGGCGTCGAGCAGCACGACCACACCGTCCTCGTCGCGCTGGTCGAAGACCTCGGGGGCGATCAGCACACACTGGCCGGCGGCGCAGCACCTGTCGGCGTCGAGGGTGATCTTCACGTCAGTGGGCTCCATTGCTGTGAGGTGACGTTAAGGACAAACGGCCGGGACGCCCCAGGAGTGCCCGGGGCGGGCCCGGTGCCGTCAGGGCGCGCCCCGGGCCCGCCGCTCAGGCGACCTCGATGCCGTACTCCTGCACCAGCGCTTCCAGGCCGCCGGGGAAGCCCTTGCCGCCGATCACGAAGTCCCAGTCGCCGCCCTCCCGTCGGCGGAACGAGCCGAGGACCAGAGCGGTCTCCCCGGGCCGCCCGTCCGAGACCTCCAGGCACCCCAGCTCCTCCCCCGACGCGTCCAGCAGGCGGATCCGGGCGTCGGTGAAGCCGGAGAGATCGGCGTCGGGGTTGACCTGGGGGTCGATCGCCGCGACCAGGACCAGCCGGTCGGCGGCCGGTGGCAACGCCTCGAACCGCACCTGCATCGCGGCCCGGTCGGGTGCGAAACCGGGCAGCATCCGGACCGAACCGTCCGGGCTGCGGGGGTTGTTGTAAAAGACGAAGTGATCGTCGCTGAGCACGTCGGTCCCCTTGCACACCAGGGCACAGACATCGAGGGCGACCTCGCCGGACCAGTTCATGCCGAGGATGTTGTGGTCCGCCGCCTCCTCGGCGGCGGACGGGCCGGACGGGGCGTCCCCGCCGAGCCGTCCGCGCAGCCCGTAACGGCCGAGCAGATCGACGAGTTCGGGGCCGGCGATGAGGCTGAGCGGTTTGCCGTTGGCGAAGGTGTGGGCGCCGGGACCGAAGCGGGAGGTGGTCACCAGCACGCCCTTGTTGGCGCCTTCGGACTGGACGGTGCCGTACAGGTCACGGACGGCGGTCGGCGGGACGGTGTTGCGGTAGCGCTTGACCTGCACGACGATCTTGCCGCCGCGGATCGGATCGGGGTCCAGCGCATCCACATCGACCCCGCCGTCGCCGGACCGCTGGGTGGTCACGGCCTGCATGCCCATGGCGCGGAACAGCTCGGCGATCAGGTTCTCGAAGGCGATCGGATCCATCTCGTACAGATCCGGTTCGCTCTCCGTGCCGTGCGAGACGACCCCGCCGCCCACCTCTCCCGGCAGGCGCACCGGGCGTACCGCGGTGCGCTGGTCGGGGCGGGCGGCGAGCTGCCCGCGCAGCCCGTCGGTCAGACACTCCACCGCGCTGACCTGCTCAAGACAGAAGGTGTCGAAGGAGCTGCGGGGCGCCATGACGGTCGCGAGATACACCTGGGCCGGGCGGCCGGTCACCGGGTCCACATCGTCCACGAAGCCGTTCAGCGCCACCGAGTCCAGGGTGCCGTGGCCGTCGGCGGCGAAGAGGTCGCGCAGCACCAGCAGCACGCTCTGGGCCAGCACTTCGCGGTAGAGCGCCCGTCGCTGCGCGGCCGGCCTGGCGGTCTCTTTCTCCTGATCGGCAGTGGGCATGTAGCGGACGGATTTGGTCTCCGGGACGATGTCGTAGCCCGGGAGCTCCCAGTCCAGGACGAGCTGACGCGCCATCGGGTCGTAGGCCGCCGCGATCTGCCGGGGAAAGCCCTCCGGCCAGGCCGTGGAGGAGTACAGGGCTGCGGAGAAGTACTCGACGGCCGCGTCCGCGTCACCGCCGCGCAGGCCCGACAGCAACTCCTCGATGCCGGAGTTGTGCTGCCGTATCTCGGCCAGGGCGCCCGCGGCCCACTGGTCGTACTGCTGCCGGTAGGAGGCGAGTTGGGCCTGGCGGCGGCTCTCCGCGGCCTGCGCCGTGTACCAGTCCTGCTCGTAGCGGGCGCGGGCCTCCTCCTGGGCACGGTCACGGCGGGCACCGAGGTGCCAGCCGCCCGTCGGCGCGTGATAGCGGGCCGGGTCGGGCATCGGTACCGGCGTGGCGAGGGCGCCGGGCGCGAACTCCTCGATCCGCTCGGGGCGCAGCAGCGCGGCGGCGGAGAAGGCGGGGGCACGGCAGCCGTCGGCGAGCAGGCCGGTCAGTGCACCGACGCGGGCGTCCAGTTCCTCGGTCCGCCGACGGGCGTCGGCCTCGCGTTGCTGCCGGTAGGCCGTCTGCCGCTCACGGTGCATCCGCGCCATGGCGCGTTCGGCGTCCCGTGCCTGCCGCTCCTGGTCGCGCTGCTGCTGTGCTCGCGCGCGGCGCTGGGCTTCCTGCTGGCGCTGCTGCTGACGCTGCGCCTCGGCCCAGACGGCCATTAATCCGTGGGAACGGCGGCTCATATCGCTGTGTGTCCTCCCCCCGGGGCGGACTGCCCCCGGAACCCTGTGGAAGCGGTTTCACCTGCGTTGTTGGGTGAGACTTTAGCGGGGGAGCGAGAGGCTGGTCACGGTTGGGGAGAAGATTCCGCGCCCTTGGTGCGGGGTCCGCCGACGCGTTTCCCAGACCGTTCCGGGCGTCTCCCGGCCCCATGTTGCGAACCGGACGGGGGTCGTAATCGACGGGCACTCCCGACAGCAGCACACCCTTGCTCTGAGGCTGGCCCGTAGGGCGGGTAGCGCCCATCACTTGGAGCGTGACGGTCCGCCTGCGGCCGGCATCTGGCCGCAGGCGGGAGCCTGAGGGGTTAACCCTCGTCCTCTACCAGGTCCGGCACCAAGAACGCACGAAGGGGCGGCTCATCACCGTCGCCGCTCGCCGCTTCAGCGGTCCGCACGGCTGCCACAAGGTCGGCGTAGCGGGAGTTGATCCATTCCATGACGTTCCCTCTCGTCGCGGACCTGAAGGCCAGCCCTTCTTCGGTTTGGGCTGGATGATGATGGGCCGCTCCTTGGGTTCAGAGTGCTGGCACCGCGCGGCGACCGCCACCAAGTCGTCGTCCGGAGGCCCCCACAGATCCAGGTCGACGCTGTACCCGGCCTCCTCAATGAGGGCCGTAGTCCGTTCGATAGCGTCCTGGTTGAACCGGGCCGGGTCGGGCTCCTCCGGACAGTGATGAACGAAGGACCCCAGTCGGCCGCACAGCTCGGCATAGGCCGCAGGCGCAGCGGCTATCCACGGCGGCCCCCGATGCTGCAGGCGACGATCAGGAACACCATGGCCACAGGCCAGAGGAGAGATGCGGCGGCACGGGCATGGCGCCGCCGCTGCTCGGGAGTCATGAAGCGGCCCGCTCGCGCCGCTGGTTCAAAAGCCACTGACAGTCACGCGCGAGCTGCTGCACCTGAACATGAGCCGCGAGCGGGCTGCCACCGACACCCTGCATTGCCTGCCGCTCGATGCCGTCAAGACGCGCGGTCTGCCGGTGCCACTCGATGCTGCCGTGCCAGATACAGCCGGCCGCGGTGCGGGCCTCGGGGAGCAGCAGGTCAACGTGACCCCGCAGTTCCTCCTCAAGCTCGCGCAGGACCCCGACGTCCAGGTGACCTGCGTTGACACGCAGCGCTCTGGTGATCGTCGCCTCGATGGCGTCCAGATCGATCGGGGGCTCATCCCTCGCCACGGCGCCGGCCTTCCACTGTGCACGCTCGGTGTTCATGCTGTGACGTTAGGAGCACGTGACGCGCGCCTCAATGGCAATTCCTTCGGGCCGAAACCCGGAGTAACAAGGGCTACAACGGAACTGACAAGGCATCCGCCAGTTGTCGCATCTGCGACGTCAGCGTCCGGCGCCGCTCCACCACATCACCCAAGATGTCCTGCGCGTACCGCTGGCCGGCCAGCCACTCCGGAGCGGCGTCGTGAATGCTCGCGAGCGTGTCGACCGCCTTGCCGTACTGCCGTACCAGGACGTGTGCCTTGGCCACGTCGAGTCGGTGCCGGTGGTATTCCGTGGACGCCGCTTGGCTCCCCTTCTTGGCCATGGCAAGCACCTTGTCCGGCCGGTCGAGGACGATGTGCCGTTCGGCCGCCTTGTATCCGACCGTCGCCGGGCCCCACGTCGTCAGCCGGTCCCGGCCCCGCGGCAGTTCCCGACCGGTCATCACAGCCACGGACAGCGCCAGCCGCATCGTGTCCTCCGCTTCGCCGCGCCGGTTGTCCCGCAGGTTCGCGGCCGATGCCTGCAGCAGCAGCCAGCCCCACGCGGCGAGTTCCTCAGGCGTCGCTCTGGACATGCGAGGTTCGACGTCGTCCGCCCACCGGGTGGCCAACTCTCGGGCCTCGCGCAGCTTGCCCTGCCGAACAAGGAGCCAACTCCAAGTGGTGATCACTGCGGCGGCACGCAGCCGGTCCGGGGCATCATCGAGGGCGCGATGCAACGCGGTCTCCGCGGCGTCGAACTGACGGACCTGCGTCAACACGGACCCCGTGATCTGGAGGAGATGTGCACGCAGTCCACGGGCCGGCGCCGAATCGCCGAGCGCATCAGCATCACGCAATGCCGGAGCGAGCAGCGTGGACAGCTCGGCCAGCCGGTTACCGAAATAGGCACGGCGCACATCGGGAAGGAGCGCGCGAACACCCTGCACCGTAGGCTCCTCCGCAGATGCGACGGGCGCCACCTGGACGGCGAGTCGCAGCGGTCGCCACGGCTCGCCGGCCTCGGTCCGGGTGGTGTCGTCGCGTTCCAGCAGACTGCTGGTGTCGACTCGCAGAGTGATGGCGAGTTTATGAGCGGTCTCCATACGAGTGCCGTCTACCGCGCCCTGTTCCAGTTGACGGATGAGGGAGACCGATACGCCGGAGGCTGTGGCGAGCTCCCGTTGCGTGAGACCGCGGCGCTTCCGGACGGTGCGCAGACGGTCCCCGATGTGCATGTCAGCGTGCTCAGGCATCATTGCTCCGTTCTGACCTAGACACTCAGAACGGTACCCCCGGCCCCAGAAGCGAGCGCAGAGATCGGCTCCCACCGCTGGGAGACCGTGCGCGTGGCGCCTGAGATTCCAGCGGCGGTTGCGGGTGTTGGGGGAGCATGCACTCATGTCGCCCCTGCTACGTCAGATGAGCGGTCGAGGCGTCAGAAACCTTTCACAACACATCAGTTGGCAGACAGTGAACCAGCGCCTTTGCCCAGCCTCGCCGTTACTCCACGTCTGATCACCGCGTGCCGAGATCGCCTTAGACTCGACGGACACCGTGCCGGATCACAGTGCAGAGAGGAGATGAAATGAAGCAGCCACCCCCCTTCGCCTCCCTGGCCGCCGCGCTTGCGGCGCTCGGGACGGTGCTGGGCTTTCTCGCGGTCCAGTTGCGTACCGACGGTTACGAGCAGTACGTCGAGTCCGTGGCCACCGCCAGCGTCGTGATGTGGACGACCGCCTGCCTGACGGTCGTGACCTGGTCCCGCTGGCGCCAGGGGAAGACGAACTGAGTTCTCCACACGCCGACGGGCGCCGGGGCATCAGCCCCGGCGCCCGTTGCGCGCGGCCCGGTCCCGCCCTCACTGCCACATCGGCACACCCGGCCGTGCGGAGCTGGGCACCTTGCCGACAGTGAATGCCGACGGGCCGTGATCACCCTCGGTAGAGTCCGGCCATGGCATACACCTTCCAGGTAACCGTCGACTCGGCCGACCCGCACTCGCTCGCCGACTGGTGGGCCGACGCCCTCGGCTGGGAAGTGGAGCCGAGCGACGAGACGTTCATCCGCCGGATGATCGCCGAAGGTCAGGCGAGTGAGGACGACACCACCACCCATCGCGGCACCCTCGTATGGCGGGTCGGCGCCGGGATCCGCCATCCGGAGGGCCTGGACCGGGCGCCGCGCATCCTCTTTCAGCTCGTGACGGAGCCCAAGGTGGTCAAGAATCGCGTCCACCTGGACGTGCGCACAGGCCCCGACGATCCCCAGGCCGTGGTCGAGCGGTTGATCGCCAAGGGAGCCACGCTCCTGCACCACGGCAAGCAGGGGCCCTTCGCCTGGACCACACTCGCCGACCCGGAGAACAACGAACTCTGTGTCTCGTCATGACGCGGGGGCGGGCCGGTTCGAGGTTCAGATCGCGCGGTGGTGCTCGGCCCAGTACGGGTCCCGCAGCTGCCTCTTGAAGAGCTTTCCCGACTCGTCCCGCGGCAGCAGCTCCTCGAAGACCACCGCCCGGGGGACCTTGTACCCGGCAAGCCGCCCGGCGACATGGGACCGTACCTCCTCTGCGCTGAGCAGTACACCGGGTTCGGTCTGCAGATGGGCGGCGAGGACTTCACCGAACTCCTCATCGGGGATGCCGAAGACGGCCACGTCACGGACCCCGTCGAGGGCGAGCAGACAGCCTTCGATCTCGGCGGGGTAGATGTTGACGCCGCCCGAGATGACCATGTCGTTCCGGCGGTCGCTGAGGAAGAGATAGCCGTCCGCGTCGAGATGGCCGATGTCCCCGATGGTGACGTATCCGGGCAGGCCCGGTGCTTCCATGGCGGCACGCCGACCGGGGTCGCCGAGGTAGGTGAACGGGGGCCAGCCGTCGCCGGGTTTGAGGTAGATGTCACCGGTGGCTCCGGCCGGCAGCGGCTCCTTGCCGGGGCCGACGACCGCCACCCCGCAGGTTCCGGTGGCACGTCCGACGGTGCCGGGGTGGGCCAGCCACTCGGCGCTGTCGCACCAGGTCACGGCGCCGGTCTCGCTGCCGCCGTAATACTCCCGCAGTACCGGTCCCAGCCAGTCGATCATGGCGTACTTGATGTGCGGCGGGCAGGGCGCCGCGGCGTGTACGACGGAGGTGAGCGAGGACAGGTCGTAGCGCTCGCGTACGTCCTTCGGCAGCCGCAGCAACCGTACGAACATCGTCGGCACGACCTGCACCTGCTCGATACGGTGGTGGGCGATCAGCCGCAGGCATTCCTCGGCGTCGAAGCGCGGCATGAGGGTGATGTCCAGGCCGGCCGCGAGCGCGAGGACGGCGTGCTGGCTGGGAGAGGCGTGGTACAGCGGCGCGGGGATGAGCGTGCGTCCGCCGGGGGCGACGGCGAAGCGCTCCAGGAATAACCGCACCCCCTCTTCGAGCTGCTCGGGAGCGACGGGCTCGCGCAGAACTCCCTTGGGGAGCCCCGTGGTTCCGGAGCTGTAGATCACGGTGGGCGGGCGTTCCCCGGCGGCCTGGTCCAGCGGGGCAAAGCCTTCCAGCCACCGGTCGAGCAGCGGGTGCTCTCCTGTGACGGGCGGTACGGCGATCTTGCAGGCGGCCGCGACCCCGGCGGGAACGGCGGCCTCGACGATCCGTACGCCCTCGGGCAGCACGGCGGTCACCGCCTCCAGCAGGTCGCTGTGCGCAAAGACGACCTTGCTGCCGCTGTCGGTGAGCACATGACGCAGGTCGTCCTGGCGGAAGTGCCAGTTGACGGGTACCGCCGAGGCGCCCAGCAGGGCGGCCCCTGCGGTGATCTCCAGATGGGCGGGCTCGTTGCGCAGCACGACGGCGATCCGGTCGCCGGGCTCGACTCCCACCGCCCGCAGCCCGGTGGCGATCCGCGCCGCACGGTCGAGGAAGGACGGATAGTCGCGTTCATGACCCGCGCAGCGAATGGCCGGGGCGCCGGCAGCGGGCGGGACGACGGCTTCCATGGTGCCTCCAGTGAATGCGGCCGGAAGGCCCATTGAACCGACAAGTCCGGTGGTTATCCAGAGCGCCCGCCGCAGGCCGGCACTCCCCCGGGCTCTCGGCGGCGCCTCTTCCGGCCCCTCTCCCCCGCCGCCCCGCTTAGATCCGAGGTCTTGCCCCCTTCCGGCCTCCCCCTTCCCCAACTCGCGTCCGGTTTCCGGCAGATGCTCCGATGTTTATCGGGCCCGGGGTCTTCCGGTCCGGGTTCGGCCGCTGCACCATGCGGGGTGGCACAGGAGGCACGTACGTGACCAACTGACCCGAGGAGCGAGCGATGCACAGCCGCACCAGACCGTTCCGGCTGCTGGGGCTCATGGGGGTGCTGGGCGCCCTGCTGCTGGCCGCAGGCGGCCCGGTGGCCGCCGCGAAGCCCCCGCCGCGGCCCGCCGCCGGCCCCGGAACCAACCACGCGACCGACGATCCCTTCACCTCGTCGCGCACCTCGTGGTGGCGTCAGGACCGCTTCGGAATGTTCATCCACTTCGGCGCGTACTCCCACCTGGAGGGCGAGTACACCCGGCCCGACGGCACGGTGTGCCGCAACGCGGAGTGGATCAAGCGCGAGTGCCAGATCCCGGACGACGTGTACGAGAAGCAGGCCGCCGCCTTCAACCCGTCCGCCTTCGACGCCGGGGCGATCGTCCGGGCGGCCAAGGACGCCGGCCAGCGCTATATCGTCATCACGGCCAAGCACCACGACGGCTATGCGATGTGGCCGACGCGGCAGAACACCTGGAATCTGCGCGACCACTCCTCCTTCGACCCGCACCGCGACATCCTCGCCGAGCTGAAGAAGGCCGCCGACGCCGCCGGGATCAAACTCGGCTTCTACTACTCCATCTGGGACTGGCACGACCCGGACTTCGCCGGCCCGGCGACCTTCCCGCGCTACAAGAAGCGGATGTACGCCCAGCTCAAGGAGCTGATCGACCACTACGACCCGGCGCTGTTGTGGTTCGACGGCGAATGGGACACGGACCACCCCACCAATCACTGGTCGCGTCAGGACGGCGCCGACCTCCAGGCGTATCTGCACGGAATGAACCCCCATCTGATCGTCAACAACCGCGTCGGCAAACGCGAGGTGGTCGACGGGGACTTCGGCACGCCGGAGCAGGAGATTCCCGCGGAGCCCGTGGACGGACAGCTGTGGGAGAGCTGTATGACGCTCAACGACCACTGGGGCTTCGCCAGGTACGACACCCATTGGAAGCCGGCGGCAACGGTGGTGCGCAACCTGCTGGAGGTGGCGAGCCGCGGCGGCAACTACCTGCTCAACGTGGGCCCCGACAAAACCGGGCGCATCCCTCAGCCGTCCGTCGACCGGCTGCGCGAGACCGGCCGGTGGCTGGGTGCGCACGGCCAGGGCGACGCGGTCCACGGGGCCGGATACACCGGGCTGGTGGCGGACCCGCCCTGGGGCACGGTCTCCCGGCGGGGCGACACGCTGTACGCCGCGGTCACCTCCTGGCCGGCCGCCGGCGCGCCCCTGCACCTCACCGCCAGGGGACGGTTCGAGATCACCGCGGCCCGGGTGCTGGGCAGTTCTCAGCAGGTGAGGGTCGTCCGGGCCGGGGACGGCTTCGACCTCACCCCGTCCGGCACCGCCACCGGCCCGCTCGCCACCGTCGTCCGGCTCACGATCACGCCGCCGGCCGCGGCACCCGCCGGCACCGGAAAGGGGCTGACGGCGCAGAGCTGGGCGAACGGTTCCTTCACCGGCCCGCCCGCGGTGACCACCGTCGACCCGACGGTGAACAAGGCCTACCGCTTCGACGGCTCACCGGACCCGGCGATTCCCGCCGATCACTTCAGCACCCGCTGGACCGGCAGCATTGAGCCGCGTTTCGACGAGACGTACACCTTCACCACCGTCTCCGACGACACCGTACGGCTGTGGATCGACGGCAAGCCGGTGATCGACAACACCACCCCGCACGGCCCGAAGGCCGACAAGGGGACCGTCACCCTGCGGGCCGGCCACCGGCACAGCATCCGGCTCGACCACACGGAGCAGACCGGTGAGGCCTATATGAAGCTGCTGTGGTCCAGCCCGGGTCAGCCCCAGCAGATCGTGCCGCAACGGCAGCTCTACGCCGACTGACCAGGGCCGTACCGGCCGGCCACGGGCGGGCGGACGAGCGGACGGTGGGTCGTGGAGAGACGGACGGCTGACCGAGACGGTCGGTCTGGCAGAGACGGTCGGTCTGACAGAGACGGACGGGCGGGAAAAGCTCCACCCCCGGTTGGGCCGTTCGGGTCGGTCCGAGCCCAAGGGGTGCCCGGTCCGCCCCGGCGGTGGCGCCGCCTGCCGATGCCGACGGGCTCACCCGGCCGCTGGGCCGCTGTGTCTGCTCGGGCGCCGGCCCCGACCCCGGAGGAGGAGGCCCACGGGTCAGGGCCGACGCCCGAGCGCTCGGTGATTCAGTCGATGCCGCGGAAGATATTCGGTTCGGCGGGATCGTCATCGCAGCCGGCGAGATGCACGGGGGCGCAGCGGTCCCAGACTTCCAGATTCCGGACTTCCTTGATCCGACCGGGCCGCTCGCCCTGCTTCAAACGGGGCTGCTTGTGTTGAGCCTTGTGCAATGCCACCACGCACTCCTTCTTCTGAGGTATTGGTCCGACGCGGTGGCGCCTCTTTCACAAACCGGGAGGTCGGCCAAGGTTTGTGGCGTTCCCGCGACGGGCCAATGGTGTTGGCGTCTCCCAGAAAGGTCGTCCGTCGCCCCTCAGAGTAACGACGCCGTACTCCGCGCGCTCGACGTTTCCCGGCGGCACGGGCACGTCATCGGAAGATGCGGATGCGAGGCCCCTGAATGAGGGGAAAACGGTCGGAATATGTGACGCACATCACTCACTCCAATGGCCCTGCGGTTGCTGCATTCGCCCCGTTCCCTACGCTGAAGAGTGAGCGGCGGATCCGGTTCCCGTCGCCGCGCGCCCTGCTGCGGGGCGCGCGACGGCAGTGCTACCCATGGGCGGGTGGCATGGTTCTCGGATTCCGGTTACTGGCTCGGGCGGCTGGTCTTCCAGCGCGTGCTGGCCGTTCTCTACCTGGTCGCGTTCGTGGCGGCGGCCCGGCAGTTCCGGGCACTCATCGGCGCGCGCGGCATGCTGCCGGTGCCCGACTTCGTGGCGCGGGTGCCGTTCCGCGCGGCGCCCTCGGTCTTTCACCGGCACTATTCGGACCGTTTCTTCGCCCTCTGGTCGTGGAGCGGGGCGCTACTGGCCGCGGCCGTGGCGGTGGGGGCGGCGGATGCCGTGCCGCTGTGGGCGTCGATGGTGCTGTGGGCCGTACTGTGGGCGATGTATCTGTCCATCGTGAACGTCGGGCAGACCTGGTACAGCTTCGGCTGGGAGTCGCTGCTGCTGGAGGCCGGTTCGCTCGCGGTGTTCCTCGGGAACGGCGCGATCGCTCCCCCGGTGCCGGTGATGTGGCTGCTGCGCTGGGTGCTGTTCCGGGTGGAGTTCGGGGCCGGGCTGATCAAGATGCGCGGCGACCGCTGCTGGCGGGATCTGACCTGCCTGTACTACCACCACGAGACGCAGCCGATGCCCGGCCCCTTGAGCTGGCTCTTCCACCATCTGCCCCGGCCCCTGCACCGGGTCGAGGTGGCGGCCAACCACGTCGCCCAACTCGCCGTTCCCGTGCTGCTGTTCACTCCACAGCCGATCGCCGGGTGGGCCGCGATCGCGATGGTCGTCACCCAGCTGTGGCTGGTGCTCTCGGGCAACTTCGCCTGGCTGAACTGGGTGACCATCGCGCTCGCCCTCTCGGCCGCGGCCCCGCTGTGGGGGCCGCCGGCCACGCCGCTGCCCGCGCCTCCGGTGTGGTTCGAGGTCCTGGTCCTCCTCGCCACGGCCGGGGTCCTCGTCCTCAGCTACCGGCCGGCGCGCAATCTGCTGGCCCGGCAGCAGCTGATGAACACGTCCTACGAGTCGCTGCACCTGGTCAATTCGTACGGGGCCTTCGGCAGTATTACGCGAGTGCGCCGGGAAATCGTCGTGGAGGGGACCGCGGATGCGGTGACCGGGCCGGAGACCACGTGGCTCCCTTACGAATTCCGTGGCAAGCCGGGAGAGGTACGGCGGCTGCCGCGCCAATTCGCCCCTTATCACCTCCGGCTGGACTGGCTGATGTGGTTCGCCGCGCTGTCACCGGCCTATGCGCGGTCGTGGTTCGTCCCGTTCGTCGCGCGATTGCTGGAGAACGACCGGGACACGCTGCGGCTGTTGCACCGCAATCCGTTCCCCGGTCTGCCGCCGGCCCGGATCAGGGCCCGGGTCTTCCGTTACCGCTTCACGACCTGGCGGGAATTGCGGGAGACTGGGGCGTGGTGGCACCGCACCGAGGAGCGGGAGTTTCTGGCGCCGGTTGCGCGGTCAGCTCTGCACGGAAGGCGATGACCATATCCCGGGCGTGGCGCAGTCCGATACGGGTGAAGTCCGCTTCCAGGGAGGCGAGTTCGACCAGGGTCTCGTCCCGGTCGCGGCCGAGGCGGGCCCGGGACTTCGCCAGGCCGAGCCGGGAGAGCGCCTCCCCGCGGGGCTCCTGCATCTCGCGGAACTCCCGCAGCGAGAGGGTGTACGTCTCACGCGCCGACTCGTAACGGCCCGCCCGGTAGAACACGTTGGCGCGCATCTTGTGGTTGTACGCGAGCGCGCTGGCCAGGTCCATGGTGCGGCAGATGGCCTCCGCCTCGGACAGCAGCGCGAGCGCCCGCTCCGTCTCGCCCTGGACGGACAGGACATCGGCGACGCCGCGCAGCGACCAGGCGCGCCCACGGAAGTCATCGGCCTCGGCGGCGATCCGGGCGGATTCCTCGAACAGCTCCAGGGCCTTGTCGTAGCCGCCGGTGTTGCGGTGCATCTGGGCTATGCCGGACATCGCCCAGACCATGTGCCGGGCCTCGCCGTGCGCCCGGCCCTGTTCCAGCAACTGCTCGTGGAGCTCGGCGACCGCTTCGTAGTCGCCCTGTATGCGGCCGGTCTCGGCGAGGCCGGCGAGCGAGTAGCCGTGGGCGAGGCGGTCGCCGCTGCCGTCGGCCAGCGCCACGGCATGGGTGAGCAGCCGGCGGGCGAGCGGCAGGGAGCCGCACTGGCGGGCCAGGGTGCCGCCGCTCCACAGCGCCCAGGCCATGGCACCCCGGTCACCGGCACTGCGGGCACTGCGGTAGCTCTCCCGCCAGGCGTCACCGGCCTGTGTCACCCGGCCGAGCCGGCGGTTCGCCTCGCCGACCGCGAGCGCGGCCCGGGCCCGCTCCAGCGCCGTGCCGGCCTCGGCATGCGCGCGCCTCGCCGTCGCCAGCACCTCCTCGTAGGAGGAGTTCACGCCCAGTGCCGTGCCCAACTCGCCCTGATATTCAGGGGCGAACGCCTTGCCGTACATAGATACCCATGGCCTCTCGATGATCTTTGCGCCTTGATCAACAACCTACGAGCTGTGAGGGGTGCGGCGAATCCGTCCGCGTATGGGTTGTGCTGTACGACTGGAGTGCTACCGGAGGGGTCATGGTCATCATGGGGATGTAGGGGGACGTCAGGGTCACCCCCTACGGGGTACCGCCGTGGCGTTGCGCCTCACGCCTCTCGGGTGGCGTCACTTGCCGTAGGGGGCGAGGGCCGGTCACCCTGCTGCCACGACCACCCGATCAGGACCACCGACCGCCGAGCACCGAGGTGTGGCATGAGCGCAGCGCGTACGGGAACGCAGACCGGGACAGGGAGCAGCCGCATCGACCGCAGGCGGTTCCTCGGCGTCGCGGCAGGGCTGGCCGTGGCGGGCGGGGCAGGCGGGGCGGGTCTGCTGACGACGGAGGAACCGGCGCCCGGGCACGCCACCCGCCACGCGGCCGGGCACCGCCGGCGCCGCATCCGGCCGCTCTTCCTGGGGACGTACACCTCGGCCGCGGGCGGCGGGGCCGGCGTCGGACTCGGTACGTACGATACCGTGACCGGCCGGATCACCCGCACCGGTGTCGTGAACGGGGTCGCCGACCCCTCCTACCTCGTCCTGGCGCCGTCCGGCCGCACCCTCTACGCGGTCGACGAGCAGGAGCGGGGCGAGGTGACCGCGATGGCGCTGCGGCCGGACGGACCGCCCACGGTGCTGGGCACCCGGTCCACCGGCGGCGCCGGTCCCTGTCATCTGTCGGTGCACCCGAGCGGCCGTTGGCTGCTCAGCGCCAACTACCTCTCCGGCAGCGTCGCCGTGCATCCCATCGACCGCGCCACCGGCTCCCTGGGCGCGCGCACGGATCTGGTCACCCACACCGCCCCGCCGCCCGGTCCCGGCCAGGACGGGCCGCATGCCCACCAAATCGTCACCGCCCCGGACGGCCGGCACGTGCTGGCCGTCGACCTCGGCAACGACACCGTCTACACCTACCGGCTGGACGAATCGGCCGGTGAACTCACCCAGGTGTCGTATGCGGCGCTGCGACCCGGCGCCGGCCCCCGGCATCTGACGTTCCACCCGTCGGGCGCCTTCGCCTATCTGGCGAACGAGGTCGACAACACGGTCGTGGTCTGCCGCTACGACCGGAGTACCGGACGGCTGAGCCCCGGTACATCGCAGTCCACCGGGACCGGCCCGGGCACCAGCTATCCGGCGCAGCTCTTGGTCACCCGCGGCGGCGGCTTCGCCTTCCTCGCCAATCGCGGTCACAACAGCCTCACCCGCTATGCCGTGGAGGCGGCCGGGGCACGGCTGCGGCTGCTGGACACCGTGCCGGTGGGCGGGGACTTCCCCCGGCAGATCGCCTTTTCGCCGGATCAGCGGTGGCTGTTCGCGGCGAACCAGAAGTCGGGGTCGGTGACGGTGTTCTCGGTGGATGCCCGGACCGGGTCGCTCCATCGCGTGGGCGAGCCGTTCCCGGCGCCCGTACCGGTGTGCGTCCTACCGCTGTGACAGCGGAACACGGCTCTCCGCGTCATCCCGCGTGCCGGGGAACGGACGGTGTGCCACGGACGGTGTGCCGCGCCCGGAGGACCGCCGTCCGACGGTCCGGCGGTGAGGCGCCCGCCGCGGTCCCGCTCCTGGGAAAGGGGCAGCCCGGACCGACGTGGTGCCCGCCGCTGAGAGGAAGCGGGGGCACCACGTCGGTCCGGGCGTGCGTCGCGGCTACTGGGAAGCGGACCCGCCCCAGCTCTGGGTGATGGCGAGCTTGGCGTTGCTCTGCTGGGTCTCGGTCGGGAAGTCCGGCGTGCCGGAGACCTTCGGCAGCTTTGCCGCCGCGGTCTTGTCGAGCTTGCCGGCCTTCTTCATGGCGTCCATCAGGGCCGGGCGGGCGAACCCCTTGAGTCTGAGGTTCTGGCCCTCGGGGCTGTAGAGGTACTCCAGCCACAGACGCGCGGCCGCGGGGTGCGGCGCGTCCTTGTTGATGGCCTGCGAGTAGTACTGGGAGAACTTTCCGTCCGAGGGGACCGTGACCTTCCAGTCGATGCCCTTGGACTTGAGCGCCTCGGTGTACCCGGCGTTCAGGTAGTCCCAGTCGATGCTGATCGGCGTCCGGCCCTTCGCGATGGTGGCCGCGGTGGATTTCACGGGCGCGAGAACGCCGTCCTTCTTCAGCTTGGTGAAGAAGTCTATGCCGGGCTGGATGTCCTCGAAGGAGCCGCCACGGGCGAGGGCCGCCGCATACACGGCGCCGAAGGCCGAACCCGCAGTGGTGGGGTCGCCGTTGAGCGCGACCTTCCCCTTGTACTGCGGCTGGAGCAGATCCTTGAAGCTGGTCGGGCAGGTCTGCACCCGCTTGGCATCGCAGCCGAAGGAGACATAGCCGCCGTAGTCGTTCGCCCAGCGGCCGATCGAATCTCTTTGGACATCGGGAATGTCGGCGAAACCGGTGACCATGTACGGCGCGAGCAGCCCGTCCTGGGCGGCGCTCTGCGCGAAGGAGCTGCCGAGGTCGAGGACGTCGGGAGCGTTGCCCTGGTCCTTGCGCGAGGTGACGGCCTTGATCTCGTCCTGGCTGGCGCCCTTCGGGTTCTCGACCTCGACCTTGATGCCGTACTTCTTGGTGAAGCCGTCGATCAGGGCGCCGTAGTTGGCCCAGTCGCGGGGCAGCGCGATCGCATGCAGGGTGCCTTCCTTCTTGGCCGCCTCGGCCAGGGCGTCGACGCCGCCCAGGGCGTCGGCCGTGGTCGCGGTGGCAGCGTTCTTTCCGTCGGCGGTGTTCGCGTCGGAGGCCCCGCCGCATGCGCTGAGGGCAAGTGCGGCGGGGATGGCGAGGACGCCGGTGAGGACGGCTGTCCTCGGCGGGAACACGGTCACGGTCTCTCCAGGGGTACGCGCAGAGGGTTGAGGGGGATTCATGCGGGGCCACACAGGGGATGCACGTGGGGGGTGAGCACCTGTCGGACGGGTTGTCTGACAAGTTGGGCCTCAGTACGCCCAACTATGGTGTCCGGCAGGTAAACATTGGTAAAAGGACTGACTCCGATTCGCTCGCGATCGCAGCTCGCGGGGGTCACGACGGCACCTCGTCCGGGCCGGCCGCGCCGCACACTCCGCACACAACTCCGCGCGGCCCGGGAAGCGGAACGGCGCGGCGCCAGGCGATCGCCGACGGGCCGGGGCGGGCTGCTCCACAGGACACTCCCTAGCCGGCCAGGTACTGCCGCAGCAGGTCACGCAGATCGGTCTCGAACGCGGCGTACCGGCGGCGGAGCCGGTCGCCGGGCCAGGCCTCGGGCAGGAGCTCGGCGGGGAGCAGGGGGTCGGAGAGGAGATGGCGGAGCGCGGCCGCGGCGATGGTGAAGCGGTCGGCCGGGGCGTCGGCGCGGTCCAGGGCACCGGCCAGGGCGCGGGCGCGGTGTGCCCACCCGATCAGGTCCCACAGCCGGGCGGCGAGCGCGGCCGGGTCGCCGTCCGGGGCGCCGGCGAGCCAGGTGCACTGCTCGGTGACGACGGCGGGGCGGGGCCGGTCGAGGTTGGCCGGGCGCAGCCAGCTGCCCTCGCGGAGTTCGGCCAGCCGCAGCTCTGCCATGGCCTGGCGCAGGGCGGTACGTTCGGCGGGCGGCCGGCCCTCCGCCGTGGCGACCACGGCGATCTCCCAGTCCCCGCTCCAGGGCCGGGTCCTCGGCGTGCGGCTCTCGTCCTGCCGGGCCTGGCGCACCAGGAGGCGGGTGGTGAGGGCATAGGAACCGTCGTCCTGCCGCAGGTCGCCCGCGGCCACCATGCGGGAGAGCGCGACCCGGACGGTGCCCTCGGCGATGCCGAACAGCTCGCCCACCCGTACCAGGGCGCGCGCGGGCAGCCGTGGCGGGTGGTGACCGAGGAGGGTGCTCAGCACGATGGAACGTGCGGTGAGCGGCCGCAGTGCCGGTGCGGCGGCCTCGGTGGCGTCGGAGGTACCGGTGCCGTGGGAGGTGCCGGTGTGGTCGTCGTTCATATGTGCCGGAGATTCTAGGGGGGCGTCTCCCCCGATCGCCGTGGGCCTGCGACGCCGGCCGGCGGGACGGCCTTCCGCAGGACAGCGCACACCCCTCTCCGCATGGCAACGGGCATGCCGCATCGCTATGGCTCCCGGCTCCCGGCTCCCGGCTCCCGGCTCCCGGCTCCCGGCTCCCGGCTCCCGGCTCCCGGCTCCCGGCTCCCGGCTCTTACAATCTTCCCTCGGCTGTTCAGATTCTGTAACGTCAAGGTATGACCATCACTCATGAAGTCGTGAATCAGGCCCCGCCGCTGACCGGGTTCAGCGCGGCGGACGAACCGGCCCTGAGCGAGGCGCTGGTCCGGGACGGCGCCGAGTGGGGCACCCGGGAAGTGACCGAGCTCGGCGCGCTGGCCGGTTCCCCGGAGGTGCAGGAGCAGGCCCGCTCGGCGGAGGAGCAGCCGCCCCGGCTGCACACCCACGACCGCTTCGGGCACCGCATCGACGAGGTCGCCTTCCACCCCGCCTGGCACCAGCTGATGACCGTCGCGGTGGAACACGGTCTGCACGCCGCGCCCTGGGCCGACGGCCGTCCCGGGGCGCATCTGGTGCGCGCCGCGAAGTTCTACGTCTGGTCGCAGGCCGAGGCGGGGCACGGCTGCCCGGTCTCGATGACGTACGCCGCCGTCCCCGCGCTGCGCGCCGCACCGGACCTCGCCGCACAGTACGAGCCGCTGCTCGCCGCCCGCAGTTACGACTTCGGGCTGCGGGCGCCGCTGACCAAGTCGGGTCTGATCGCGGGCATGTCGATGACGGAGAAGCAGGGCGGCTCCGACGTACGGGCCAACACCACCCGCGCCGTTCCGGCCGCCGACGGCACCTACCGCCTCACCGGCCACAAGTGGTTCACCTCCGCGCCGATGAGCGATGTCTTTCTGGCACTGGCACAGACCGCGGAAGGCCTCAGTTGCTTCCTGGTCCCGAGGGTGCTGCCGGACGGCACGCTCAACGGCATGCGGCTGATGCGGCTCAAGGACAAGCTGGGCAACCGCTCCAACGCGTCCTCCGAGATCGAGTACGACGAGGCGGTGGCCTGGCCGGTCGGCGAGCCGGGCCGCGGGGTGCGGACCATCGTCGAGATGGTGAACATGACCCGGCTGGACTGTGTGCTGGGGTCGGCCGCCGGGATGCGGGCGGGGCTGCGGCAGGCGCTGCACCACACCGCGCACCGGCAGGCCTTCGGACGGGAGCTGGACCGGCAGCCGCTGATGCGCTCGGTGCTCGCCGACCTGGCGGTGGAGTCGGAGGCGGCGACGGTGCTGGGGATGCGGCTGGCGAGCGCGGTGGACCGGTCGCAGGCCGGGGACGCCGCCGAGACGGCGCTGCGGCGGCTGGCGCTGGCGGCCGGGAAGTACTGGGTGTGCAAGCGGGGCAGCACCCATGCGGCGGAGGCACTGGAGTGCCTGGGCGGCAACGGCTACGTCGAGGAATCCGGCATGCCGCGGCTCTACCGGGAGGCGCCGCTGCTGTCGATCTGGGAGGGCTCGGGGAACGTCGCCGCGCTCGATGTGCTGCGGGCGCTGGGCAAGGAGCCGACCGCGCTGGACGCGTTCTTCGCGGAGGTGGAGACCGCGGCGGGCGCCGACCGCCGGCTGGACGCGGCGGTGGCCGGGGTCCGCAAGATGCTCGGCGGGCTCGCCGATCCGGAGCGGGCGCAGCTGATGGCGCGGTCGCTGGCGGAGCGGATGGCGCTGCTGCTGCAGGGGTCACTGCTGGTGCGGTACAGCCACCCGGCGGTGGCCGATGCGTTCTGCGCCTCGCGGCTCGACGGGGAGTGGGGCAATGCCTTCGGCACCCTGCCGGCCGGCACCGACCTGACCGCGATCCTGGAGCGCGCCCGGCCGGGCACACCGGACGCGGAGACGGCCGGGAGCGCGGCCTGATGTCCGTACGGGTGGAGCGCGCCGGGCCGGTGACGACCGTGGTGCTGTCCCGGCCCGCGTCGCGCAATGCCGTGGACGGCTCGACGGCCGCCCAACTCGCTTCCGCCTTCCGGGAGTTCGATGAGGACGACGGTGCACGGGTCGCGGTGCTGTGGGGCGAGGGCGGGACGTTCTGCTCCGGTGCCGACCTCAAGGCGGTCGGCACCGAGCGCGGCAACCGGGTGGCCCCGGACGGCGACGGGCCGATGGGGCCGACCCGGATGCGGCTCGGCAAGCCGGTGATCGCGGCGGTGGCCGGCCATGCGGTGGCCGGCGGCCTGGAGCTGGCGCTGTGGTGCGATCTCCGGGTGGCCGAGGAGGATGCTGTCTTCGGCGTGTTCTGCCGGCGCTGGGGAGTGCCGCTGATCGACGGCGGCACGGTGCGGCTGCCCCGGCTGATCGGCGCGAGCCGGGCGATGGACCTGGTGCTGACGGGGCGCCCGGTCCCGGCCGCCGAGGCGCTGGACATCGGCCTCGTCCATCGTGTGGTCCCGGCGGGCACGGCCCGCGCCGAGGCGGAACTGCTGGCGGCGGAGATCGCCCGCTTCCCACAGGCGTGCCTGCGCAGCGACCGCGCCTCCCTGCTGGACCAGGAGGGCCGGGACGAACAGTCGGCGCTGGCCGCGGAACTCCGCCACGGCCAGGCGGTGCTGGCCGAATCGATGGAAGGCGCGGCCCGGTTCGCCGCGGGAGCGGGGCGGCACGGGGCGCCGGACGGGAGTCCTGCGGGCTGAACGGGCGTCAGGGGGGCACTGCGGTCTGCGAACATGACCGTCTCTCGCCTACGGTGCTCCGCACAACCGCCACCTCCCCTGCCAACCTGCCCCGACCGCCCGACCGCCCGAGGAGCGCATTCCATGACCGACCTCAACTACCCGGAAGTGGGCGGCACTCGGCGCACTCCGCTGCCGTCCGGCTATCACCACCTCCACGAGGAGTTGCCGATCGGCCGCGGCCCGGCGGTGCTGGCCGCGGCGGGCGAGGCGATCACCACCTTCCGGATGCATCGCGCGGCCGGCGCCCGCATCAGGGCCGAGGCCTCGCGGGCCGCGCCGGGGGTGGGTGTCGAGGTGTCGCTGGGCATCGGTCCGTTCCGGCTGCGGGCACCGTGCGGCGTGGTGTGGACGGTCGCCGAGGAGGACCGGATCGGCTTCGGGTACGGGGCGAGGAAGGGTCATCCCGAGTGCGGCGAGGAGGCGTTCGTCGCCGAGCTGCGCCCCGACGGCTCGGTGTGGTTCACCGTGACCGCCTTCAGCCGGCCCGCCCTGGCGGTCACCCGGCTCGCCGGCCCGCTGGTGCCCGTGTTCCAGCGTCGGTACGCGCGCCACCTGGGCCGGACGCTGCGTCGCCTGGCGAACCCGTGATGGTGCGCTGAGCCCGCCCTGCCGGGCGAGGTCCGGGTATCCCCCGGGCACAGCGGTCGGGTGCACGCTCTCACCGTCTGTTCGAGCATCCGCTCACCGCCCGTTTCGAGGATCCGCTCACCGCCTGATGGCCCCTGGAATACGCTTTGTTACCGGCGCGTAGCGGTAGGGGTGGTGATCGCCATACGTCCACCTCGGCTTCATCATTTCGTCACCATCACCTCTGCCGATCGTGAAAGAAAACCAGGCATGTGTGAAGACGAAATGATCCCGCCGCAGGCGGACATGACCGAGCGGGAGTGGCTGGGGACCGGCTCGGCGACGACGGCCGGCGGGACGCCGGTGCGTACGACGGGGCGCGTTCCGCAGTGGGTGAACCGGCGGACCCTGCTGGGCGGCGCGATGGCCGGTGCGGCGCTCGCGGTGCTGCCGTCGCCGGCCCAGTCACCCGCGTCCGCCACGCCCCGCCGCCAGCCCCCCGGCGCCTTTCCGTTCCCCGAACACCCCAACGGCAAGGGCGAGTTCGCGGTTCTGGTCACCGGTGACGCGGGGACGGGGGACGAGGCGCAGTATGCGGTGGCGTCCGCCGCGCGGGATATCTGCAAGAGCGAGGGCATCGGCCTCGCGGTGGGACTCGGCGACAATATTTACGAGAACGGTCCGGAGTCCGATGACGATTCCGAGTTCCAGGACAAGTTCGAGAAGCCGAACAGCGGCATTGATGTGCCCTGGCTGATGGTGCTGGGCAACCACGACTGCTCGGGGCTGATCCCCGGCAGCGGCGGCGACCCCTCGCGCGGTGACCGCGAGGTCGCCTATGCCGCCACCTCACGGCGCTGGTACATGCCCGGCCGCTACTACAGCGTGCCGCTGCCGGCCGCCGATCCGCTGGTGGAGTTCTTCGCGATCGACACCATCCCGTGGTCGTCGTACGTCGCCCAGCTCGACCCGTACTACCGGTGGGACGGGCCGTACATGCGCGAGCAGCGAAGCTGGCTGGACGGTGCGCTGCGCGCCTCGCGGGCCCGCTGGAAGGTGGTCTTCGGACACCACCCGTACCTCAACAACGGCAAGCACGGCAGCGCCGGTTCCTATGACGGTTTCGAGATCGGGAACTACACCAGCGGTGTCCACCTGAAGGACATGTACGAGAAGGTGGTGTGCGGGCGGGCCGATCTGATTCTGTCCGGCCACGACCACACACTGCAGATCCTGGAGCCCACGGCCCGTACGGGCGGCACCCGGCAGGTGGTGTGCGGCGCGTCGGCCAAGACGGAGGACGGCACGGCACACTTCCACAACCCGGCGGCCTGGCAGAACTTCTCCGACCACGGGTTCATGGTCCTGAAGGTGTCCGGCGCGCGGCTGACCATCGACGCGTACACGGTCGATGTGGCGACGCGGAAGGCCACTCTGCGGCACCGTGCCCGGCAGACCCGGCCGGTCGCAGCGGCACCAGCACACGCCTGAGAGCGGGGGCCGTCCCGGGGTGGGGTGACGCGCGCCCGGGACGGCTCACCGGACGGGGCGGGACCGGGCGGACGGGGCGGGGCCGGGCGGGACGTGACAAGAGCGGACGGCGGCCGGACGGCGACTACGCGCCGCGGACGGCGGTGGACGGCCGCCGAACGGTGCCGGCGCAGGGCCCCCACCGGCCCGTTCACCCCTCTTCCCTGCCCCTGGACGGCATCCGGAGCATCGGACATGCGGGCCTTCCGGCGCGCGCCTAGGGTGAGCGCATGGCCGCGTTCCGGTGGATATCGGCCCCGGTCAACGGCCCGCGACCGTGGGCACGAGGCAGGCTCGGCCCGGCGTCGCCGGCCACTGTCGCGCTGTGCCGATGCCGCGGCCGCGCGCGTGCGGAGGTTCTGCGGCCCCTGCGTGTGGAGGTTCCGCGCCATATGCGTGCGGACGTTCTGCGATGCCTGCGTGTGGAGGTTCCGCGCCGCCCGGCCCCCAGGCATGGCGCGCCATGACCGACGTCCCCCCGCACCCGTTCGACGAGGGCTACGACCCCCGGTCCAACCGGGACTGGCGCCTCGTCGAGGAGGACGCGCCCGGGGTGTCGCACCATGAGCCGATCGGACTGCGCGAACGGCTCTCGCTCAACCGGATGGGCACCTTCGACTGGGACCTGGACCGCGGCTTCATGGAGCTGGACCCCGGTGCCATGGACGTCTTCGATCTGCGCCCGGAGGAATACGACGGCGCGCCGGCGTCCCTGGTCACACGGGTGCCGCCGGCCGAGGGCCGCCGGCTGGACGAGGCGCTTTCCCAGGCCCTGCTGGACGGTCACTCGTCCTACGGCGCCTACTTCCGGGTCCAGTGCCGCGACGGGACCCAGCGCTGGACACACTCCCAGGGCCGGATTCTGCACACCGCTGACGGGGTGCCGTACCGGGTCATCGGCATCGTCCGGGAGGCGACCAGCGAACTGGCGGACTCCGCGCTGCTGCGCTCCCTCCAGCAGGAGCGGCAGCGGCAGACGGTGATGGTGCAGCAGACCACCGCCGCGCTTTCCCGTGCGCTGTCGGTCAATGACGTGACCCGGGTGCTCACCGGCACCGGCGGCGCCCGGCGGTTCGGCGCGGACGGCCTGGTCCTCGGCCTGGTCGCGAACGACCGGTTCGAGGTCATCGCCACCGCCGGGCTGGAGGGCGAGGTGCCCGACGACATGATGACCTCGCGGCTCGACGACGCCCTGCCGCTGGCCGACGCGGCGCGCTCGCGGCGCCCCATCTTCCTCGGCACCCGCGGCGAGCTGATCGCCCGCTTCCCGCGGCTGCGCCCCTACACCGGGGTGCTCCCGGCGGGCAGCGCCGCGTTTTTGCCGCTGGTCGCGCAGAACGCCGTCATCGGGGCGCTGGGGCTGTTCAACTCCGAGCCGACGGTGCAGTCGCCGGAGGCCAGGAACCTGGCACTGGCGCTGGCCGGTGTCGTCGCGCAGTCGGTGCAGCGGGCGACCCTCTTCGACCAGGAGCGGGAGTTCGCGACGGGGCTGCAGGCGACGATGCTGCCGCGGCGGCTCCCGCCCATCGAGGGCGGCGCGGTCACCGTCCGCTACCACCCGGCGAGCGTCGGGCGGGACATCGGCGGGGACTGGTACGACGTGATCGCACTGCCCCAGGGGCGGACCGGGCTGGTGGTGGGCGACGTACAGGGCCATGACACCCATGCGGCCGCGGTGATGGGCCAGCTGCGCATCGCCCTGCGGGCCTACGCCAGCGAGGGGCACTCACCGGAGACCGTGCTGGTACGGGCGTCCCGGTTCCTGGCGGAGCTGGACACCGAGCGGTTCGCGACCTGCACGTATATCCAGGCCGATATGGAATCGGGAGCGCTGCACCTCGCCCGGGCCGGCCACCTCGGCCCGCTGATCAGCAACAGCTCCCGGCACATCGACTGGCCCGAGGTCCGCGGCGGGCTGCCGCTCGGTCTGGCCACGGTCTTCGGGCACGACCACTTCCCGGAGACCCAGCTGTTCCTGGAGCCCGGGTCGACGCTGCTGCTGTGCACCGACGGCCTGGTCGAACAGCCCGGCCAGGACATCTCCCGCGGTATCGACGCACTGTCCGCGGCGGTCCGCACCGGGCCCACGGACCTGGAGGCGCTTGCCGACCGGCTCTCGGACCATCTGTGGGCCGACCCCGGCTCGGAGGACGATATGGCCCTCCTGCTCCTGCACCGGCTGCCGGGTTCCGGCGGCGTCACCACCCCACGACTGCGCCTGCACGTCCATCAGGCCGACCCGTCGGGCACCGCCGAGGTCCGCTCCGCGCTGCGCCGCACGCTGGACCAGTGGCGGGCGGGCGCCGTCATGCACAACATCGAGGTCGCCGCCTCCGAGCTGATCGCCAACGCGCTGACCCACACCGAGAGCGGCGCCCTGGTCTCCATGGAACTGCTGCCGGGCGCCCCGCGCCGGATCCGGCTGGAGGTCGAGGACCGTTCCAGCCGGTGGCCGCGGCGGCGCAGCCCCGGCGAGACCGCCACCTCCGGGCGCGGGCTGATGCTGGTCGAGGCGCTGGCGGACGAATGGGGCGCCGAACCGCGTGGCGCGGGCAAGGCGCTGTGGTGTGAGTTCGCGGTACCGGACGGCCAGGAGACGGTGTGGTGAACACCGGGTCCGACGCAGCGTGCTGACGGTGAAGGTGAGGCTGAGGGTGACGGGCCGCCAACTGGGCTGCCGGGTCAGGGGAATGGGCTTCTGCTCCGGGCCCGGCAGTGGCCGAGCCGACCAACCTGGCCGTTGGCCGACTCGACCTGACCGGAACGTACACCTTCACGTCCGTGACGCAAACCGCTCCGGCGCATGCGCCCTCCCGGGGCGTCCGTTTCCGCCACCTGGCCCGGTCTTCTGCCACCGGTTCAGGTGTGCGGCGCCGGCTCGGTTCCGGACTCGGATCCCGACGCCGGCTCAGTTCTCCGGTACCGGCTCATTCCTCCGGCCCGTACCACAGCGTCGTCATATTGCAGAACTCCCGGATGCCGTGCCCGGACAGCTCCCGCCCGTAGCCGGAGCGCTTGGCCCCGCCGAAGGGAAGGCCCGGATGAGAGGCGGTCATCCCGTTGAAGAAGACGCCGCCGGCCTCGAGATCGCGGGCGAGGCGCTGCTGTTCCGCGGGGTCCCGGGTCCAGGCGTTGGAACTGAGGCCGAACGGGGTGTCGTTGGCCAGGCGCACCGCCTCGTCGAGGTCGGCGACGCGGTAGAGCGTGGCGACCGGGCCGAACGCCTCCTCGTGGTGGATGCGCATCCCCTCGGTGATGCGGGACAGCACCGTCGGCTCGTAGAACCAGCCGGCGCTGTGCTCGGGCGGCCGCCGCCCGCCGCACAGTGCGGTGGCGCCCTGGTGGACCGCGTCGTCGACCAGCTCCTCCAGGTCGGAGCGGCCCTGTTCGCTGGAGAGCGGTCCGACGTCGGTGTGCTCGTCCATCGGGTCGCCGACGGTCAGCGCGGCCATGCGGGCGGTGAACCGCTCGGCGAAGGCGTCGTAGACGTCCTGGTGCACCAGGAACCGTTTGGCCGCGATACACGACTGTCCGTTGTTCTGGACGCGGGCGGTGACCGCGACTCGGACCGCCTTGTCGAGGTCGGCGGAGGGCAGGACGAGGAAGGGGTCGCTGCCGCCGAGTTCGAGGACGGTCTTCTTGACCTCGTCACCGGCGATGGACGCCACCGCGCGGCCGGCCGGCTCGCTGCCGGTCAGCGTGGCGGCGACCACCCTCGGGTCACGCAGGATGTCCTCCACCGCGCCGGACCCGACCAGCAGGGTCTGGAAACAGCCCTCGGGGAAACCGGCGCGGCGGAACAGCTCCTCCAGGTAGAGCGCGGTCTGCGGCACGTTCGAGGCGTGCTTGAGCAGCCCGGTGTTGCCCGCCATCAGGGCGGGCGCGGCGAACCGTACGACCTGCCAGAGCGGGAAGTTCCAGGGCATCACCGCGAGGACGGGGCCGAGGGGGCGGTAGCGCACCACGGCACGGATCGCGCCGGAGTCGCTGACATCGGCCGGATCGGGGTGCTCGTCGGCGAGCAGCGCCTCGGCGTGGTGGGCGTACCAGCGCATGGTCTTGGCGCACTTCGCCGCCTCCGCGCGCGCCTGGGCCAGCGGTTTGCCCATCTCGGTGGTCATGGTGCGGGCGATGCCGTCCTGGTCGGCATCGAGCAGGTCGGCGGCCGCGAGCATCCGCTCCCTGCGGTAGCCAAAGCTGGTGGTGCGGTGCTCCTGGAAGGCCTGCTCCGCCCGGACCAGGTGATCTTCGATCTCACCCCCGTTGAGGGCGTCGAAGGTCTTCAGGGTCTCGCCGGTGGCCGGGTTGACCGTGGCGATGGCCATGATCAGCACCTCCTTGGTGGGTGCGGGAGCGGGGTGCCCTCGTGGAGGGCGACGGGTCCGGGCTGCTCTCCTAGGAGAGCGGCGACGGCTGCGGGGACGGTTCCGGGACCGGATCGGGATCGGGTCCGGGCGGACGGGGTATCGGCGACGGCTCCGGCGGAATGGGATCCGGTTGCCCAGGCGGGCTCGGTGGGCCGGGAAGCGGGTCCGGGACGGGCGGCGGGCCTCCCGGATCCGGGGGCGTGGGCTGCGGATCGCGGTCGAGCGTGCGCTCACTGCGCGTATGCGGTTGCCGCTGCACGGTGGGCCTCCAGACTGAGACGGCTAGTGGCACATGAGCCCCCGTACCCGAGTTTCGCCCGTCCATGGCCCCCGCGCACGGCGGATTGCCGCGGACGGGTTGCGCACGGCCCGGGGGCGGCGTATGTGACCTGATCCGGGGGCAGCGGATGTGACCTGATCGGGCGGCGCCGGGCGGGCCGGTCGCGCTCTAGATTGCGGTCATGCCCATGATGCGTACGAGGATGCCGCGCCGGGTGACGGGCGGGAGCACGGCCGCGGCCGGGCGGACGGCCGGGGCGGTGCGGAGGGTGTGGAGGGGGCGGACGGCTCGGGCGGTCCTAAGGGAGCAGGCGGTGCGGAGGGGGCGGATCGAGCGGACGGTGCGCGCCACGGCCCGGGGCCGGGCCGCCGCGTCGCTGTCCGCGGTCGCCCTGGCGCTGCTCGCGCCGGCCGCCCCGGTGGCTGCCGCGGCCACCGCCGCTCCCGTCCACCACCCGCCCCTCGCAGCCCACCGCGTCCCCCTGCCCGCCCGTATGGCCGACACCGGCGGCGGCGAGCAGCTGATCACCGCTCGTGCGCCCACGGCGCGCGCCACCACCGGGACCGTGCGGTGGTGGCGGCACAGCGGCCGCTGGCGGCAGGTGGGTTGGGCGCCGGCCCGCTTCGGAGCCGGCGGGCTGACCGAGGGCCGTACCCGGGTACAGGGCACCTCCACCACCCCGACCGGGCTGTACGACCTGCCGTTCGCCTTCGGGACCGCCCCGCCGCCGCCCGGCACCGCCGTGCCGTACCGCCGGGCCGGCGCGGACTCCTGGTGGTGCGAGGACAACGCCTCCGCCTCCTACAACCGCTGGGTGGCGCCGCTGCCGCCGGACTGCGCGGCGGGTGAGTCCGAACGACTGGCGGACTATTCCACGCAGTACGCCCGGGCCCTGGTGATCGGCTTCAACTACCACCGTCCGGTGCACGGCCGCGGCGCAGGGATCTTCCTCCATGTCAACGGGAAAGGCGCCACGGCCGGCTGTGTCTCGGTACCGGCCGGGGCCATGGCACGGATCCTGTCCTGGATCCGGCCGTCCGCACACCCGCACATCGCCCTCGGCACGGCGTACGGGCCGACCGCCGTCACCCGTTACTGACGACGGATGCAGGTCGTGTCCGGCTACCCCCTCGTATCCGGCTGCCCCCGCGACCGTTCCCGGCCGGCTGCGGCAGCTCGCCAGGCCGTCGGGCTGGTCCCGAACTCCTCGCGGAACCAGCGGGAGAAGGTGCTGAGCGCGGAGAAGCCCAGCAGGGCGGCGACCTGGGTGAGGGGGCGGGCATGGCTGCCGACGTACTGCTGGGCGAGCTGTGCGCGCAGGGAGTTCAGCAACGAGGAGAACGTCTCACCGGACCGTGCGAGGTGTCGGTGGATGGTCTTGCGGTCGACGCCGAGGCCGTGGGCGACCTGCTGGAGAGAGCAGCGGCCGGTGGGGAGCAGGGCTTCGATCAGTTCGCGGACCCGGTCCACGTCGGCCGCGGGACGGGGCGCCGCGATCGCCTCGAGGTACTGGCGGGCGTAGGGGCGCAGCAGCGGGTCGGAGAGCTGGTTCGGGGCGTCGAGGTCGCTTGCGTACACGACGATGCCGTTGAGGTTCTGGCCGAACCGGACCGCGGGGCCCAGGACACGGTGGTGGGTGGTCGCGTCCGCCGGTGCGTCATGGGCGAACAGCACGGAGACCGGTCGCCAACTGCTGCCGACGAGGTTGTGCAGATAGCGGTGGATGGCGCCGACCAGTAGCTCGGTGGCCTGGCGCCGGCGCGGGGTGGGCAGGTCGAGGCCGAGTTCGATCGTGGCCAGGCCATTGGTCTCGGTGATCCGGCTGTGCAGCGCCTCGTTGTGCAGATGCTGGTGTCGCATGATCATTCCGAGCGCGCTGCGGACATCGGGCTCCTCGCGGGCGACGAGGCTGACCGGTCCCAGGACCGAGAGCCTGCGGCTCTCCGCGAGCCGTAGACCGAAGTCGTCGTGGTCGGTTGCGGCGGCCGAGAGCTCGATCAGGTCCACGGCGGCGGCCACCGGGATCCAGGTGTTCGGGACGGCCAGATCGGAGGCGTCCAGACCCACCGAAGCGAGCAGCGCCGAGAGGTCACCGCCCAGCGAGCGCACCAACTCGACGTAGCCGGTGAGCACGGCGTTGCGGATGAGGAGCTTCACGTCCGGTGTGCCTCCCGGTCGACGCCCGAGGGCCCACGGGCAGTGCGGGCAGTGCGGGCGGTGCCACAAACTGTCAAGCATTGTGCCACGTGAGGCAAAGCGCCGGGGCTTTCGCCGACCTAGTCTTCCGTCACTCGCTGCGACACAGGGCGCGAACCGGGAGGTGGGCATGAGGGGCTGGCCGGGGAACGGTGCACCACCGCTGGTGTTGGACGCTTCGGGCTCCGTCGCGCATCTGGTGTCGCGGCGCTATGCCCGGTGCGTGGCGCTGGCGGTCGTCGCACTGGCGATGACCGACTACATCGACCGGCAGATCGTGGTGTCGACGTTCCCCTACCTGAAGAAGTCCTGGGGACTGTCCGACACCGCCCTGGGGGCCCTGGTCACCACCGTGTCGGTCGCCATCGCCGTCTTCGCGCTCCCGGCCGCGCGGCTGGCCGACCGCTGGGGCCGGGTACGGACGATCGCCGCGATGGGCAGTGCATGGAGCCTGGCCGCACTGGCATGCGCGGTCTCCGGGAACTACGCGCAGCTCTTCGCGGCCCGGTCGCTGCTGGGCGTGGGCGAGGCGGGCTACGGCCCGGCGGGGGCGGCGCTGCTCTCCGGCTACTTCCCGCAACGCCTGCGGGCGACCGTGCTGAGCGTCTTCCAGGCGGCAGGGCCGCTGGGCTCGGTGCTCGGGGTGGTGCTCGGCGGTGTGATGGCCGGGAACCTCGGCTGGCGGGTGACGCTCGGCGCGTTCGGCGTGCCGGGGCTGCTGCTGGCGCTGGCCTTCCTGAAGGTACGCGACTACCGCGCCCCCGCCGTGTCCCGCGCGGACGGAGCGGGCACCGCGGACTCCGGCGCGGGCGAGGGGCTGACGGGAGATCAAACCCGGTCCGGGCGACCGGCTCTGGCGGCCACGGTGCGCGAACTGTTCCGCTCACGGACGGCCGTGTGGTGCTACCTCGGCGGTGCCCTCAACCTGGTGGTGCTGTCCACCTTCTACACCTGGCTGCCGAGCTACCTCGGCCGCGCCTACGGCCTGTCCTCCGCGCAGGCGGGTATGCGGGCGGCGCTGTTCATCCTCGCGGGATTCGTCGGCGCGATCGTCTTCGGCCACCTCGCCGACCGGTGCGCGGCCGGACGCCCGCGGCGCAGGCTGATGGTCCCGGCGGTGCTCGCCGCAGGCGCCTGGGGGCTGCTGTTCACGGCCTTCGGCGTGCTCGGGCCGGGCGGTGGGCAGTACGCGCTGATCGTGGTCGCGGGGCTTCCGGTGGCCGCGGCGCTCGGCACCGCACCGGCCGCCGTGATCGACGTGGTCCACCCGAGCGTGCGGGCCACGGCGGTCGGGATGGCGACGCTGGTGCAGAACCTGTTCGGGCTGGCCGTCGGGCCGCTCCTCACCGGTCTGCTGTCGGACGCCTTCGGTCTGCAAACGGCACTCGCGGTGATGCCGCTGTTCTGCCTCGCCGCGGCCGCCGCGTTCCGGATCGGCTCGCGCAGCTACGAGAAGGACTTCGCCGCCGTGTCCGGCGGCGGCCCGGAGCCGGTTGCTCCGGGCACCCACGAGAGGGAGTTGAGCACATGACCATGCCCGACCCATCCACGCCCGCTCCCGCGCAGGAGCGTCCGCCGACCCCGGTCGTGGACCGGATGCGGGCCCAGGGTGCCTGGAATCCGCTCTGGGACGGTCTGCGGGAGATGGACCCGGCCTGGACCGAGCAGTTCATGGCCACGGCCATGCGGCCCTGGACGAGCGGCGTGCTGGAGCCGAAGGTCATCGAACTGCTCTGCATCGCCGTGGACGCCTCGGCCACGCACATGTACGCACCCGGCGTACAGCGTCACATCCGCGGCGCGCTGGATCTCGGCGCGACCCCCGAGGAGATTCTGACGGTCCTCCAACTGACCACGCTGGTGGGCGTCCACGCCTGCAACATCGGCGTGCCGCTCCTGGTGGAAGAGCTCGCCGCACGCGAGGAACGCCCCGACGACGCCAACTGACCTTCCTCACCATCCCGTTCACTCTCACACGGAGGCACGACATGCACTTCCTCGACGACTCGCTGCTGCCCGAGAACCAGGAGAAGCTGGTCATCCAGGTCGCCCCCTACGGGCCCGAGTGGCTGCCGGGCGACAGCGACGACATCCCGGTGACCATGGACGAGCAGGTCCAGAAGGCCGTGGACTGCTACAACGCCGGCGCGCAGCTCCTCCACATCCACGTACGCGAACTCGACGGCCGGGGCTCGAAGCGGCTGTCGATGTTCAACGAGCTGATCGCGCGGCTGCGGGAGGCCGTGCCGGAGATGATCCTGCAGGTCGGTGGCTCCATCTCGTTCGCCCCCGAGAAGGAGGGCGAGGCGGCGAAGTGGCTGGACTGGGACACCCGCCACATGCTCGCCGAGCTCGACCCGAAGCCGGACCAGGTCACCATCGCGGTCAACACCGTCCAGATGAACGTGGTCGAGCTGCTGAAGCAGGAGGACATCGCCGGCACGTCCCTGCAGAACCCCCTGCTTCACACGGCGTACCGCGACCTGGTGAGCGAGGCGGGCCCCGAGTTCTACCTGGAGCACCTCAAGCGGCTGACAGCAGGCGGCATCCAGCCGCACTTCATGCTCGTCAATCTGCCGCAGCTGGAAACCGTCGAGCGGCTGATCCGGGCCGGCGTCTACACCGGCCCGGTCAACCTCAACTACGTGGCCATCGGCGGCGGTGCCTCCGCCTTCCACCCGGCCGACCTGGTCGAGTTCGCCCGCCGTGCCCCCGACGGCGCCGTGCTCACGATCGAGAGCATCATGCGCTCCACGCTCCCGATGAACGCCATCGCCCTCGCGCTGGGCCTGCAGGTCCGCGTCGGCATCGAGGACAACCTCTGGTCCCCGCGCAAGGAACGCTTCACCTCGGTGCAGCAGGTCGAGCAGATCGTCCGCCTCGCCGACGAACTCGGCCGGGACATCGCCACCCCGCAGGAGGCCAGGAGCCTCTACCGGATCGGCGAGTACTGGAACGGCGCCGACGAGACGCTGGACCACCTGGGCCTGCCGCCCAACCGCCGCCCCGGCCAGCGCGGCGTCCCGCTGCGGCACCCGGCTCCCTCGCCGGCCGACACGCTCGTCTGACACCGACGGCCGGGCCGCTCCCGCGCTTCCCCGCGGGACGCGGCCCGGCGCCTTGTCCACCCCGGCCCGCGTGCGCCACCGTATCCCGTCGATGAGCCGGCGTTTCGTCCACTTCGGCGGCGTCCCCGGCTTCTTCAGGACCGGCAACAACGGTTCCCAAAGCGTCCATTGAGCATCCGTCAAATCGCTACGGCCCATAGGAAAAGGATCGCAAACCATGATCGGCTTCGGGGGATGCGGCAGTCAGGCACGGAGCTGTGACGAAGGTGGCCGGCTCGGCTGCAGCGGTCTCGCGGTCCGTCGGTCGTGCAGTCGTACCCTTCGGGCATGAACTCCGAACTGTTCTTTGAGTGGGACGGCCGGCAGGATGCGGACGAGCACGTGATCGGAGAAATGCACGCGGCGGCCGGCCAGCCCGCCTACACGGCGGACGAGGAGCCCGAGCCCGAGCCAACAGGCGGCCAGGGCCGGCCCCGTACCATCGGCGCGGTCGCCGCCCGCCGCGACGGAGCGCTGCTGGGTTGGGCATGGGTATACGAGGACCCGGACCACGAGCGGGTTGCGCGAGTGCAGGCAATGTACGTGCCACGCGAGGTCCGCCGTCTCACAACCGGCTACTACGACCTGCTCCCGCCGACCGCCGAGGAGTTCGCGATGGTCACGGGCCTGTACCGCCGGGCCGCGGACGAGGCCCGCGCCGCCGGCTACCGCACCCTGCGGTGGGTCGGCCGGGACACCGGGCCCGACGGCCGGGCGGCGACCGCGCTGAACGCGCACGGACACGGCGAATACGCCCGTTGCTGGAGCACCGAGCCGGCCACATGGCAGCCCCCTGCTGGGCTGCCCGATGTGCAAGTCCACCAACTGCCCGCGCACCTCACGCTGGCGACGGCGGACGCAGAAGTCTCGGCCGTCATCGACGGGCACGCGGCCCACATCAACGCCGGGGAGTCGATCCGCCACGAGAACGCCGAGCCGCGCGCGCTCGCCGCGCTCATCGCGGAACTCGTCACACGCCTGCGGCGCGACCACCCCGAGGTCACCGAACTGACCGTCTGGGAATTCGACGACGCCGCGGTACGCCAAGCACTGCCGCTGGCCGGACTGCGCATCACCGCACGCACCATGGACTACGAGCTTCCGCTCACCCCTTCATGAGCTCGGCAACAAACCCGCCGATACACCACCCGTGGCACGGAGGCGAGTGCGGCATCAACCGCCTCAAGTGCAACCGGGCCGCTAACTGCCAGATTCGACGAACTCGCAGTCCGCCAAGAGGCCGCACTCACCGTCGCGGCCATCAACGAGTGGCTGTGACCAGCACATCCAAAACACGCCTAAGGCTGCGGATCCCGCGCGTCGTAGCGGGCGAAGGCGCGGCGGCCGAGGCCCAGGCCGGTCACCACCAGGACACAGGCCAGGCCGCCGCCGATCACCGCGGTGGCCGGGGAGGTCAGATCGGCCGTGGATCCGGCGAGGAAGTCGCCCAGCCGCGGCCCGCCGGCGACCACGACGATGAAGACGCCCTGGAGGCGGCCGCGCATCGCGTCCGGCGTCGCCGCCTGCAGCATGGTGCTGCGGAACACCATCGAGACGGTGTCCGCACAACCGGCCACGGCCAGGAAGAACAGGCCGAGCCACAGCTGCCGGGAGAGGCCGAAGGAGGCGATGGCCGCGCCCCAGGCGGCCACCGCGATCAGGATGGCCAGGCCGTGCCGGCGGATCCCGCCGAGCCAGCCGGAGAACAGCCCGCCCAGTACGGCGCCCACCGCGGGCGCGGCGACCAGCAGGCCGACGGTCTTGGCGTCCCCGCCGAACCAGAGCACCGCGACCGCGGGAAACAGGGCGCGCGGCTGGGCGAGCACCATCGCGGCCAGGTCCGAGAAGAACGTCATCCGCAGATTCGGCCGGGTGGCGAGAAAGCGCAGGCCGTCCAGTACGGAGGCCCGGCGCCGCGGCCCCTCCCCCTCGGGCCGCATGGACGGCAGCCGCCACATCGCGTACAGCGAGCCGCTGAAGGCCACGACATCGATCAGATAGGCGGCCTGGTAACCCCACAGGCCGACGATGACGCCGCCCAGCATCGGCCCGCCCATCAGGCCGAGGTTGCTGGTCAGGGAGTTGAGGGCATTGGCGGCCGGCAGCTGTTCGGCGGGCAGCAGGCGCGGGATCATCGACGAGCGGGCCGGTGAGTTCATCGCGAAGCAGACGGCCTGGAAGGCGACGACGGTGTAGAGCAGCCAGACCCGGTGGTATCCGGCCAGGGCGGCGGTGGCCAGGATGAGGGACATCGCGGTGGCGCCCGCGGCGCTGTAGAGGCCCAGTTTGCGGCGGTCGACGGTATCGGCGATGGCGCCGCCGTACAGCCCGAAGACGACCAGGGGGACCAGGGAGCACAGACCCACCAGGCCGACCGCGAAGGTGGAGTGGGTGAGGGTGTAGACCTGCAGGGAGACCGCGAGCGCGGTCATCTGCTGGCCCATCCAGGAGATGGTGTTGCCGCACCACAGGCGGCGGTAGTCCGGGGAGAGGCGCAGCGGGGTGAGATCGGCGAATATCCGGGAGCGCAGGGGTATTTCGCTTTTTCCGGGAGTCGTTGTAGGGGCCACGCGGCGCAGTAAAGCACGTGGTGGGGGCCCGGTGGGCGGCGGGGCGGAAGTGGCGCCCGGGCGGATCGCCCCTTACCCGGCCGGTGTTCGGGACGCTCGGTGCGTACGGCCGTGGCGGGCTCGCTCTGCCGTGACGCCGTGGCGGGCTCGTTCCGCCGTGACGGACGCATCCGCCGCCCCGCCCCGGCCCGGTCAGCCCTCCGGAAGCCCGTACACCCTGCGGGCGTTGTCCGCGGCGATCAGCGCGCCGACCCGCCGGGCGTCCTCCTCGGACCACGCCCCGGAGGCCGTCCAGTCGCCGAGGACGGTCGCCAGCGCGGTCCGGAAGAGTGCGCTGCCGACGACATACAGCTCCGGCAGGCCGTAGGCGTCGGTGGAGAAGAGCAGTTTGCCGAAGGGCACGAGCTCCAGGAACTCGGCCAGTACGGCGGCGGCGCGCGGGCCGGTGTGGGTGAGCGTCAGCCCGATGTCGGCGTACACGTGCGGGAACACGGCAGCCAGGTAGGCGGCTTGGCGGTGGTACGGGTAGCAGTGCAGCAGCACGAGGTCCGTGCCGGTGTCGGCGGTGGACCGCGCCAGGTCGGTCAGCAGCGCCGGGTCGGCGTGGTCGAGCCGGAGGTCGGGGTCGCCGAAGCCGGTGTGCAGCTGGAGGGGGCGGCCGGTGGCGACGGCCAGCTGGACGAGATGGCGCAGCAGGACCGGGTCGGTGAGCCGGGGCGCGCCCGCGGCCAGCCAGGAGCGGGCGGCGGTGTGCACCGCGCCCGGGGCGGGCGGCGCGGGGTCCAGGGCGAGGCCGTGGCGGTAGGCGGCGACGGACTTGAAGGCGACGGCGGTGCCCGCGGCGTCCCGGACCGCACGGGCGAGGGTGTCGGTGAACTCCTCCGCGCCGCGGGCGCCGGCCGCGGTCCGCTCGGCCAGCGTCTCCAGCCGTACGACCTCGAAGCCGGCGCCGCCGCCGTCCCCGGCGGTCTCCGCCGGTCCCGTCAGGTCGCCGGGCAGCCCGGTGTCCAGGAGGTAGGCGCCGATGCCGGTGGCGCGCAGCAGACGGCGGCGGGTCTCGTCCGGGCCCAGTTCGGCGCGGCGGGCCAGGTAGCGGTCGGGCGGGCAGTGCGCCGGCAGGTCGAGCAGCGGCGGGCACCAGCGGCGTACCGCGAAACCGGCCTGGGTGTCGAAGAAGGTGGTGCCCGCGGCGGGCGGCCGGTCCGACTCGGTGAGAAAGGCGGCGAACGCCTCGGGGTCCGGGGCGTGCCGGAGCACTCCGTGGCAGTGGTGGTCCACCAGCGGCGGCAGGCCGTCGCCGGGGACGCTTCCCACCGCGTCCGCGGGCCTCACCAGCGCCAGCGGGTGGCGGCGGCGATCTCGTCGTCCTCGCTCCCGGCGAAGTGGGCCTCCTCCGCGCGCCGGACGGCAAGCACCGCGCCGTGCAGCACCTCGCCCATCGCCTCGAACAGCGGGGCCGACTTCTCCAGCCGGTCGGCCGCCTCGGTGACGGTGGCGGGCAGCCGGACGATGCCCCGCCGGGCGCGCTCGCGGACGCCGAGCACGCCCGGGTCCCCGGTCTGCGGTTCCGGCAGCCGGTCCCCGGACTCGATGCCGTGCAGTCCGGCGGCGATGACCGCGCCGACCGCGAGGTACGGGTTGGCGGCGGCGTCGAATGTCTTGATCTCGGCGTGGCCGCCGTCCGGGTCGTCGGGGGCGCCGGTGATCAGGCGCAGCGCCGCTTCCCGGTTCTCCACGCCCCAGCACTGGTAGACGCCCGCCCATTGGGAGGGCTGCAGCCGCAGATAGCTGGCGGGTGAGGGGCAGCCGACGGCGAGCAGGGCGGGCAGGGCGCCGAGGACGCCGCCGAGGAAGGCCGCCGCGTCCGGCGCCAGGCCCCACGGGGCGTCGGGGCTGCGGTGCAGGCTGGTGCCGTCGCGGTACAGGCCGAGGTGGAGGTGGCAGCCGTTGCCGACCGCTCCGGCGACGACCGACGGGGCGAAGGAGGCGCGCAGTCCGTGCCGGACGGAGACGGCGCGGATGGTCTCGCGGACCAGCACCACATCGTCGGCGGCGCGGACCGGGTCGCCGGGGGCGGTGGTGACCTCGAACTGGCCGGGGGCGTACTCGGGGTGGAGCTGGAGGACGTCGATGCCCTGGACGCTCAGCGCCTCGGTGACATCGCGGAGGTAGTCGGAGAGTTCGACGACCCGGGTCATGCCGTACGCGGGGCCCGCGCAGGGGTAGTCGAGCACTTCGTCCGCGCCGGTGGCGGCCTGGTGCCCGGCGGGGGCGCGGGCGACCACCCACTCGGTTTCGAAGCCCATCCGCAGCTCCAGGCCGGCGGTGGCCGCGCGCTCCGTCATCCGCCGGGCGAACTGCCGCTGGCAGGCAGGGTGCGGCAGCCCGAGCTGGTCGTAGCGGTCGGCCGGCGCCCAGGCCCAGCCGGGCTGTGCGGCGAGCGTGGTGACCCGGTCGAGGTCGGGGAAGAGCCGCAGGTCGCCGTCGGGTCCGCCGAGGTGGTCGGAGGCGGTGATGGCGTCGTCGGAGGTGAACACGTCGAAGACGGGCGACATCCCGACTCCGCGCTCCGCCGCGGCCGCGAGCCGTTCGGCCGGCACGGTCTTGACGCGGGCGATACCCGCGTTGTCCACCCAGGTCAGCGCCACGTTCCGGACGCCTTCCGCGGAGAGACGTGCCGCCAACTGGCGGGCTTCCTGACGCTGTTGTGCAGCCCGCGATCCCATAGAGCCGTCCTCACTGACCGTGCCGATGCCTCGGCGCCCGTTCACGCTGTGTGCCCTTCGTGTCCTGCCCGGTGCGGTGCGACGCCTTCCCGGTCAGGAGCAGTTGAACTCGCACCATACGCACTTTCCGCTGCCGCGCGGTTCCACACCCCAGACATCGGCCAGGCGGTCCACGAGCAGCAGCCCGCGGCCTGAGACACCGGCCTCCCCCGGCTCGCGGCGCCGCGGCAGGCTGCTGGAGTGGTCCTCGACCTCCAGCCGCAGCAGTCGCCCGACGCTGTGCGGCATACGGATGTTGACCACGGCCTCGCCGTCGGTGTGCAGCAGCGCATTGGTGATCAGCTCGTCGGCGACCAGCTCGATCTCCTCGGCGCGCTCCGCCGCGCCCCAGGCGCGTACCGCGGCCCGGATCATGTGCCGGGCGGCGGACAGGCCTTCGGGGTCGGCGGGCGCGATGTGCTGGCGGAACCGACCGACGATGTCGTGTTCGGGGGCGCCGAGGCGGCGCAGCAGAAGCAGCGCCATATCGTCCTCGCCGGTCCGCTCGTCCGCCGACTCGCAGAGCCGGTCGGCGAGTTGCTGGACGTCCTGGGGGCCCTGGCGGACCTCGCGGGCCAGGTGGCGCATCCCGTCGTCGATATCGGTGCCGGGCTGTTCGACGATGCCGTCGGTGCACAGCAGCAGGGTGTCGCCGGGGGCGAGCAGGACGGTGGTGACCGGGTAGTCGAGCCGCCGGAATTCGGAGGCGATGCCGAGCGGCAGCCCGCCGGCCACCGGCAGCCTGCGGCAGATCCCTTCGGCGTGCCGCAGCAGCGGGTCGATATGGCCGGCCCGGACGATCCGGGCCGCGCCGGTGCTCAGATCCGCGTCGACGTAGGTGCAGGTCGCGAAGCGGTCGGTGTCGAGTTCGTTGAGGAAGGCGGAGGCGCGGGCCATGACGGTGGCCGGGGCGTGCCCTTCGGAGGCGTAGGCGCGCAGCACGATCCGCAGCTGGCCCATGAGCGCGGCGGCCTGGGTGTCGTGGCCCTGGACGTCGCCGATGACGGCGGCGACCCGGCCGTCGGGCAGCGGAATCACGTCGTACCAGTCGCCGCCGATGTCCCCGCCCATCCGGGCGGAGCGGTAGCGGACGGCGATCTGCGCACCGGGGACGCCGGGGATCCGGCGCGGCAGCATGGCCTGCTGGAGGCCGGCGGCGAGGTCGTGCTCCTGGTCGTAGAGCATGGCGCGGGCCAGGCTCTGCGCGATGCTGCTGCCGAGCGCCACCAGGACGTTGCGCTCCTGGTCGCGGAAGTCGCTCTCCCGCTCGAAGAAGAGGCCGATCACACCGATCGGGCGGCCCTGTGCGATCAGCGGCAGGTAGGCCGCCGAGTGGACGTTGAGCGGTTCGACGGCCGGCCACAGCCGTGGGTAGTTGCGCCGGAATTCCGCACGGCTGCCCACATAGCGCGGGGTGAGGGTGCGGACCACCTCGCTCATCGGGAATTCGTCCCCCACCCGGGTGTATTCGAGATCGGGCACAAAGCTGCCCGCCCTGCCCTCGGAAACCAGCCGGATGCGCCCCGCCTCCACCAGACCGAGGATCACGTTCTCGGCACCCAGCCGGCTCAGCCCCTGCTCGTCGGCGAGCACGGCGATCACTTCGCCGACCGTTCTGGCGTGTGCCAGGGCGGCGGTGGTGCGCTCGACGACGCTGGTGTGCCGGCGGCGCTCCTCGTCGACGGCGAGCCGCTCGGCCGCATGGGTGTATTCGTGGCTGGCGTCGCGGACCACTCCGATAATGCGTCGCGGCCTGCCGGTGCTGTCCCGGCGGATGCTGCCCTGGCTGTGGGTCCAGCGCAGCGCGCCGTCGCGCAGCCGGACCCGGAAGTAGGCGCCGTAGGAGTCGCTGCCGTCCTTGAGCGCCCGGGCGACCGAGGCGTCCAGGCGGGCCGCCTCATGGGCCGGGACGCGACAGCCGAGCGTGGCCGGACGGTCGTCGTACTCCTCCGGCAGCATGTCGAACACCTCGAGCGCGGGCGCGTCCAGGTGCATCAGCCCGCTGTCGAGGTCCCAGTCGAAGCCGCCCATGCCGTTGAGGGCCAGGGTCAGGTCCGGGTGGGCGGGCCAGTCGTCCGGCACCGACACGGTGGGCCGCTTCGCTCCCCGGTCAGCCATGCCGTCACTTTGTCACATTCACCCGGATTGCGGCGGGTCCGGGCGTTTCGCTCGCCCTTCTCCCGACCGGGCCGCGCGCGAAACTGATTCGCTCATCAGGTTCCCCGCGGGCACCTTCCTATGGACCGCTGGGAATCAGGGACTATCGCCACTTCCCCACCCCCCGACCATTGCGATGTTCTCAACGCGCTGTTACGGTCCCTGGCCATGGAGGACGCCCCCGGAACCCGGATCACCGACGAGGGCGGCGATATCACGGACCGTGTCCGTGACGTGATCGCCCGGCTCGGCTGCAGCCACCGCGAATTCGCCCGCCGGATCGTGATGGACCCGTCGAAACTGTCCAGGTCACTGGGGGGCACCCGGCGTTTCACATTGGCCGAGATCGTCCGTATCGCCGACATCGGCGAGGTGGACACGGGCTGGCTGCTCGGCGCCCCCGAGCGGCCCTCGGCACCGCAGGACCGCGCGCCGGCGGCCGTGCCCGAAGGCGGCCGGCCGCTGCAGATCGTGCGGGAAACCGTCCGGCTGATCGCCGAGCACGGCTTCCACGGCGTACGGGTCGCCGATATCGCCGCCGCCTGCGGTACCAGCCCGGCGGCGGTGCACTACCACTTCCCCGGCCGCGACGAACTCCTGGAAGCGGCCGCTCGCTGGTGCATGGACGAGGACACCGAACGCCGCGCCGCGGGCCTGGCCGCGGCCCCCGACGCCCGCGGCGAGCTGCTGCATCTGATCGCGCTGCAGACACCGCGCACCGAGCAGCAGCGCCGGCAGTGGCTGGTCTGGCTGGATCTGTGGGCCGAGGCCGCCCGCTCCACGGCCGTGGGGCGGCTGCACGAGCACTACTACCGGCAGTGGCGCACCACCGTCGCCGAGGTCGTACGCCGCGGCGTCGGCCAGGGCGTCTTCCGCGCCGTCGATCCGGAGTTCGCCGCGCTACGGCTGACCGCCCTGATCGACGGCCTGGCCACCCAGGTGCTCGCCACCGCGCCGGACAGCACCGGACCCGACACGATGCACGCCGCGCTGCTCGCCTTCGTCGACAGCGAACTCACCGCCGCCCCCGTCGGCTGAGGGCGCCCCTCCCCCGCCGCGCCCCGCCACTCACCGGACCGAACCCTGGCGCTCCCAGCCGCCCCCCTGGACCGAACCCGAGGCACGACACGAGGCACGACACCCACCGAAGGGAACCCCGTGAACCACGAGGTCATCATCACCTGCGCGCTCACCGGCGCCGGCGACACCGTCCACCGCTCCCCGCACGTCCCCGTGACGCCCGAGCAGATCGCCGCGTCGGCCGTCGAGGCGGCCTCCGCGGGCGCCGCTGTGGTGCACATCCACGTACGCGACCCCGAGTCCGGCGCCCCGTCGCGCGACCCGCGGCTGTACGCCGAGGTGGTCGAGCGGATCAAGGAGTCCGGCACCGATGTCGTCATCAACCTCACCGCCGGCATGGGCGGCGACCTGGTGATCGACCCAGAGCGGCCGCTGCGGCAGCTGCCCGGTACGGACCTGGTGAGCGGCCTGGAGCGGCTGCCGCACGTCGAGGAACTGCTGCCCGACATCTGCACCCTGGACTGCGGCTCCCTCAACTTCGGCGACGGATCCAACCTCTATGTCTCCACCCCCGACATGCTGCGGACGGGCGCCCGGCGCATCCAGGAGCTCGGGGTACGGCCCGAGTTGGAGATCTTCGACACCGGTCAGCTGTGGTTCGCCAAGCAGCTGCTGGCCGAGGGGCTGCTGGACGATCCGACGGTCTTCCAGCTGTGCATGGGCATCCCGTGGGGCGCGCCGGCCGACCCGGGCGTCCTGCAGTCGATGGTGAACCTGCTGCCCGAGGGCGCTCGCTGGGCGAGTTTCGCGCTGGGCCGTATGCAGATGCCGTGGGTCGCCCAGTCGATCCTCCTCGGCGGCCATGTGCGGGTCGGCCTGGAGGACAACCTCTACCTCAGCAAGGGCATCAAGGCCACCAACGGCCATCTCGTCGAACGCGCCGTCCAGATCACGGAGTTGCTGGGGGCCACGGTCGCCGGCCCCGACCGGGCACGTGCCCTCCTGGGTCTGAAGCCGCGCGGTTGAGCCACCTCACCCTCGTTTCGCCTCCCCTCTCTCCTCGCCCTCCGTCCCCTCCTCTCCACCAGGAGTAGCTTCCCCATGCCCGAAACCACCCCCGCACCCTGTGTTCCCTGCGCCCCCTGTGCCCCCGAGGACGTACGCCGTATCGCCTGTATCGGCGCCGGAGTGATCGGCGGCGGCTGGGTCGCCCACTTCCTCGCCCGTGGCTACGACGTCACCGCCTGGGACCCGGCCGACGACGCCGGGGAAAAGCTCCGCCGTCTGGTTGCCGCAGCCTGGCCCGCGCTGGACCAGATAGGCCTGGCCGACGGCGCCTCGCCGGACCGGCTGACGCTCGCCCCCACTCTCGCCGAGGCGGTCGCCGACGCCGACTTCGTCCAGGAGAGCGCCCCCGAGAACCTGGAGTTGAAACGCTCCCTGCTCGCCGAGCTCGCCGCCGCGACCCGCCCGGGCGTGGTCATCGCCTCCTCCACCTCCGGCTACCCGATGACCGAGATGCAGACGGCGGCCGAGGACGCCGGCCGCCTGGTCGTCGGCCACCCCTTCAACCCGCCGTACCTCATCCCGCTGGTCGAGGTCGTCGGCGGCGAGCGGACCGACCGCGAGGCCGTCGCCTGGGCCTCGCGCTTCTACGACCTGGCGGGCAAGTCCGTGATCACCATGGACCGCGAGCTGCCCGGCTTCATCGCCAACCGCCTCCAGGAAGCCCTCTGGCGCGAGGCGCTGCACATGGTCGCGAACGGCGAGGCCTCGGTCGAGGACATCGATGCCTCGATCACCGAGGGCCCTGGGCTGCGCTGGGCGTTCATGGGCCCGTGCCTGACCTTCGCGCTGGCCGGCGGCGAGGGCGGGATGGCCCATATGCTCGACCACTTCGGCCCGTCCCTGAAGTCGCCGTGGACCCGGCTGGCGGCTCCCGAGCTGGACCGCGAGCTGCGCGACGCCATGGTCGACGGGTGCGCGGAGGCGGCGGGCGGCCGTACGTACGCGGACCTGGTCGCCGAGCGCGACCAGGGCGTCATCGACGTCCTGCGCGCCACGGGCCGGCTGGGGAGCACCCGCCGATGACCGGCACCACGGCGGGTGGCCTCCCGCTCTTCCAGCAGACCGTCCGGGACGACTGGATCGACTACAACGGCCACCTCAGCGAGGCCTACTACGTCCTGGTCTTCGGCTTCGCCACCGACGCCCTGATGGACGCGGCGGGCCTCGACGCGGCCTACCGCGGCCGCACCGGCTGCTCCCTGTACACGGTCGAGGCCCACGTCCGCTATCTCCACGAGGTCGCCCGCGGCAGCGAACTCACCGTCCGCACCACCGTATTGGGCGTGGACGACCGGAAACTGCACCTCCTCCACGAGATGTTCGCCGGTGCGCCGTCCGGCTCCGCGGTGGCCACCGAGGAGCTCTTCGCCCTGCACGTCGACCAGGCCGCCGGGGGCGCGGCACCCCTGCCCGACGTGAGCCGGGAGTACTTCGCGGGGCTCCTGGCTCCGGCGCCCCCGTGGGCCGGCAACGGGATCCGCGCGGTGCGGCCGCGCCGGTAGGACCACAGGCACGGCCGGGGCGCCGCCGCGGCCCCGGCCGTGCCCGTGCCACGTCCCTCCGCCGACCGGCCCACCGCATCGCTCCGGTGCCATCCTGGAAGGAGCGAGGATCTTCACCACTCACCGAGGGGAAGGCACCATGACCGACACCAAGGGCCATCACATCGAGGTCAGGCAGGGCACCGAGCACGTCCGCGTCACGGTCGGCGGCCGGCTGCTGGCCGACAGCCGCCACCCGCTCCTCCTCCAGGAGACCGGCTACCCCGTGCGCTACTACCTCCCGCCCGAGGACGTCCGCACCGATCTGCTGACCCCGTCCGAGACGCACACCTTCTGTCCCTTCAAGGGCACCGCCTCCTACTGGTCGCTTCCCGACGGTCCCGAGGACATCGCATGGGCCTACCCGCAGCCGCGTACCGCGGTGGCGGAGATCAAAGATCACTTCTGCTTCTACGAGGTCGATGCGGACTGAGCCGGGTGCGGGAACGGGCCCCCTCCCGCGCCGTGGGGCCCCCGCACGGCGCACAATCGAAGGGTGAACGACGCGGAGCGACCCCACGACGAGCCCGGCACCCCCGGCGAGCCCGGCCCGCCTCCACCGCACGAGGGCGGCGACCCGGCCTGCTGGCTGGATCAGGTGTGCGACGCCTGCGGCCGGATCCGCGAACGGCCCCGCAGCGCGGTCTGCGAGCACTGCGGGGCCGGGCCGGACGGGACGACGGCGGGGGCGGCGGGGGCGGCGCCGAGCGGGACGGGCTCGTCCGCCACCGGCCGCCGGGCCCCCCGGCGGGATCGCGACGAGGAGGGCCGGGCCCGCAACGCCCGCCCGCGCGACGGCCTCGGCCGGCCGCTGCCGTACGGCTCCCCGGGCGTGGCACGCCAGCCGGAGGGAGTGTCCCGTACGCCCGCGCAGTCGCTGGCCGAGGCACAGCTGCTGCTCGACGACGGGATGCCGTTCCACGCCCATGAGGTACTGGAGGACGCCTGGAAGGCGGCTCCGGGGGCGGAGCGGGAGCTGTGGCGGGGGCTCGCCCAGCTCGCGGTGGGCCTCACCCATGCGGCGCGGGGCAATGCCGTGGGTGGCGCGACGCTGCTCGACCGGGGTACGGCAGCCATCGCGCCGTATGCGGACGCCGCCCCGTACGGGATCGATATCGCGGGACTGCTGTCGTGGGCCGGGGAGCTGACCGGACGTCTGACCGGCACCGGGGCCGCCGTACCGGCGGCGCAGAGCGCGCCCCGGCTGCGCGCCACCGGGCACGACGCCGGGGACCGCCCCACCGGCAACGGGACCGGCGACCGGCCGGGCCCAACCGGCTGACGCCGGGCTCCGCCGGGACGAGCGGAGCCGCTGCCGCGCTGTCGTAGCTCACAGCCCACCGGACACGGCAAGCGGCCACCGGCCCCGGGACCACCGGTCAGGGCACTCGCTCACCGGCCACCGGCCACCGGCCACCGGCCCAAGGGCCTACGCCGCGTCTCCTCCCCGCCTGCGGCGCCCGCGGCCCTGGCGCCACCGGCCGAGCAGCGCGCCCAGCCCGAGGGCCGCGACGCCGGCAGAGCCCGCGCCCAGGACGAGGGTGGAGCGCCTGGGCGGACCGCCGCCCGCCTCGGCCCCGGTGATCTCGGCGGCTACCGGGCGGAGCGGCGCGCCACCCTCGTCAGGGGCGCGGACGGCGTGCAGGGTGCCCACCGGCTGAGCCGTGCCGGCGCTGTCGAAGCCCCAGTCCAGCAGCGAACCGGCCTCTTTGTAGACGGCGTTGTTCGCGTTCGACTGCGGGTTCAGCACGGTGACCAGCAGGGTGCGGCCGTTCCGCCGGGCGGCGGCGATCAGGGTGTTGCCGGCCTTGCTGGTGTAGCCGTTCTTGACGCCGATGATGCCGGGGTAGCGGGACAGTCCGTGCGAGCCCACCAGTATCCGGTTGGTGTTCTCGATCATGGTGGTGCCGCCGGCGCCGGGGAAGGCGGCGCGGGTGGTGGCGCAGTAGCGGGCGAAGTCGTCGTTGACGAGTCCGGCGCGGGCGAAGACGGTCAGGTCGTACGCCGAGGACACCTGGCCGGGCGCGTCATAGCCGTCCGGGGACTTGACGGTGGTGTCGCGCGCTCCGAGTTTGCCGGCGGTCTCCTGCATCTCCTGGGCGGTGGTCCGCCAGCCGCCGTTCATCGCGGCCAGCACGTGCACCGCATCGTTGCCGGAGCGCAGGAAGACGCCGCGCCACAGGTCGGCGACGGTGTAGCGGCGGCCCTCCTTGACGCCGACGACACTGCTGCCGCTCCCGATGCCCGCGAGGTCCGCCGAGCTGACCCGGCGTACGGCGCCGGCCGAGAACTTCGGCAGGACGGTGACGGCGAACAGCGTCTTGAGGGTGCTGGCCGGGGGGAGCTTGCGGTGGGGGTTCTTCGCGGCCAGCACATTGCCGGTGTCCGCGTCGGCCACCATCCAGGACAGGGCGGACAGACCGCCGGGCAGCCTAGGTGTGCCGGGGGCGGCGACGGCCTGCACCCCGGCGGCGGCCGCGGCGGGCTGACGGGACGTCGAGTCGTGCGCAGCGGCCGGTATGGACGTGAGCGACACAGCGGCGGTGGCGATCAGGGTCATCGCCGCTGCCTTCTTGGACACACGCGCGTCAATTGCCATGCCGTCACGCTAGGAAGCGGTGCCACGGGCCGCAGCACAGTTGAGCCAGACGGACCACGCGGCGTGCCGTACACCCGGCGTGTCGCAGCTGCAACGGCTGCAAAGCAGGACCCGCCCGGTGCGACGGGGGATGCACACCGGGCGGGTCTCAGGAACCTTTCTACCTCATGAGCGAACGGTTATGCCTCAAAAACTTGTTCGTTCGCCGTTCAGAAGGCGACGGGGAGCGAAATCAGGCCACGTGACCGCAGGGACCGACGATGCCGCAAATCACCACGCGGGACGTCCAGACGCAGCCCCGGGAAGCGGTCGAGGAGCGCTTCCAGCGCGATGGCCGCCTCCATACGGGCCAGCGGGGCGCCGAGGCAGTAGTGGATGCCGTGTCCCAGCGCGAGGTGCCCCGAGAGGTCCCGGCCGCGGTCGAAAGTGTCCGGATCCGCAAAGCGCGCGGGGTCGCGGTTCGCGGACGCTATCGACAGCAACACGCTCTCCCCGGCCGCGATCCGTACGCCACCGATCTCCAGGTCCTCCTTGGGGAAGCGGCGGAGCGCCAGCGGTCCGGGCCCGTCGAAGCGGAGGAATTCCTCCACGGCCGTCGGCAGTTCGGCCGGATTGTGCCGCAGCCTGCGGAGCTGGTCGGGGTGGTCGAGCAGGGTGAGCACGGCATTGCCGATGAGGTGGACGGTGTTCTCGTAGCCGCCGAAGAGGATGATAAAGGCGAGCGAGGTCAGTTCGTCCTCGCTGAGCCGCTCGCTCCCCTCGTCCGCCGCCTCGCCGGCGGCCGGGTCGTCGCGTACCGCGATCAGGTCCGAGAGCAGATCGTCACCCGGCTCCGCACGCTTGGCCGCGATCAGGCCGGTGTAGAACTCCTGCATCGCCCCGATCGCCTCCTTCATCAGCTCCGGACGGCTGGGGTCCGGCGTGATGAGCGCGTCCGACCAGGCCAGGAAGTCGCGGCGGTCACGGTGCGGGATGCCGAGCAGATCGCAGATGACGGTGATCGGCAGCGGGCCCGCATAGTCGGCGAGCAGATCCGCCCGGCCGCGCTCCGCCATCGCGTCCAGCAGTTCGCCGGCGGTCTTCCGTACGGGCGCCCGCAGCGCCTCGATCCTGCGCGGGGTGAAGGCCTTGGCCACCAGGCGGCGGATCCGGGTGTGATCCGGCGGGTCCATGTTCCCCAGGTTGGCGTCCAGCGCGGGCGGGAGCGAGAACCCTTGGTAGCCGCCGGGCGCGGCATGGCGCTTGTCCAGGGAGAGCCGGGGGTCGGCGAGGCCGCGGCGGACGTCGTCGTAGCGGGTCACCAGCCAGGCGGGGGTCCCGTCGGGGCCGGTGATCCGGTGCACCGGCCCGGCTTCGCGCAGCGTGGCGTAGGTGGCGTACGGATCGTCGAGGAGCGGCGTCACGTCGATGGGGGTGTCGGGTCCGGTATCGGCGGTGTTCGGCATGATCCCGACCTTAGGCCCTTACCGCCCTGCCCCCTCGGGCAGGCCGCGCGTCCGCCCTCCCAACTCCCCTCTTCCACAGGCGTTCTGAAGGCAGTGGCACCGGTCCGCCGGACCGGTGCCGCCTGGGTGGTTCGGGCGGCCCGGACCCCCGTGCCGGGCCACCCCGTCTGTGGGTGCTTCCTCAGCGACGCGCCAGTGCGCTCCGCTGCCGCAGCTCGGTGAGCACGGTCTCGATCAGCGGTGAGTGGTAGACGTCCGCGACCAGCGCCAAGTGCTCGTACTCCGCGGTGAGTTCGACCGGTTCCGTACCGCTGGAGACCACCACGCTGTCGGCCCCGTGCACGGGGACATGGCCCACCGCGCGGTTCTCCAGACCACGGCGGAGTGCGGCGGCCTCGGCGACGGCCGCCAGCTGCCGGTCGTCCAGGGCGACGGCGCGGGCGCGTTCACGGGCGATGTCGAGGGCGTCGGACTCCACATGGCGGCGGATGCCGCGCTGTACGTCCCGGATCTCGGCCATCTGGCGGTTGGCCCGCCACTCCAGATCCGCGAACGGCCACCGTGCGGCCCACGCCGAGGCCTCCATCGTGACCTCCGGGGAGCGGGCGGTGACGGTCCGCCAGAGCGGGGAGAGCCGGCGCAGCCGGCGCCAGGCGGCGACCCGGGGGCCGGCCGCCGGCAGCGCGAATCCGGCGAGGACCATGAGCGCCGCGACCGAGGCGCTGAGCGGGGCCACCCCGTTGGAGAGCCACAGCGCCGGGTGGCCCGTCCAGGACAGGACGAAGCCGATGACCTTGCAGCCGCAGTAGCCCAGGCCGAGCCAGCAGCCGGCGGCCAGCAACCGCAGACCGCGGGCCAGATACGTCGTGCCGAGCCGGGCGGCGAGCCGCGGGCACAGCGTCCCCAGGGCCGCCGAGCTCATACCGAAGAGGGCCAGATACAGCACCAGGAAGAGCATGACGCCGGGCGAGTCGGTGTAGGCGGTGCTGAAGTCGCGGGGGTGCTCGACGGCGTCCGGCCTGCCGACCGCGAAACCGGTGATCGCCACCGCCCACAGCGCGGCCACGGCCCCGACGGCGGCGCGCGCTCTGGTCCGCGCACGGGCCCGCGCGGCCGCGCCCTCGCCCGCCGTCCAGCGCAGCATCAGTACCAGCGCGCCCGCGGCGAACACCACGACGGAGGAGTAGAGGAAGACCATGGCCAGGTTGGCCACGCCGGCCAGCCGGTCGAAGGCGCGGTAGAGGCTCGGCGCGGAGAAGAGGAAGACCGTGGCCACACCACCGGTCATCAGGCAGGCCAGCCCCAGGTCGGCATTGCTGCGGTCGCGGAACCAGGCCCGGGACTTGTACCCGACGATCGCCCACGCCGCCACGCCGAACGACAGATAGATGACATCAAACACGTGGACCCCCGTCCCCCGTCGCCCCCGCACCGACACCGTCGCGCCCCGCGCCGCCGGACGGCCCCTCCTCCCGCCGCCTGAGGTGCTGCAGCGCGGGCCCGAGCGCCGCCGCCAGCTCGGCCGCCTGCCCCTCCAGGGGCAGTTCACGCTCGCCCGCGGACGGCGCGACCCGCTCCATCAGCAGCGTGCCGAGCACTTCGGTCTCCCGCTCGGCGAGGTTGTCATAGCCGTGGTGGCGCGCGAAGCCCATGGTCAGCCCCATACGCCGCATGGCGGTGGCCACATCGACCGAGGGCGTCCACAGCTTCAGCGCGTCCTCGGTGACCGCGGGGTCCTGCCCGTGTCCCAGCAGCAGATGACTCAGTTCGTGCAGCACGATGTGGGCCTGGTGCCAGGGGGAGGTCTTCAGCTCGTAGAAGACCCAGTAGCCGTCGTCGGTAACGGCCGTCATCCCCGAGACCACCCCGCCCAGGCTCATCGGCACCAGATGGACGGGCCGCGACACCCGCGTGGCGACGATGTCGCACATCCCACGCAGATCGGTCGTGGCCGGCAGCGCCAGCTCTTTGATGAGCCGCTTGCACCGCCTGCGTATCTGCCCCACTCGCATGCTCGTCCCGTCCTCGTCTCCGGCCCGCTGCCAGGAAGCGAAAATCCGGCCGCGCTCAGCGGTCCGTGTCGGCTCACTCACCGTGCCGTTCACCGCCCTGCTCCGGCGGATCGGCCGGCAGGTTCATCTGCTGCCGGAACTGGGAGATGATCGTCGTCAGGCTGTCCTGCACCTCCGGCGGCAGCCCCACGGAGCGCAGTGCGATGGCGCGCACCCGCTGGTCCCGCATGGCGGCGAGGAAGCGGACCTCTTCCTCCACCCGCGCGGCCTGCGGCTGCGAGAGGTCCCCCAGCAGATAACCGACCGGTACGGCAAAGAACTTGGACAGCGCGCGCAGCAGCTCCGGGCTCGGGTTCGTCCGCCGGCCGTTGCGCAGCATCGACAGATACTGCTCGGTGACCTTGACGCCGCCGTACTCCTCGTCCCCGGCGCTGATCTCCTCGGCCACAAAGGCGTTGGTATACGGGGCCCCCGGCGGGTGCATGTTCGCGAAGAGATGGCTCAGCCGCTCCGCGAGCGTGCTGCCCGCCTCGTCGGACCGGCCGTCGTCCCCCACGCTCATGCCCACCGTCCCCCCATCGATCGGCCCCAACGAACAGTTAAGGCACCGTCACCGCCGTTCACATCCTGACACGGGGAGTACGCGGCGCACCAGTCCACTTACGGACAGTAGGGGCCGCTGCGGCTTAACCAGGAGTTGAGCTGGATTTGAGGTTCGGCGCCGGCCGGGGGCAGCCGGGCCGCGCGGACACCCTGGGCCCCACCTCGGCACCGGCGGCCTCGCCGGCCCGCTCACCGAGAGCAGGGCGGCCGTCGTGAACAGCGCCTGCTCGTTCCCGGCGAGGACTGCAGCGCCGCAGCCGCGTCGCGCCGAGCAGGACGCGAACCCCGGTCAGGTAGCGGCGACTCCGTAGAACGCCTCGCTGACATAGGGGACTTCGACCTGTCCGCCGTCCGCGTGACGCGCGCAGAGCTCGCGCACGCGGTTCAGGAACTCCGGGCCGACGGCGGCGAGGGCACGCTGCGCCTGAGTGGAGGAGGCGCTCATGGTGACGAACTCCTCGACCGTCAGCGACCGGCGCCACCGGGCCTCGCGTCGCTCCACGTGCGCGAACCGCTCACCCAGCTCCCCCGCCACGTCGATGGCGCGGTAGTCGCGACGGTAGCCCGGCGAGAACTCCTCCAGCAGGTCTTCGTACTCGGAGGCGAAGCCGCCGGCCTCGTGGTCGCGGTTGTTCTGGACCACCGTGCAGACGCCTCCGCCGCGCAGACTGTGCGCCGCGGCCCGCACATAGGCCGGACGGTCCATCCACTGGTAGGCCTGGGCGGCGACCACCAGGCCGGCCGAGTCGAGCGAGGCAAGGTACTCCTCGGCCGTGCCCACCACCCAGTGGACCGTCGGGAACTTCTCCCTGCCGACGCGGACCATGTCCTCGGAGAGGTCCACGGCGTGCACGGCGGACCCCTTGGGCAGTAACGGAAACAGCGCCTCCAGGGCGATCCCGGTTCCGGCCCCGGCATCCACCACGACCGGCGGGCCGCTGTCCGGCAGCAGGCCGACGGCGTGCGCGAACAGTGCCGCCGGATAGCGGGGCCTGGCCCGGTCGTAATTGTCGGCGAGTCCGTTGAACTTCGCTTCAGGAGTGGGCACTTGACTCACGCTCCTTGAATGCTTGGGGGACGGATCCGGGACAGCGGGCCGGCTCCGGTCATCATGGCGAACAGGAAGGCCACATGCGGCGAGCACCACCACGCGCCGACGCCGCACCACGCGGCCCGGCCCGACTGAACGCTCACCCGCCCCCGGTGAGCCTGCGCACCGCCGCCTCGGCGTCCCGGTCATCGGGCAGGTAGCACAGCAGGTGATGACCGGGCTCGTCGACTGCTGCCAACTTGACGTAACGCAGGCGTAGTTCGCCCGCCGTGGGATGTCTGAAATGCCGCACGGCGGGACGGTAGATCGCCGTCTCCCGCTCCCCGTACCAGCGGGCCGCGTCCGCGTCCTGGGTGATCTCGGCGACGATCTCGGCGTACCGCCGGTCGGCGGGGTGGCGGGCCGCGTTGGCGCGAAACTGCCCCAGCAGGTAGCGCGCCTCGATCTCCCAGTTGACGATCAGGCTACGCGCGGGCGCCCAGCGGAACACCAGCCACGGCAGGTTGCGCCGCTTGGGCGGCAGCCGCGCGGGGTCGGTCAGCAGCGCCGCGTAACCGGCGTTCCAGGCCAGCAGGTCCCAGTGCGGGTCGATGACCGCGGCCGGGTTGGGTGAGACCGACTCCACCAGCGACAACAGGTTGCGCGAGACCCAGCCCGGCGGCTCCCCTGCCGGTGCCGGGTCCTCGGTGAACGACAGGACGTGCGCGGTCTCCGCCTCGTCCAGCCGCAGGGCCCGCGCCACCGACCGCAGCACCTGCTCGGAGGTGCGCACCCGCCCCTGTTCCAGCCACGCGTACCAGGAGCCGCTGATGCCGGCCAGGTCGGCCACCTCGCCTCGGCGCAGCCCCGGGGTGCGGCGCCGCGGCGCCACCGGCAGGCCCAGCTCCGCCGGGGAAAGCCGTTCCCGGCGCGAGCGCAGGAACGCGCCCAGCTCCCGGCGCAGGGCCTGCGCCGTACCGCCCTCACCGGCCGGCCGCTCCACCCCGCCGCCCATCAGCACCCCCCTCCCCCCGCCGCCGGGCCGCGGTGTTCACCCAGCGGCACACGGCAAGGGTGTGAGCGATCGTAACCGCTTACGGCGACCATCCGGACGGCCCGGGTGGTGATCTTGAGGGGACCCGGTACCACCCGGGCCCAGAACAGAAAGGAGCCGCCTTCCCGTGACCACCGTCCCCACCACCACCGCCACCCCACCCGCCAACTCCGTTTCCTTGTGCTCCCGTTCACTCTGGCTGCTGCGTGCGGCCGGATTCGTCAGCAACTTCGACCGTTTCTGCATCACGCCCATGCTGGTGCTCATCGCCGCCCAGCTCGGAGCCGGCATGGCCACGGCCGTCCTCACGGCCAGCGTCTACTTCCTGTGCTACGGCCTGATGCAGCCCGTGTGGGGGCTGGCCGGCGACCGTCTGGGCCGGGTGCGGGTGATGCGGCTCTCGCTGACGGCGGGCACCGTCTCCTCCCTGTTGTCCGGCCTCGCCCCCGACCTCACGTTCCTGATCGTGGCCCGCGCCCTCGCCGGGGCCTGCTTCGCCGCCTGCGTACCGGCCTCGCTGAGCTACGTCGGTGACGTGGTGCCCGCCGAGGTCCGCCAGCGCCCGCTCAGCGATCTGATGACCGCCTTCTCCCTGGGGACCGCGCTGGGCACCGTGGTGGCCGGGGCGCTGGCGCACTACGCCGGCTGGCGCACGGTGTTCCTGCTGCCGGGCCTGGTCGCGGCCTGCCTCGCGCGGGCGCTGCGGCACCTGGCCGAGCCCGAGCGGGAGCCGGCCGGATCCCTGCTGGCGCCCTTCCGTATCGTGCTGGGCTCGCGGTGGATGTGGTTCGTCATGGCGCTCGCCCTGGCCGAAGGGGCCGTACTGCTGGGCTTCTTGACGTATCTGGCGCCCGCGCTGGAGGCCAGGGGCGTGCCGACCGCCGTGGCCGGGGCGGTGTCCGCGCTGTACGGCGCGGGGGCCATGGGTTTCGCGCAGGTGGTCAAGAGACTGGTGGGGCGGTGGAGCCCGGCAGTGCTGATCCTGGCCGGCGGGGCCGCCGCGGCCGCGGCCTACGCCGCCGCGGCGACGAGCCGGTCCCTCCCGGCACTGGCGGTCACCGCACTACTGCTGGGCTGCAGTTGGTCGTTCATGCACACCACGTTGCAGTCGTGGGCGATCGCCGTCGCCCCGGCGGCCAGGGCCACCGGCGTGGCGATGTTCGGGGTCAGTCTCTACGGCGGCAGCGCCCTCGCCAGCAGCCTGACGGCCACCACGGCGGCGAACCACGACTATGGGCAGCTCTTCCTGATCGCCCTGCTGCTGACGGTTCCGCTGACCCTCGCGGCGGTGGTGGGGCGCAGTCGGTACCGGTGACCGGACGGCGCCGCGCCGGACGTTCACCCCGGACGCACACCGGGGCGAACGTCCGGCCGACCATGATCATTTCCGGTGCGAGAAGTCCGTGAGGAACCCGCAAGGAACCCGGAAAACGATCAAGAGCCCTGCTCCACTCTCGTGAAACAAGGCTCTGACCTGCGACAATGGAGAGAACTCCAGTCGGGACGACAGGATTTGAACCTGCGACCCCTTGACCCCCAGTCAAGTGCGCTACCAAGCTGCGCCACGTCCCGGTGCCCGTTTCGGCCGGGAATCCCCGGCCGACCGCGCACGAGAACAATACCGCATGTCAGAGGGTGGGTGCTGCCATATCGGTGCGCCGGGGCAGGTACGGCCGACCGGAGAGATGAGTACCCGTACTCATGCACCGCCGTCACCGGGCCGTCACGCTACGCGCATGACTACTCCATCGATTCAGCGGCCGACGACCACGGCCTTCTTCGTGCAGGCCGCGATCTCCTTCGGGCTGTCGCTGGCGGCGCTGGTGATCGGGATCATCAAACTGCCGGTGGGGCCCTGGGAACGCGGTTTCCTCGCCATCGGCCTGGTCTTCGTCGTGTCCTCGGCGTTCACCCTGGCCAAGTGCATCCGCGACCGCCAGGAGGTCGAGGAGGTGACGAACCGGGTGGACAAGGCCCGGATCGACAAGATCCTCATCGAGCAGGACGTCTTCAAGCCGGGGCAGGTCTGATCCCGGCACCCGGGGGTGCTTCCCCGCCTTCCGGCAAAGGCACCCCCGCGGGCCGCGTCGCCCCAGGCCGGCGACCCGGTGAGGGCAGCAGCCTGCGTGCGGCAACGTTCCGGTCCCGCCCTCACTGCTGCCTGGTCGGTCCGGGCCGGCCTTGGTGCCCGCAGGTCAGAAGGGTGGCTACGAGTTCCCCGTATGGGTACTGACGGTGACGGCGGCGCGCGCCGCCGTGCGCGGAGCGCGGCGCCGCCTCAGACGTGCTTGCCGAGCCAGGCCAGCAGGTCGCCCTGGACCTCGTCACGGTTGGTTTCGTTCAGGATCTCGTGGCGGGCGTCCGGATAGGCGCGCCAGGTCAGGTCGCGGGTGCCCAGATAGCGGAAGTCCTCCAGGAGTTCATGGATCAACGTCATCCGCTGGTGGCAGGGGTCCTGGTCGCCGACGGCGAGGTGGACGGGCAGTCCGCGTGGGATGCGGGCGAGGTTGGCCGGGTCGTTGATCTTGCGGATGGCGCGTACCCAGTCGGCGGCGAGACCGGCGCAGAACGGGAAGCCGCAGTCCTCGTCGGCCACGTAGGCGTCCACCTCGGCGGCATCGCGGGAGAGCCATTCGAAGCCGGTGCGGTGGGGAAAGGCGTCGTTGAAGGAGCTGAAGGTGCGCGGGATGAAGGAGGAGAGGGCGCCGCGACCGTGCCGGGCGATCTCCAGGTCCAGTTCGTCGACGGCGCCCTCGAGGTCCAGGCCTGGCAGGGTGCGGAAGGCTCCGGTGAGGATGAGGCCGGCGAGGTCGGCGCCGTACTCCTCGGCGTAGTCGCGGGCCAGCATCGCGCCCATGCTGTGGCCGAGCAGCACCAGGGGGACGCCGGGGTGGGCGGCGGCCGCATGGTTGCCGATGCCCTTGAGGTCACTGACCATCGCCCGCCAGGCGTCCTCGCCGACCACCCCCCGGCCGCCGGTGGAGGCGGCGGTGGCGCCGTGGCCCCGGTGGTCGGAGGCGAGAACGGCATAGCCGTGGCCGGTCAGGAAGCGTGCGAAGCGGTCGTAGCGCCGGCCGTGTTCCGCGGCGCCGTGGGCGATCTGGACCAGGGCGCGCGGGTGACCGGACTGCGGGAGCCAGGTGTAGGTGGCGATACGGGCGCCGTCCGGGGCCTGGTGGAAGTCCTGCTGCATGGCCTGCATGGCGTCGTCTCCTGACTGCCGGGGGCGGTGAATGACGGGCGGTGGCTGACGGGCGGTGGCTGACGAGTCGTCGGCGTCCACTCTTGCGCGCGAGGCGGCGGTGCGCCACGGGGCGCGCTTGGCGTGGTTGCCGCCTCCCCCGGGCTGCGTGACACGATCAGCCGGTTCTTTGATGACTCTGTGCCGCAACCCCCCTTCGCAGGAGGAACGTTGGACACCACCGATCGTTTCGAGGACCGCTTCGAGGACCGTTCTGAGCACCGCTTCGAGGATCGTTTCGAGAGCTCCCCCCTTCTCCCCGCACCGCTGTCCCGCCGCAGATTTCTGCAGGGCACCGCCTCGGCCGCCGCGGCGGCGGGTCTGACCGGTGTCACGGCTGCCGGCGCCTGGGCGCAGGACGCCGGTGCGAGCGGCGCCACTCTGTCCTTCACGGCCGCCACCAATGGCGCCGCCTCGCTCTCCCCGTCCGGTGACCGGCTGGTCGCCGAGGTCCAGAACGTCCTGTGGTCCCTGCCCCGGGCCGGCGGCAACGCAGTGGCACTGACCCCGCCCGATCTGGAGCCCACCCGTCCGGTGTACTCCCCCGACGGCCGCCGGATCGCCGTCTGCGCCTACCGGGGCGGTTCCTTCCATCTGTGGACGCTCGCCGCCGACGGCTCCGGCCTCCGGCAGCTGACCGACGGCCCGTGGGACGACCGGGGCCCCGCCTGGTCGCCCGACGGCACCCGGATCGCCTTCGCCTCGGAGCGGGGCGGGGACGCGGTGGCCGGCAGCCCGTACCGGATCTGGGTGCTGGAGGTGACGACGAAAAAGTTGACCCGGGTGACCGGGCTGCCCGGCCAGGAGGGCCCGCACCAGGACGCCGCCTGGGAGGACTTCGACCCCTGCTGGTCGCCGGACGGCGCGCGGATCGTGTTCGTACGGGGGCGGGTGGCGAGTGCGGCGCTGGTCTCCCGCACCGTCGCCTCCGTGCCGGCCGACGGGCGGGGCGCGGTGCGCACCGAGCACTCCGAGACGGCGACCGCTCAGGTGATGGCGCCGGCGCTGTCCCCCACGGGGCGGCTCGCCTATCTGCGGACCACGGACCGTCCGGGGCCCACCTGCACGCTGGTGGTGGACGGCGGGAGGGTCGCGGTCGACGGCGATGTGGAGCCGGTACCACCGCGCTGGGTCTCGCGGGACGAGCTCTTGCTGACCGTCGGCGGACAGTTCCGGATCGTCCGGCCCGATGCCCCGCAGCAGACCGAGACCATTCCGTTCACCGCGCGGCTGCCGCTGGACCGCCCCCGCTACCGCGTCAAGGACTACGGCTTCGAGCGGACGGCCGCCGGTCCGGTGCGCGGGGTGCATCTGCCCGCGCTGTCGCCCGACGGCCGCAAGGTCGCCTTCGCCGCACTCAACTGCCTCTGGATCGCGCCCACCTCGGGCGGCGGCGCCCCGCGCAGGATCGTCCGGGCCGAGGCCACCCGCTACGTCCTGGCGCCGAGCTGGTCCCGCGACGGGCGGGCGCTGGTCTACGCCGACGACCGGGACGGGCTGTTCGCGGTGCGCCGCTACGATCTCGCCTCCGGCGAGGAGACGGTGCTGGCCACCGGCGGCCGGGTGCAGCCCGCGCTGTCGCCGGACGGCGGACGGCTGGCCGCCCTGGACATGTCCGGAAATCTCGTCGTACGGACGCTGCCCGACGGCACGGAGAAGGTACTGGCCGCACCGATGGGCGCCGGCGGGCTGCCCGGCCGTCCCAGCTGGTCACCGGACGGGCGCTACCTGGCGTACTGCGACCGCACCCGCCTCAACCGCCGCTTCCGCGAGGGCTACAACGTCATCCGGATCGTCGACACCGAGACCGGCAAGGACCGGCTGCACCCGGTCGCCGAGCACGTGTCGATCGCCGACCGCTATGACTCCGGGCCGGTCTGGTCGCCCGACGGGCACTGGCTGGCCGTGATCGTCGAGTCCGCGCTGTGGGTGGTGCCGGTGCGACCCGACGGCACGCCGGACGGTGCGCCGCGGCAGCTGACGGAAGAGAGCGCCGACCATCCGTCGTGGTCCTCGGACTCCGGCACGCTGCTGTATCTCTCGGCCGGGAAGCTGCGGCTGATCGGGGTGTCCGGCGGAGCGGCCCGGACCGTCGCGCTGTCCCTCGGGCACCGGCCCGCGCGCGCCCGGGACACCGTGGTGCACGCGGGCCGGTTCTGGGACGGCACCGGCGACGAGGTGCGGGAGGACGTCGATGTGGTGGTGCGGGACGGGCGGATCACCGCGGTCCAGGCGCACCGCCCGGCCCGGTCCGGCGCCGCCCGCCGGGTGGACGCCTCCGGGCAGACCGTGCTGCCCGGCCTGTGGGACGCGCACACGCACCCCTGGCAGGTGACCTATGGCGGGCGGCAGACCGCTCTGCAGCTCGCCTACGGCATCACCACCGCGGTCTCCTGCGGGGGCTTCTCCTATGAACAGGTCCGCCTCCGGGAGGCCGTGGCGGCCGGGGCGCTCGCCGGGCCGCGCCTGCTGACCTGCGGCGAGCTGCTGGACGGCGGCAGGGTCGCGTACAGCATGGGGCGGGCGCACCGCACCCGTGCGGGACTGCGCCGCTCATTGGCCCGCGGCGCGGCCCTGGACTGGGACTTCGTCAAGACCTATGTAAGGGCGCCGGGCTGGGTGATGGAAGAGGCCGCGCGCTTCGCCCACCAGCGGCTCGGGGTCCGGTCCGGGAGCCATCTGCTCACCCCCGGAGTCCAGCTCGGCCAGGACCTGACGACCCATCTGCAGGCCACCCAGCGTCTGGAGTTCGGCCATGCCGTCAGCAGCTCCGGGCACGCCTACCAGGATGTCGAGGAGGTCTTCACCGGCACCGACTTCCACCTCCTCGCCACGCCGTTCTCCGCGGCCGCGCTGCTCGGTGACGATCCGGCGCTGGCCGACGATGTGCGGGTCACCCGGCTGATGCCGCCCTGGGACACCGCACTCGTACGGGAGAACGCCGGACACCGTCCCACCTCCGCGCAGCTGGCCGACATCGACACCGAGGTCGGCGTCTACCGGCGGGTGCTGGAGGGCGGCGGGCTGGTCGCGCTCGGTACGGACCAGCCCCTGGTGCCGGTGGGGCTGGGCCTGCATCTGTGCCTGCGGGCGCTGCACCGCGGCGGCCTCAGCGTGAGCCGGACGCTGCGCACGGCGACCGCGCTGCCCGCCAGGGTGTTCGGCGCACAGCGGGATCTGGGGACGCTGGAGGTCGGCAAGCTCGGCGATATGACGCTGGTGGACGGAGATCCCTTCCGGGACTTCGACTCGCTGGTGCGGACCTCGGCGGTGCTGCGCGGCGGACGGCTGTTCGCACAGCGGGAGCTGGCCGACTCCTTCCCGGCGCCCGCCGCACGTGCGCTGCGGTCGGCCGGCACCGACTGGCTGGAGGTGGGCCGGCAGCAGCGCCGCGAGTCCTGCTGCGACGTCTCGCACTGACGCCTCCCGCCCCCGTCGCGGCGGGGGCGGGAGGCGTGGGGTGGCGCGGTTCCCGAGCCTGCGGAACCGCGCCGCACATATCCTCGAACAGGGGGTGGTGCGCCTCCGCTTCGCGCCTCAACTCACCACTTAAATGCGCCCAGTTGATGTTTTATGCGCCCCGCAGTAGGTATGCCAACGGGTATTGCACGGGGTAAGCGAAAGATCACTTTCCGGAACGTTCGCTGCGACGGCACCACCGGGTGTCGTCCGAGGCGTGATGCGACCAGCACGGGGGAGATCGCGAAGGAGGGGCTCGTCTTGCATCGCTACTTCACGGACCAGCGGCATGAGGTACTCCGGCACCAGGTGCGGGAGTTCGCCGAGAAGGAGGTCCGCCCCCGGGTGGCGGAGATGGAGGCGAACCGTTCCGTTTGCCATGACCTCTCGCGCCTGATCGCGCGGCAGGGCTGGATAGGCGCGACCGTGCACCGCGCCTACGGCGGAATGGGAGCCGGCCATGTCGCCAAGACCCTGATCATCGAGGAGCTCTCCCGGGTGAGCGCCGCGATGGGCGCCATGGTGCAGGCGTCGCAGCTGGGCGTCGCGAAGATCGTCCACTTCGGCAGCGAGGAGCAGAAGAAGACCTGGCTGCCGGCCATAGCCTCCGGCGACTGCCTGCCGACCATCGCGGTCACCGAACCTCAGTCCGGCGGCCATGTGCTGGGCATGGCCACCACCGCCGTCCGGGACGGCGACGACTACGTCCTCAACGGCCGGAAGATCTACGTCGGCAACAGCCATGTCGGCGACCTCCACGGCGTGGTGGCCCGCACCGGCGAGGGTTCCAAGGGCCTGTCGGCGTTCCTGGTCGAGTCCGACAGACCGGGCTTCCGGGTCGGGCCGCAGCAGCCCGCGATGGGCCTGCACGGCTTCAGCTTCGGCGAGCTGTTCTTCGACAACTGCCGTATTCCGGCGGCGAATCTGCTGGGCCGGGAGGGCGACGGACTGTCGGTCGCCTACTCCTCCAGCGTGCTCTACGGACGGCCGAATCTGACCGCCGTATCGCTGGGCATCCATCAGGCGGTGCTGGACGAGACCACGGCGTTCTGCGCCGGTCGGCAGCGCTACGGCAAGCCGCTGGCCGACCTCGGCAACATCAAGCTCAAGCTCGGCCGGATCCAGTCCCGGCTGCTGCTGTCCCGGCTGTCCGCATACCACGCGGTGCACCTCCTGGACCAGGGGCTGCCGTGCGATGCGGAGCTGATGAACGCCAAGCTGGTCAATGTGGAGTCGGCGCTGGAGTCGGCGCGCGACGCGATGGACATCCACGCCGCCTGCGGGCTGTTCACCGACCGGCCGGTGGAGCGCTTCCTGCGCGACGCCCACCACATCTTCGCGCCGGCCGGCACCTCCGACGTCCAGCTGCTGCGCCTGGGCGAGCTGGCCCTGGGACGAGCACAGGGCGAGTGGTCCAGCAGGCTGGCGGACCTGCTGCGGCTGGAGCCCTCGGAGTGGCCCGAGGATGCCGGCACCCCCGCGGACCTGCCGGCGCCCGCCGGGCGGGCCGAGGACACCACGGCCACGGTGCCGGGCCAGCGCACCGGCCCGGTGTCCGGGCGCTCGTGGTGCGTCCGGCCGAGATGAGCGGCAGCCTCGGTCACGGGGTGCGCGGTCACCGGCAGCCCGCCGATGCCGCGGCCCCGGGCCGGGCGTCCGGTTCCAGGGATGTCTCTCCTGGAACCGGACGCGCCGGGCACCGGGGCCGGATCACGGACCGGGGAGGCGCCCTCTGGGGGACGCCTCCCCGGGCGCCTCCTCAGGAGTCGCTCTGCTGCTCCTCCATACGGTGGATCTGCTCGACGAGTTCGGCGGCCATCGCCTTGATGGTCTCCAGCCCCTCCCGGCCCCAGGGGCGCGGTTCGAGGTCCACGACGCAGACGGTGCCCAGCGCCGTCCCCGTACGGTCGATCAGCGGCGCACCGAGATAGGAGCGGATGCCGATCTCGTCCACGACGGGGTTGCCGGCGAACCGCGGATAGTCGCAGACGTCCTCCAGCACCAGCGCCTTCCGGCGGACGATGACATGCGGGCAGTACCCATGATCACGGTCCATCACCCGGCCCGGCTGCGCGCTGGCGGGGGCCGGCCCCAGCTCGACGGCCCGGTCCTGCGCGGGGGTGTAGAGACCGGCGAAGTACTGCCGCCGCTCGTCGATGAAGTTGACCATCGAGTACGGCGCCCGGGTGGTCCGGGCGAGCTTGCGGGCGAACTCGTCGAAGGCGGGCAGCGGGGACTCCCCGATGCCCAGCGCGCGCAGCCGGGCGACCCGTGCCGGGGCCTCGTCGTCCTGCGGGGTGAGCAGCAGATGGCGCGTCGGATCGTAGGTGAGGTAGGGGACGCGGGAGGCGGGGTGGTTCACGGCAGCTCCGGGGTCGCGGCGAGGGCGGGGGTGAGCAGATGCTGGACGAGCGAGACCAGGACATGGGTGGCCGAGCTGCACCGGCGGGCATCGCAGAGCACGACGGGGATGTGGGGAGAGATGTCCATGGCGGTGCGGACCTCGTCCGGGTCGTAGTGGTAGGAGCCGTCGAACTCGTTGACGGCGACGATGAATTGGATACCGCGCCGTTCGAAGAAGTCGACGGCCGCGAAGCACTGGTCCAGGCGCCGGGTGTCGGCGAGGATGACCGCGCCGAGCGCACCGTTGGACAGCTCGTCCCACATGAACCAGAAGCGCTGCTGCCCCGGCGTCCCGAAGAGATAGAGGACGTGTGCGGGGCCGAGCGTGATCCGGCCGAAGTCCATGGCGACGGTGGTGGTGTCCTTGTTCTCGACACCCGCCAGATCGTCGGTACCCACGCTGATCTGGGTCAGCAGCTCCTCGGTGCTCAGCGGCTCGATCTCGCTCACCGCGCCGACAAAGGTCGTCTTGCCGACCCCGAAGCCCCCCGCGACCAGGATTTTGAGCGCGGTGGGGAAGAGATCGGTCGAGGGATCCCCCGGGTCGTGGGGGTCACAGTCGTTTGCGAAGTCCATTCAGCACCGCCTCCAGCAGGGCTCGGTCGGTACGGGACGCGGGCCCTGCCGAAACGGCCGCGGGGGCCCGCGCGGTGAGCGCCCCGCAGTCGACGAGGTCGGCGAGGAGCACTTTGGTGACCACGGCGGGCAGCCGTATGTGGGCGGCGATCTCCGCGACGGAGACCGGCCCGCCGCACAGCCCCAGCACCTGGGCGTAGTCGGGGCCCTGGCAGGAAACGGGCCGTCGGCCGGTGGCCATCACCATGGTCAGCAGGTCGAAGTGCGCCGTCGGACGGGTCCGGCCGTTGCTGACGGTGTACGGGCGGACCAGCCGGCCCGCCGCCTCGTCGTACCACGGCTCGCCGCCCTGCCGCCGTCGGCGACGCACGGTCATGGTCAACGACCGCCCGCGGGTGTCTGGTGGCGTGCGGGGGTGGACAGATAGGGCCGGACGCTCTTGACCAGCATCGACATCTCGTAACCCAGTACCGCCACATCGGCCTCGCGGCCGGCGAGCACAGCCAGGCAGGCGCCCGATCCGGCGGTGGAGACGAACAGGAAGGTGGACTCCAGCTCGACGACCACCTGCAGCACCTCGTCGCCCTCCCCGAAACGCACACCGGCGCTGCGGGCGAGGGAGTAGAGGCCGGAGGACAGGGCGGCCATGTGGTCGGCGCTGTCCGGGTCGAAGCCGTGGGCGGCCTTCACCAGGCCGTCCGAGGACAGCAGCAGCGCACTCCGGGCATGCGGCACCCGCTGTACGAGCCCGGTCAGCAGCCAGGACAGATCGGTGTGCTGGCCTGACTGCAGCTGCGAATGCGCCTGCGCACGCACATCACTCACCATGGTTGCGGTCGTCTCCTCGGGGGCGGGCCATCGTGGCGTCGTGGTCACGGTCGTAGAGCAGGTCGTTGCCGGCCGGGCTGCTGGTGTCGCCGCCGTGGGCCGTGGTGCCGTTACCGTCGGCGCTGTCGCCGGCATAGGTGTCGTCGGCGAGGCTGAAGCCGCGCCGGAAGGCGGCCATCAGGCCGGGGTCGTGCTCGGGCTCGGGCCCCGTACGGGGGGTCGCGGAGGGCAGGATCGGGTCACCGCGCAGCTCGGGAACGAGGTGCGTCTGCTTGCGCCGCCGGGGCAGCCTCGGGCGGGCGCCGTTGTCCACCACAGGCGGCGCGGGCGGGAGCACGACCGGGCCGGGATCGGCGGGGCGGTCGGCGGGAGCGGCGTCGGGGGTGTGCGGCGCGGGCAGCCGCGCGTCGGGCAGGTGGACGTCGGGCAGGTGGACGTCGGGAGTGTAAGCGCCCGTTGCGCGGACCAGCCGGCGACGAGCGGCACCGGCGTCGGGATCGGAGACGGGATCGGTGTCCGCGGGGAGGCTGCTCGGGACCGGGACCGGGGCCGCGTCCGGGGCCGTACGGTCGCCGTATCCGCGCGGTGCCGTGTCGAGGGCATCGGGGGCGGGAGCGGGGCCGGGGATGGCCACCGTCCGGCGACCGGGGTTCAGGCCGGGGTCATGGTGCTCGTGAGGCTCCACGGAGTCGTGATGCCGGGGGCGTTCGTGACGCGTATGGCCGTCGTCGGGGTCGTCGGCGAAGCCGCCGGCGTAGCCGCCGTCGTGCTCGCGCGCCGGGTCGGTGTCCGGAGATACGGCGCGCGGCCCCTCCGCTCCGTCCGCGTCCCCCTCGGCCGGTTCCTCGCCGAGCAGTTCCTGGGGCACGATCAGCACGGCCTGCACACCGCCGTAGATATTGCTCTGCAGCCGCACCACGATGCCGTGCCGCCGGGCGAGCGAGGAGACCACGAACAGTCCGATCCGGCCGTCACTCAACAGCTCGGCGACATCGATGTGTTCGGGGTCGGCCAGGAGGGCGTTCATCCGTGACTGCTCCTCCGCCGACAGGCCCAGGCCGCGGTCCTCGACCTCGACGGCGAGGCCCGCGGTGACGAGCTGGGCGCGCAGCAGGACCGGGGTCTGCGGGGCGGAGTAGATCGAGGCGTTCTCGACGAGTTCGGCGAGGAGGTGGATGACGTCGGCGACGGCGTGTCCGTGCAGGGTGCCCTCGATCGGCGGCACCAGCTTGATCCTCGGGTACTGCTCGACCTCGGCGATCGAGGAGCGCAGCACCTCGGTCAGGGACACCGGGCGGCTCCACTGGCGGCGCGAGATGGCGCCGCCGAGCACCGCGAGGTTCTCGGCGTGCCGGCGGATCCGGGTGGCCAGGTGGTCGACGTGGAACAGGCCCTTGAGCAGGTCCGGGTCCTCGACCTGGTTCTCCAGCTCGTCCAGCAGCTCGATCTCCCGGTGCACCAGGGACTGCAGGCGGCGGGCGAGGTTCACGAACACCTCGACCTTCTGCTCGCTGCCGCTGGCGTTGCTGCGGGCGATGGCGACCGCGTCGATGACGGCGGACTCGGCGGCCCGGCCCGCGGCGGCCACCTCGTGGGCGAGCAGGTCGAGCGTGTCGCCCGTGGGCACCACGCCCTGTTCTGGCTCGCGGCGCTGGATCCACTCGCCCTGCCGTACGCGGTCCAGCAGGTCGTACAGGTCGGACTGGCTGCGGGCGCAGACCTGGCGCAGCCGGGCGTAGCGGATGACGGTGGCGCGGGCCTCGGCGTTGGCGGCGGCGGTCGCGGTGAGCACGACGACGCAGACCAGCGCGAGACCGCCGCACAGCACCACCCACTCGCGGCCGGTGAGCCGGGCGCCGCCGGTGTGCACCACGAAGGCGGCGGCGGCCGTGCAGATGACGGCGACGAGGAGGCAGGGGACGGCGGCGAGCCGGACCAGGCGGGCCCGTATCGCCGAGTCGGCGGCGGATTCGGGGAACGAGGCCCGGCCGTGTCGTCCGCCCTCACGCTCCCGCCGCCGGGCGGAGGCGGGGACGGGGACAGCCCCCTGGGAACCCTGGGGCCCTGGGGATCTGTGAGCCTCCTGGAACGTCTGGTTCCCCTGGGGGAATGCGGTAGGCATCGGCGCCCTCCGGATCGGCCGTGGCAGTTCGCGGAGCACGCACGCTAGTTGTTGCACGGGTGGGGGCCGGGCCCACTTCGGGGTTCGCTACCCCTCGCCACCTCCTTGAGTGGGCGTCTCGCGCACACCAGTACGAGGCGATCCGAACTCCCGTTCATGGATGGCCAGTTGGAAGGCACCCGGCAGGCCGGCCCCACGGGGCGGCAGCCGGCTTCCGCCTCAGCGGTCCGCGACGAGATCCACGTCGGTGGGGGAAACCGCCGGCGGCCAGGCGGGCCAGCCATGGACGGGGGGCACGGCAATCGCGCGCCACCACGGATAGACGGCCGGGGGGTCGGCGGGCTCGAACGGCTCGCCCGGCCGCGGGTGGGCGCTGGTGACCCCGGCCTTCCGGGCAGCGGTCAGGGTCCACTCGGCGGGCTCCGCCCACGGGTGCGGTGCGAGGTTGAAGGTGCCCCAGTGGATCGGCAGCAGCACGCCGCCGGGCTGCTGTCCCTGCAGGTCGAGGTGGGACTGCACGCCCTGGCCCGGATCCATGTGGATGTCCGGCCAGAAGTCGCTGTAGGCGCCGATCTGGATCATCGTCGCGTCGAACGGGCCGTATTCCGCACCGATCTGCGCGAAGCCGGAGAAGTAGCCGGTGTCGCCGCTGTGGAAGATCCGGTGATCGGGGCCGGCGACCACCCAGGAGGCCCACAGGGTGTGCTGCGGGCCGCGCAGACCGCGGCCGCAGAAGTGCTGTGCGGGGGTGGCGGTGAGGGTCAGCCCGCCCACCCGGGCGGACTCGTGCCAGTCGAGCTCGGTGATCCGCTCTGCGGGCACACCCCAGAATTCCAGGTCGGCACCGACGCCGAGCGGGACCACGAAGGCCGCGCCGCTGGCGGTCAGGCCCTGGACCGTCGGCATGTCGAGATGGTCGTAGTGGTCGTGGGAGATCACCACGACATCGACCGGCTCCAGCTCGTCCAGCCCGATGGGGACCGGGTGCATCCGTTTGGGGCCCGCCCAGCTGAACGGTGAACAGCGCTCGCTCCAGACGGGGTCGAAGAGCACCCGCCGGCCGTCTATTTCGGCCAGCACGCTCGAATGACCCATCCAGGTGAGCCGCAGCCCGGAGGCGGGCGGCTCCGTCCCGTCCGCGGCGGTCGGCCGGTAGACCGGGATCCGGCCGACCGGCGCCCGGCGCAGTCGCCCCTCCCGGCTCAGCTGGGTACGCGCCATCGGCAGCGCGGAGCCGTGGAGCAGCTGCCTGGTCTCCACGGGGTTGCGGAACTGGCCGTCCACGAACTGGGGCGACCTGCGCAGCCTGGCCAGCCGCTCCCCGGTGGGCACGGCGCCGAAAGCCGCCGGCCGCAGCGCGGAGAGTCGGGTGCGACGGGGTCTGGAACCGGTCACGGCACCTCCATGGTCGGGGTAGTCGCGAAGTGAACGGGCCGCGTGAGCGGCGGGTTCCGGTACGCCGCGTCACACGGCGCCGCCGTACGGTTTCCGCACCACGACACCCGGACTCTCCACACCATCACCCGCAGACAACAACGGCGCGACCGGCCGTGACATTCCGGAGTAAAGGTGCGACCTTTCCCGGGCGCCACCGCAGATGCCGGCCGGCCCGGCAACTCGAACGCGTCCATGGGAGCGGGACCGGGCAGGCCGCCCTCACACCTCTTCGACGACCGCGGGCGGGCCGGGAGCCCGGGGCGGCGGGGCAGAAAGACCGTGCGCAGGAAGATCCGCGGGGCGGGTGGGCGGCGCGGTGAGGCAGAAGACGTCCCGGAAGGCCGCCCCGGCGACCGGGTCGATCGCGGCACGGGCGGCGAGCCGGTCGAGGTACCACGTGGTCAGCCGCTCTTCCTGCGGAGCGGCCCGGCCCAGTCCGGCGAACCACCGGGGAGTGCGGGAGCCGCGGCCCGAGGCGTCCACCACGACGGGTGACGCTCAGGGTGAGGTGCCGGCGCTCATCGAAGCGGCGCCGCCGGCCTGTGGGGGTACGGGTGAGCATGTTCGCCACATCCCCTCGCTCCCCCGCCCGTTCCGCACCGGCCACCGATCATCGGCACGGCTTCTGCGACCCCTTTCCTCCCTCGTGTCACCGGAGTCCCTGACATCCCGTGATGAGCCGAATGTGCGTCTAGACTCCCGGCAGCGGACGCACATCGTCCGCAAACGGTTCCACCAGCAAGGGATTCGTCTCACCAGCAAGGGATTCAGGGACGCTTGTGACATTCCAGCAGGTTTCTGAGCCGTATGACGCATACGACGTACTCGTCGTCGGCGGGTCGGGCGTGGACACCATCGTGCAGGTCGCCGCACTGCCCGTACCGCTCGCCGACTCCTATGCGGTCCCCCCTCTTCACGAAGGGGCGGGACACACCGGCACCGGCGTCGCACTCGGCTGCGCTGCGCTCGGGCTCACCACGGGATTCGTGGATTTCCTCGGCGACGACCATCCGGGCAGCCTGGTCCGTGAGCGGCTGGCCGGCACCGGCATCGACTTCCGGCCGCTGCTCTCGCCGCACGGCACCCGGCGGGCGGTCAACCTCGTGGCCGCCGACGGCCGCCGGATGTCGTTCTACGACGGCCGTGACCCCCTCGATCTGCGGATGCCGCCCGAGCACTACCTCCCGCCGCTGCGCCGCGCCCGGCACGTCCATCTGTCGATCATGCACTTCGCCCGGTTCCTCTACGACGACATCGAGGCCCTGGGCATCCCCGTCTCCACGGATCTGCACGACTGGGACGGGCTGACGGACCATCACCGCGAATTCGCGCTCCGCTCGGACCTGGTGTTTCTCAGTACGGCGGGGGCGGGGGAACGGATCGGTTCCGTCATGCGGGAGATCCTGCACGAGGGACGGGCCAAGGCAGTGATCGCGATGGCCGGGGCGGGCGGCGCCTACCTCCTCACCGCCGACGACCGCACCCCACGCCTGGTCCCGCCCGCGGTCCCGCCCGGCCCCGTCGTGGACAGCAACGGCGCGGGCGACGCCTTCACCTGCGGGTTCCTCTACGGCAGGCTGGCGGGCCGGGACCTCGACGAGTGCGCGCGCCTGGGTGCGGTCGCGGGGGCGTACGCCTGCACCTCGCCGGGCACCCACACCCGCCTCGCCGGACCGGAGGACCTGCGCTCGGCGCCGGCCACGACGGCGCCGCCCCTCACCACGGCGGCGCAGGCCACCGCCGCGGCGCCGCCCGGCGACGGGCAGCGGCTCGCGGGTCCGCCGGACGCCAGGGTCTCCCCCACGGGCGCGTAGCCCGCCGGCCGGGAACCTCCGGCCGGGCCCGCGGGCCCGGCCGGTCAGTCCTTGCGGCCCACCCCGCCGTAGAAGACGGTGTTGTTGAGCTCCTGCGCGCCGGGCACCGGACCGTCCGGCCGCCACAGCGGCACCCGTACCACTCCCGGCTCCAGCAGCGCGAACGGCCCGAAGAGCGGCGCGATCTCGGACTTCGACCGCAGGTTGAGGGAGGCGGTGGCGCTCTTGTAGACGTTCACGACGCCGTCGCGCGCCTGCTCGTCGATGCGGCCCTCCGCATAGGCCTCGTAGGGCTCACCGGTCGCATGCGACAGGACCAGGTGGCTGCCGGCCGGCAGCGCCTCGGCAAGGGTGGCGATGAGGCCTGCGGGATCCTCGTCGTCCCGGATGAAGTGGAGGACGGCGACCAGCAGCAGCGCCACCGGCCGGTCGAAGTCGATCAGTTCCCGGACGGTGGGGTGGTCGAGCAGCGCCTTGGGGTCGCGGACGTCGCCGAGCACGAATCCGGTGTGTTCGGTGTTGGTCAGCCGGGCGCCGGCATGGGTGGCGACGATCGGGTCGTTGTCGACGTAGACGACACGGGTGTCGGGCGCGGTCTCCCGGGCCGCCTCGTGGGTGTTGGGGGAGGTGGGGATGCCGGTGCCGATGTCGATGATCTGGCGGATGCCGCCGGCGACCAGTGCGCGCACCGTCCGCCGCATGAAGGCGCGGTTGGCGCGGGCGCTGAGCCGGACCTGGGGGTGGACCTCGATCACGCGCTCCGCGGCCACCCGGTCGACCTCGTAGTTGTCCCAGCCGCCGAGGTAGTAGTCGTACATCCGGGCCGGGTGCGGCCGGCTGGTGTCGATCTCCTCGGCCGGGAATCCCGAGGGCTCCGGCCCCTGGACGTACGGTCCGATCTCGTGGACCGTGCCCTCCGGCGCCCCCGGGGGTATGTCCTGCTCGCTCATGCCGTCCTCCGCTCGGTGCGCCGGCCCGGCGCCGCGGAGAGCAGGAAGTCGGCGTGGCCGGCCTTCGCGCCCTCGATGAAACTCACCATTTCGTGGTGGGTGTAGATCAGCGCGGGCCCGTCCGGGTCGGTGGACTGGCGCAGCGCGATCCGGCCGTCGCCCAGCCTCATGGCCTCGACGCACTCGCCGCCGTTTCCGCCGCTCCACGGCTTGTGCCAGCCCTCAGTGCCCAGTTCCTTGGCGGGCATGCCGTTGTAGATGCGTATGCGATCCATGGTTCAGATCTCCTTGCGAAAGCCACCCAGAATGGCCTCGGTGGTGTGTGCCGGCGCGGCCTGCGCACACATCCGGTCCAGGGCCTCCAGGAACTGCGAGACGTCGTTGCGCTGGTCGAAGTACACGGCTCCGACGAGGCTTTCCGCGTAGGCGATGTCCGGGAGCTCCGGAATCGGGAAGCGGAAAAGGTGAAAGGGGCCGTACATGGCGGAGTGCGGGCCCGCGGCGAAGGGCATGACCTGCAGCCGGACGTTCGGCAGTGCGGTGGCCTCGATCAGCCGGGTGACCTGGTCGCGCATCACCTGGGCCCCGCCGATCGGCCGGCGCAGCACGGTCTCGTCCATGACCACCCACAGCATCGGCGCGCCCTCACGGGTCAGGAGCGACTGCCGCTCCATGCGCAGCGCGACGATGCGGTCGATGTCCGCCGCCAAGGCGTGCGGCATGCCGGCCCGCAGGACGGCGGCGGCGTAGTCCTCGGTCTGCAACAGGCCGGGGACGTAGTGCGGTTGGTAGGCCCGGATGAGGTTGGCTTCGCTCTCCAGGCTGACGAAAGCGCTGAACCACTCGGGAAGGACGTCCCGGAACCGGTGCCACCAGCCGGGCTTGTTGGCCTCGCGCGCGAGGGAGAGAAAGCCCTCGATCTCCTCCTCGTCGGTGACGCCGTAGGTCGCCAGCAGCTTCTCGACGTAGGGGAGTTTGAGGCCGACCTCGGCCTTCTCCATGCGTCGTATCGTGGCGTGGGTCACATCGAGGGCCGCGGCGGCCCGTTCGAAGGAGATCCCCGCCTTCTCGCGCAGGTCCTGCAGTCGCTTGCCGAGCACCACCCGCAGGACGGTCGGTGCACCTGCCGACCGTGGGTCCGCCACGTCCGATCGCCTCCAACTGACTTCAGTGGTCAGCAGTCTGTCATGCCGTCAACAGCACGAACAGACTGCACCTTACGATTCTGCAAATTGCAGAGTGATCCTTGCCATCGGTCACCGGCATCGCACATAGTTACGGAGTGGCTTCCTCCAACAACGCTCCCTCGTTAGGGCGCTGTGGCGGCTTCGTCGCCCAGTACCCGCAGGACGCGTTCCACTTGCCGGCGCGACGCACGTCCGTTCCCGAGGCGCGCAGACGCGTCAGTGCGCTGCTGCACGAGTGGGGCGCGGCTCAACACGTCCTCGACGACGTGGAGTTGGTGGTTTCCGAGCTGTTCACGAACGCGGTGCGGCACACCGACAGCGAGAAGGTCGGCTGCGAACTCGCCCTCTTCGGGGCCCACATACGCATAGAGGTCACGGACCAGGGCGGCCCGGAAGATTCGGCACCGCACGTCCAGCCCGGCAGCGTGGACAAGGAGTGCGGACGAGGGCTGTTCCTCGTCGGTGCGCTCTCCGACAGCTGGGGATCACGGCCCGCCGACAGCGGTCGGGGCCGGGTCGTCTGGGCGGACCTGCCCTACTCCTCGCTCGCCCGCTGAGGCCCCGCGCTCCGCATCGGCGGAGACGGGGCCTCCGGCACGCCTGGGGCCCATGACGACCCCCCGGGGAGACACCTCCGGACGGGCCGGGCTCCCCTAGAGCGGCAGCAGATCCGGCCGCTTGGGCTCGACATGATCACCGGACGACTCTCCGCGCAGCCGGCGCCCGATCCACGGAACGAGGTGCTCCCGCGCCCAGTGGATGTTGTCCCGCCGCGCGTCGGCGGCCGACCGCTCCGCCTCCGGCGGCCACGGCTGGTCCGGGTCGGCCGGCACCCGCAGCCCGAGCACCTGGCCCGCGCGCAGCGCCACCCGGGTGTGGCCGTCGGCGGACAGGTGCAGCCGGTCGTCGCTCCACGCCCGGCGGTCCTGCACCGACTTCAGCGACCACAGGTCCAGGACCGGGCAGTCGTGCCGGTCCGCGATGGCCCGGACATGCGCCGTATAGGTGGCGATCTTGCCGCGCAGGTGCTTGAGGACGGGGATGCCGCGGGTGTCGAAGCCGGTGCAGAGCAGGACCGTGCCGACCTCCTGCCGCAGATCGGCGACCGCCGCCTCGTAGCGCTCGGCGACCGCGTCCGGGTCCGAACCGGGCCGCAGGATGTCATTGCCGCCGGCGCAGAACGTCACCAGGGCGGGGGCGAGCTCCTTCGCCCGGGGCAGCTGCTCCTCGACGATCTGGTCCAGGAGCCGCCCCCTGACCGCGAGGTTCGCATAGCGGAAGTCCCCCTCGGCCTGCTGATCCGAGAGAAGGACCGCCAGGCGGTCCGCCCAACCGATGTACGCCCCGTCAGGGCCGGGATCCCCGACCCCCTCTGTAAAGCTGTCCCCGACGGCTGCGTACGACCCGATGGCGCCAGGGGCGCCGTTGCTGAAGTACTTCGAATCGTCTGCCACGTCAGGACATACTTCACCTCAAGAAGTGACCTACGCCACCGTAACCAGGGGTTGACGAGGGGTGATTAATGCCACCAAGTCAAATTCTTGTCAAGTTGGAATAAAGATCGACCGCGCTCTGCCTCCGCATATCGCGGCGCGTCCGTGTCGCCCATGTCGGCTCGATTGCCTATTGCATCAATGTCGTATCGTCGGAAGTGCCCGCCTCGCCGACGAGCGGCGTCGGCGAACGAACCCGAGGAGCGCGCGTGACGCAGCAGACGCCGCAGGTCCCCCAGGCCCAGCCCGAGCTCACGGAGGTCCGCAACTTCCGCGATGTGGGCGGTCTGCCGACCGTGGACGGGCGTCGCGTACGGGAGGGGAGGCTGTTCCGCAGCGGACACCTCGCCCACGCGACCGAGGCGGATGCCGCGTTTCTGGCCGGCCTCGGGCTGCACACCATCTTCGACTTCCGCAACGCCTCGGACATCAAGCTGGAAGGCCCCGATGTCACGCTGCCCGGCGTGCGGAATGTGAATATCCCGCTCACCGATCCGGCCGACGGTGCGGAATTCTGGGTGATGGTGCGCGACGGTGAGCTGGACCAGCTGCGTTCCGCGCTCGGCGACGGCAAGGCCGCGGCCCGTATGGCCACGACCTACCGCCACATCATCACCACCCGCACCGAAGACCACAGCAGGGTGCTGAACGCGCTGGCCGAGGACAGCGTCCCGGCCCTGATGCACTGTGCGGCCGGCAAGGACCGCGCCGGCCTGTCCGTCGCGGTGACCCTGCTCGCGGTCGGCGTGGAGCGGGACGCCATCGAGGCGGACTACCTCAAGTCCGACGATCCCCACCGGCGCTACAAGATCCGCCGCTCCGACAACTCCGCGGTCGGGATGTCGCAGGAGGTCATGGAGTTGCTCGCGCCGCTGTTCGGGGCGCACGCCGACTACCTCGCGGCCGCCTACGACGCCATCGAGCAGACCTGGGGCTCGACCGAGAAGTACCTCACCGACGGCCTGAAGCTGACGCCCGCCACCCGCGAGCGGCTGCGTGACCGGCTGCTGACGGACTGACTGCCGGGGCACGGGCGGCCCCGCGGCCGCCCATCATACGTCCGCGTTCCGTGGTCCCCGCGGGTCTCCCTCGGGTACGGGACCGGCCCCGGCCGCCACCGGCTACTCGCGGCGTCCCAGGTGTGCCTTGACCAGGGTCCGGCCGAAGTCCCACATCAGGCCGCCGCCCGAGTGGGCGTCGTCCATGACGGCCGTGAACGCCTCCACGAAGCGGTCGACTTCGCGCTCGCCGATGATCAGCGGGGGGATCAGCTTGATGACTTCGAGGTGATCGCCGGAGACCTGGGTCAGGATGCGGTGGCGCTGCAGCAGCGGTACCACGACCATCTGCGCGAACAGCCCCTTGCGGGCCGCCTGCAGCATCGTCCAGCGGCTGCGCAGACCGAGCGAGGTGGGGCGGCCGAACTCGATGCCGATCATCAGGCCGCGGCCCCGTACGTCGTGCAGCAGCTCGTACCTGCCGACCAGCGCGGCGAGCCGGGAGCGCAGCAGCTCGCCGGTGTGCCGGGCGCCCGCGACGATCTGCTCGTCCTCCATCACCGAGAGCACCGCCAGACCGGCCGCCATCGCCTGGGCGTTGGCGCCGAAGCTGGCGGAGTGCACCAGTACCCGGTCCATGGACGAGTAGACCTTCTTGAAGATCCAGTCCTTGCCGAGGGTCGCGCCGACGGGGACGTAGCCACCGGACAGCGCCTTGGCCACACACACCAGATCCGGCTCGACGCCGTCCTCGTGCTGGTAGGCGAAGAAGTCGCCGGTGCGGCCGAGGCCGGTCTGCACCTCGTCGGCGATCAGCAGGGCCTTGTGCCGGTGCAGCAACTCCTGTGCGGCGCGCAGGAATCCGGGCGGGGTGGGGTGCACGCCCTTGCCCTGGATCGGTTCGACCACGAACCCCGCCACATCGCCGCGCTTCAGCTCCCGCGCCAGTGCGTCCAGATCACCCATCGCGATGGCGGTGTCCGGCAGCAGCGGGGCGAAGCCGTCCCGGAAGCCGTCCTCGCCGTTGACGGAGAGCGCGCCGGTGGTCAGGCCGTGGAAGGCATGGGCGCAGTAGAGGATGCGCGGTCTGCCGGTGGCGTAGCGGGCGAACTTCAGGGCGGTCTCAACGGCTTCGGTGCCGCTGTTGCCGAAGAAGACCCGGTCCAGGTGGGGCGCACAGGTCAGCAGCTTCTCGGCGAGCAGGCCGGGCAGCGGCTGGCAGTCGAAGCGGGTGAGATCGGCGAGCTGGGCGTCCAGGACGTCGTGCAGCGCCTTGCGGACGACGGGGTGGTGCCGTCCCAGGCCCATCACCCCGAATCCCGCGAGCATGTCCAGGTAGTCCTGGCCTTCGGCGTCCCAGAAGTAGGCGCCCTCGGCCCGCTCGTAGACCTTGTCGAAGCCGATGGTGTGCAGCATCCGCGGGAGCTGGTGGTTGAGATGGCGGGCGTGCAGGTCGTAGCGCTCGCCGCCGCGTGCGGCGAGCAGTTCGGTCAGATCGAATCCGGTCACGCGTGGCTCTCCTTACGGGCCAGCGCGGCGCTGATCCGGCCGGCGATCTCGTCCGGGGTGAGGCCGAGATCGGCCAGCAGCTCACCGCGCTTGGCGTGTGCCAAGAACTGCTCGGGGATACCGAAGGTGCGCAGCGGCACGTCCACACCGGCGTCCCGCAGCGCCTGGCCGACCGCCCAGCCCACGCCTCCGGTCCGGCAGTTGTCCTCGACGACCACCACCATGGCGTGGTCCGCGGCGAGCCGGGGGACGGCGTCGTCCACCGGTTTGACCCACCGCGGGTCGATGACGGTGGTGTCGACGCCGCGTGCCGTGAGCAGTTCGGCGACCCGCAGACAGACCGGAGCCATCACGCCGACCGCGACCAGCAGGACGTCGGGGTGCGGCGCCCGGTGGAGGACATCGACGCCGCCGATCCGGTCCACGGCCGGGAGGGGATCGTCCACCGGCTCCTTGGGGAAGCGGACGACGGTCGGGGCGTCGGCCACGTCCAGCGCTTCGCGCAGCTGGGCGCGGAGCTGGTCGGCGTCGCGCGGTGCGGCGATCCGCAGACCGGGGACGACCTGGAGGATCGACAGGTCCCACATGCCGTTGTGGGAGGCGCCGTCGGTGCCGGTGAGGCCGGCCCGGTCCAGGACGAAGGTGACGCCGCACTGGTGCAGCGCCACATCCATCAGCACCTGGTCGAAGGCCCGGCCCAGGAAGGTGGCGTAGACCGCGACGACGGGGTGCAGGCCGCCGGTGGCCAGCCCCGCCGCCGACACCACCGCATGCTGTTCGGCGATGCCCACGTCCCACACCCGGTCGGGGTAGGCCGCGGCGAATTTCCCTAGCCCGACCGGCTGGAGCATCGCCGCGGTGAGGGCGACGACGTCCGCGCGTTCGGCGCCGATGCGGACCATCTCGTCGCCAAAGACGGAGGTCCAGGAGGGCCGGGCCACCGGGGTGACGGGTGCGCAGGTCAGGGGGTCCATCACACCGACCGTGTGTAAGTGGTCGGCCTCGTCCTCCAGGGCGGGCCGGCAGCCGCGGCCCTTCTCGGTGAGGCAGTGCACCAGCACCGGGCCGTGGAAGCCCTTGGCGCGGCGCAGCGCCGATTCGACGGCCGCGGTGTCATGGCCGTCGATCGGTCCGAGGTACTTCAGCCCCAGGTCCTCGAACAGGCCCTGGGGCGCGAAGGCGTCCTTGAAGCCCTTCTTGGCGCCGTGCAGGGATCCGTAGAGCGGCGCTCCGACGACCGGGGTGCGCTGGAGCACGTCCTTGCACCGGGCCAGGAACTTCTCGTAGCCGTCGGTGGTGCGCAGGGTGGCGAGATGGCCGGCGAGGCCGCCGATGGTGGGGGCGTAGGAGCGCTCGTTGTCGTTGACGACGATGATCAGCGGGCGGTCCTTGGCGGCGGCGATATTGTTGAGGGCTTCCCAGGCCATCCCGCCGGTGAGCGCGCCGTCCCCGATGACGGCCACCACATGGTCGGTGCCGCCCCGCACCTGCCGGGCCTTGGCCAGGCCGTCGGCCCAGCCCAGCACCGTCGAGGCATGGCTGTTCTCGATGACGTCGTGCGCGGACTCGGCGCGGGAGGGGTAGCCGGACAGGCCGCCCTTGGCCCGCAGCTTGGAGAAGTCCTGGCGTCCGGTCAGGAGCTTGTGTACGTAGGCCTGGTGGCCGGTGTCCCACAGGATGCGGTCGGCGGGTGAGTCGAAGACCCGGTGCAGGGCGATGGTCAGCTCGACCACGCCCAGGTTGGGCCCCAGGTGGCCGCCGGTACGGGCGACGGCGTGCACGAGGAAGTGCCGGATCTCCTCGGCGAGTGCGGCAAGGCGCTCGGCGGGGAGCGCCTTGAGGTGGTCTGGCTGCCGGATGTTCTCCAGCATCGTCATTCGCGCTCCCCCTCCGGTTCGGCTGACAGGGACCGGCCGGGCCCGGCTCGTGCGCCCGTGCGGCGCAGGAGCCGGGCCGGACCGGGACGACGGTGCGCCCGGGCGCGGCTCACCGCCGGTGGGCGGTCACCCGCGGTTGCCCGCGACGGTCTCCCTGGCCGCCCGGAGGGATTCCTTCAGCGACCCCATGGTGGCGAGGACGGCGGTCGGCTCGTAGCCGCAGTGCGCCATGCAGTTGGCGCAGCGCGGGTCCTTGCCGCGGCCGTACTTGGCCCAGTCGGTCTCCTCGATGAGCTCCCGGTAGGTGGGGACGTACCCGTCGCTCATGAGGTAGCAGGGGCGCTGCCAGCCGAAGAGCGAGTAGTTGGGGATCGCCCACGCCGTGCACGGGAAGTCCGCCTTGCCCTCCAGGAAGTCCAGGAAGAGCGGGCTGTGGTTGAGCCGCCAGCGGCGCCGGTTGCCGCCGGCGAAGGCCTTCTTGAACAGCTCGCGGGTCTGCTCCACACCGAGGAAGTGCTCCTGGTCGGGGGCCTTCTCGTAGGCATAGGCGGGCGACAGCATCATTTCGTCGACCTGCAGATCGTCATTGAGGAAGTTGAGGACCTCGATGATGGTCTGCGGGGTGTCGGTGTTGAAGAACGTGGAGTTGGTGGTGACCCGGAAACCGCGCCGCTTGGCCTCCTTGATCGCCGCCACCGCCTCGTCGAACACGCCTTCCTTCGCGACGGATTCATCGTGCCGCTCGCGCATGCCGTCGATGTGCACGGCGAAAGCGAAATACGGCGAGGGGGTGAAGTTCTGCATCTTCTTGCGCAGCAACATCGCGTTGGTACACAGGAAGACGTACTTCCGCTTGGCCACCAACTGCCGCACGATCTCGTCGATCTGCGGGTGCATCAGGGGCTCGCCGCCGGCAATGGACACCATCGGGGCGCCGGACTCCAGCACCGCACCGACCGCCTGCGCCACCGGCATACGCTGTTTGAGCACGCCCGCCGGGTGCTGGATCTTCCCGCAGCCCTCGCATTTCAGATTGCACGCGAAGAGCGGTTCCAGCTCGACGATGAGCGGGAACTTCTCCCGTCGGCGGATCATCTTCTGTTCAAAAAGATAGGTCCCGACCCGAATGGACTGACGGAGCGGCATGGCCATCTGGCTCACCTCCAGGGGAGCAGCAAAGAACGGTGCCATTCGTAGAAAACAGGAAGTACGGAGCGCAGCACCCGGAAGGCCGATATTCCACCGCGCACCGTGCCGATGCGTACGAGCTCATGTTCTGGAGCGTCCACGACCACCCGGACGGCCGCAACCGGACGGATGCCGGCGTTCCGGGCCACCCGGAGGGTCGCGGCCGATTCCATGTCCACCGCGACCGCACCCGCGGCATGCAGCGCGGCCCGCTCCGCACCGCGTACGACGTGGTCGGAGCCGCGCAGCAGCCCGGTGTGCACGGTCAGCCCACGCTTGCGCAGGGCCCGGAGCAGCGGGCCGTTGTCGTGGCAGAGCGTTTCCGGCGCGTCCGCATGCTGGTCGCGGGTGGCTTCGGCGACGACCACGTCCCCGGGGCGCATCCCGGGCGCGAGGCCGGCACAGAAGCCGCTGGCGACGACGGGGGAACGTTCGGTGACCGCGCCCGCACGCAGCGCATGGGTGAGGGTGCGCTCGGCCGCCTGGGGGCCCATGCCGGTACGGAGCGTGACCAGCTGCGGACCGTCCCCTCGCGCCGCTCCCCCGCGGTCACCGCCGCGCAGCGCGAACCGCTCGATGCCGAGCGCACAGGCGACCAGCAGGGGCGGGTCCGGGTCCGCCGGGGGCCTTGGCATCAGGCCCTCACCGGCGCGGCGGCCAGTCCCCCGCCCAGGTAGCGGCCCAGGGCGGTCAGCGGGAAGACCTGGCGGTAGAGGTGATAGTTGATGGAGAAGTCCCAGGGGAAGCCCGTGCCGGTGAAGTACGGCTCGTCCCAGGACCCGTCCTCGCGCTGTGTCGCGGTCAGCCAGCGCACTCCGCGCCCAACCGCCTCGCTGTCCCGCTCCCCGGCCGCGAGCAGCGCCATCAGCGCCCAGGCGGTCTGTGAGGCGGTCGAGGCGCCGCGTCCGGCCCACTTCTCCTTGTCCTGGTAGGAGCGCTGGTCCTCGCCCCAGCCGCCGTCGTCGTTCTGCACCCGCTCCAGCCAGCGCACCGCCCGGCGCACCGCGGGGTGCGAGGCGGGGATGCCGGCCGCGGCGAGCGCGGGGAGCACCGAGCCGGTGCCGTAGAGGTAGTTGGTGCCCCAGCGGCCGAACCAGGCGCCACTGGGCTCCTGTTCGGCCAGCAGCCAGGCGATGCCACGGCGGGTGCGCGGGTCGTGGGTACGGCCGACATCGGCCAGCATCTCGACGACATGGGCGGTGACGTCGGCCGACGGCGGGTCGATGACCTCCCCGAAGTCGCAGAACGGCAGCCGGTCGGGGAACGGACTGGTGTTGTCGACGTCGAAGGCGCCCCAGCCCCCGCCCTTGGACTGCATCCCGAAGTTCCAGCGCACCGCGCGGTCCACCGCGGCCTCGACCCGCTGCGGATCGGGGTGCTGGACCCGGCGCAGCGCGAGCACCACCTCGGCGGTGTCGTCGATGTCCGGGTAGTTGCCGTTCTCGAACTCGAACGCCCAGCCACCGGAAGGGAGTCGGGGCCGCTTCACGCTCCAGTCGCCGGGCCGGCGGATCTGCTCGGCGAGCATCCAGTCGACGGCCTTGACCAGCTGCGGGTGGCCGGCGGGCAGTCCGGCGTCGGCGAGCGCGATGGTGGCCAGGCAGGTGTCCCAGACCGGGGACTGGCAGGCCTCGATCATCCGGGTGGGGCCTCCCTGGCCGTCGGGCCCGGAGGGACCGTCCTCGCGCCACACGGCGAAGCGGTCGAGGGAGGCCAGGCCGGCGCGCAGCACGGGGTGGTCGAGGTCGTAGCCGAGGAGGTGCAGGGCGATGACGGAGTAGACGGCGGGGGGCTGGATGCCGCCCCAGCAGCCGTCGTTCTCCTGCCGCTCGATGATCCAGCGGGCGGCGGAGCGCATCGCGGCGCCGCGCAGCTTGCGCAGGGCGACCTTGTGGTAGAGGTGCAGCGCCTTGTCCAGGCGCTGGAAGAGCCCGTCCCAGGTGGTGGCGGGGGCGAGCGGCCGCGGCGGGTCGGGCCGGCGCGGATCGGTGTGCAGCTCGTCGAGGCCGAACGGCGCAGGGCGCACCGGGCGCTTCGCCGAGACGATGGTCAGCGGCACGATGGTCTGCCGCGCCCAGCATCCGAAGTCGTAGATGTTGAGCGGGAACCACGAGGGGAAGTAGATCAGCTCCGGCGGGAGTTGGGGCAGGTCGTCCCATCTCCACCAGCCGAAGAGGGCCAGCCAGATGCGGGTGAAGACCCGGGCCGCGGCGACTCCGCCCTGTTCGCGGACCCATGCGGAGGCCTTGGCCAGGTGCGGGGCGTCGGGGTCGTCCCCGGCGAGGCGCAGGGCGACATAGGCCTCGATGGTGGTGGAGAGTTCGCCGGGCCCGCCGTGGAAGGTGGCCCAGGTGCCGTCCGCGCGCTGCTCACCGCGGATGTGGCGGGCCGCGGCCTCGGTGACCTTCGGGTCCTGGATGCCCAGAAACTGACGGAGCAGCAGATCTTCGGCGTCCATCGTGACGTTGGTCTCGAGGTCGCCCTTCCACCATCCGGCGGGGTCCTGCACGGAGAGCAGATACTCCGTGGCGCGGGCGGTCGCGCGACGAGCGGCATCCGCCGTGTCCTGCGCCGAGGCGGTGCGGGGGTGCGTGGCTGTTGCGGTTGTCTCAGCGGTGGCATCGCTGGCCGAGGGGGCCCGGGGCGGCAGCGCCCCGGTACTTCCGTCGGTCGTCGCTGTCATGGCTTCCCCTTCTGCAGTGAACTGTGCAAAGCGTGCTCAGGGATTCCGTCGGCCGGCGCCTGGCTGGCGCCGGCCGGCGACTGCGATCTATTCGGTGTCGCTGGTGCTCATCTCTCCCGGACAACGACGAAGTCCGCGAGTGCGACGAGCTGTGCACGGACCTTTTCCGGCATCTCGATCTCGTTCAGGGCGGCAATGGCGGTGGCGTGCTGGCGGCGCGCCTCCTGGGAGGTCCACTCGCGGCCGCCGGCCTCCTCGATGAGGGCCGCGCGGGAGGCGAACTCCTCCTCGGTGAAGTCGGCGATCTCGGTCTCGCTCTTCTTCGCGTCGTCGGCGAGGATCCGGGCGAGACGCTCGGCGGCCGGGCCCTCGGCGGCCAGCGCGGCGACGACCGGCAGCGACTTCTTGCGCTGGCGCAGGTCGCTCCAGGGCCGCTTGCCGGTGGCCTCCGGGTCGCCCCAGATGCCGAGCAGGTCGTCGACGGCCTGGAAGGCGAGGCCGAGGTGGTAGCCGTACCGCTCCAGGGTGTCCGCGGTGCGGTCGTCGGCGCCGCCGAGGACCGCACCGATGGAGACGGCGCAGGCCAGCAGCGCGCCGGTCTTGTTGCCCTCCATCTCCAGGCACTCCTCGACGGTGACCCGCTCGCGGTGCTCGTAGGAGATGTCCTGGGCCTGACCGTCGATCAGCTTGCGGGAGGCCTGGGTGAGCCTGCGGGTGGCCCGGCCGGCGTCGACCGTGCCGAGCTCCAGCAGTATTTCGTTGGCGAGGGCGAACAGCGCGTCACCGACGAGGATGGCCTGTGCGGGACCGTGGACCTTCCAGACGGTGTCGCGGTGCCTGCGCTGCTCGTCGCCGTCCATGAGGTCGTCGTGCAGCAGCGAGAAGTTGTGCACCAGCTCGACGGCGACCGCGCCGGGGATGCCCACCTCGGGGGCCGCGCCGGCCACCTCGGCCGACAGCAGGGCGAGCGCGGGCCGTACGGCCTTGCCGCTGTCGCCCGCGGTGGGGCGGCCCTCTGCGTCGATCCATCCGAAGTGGTAGGCGGCGACGGTGTCCATGGGAGGAGCGAGCCGGTCCACGGCGGCACGCAGCACGGGAGTGGCGAGTGTCCGCCCGCGCTCCAGCAGCGCGGTGACGCTCTCGGTATCGATAGCTGGGGAAGCCGGGTTCACGGTTTCTCCTCTGTTTCCGGTGCTCGTGCTCGTGGGAGCGCTCGTACTCGTGGTCATGCCGCCTCCTGAGGCAACTGGCCCTGGGGGCAGCCGAGTTCGGTGAGTGCCTCGCGAGCGGCGGCAGTGCCGCTGCGAACAGCGCTTTCCATGGTCGCGGGCCACCCGGTGGCGGTCCACGCACCGGCCAGGAACAGGCCGGGGGCTTGGGTGCGGGCGGCGGGGCGGAGCCTGCCGACGCCCGGCGCGGGCGCGAAGGTCGCGGTGCGCTCGCGGGTGACGAAGAAGTCGTGGATCCTGGCGCCGCGGGCTGCGGGCAGCAGCCGCTCCAGCTCGGGCAGATAGCGGGCACGGAGCTTGGCGACCGGCTGGTCGATCTCCTCCTGCGCCGCGGACTGCGAGACCGCCAGATACTGGCTGCGCTCCTGGCCGGGAAGGCGCGTCAGCCCCGAGGTGTCGGTGCGGTCGAAGACCCACTGGACCGGGGAGCCGACCGCGGCGAAGAACGGGCGGCGCAGCACCTTGCGGTCGTAGACGACATGGAGGTTGAGGATGGGGGCGGTGCCGATGTCCAGCAGCCGGTCCTTGCCGTCCAGTGCCGCGTCGGGCAGCAGGGCGTGCGCCTCGCGCTGGGGTACGGCGAGGACGACGGTGTCCGCGGTCAGCTGCTCGCGCTCGTGCGGCCCCTTCTCCACCGTGACCTGCCAGCCGTCGTCGCTGCGGGTGAGGGCCCCGGCGCGGGTGCGCAGGGCGATGCGGACGCCGGCCTTCTCCAGGGCGCTGCGGGCGAGGTCGTCGTGGACGTCGCCGAGCGGGACCCGGGCCCAGCCGATGTCGGCGGCACCGGGGGCGGACAGCAGTCCGGTCTTGAAGACCTTGGCGGCCAGGCCCGTCGAGGCGTCCTCGGCGCGGGCGTTGAGGGTCGCGATGCCGACCAGGTCCCACAGCGCCTCGACGGCGCGGGCGGACTGGCCGTGGCGGCGCAGCCAGCTGCCGAAGTCCTGCCGGTCCAGGGCGGGGTCGGCCGGGTCGAGGCCCTTCAGCGCGAGGGTGGCGCGGACGACCCCGGCGCGCTCGGCGGGCGAGAGGTGCGGGTAGCCGGCCAGGCTCCCGGCGAGGTGCAGCGGTACGGGGAGCGCCGTGCGGCGCAGCCGGCCGAGCCGCATCCGGTCGGCGTCGAGGACGGGGACGTCCATCCGGTCCTGCAGGGGCACCAGGTGCGCGGCACCGAGCCGTTCCAGCAGCTCGCTGTAGGCGGTGCAGCAGCGCAGGAAGACGTGCTGGCCGTTGTCGACGCTCAGCTCGCCGACGCCGGATTCGCGGCGGAAGGAGAAGACCAGCCCGCCGAGACGGGGGCGGCCTTCGACAAGGGTGACCCGCAGGCCCGCATCGGCCAGCGCGAGCGCCGCGGTCGTGCCCGCGAGCCCGCCGCCGATCACCACCGCCGCCGCCCCGTCGGGACGGCCGGACGGCAGGTCGTGCCGCCGGCCGGGCCGCATGGCTCCCGGTGTCATGTGCTCTCCCCCCGTACTGCTGTGAGGGACGCAGCCACCCCCGGGAGGGTTGCCCGCCGCACTGGCGCGGGATCACCGCTGTCGTTCGACGCCCGGCGCATCATCCGCGCCTCCGCACGGACTCCCGGCGGCCGATCGCCCGCGCGTCGAGCCCGGAGAGCCCGCGCACCGCGACGAAGGCCTTCTCCCGGCCGGGCAGCGAGACCCGGCCGCGCAGCACCGCCTCGGGGTCGGCGGCGATCCGGGTCAGCAGCCGGTGGTAGATGCCGGCCATCGCGGCCACACAGGCACCGCTGCGCCGGTCGAGCATCGGCAGCAGCCTGAATCCCTCGGCGAACAGCGCGCGGGCACGTTGCGCCTCGAAGTGCACCAGGCCGGTGAAGTCGGAGCCGGGCGGCGGCACGGGCCCCTGGAAGCCCGCCGCGCAGCCGAACTTGGCAAGGTCCTCGGCGGGGAGGTACGTACGGCCGTTCCCGGCGTCCTCGCGAACATCCCGGAGAATGTTGGTGAGTTGCAGGGCCAGACCGAGGGTGTCGGCGTACTCGAAGGCCCGCTCGGCGTCCGGCGCGCCCGGTACGGTGCCGAACACGCCCAGCGAGAGCCGGCCGATCGCACCGGCGACGCAGCGGCAGTAACCGCGCAGCTCGTCCCAGGTCTCGTAGGTCTCGCCGCGCACATCCATCAGCACGCCGTCGATCAGCTCGTCGAGGCCGTCCAGGGGCAGCGGGAAGCGGCGGGCGGCGTCGGCCAGCGCGACGGCCACCGGGTCGGTGTCGTCCTCGTCGATCCGGCCGTCCTTGATGCGTGCCAGCACCGCCCGGGTGTCCTCCAGGCGGCTTTGCTTGGCGGCGGGTTCCAGGGTGCCGTCGCCGATGTCGTCGACCCGGCGGGAGAAGGCGTAGAGCGCCGACATGGCCTGCCGCTTGTCGGCCGGCAGCAGCCGGATGCCGTAGGCGAAGTTCCGTGCCTGCTGCCCGGTGACGGCCTCGCAGTAGCGGTACGCAGCGAGCACCGGCGCGGACGCGTGTGCAGTTGCCTCCACGGTCCGACTCACCCCTCTCTTCGCAATGTCGCCCCTACCTCGCGCAGCAGGCTGAGCTTGGTCGGCTTGGGCGGTCCAGGGAGTACGTCGTAATCGGCGGCCGCGACCGCCTGGAGTGCAGCGCGTCCGCCGGCCACGAATCCGGCCAGCAGCAGCTTGAGCCTGCCGTGGACGCTACCCACCAGCGGGGTGCCTTCACGCAGCAGCTCACGGGCGCGTTCGGCCTCGTAAGCGATCAGCGCGCGCACCGATGCGCCCCCGCTCGGCGCGGCCAGATCGGCCTCGTCGACGCCGAAGCGCTTCCGGTCCTCGGCCGGCAGGTAGATGCGGTCGCGCCCCAGGTCCTCGGCCACGTCCTGGATGTGCTCGACGATCTGCAGGGCGGTGCAGACCGCGTCGGAGCGGCGGATGCGTTCGGGGCTCGCGGTGCCGGTGAGGGCCAGGACGAGGCGGCCGACGGGGTTGGCGGACAGCTCGCAGTAGGCGGCCAGGTCGCCGTAGGTGCCGTAGCGGCTCACCCGCTGGTCCTGCCGGTTGGCCTCGATGAGATCGAGGAAAGGCCCCGGGGCCAGCGCACAGCGGCGGACGGTCGGGCCGAGGCGGCGCAGCAGCGGATGCCCGGGGCCGGGGGCCCGGTCGCTGAAGACGCGGTGCAGGTCCGCTTCGAGGGCGTCCAGCAGCGCGGGCCGGTCGTCGTACTGTGCGCGGTCGAGCCCGAGGAGTACGGCATCGCCGCCGCCGGGTGCGAGATCGCCGTCACCGATGTCGTCGACGAGCCGGGCGAAGCCGTAGACGGCCATCAGATCGGTCCGCCAGGCGCGGGGCAGGAAGAACGGTGCGACGGGGAAGTTCTCGTGTGCGGCCTGATCGAGCACGGTGCGCGTCTGCTCCCGTCCGTCACCCGCCGCCCCCCTTCGGAGGAAGGCGCGACGCGCCTGCTCGTTGTCTCGGCTCACCGGGGGCTGCCCGGCGCATTTCGGTGCCGGAGCGAACCAGTAGCCATTGCCGTCACGTCTCCCGTTCTACACCGCCAAGACAAAACATCCCATTTCGGACACGCCGCAGTCGTCGCCGCGCCCTGATCGAGCCCGCATCACCCGCTTGGGCGAGCATTGCCCGACATATCCCACTTGTGCCGTTCGGCACCCGTACAGCTTACGCCGTACATCTCACCCGCGTCCGAGGGGGTACCGAAGCCCGGGGCAACCATCCCGTCAATACCCATTACGCCCGAACTGTTCCGGGTGTCAACGGAGTTGACCTTTTCCTCACGCTCGAAGGCCCCCGCGAGGCGGACTCACGGAGGCCTTCGGGTGCGCAGCGGACTATTTGCCCGTCTCCTTTTCGTACGCCTTGATCACTTCATCCGTCGGGCCGTCCATCAGCAGCTCGCCGCGCTCCAGCCACAGGGTCCGGTCGCAGGTGTCGCGGATGGACTTGTTGTTGTGGCTGACGAGGAAGACCGTGCCGGCCTCCTTGCGCAGTTCGCGGATGCGGGCCTCGGAGCGCTTCTGGAAGCTGCGGTCGCCGGTGGCCAGCGCCTCGTCGATCATCAGGACGTCGTGGTCCTTGGCGGCGGCGATGGAGAACCGCAGGCGGGCGGCCATGCCGGAGGAGTAGGTGCGCATCGGCAGCGAGATGAAGTCGCCCTTCTCGTTGATGCCGGAGAAGTCGACGATGCCGTCGTAGCGCTCGCGGACCTGTTCGCGGCTCATGCCCATGGCCAGGCCGCCCAGCAGGACGTTCTTCTCGCCGGTCAGGTCGTTCATCAGGGCCGCGTTCACGCCCAGCAGCGAGGGCTGGCCGTGGGTGTAGACCTTGCCGCGCTCGGCGGGCAGCAGGCCGGCGACCGCCTTGAGCAGCGTCGACTTGCCCGAACCGTTGGAACCGATCAGGCCGATCGACTCACCGCGGTAGGCGGTGAAGGAAACCCCCTTGACCGCATGCACCTCGCGCACCCCCGTGGAGGGCTTGCGGCGCACGATCCGGTTCAGCGCCGCGGTGGCGCTGCCCTTGCCCGCACCGGTGCCGTAGACGCGGTAGACGATGTGCAGATCGTCCGCGATCACCGTCGGGATACGGGCCTCGGCGGCCTCGGTCGGCTCGATGCCCTGCTTCTGTTCAGCCACGTCCGTACCGCTCCTCAGCCTTCCAGAAGTACACAAAGCCCGCCACGCCGGCCAGCAGGGCCCAGCCGGCCGCGAACGCCCACACATGGGGCGGCAACTGGTTCGCCTTGAAGCTGTCGATCAGCGCGAAACGCATCAGGTCGATGTAGACCGCGGCCGGGTTCCCGTTGAGCAGGACCTCCACGAAGTGCGGGACGTGCTTGCCCTTGAGGATCAGATCGATGCTGAACATCACGCCGGACGCGTACATCCACGTCCGCATGATGAAGGGCATCAGCTGCGCCAGGTCCGGGGTCTTCGCGCCCATCCGCGCCATGACCATCGCCAGGCCGGTGTTGAAGACGAACTGCAGCGTCAGCGCCGGGAGGGCCAGCAGCCACGACCAGGTCGGGACCTGTCCGAAGCCGAGCAGGATGATCACCAGCACGCCCATGGAGAACAGCAGCTGCTGCAGCTGCATCAGGCAGAACGAGATCGGCAGGCAGGCCCGCGGGAAGTGCAGCGCCCGCACCAGGCCGAGGTTGCCGGAGATCGCCCGCGTACCGGCCATCACCGAGCTCTGGGTGAAGGTGAAGATGAAGACACCGGTGACCAGGAACGGGACGAAGTCGTCAATGCCCCGGCTCGTGCCGATCAGTACGCCGAAGATCAAGTAGTACACGAGCGCGTTCAGCAGCGGCGTCGCCACCTGCCAGACCTGGCCCAGCTTGGCCTGGCTGTACTGCGCCGTCAGCTTGGCGCTGGCGAACGCGGAGATGAAATGCCGCCGGTCCCACAGCTGCCGGACGTACTCGGGCAGCGAGGGACGGGCCCCGCTCTGCGAGAGCCCGTACTTCTGGGCCCGCTGGGCAGGGGTGAGCCCGTCATCGGAAGATGGCGGGGCACTCATGGCGACCGCACCGTCGTGCGTGGTCTCGCTCACAGTTGACACTTTCGTCCTCAAGGTGCGCTGCCGGGGCCACGCCCCGGTTCGCGCCTGATGCTCTCAGAGATGAGCTTGTCAGATGACGGGAGGGCGGCCCAGTCGGGTCAGTCGCCAAACGGTAGCCCACTTCATGGGGCGCCTGGGACCGCTCGGGGTCGCCCAGCCCTCCTTGAAGCCACCCAGCCAGGCCCGCAGCGCCGGTCGCGAGGGCCGGCGGGCGAGGGTGAGCAGAAACCAGACACCGAGATAGACCGGAACCAGCGGGGCGGGGAGGTTGCGCCGGGCCAGCCACACCCGGTTACGGGCCACCATCCGGTGGTAGACCGCGTGCCGGGCCGGTGCCGTCGTCGGATGGAAGAGCACCATGTCGGAGCGGTAGTCGATCTGCCAGCCGGCGTCCAGCGCCCGCCAGGCCAGATCGGTCTCCTCATGAGCGTAGAAGAAGTCGTCGGGCAGCCCGCCGACCTCCTCGAACACCTGCGTACGGACCGCGTTGGCACCGCCGAGGAAGGTGGTGACCCGCGACGAGCGCAGGGGGTCCGAGGCCCGTAGCCGCGGCACATGGCGGCGCTGGGTCTCCCCGGTGTCCGGGTCGGCGATCCGGAAGCTGATGATCCCGAGGCCGGGGTCGGCGGCGAAGGCCTCCCGGCACAGCTCGGCGGTGTCCTCCCTGGCCAGCAGCCCGTCGTCGTCCAGGAAAAGCAGGACGTCGACCTCGTTGCCGCCGGGACCGAACGCCTCGATACCGACATTGCGGCCGGCCGGGATGCCGACGTTCTCCGGCAGCTCGACGGTCCGTACGCCCTCGGGGAGCTCCGGCAGCGGCGAACCGTTGCCGACGACCGCGATCTCGATCGGGTCGCCCTCCTGCTTGGCGACCGAGTCCAGCAGCGCGCGCAGTTCCTCGGGGCGGTTGCCCATGGTCAGGACAACCGCACCGAGCTTCATGCTCCTACCCACTCCGGCTCCCGTCACTTGAGCCTGCTGGAGGCGAGGATGGACACCAGGTGCAGCAGGGTCTGCAGGAGCGCGATGCCCGCCAGCACGGCGACGCCGAGCCGTGAGAAGAACAGATCGCCCCTGACCGTGTCCAGGACCGCCAGGACCAGGATCAACAGCGAGGCCTCGACCCCGAGGACCAGGCGGTGGAACTTCAGCGCGGCGGCCGCCTTGCGGGCCAGCGCCATCCCGGACGAGCGCGGCTCGGAAGCCGTCTCCTTGACCGGCGGAAGACCGCCCTGGTGACGGGCGACACCGACGAGGTCGGTCTCGGCCTTGATCAGGATGGCGCCGAGCGCGGCGAGCGTGCCGAGGAAGGCCCACAGCCAGTCGATCCGCCCGGTACCCCACAGGTCGGCGGCGCGCAGGCCGAAGCCGACCAGCACCGCCGCGTCGCACAGGTAGGCGCCGACCCGGTCCAGGTACACCCCGCCCAGCGAGAACTGCTTCTTCCAGCGGGCGACCTCGCCGTCGACACAGTCGAGCAGCAGGTAGAGCTGGACCATCAGCACGCCGAGCAGGGCCCCCGGAATCCCCGGCACCAGCAGGGCGGGTGCGGCGAGGACGCCGGCCACGGTCATCACGTAGGTCAGCTGGTTGGGGGTGATCCGCGTGTTCACCAGGTGGCGGTCGATGCGCAGCGAGAGCTCGCGCATGTAGAGCCGGCCGGCCCAGTGCTCGCCGCTCCGCCGGTCCTTCACCCCCGGGGGGTGAACGACCGGCCGGAGCTCAGCTACCGATGGCTTGTGCATAGTCGGCGTAGGCGTCCCTGATCTGGTCGGTGGACAGGTCGAGGTGTTCGAGGATGGTGTAGCGCCCGGGGCGGGTCTTGGGTGCGTACTCGACGGCCTCGACGAATTCCTCGTCCGCGAAGCCGATCTCGCCCGGCGTGACCGGCAGGCCGTGCCGGCGCAGCACCTCGACCATCAGGTCACGGGTCTCCTTGTCCCCGCGCAGATGCGTGGCGAAGGCGGCGGCGAGGCCGCACTGCTCGCCGTGGCTCGCGGCGCGCTTGGGGTAGAGGATGTCGAGCGCGTGGTTGATCTCGTGGCAGGCGCCGGACGCCGGACGGCTGTCACCGGCTACCGACATCGAGATACCGGTCAGGACCAGGCCCTCGGCCAGCACCTGGAGGAAGGCGTCGTCGCCGACCCCGCCGGGGTGCCGGAGCACGGCCTCGCCGGCCTGGCGCGCCATGGCGGCGGCCAGTCCGTCGATCGCCTCGCCGGTCTCGCGGTGCGAGAGCTCCCAGTCCGCGACCGCGGAGATGTTGGAGATCGCGTCACCGATGCCGGAGCGGACGAACCGGACCGGGGCCTCACGGATGATGTCGAGGTCGATCACCACGGCGATCGGGTTCGGCACACCGTAGGAGCCGCGGCCCGCGTCGTTGTCGAGGGTGGCGACCGGCGAGCACAGGCCGTCGTGCGACAGGTTCGTCGCCACGGCGACCAGGGGCAGGCCGATGCGCGCCGCGGCGAACTTGGCACAGTCGATGATCTTGCCGCCGCCGAGGCCCACGACCGCGTCGTAGTGCCCCTTCTTCATGGCGTCGGCGAGCTTGATCGCTTCGTCCAGGGTGCCGCCGCCGACCTCGTACCACTCGGCGCCCGGCAGCTGGGGGGACAGCCGCTCACGCAGCCGTGCCCCCGAGCCGCCGCTGATCGCAATGGCGAGCTTGCCCGACGCGGAGATGCGCTGATCGGCCAGCAGGCCCGCCAGGTCGTCCAGGGCGCCGGCGTTGATGTCGACGACGACCGGGGACGGAATGAGGCGGGTCAGTACTGGCATGCGATGTCACGGCCCTTCGCCAGGTCGTCGTGGTTGTCGATCTCGACCCACTTGACGTCGCCGATCGGCGCCACGTCCACCTTGAAGCCGCGGTTGACCAGCTCCTGGTAGCCGTCCTCGTAGTAGAGGTCGGGGTCCCGCTCGAAGGTGGTCTTCAGGGCGTCGGCCAGCTCGTCGGCGGCCTCGCCCTCGATGAGGGTGACGCCGATGTACTCGCCGGTCGCCTCGGCCGGGTCCATCAGCTTCGTGATCTTCTGGACGCCCTTGGCGGGGTCCACGACGACCTTCATCTCTTCGTCGGCGAGCTGCTTGACGGTGTCCAGCGCGAGGATGATCTTCTGGCCGTTGCCGCGGGCGGCGAGCAGGGTCTTCTCGACGGAGACCGGGTGCACGGTGTCGCCGTTGGCGAGGATCACGGTGTGCTTGATCGAGTCACGGCCGCACCACAGGGAGTAGGCGTTGTTCCACTCCTCGGCCTTGTCGTTGTCGATGAGGGTGAGCTTGAGGCCGTACTTCTGCTCCAGGGCCTCCTTGCGCTCGTAGACGGCTTCCTTGCGGTAGCCGACGATGATCGCGACCTCGGTCAGGCCGATCTCGGCGAAGTTGCCGAGGGTCAGGTCGAGGATGGTGGTGTCCCCGTCGACCGGCACCAGGGCCTTGGGCAGGGTGTCGGTGTAGGGGCGCAGACGCCGTCCGGCGCCGGCCGCCAGCACGAGGCCGATCATGCGGTTTCTCCTTCATCGTGTACGGCGGGTGCTTGGGAGGACACCCAGAAACGGATGCTCTCGACGAGCACCAGCAGCGCCAGGACCACAGCGAGGGCCGTCAGCGCGATTGTGAAACCTTCAGGGGACAGAGCGGCGGCGAGAACGGTGATCACGAGGATCCGTCCCTCATGTCCGCCGGTCGCCCGGACGAGCCACCGCGGCGGGGCTCCGGTGCCACCGCGGATGCGGTAGACCGTGTCGTAGTGATGGTAGGCGACCGCCGCGACCAGCCCGAACGCCGCGGGCAGCGCTCCGGGGACGTCCGCACGGGCGGCCAGGACCAGGATCGTGACGTATTCGCCGGCCCGGAAGAAGGGCGGAACGAGCCAGTCGAGGGCGCCCTTGAGCGGCCGTGCCACGGCGGCACCGGCCAGCAGCGCGGAACAGACGGCGACGCCGACGGTGAGCCAGGACATCGGGTCGTCCTGGAAGATCACCCAGACCAGCAGCACGGCGGCTGAGAGAAACGCCATGACCGGCGCCAGGAAGGACCCGGTACGGCCGCGGCCGCGGCCACGGCCGGCGATCAGCTCGGCGAGCGGCCCGGAGTCGGCGAGATCGGCCAGCGCCTGGGCGGCGCGGTCGGTGCGCCGGGCCCGCCGGGTCAGCGAGCGCAGCACCCGGCCCGCCGTGGTGTAGCAGGCGGCCAGCGCACAGCCGATGAGCAGGGCGTAGAAGACGATGCGCGGGGTGGTGAGCGCGGTGAGCACCGCGATCATGGCCCAGCGCTCACCGATCGGCAGCACGATCATCCGCCGCACCCAGACCGTCCAGCCGACGCTGTCGAGCTTGTCGGAGAGCGCGGCGGTGGGGCTGGTGTTGGCGGTCGCGTCGTGGTTCGCCTCGTTGAAGGAGAAGTCGACGACATGGCGGCAGGTCTGCAGCACCATCGCGCCCAGCGCCAGCGCCCATACGTCGTCTCCGCCACGGGCCGCTCCGAGGGCCAGGCCCGCGTAGTACGCGTACTCCTTGGCCCGGTCGAAGGTGGCGTCCAGCCAGGCGCCCATCGTCGAGTACTGCAGGGAGTAGCGGGCGAGCTGCCCGTCGGTGCAGTCCAGGACGAAGGAGAAGAGGAGCAGCAGGCCGGCCGCGACGAAGCCGCCGCGGGTTCCGGTGGCCGCGCAGCCGGCCGCGATCAGCGCGGTGAGCAGGGACGCGGTGGTGACCTGGTTGGGGGTGAGCCCTCGGCGCGCGCACCAGCGGGCCAGGTAGCGGGAGTACGGGCTGATGCAGTACGTGGTGAAGAACCCGTCACGGGACTTCACGGCGGTGCGCAGCCGTACGGCCTCGTCGTCGACGGCGGCGACGGCCTCCCGGGCGTCCTCGCGCTGCGCCGGGGTGAGCGCGACGGTGGCGACCAGGCTGCCGAGCTCGACCCGGTGCAGTCCGGTCACCTCGCGGTCGAGGGATTCGGTGAGGGTGTCGGTGAGGACGTCCGTGAGGTGGGCGGTGCCGGCGCCGACCGGGATCCTGCCGGCCGCGCGGGTCAGCGCGGCGCGCGCCTCGGGCTGCGCGGTGAGCGCGCCCGGCACCGCCGCGGCGGGGAAGCGGGGGTCGGTCAGTGCGAGCCGCAGGGCGTGCAGATGGCCGACGAAACGGGGGTCGACGACGGCGACCCGCTCCTGGGCGGGCACCGCGGCGAGCAGCTCGGCGGCGGATGCGGCGTCGTCCGCGGTACGGACGTCAAAGCCCAGCGTGCGCAGGTCGGCTTCGAGCGGCGACCCGGCGACCGGCGGACCGGTGAGGATGGCGGTCGACAGTCGAACTCACTCCTTGGATGCTGACAAGGCAGCACGGACGGTTCGTGATCGATCCGCATTCGATACGAACTACCCGGGCAGCGGGCGTGGCACACCTGGCGCCCGGTGGGCTGGGGTGGCACGTCGGCAGAGGCTATCGGATCGCCGGATGCGGCCGTTCACCGCGCATTCACCGCTCGATCGAGTGACCGACGGCTGCGCCTGCCGCGATCATCATGGTGGATCAGGTGGTCCATGAACAACTGGCCCGCGGACCTGGCGTTCCCTCCGGTGCCGGTTATGAGCGGGCTGGTCACGGGGCGGGCGGGTTGTGCCGGGCCCGTTGTGGCGAGAGCCATCCCAGGTCCGGGGGCGGTCGCCGCCCGGCGCGGCCGTCACCGGGAGGCGCGCGCGGTCCGTAGCGGGGGCGAAGGGCGCGGCGGCGGGGTGTGGACCATCTCACGGCCGGGCGCACGGAAGGGGCGGCGCGCTGGCATGTGGCGCCGCGCACCCGCTGTGCCGGTGATGCGGACCCGGCTAGGGCAGACTTGGCGTCGAAGACCGACGACAAGGATGGGCATGCCGATCACACCTGCCAACGGACAGACCGCCGGGGACCCGGCGGTGAGCACACCGGGCGGCGCCGCCGAACCGATCATGCTGGAGCTGGTCGACGAGGACGGTACGACGATCGGCACCGCGGAGAAGCTCGCGGCCCACCAGGCTCCCGGGCAGTTGCACCGGGCGTTCTCCGTCTTCCTCTTCGACGAGAAGGGGCGGCTGCTGCTGCAGCGCCGGGCGCTGGGGAAGTACCACTCCCCCGGTGTGTGGTCCAACACCTGCTGCGGCCACCCGTATCCCGGTGAGGCACCGTTCGTGGCCGCGGCCCGGCGGACCTCGGAGGAGCTGGGCCTGGCGCCCGCCCTGCTGGCGGAGGCGGGCACCGTGCGTTACAACCACCCCGACCCGGCCTCCGGCCTCGTCGAGCAGGAGTACAACCACCTGTTCGTCGGGCTGGTGCGGGCCGAGCCGGCGCCCGACCCCGAGGAGATCGGCGAGATCGCCTTCGTGACGCCGGAGGAACTGGCCGAGCGGCATGCCCAGCTGCCCTTCTCCGCCTGGTTCATGACCGTGCTGGACGCGGCGCGGCCGGCGGTGCGCGAGCTCACCGGAGGGTCGGCGGGCTGGTAGTGAGCGGGGTGAGCGGCAGCTCGGCCCAGATGGCCTTGCCGCCGTTCCTCGTGTTCTCGACGTCACATTTCCCGCCCGCCTCCGCGGTGAGCGTCTTGACGAGCCACAGGCCGCGGCCGCCGACATCACCCTGCTCCGCCTCCAGCGCCTTGGGGCGGTAGGGGTGGTTGTCCTCGACCGCGACCCGTAGCCAGTTCGCCCCGATGGTGACCTGGACGGCGATCCGGGGCGAGAGCAGGGCGGCGTGCCGGACGGCGTTGGTGACGAGTTCGGAGACGATGAGCAATAGGCCGTCCATGATCTCGGCGGCCACGGGAACACGCTGTTCGGCGAGCAGATCCCGGACCGCGTGGCGTGCCTGCGGCACCGAAGACTCCAGTGCCGGGGCGGTGAACCGCCAGACACCTTCGTACGCGAGCGGGGAGGTCAGCTCTTCGGGGGGTTCTGCGGGGGGTCCGGAAGGCATCCTCACAGGAAGAGTGTTGAGAATGCGTTGGTCCGGACCGGTCGGCTGAACACAAGTCAGCGCTTATCGACGCCTTATGGCCGATTGCGAATGAGGCGATCGGCCCGGCGACCGATCCTGTTGCTTTTATGGGTTGTTCGCGGACTTACCGGAGGTGACCCCCATACGATCCGCGCCCGCCGGGCGGTGCCACCGGAACGCACAGCGCGGCGGGACCGGTGCCTGGGCATCGGTCCCGCCGCGCTGTTTCAGTAGCGGGGACAGGATTTGAACCTGCGACCTCTGGGTTATGAGCCCAGCGAGCTACCGAGCTGCTCCACCCCGCGTCGGTGAACACCACCCTACGGGGCGGCAGCCTCAGGACCAAATCGATAATCATCGCGGGTGCCGCGGGCCCGCCGGTCCCGGACCACCGCCCGCGTCGGACGGTGATCCGGCCGCGTCCTCAGACCGCCCGGTCGGTGACCCGTCCGCCGTCGACCTCGATCCGGCGGGTGGTGTGCACCGCTTCGAGCATCCGGCGGTCGTGCGTGACCAGCAGCAGGGTGCCGGGGTACGAGGCGAGCGCGGACTCCAGCTGCTCGATGGCCGGCAGATCGAGGTGGTTGGTCGGCTCGTCCAGGACGAGGAGGTTGACCCCGCGGCCCTGGAGGAGGGCCAGCGCGGCGCGGGTCCGCTCCCCCGGTGACAGGGTGCGCGCCGGGCGCAGCACATGCGCCGCCTTCAGTCCGAACTTCGCCAGCAGCGTACGGACGTCGGCGGGCGGAAGGTCGGGGACACAGGCCCGGAAGGCGTCCATCAGCGACTGGTCGCCCTCTGTCCGGTCGCCGGGTGTCCGGTCGCCGTCCGGTCCGGGTGCGCCGAAGAGCCGGCCGCGCGCCTGGTCGACCTCGCCGACCACCACGCCGGGGCCCAGGGCGGCGTGCCCCGTCTCCAGCGGGAGCCGGCCGAGCAGGGCGGCGAGCAGGGTCGACTTGCCGGAGCCGTTGGGGCCGGTGATGGCGACCCGGTCCGCCCAGTCGATCTGCAGGTCCACCGGGCCGAAGCGGAAGTCGCCGCGTCGCAGGCCGGCGCCGCGCAGGGTGGCCACGACCGCACCGGCGCGGGGCGCGGCGGCGATCTCCATCCGCAGCTCCCACTCCTTGCGCGGTTCCTCGACCACCTCCATCCGCTCGATCAGTCGCTGGGTCTGCTTGGCCTTGGCGGCCTGCTTCTCGGTGGCCTCCACCCGGGCATTGCGGCCGATCTTGTCGTTGTCGGGGGCCTTGCGGCGGGCGTTCTTGACGCCCTTCTCCATCCAGTTGCGCTGGGTGTGCGCCCGGGTCTCCAGGGCGGCCTTGGTGTCGGCGTACTCCTCGTACTGCTCCCGCGCATGGCGCCGGGCCCGTTCGCGCTCCTCCAGGTAGGAGGTGTAGCCACCGCCGTAGGTGTTGACCTGCTGCTGGGCGAGGTCGAGTTCGACGACGCGGGTGACCGTGCGGGTCAGGAACTCGCGGTCGTGGCTGACCAGAACGGTGCCGGCGCGCAGCCCCGTGACGAAGGACTCCAGCCGGTGCAGACCGTCCAGGTCGAGGTCGTTGGTCGGCTCGTCCAGCAGGAAGATGTCGTAACGGGAGAGCAGCAGCGAGGCGAGCGAGGCACGGGCGGCCTGGCCGCCGGAGAGCGTGGTCATCGGCTGGTCGAGGCTGACGGACAGGCCGAGCTGTGCGGCGGTTTCCTCGGCGCGTTCGTCGAGGTCGGCCGCGCCCAGCGCGAGCCAGCGCTCCAGCGCCGTGGCGTAGGCGTCGTCCGCTCCGGGCCGCTCGTCGACCAGCGCCTGGGTGGTGGTGTCCAGGGCGAGCTGGGCCTCGGCCACGCCTGTACGGCGGGCGAAGAAGGTGCGTACGGTCTCTCCCGGGCGGCGGTCGGGCTCCTGGGGGAGGTGGCCGACCGTGGCGGTGGGCGGGCCGAGCGAGAGCGTGCCGTCCTCCGGAGTGTCCAGGCCGGCCAGCAGGCGCAGCAGCGTGGACTTGCCCGCGCCGTTGGCGCCGACAAGGCCGACCACATCGCCGGGGGCGACGACCAGATCGAGGCCGGAGAACAGGACGCGCTCGCCGTGGCCGGCGGCGAGATCTTTGGCGACAAGAGTTGCTGACATCAGGCCGCCGATCGTATCCGGACCGGTCCAACGCGGTCGCTCTAATATCCGGAGCATGGAACCCGGTCTGAAGACGCATGTCAGCGACGGCACAGCGACCGTCACCATCAGCAATACCGGCAAGCGCAATGCCATGACCGTGCAGATGTGGCGGGACCTGCCGCCGCTGCTGGAGCGGCTGGCGGCCGACCGCGCGGTCCGGTCGCTGGTGCTGACCGGTGAGGGCACGACGTTCTGCGCGGGCGCCGACATCGGGTCGCTGCGGGATCCGGCGGGCGAGTCGCAGGGGCTGGCGGCGGCGGCCGAGGAGGCGCTGGCGGCGTTTCCCGGGCCGACGCTGGCGGCGATACGCGGCTATTGCGTGGGCGGCGGCACCCAGTTGGCGGCCGCCTGCGATCTGCGGTTCGCGGAGGAGGGCGCACTGTTGGGGGTGACGCCGGCCAAGCTGGCGGTCGCCTATCCGGCGGCCGCCACCCGGCGGCTGGTCCGGCTGGCCGGGCTGTCCACCGCCAAGTACCTGTTGTTCTCGGGCGAGTTGATCGACTGCGCACGGGCGCTGCGGACCGGCCTGGTGGACGAGGTGCTGCCCGAGGGCGCGCTGGACAAGCGGGTGGCGGAATTCTCGGCCGTCCTGGCGAGCCGGTCGCTGCTGACACAGACCGCGGCGAAGGAGCTGGCCGACGGGACCTGGGACGTGCCGCCGGCCGAGGCCGAGGCGCGCGGCGCCCACTGGGCCGCGCAGGCGCGGGCGAGCGGCGACACCGCGGAGGGTGCCGCCGCCTTCCTGGAGCGCAGGGCTCCGCGCTTCACCTGGCCGACGGGCTGACGCCGGGGGCGGCCTTATGCGGAGCGGGCCTCACGCGGGGCGGGCCTTACGCGGGCCCGGGCGGGTGAGGCCCGCACGGGCCGTGGGACGGCTGCTCACCGCTGCCCGGTCAGCAGGGCCCGGCCGTCCTCCCGCAGCATCGCGGTGATCTCGGCCGGGGCCTTTTCCGGGGAGCCCGCGTCGTAGGGCGGCTGCGGGTCGTATTCGATGCCGAGCTGGATCGTCTGGGCCGCGGCGTCCCCGGCGATCCGGCCGGCCAGCGTCAGCCCCATGTCGATGCCGGACGAGACGCCGGCCGCCGTGACGTACTTGCCGTCGATGACCACCCGTTCCCCGGTCGGCTCGGCCCCCAGCGCCGGGAGCTGGTCCAGCGCCAGCCAGTGGGAGGTCGCCCGGCGCCCCTTGAGGAGGCCCGCGGCGGCCAGGATCAGCGAGCCGGTACACACCGAGGTGGTCCAGGTGGTGCCGGCGTCCACGGCGCGGATCCACTCGTGCACCGGGCCGTCCGCCATCTGATCGGCCTGCCCCGCGCCGCCGGGCACCACGAGGATGTCCGGTGCGGTGACCTCGCCCAGCGTGGCGTCGGCGACCAGCCCGAGCGAACCGAGGTCATTGCGGTGCGGGCCGGTGCGCTCGGCGACGAACACCGCCTCGGCGCCGGGCAGCCGGCTGAGGGTTTCGTAAGGGCCGACCGCGTCCAGTGTGGTGAAGCCGTCGAAGAGAAGGATCGCGAGCTGCATGGAGTCTCCTGTCGGTAGGTCGGTAGCGGTAGGGGTGGTGCCGGCCCGGTGGAGCGATGGCGGCCGGCAGGGGTTCAGGAAGAGATGAGGGGTGGTCCGGCGGTCCGGAAGCGGCGACGGTATTCGGCCGGCGAGGCACCCAGGGCCCGGAGGAAGGCGCGGCGCATCGCCTCGGGGGTCCCGTAGCCGCAGTGGCGCGACACCTGCTCGATGCCGTCGGCGGAGTCCTCCAGATGCCGTCGGGCCGCCTCCAGCCGGACCCGGTCGACATAGCGCCCCGGCGTCATGCCCACCTCGTCGCGGAAGGCCCGGGCGAAGTGCCGCGGGGAGAGGCGGGCGCGCTCGGCGAGGGCTTCGACGGAGAGGTCCCCCGCCGGGTTCTCGGTGATCCACTGCTGGACGTCGCGCAGCGGTCTGCGCTGTGCGGTCTGCGCGGCGAGCTGGGCGCTGAACTGGGTCTGGTTGCCGGGCCGCCGCAGAAACACCACCAGATGGCGGGCGATGCTCAGCGCGACGTCCCGGCCCAGGTCCTCCTCCACCAGGGCCAGGGCTAGGTCGATACCGGCCGTCACGCCCGCGGAGGTGGCCAGATCGCCGTCCCGTACGTAGATCGGCTCGGGCTCGACCCGTACCGCGGGGAAGCGTGCGGCGAGGGTGTCGCAGAGCATCCAGTGGGTCGTCGCCCGGCGGCCGTCCAGCAGCCCGGCCTCGGCGAGCAGCAGCGCTCCGCTGCACACCGAGACCTTCCGCCGGGCGCGGTGGGCGTTGCCGCGCAGCCAGTCGATCAGCCGGGGGTCGGGGGTGCGGGTGCCGTCACCGCCGGGCACCAGCAGGGTGTGCGGCGGCCCGGCGGCGGCGAGGGTGGTGTCGGGTACCAGGGTCAGTCCGCTGGTGGTGCGGACCGGGGCGCCGTCGAGGCCGGCGGTGCGGATCCGGTAGGCGCCCGGGGTTTCCAGGGTCGCTCCGTGGAAGACCTCGACCGGTCCGGAGACGTCAAGAGCCTGCACTCCGTCGAAGAGAACGACGAGCACCTCGCGCTGTTCCATGCCTCCATCCTGGACAGTGGCGGCGAAGGCGGCAATGACGGATTTCCCACCCTTTCTGCCATGGACCCGGGCCGTCAGCGGCTTACGGCCCTCCTCCGGTGCCCTACGCCCACCCCCATACCGACGGGTCGGTAGCCTGCCCGTATGACCACTTCCAGCGCACTGCCCGAGCAGGCCGGCCGTACCTGCCACAACGTCGTCAACCCGTTCCACTCCACGCACTACTTCGCGCCGGAGCTCGCCGCGGAGATGGCCAAGGCCGGCATCGAGAACCGCAGCGCCGCCTACTTCGCCTGCCGCGCGGCGGCCATGGGCGCGGTGGGCCCCGGCACCATCACGGCCACCTTCTACAACTTCAAGCACGACCTCATAGCCGAGCACGTCCCGGACGTCTGGACGATCACCACGCCGCAGGCCGTGCTGGACGCCCGGCTGCGCGCCGTGGACGCCACGCTGCGCCGGCTCCTGGGCCCGGAGGCCGTCGAGTCGCCGGAGATGGCCGAGGCGGCGCACCTGGCGCTGCGTGCCGTCGAGGGCTGCACCCCCCAGGCCCGGCCGCTCTACGCCGCGCACGCCGACCAGCCGGTGCCGAGCGCCCCGCACCTGGCCTACTGGCACGCCGCGACGCTGCTGCGCGAACACCGCGGCGACGGCCACCTGCTGGCGCTGCTCGACGCCGAACTGGACGGGCTGGAGGCTCTGGTCACCCACACCGCCAGCGGCCGCGGCATGAGCTACAAGGGTGTCATGGCGACCCGTGGCTGGTCGGAGAAGGACTGGACGGCGGCGCAGGAGCGGCTGCGGGCCCGTGGCCTCCTGGACGCCGAGGGCGAGTTGACCGAGGCCGGTGTCCAACTGCGCAAGGACCTGGAGCGGAGGACGGACCGGCTGGACCGGGCGCCGTACGAGCACCTGGGTGCCGACGGCGTGGCCCGGCTCACCGAGCTGGCGACCGGTTTCACCACCGCCGCCATGAACGCCGGGGCGTTCCCCGCCGCGCTGTTCGGCAAGTGAGGCCTGCGTAGCGTCACCGGGCCCCGCGTCCGCCCGCGGGCGGACGCGGGGCCCGCGCGGACACCCCCGGGCGGCCGGGCGGTGCGACAGTCCGGCCCGCCAACCGGCACAATGCAGGCTTACGCAAGCGCTGGAAGGCGGGTCAGGATCAACGTGACGGCATCCACTGAGCCCATCGGGACCCTCGGGTCCATCGAAGCGAGGATCGCCGGGGAGCTCGGCGTCAAGGAGCGGCAGGTGAAGGCCGCGGTCGAACTGCTCGACGGCGGCTCGACGGTTCCGTTCATCGCGCGCTACCGCAAGGAAGCCACCGAAACGCTCGACGACGCGCAGCTGCGCTCGCTCGAGGAGCGGCTGCGCTATCTGCGGGAGCTGGAGGAGCGGCGGACCGCGATCCTGGAGTCCGTACGCTCCCAGGGCAAGCTCGACGCCGCCCTGGAGGCGCAGATCCGCGGCGCCGACTCCAAGGCGCGGCTGGAGGACATCTACCTCCCTTTCAAGCCCAAGCGACGCACCAAGGCGCAGATCGCGCGGGAGGCGGGCCTGGAACCGCTCGCCGACGGGCTGCTCGCCGATCCTTCGGTGGAGCCGTCCGCGGCCGCCGCGGCGTTCGTGGACGACGGCAAGGGCGTCGCCGATCCGGCCGCCGCGCTGGAGGGCGCGCGGGCCATCCTGACCGAGCGGTTCGGCGAGGACGCGGACCTGATCGGCGAGCTGCGCGAGCGGATGTGGTCGCGCGGACGGGTCGCGGCGAAGGTGCGCGAGGGCAAGGAGGAGGCGGGCGCGAAGTTCGCCGACTACTTCGACTTCGCCGAGCCGTTCACCGAACTCCCCTCGCACCGGGTGCTGGCGATGCTCCGTGGCGAGAAGGAGGAGATCCTCGATCTCAACCTGGAACCGGAGGACCCGTCGGCGGCGACCGAGGGCCCCAGCTCCTACGAGCGGTCCATCGCGCACCGCTTCGGCATCGCCGACCGGGGCCGGCCCGGCGACAAGTGGCTGCAGGACACGGTCCGTTGGGCCTGGCGCACCCGGGTCCAGGTGCACCTCGGGATCGATCTGCGGCTGCGGCTGCGGCAGGCCGCCGAGGACGAGGCGGTGCGGGTCTTCGCTTCGAACCTGCGCGATCTGCTGCTGGCGGCGCCCGCCGGTACCCGCGCCACGATGGGCCTGGACCCCGGTTTCCGTACGGGCGTGAAGGTCGCCGTGGTGGACGCGACCGGCAAGGTGGCCGCCACGGAGACCATCTACCCCCATGTACCGCAGCAGAAGTGGGACGCCTCGCTGGCCACGCTGGCGAAGCTGGCCCGCGAGCACGACGTCGAGCTGATCGCGATCGGCAACGGCACCGCCTCCCGCGAGACCGACAAGCTGGCGGCCGATCTGATCGCCGCGCAGCCGGAGCTGAAGCTGACGAAGGTGATGGTCTCCGAGGCCGGCGCCTCGGTGTACTCCGCCTCCGCGTTCGCCTCGCAGGAGCTGCCGGAGCTGGACGTCTCGCTGCGCGGCGCGGTGTCCATCGCCCGCCGACTGCAGGACCCGCTGGCCGAGCTGGTCAAGATCGACCCTAAGTCGATCGGCGTCGGGCAGTACCAGCACGACCTGTCCGAGGTGAAGCTGTCGCGCTCGCTGGACGCCGTGGTCGAGGACTGTGTGAACGGCGTCGGCGTGGACGTCAACACCGCCTCGGCGCCGCTGCTTTCGCGGGTGTCGGGCATCGGCTCCGGGCTCGCCGAGAACATCGTGGCGCACCGGGACAGCAACGGCCCGTTCCGCTCCCGCAAGGCCCTCAAGGACGTGGCGCGGCTCGGCCCCAAGGCCTACGAGCAGTGCGCCGGCTTCCTGCGGATCCGGGGCGGCGACGACCCGCTGGACGCCTCCAGCGTGCACCCGGAGGCGTACCCGGTGGTGCGCCGGATGGTGAAGTCGGCGGCCACCCAGGTCGGTTCGCTGATCGGCAACGCCACGGTGCTGCGCACCCTGAAGGCCGCGGACTTCGTCGACGACTCCTTCGGTCTGCCGACGGTGAGCGACATCCTGCAGGAGCTGGAGAAGCCGGGCCGTGACCCGCGTCCGGTCTTCAAGACGGCGACCTTCAAGGAAGGCGTGGAGAAGATCGGCGACCTGCAGCCGGGGATGCTCCTGGAGGGCGTGGTGACCAATGTCGCCGCCTTCGGGGCGTTCGTGGACGTGGGCGTCCACCAGGACGGTCTGGTGCATGTCTCGGCGATGTCGAAGACCTTCGTCAAGGACCCGCGGGACGTGGTGAAGCCGGGCGACATCGTGCGGGTCAAGGTGCTCGATGTCGACATTCCGCGGAAGCGGATCTCGCTGATGCTGCGGCTGGACGACGAGCACGGCAAGGGCGCCGCGACGACCGGCGGCGGCGAGCGCCGCGGCGGCTCGGGCGGCGGCTCCGGCGGCGGCCGGGGACCGCGCGAGGGCGGCGGCCGCGGCGGTGCGCCGCGCCAGCGGCAGGGCGGCGCCGGACAGCGGCAGGGCGGCGGCGGGCAGCGCGGCGGTGACCGCCGGGGCGGCCGCGACGCCGGGCCGGCCAACGACGCGATGGCCGATGCCCTGCGGCGGGCCGGACTCCTGGGCACGGAGCGCGGCGGCCGCTGACGGATCACGGCTGCTACCGGCGGCAGCGGGACGGGCTCCCGCTGCCGCCGGTACGGCTGCGGTGCACAGGTGCTGCGGACGGCCCACCGGCCTACCGGCCTACTTGGATTCGACCCGTCCGACGGGGTGGGGACCGCTCGCCTCTGCCTCGCGTGCTGTCTGCCAGGTGCGGTCGCCGGGGTGGAGCGCGGTGCGGAGGTAGGCCGCGGTGAGCCGCCCGACGGCGGCGACCCGCTCGGGGCTCTCGTCCGTGGTCTCGGCGGCGTCGTATCCGGGGATCCCGCCGAGTGCGTGCCCGGCACCGAACAGGGTGAGCAGGGACTTGGGGCCGGGGCTCAGGGTGTAGGGGTCGGCGTGCCAGTCCGGCCCGCGGTCCGTGAAGTGCGGGGAGTCGTCCTCGTCGCCGGCGACGACCAGCGCGGGCGCGGTCATCGTGGAGAAGTCGGTGGTCCGCAGGACGGGCAGCGCCTTCGCCATGGGCCCGTTGAGGACATCGCCCCGGCCGGGCGCGGCCAGCAGCACCCCTGCCTTGATGCGGGGCTCGAAGAGGCTCACTTCCTCGCCGTTGTCGGGGTCGGTGACCCGGGCGCCGAGCAGGAGGCCGGTGGTGAAGCCCCCGAAGGAGTGTCCGGCGACGGCGACCTTGGTGCGGTCGATCCGCCCGGCGAGCAGCGGCACGGCCTTTTCGATCACGTCGAGCCGGTCGAGAAGGTGCGTCATGTCCTCGGCGCGCGAGCGCCAGAAGAAGGGTGCTCCCGGAGCGTCGGCGAGCCGGTGGCTCAGCGTCCTGGAGCTGAGATGGGTGGGCTGGACGACCACGAACCCCTGCGCCGCCCAGAAGTTGACGAGCGGCGCGTAGCCGTTCAGCGAGGAGAGGTGGTTCGAGGGTCCGTGACCGTGCGAGAACAGGATGACGGGCAGTCCCGTTCCGCTCGCGGGTGCGGAGACGCGGACCTGCATGTCCACGGGCCGTCCGGGGACGGACAGCACCACCGGGCTGAAGGACAGGACCGGAGCGGGCGCGCCCGGGGCGGCTGCGGTGGCGGTGTCAGTGACGGTGGCCGTGTCAGTGGCAGTGGCGGTGTCGGTGGAGGCGTTCACGAGGTGTGGGTTCCCCTTCTGTGAGCCCTGCCGCCCGCCGGTCTCGTGCGGCCGGCTGCGGACAGGGCGGTAGAGAGCGTCCGGCTTCGGCTAAGCTGAAGCGGAACGCCGCTCCATTTAGTATCCGGATCATCGTTCCGTTTCGTCAAGCGGTGCCGAAGGAGAATGTGATGCCCACCGATGGCCCCGCCGGGGAGCCACCGGCCCGCAGCAAGCGGGCCGACGCCCAGCGCAACCGGCAGTCGGTGCTCAGCGCCGCCGCCGAGGTGTTCGTCACCGGCGGCGTCGACGCGCCGATCCGGCAGATCGCCGCCCGGGCAGGCGTCGGGATGGCCACCATCTACCGCCACTTCCCGACCCGGGCCGACCTCGTCACCGCGGTCTACCGCCACCAGATCGAGGCCTGCGCCGAAGCCGGCCCGACCCTGCTGGCCGACGCCGATTCCCCGCTCGACGCGCTGCGCCGCTGGATCGACCTCTTCGTCGATTTCCTGGTCACCAAGCACGGACTCGCCGACGCCCTGCAGTCCGACAGCGACCGCTTCGCCGCGCTGCACACCTATTTCCTCGACCGCCTGCTGCCCGTCTGCGCCCAGCTGCTCGACGCCGCGGCCGACGCCGGTGAGATCAGGCCCGGAACCCAGCCGTACGAGCTGATGCGCGGCATCGGCAACCTCTGCATCGGACGCGACAGCGATCCCCGCTACAACCCCCGCCGTCTGATCGAACTGCTCCTGCGGGGACTGGAGCGACCGCGGCCGGCCTGACGGCGGGGTCCACGGACAACGACGTTGACGGGAAGCGGCGTTCACAGTCGGCGGCGTCGGCGTTCACGGGCGACGGCGTGCACCGGCCAGGCGGGCGGCGGGGAACCGCGGTTCGTCCTGAACCGCCGGGAACCGCGGCTCAGGACGCCCCCGCATACCCGCGGATGCGCTCCACCTCTGCCGCCACATCCGTGAGCGTGGCACAGTCCGGAACCGGCAGCAGATCAGGGCCCGGCACGCCGTCGGCCGGACGGCGGCGCGGGTCCTCCAGGGCGTCGGCCATCGCCGACAGGGCCTGGCACAGCCGCTCGGCCTCGGCCACGCTCGGGCGGCGGGCGCCGTGGTCCAGGCGTATCGCGCAGGCGGTCGCGGCGTCCACGATGCGTTCGGCCGCGGTGACGACGGTCAGCCAGTCGGGGTTGCGGTCGCGGGCGGCGAGGAGTTCGGCCGCGGCGGTCTCCGCCGCCGCCCTGGCCTCCCCCAGCGACCGGTAGGCGGCACGGCGCAGCGCCAGCCGCCGGGCGGGGTCCGTGCCCGGCGCCGACTCCAGGACGTGCCGGAGGAATTCCTCGGTGCTGTGCAGCGCCGAGGTGACGCGGTGGCCGACCCGGCGGCGCGGGTCGGCGAGCCGTGGCAGATGCCCGACGACGAGCACGATGCCGCAGGCGATGGAGGTGTCGACGACCCGCTCGGCGGCGGCCTCCTGAGCGCCGCCGGCGTAGACGAACGACAGCACCATGAGGGTGATCGCCACGGTCTGGAGCGCGAAGTGGCGCGTGGCGAACGGCAGCAGCGCGCCGCCCACGCCCGCCACCAGCGCGGGCCACCAGGAACCGGTCAGCACCAGGCCCGCCCCGGCGAAGAGCAGCACGCCCGCGACGGTCCCGGCGAAGCGGTTGACCGTACGGGAGAAGAGCGGGCCGAGGTCGGGTTTGACGAGGAAGGTGGTGGTCGCCGGGAGCCAGTACCAGTGCTCGGGGCGCAGCAGCAGGGCCACGGCGGCGCTCGCGGCGATGCAGACGGCGACCCGCAGGCCGTAGTCCCGCCCGGCGGGCCCGAACAGGCTGCGTCCGCGCCGGGTCCGCCCGCCGGCCGCAGCCACCGCCGCGCGGGCCACGGTGCCCGGCACGGTCAGCCAGGCGGGACGGCCGGCGGGCGCCGGTGCGGGCGGTGTCGGTGCCGCGGGCAGCGGCTCCCGGCGGGCGAACGCGACCGCCGCGTCCAGCAGTGCCTGGTCGAAGGCGCCGCGTGCGGCCGTACTGGTCTCCGGGGCGGACAGCCGGCCCGGGGACCGCCCGGTGCGCAGGGCCTCGGCGAACTGCCGGGGGCTTTGTGCCACCCGGGACGGCAGCGGCCGGGCCTCCCACAGCAGCGCCACGCTGGCCTCGCACAGCGCGGTCGCCGCGGCGAACCGCTCGGTGAGCAGCCGCTCTTCCGTACGGGCGGTGCGCCGCAGCAGGCTGCTGGTGAGCCGGCGCAGCCGCAGGGCCTCGTCGGCGCGGTCCAGGGCGGCGGTGAGCCGGCGTCTGGCGGGCTCGGCGCCCGCCCCGCCGGCCGCGCCCAGGGCATCGGCGAGCGCGTCGAAGACCGTGGCGACCGCCGCCCGCTCGCCGCTGAGCGCACCGCCCGCGGGCCGGGGCGAGCGCAGCACCAGCCGCAGCAGGAGCAGCCACAGGCAGCCGGCGAGGACGAAGAGGGCCTTCGCCCAGGGCGCCCCGGGCAGCGGCATCCCGGCTCCCAGGACGGTGGTCGCCAGCATCTGCATACCGGCGTTGGAGCGCACCGGCCCGGCGACACTGCCCGCGCCGGAGACGAAGCCGACGGCGAACAGCGCCGGAACGATCCACCAGCCCGCACCGGCCGTCTGCAGCGAGGCGCCGATCAGCATGCCGAACGCCGAGGCGAGGGCGGGCAGACCGATGTGGACCATGCCGGTGCGCCGGGTGCCGGGACGGTCGTTGACCCCCGCCAGCATGGAGCCGAGAGCGCTCAGTACGCCGGGCGCCGGGTGGCCGGTGGCGATACCGGCTCCCAGCAGCGGCCCCGCGCACAGCGCACCGCGGGCGACGGCCGCCCAGGGCACGGGCAGCCGCTGCCAGTGGAACGGATGGGCCAGCCAGGCGGGCACGGCGCGCTGCGCGCGGAGCATGAGCCTCCTCAGACGACGGCGTACGGACGGCAAGAGCGGAATCCGAGGGGCGACATCGGCCAACGGTGCTGCTACCACCCTAAGGTCCGGGCTTGTCCTGACCACTGCCGCGGGGTTACCGCAAGATCACGAGCGCACGGCAGGAGGGCGGCTCGCCCCTTGGGTATCGGGGCTTCCCCTCGTCCCGTCTCCCCCACCCTCGTCAGTACCCGCCTCACCCGCTACCGTCCCGCCATGGCGATCAACACGGGCGGTATGGACATAGCGGTGATCGGCGGCGGCGTGATCGGGCTGACCTCGGCGATCGCGCTGGCGGAGGACGGGCACCGGGTGCGGGTGGTCAGCCGGGATGCCGCGGGCGCCACGACCTCGGCGGTGGCCGGCGGGCTGTGCTGGCCTTACCGCATCCGGCCCTACGAGCGGGCGGTGCAGTGGTCCGTGCGGTCCTTCCACGTACTCGCCGCGCTCGCCCGGCGGCCGGAGGAGACGGGCGCCCGGATGGTGACGGGCACCATGACGGACGCCACGGACGGCGGCCCGGACGCGCAGGCCGGCGACCGCCCCGGCGAACGCCCCGGCGAACGCCCCGACGACGATCTGGCCGCCTGGTACGACGCGGTGCCCGGACTGCGGCGGGCGAGCGCCGAAGAGCTCCCCGAGGGGTATGCGGCCGGGTGGCGGGCCCGTACTCCTCTGGTGGACATGCCGGCCCACCTCCGCTACCTGGAGCGGCGGTTGACGGCCGCGGGCGGCAGCGTGGAACGGCGTGAGGTCACCTCGCCGGCCGAGGCGGGCCGGAGAGCCGACGTGGTGGTGAACTGCTCGGGGCTGGGCGCGCGTGAGCTCGTACCCGATCCGGAGGTCCATCCGGTCCAGGGGCAGCTGGTGATCGTGGAGAACCCCGGTATCGAGGAGTGGTACGTGTCCGCCGACGCGGGTTCGGCGGACACGACCTATGTGCTGCCGCAGCCCTACGGCGTGGTGCTGGGCGGGACGGCGCGGGAGAACGCGTGGTCGCGGGAGCCCGATCCGGCGGTGGCGGAAGCGATCGTGGCGCGCTGTGCGCGTCGCTTCCCCGAGCTGGCGGGGGCCCGGGTACGGGAGCACAAGGTCGGGCTGCGGCCGGCCCGCCCCGCGGTGCGGCTGGCGGTGGAGCGGCTGCCCGACGGCACGCCGTGCGTCCACAACTACGGGCACGGAGGTGCGGGGGTGACCGTGTCGTGGGGATGCGCGGACGAGGTGCTGCGGAGCGTACGGGCCCTCCGGGAGGGTGACGGGCCACGGGGGCGGTGACGGTGGCGGCGCCCCGCCCGGCCGCGGTGCGGGCCCCGTGACGCCTGTCCGCCGGTCGGCCGGCGGGCACCCGGGACTTGTGAATCGGCGCCGGACGAGATGAAGTTGCCGCCCAAGGGCGCACATCCTTTCACCGGTCTCGTGCGTCTCATGAGCAAGCGGCATTTCTATATCGCCGCACTTCAGGGGCATTTGGAGTATACATTTTGAAAAACCGCAAAATCGGCAAAAGGGGCATGCGTCGCGCGTCCGCGGCGGTTGTCACCGCGGGAGCCGTCCTGACCGCCGGAGCGCTCGCCGCTCCGGCACAGGCCGCCACGCCCACGCCCCCCACGATCGTCGCCAAGGGCGGCTTCGTGATGAACAACGGCACGGGGAAGTCCCTCTTCACCAAGGCCGCTGACACCCGCCGGTCCACCGGCTCCACCACCAAGATCATGACGGCTCGGGTGGTGCTGGCGCAGGCGAACCTCGACCTGGACGCCAAGGTCACGGTCCAGAAGGCGTACAGCGACTACATCGTCGACAACAACTGGGCCTCCTCGGCCAAGCTGATCGTCGGCGACAAGGTCACCGTCCGCCAGCTGCTGTACGGGCTGATGCTCCCGTCCGGCTGCGACGCGGCCTACGCGCTGGCCGACAAGTTCGGCAGCGGCTCCACCCGGGCCGCGCGCGTGCAGTCGTTCATCGGCAAGATGAACTCCACCGCCAAGACGCTGGGCCTGAAGAACACGCACTTCGACTCGTTCGACGGCATCGGCAAGGGTGCGAACTACTCGACACCGCGTGACCTCACCAAGCTGGCGAGCAGCGCGATGAAGTACTCCACCTTCCGTACGGTCGTGAAGACGAAGTCGACCACGCAGAAGGTCACGACGAAGAGCGGTGGCTACCGCAACATGTCGTGGGAGAACACCAACGCCCTGCTCGGCAGCTACTCGGGCACCATCGGCGTCAAGACCGGCTCGGGTCCGGAGGCCAAGTACTGCCTGGTCTTCGCCGCCACCCGGGGCGGCAAGACGGTCATCGGCACGGTCCTGGCCTCCTCCTCGGTGGTCAACCGCACCGCGGACGCCAAGAAGCTGATGGACTACGGCTTCAAGAAGTAGTCCGGTCCGGACGTACGAGGGGCCTGCGCGCAGCCATCCGGCCGCGCGCGGGCCCTTCGCCGTTCCGCTGGTGTCCGGCCGCCCCGCCGCTCCGCACGAGGCGGGGCCGCCGGCCGGCCGGTCAGCCGGTGGCGATCCGCGCCGACACGCAGGGGTCCTCGTTGCGGTAGCCGAGACGGTCGTAGAGCCGTTCGGCGGGAGTGTTGTCCGCGAGCTGCCACAGCGTGCAGAAGCCGTGGTGGCGTACGGCGTACCGGGTCAGCCACGAGGTCAGGCCCGCGCCGAGCCCCTGACCGCGCTGGCGGGCGTCTGTCGCGACGGACGCCATCAGCGGAGCCCCGCTGTCCCGCAGACTGCTCAGGGCGCCGCAGGCCACCAGCTGCCCGTCCGTGCCGCGGATCCCCACCCACAGGGTCACATCGCTGGAGCCGGGGCCGGTGGAGTGGGCCGGGCTGTGCTCGTTGAGGAAGCCGAGCAGTTCCTCGTGGTGCGAGGCGTCGAGAGTGACCACCCGCTCCTCCGCCGGGTGTACGGGCGGTTCCTCCAGCGTCCAGCGGAAGATCCACTCCACGACGTCGGTCACCGGCAGATGCCGCCTGACCTGGTCGGCGGTGCCGCGTGGCCCGGTGAACTCCCGCACCCGCTCGGGCAGGCCCTGCGCGGCACGCAGCACCAGTCCGGCGGCGGGATCCGGTTCGCCGACACACCACAGATGCCCGCGGGCGTCGTCGAGCCAGGCGGCGGCGCCCTGGCCCGACCAGCCGACGCGGCCGGCCGGACGGCGCCGTGCCGCGCCGAAGCGCAGCAGCGCGCCGCCGGTCTGCCGCTCCAGGCCCTGGTCGAACAGGTCTGCGGTCCGGGGGAGAAGAGTCGTTGCCTGCATCGCTCTCTCAGAGTGTTAAGGGAGGCGAACGCCCCGGACACGCGCACACGGGCACGCGCGACCGGAGTCCGTCCATCTGGGTACAGGGGGAGCCCGGCAGCGGCTGCGCACACGCGCGCCCGGCCGACCGGGGCGTCCACTCTGGCATACCGACCCCGGGCCGGGGCAAATCCGCTCGCCACACCCCGGCCCCGCACCGGCCGGCGGCGGGGACACGGGCCGCGGCGGGGACCCCGGACGGCCGGAGGGGCCTGCCGGACGTGACTCCGGCAGGCCCCTCACCTGCACCTATGGCACCTCGGTGCGCATTCCCGCAGGGACGCGGCCGCCAGGTGAACAGTTCGTCAAGGAGTCGTGCTCCGAGCGGATTCGCCGCTCCGAGCGCCGGCGCCGTCGGCGTCCCCGCGGTCCTCGGTGTCCCCGCGGTCCGCACCGTTCCCGTTGCCGCCCGGCCCGATCCGGAACTCGAAGTCACCGTCGTACTGCTCATGGCCCGCGATCACGGCCATCTCGACGGCCTCCTCGCCCTTCTGGCCGCGCACGATCAGCGGATCGCTGCGCAGATCGCGCATCAGCGCCCAGCACATGGCGATCATCACCACCATGAACGGCACCGCGACCAGGATCGTCAGATTCTGCAGTCCGGTCAGGGCGTCGCCGGAACCGCCGCCGATCAGCAGCATGATCGCGGCGACCGCGCCGGTCACCACTCCCCAGAAGACCACCACGAGCCGGGTCGGCTCGAAGGTGCCCTTCTGCGAGAGGGTGCCCATGACGATGGACGCGGCATCGGCGCCGGAGACGAAGAAGATCCCGACCAGGACCATGACCAGGATGCTCATGACCGTGGCGAGCGGATACTGGTGCAGCACGTCGAAGAGGTGGCCTTCGGGAGTGCTGGACCCGCTGAGCTTCTTCTCGGCCTGGAGCTTCATCGCCGAGCCGCCGAAGACCGCGAACCACGCCAGGCTGACCACGCTCGGGACGAGGATGACGCCGCCGATGAACTGGCGGATCGTCCGGCCCCGGCTGATCCGGGCGATGAACATCCCGACGAAGGGCGTCCAGGAGATCCACCACGCCCAGTAGAAGACCGTCCAGCTGCGCAGCCAGCTGCCCACATCGGCGCCGCTGCTGGCCTCCGTACGGCCCGCCAGCTGCGGCAGCTCGCCGATGAACGAGCCGAGGGAGGTCGGCACCAGGTTGAGGATGAGGATCGTCGGGCCGACCACGAAGACGAAGACCGCCAGGATCACCGCCAGCACCATATTGATGTTGGACAGCATCTGAACGCCCTTGGCGATGCCGGAGACCGCGGACAGGATGAAGGCGATGGTCAGCACGGTGATGATCACGACCAGCAGGCTGGTGCTGACGCTGTCCATCCAGCCGAGCACCTTGATGCCGCTGCCGATCTGCAGCGCGCCGAGCCCGAGCGAGGCCGCGGAGCCGAAGAGGGTGGCGAAGATGGCCAGGATGTCGATGACCTGACCGCCCCAGCCGTTCGCCCGCCGGGTCCCGATCAGTGGGGTGAACACCGCGCTTATCGTCTGCCGCCTCCCCCGCCGGAAGCAGCTGTAGGCGATGGCCAGCCCCACGACCGCGTAGATGGCCCACGGGTGCAGCGTCCAGTGGAACATCGTGGTCGCCATCGCGGTGTCCATCGCCTGGGCGGCGTCCTTGGGGTCGGTGCCCGGCGGCGGTGTGGTGAAGTGCCCCAGTGGCTCACTGACGCCGTAGAACATCAGGCCGATGCCCATGCCCGCGCTGAACATCATCGCGATCCAGGACACGGTCCGGAACTCGGGGTCCTCGCCCTCCTTGCCGAGGGTGATCCGGCCGTACTTGCTCACGGCGAGCCAGATCGCGAAGATCACAAAGCCGGAGGCGGAGAGCACGAACGCCCAGCCCCCGTTGTCGATCACCCAGTTCAGCATGGCTGTCGAGGCGTTCTTGAGGGATTCGGTGGACGTCGCTCCCCAGGCGATGAAGGCGAGGGTGAGCAGCGCGGTCACCCCGAAGACCACACGGTCGGTCTGCGGGGGCCCGGTCCGCCGCGGGTCTTCGGGAAGATCCGCGAGGGCAGGGGTGGCACCCCCGTCTCTGGCTCCTTTGACTGTGTCCGACACGTGTCAACCTCTCCCTGTACTTCAATGGGCCATATTTTCCTTACCCGTTACCCCCTACCACACGAGGGCAGACGCTCATGGGCTTCGCGACCGTAAGGTGATAACCGGCCCGCTGGTCCAACAGCAGCGGGACGAGCGTGCGCAGCGACTGGCGCAGCGGCACGAGAGCGCCCTCCCCGGCCCGCTGCCAGAGCACTCCGTGCAGCGCCAGCTCGTCCTTGACCTGCGCGAACCGTGCCGCGTCGAGACGGTAGGCGCAGGGCGGGACGGCCAGGATCCCGCCGGCCCCGGGGGGTTCGTTGTCCGCACCATCGAGGTAGACGGGGCCGCGGTCGGCGTAACCGCTGAGGCGGGCGGTGGCGGTGGCCGCCTCGATGCGCGGACGGTGCCGGACGGCGAAGGTGAACGCGCCGTCCAGTGCGGCCAGTTGGGAGTCCACCCGGCGCCGGTTGTTGAGCGCGGGGTCGGCCTTCTCGGCGGCGGTGAGGGCGTCGACCCGGGTCTCGACGAGCAGTCCCACCGCGCCCTTCACCCCGGTGATGTTGCGCAGGATCCGTTCCTGGCCGTCGCCCGCGACCTGCTTGACGGGGTCGCCGGTCTCCGGGTCGGCCCAGATGCCGTAGACGCCGGTGGAGAATCCGGCGCGGCGGACGGCGGGTTCGACGAAGTCCCTGGAGAGCGCGGTGGCTTCGCGGTGCACCCCGTCGGCGGTGTTGAGGTTGCGGGGCCACAGGGACAGCAGGTCCTTCTGGTAATACGGCGCGGTGGGGCCGTATTCGTGCAGGTCGAGGAGGGTGTCGGGGCGGTAGTCGCGGAGGACGGCGGCCATCGCGCGGGACTCGGCGGTGTGCAGGGCCAAGTGATCGCGGTTGATGTCCACGCCGTCGGAGTTGCCGCGGGTGTCCGCGGCCCGGCCGTCGGGGTTGGCGGTCGGGAGGACCAGCACGCTGGTGTGCTCCAGGAGCCGCCGGACGGCCGGGGCCTTGCTGAAGGCGAGGTGGCGGACGGCGGTCAGACACGCCTCGCGCCCGGCGGGTTCGTCGCCGTGCTGGGAACAGACCAGCAGGACGGAGTTGCCGCGGCGGACGTCCGCCGGGCGCTCGGGGGCCGGGGCGCCGATCCTGACCAGCCGGATCGGGCGGCCCTGCCGCGTGGTGCCGATCCGGTCGATACGCACCCGCGCCGAGGTGCGGTCGACGGTGGTGAGGAACGTCCGCTCCTCGGCTCCGGTGGTCCAGCGGGCGCCGTGGCTGGTTTCGAATCCCGTACGGGGTGTGGGGGTCCCGGTCGCGCCGGCGGGAGGGGTCGGCGGGGTCGCGCCGAGGAGAGGGGCCGTCAGTCCGATGACCAGCGTCCCCAGGGCCAGGCGGCAGATGCGGGACCTCACGAGGGTGCCTCCCTTGGGTGGGCGGTGGGGGTGACGTGCGGTGACGTGCGGGCCGGGCGGGGCCGCCCGCGGTGGGCGGCCCCGGGCGGTCATCCGCCGGCCGGCATCCGGCTGATCGAGCGCGGCGGGGCGATCCCGGCCGGCGGTGTGGCGGCGGCCGGGTGACGGGGTGCGCCCGCGGTGGCCCGTGCGAAGGCCGGGGCGCCACCGGTCAGCGGCAGTCGGGCAAAAGTACGGGAGAGGTCGAGGGTGAGCTGCGGGGTGGAGGCGGGCGGGTCGATCAGACCGGCGTCGGTTCCGGCCACGATGAGCGCAAGCCGGTGTCCGGCGGGCACGAGGTGATCGCTCGCGGCCAGGTCCAGGGTGAGGGTGTAGCGCTTGCCCGGGGTGAGCGGGCGGCCCTTGTGGGGGTCGGCCCAGTTGCCGAGGTCGGCCCAGCCGCGGCTGAAGACGGTGTATCCGACCTTCCGGGTGTCGGCGGCGGTCTCCTTGAAGCAGCCGGTGTCGCCCGGGGTTCCGGAGCCCCAGCAGGTGCGCGTGCCGAGGGTGGTGATGCCCTCGCCGTCGGCCGCGTAGTTGCGGATGGTGTCGGGGCCGAGGTCCACCAGGACGGCGGAGAGATGGGCGGTCGTGGTGCTCGGGGTGGCGGTCACCGTCACCTTGCCGGCGCCGGACAGCCGCAGTGGGGCGCGCAGCGGTGCGGTGCTGAATCCGGCCTTGGCGGGCGTCGGTTCGTCGATCCGGGCCGCCCAGTCGGCCTCGCTCAGCTTCGGGTCGTCGGTGAAGACCGCACTCGCGCCGTGCGGCGCCCTGGCGGTGCCCAGCACGCCGACGCCGGGTGCACTGCCGCCGCGCGGCCGGAGGGTGGTGGTCCGGGTGCCGGGGGCGGGCCACTGCGGGTCGGTGGACCAGGTGCCGGGGGAACGCTCGATATCGGCCATCGGGGCGCGGTCGATGCCGTTGTCGTAGCCCATCAGGTAGTGGTCGAACCAGTGGTGCAGGGTCGTGACCCACTCCCCGCGGCGGAAGTCGAAGGGATCGACGTGCCCCGTCTGGGAGAGCCAGATCTTGCGGGCGACGCCGTGCCGGGCGAGTGCGTCCCACCACTGCCCGGCGTGCCGGGTGCGGACGTTGAGGTCCTGCATGCCGTGCACCATCAAGACGCTGGCCCGGACCTTGTCCGCGTGCCGCACGTAGTCGCGTTCGGTCCACAGACCGGTCCAGTCACCGCTGCGCGGCGCTCCGTCGGCGAGTTTCTTCTGCATCGCGGCACAGCGCTTGTGCGCGTCGGGGCTGTTGACCAGATCCGCGAGGGCATCGGGGCCCGAGTCGTAGAGCGGGGCGCCCTGGGCGAAGTAGTAGTCGTACCAGGAGGAGATACCGGCGATCGGGACGATGGTCTTCAGCCCCTTGACGCCGGTGGCCGCGACGCCGTTGGCGATGGTGGCGTCCCAGCTCTTGCCGATCATGCCGGTGCTGCCGTTGGACCAGCCGGCGGTGACGGGGGTGCCTCCCGTACGGGTGGTGTAGGCGCGGCCTCTCCCGCCGAGCCAGTCGATCACGGCCTTGGCCGACCCGACGTCGGAGCGCCCGCCGACATCGGTGCAGCCGTCCGAGCGGTTGGTGCCCGCGAGGTCGACGAGGACGGTCGCATAGCCGCGCGGCACGAAGTAGTTGTCGTAGTAGAGCGGGAACTGGACCGGCCGGCCGTGGTCGTCGTAGGTCTTCTTCTGGCTCTCGTTGCCTCGTCCGCAGCAGGAGTAGTACGGGCTGGCGTCCATGATCACCGGGATCCGGCGGCCCTGCTGTGCGGGTTCGGCGGGCCGCACGATGTCGACGGCGACGCGGTCGGTCCTGCCGTCCGCGTCGCCGTCGAGCCGTGTGTCCACCCAGACCGATTCGCGTATCGCGTGGTCGTAGGAGTAGACGGGTCTGCTCTCGCGGGGCGCCGCCTGCGCGGCGGCCGGCCCGGTCAGGGCTGACAGCAGGGCGGCGACGGCCGCCACCACGAGCACGGTGAAGGGGGTGCGGAGGATCCGCGCAGGATTCGTCACGGGCGGACGGTAGCGCGGCTCAACTCCCGTGCGTAAGAGCCTGTCCCGCAACCCTGGCCGTCCCGGCCGCCACGGCCGCCGTGGGAGAAGCGGCGCCGGAGCACGGGGCCGGAGGGCGGCGCGTACCGGAACCCCGCCGACCGCTGCGGCCGGCCGGCGGCCAACGGGTCCCGCAGAGGGGGGTTCATGTCGGTCATGTGTCAGATAAGGCCATGTACATGACGTCGCCGCTCCCCCGTGCATAGGGTCTGACGAGAGCCATCCCCCTACGAGTTGGAGGACTCGTGCGTCACAGACTCCTGGTCCCGGGTGCCGCCGCACTCAGCCTGCTGCTGGCGATCCCGGCCTCCGCGGCCGGCTTCACCCCGGGCGCTCCGGGTGTGGGCGACAGCTACTACCCCGAGAGCGGAAACGGCGGCTACGACGTTTCCCACTACGACCTGCGACTCAAGTACCAGCCCAAGACGGACCTGTTGGAGGGCACGGCGACGCTGCTCGCCAAGACCACCCAGGACCTCTCGCGCTTCAACCTGGACTTCGGCCTCAAGGTCAGCGAGATCCGGGTCAACGGCAAGAAGGCCTCCTTCGCCACGTCCGGCAAGCACGAGCTGGAGGTCACCCCGGCCACGCCGCTGGAGAAGGGCAAGCAGATCAGCGTCGTGGTGCGCTATGCGGGCAAGCCCTCCGAGCTGAAGATCGACAACTTCAGCGCCTGGGCCCGTACACCCGACGGCGCGGTGATCGCCCAGGAGCCGGACGCCGCCGTGTGGTGGTTCCCGAGCAATGACCACCCCACCGACAAGGCGACCTACGACATCTCGGTGGCGGTCCCGGACGGCACCCAGGCGCTGAGCAACGGCGTGCTGGCCTCGCAGTCCTCCCAGCTGGGCTGGACGCGCTACAACTGGCGCTCGGACAAGCCGCAGGCCACGTACCTGACGACGCTGGCAATCGGCAAGTTCGACATCACCACCGACAAGACCGCGAACGGCCTGCCGGTCATCAACGCGGTCAGCAAGGACCTCGGCGCGAACGCCGGCTCGGCACGGGCCAGCATCGAGCGCACCGCCGAGGCCACCGAGTGGCTGGAAAGCGTCTTCGGCCCCTACCCGTTCAACGCGGTGGGCGGCTATGTGCCGAACGTGCCGGCCCACTACGCCCTGGAGACCCAGACCCGCCCGTTCTACGGCGAGAAGGCCTTCGACCGCGGGACCAACGTCTCCGTCGTCGTACACGAACTGGCCCACCAGTGGTACGGCGACAGTGTCTCCCTCAAGGACTGGAAGGACATCTGGATCAACGAGGGCTTCGCCGCGTACAGCCAGTGGCTGTGGTCGGAGAAGGAGGGCGAGGGCACCGCGCAGGAGCTCGCGGACTACGTCTACGCCCAGCACCCGGCCGATGATCCGTTCTGGAAGGTGAAGCCGGGCAACCCCGGCGCGGAGAACCAGTTCGACGACGCCGTCTACGACCGGGGCGCGCTGGCCCTCCAGGCGCTCCGCGACAAGGTCGGCGACAAGGTCTTCTTCGGGCTGCTCAAGTCCTGGCCGACGGAGCACAGGTACGGCAACGCCTCGGTGGCCGACTTCGTGAAGTTCGCCGAGAAGAATTCCGGAAAGAAGCTTGCCGGGTTCTTCGACACCTGGCTGTTCCAGCCGTCCAAGCCCACGGCGGGCGCGGGCAAGCAGGCGTTCGGCGCGGGGAAGGCGCCGGTCGCCGAGCCCAAGTCGTGGAAGCAGATCGCGGCCACGCACGACGTGCACCGGCACTGACGCGGCACACGGGCTCCCGCTCCGGCGCCCGTGGCAGCGATCCGGCCGGAGCCGGGGTGCTCACCCCCTCCGGCCGGCTTCGTTTGCGCCTACCCGCGCGCCGCCTGCCGGGCCCGGCGTGCGAGCGGCAGGAAGCGTAGGCGCTCCGGAAGCACCGGAACCACGGCGCGGACGACCCGCCCGAAGCGGCGCAGCCGGCGCTCCTGTGCGTCCGTCCACTCCAGTCCGATGGCGCATCGGGCCTCCGGCGGCATCAGGCCGATCGTGAGGAAGCGGCGGAAGCGGGCGAACCGCGGGCACAGCCACGGCCAGGTCAGCCGGAGGAACAGCCGCAGCCACCGCGGGCCACGGTCCGGGACCGGCAACACCGGATCCGTCGCCACCAACTCCCGCACCACCGCGGTCGCTTCGAGTTCGCTGTCGAGAACCTTTTGGTAGTACGGCCAGAACTCCTCGACGGACTGCGGCATATCGCGGTCGTGGATCCCCAGGATCCGCCCGACCTGAAGCCATTCCGCGTACAGCTGCCGCTCCTGCGCCTCGGTGAAGGGGCGCCCGAGATAGCGCTGCGCGTTCCGGAAGACGGGGTATCCGGTGGCGTGCACCCAGGCGTAGTAGGCGGGGGTGAGCGCGTGATACTTGCGACCGTGAGCGTCGGTCCCCTGGATGGTCTTGTGCAGCTGCCGCAGCCGGCGCCCCTCCGCTGCCGCGCCCTCGCCTCCGTACACCCACAGCTGCAACGAGGTCAGCGACCGCTCCCCGCGCCCCCACGGGTCCGTACGGAACACGGAGTGGTCATCCACTCCGGCACCCACCGCCGGGTGTGCGACCTGCATGGTCAGCGCGGCCGGCAGGGTCAGCAGAATGCGGACGTCCCCGGCCAACGACCAGAGCACGCCTCCGACCGGCGGGGGTTGTGAGTAAGTTTCTACCGTATTCATCTTATTAATCATGATACGGCGGGGTCGATGACCGACGGACGCGGGGGTGCCCGGCCGGCACGCCCCTTCGGCGCCCCGCCGCATGGACGCGCCTGACCCGCTCGACATCGAACGAGGTTCGCGCGCGGGCGAGTTGCCTTCACATCAAGGGCGTACGCGACTGAAGCAGGGCACCGCACGGGCCACCTACGGGCGGGCCACCACGGACAGACCCTCGAAGACCACCGCCGGCCACTGCGCCACCGCGACGGGGTCGCTACGACACCCCCGACCCTGCACCCACCCCCGCCACACACAGCCGCCGCACCCCTTGGGCGACATTAGCCCGTAAGGGTGATTTTGCCTTGAGATAAGCACCCATGAGCTGGGTCGATGACACCACCGAATTTCCTGGGTGGGCGCAGATGGTGACACGGGAATCACGGAACGCGACACTCGCGACATCTGTCCGAACCACCCAAAAGGAGCACACTCATGTCCTGCCCTCCCCCTCCGATCGACGCCCGCAAGGCACTCGACTTCCTGAGAACGAGCGGGCTCGTCGACCTCGGCGTTCCGCTGGAGAGAGTCGTCGATCAGGTCAGCCAGCTCGATGATGTGGCCGGCTACGTCCTCGCCTGGGAGCGCTACGTCCTGGTGGTCGCCAACCAGGTCGCCGAGCCCGACGACTCCGCAGCGCGCAACTGACCGTTGACTGCACCGATCGCCGGGAGGCATCCGATGAACACGACGCAACCCGGTGACGGTATGTCACAAAGGCGCGCGGTGGAGACCCGGGCAGTTGCCTGGCTCGCTGCGCGCCACCATCTGATCGATCCGGCCGAAGCCGCCACGGACCGGGTGCTGTTCGCCCGCAAGGCGCTCATCGAAACCGCCTTCCTGGTGGGGCTGCGGGCGCGCCTCGCCCCCGAGCCGCTGGAGCCCGACTACGCGGCCCTCCTCGCTCAGGTCGAGAAGATCACGGCCCGCCCCTCCTACCGGGAGCTGATCGCCCGGGACGAAACGGCCCTCCTGTTGTACGCGGGGACCTATGCGGCACTCCGGCTCTGCGGACGCGAGGACCCGGAGTTCCGGCAGGTCATCACGCAGGCCGCGGCCGGAGGGTATGCGACGGTCTTCGAACGGATCCCGTACCGGCAGCTCGATCTGCTGCACACCCTGGAGCTGTGCGGCGTCCGCCACACGCTGCCGGCCATGGACGACGTCCTGCCGTTCACCCTGCTCTGCAACAGCCCGAATGTCGCCAAGCTCACCGACCGCGACATCTACGCCATCACCCACACGATCTTCTACGCCACCGACTTCGGCCTCCGTGAGCCCCGCTGGCCACAAGACTTCGACCCGGGCACGGCGGTGGAACTGCTCGAAGCCCTGCTCGTTCTCACCCTCGGCCAGGAGAACGCCGACCTGGTGGGAGAACTCCTGTGCTGTCTGCTGTGCCTCGGGGTGCGGGACTCTCCAGAAGCCTGCCGGGCATGGGAGTTCCTTACTGCGGTGCAAGAGGCCGACGGGCGGGTCAACGGGCCCCCTGGTGTGGTCCACCCCGAACTGGCCGGCGGGGACGAGGCGTACGCACACTGGGCCACTGGCTACCACACCACCATCGTCGCCGCCCTGGCCGCGCTCCTGGACCGCAGCCCCAGGGTGGTGCGGAGGCACCGGCCGTCCGCGCCCAAGCCGCATCTGACCGTGGAGGAACCACTTCGGCGGGCAGTGGTGTGGCTGGCCGACACGGCCCGGCGCCAGGCCCCTGCCACACACCTGCCGGCCGCGGCGGCTGTCGCGCATGCAGCCGAGGCCCTGGGCGAACCCGAGCTTGCCCGACCCCTGCTCCTGGATTTCTCCGCACGTCTCGCGGACGTGGACGCGGACGTGTGGCAGGAACACGGGATGGAGGTCGTGGGCGAGTTCGCCTTCGGTCTGCGGACTCACAAGATCACCTGCGCATCACTCGACCTCTTCCTCAAATCCGCCGCCGCTGCTGTCGAGCTCCTGGACAGAGTTCCCCCGCAGGCCGTACGGAACGTCCGACGCCTGGTCGACCTGGGGTTGATCTCCCCCGACTGCGCGGCCGCGCGGGGGAACGCGGAAGCCGCCACACGACACTCAGCATCGAAGACGACAGCCGCCGGCCTCCCCCACGCCTGGAAGAACTACCACCTGGGGCACATCGCCGCCCTCGTCCGGGACTGGACTCTCGCCGGTCGGGCACACCACCGCATCACCCGCGACGCGCTCGCCTTCCTCCTCTCCCAGCAGAGCCCTTGCGGCGCCTTCGGCCGCCCGGCCTGCGACGACCCGGCCACCCGGGAACGAACGATGCTCTCGTGGACCCAGAGCATCGTCACCGCCCTCACCGCCGTACACACCACCTGCAGCCCGGTTCCCGCTGCCCGGCAACCGTGCCCGTGACCCGGGCCAGGAAATACACCTATACCGATCTCTTCGATCAGCTCTCTTCGATCACCATCCGCCGATCGGCAGGCGAACGGTGGCCGTACTGCCGGCGACGGGCGGCGCGCGGCGGCGGCCGGCGGATTTCAGCGGTCGTAGACCGTCACCGGTATGCCGCGCCGGGTGAGCCGCTCGGATATCAGCGGCTCCACCCGGGACCACCTGCCGCCCGCCAAGCCGCAGCCGATCCGCGGCATATGGACCGACGCGCCGAGTTCCCCGGCCCGGTCCGCGACCCGGCCGAGACCGGTGTCGATGGCGTCGTACCGCACGGGGGCTCCCTTGCTGCCCGTACGGATGCCCCGCTGCCCGACGACATTGGCCACCCAGAGGCGGTCGGCGACCTGGACGAACTGTGCGGCACCCAGCCCGAAGTCGTTCTTCGCACGCTCGCGGTGCCACCGGCGGTAGGCGGCCTCCGGCTCCGGCCAGCGCCGGGAGAGCGCCAGTACGAAGCCCTTGCCCCAGCCGCCCAGGTCGTTGCAGAGATGCGTGATCATTTTGACGCCCTTGCCCTGCGGTGCGGAGGCGTCCCCCTTGAGGTATGAGATCCCCGTACTCTCAGTCATGCCCCCACGGTAAGGGCGGGCACTGACAATCGGCCGGGGCCGAGGAACCGTGCCGCGCAGGGACCGGTTCCGCCGCCCGTGGCCGCTGCCGCGCAGGCGAAAGGGCGGTCGCGGACGCCTCCCGGCCTCCGCGACCGCCCCTGGTTCCGCGGGCGTGCGCTACTGCGCGACTACTTCGACAGCTCGCGTTCCTCGGCGATGCGGTTCACCCGGCCACGGACCGCGAACCAGCCGCCGACCAGCGCGACGGCGAGGACCGGGATCAGCATGACGGTCTGCCGGCCGACACCGTCGTCGAACCACATCAGGACGATGACGCCGAGGAGGAAGGCCATGGTGGCGATGTCGGTGACCGGCGTACCGGGGAGCCGGAAGCGCGGGCGCTCGACCAGGCCCTCCTTCGAGCGGCGCACGAACACCATGTGGCAGACCATGATCGTGCACCAGGTGCTGATGATGCCCAGTGCCGCGATGTTCAGGACGATCTCGAACGCCTCGCCCGGCAGGGCGTAGTTGAGCGCGACGCCCAGCACACACACCGCGGAGGTGAGCATGATGCCGCCGTACGGCACCTGGTTGCGGTTCATCAGGCCGGCGAACTTGGGCGCGGAGCCCGCCATCGACATGGAGCGCAGGATGCGGCCGGTCGAGTAGAGCCCGGAGTTCAGGCTGGACATCGCCGCGGTCAGCACCACGAGGTTCATCACGTCGCCCGCGGCCGGCACACCGACGTTGGACAGCACCGTGACGAAGGGGCTCTGGCCGTCGACGTACTGGTTCCACGGCAGCAGCATCGCCAGCAGGATCACCGAGCCGACGTAGAAGACGCCCACCCGCCACATGATGGAGTTGACGGCCTTCGGCACGACCTTCTCCGGCTCGCCGGTCTCACCGGCGGTCACACCGACCAGCTCCACGGCGGAGTAGGCGAAGACCACGCCCTGGAGCACGATCACCACGGGCAGCAGGCCGGTCGGGAAGATGCCGCCGTTGTCGGTGAGCAGATTCAGCCCTGGTGTGTGGCCGCCGACCGGGTGCTGGGTGGCCAGCAGGAAGATGCCGATGAACATGAAGACGACCAGCGCCGCGACCTTGATGATCGCGAACCAGAACTCCAGCTCACCGAAGATCTTCACCGAGATCAGGTTCACGGTCAGCACGACCGCCAGCGCGATCAGCGCCATCACCCACTGCGGGATGCTGGTGAACAGGCTCCAGTAGTGGGTGTAGAGCGCGATCGCGGTGATGTCGGCGATACCGGTCGTGGACCAGTTGACGACGTACATCCAGCCGGCGACGTAGGCGCCCTTCTCCCCCAGGAACTCACGGGCGTAGGAGACGAACGAACCCGACGACGGGCGGTGCAGCACCAGCTCGCCCAGGGCCCTCACCACGAAGAAGGCAAAGAGGCCACACACCGCATAGGCAATCGCCAGCGCGGGTCCGGCGGAGTGCAGTCGGCCACCGGCACCCAGGAACAGGCCGGTGCCGATCGCTCCACCGATGGCGATCATGTTGATGTGCCGGCCCTTGAGGCCCTTGCTGTAGCCCGCGTCGCCCGCATCCTGCTGCGCGCCGCTTCCCCCGTCAGGTGACCCGTGGGCTGTCTCGGTGACGGTTTCTGTGCTCACTGGTGGTGCATCTCGCTTTCGGGGAGGCGCTTGAGCGATTGCCGGTCCCGCGGATCGTGCGGACGGCCGACGGCACACCTTCCCTGAAGAGCGCTCCCCCGTCTGTGGGCAAGATCACATCGTGTACGGGCCATCTAAGATTTGTCCGTATTTGTCGTGAGTTACCTGGCGTAATAGTTTCAGGAGAGGTGCCAGTTCACCCGATTCCGGGCCTCCCTTGCCGCCTGGCAACCAAAATTTCTTGACCTGTTTCCTCCGGATCAGGAGCAAGTTTGGCCTCCGTGACAATCCGCTCGGGGTCCGTGACGATCTGCGCGATCGCCACAACGGCGATGCGCTCGGCCTCCGTGACGGCCCGCTCGGCCTTCGCGTACCCCCATGGCCCGGCTCCCGGCAGCGGCGCCATGCGGCAAGGAGGGGACAGAGGCACAGGGAAAGGAAGGGAGGAAGAAGGGGCAGAAGGTTTTACAGGAGTGGTGAGACAGCAATACTGATGAACATGATGGAGTCAGCCACCGGCCTGACGGTCGACGAACTGGCCGCCCGTGCCGGCGTCACCGTCCGCACGATCCGCTTCTACAGCACCCGCGGCCTGCTGCCGCCGCCGGAGATCGGTCCACGCCGGGTCGGCCGCTATGGCCCCGACCACCTCTCACGGCTCGCGCTCATCGAGGAACTCCAGCACCAGGGGCTGACGCTCTCCGCCATCGAACGCTATCTGGAGCAGTTGCCGCCGGATCTGAGCGCCCAAGATCTGGCCATCCACCGGGCGCTGGTGGCGAGTTGGATCCCGGACAAGGCGGAGGACGCCACCCGGGCCCAGCTGGAGCGGCGGGTCGGCCGGGCGCTGACCGAGGAGGACCTGGACCGGCTGGCGGCCATGAGTGTGCTCGTACGGACCGATGACCCGCAGGTCTTCCGGGTCGATCCGGGTCTGCTGCACCTGGGTGCCCGGCTGCTGGACGTCCCGATCGCGCTGGAGACCATCATCGCGGCGCGCACCGTCGTCATCGAGCACACCCGCTCGGCGGCCCGGGAGCTCAGCAGGCTCTTCAAGGACGAGGTGTGGGAGCCGTACCGGGGCGGCGGACCGGACGAGGAAGAGCTGGCGAGGATGAAGTCGCTCTCGGCCCATATGCAGCCGATGGTGGTGCAGGCCCTGGTCACCGCCTTCCAGCGGTCGATGAAGCAGGAGCTGCGGGAGTCGTTCGGCAAGGAGGGCGACCAGGGGCCGGGGGGCGGCCGCACCTCGCCGGGGTGAGGGGCGGGCCGCCGGGGCCCGCCCCTGTGACCGGTCGGTCCCTGGCCGGTCGGTTCACGGGCCGGCGGTCAGGGACCGACCGGCCCGTGGCCTGTCAGCCCATGGGCGGTCGGTCCGTGGCCGTCAGACCAAGACCGTTCAGTCGCTGAACTTCTCGCCCTTCTCGGCCTTTTCGACCAGCAGCGCGGACGGCGCGAACCGGTCTCCGTAGGCCGCCTGCAGCTCGCGGGCGCGGGCCACGAAGCCGGGCAGACCGACACGTTCCTCCTGCCCCGGGCCACCCTGGTAGCCGTTGATGTACTGGATCACGCCGCCGGTCCAGCCCGGGAAGCCGATCCCGAGGATGGAGCCGATGTTGGCGTCGGCGACGGAGGTGAGCACGCCCTCCTCGAAGCAGCGGACGGTGTCCAGGGCCTCGGAGAAGAGCATCCGCTCCTGCATGTCGAGGAACGGGACCGCGGTGTCCTTCTTGGTGAAGTGCTCGCGCAGGCCGGGCCACAGGCCGGCGCGCTTGCCGTCGTCCCCGTACTCGTAGAAGCCGGCGCCGGCGCTGCGGCCGGGGCGGCCGAACTCGTCGACCATCCGGTCGATCACGGCGTCGGCCGGGTGCGGCTGCCAGGTGCCGCCGGTCTCCTCGACGGCCCGCTTGGTCTCCTCTCGGATCTTGCGCGGCAGGGTGAGGGTCAGCTCGTCCATCAGGGACAGCACCTTGGCCGGGTAACCGGCCTGGGCCGCCGCCTGCTCGACGGAAACCGGGTCGACGCCTTCGCCGATCATCGCCACGCCTTCGTTGATGAAGTGGCCGATGACACGGGAGGTGAAGAAGCCGCGTGAGTCGTTGACGACGATCGGGGTCTTCTTGATCTGGCGGACCAGGTCGAAGGCGCGGGCCAGCGCCTCGTCGCCGGTCCGCTCCCCCTTGATGATCTCCACCAGCGGCATCTTGTCGACCGGCGAGAAGAAGTGCAGCCCGATGAAGTCCTGGTCGCGCTCGACGCCTTCGGCCAGCAGCGTGATGGGCAGGGTGGAGGTGTTGGAGCACAGCAGCGCGTCGGGAGCGACGATGTGCTGGATCTCCTTGAACACCTTGCGCTTGAGCGCGACGTCCTCGAAGACCGCCTCGATGACGGCGTCACAGCCCGCGAGGTCCGCCGGCTCGGCGGTGGGCGTGATGCGCGCCAGGAGCTCGTCGCGCTTCTGCTCGGTCGTACGGCCCCGGGAAAGCGCCTTGGCGAGCAGCCCCTCCGCGTACGCCTTGCCCTTCTGCGCCGCCTCCGGGGTGATGTCCTTGAGGACGACCTGCATCCCGGCCCTGGCGCAGGAGTAGGCGATGCCCGCGCCCATCATCCCGGCGCCGAGGACCGCGACCTTCTCGACCTTGCGGGGCGCGATGTCCTTGGGCCGGTTGGCGCCGGAGTTGACGGCCTGCAGGTCGAAGAAGAACGCCTGGATCATGTTCTTGGAGATCTGGCCGGTCACCAGCTCGACGAAGTAGCGCGCCTCGATGGTCTGCGCGGTCTCGAAGTCGACCTGGGAGCCCTCCACCGCCGCGGCGAGGATGTTGCGCGGGGCGGGGTAGGGGGCGCCGTTCAGCTGCTTCTTGAGGTTGGCGGGGAACGCCGGGAGGTTGGCCGCGAACTTCGGCTGGGCGGGGGTTCCGCCCGGGATGCGGTAGCCCTTGACGTCCCAGGGCTGCTGGGACTCGGGGTGCTCGTCGATGAAGGTGCGGGCCTTGGCCAGCAGCTCCTCGGGGGTGGTCGCGACCTCGTGGATCAGCCCGGCGTCCTTGGCGCGGGTGGCGTTGTACTGGGTGCCCTGGAGCAGCACCTTCAGCAGCGCGTCGGCGATGCCGAGCAGCCGGACCGTACGGGTGACGCCGCCGGCGGCGGGCAGCAGGCCGAGAGTGACCTCGGGCAGGCCGATCTTGGTGCCGGGGGTGTCGAGGGCGATGCGGTGGTGGCAGGCGAGCGCGATCTCGTAACCGCCGCCCAGCGCCGCGCCGTTGACCGCGGCGACGACGGGTTTGCCCAGGGTCTCGATACGGCGCAGGTCGCGCTTGATGCCGTTGCCCGACTCGAAGGCCTGCTGGGCCTTGTCGGGGGTGACGGCGATCAGGTCGCGCAGGTCGCCGCCGGCGAAGAAGGTCTTCTTGGCGGAGGTGAAGATGATGCCGCGGATGCTGTCCTTCTCGGCCTCCAGGCGGTCGGCGACCGCGGTGAGAGAGGCCTTGAAGGCGTTGTTCATGGTGTTGGCGGACTGGTCCGGGTCGTCCAGGACCAGGGTGACGATGCCGGTCTCGTCCTGTTCCCAGCGAATGGTCGACACAGCAGCGGATTCACTCATGGTGCGTACTCCGTAGTGGGTGGGACGAGGGTCAGAGGCGCTCGATGACGGTGGCGATGCCCATACCGCCGCCGACGCAGAGGGTGGCCAGGCCGTAGCGCTTGTCCTGCCGCTCCAGCTCGTCGATCAGGGTGCCGAGGATCATCGCGCCGGTGGCGCCGAGGGGGTGGCCCAGGGCGATGGCGCCGCCGTTGACATTGACCTTGTCCAGGCTGAGGCCCATGTCCTTCACGAAGCGCAGCACGACGGCGGCGAAGGCCTCGTTGATCTCGACCAGGTCGATGTCGTCGATGGTCAGCCCGGCCTTGGCGAGGGCCTTGCGGCTGGCGGGCGCGGGGCCGGTGAGCATGATCGTCGGCTCGGAGCCGGAGACCGCGGCGGAGAGGATACGGGCCCGGGGGGTCAGGCCGTAGCGCTCGCCGACCTCCTTGGAGCCGATGGCGACGAGCGCCGCGCCGTCCACGATGCCGGAGGAGTTGCCGGCGTGGTGGACGTGGTCGATCTTCTCGACCCAGTGGTACTTCTGCAGGGCGACCGCGTCGAAGCCGCCGGCGTCACCGATGGTGGCGAAGGACGGCTTGAGGCCGCCCAGGGAGTCGGCGGTGGTGCCGGGGCGCATGTGCTCGTCGTGGTCGAGGACGACCAGGCCGTTGCGGTCGCGCACCGGGACGACGGAGCGGTCGAACCGGCCGTCCTTCCAGGCCTCGGCCGCGCGCTCCTGGGAGAGCGCGGCGAACTCGTCGACATCCCGGCGGGTGTAGCCCTCGATCGTGGCGATCAGGTCGGCGCCGATGCCCTGCGGGACGAAGCCGGTGTCGAAGTTGGTCATCGGGTCGGCGAACCAGGCGCCGCCGTCGGAGGCCATCGGGACCCGCGACATGGACTCGACGCCGCCCGCCAGGACCAGGTCCTCCCATCCGGAACGCACCTTGGCGGCGGCCATGTTGACGGCCTCCAGACCTGAGGCACAGAAGCGGTTCTCCTGGACGCCGGCCACGGTGTCGGGCAGCCCGGCGGCGATCGCCGCGATCCGGGCGATGTCGGAGCCCTGGTCGCCGACCGGTCCGACGACGCCGAGCACGATGTCGTCGACAGCCGCCGGGTCCAGCCCGGGGAAGCGGCGGCGCACTTCATGGATCAGACCGACGACCAGGTCGATCGGCTTGGTGCCGTGCAGTGCGCCATTGGCCTTGCCGCGGCCGCGCGGGGTGCGGATCGCGTCGTATACGTACGCTTCGGTACTCAAGTCAACAAGCCTTTCGCATGAGGGTGGAGGCAGGGGCAGCGGGTGGGGACCGGGGCCGGTCCGCGGTCAGCCGAGCAGGGAGCGTCCGATGATCTCCTTCATGATCTCGGTGGTCCCTCCGTAGATCGTCTGGATACGGCCGTCGGTGAAGGCCTTGGCCACGCGGTATTCCGCCATATAGCCGTAGCCGCCATGGAGTTGCAGACAGCGGTCGGCGACGCGCTTTTGCAGTTCGGTGGCCCACCACTTGGCCATCGAGGCGTGCACCGCGTCCAGTTCGCCGGCGGAGTGGTCGGCGATACAGCGGTCGAGGAACGCCCGGGTGACGGCGCATTCGGTGGCCATCTCGGCTATCTCGAAGCGGATGTGCTGGAGCTTGGCCAGCGGCCTTCCGAAGGCCTCGCGCTCCTTGACGTACTCGCTGGTGATCTCCAGTAGGTGTTCGGCACCGGCGACAGCGGCGACGGCGATGCCCATCCGCTCCTGGGCGAGATGGGTCATCAGATGAACGAAGGCGCCGTTCAGCGTGCCGAGCAGGTTCCCCTTGGGAACGCGGACGTCGTGGAAGAACAGCTCGGCGGTGTCCTGGGACTTCTGCCCGATCTTGTCGAGGTTGCGGCCACGCTCGAAGCCCGCCATGCCCCGCTCGACGACCAGCAGGCTCAGGCCGTGCGCCCCGCCTTCCGGCGTCGTTTTGGCCACGACGATGACCAGGTCGGCGAGGATGCCGTTGGAGATGAAGGTCTTGGACCCGTTGAGGATCCAGTGGTCGCCCGCGTCCTCGGCATGGGTGCGGATGCCCTGCAGGTCGGAGCCCGCGCCGGGCTCGGTCATCGCGATGGCGGTGACGATCTCGCCACTGCAGAAGCCGGGCAGCCAGCGGCGCTTCTGCTCCTCGGTGCCCAGCGTCGTCAGGTAGGGGCCGATGATGTCGTTGTGCAGGCCCACGGCCAGCCCGGACGCGCCCACCCGGGTGAATTCCTCGGCCAGCACCGCGCTGTAGCGGAAGTCGTGCTGTCCGCCCCCGCCGTACTCCTCGGGAACCGCCAGGCCCAGGAGTCCCTGCTTGCCGGCCGCCCGCCAGGCGTCCCGGCTGACGATGCCGTCCTTCTCCCACTGCTCGTAGTACGGCGTCACTTCCCTGGCGAGGAAGGTCCGTACGACCTTGCGGAAGGCCTCGTGGTCCTCGGTGAAGATCTGGCGCTTCATCTGCGCGGTCATGCTGCGGGCCCTCCTCGGAGCCGGTTCCTGACGGTGTCGGACGGCGTGGTGCGCGGCCGCCCCACGGGATGGCGCCGGACGACGCCCATGGCGGGCCGCCCGCCCCACATGTCGCCGGCCCTCCCCAGGGGGAAGGCCGCGGCCTCTTCGGCAGCCGGACACGGGCCGGCCGCGTACGGGAGCGTGCTGGCGGGTGCCATCAGCCGGCCGTGTCCTGCTGCCCGGTACGGACCGGGCCGCCGGGCGGGTCGGCGGCGACGCGCGGGGCGAGGAGGCCGGGGACCTGCCAGTCACGGGCGATCTCCACGACGTCGGCGCCGGGCTGCGCAGGGGGTGTGCGTACCGCGCCCGGAGTGCGCGAGAAGCGCGGCGCGGGCGCGGGCTGGGTGAGTCCACCGTGCTCGACGAAGGTGCCGCGGGCGGCGAGATGCGGGTGCTGCGGGGCCTCGCGCAGGGAGAGCACCGGCGCCACACAGGCGTCGGACCCCGCGAAGACCGCCGTCCATTCCTCGCGGGTACGCGTCTTGAAGCGGGCGGCGATGGTGGTGCGCAGCTCGCCCCAGGCGGTGAGGTCGTCGCGGCTGGGCGCCTCCTCTTCGATGCCCAGCAGCCGGATGAAGGTGCCGTAGAACCGCGCCTCCAGCGCGCCCACCGCCATATGGCCGCCGTCGGCGGTCTCGTAGGTGCCGTAGAAGGGTGCCCCGCCGTCGAGCAGATTCGCACCGCGCCGGTCCTGCCAGCCGCCGGCCGCCAGCATGCCGTGGATCATCGCCGTCAGGTGGGCCGTGCCGTCGACGATGGCGGCGTCGACGACCTGGCCCGTGCCGCCCTCGGTGCGGGCGTGCTGGAGGGCGGCGAGGACGCCGATGACGAGGTAGAGGGAGCCGCCTGCGTAGTCACCGAGGAGATTGGCGGGGATCGCGGGCGGGCCGTCGGACGGGCCGATCATGCCCAGGGCGCCCGTAATGGCGATATAGCCGATGTCGTGTCCGGCCGTGTCGGCGAGCGGGCCCTGCTGTCCCCAGCCCGTCATCCGGCCGTAGACCAGCCGGGGGTTGCGCGCCAGGCACTCCTCGGGCCCCACTCCCAGCCGCTCGGCCACGCCCGGGCGGTACCCCTCGATCAGCACATCGGCGCGTGCGGCCAGTTCGAGCACCTGCGCCACCCCTTCGGGGCTCTTCAGGTCCACCAGCACGGAGCGCTTGTTGCGGTTGGTGACGTCATGGGCCGGATCGACGCCCAGCCCCGGGCCTCCTGGCCGGTCGGCGCGGACGACATCCGCGCCGAGGTCGGCCAGGAGCATGGCGGCGAACGGACCGGGGCCGATGCCCGCGAGTTCGACCACCCGCACCCCGCTCAGCGGGCCGTTCCCTGACTCCGTCATCGCGCCCCATGCCCCTTCGCCTGTGACACTTCTGATGTAACACTTGCGATGTTAAGAACGTGTTCCACTTTCCACAAGACCCCCGTGCCAGGTGGCACCAGCCACAAGGCCCGCGCCGGCGATGCTCAACTGCCATCGCCGTCGCGGGCCTTCGCGCGCCTGCTGCCGCTGCGTCGCTATCCCCCGTCGAGCTCGGCGATGAGCTTTTTGGGGGCTATGACGCGATACGACTCCTCCGCCCAGTCGCACAGCAGATCGGCCGGCGGAGCGCCCGGCTCCGCCAGCGGGACCCGCACCCATCCGGACCTGCCCAGGCCGTAGCCCGCGGGCTGGGCGCCGGGCAGGGTCAGGGCATGGGCGTGCGCTGCGGGATCCTTCAGTTTCAGCGTGACCCCGTGCGGGCGGTCGCCGCCATCGATGCCGAGGAAGACGAAGACCTTCTTGTTGACCTTGATGACGCTCTCGCCCCAGGGGAACTCCTCCACGGTCCCCGGAAGGCCGAGCGCGAACGCGCGCACCCGCTCCCGTACCGCCGCCGGACCCGCCGCCTTCGCCATGCGCTCCTCCACATCCGTCCCCCGTACGGCACCGCTCGCGCCGCCGCCCGGCGCCACGCTCGTCACGCGCGGGCCGCCCAACGCATTCCACGCTAACGGCGACCACTGACAACGGCCCGCGGAGCGCCGGACGCCGGGCCGACCGAGGGACAACCGCCGTCGTGTCCGCCCCGCAACTCGCCACCGCGCTGTTCGACTCCCACGCGCTTGGGGCACGGACTCCCCCGCCCGCGGCGGAGCCCCGCGGCACCGCGTCCGGCGGCACCTCCCCGGGAGGGGAACGGCCAGGACTGCGGCCGGGCGCGTACGTTGACGGGGCACGGTGACTGCCTAATGTCCGGGCTCCGTGCCCAGTGGGCGGTCGAGGGGACGCACGAGAGGACGCGCGATGCGACGGCAGGACACCTCCGGACGGGACCATGATCTCGTCCTCTACGGCGCGACCGGCTTCGCGGGCTCCCTCACCGCCACCTACCTGGCCGCGCATGCTCCCCAGGGCTGCCGCTGGGCGCTGGCCGGGCGCAACACCGCGAAACTGGAGCGGCTGCGCGACCGGCTGACAGCGATCAACCCAGACTGTGCCGACCTGCCGCTGCTGCGGGCCGACAGCGGCGATCCCCACGCGCTGCGCGCCCTCGCCGCTGGTACCAAAGTGCTGGTGACGACTGTCGGGCCGTATCTGCTCCACGGTGAGCCGCTGGTCGCCGCATGCGCCGCGGCAGGCACCGACTATGTCGATCTGACCGGTGAGCCGGAGTTCATCGACCGGATGTATGTGCGTCACGATGCGACGGCCCGCGCCTCCGGGGCGCGCCTGGTGCACGCCTGCGGATTCGACTCCGTCCCGCACGATCTGGGGGTGCTCTTCACGGTGGGGCTCCTCCCCGAAGGCGTCCCCGTGCGCATCGACGGCTTCGTACGGACCAACGCCACCTTTTCCGGCGGCACTCTGGCCTCGGCACTGACCGCCGCATCGCGTCCGGTCGCCATGGCACAGGCCGCCCGCGAGCGGCAGCGGGCGGAGCCGCGACCGGCCGGCCGTACGGTGCGGGCACCCTTCGGGCCACCGCTCCGGAGCGATGAAACGCGCACCTGGGGCGTGCCGTTGCCGACCCTCGATCCTCAGGTCATCGCCCGCTCCGCCGCCGCGCTGGACCGTTACGGGCCCGACTTCCGCTACCGCCACTACGCAGGCGTACGACGGCTGCCGGTCGCCGTCGGCGGAGTGATGGGGGTGGGAGCCCTGTGCGCAGTCGCCCAGGTTCCCGCCGCGCGGCGCTGGCTGTCGCGGCGCCTGGAGCCGGGTGAAGGGCCGGGCCCCGAGCGGCGCGCACGCAGCTGGTTCAGGGTCCGCTTCGTCGCCTCCGGCGGCGGCGAACGCCTGATCACCGAGGTCGCGGGCGGTGACCCCGGCTACGACGAGACGGCGAAGATGCTCGCCGAGTCGGCGCTCAGCCTGGCCTTCGACGACCTGCCGGAGACCGCCGGGCAGGTGACGACCGCGGTTGCCATGGGGGACGCGCTGACGGCCCGCCTCCAGGATGCGGGCATCACGTTCCGCGTCGTCCAGGGGTAGCCCGGCTCTCCTCGCCTCCCCCCGTCAGGCGTCGGCGAGCGCCCTCCGGCACAGCGCGTCCGCGGCCCGGGTCGTCTCGGGAAGCCGGTAACGCGCTGCCAGGTGGAGTGTTTGCGCACAGGCACGGTCGAGACCGACGCGATGCCCCACGGAGACGAAGACCGGCTTGACCCCCCTTTGGGTACGCAGCGCACGTCCCACCTCCTCGGTCCCGTCCAGAAGCGGAGAGGTGGCGCCGCGGTCCGGTCCGGGAGGCGCGTAGCGGAAGGTGAAGGGGTTCTTGGCGACCCCGATGGTGGGCAGCCCGGTCAGCACTCCCAGGTGGCTGGCGAGCCCGAAGCGGCGCGGGTGCGCCAGCCCGTAACCGTCGCAGACCACGAGGTCAGGGGTGCGGGTGAGACGGGCGAGGGCGTCGAGCACGGTGGGAATCTCACGGAACGCCAGCAGGCCGGGGACGTACGGGAAGGAGATCTGCCCGACGGCGGTCGCCTCGTCGACGACGGCGCACGTACGGGCGTCCAGCGCGACGGCGGCAGCGGCGACGACGTCACGTGCGTCGTCGTAGGCGACGTCCACCCCGACGACCGTGCCCTCGAACCCCGGTTCCGGACCGGGCTCATCGAGCCGTACGCAGGGCCGCAACCGGTCCTGGACGGCACGCGCCTGGTCTTCGTCGGCCGGCCAGTTCCGCAGTTCGTCGTCGCAGGAGAGCGTTCCGGGAGTGTCCATGGTGACCACCACGCTACCGAACCGGTGAACGAGCCTCTGGCCAGGCCGGGATACCTGATCATGATGCGTTGTCAGTGGCCCTCGGTACCTTGGTGAGCGTGAACCCGGACCCGCCCGTACGCTGCGGGCACACAGCTTCCACCCGGCGCTCGGCGCCCTGCCCCGGGAGATCGCGGCACTTCCGGGACCTGTACCCGCTACCCGCAGCGGAGACGGGCCCGCGGCGTGCGCCGCGCCCGCGGGGACACCTGCTGCGGCATCCGCCCTGGCCTGCGCATCCTCTTCCCGTCAGAAGCCGTACTTCCGCCTGATATCTCGTCTATATTGCACCCATGTTCGTACTGGAGCTGACCTACACCGCGCCCCTCGAACGCGTCGACGCCGTCCTTCAGGAGCACCGGGAGTGGCTGGAGAAGGAGTACGCCGCCGGGCACTTCCTCGCCGCCGGCCGCAAGATCCCGCGGGACGGGGGCGTGATTCTCGCCGCGGGGACGGACCGTGCGACCGTCGAGCGGATCGTGACCGAAGACCCGTTCGCCCTCGCCGGGGTGTGTGAGTACCGGATCACGGAGTTCGCGGCGACGACGACCGCCCCTGCGCTGGAGCAGTACCGGGAACAACTGCCGTCCTGAGCGCCCGAGGGAGGAACAGTTGCCCCGTCCCGTCAGCCGGGCAACCGCCCCTCCCCGGTACTACGGAGCCGTGGTCGGAGGCACCGCTGAGCCACTGAGCGAGCCGGAGCTCGCGGGAACGGGCGTGGGCGACGCGGGCCAGCGCCCCCCGTTGCGCCAGTAGTCCTGGATGTCCTCCAGCTGACGCCCCTTGGTCTCGGGAGCGGTGGCGGCGGCGAAGACCAGCGCGGCGAGCGCGAGGACGCCAAGGCCCGCGAAGGTCAGGGCCGCGCCGGCCCAGGCCATCACAGAGGGGAAGAACTGGGCGATCAGGAGATTGGCCACCAGGTCGGCGGTGAGCATCACCGAAGCCCCGGTCGAGCGTAGTTGGGCGGGGAAGGCCTCGCTCGCATAGACCCAGATCAGCGATCCGAAGCCGAAGTTGAAGGCTGCGGTGAACAGCAGGATCGCGGCGAAGCCCACCCAGGTCGAGGCGCCGTGCAGCTCGCCCCTGGCGAAGACCGCGGTCAGGACGGCGAGCATCGCGACCATCGTGCCGATACCGCAGAGCAGCACCACCCGGCGGCCGAGTCGGTCGATGATGAGGAGGGCGAGCACGGTCGCGGCCAGCGAGGCGAGCTGGACGAAGGACGGCAGCAGGAAGTTCTGGCCGTCGCCGGTGAAGCCCATCTCCTCGAAGATCTGCGGGCTGTAGTACGTCACGGCGTTGATACCGGTGATCTGGCAGAAGAAGCCGAGGCCGACGACGAAGAGCGCGGCACGGGCGTACGGCTTGCGCAGCAAGGAGCGCGCCGATCCACCGCTCTCCTGGGCGAGCGCGGACGCCACGACAGCGACCTCCTCGCGCGGATCGACGTCAGGATCGGTCATGGCCATGACCTCGACGGCTCGTTCCGTACGCCCCTTGAGGACATACCAGCGTGGCGTGTCCGGCAGCCTGAGCAGCGGGATCAGCACGAGTGCGGCGGGGATCGCGGAGAGACCGAGCATCCAGCGCCAGTGACCACCGCCGGACAGGCCCCAGTTGACGAAGTACGTGATCACGATGCCCGCGACCGTGGCCACTTGGTAGGCGGCGACGGAGGCCCCGCGGATACGCGCCGGAGTCGATTCGGCGACATAGAGCGGGGCGGCGACGATCGAGATGCCGATGGCGATGCCGAGCAGGAAGCGAACGGCATCCAGCACGACGACGTTGGGCGCGACGGCGGAGAGCGCCACGAATACGGCGTACGAGCCGGCGACGATCAGCATCGCCGCCTTGCGGCCCAGGGCATCGGCGAGCTTGCCGCCGATCAGCGCGCCCACGATGGAGCCGAACACCAGGATGCTGTTGACCAGGCCCTTTTCGGCCTCGGTGAGATGGAAGTCCTTGCTCAGGAACACCAGGGCACCAGAGATGCTGCCGGTGTCGTAGCCGTAGATGACGCCGACGACGGCGCCGGTGAGCGCGAACAGTCTGCCGGTGCGGCGTGCGGTCCCGGGTGAGGGGGGCGGGGGCGTCGCGGAGAGCGTGGCAATGGACACGGGAAGTCCTTTGTGCGGCGGAGCGGGCCTTGCTGCATGACTGAGCTGCGTGACTGGCACTGCGCGGGTGAACTGCACACTCGAAACGCGTGAGTGATCTTGCAAGTATTCGGCGCTTTTCACGCAGCTGTCAACAGCTTCTCCCACTTCCCTGCACTCCCCCGCGCCTCCCTGCACGCACTCCCGACACCCCGCGAAAACCCCGCCTTCACGCACATAGGGCCGGTTCACAGGTCCCCGCCAAGCGGCTGATCCACCCCTCCCCTCTGGCGCATCCGCCCGAACGAGGGATGGAAGCTCGGCAAGTTTCTGCGTACAGTCGATTGCAACGAACGCAAATATTGCACTTTCACGCAGCCATGCGGACGCAGAAGCGCGCAGAGACGCAGACGCACGGACGTCCAGACCGACGAGCACATGCACATCGCAGGAGGGTGGGCCATGAGCGAGATCTCGTACATGGAGCAGGAACTGCACAGCCAGCCGGAGACCTGGCGGGAGGCCGCGCGGATCGGGGCGGCCACGACCCCGCTGCCCAAGGCCGGACAGCGGGTGGCCGTTGTCGGCTGCGGCACCTCATGGTTCATGGCGCAGTCGTATGCGGCACTGCGCGAGGCAGCCGGACAGGGGGTGACGGACCCCTTCGCCGCCTCCGAAGCGTTCCTCGGTACCGACCGCGGCTATGACGCGGTGGTCGCGATCACCCGGTCCGGCACCACGACCGAGGTGTTGCGCGTACTCGACGCGGTCAAGGGGCGTATCCCGACGGTGACGATCCTCGGTGCCCCCGCGACGCCGGCGGCGGCGGTCTCCGACGAGACGGTCGCGCTTCCCTTCGCCGATGAGGAGTCGGTGGTGCAGACCCGTTTCGCGACGACTGCGCTGACGGTGCTGCGTGCACAGCTGGGCGAGGACGTCTCCCGGGCGGTGACCGACGCGGAGGAGGCACTGGCCGCCCCGGTGGACAAGGAATGGGTGGACGCCGAGCAGTTCGCCTTCCTCGGGACGGGCTGGACGTTCGGTCTGGCCAACGAGGCGGCACTCAAGATGCGGGAGGCGTCGCAGAGTTGGACCGAGTCGTACCCCGCTATGGAGTACCGCCACGGTCCGATCTCGATAGCCGCACCCGGCCGGGTGACCTGGCTGTTCGGTCCGGTACCGGACGGGCTGGAGGCCGATGTGGTGCGGACCGGGGCGCGCTTTGTGTGCCATGCGCGCGATCCGCTGGCCGATCTGGTGCTGGTCCAGCGGGTGGCGCTGGAGCGAGCCCGCGCCCGCGGCCTGGACCCGGACAACCCCCGCGGTCTGACCCGCTCGGTGATGCTCGAAACGCCGTCCGCCTCGTAGACGCCCGCCTCCCCAGGTCAACCCGCCTTCCCTGTCAATCAGCCCCGTCCGCAAGGGAGCCAGCCTTCGATGCCCCTCGTTCCGACCTCATCGATCGTGGACGCCGCGCGTGAGGCGCGGGTCGGTGCCGCGGCCTTCAACGTCATTCATCTGGAGACGGCCGAAGCACTCGTCACCGCCGCCGAGCGCACCGCGATCCCGTTGATCCTGCAGATCAGCGAGAACTGCATCCGTTACCACGGCAGCCTGCTACCCCTCACCCGCGCCACACTCGCCCTCGCCGAAGGCTCCACGGCCCCGATTGCGGTGCACCTCGACCACATCACCGATGCCGAGCTGGTCCACCAGGGCATCGCCGCCGGGGTGGGCTCGGTCATGGTGGATGCCTCCGCGCTTCCGTACGAAGAGAACGTGGCCACCACCGCCGAGCTCACCGCCTGGTGCCATGACCGTGGCGCCTATGTCGAGGCGGAACTCGGCGAGGTCGGCGGCAAGGACGGGGTCCATGCGCCGGGGGTGCGCACGGATCCGGACGAGGCCCTGGCCTTCGTCCGGGCGACGGGGGTGGATGCTCTCGCCGTGGCCGTCGGGTCCTCCCACGCCATGCATGAGCGCACGGCCGTACTGGACAAGGCCCTCATCCAGGCGCTGCACGCCACTCTGCCGGTGCCGCTGGTACTGCACGGTTCGTCCGGTGTGCCCGACGATGAGCTGCGGCGGGCCATTGCCGCAGGAATGACGAAGATCAATATCTCCACTCATCTGGTCTCCGTCTTCACTCACTCGATACGGCACACGCTGGGCGCCGACCCCTCGCTCGTGGACTCCCGGAAGTACCTCAAGCCCGCCCGGGAGGCAGTGGCCGACGAAGCGGCGAGGCTGCTGGAGGTGCTGGGCACTCCGGCGACGGTGCCGGACCAGTACGCAGCCCAGGCGCCGGCCCGGGGGTGAGACACCCGGGGGCGGGACGGCGGCAGGCGGTCACCGCCTCGGCGGCGCTTCGCCGCAGCCGAGGGGAGGTGCCGGTGCGGCGGAGCACGAGGGCGCCCACGGCGCGTCACTGTGACCTGCTGCGACGAATTAGGCTCGCGCCATGAAGCGCCATGAACGGATGAACGCACTGCTCGAGCTGCTCGGCGACCGAGGCCGGATGGACGTCGAGGAGGCGGCGACCGAGCTGGAGGTCTCGGCTGCCACGATGCGGCGCGACATGGACGCCCTGGCCGAGCAGCAGTTGCTGACCCGCACCCGGGGCGGGGCGGTGCTCAGTTCGGTGGCGTACGACCTGCCCATTCGGTACAAGCATGCGCACCGGTCGGAAGAGAAGGAGGCAGTGGCCCAGGCCGCGGCGAAGCTCGTCGAGCGGGGGCATGTGGTCGGGCTGAGCGGCGGCACGACGACCACGGCGATCGCGCGGGTGCTGGCCACCCGTGCGGACTTCGCGGAGGCCGGCCCGCAACCGCATCTGACGATCGTCACCAACTCCCTCAACATCGCCAATGAGCTGGCCGTGCGGCCGCAAATCAAGATCGTGCTCACCGGTGGAGTGGCGCACTCGCGGTCATTTGAACTGGTCGGGCCCTTCAGCGAGTTGGTGCTGCAGCAGATTTCTGTCGATATCGCGTTCATCGGCGCCAACGGCATGGACCCGACGATGGGGGCCACGGTGCACGACGAGGCGGAGGCCCGGGTCAACCGCCTGATGGCCGAGCGTGCCCGGCGTGCGGTGATCGTCGCGGACTCGTCGAAAATCGGCGAGCGCTGCTTCGCCCGGGTCGGCGACGCGGATGTCTTTGACACCTTCATCACGGACAACGGAGCGAAGGAGGCGGTCCGACGGGAATTCTCGGATCGAGGGCTGAAGGTGGTGGCGGCGCGCCCGCCCTCGGGCGAGTGACACCGGCCGACAGCCGGAGAGGAGGCCGGCCCACTTGCCCCGCTCACCTCGCTTGCCCCGGCCGCAACCCCGGCCCGACCGTCCCGGCTCGCTCCCGACCATTGCCCCGGCCCGATCATCCCGGCTCGCTCCCGACCATTGCCCCGGCCCGATCACCCCGGCTCGCTCCCGACCTGCCCACCTGCCCGGCCTCGTTCCGAAAGGGCTACTCCTGTGTCGCGGTCTTGTCCCTGTGTGACCCCCGGGGCTGCTTTTCTCTGGGTGGGTATGGACAATGGGAATGAACGTGCGAACCCGGTGTGGGCTTCGCGGGGGTGTCCGAGGTTTCCAGCGGGGGAGATGACGTGCGGAAGTTCATGGCCATAGCGCTGGCAACGGTGACGTGCAGCGCCTCTCTGACGATGCTCAGCGCCTCGACCGCGGCAGCGGCCGACCGGCCGCCACACTGTGTGGTGGTGCGGAAGTACTTCAACAAGGGCCATCAGCGCTATGTCCGCCTGACGAACCTGTGCAGCCGGCGCACCGCGTGCTACACCATCATCGTCCCGCATCAGCGCGACCCCTACGGGAGCCTCCCCAAGGGCACGACGAAGGATGTCCGCTACGGCACGACCTGGGCCTCGCGGGCCCTGTACGTGAAGAACAGCTCCTGCTGAGCGGGCGCCGACAGGGCGCTGCGCCGTAGTTGATCCGGTGCGCGGGCCGCCGCGCCCTTCCCGGGTGGGTCAGGCGCGTACGGCGACGCCGTCCAACACCATGGAGAGGTACTGGCGGGCGATCTCCTCGGGACTGTGCTGTCCGCCCGGCCGGTACCAGCTCGCCGCAACCCAGACGGTGTCGCGGACGAAGCGGTAAGTGAGCCGGATGTCGAGGTCGGCCCGGAAGACTCCGTCCGCCACCCCGCGTTCCAGTGTGCCCAGCCAGGCCTTTTCGAACTTCCGCTGCGAGTCGGCGAGATAGCCGAAGCGGGACTGCCCGGCCAGGTGCCTGGACTCCTTCTGGTAGATGGCGACGGCCGCGCGGTGCCGGTCGATCTCCCGGAAGGACTCGGTGACCAGGGCCTCGATGGTCTCCCTGGGGCCGAGCCCGGCGGCGAGTACGGCGTCGTAGCCGTCCCACAGCTCGGTCAGGAAGCTGGAGAGGATCTCGTCCAGCATCGATTCCTTGGAATCGAAGTGGTAGTAGAGGCTGCCCGCGAGCATCCCCGCCTCGTCGGCGATACGGCGGACGGTGGTGGCGTTGTAGCCGTGTGCGGCGAATACCTCCGCCGCGATGTTGAGCAGTTCGCGGCGGCGCTCCGGTGACGCGTTCGCGGTCGTCGTCTTCTTCTTGGCGGCTGGCACCTGGCCATTGTCGCCCCCTGCGCCGGCCCTCTCCCCTTCCGCTCCGCCTATCACCTCCCGCTCGGCCTGTTGCCTCCTCCTCTTACCTCCTCTCCCGCTCGGCCCGCCTCTCGCTCGACTCATTGCCGCCTCTCCCGCTCTACCCATTGCCTCCCCTTCCGCTCCGCCACCCCCTTCCCCTCCCTCTCTGTCAATCCGCTCCCCCTGGTGCCGCTCCCGGTCCGGAGCTCTGCTCCCTGACGCCCGGCGTGACGAGAGGCATTTATTTCGCCAGTAAAACACCTGTTAATCTTCTGCCATGGGGAAGCATGCAAGACGGACCGGGAAGGGCGCGTACGCCGTGGCGGGAAGTGGTGCGGTGCGGGCCCGGCCGCTGCCCCTGCGGAGCACCGTGCGGCTGCGCCGGCCCGTCGACATCTGGCACAAACCGGCACTCAGCGCGGTGGCGGCGCTGGCGATCCCCGATCTCACCTTGTTCTTCCTCGGCCGGCTGGATCTGATCCTGTACACCTCGGCAGGAGCGATGTGCGCCCTGTACGCGCACGGTCTTCCGTACGCCGCCCGCGCCCGCACGCTGCTGTGGGTGGTGCTCGGAATGGTCGCGAGCCTCGGCATCGCACTGACCGCCGCCTCGCTGACCACGTCGACCGCGCTGCTCGTCGTGTTCGCCTCACTGCTGGCCGCGGTCCACAAGATGGTCTGTGATGCCACGCGTATCGGTCCGCCGGCGAACATCATCCTGACGTTCATCACGGCCTCGGCCTTCTTCGTGCCGCAGCGTCTCGGCCAGGTACCCCTGCACATGGCGGTGGCGCTCGGCGCCGGAGGACTCGCCTGGCTGGTCTGTATGGCGCCGGCCCTGATACGGCCGCAGGGGCCGGAGCGGATCGCCGTCGCCCGCGCGCTGGAGGCCGCGGCAGGGCTGCTGCGTACTGCCGATCAGGGCTTTGGCGAGGCGGAAGGGACCGGTGGGGCACCCCGCGGTGAGGCACCCCACGGTGGGGAGCCCGCTGGTGGGGAGCCTGCTGGTGGCGCCGGCCGGGAATCCGCTGGGGGCGGACCCGCCAGTTGGAAACCCGCTGACGGGGAACCCAGCGGTGAGAAACCCACGGGTGAGGAACCCGCCGGTGTGGCGCAGGCGCGGCATGCCACTGCGGCCGCCGTGAACGCCGCCTGGCACACCCTGTTTCTGGTTCCGGTGCACACCTCGGCGAGAGCCGCCGCGCGGGCCGGGCTCGAACGCCTGCTGGTGCGGGCCGAATCGGTGCTGGGCCACGACGGCCGGTCCGCCGCGGGCGAAGCCGAGCGGCTCGGCGCCTGGGCCCGTGAACTGCGCAGCGGACGGCCGCTGCCACGGGTTGCGCTCTCGGCCGTGCAGGCCGAGGAACTGGTGGGCGTCGCCGAGGAGGCGCGGGAGCCATGGCGGCCTGCGCCCGGCCGTCCGCGCGGGGTGCGCGCGGTGCTCGCCCGTCTCGCGCCCGGGTCACCGCTGCTGCCCATCGGTGCGCGGGTCGCCGCCGGGTGTGTGCTGGCGGGCTGGGTGTCGATGGGCATCGGCGTCGGGCACCCGTACTGGGCCGTGGTCACCGCGGCCTCCATCTACCAGGCCAACACCACGCTCTCCTGGCAACGGGCGCTCCAACGGACCCTCGGCAACCTTCTCGGGCTGCTGCTCTACACCGCGCTGCTGCCCCTGACGCACCTAGGGGAGCTCGCGATGGTCGGGCTGGCGCTGGCCTTCCAGCTCGGCGCGGAGGCCTGCATCACCCATAACTACTGGCTCGGCTCGGTGTGCGTCACACCGATGGCGCTGCTGTTGACCGAGTTCGGCGGGCGGCTGCCGGCCGGCACGCTGATCGCCGACCGCTGGATCGACACCGTGGTGGGCGCGGTGGTGGGGCTGGCCTGCTGCGTCGTGATCACCAATCGGCGGGCCGCCCACCGTATCGAGGCCGCCCTGGGGCAGGTTGCGGCCGCGGAGACCGCCGCCTTGCGGCTGCTCGTGGCGAGTACCGCTCCCGGGGCGGACGGCGCCCGGGAATCCGGTGGGGCCCACGATGTCGGCCGGGCCCGGGGCACCCACCGGGACCAGGAGACCGACCGAGACCAGGAGACCGGCCGGAACCGGGAGACCGACCGGGACCAGGAGATCCGCTGGGCCCGTGACCGGCTGGCCGCGGGGCTGGTCGAGCTCCGCGAAGCCGTGGAGGTGGCGGCCGGCGAGTGGTGGCTACACGCCCTCCCCGAGGAGCGGATCGCCCGTGCCGAGCAGCAGGGCCACCGGACACTGGCCGGCCTCGTCCGCCGGCGTCCGGTACCGGTTCCGGCCGCCTGACCCACGAGCGCCCGGCGCGGCGGCCGGCACCGCGGCAGGCACAATTGCAGGCGTACGGCATGGTCGAGAGGAGTGTGCGGGTGACCGAGGACATCGTCGCGGGGGTGCTGCGCCAGTGGCAGCAGGTGCACCCCGGGCTGGACACCGGCCCGATGGCGGTGATCGGGCGGCTCAACCGCTGTTCCGCACTGCTGCAGCAAGCGGCGGATGCGCCACTGCGGAAGGCCGGACTCACCCGTCCCGAATTCGACATCCTCGGCACCCTGCGCCGGATGGACCGTGAGCTGACCCCCGGCCGGGTGGCCCGCGAGACCTTTGCGTCCGGTGCCGCGGTGACCAAACGCGTACGGCAACTGGAGGAGCGTGGGCTGATCGCCCGTCGCCCCGACGACCGGGACCGCCGCGTCGCGCATCTCTCGCTCACTGACGAAGGACGCGCGACCATCGACCGGCTGCTGCCCGAACAGTTGCGGTACGAGGCGGCGCTGCTCGAAGGCGTCGGCGATCAGCGGCAGGAAGAACTCTCCACGGCCTTGGCCGAGTTGCTGGTGGTGCTGGAGGGGCGGCTCGGCAGCCTGATGGAGTAACGACGGCCACCGGGGTGGGTGGGAGTGGGCCGACGTGAGACAGCCACCCGGAGGCGGGGCCCGCGCTTGCGCTTCGGGCCCGCCACCAGGCCCGCCACTCGGACCACTGCTGGGCGCCACCGCCAGGCGCCACCGCCACCAGGCCCCGCCTCCCGAACCACCGCCGGGAGCCGCCGCCAGGCCCCGCCGTCACAGCTCCGGTCCTGCGTTCCGTCCTCCGTCACGGCTCCAGTCGTGCGATCCGTCCTCCGTCACGGCTCCAATCGTGCGATCCGTCCTCCGTCACGGCTCCAATCGTGCGATCCGTCCTCGCTCACCCGCGGCCCAGCAGCCCAGGTCCGGGGCGCAGTCGACGGTGTCGTACGAACCCTGGTCGAAGGTGTGCCAGGTGCGGCCGCCGTCGAGGGTCAGATCGCTGCCGGACGGGCCGACCGCCACGGCGAGGCGCCGGGAATGCGGGAGCCAGGCGGCGCCGGAACGGTAGGCCTTGGGAGGTTCGGCGGCCGGTGTCCAGGTCCTGCCGGCGTCGTCGCTGACCGCGGCGGCGCGGGGCGAGGGCTGGCCGGGGCGGAAATCACCGCCGACGGCGAGGACATGGGTGCGGTCGCGGGCGGCGAGCGCGAAGACACCACGGGCCGGGTCGCCCGCCGGTATCGGGGTGTCGGCGACCGACCAGGTACGGCCGCGGTCGGCGGTGTGCAGGACGCGGGCGGTGGCCGCGCCACCGGTCGCGATCCAGGCATCACGGCTGCCGGTGGAGACCAGGCACTGGCCGCCGGCGGCGAATGCGGCTTCGCCCGGCTGGGCGGGCGGCATGCCCTTCGACGGCAGTACGCGCCAACTGCGTCCGCCGTCCGCTGTGGACAGGATGCGGTACCTGCCGTCAACGGGGTCGCTGAGCGCGATGCCGTGCCGCCGGTCGAAGAAGGTCAGGCAGTCGTAGAAGGCGTGCGGGTCGCTGTTGCGGAAGCTTTCGGTCCAGGTGGCGCCGGCATCGTCGGTACGGAAGACCCGCGAGGCCTCCCCCTCACCGATCGCGAGAACCACCGCACGGCGCGCATCGAACGCCTCGATGTCGCGGAACTCCAGGGCGCCGGCACCGGGTGGGGAGACGTCGCTCCAGTTCTTGCCGCCGTCGTGGCTGCGCAGCACGGTGCCCGCCGTACCGGCGACCCAGGCGGTCGTACGGCTGACGGCCGCCAGGCCGCGGAAGCGGGCGGTGCTGCCGCTGTCCTTGAGCCGCCAGCCGGCGTGCGGGGCGGTGAGCGATACCGCCGTTGCCGGCTCGGCGCCTTCCGGTACCGGTGGCACCGCGGGTGAACCCGCCGGGGCCGCGGTCGCCGGCCCGGCTGCCATGGCGGCAAGCACCGCCATACCGGCGGCCATGGCCGCCGCCCGCCATCGAGCCCTACGGGTACGCAGCACCCGCCGCGTGCCCCGATCCCCTTCCCCGGGCCGGCCCGGCTCCTGGTCCTGGTGCCCTTCCCGGCCCCCGTGACGTTCCCGGTCCCGTGCCCGTTCCCTGCACAACAAGCGTCCCGTGCGTCGCAATTCGCCCCACCCCGCTCTGGTTGTGGGCTGGAAGCTAGCCCAGCCCGAACCGGTCGTCCAGACCGCCGCCCAAGGCACTGCCCGGACCACCATCCGCACCACCGCCCGGACCACCACCCGCGGCTGCCGCCGAACCACCGCCCGGACCACCGCCCGGACCACCGCCCGGACCACCGCCCGGACCACCGCCCGCAGCTGCCGATACCCGCCCCATCGCACCCGTTCGCCGACGCCCCCGCACGGCAACCGCGCACACCACCAGCCCTGCGAGTGCGCCTGACGCCCCATCAGATCGGCCAATCGGCGCTCCATCGCGCCCCCTGACGCACAGCAAAGAGGGCATTTACGTACATTCGAAGGCCCGTGATGCAGGTCACGCGGGAATCCAATGCACCTGGCGTGATGACCTACGCGTCCTAGTGGTCACAGCACCAACGATCCGCACCGAATGCAAGGGAGCCGGCGATGTCCAGCGTCATCGACCAAGCCGTTCAGGCCCGTCTCATCGCGACCGCTCCCCGGTCGCAGGTGATCCCGGCGAGCCTGCGTTACGACCGCGCCGATCCGTTCGCGGTGCGTCTGATCTTTCCGCCCGCCGCGTCGCTGGACGGGGCCGAGGTGACCTGGACGTTCGCGCGGGAGCTGCTGGAGGAGGGCCTGTGCGAGCCGGCCGGAGCGGGTGATGTGCAGATCTGGCCGTACGACACCCACGCCGTGGTGGTGGAGTTCCATGCCGTAGGAGGCATGGCCGTGGTGCAGTTCGAGGCACAGGAACTGCGGACCTTCCTGACCCGGTCGTACCGGATCGTCGCGAAGGGTGAGGAGGCGCGGCATCTGGATGTCGAGGCCGATCTCGTCGCCCTGCTGCGCGAGGCGTAACTCTCCCTCTACCCCTACCCCTCCCCCTCCCCGGAGGACGACGGCAAGGGCGCGGATTTCGAGAGCCGCGGATTCCGAGAGCCGCAGACCCCGAGAGCCGCGGCCACCGAGGACCGCAGGCGCCAAGGACCGTGGACGCCCCGCCCGCGCTCGCGGCGATGACCCCGGCCCGCGTTCCACTCACACCCGCTCATACCCGCTCACACCCGATCCGCCCCGAAGAGGTTCGCCAGCTGCAGATCCAGCAGCCGTAGCGCGGTTTCGGGGTCGTGCACACCCAGCAGGACATAGGTGGCGAGCCCGTCGGCCGTGCTGATCAGCAGCATCGCCTCGTCCTCCGTGGCGCGTTCCGGCGGCAGCTCGCCGCGCTCCGCGGCCAGCCGTAGTTGACCGGCGAAGAAGGCACGGAGCTGGGGAATGCCGTTCTCGGCCTCCGCACGCAGGGTCTTGTCGTGCACGGCGCGGGCGAAGTAGGCGGCGCCCACCAGCAGCCCGGTACGGCTCTTGTCGTCGAGCGGCAGCATGCCGGACAGACAGGCGCGCAGCACCTCACGGGGCGTCGGCTCCCTTGCCGGGCCCCCGGCCGGCCCCCCGGCCAGTGCCTCGATGCGGGCGCGGATCCGGTCCGCGGCCAGCCGGTTGATGTGCCGGAGGGCGAAGAGCAGCATCTCGTCCCTGGTGCGGAAGTAGTGCTGCAGCCGGCCGAGCGAGATCCCGGCCTCCGCCGCGACATCGCGCAGGCTCGCCCCGTCCAGCCCGCGGGTGCTCGCAATCCGCCACAGCGCCTCGGAGATCTCCTGGCGTCTGGCTTCGTGGTCCACCTTCTTGGGCACGGATGACCTCCCTCCTACCGCGCGCGACCCTTCGCAAGTCTCCAGCTCATGGCTCAGCTCATGACTCAGCTCATGGCTCAGCTCATGGCTCCGACTCACGACTCCACGCATGATTCCGCGCATGGCTGCGCGCATGACTCCGACTCAGGGGGCCGGCCCAGGAGTGCCGACCCGCTTTTACAAGTCGCTTGTACCGTTATAACGTACCGGAACTCAATACGCTTGACTTGGAAACCGGTGACCCTCATGCCCGAGCATGCCGCCCCGCTACTGCGCCCACCCCGCCACCGAGTCGATCCGCGGGCCCGCCGCTGGTGGACGGCTCAGGCCCTGCTGACGCTCAGCGGTCCGATGCTGCTCGTCGCCCTCGTCATGACGGTCCTTTCGCTCCTCTTCTTTCCCGGCGCACTGCCGTGGCTGGGCCCGTTGCTGCTGGTCGTGCTGGTGCTGCCGGCCGTCGGCTACCTCGTACTCATGCCGCGGTGGCGGTATGCGGTGCACGCCTGGGAGCTGGGCGAACGTGCGGTCTATGCGGCGGGCGGCTGGTTCTGGCAGAAGCGGCGGATCGCGCCGCTGACCCGGGTGCAGACGGTGGACACCGTGCGCGGGCCGCTCCAACGGCGCTACGGCCTGGCGACGGTGACCGTCACCACCGCCTCGACCGCGGGCGACATCAAGATCGCGGGGCTGTCCGACGCGGACGCCGAGGAGCTGTCGCGGCGGATCGGCGAGGCGGCGCAGGACGTACCGGGTGATGCCGCATGAGCACGCCACACGAGCCCTCCACCCCCGGCGTGGACCGCGGCCGCGGCATACCGGGCAGGGCCCCCGCCGCCTCCACCCCCCCCTTTGCCACCGCCTCTGCAGCCCCCTCAGCCACCCTCTCCGACACAGGCCGGTGGCGGCGGCTGGACCCGCGCACCCTGCTGGTGCACTGCGGCTGGATGGCGGCACCGCTCGGTTCGCTGACGCTGACGGCGCTGGCCACCGGAGGCCGGATCACCACCCAGGCCTGGATCACGCTCGCCGCCATCGCCGCCTCGTTCGCCGTCGTCACCGGCATCGGCCTGATCCGCTGGGCCCGTACGGAGTTCCGGGTCACGCTCCCCGGGAGCCCGGACGGCACGGAAACGGGTGCTTCCGGCGGCCACGGCCACGCTTCGCCCACCCTCGACGTACGCAGCGGACTGCTGACGCGCCGGCTGCGCAGTGTGCCGCTGCACCGCATCCGCACCGTCGACCTGACCGCGTCACCGCTGCACCGGCTGCTGGGGGTCACCGTGCTGCGGGCAGGGACGGCGGGCTCGGGGGACGGCCGCAGCGAACTGTCACTGGAAGCGCTCACGGTCCTCGACGCGGAACGGCTGCGCGCCGAGCTGCTCGCGTACGCGGACACCGAGGGGGCGGCGAATGATCCGGTGCTCGCCCGTTTCAGCTGGCGCTGGCTGCGGTACGCGCCGCTCACCTTCTGGGTCATCGGCGGGGTGTTCGTGGCGGCCGGTTCGGTCTACCGGGTCCTGGACGGCATCGGCATCGAGGCCTGGAAACTCGGCTTCGTCCAGCGGGCGTTCACCGAGTTCGGTGCGAGCGCCCTCTGGCTGACGGTCCCGGCGGCGCTGCTCGGCGTCCTCGCCCTCGGCTCGGTCGGCGCCGTCGCCCTCTACGTCGAGAACTGGTTCAACCACTGCCTGGAGTGGACCGATGCGCGCACGCTTCGGGTACGGCGCGGCCTGTTCACCACCCGGTCGGTCACCATCGAACGGGCGCGGCTGCGCGGGGTGTTGCTGCGTGAACCACTGCTACTGAGGGCCGGTGGCGGGGCGCTGGTGCGCGCGGTGGCAGGCGGCCTGGGCAACCGCGAGGAGAACCGCAAGCGCAGCGGACTGCTGCCGCCGGCGCCCCGTCCGGAGGCGGTGCGGGTGGCGGGCGGCGCCCTGCGGTCGCCCTTCCCGGCAGCGGGCGCGTCACCGGCCACGCTGACGCCGCACCCCCGCATCGCCCTTCGCCGGCGCCGGGTGCGCGGACTGCTGTGGGCGGTGCTGCCCGGCACCGCCGTCCTGGCCGGTCTCGGTGCGGCGTTCACCCCCGTCCTGCTGCACTGCGCCTGGGTCTACGCGGTGGTCACCACGGCGCTCGTGCTGTGGCTGGCCCGGGACGCGTACCGCAACCTCGGGCACGGGGTCGAGGGCCCCTACCTGGTCGCCCGTTCGGGCACCTTCAGCCGCGACACCCTCGCCCTCCGGCGCGAGGCCATCGCCGCCTGGACGTTGACGACCTCGCCGTTCACCCGCCGGGCCGGTCTGGTCACGCTCACCGCAGCGGTCGCGGCCGGTGAGGACGGCTATCGCATCCCGGACCTTGCGGCGGCCGAGGCTCCGTCCTTCGCCGCGATGGCGGCCCCGGGGATCCTGGAGGAGTTCCTGACGTACCCCGGGGCGCCGGATCACCTTCCGGAGCAGCGACTGCCGTAAGCGACTGCCATAGCGGAAAGCGCACTTCCCCGCCGCAGGCCCTGCTCCCGCCGCAGGCCGCGCTCCCCGCTCCCCCGCGCCCGCGCCCGCGCCCGCCGCGCCCATCGCGTACGACGGACCACCGGGCAGCCCCTCCGGCCACATGAGACGCATCTCACACCGATGTGGCGTGCACGGCGAGCGTGGGCACACCGTCTTACCGGACGAGCCACTGCCCATGACCCGACAGCCGCAGAGGGAGCAGCGCGATGAACACCGCCATCGACCAAGCCGTCCAGGTCCGCCTCATCGCCACCACCTGCGGCCCGTACGCGGTGCCCGCCGTGCTGCACTACCAGCCCGCCGATCCCCTGGCGGTACGGATGTTCTTCCCGCCGGAGATCTCGCTGGACGGCTCCGCCGTGGACTGGGCCTTCGCCCGGGAACTGCTCGACGAGGGGCTTCGGAGACCGGCCGGGCGGGGCGATGTGCGGGTGCGGCCGTCCGGCCCGGAGCGCACGGTGATGGAGTTCCACGCGGAGGAAGGCGTCGCCCTGGTCCAGTTGAGGACCACGGATGTCCGGGCGTTCCTCGCCCGCTCCTACGAGGCGGTACCCGCGGGCGGCGAGCCGGCGCACCTGGGCCTGGAGCGCGGCCTCGCGGAGCTGTTCGGCGCGGCGTAAGGAAAACGGGCCGTGCGCGGTGGGCAGCGGCGGGCCGCGCACGGCATGAGGCCGGGGGAGGAGGCCGTCGCCCCGGGGAGCCGGAAAGCGGCGGCACACACCGGGGCCTGTCCGGCAGGTCGGTGACGGACAGGCCCCGGGTGTCCGGCGGGTGGCACGCACCCGCCCCCACCCTCACCGCTTCGGAAACCCGAACCCGTAACCCTGCTGCTGCATCCACGGCAGCAGCCCGTCCAGCGCCTCGACGGTCCGGGAACGGTCGCCCCCGCCGTCGTGGAACAAGACCGTCGGCCCGTTACGCAGTTCACCGCGCACCGTCGCCTTGATCCCCTCAAGGGTGCCGCCCTCGAAGTCCTTGCTGTCGACGTTCCAGCCCAGCGGCCGCATCCCGCGGTCCGCGGCCAGCTTCCGGCTGTAGGGGGTGAAGGCGCCGCCGGGGGCGCGGTAGTACTCGACCCGGGCGCCGCCCGCCGCGTCCTCGATCATCTTCTGCGCGTCGAGTATCTGCTGCGACTGGTAGCTCTGCGGCCGGTGATCCATACCGGTGTTGTGGCTGACGGTGTGGTCGCAGAGCCTGTGCCCCTCGGCCACCACCTGCTTGACCAGGTCCGGGTGCGCCTTGGCCTGCGGACCTATCATGCAGAAGACCGCTTTGACGTGGTGCTTCTTCAGCACTTCGAGCACCTTCGGGGTCCAGGCCGGGTCCGGGCCGTCGTCGATGGTGATGTTCAGGCTGCGGCCGGGGCGGTCCGAGGCGTGCACGATGGAGGAATCGACCTTGACGCGGGCGGCCCGCTTGGCCTGGCCGGAGCCGATGGTGTCGGCCTCGGCCTGTGAAGTGGCCCCGAAATCACCGAAGGCGAGCGTCCCCGCGACCGCGAGCGACACCACCGCCGCCGCGGCCACTCCGATGATGCCGCTCTGAATACCGAAGCGCCGTGCCATCCCAACCCCGTCCCCACCCTGCTCGTGTGCGTACCGACCGGCGGTGGCCGCGTGATGCGCACCGCCCTGCACCACGTGAGATGCAGCAGAGCCCGGGCAGGCTGCTCCTGTTACCGATCCATCATGAAACTTATTGATACTGGACCCATGCCACGTGTACTTCTGATCGAGGACGACGCCGCCGTACGGGACGGCGTGTCCCTGGCCCTACGGCGGCGCGGCCATGAAGTGGCGGCCGCGGCCAGCGGGGAGGAGGGACTGGAGGCCCTGCCGGCCTTCCGCCCGGACATCGTGCTGCTCGATCTGATGCTCCCCGGCAAGGACGGCTTCGAGGTCTGCCGGCTGATCCGCGCCGAGCGGCAACTGCCGATCATCATGCTCACCGCCCGCGGCGAGGATCTCGACGTGGTACTCGGCCTGGAGGCCGGCGCCGACGACTACATCGTCAAGCCGGCCCGCGGCGAAGTCCTCGAAGCACGGATGCGCGCCGTGCTGCGCCGTACCGCACTGCCCGCCGATGGCACGCCGGCCGCCGCCGAGCCGGGCCCCGCCCCGGTCGAGACCTACGGCGAACTGGCCATAGACCGCGCCGGCCTGGTCGTCGGCAAGGGCGGCCAGGACCTGGCGCTGGCCCCCTCGGAGATGAAACTGCTGCTGTTCCTGTCCGCCACTCCGGGGCAGGTCTTCAGCCGCCAGCAGCTGCTGGAGCATGTGTGGGAGCACAGCTACCACGGCGATGCGCGGCTGGTCGATGCCTGTGTGATGCGGCTGCGGACGAAAATAGAGGACACCCCGCGCAGCCCCCGTTACGTCCAGACCGTGCGCGGCTTCGGCTACCGCTTCGGACCCCTGTGAAGCGCCCCGGCCTCCGGATGCCGGCCCTGCCCCGTCTGCGCACGGGGAACCCCCAGTTGCTGCGGGGACTGCGGGCCCGGCTCGTCGTGGGGTTCCTGGTGGTGGCCGCCGTCAGTGCGCTGACCACCGCTCTGCTGACCTATCAGGAAGCCCGTAACGCCATACTGCAGCGCTCCCAGGACATTGCCGTCAACGACCTGAGAGCGCAGGTCAACTCGCTGGCACCCGAGCTCCCCGTCCCGCCGTCCCAGGCGGATCTGGATTCCCTGCGCGTCCAGTTGGAGCGCTCCGGAAAGTCCCGCGAATGGGACATTTCCGTACATTACAGCGGCGTACGGGACAGTGGCGACGGCAGCCTGCGGGGCGACGTGGTGATACCGGCCGGCCTCAAGACCTCGGTGGAGAAGCGCCATGTGCCGGCCTTCCAGCGCGTGGACCGCGGCGGGGACCCCTGGCTGCTGATCGGGATGCCGGTCCGGCAGTCCGACGGCCGGGCCTCCGCACTGACCGTCTATGCCCAACTCCCGCTGTACGCCGAGGAGTCCAATGTCGAGGCGCTGGTGAGCGCCGCCCAGCGGGGCGCGCTGCCGGTGCTGGTACTGACCGTGGTCCTGGCGCTGCTCGCCGCGCGCGGCGTACTGCGGCCCGTACGGGGTCTGCGGCAGGCCGCCGGACGGATCGCCGAGGGCAAGCTGGACACCCGGCTGGAGGTCAAGGGCGCCGACGAGATCGCGGATCTGTCCCGGACGTTCAACGACATGGCGGCCCGGCTGGAGGAGAGCATGGCCGAGCTGCGCCGGCTGGAGTCCAACTCCCGGCGGTTCGCGGCCGATGTCTCGCACGAGCTGCGGACACCGCTGGCGGCGATGACCGCGGTGACCGATGTGCTCGACGAGGACGCCGACTCCCTCGACCCCGACACTGCCTCCGCGGTCCGGCTGATCAGCCAGGAGACCGGGAAGCTGGCGCGGATGGTGGAGGATCTGATGGAGGTGTCGCGCTTTGACGCGGGCGCCGCGGCGCTCCATCTGGACGAGGTGGACGTCGGCGAGACCATCCGCAAGACCCTCCAGGCCCGGGCCTGGCAGAAGAGGGTGACGGCCCAGCTGCCCGCGGACGTACGGGCCGGACTCGATCCACGGCGGCTGGATGTCGTGGTCGCGAACCTGGTCGGCAACGCCCTGCACCACGGCGGCGAACCGGTCGAGGTGCGGCTGCACCTCCCGGAGCCGGGCGCGGACCGGCTGCTGATCGAGATCTCCGACAGCGGCCCCGGCATCGATCCCGAGGTCCTGCCGCATGTCTTCGACCGTTTCTACAAGGCGGACTCCGCCCGCGCCCGCTCGGAGGGCAGCGGCCTGGGCCTGGCCATCGCGATGGAGAACGTACGCCTGCACGGCGGCTCCCTGCGCGCCGCCAACTCCCCGGGGGGCGGCGCGGTGTTCACGGTGGACCTGCCGCTGCGCCACCAGGAGGCGGGCGATCCGGCGGCCGAGGAGAGCGGCGACCCGCCGGACGACGCAGTGGCAGCGGCCGACGGGCAGACCACGGAGGACGACCGGGGCGGCCTCCGCTCCGCAGCCGGAAAGGAGAGGCACGCATGAGCGCCACGAACGCCCGCAACGCCCTGCGTGCGACGCGTGCCGGCCGGCGGGTGCTGACCGGCGGGCTCACCGCCGCCCTGGCCGGCGTCCTCACCGGCGCGCTGGCCGGCGGCCTGACCGGCTGCGGTATCGCCCCCACCGACGTCATCGACGCCGGCGAGCCCGCCACCGGCGTGAAGTCACCGGGCCAGCCCGCGGCCGATGTCCAGTTGTTCTTCTACGGGCCCTCCGGCCTGCGCTCCGCGACCCGGCGGGCAAAGGTGCCGGTCGACCCGGAGCTGGCCATCGATTTGCTGATGAAGGGGCCGAACCACGCGGAGCGGATGCGTGGTCTGTCCAGCGTGCTGCCGAAGTTCCCCGGCTCGCTGACCGTCACCACCCATGTGGGCAGTGTCGTGATCACCCTGCCGATGAACGTCAAGCGGCTGGACTCCGCCTCGCTGAACCAGCTGGTGTGTACCGCGGCCAATGCCCGGGTGCCCGGGAACAAGCCGTCGGGGGACGTCGCCGTGACGCTGGTGAGCAAGTCCGTGCGCGTGGGCCCCATGGTGTGCGGTGGCAACAACGCCTTCCCCGTGGTGGAGCCCAGCCCGACCGGAACCGGCACGCCTCAGGCCGGCACGAACAGCGGCGGCACGACCGGCTCAGGCCCGGAGGCGGCGCAACCGGACCCGGCAGGCTGAGCGGTCTCCGTTCCACGGGCCCGTCCCGGAGTTCCCGTGAAGGCGGGCGGGCCGGTGCCCGCCCGGACCGCCGTCACCGCCCGGCGGGCTCCGTTCGCACCCGCAGGAACCGCGGACGGTACAGCTCCACATCGCCGTTGAGCCGGGCATCGGGCGGGACACCGGGCGGGCCGAGCCAATTGATGTCGTAGCTGAGCAGAAACTCCCCGTTCGCGGTGAATTCGGGGTGTACCTGGGGGTTGTAGGCGGCGACGTACTGCGGGTCGGGGGCCGGTGGGCGGGGCGCGGTGAGACGGCCGTCCGGCCCGTACCAGGGGCCGTGCGGCGAGCAGGACCAGTAGGTGGTGAGCGCCCGCAGGCCGGCCGCCCCGCCGCCACCGGTGTCCATGGTGAACAGCAGCCAGGCCGGACCGTCGCGCACCACCGAGAAGGCGCTGCCGACCCCGCGCCGGCCACCGGCCCGCAGCACCGGCCGGGCCCGCCCGGCCTGCCGCCGCCAGCGGGCGCCGTCCCAGAACCGCCAGCTCCTGCGGTCCGCGAGCCGCCCGTCCGGAACCCGTACGGCATAGGCGCTGGAGGCCGGTGACGAGGGCGGGTCGTCGCCGCCGAACACATAGGTCCAGCCGCCGGCACGGACCGCCGCCGTGCCGTAGAGGACGCGCCGGCCCGGGTCGGCGGAGGTCCGGCCGACGGTCTCGGTGATGCCTTCCAGGCGCAGGCCGGGGAGCGTCAGGGTGGCCACCTCGGTGCCACGCGGCAGGCCGAAGATCCACGGTCCGGTTCCTGGCGCACGGTTCCACAGCAGCACCCGGACGACCTTCTCGTGCGCGCCGGGCGTACGGGGCTCCACGCTCGCGCCCACCGGCCAGCGCAGGCCGCCGCCGGGCGGGTCGGGGAAGAACGGGCCGGGGGCGGCCGCGGTGCCGCCGGTCAGGGTGCGCGCCGGCCGGCCCGAACGGGACATCACCACGGCGGAGTTGTGCCGCAGCAGCGGGGTGCCCCCGCCGTCGGCGGTGCGCCAACGATGCCACTCCCCTCGCGGGTTGGGCGGCGGCTGGATCCGGTCGAGGAAGGTGTCGGAGAAGAGCCAGAGCGTGCGGCCGTCGGGGAGGCGCACCGAGTGGGTGCCGTCACCGCCGGTCCAGTCGTCCACCCGGGTGTTGTCGTCGCCGTAGCGGGCGAATTCCGCGGTATGCCGGGAATCGGGGGACCAGGAGGCGATCCGGCGCCCGCGGCAGTCCGCGGCGCGGCCGGGAGGGGCCGACGCCGGCAGCGCCCCCAGCAGCCCGGCACCGGCGAGGAGCAGAGCGGCGACGGCCGCGGCACGGATCACCGGCACCTCGGGCATCGCACTCCTCTGGAGGTCCCCTGCCCCTCAAGACCTTGGGGGGGGAGGGTTCGGGCCCACGCTACGGCCCCTGAGCGGCGGCCGGCGGCAGGCGCGTCCCGCGGGGGAAAGGAGGGACTCGGCACCGTACGGCCGGACTGTCCCACCTGCCCCTTCCGGCGCATAAATATGAAGATCCATGGGAGGTCAACGAGTGCAAGGTCACAGCTGGAGCCCCTGCTCCAGCTAACGGTCGTTCGCCTAGCCTGCTGCTATGACCGCCGAGTCCCCCGAACTCCCCCTGGCCGCCGCCTTCCCCGATGCCGATCGAGAGCAGTGGCAGCGCCTCGTCGAAGGTGTGCTGCGCAAATCGGGCGTCACAGAGGCGACGGGCACCGCCGCCGAGGATGCGCTCTCCACCGATCTGCAGGACGGCATCCGTATCCGCCCGCTCTACACCGCCGAGGACGCCACGGGCGCCCTGGGCCTTCCGGGCTTCGCCCCGTTCGTACGGGCCGGCCGGCCCGAGGGCACGACCGTCGCCGGGTGGGACGTACGCCAGCGCCATGTCCACACCGATCCGGTGCGCGCCAATGAAGCGGTACTGGCCGATCTGGAGAACGGCGTCACCTCCCTCTGGCTGGCCGTCGGCGACGGCGGGCTGCCGGTGGAAGGCCTGGAGCGCGCGCTCGACGGGGTCTATCTGGACCTGGCCGCGGTGGTCCTGGACGCCGGCGCCGATTTCGCGCCGGCCGCCGAGGAGTTGCTGCGGCTGTACACCGCGTCCGGCGCGCCGCTCACCGCGGCGGTCGGCTGTCTGGGCGCGGACCCGCTCGGCCTGCTGGCCCGTACGGGCGACGACGCCAAGCTGCGCCTGCAGGGGGAGTCGGCCGCCCGGATCGCCGCGCGGTGCGCCGCCGAGGCGCCCGGCGTGCGCGCGCTGGCCGTGGACGCGCTGCCGTACCACGAGGCGGGCGGCTCAGCGGCCGAGGAACTGGGCGCCTCGCTGGCGACCGGTGTCGCCTATCTGCGGCAGCTGACGGAGTCCGGGCTGGGCATCGACGACGCCTGCCGTCAGCTGGAGTTCCGCTATGCCGCGACCGCAGACCAGTTCCTGACGATCGCCAAGCTGCGTGCCGCCCGGCGGCTGTGGGCGCGGGTCGCCGAGGTCTGCGGGGCCTCCCCCGCCGCTCGTGCGCAGCGCCAGCACGCCGTCACCTCCACGGTGATGATGACCCGTCGGGACCCGTGGGTGAACATGCTGCGCACCACGGTCGCCGGGCTGTCCGCGGGCGTGGGCGGCGCGGACGCGGTGACGGTGCTGCCGTTCGATGCCGCGCTGGGCGTGCCCGATGCGTTCGCCCGCCGGATCGCCCGGAACACCCAGTCCGTGCTGCTGGAGGAGTCGCACCTGTCGAAGGTGATCGACCCGGCGGGCGGTTCCTGGTACGTGGAGAGCCTGACCGACGAACTGGCGGGTGCGGCCTGGGCGTTCTTCCAGGAGATCGAGGGCGCGGGCGGCCAGGCCGCGGCGCTGCGGTCCAAGATGATCGCCGGACGGCTGGCCCGCACCTGGGAGCGCCGCAGCAAGGACCTCGCCCACCGGCGCGAACCGATCACCGGTGTCAGCGAGTTCCCGCATCTCGCCGAGGCCCCGGTGCACCGCGAGCCGGCGCCCGCCCCGATCGGCGGAGGGCTGCCGCGGGTGCGCAGGGACGATGCCTACGAGCGGCTGCGGTCGCGCTCCGACGACCGTCTGGCGGCGAGCGGCGAACGGCCGAAGGTCTTCCTGGCCGCGCTGGGCCCGGTCGCGGCGCACACCGCGCGGGTGACGTTCGCCGCCAATCTCTTCCAGGCCGGCGGCATCGAGACGGTGCAGGAAGCGGCGCCGGTGGACGCGGAGTCGGTGGCCGAGGCGTTCGCCCGCAGCGGCGCGCGGATCGCCTGTCTGTGTTCGAGCGACGCGGTGTACGGCGAGCAGGCGGCGGCCGTGGCGGCCGCGCTGAAGTCGGCGGGTGCGCTGCGGGTGCATCTGGCGGGCAAGCCGGGTGAGCGCCGGGAGGAATTCACAGCGGCCGGGGTGGACGCCTTCGTCTTCGCGGGCTGCGACGCGGTCGAGGTGCTGTCCTCGGCCCTGGATGTCATGGAGGTGGCGTGATGAACGACACGACACAGCAGACGGGCGCCATCCCGGACTTCAGCACGGTCGAGCTGGGCAAGCCGGCCGCGGCGGACGCCGCCGGCGGCACCGGGGAGTGGGCCGAGGCCGTGGCGCAGTCCACCGGCAAGGGCGTGGCGGATCTGACGTGGGAGACGCCGGAGGGCATCGACGTCAAGCCGCTGTACACCGACGCGGACCTCGACGGCCTGGACTTCCTGGGCACGTACCCGGGCATCACGCCGTATCTGCGCGGCCCGTACCCGACGATGTACGTCAACCAGCCCTGGACGATCCGGCAGTACGCCGGCTTCTCCACGGCGGAGGAGTCCAACGCCTTCTACCGCCGCAACCTCGCGGCCGGCCAGAAGGGCCTGTCGGTCGCCTTCGACCTGCCCACCCACCGCGGCTACGACAGCGACCACCCGCGGGTGACCGGCGACGTCGGCATGGCGGGCGTCGCCATCGACTCGATCTACGACATGCGGCAGCTCTTCGAGGGCATCCCGCTGGACAAGATGACCGTGTCGATGACGATGAACGGCGCGGTGCTGCCCGTTCTCGCCCTCTACATCGTGGCGGCGGAGGAGCAGGGCGTACCGCCCGAGAAGCTGGCCGGGACCATCCAGAACGACATCCTCAAGGAGTTCATGGTCCGCAACACCTACATCTATCCGCCGCAGCCCTCGATGCGGATCATCTCCGACATCTTCGCGTACACCTCGCAGAAGATGCCGCGCTACAACTCCATCTCCATCTCCGGCTATCACATCCAGGAGGCGGGGGCGACGGCCGACCTGGAGCTGGCGTACACCCTCGCGGACGGGGTGGAGTACCTGCGCGCGGGCATGGCGGCGGGCATGGACGTGGACTCCTTCGCGCCGCGTCTCTCGTTCTTCTGGGCGATCGGTATGAACTTCTTCATGGAGATCGCCAAGCTGCGGGCGGCCCGGCTGTTGTGGGCGCGCCTGGTCCAGCGCTTCGAACCGAAGAACCCCAAGTCCCTCTCGCTGCGCACCCATTCGCAGACCTCGGGCTGGTCGCTGACCGCGCAGGACGTGTTCAACAACGTCACCCGCACCTGCGTGGAGGCGATGGCGGCGACGCAGGGCCACACCCAGTCGCTGCACACCAACGCCCTGGACGAGGCGCTGGCGCTGCCCACCGACTTCTCCGCCCGGATCGCCCGCAACACCCAGCTGTTCCTGCAGCAGGAGTCGGGCACCTGCCGGGTCATCGACCCGTGGGGCGGCAGCGCCTACGTCGAGAAGCTGACCCACGACCTGGCGCGGCGGGCCTGGCAGCACATCGAGGAGGTCGAGGCGGCCGGCGGGATGGCCAAGGCCATCGACGCGGGCATCCCCAAGCTGCGTGTGGAGGAGGCCGCGGCCCGTACCCAGGCGCGGATCGACTCGGGGCGGCAGGCGCTGATCGGCGTCAACAAGTACCGGGTGGAGACCGACGAGGAGATCGAGGTCCTCAAGGTCGACAACTCCTCGGTGCGCGCCCAGCAGATCGAGAAGCTGAAGCGGCTGCGCGCCGAGCGCGACGAGGACGCCTGCCGGGCGGCGCTGCGGGCACTGACCGCGGCGGCCGAATCCGGCCCCGGCGAGGGGCTGGAGGGCAACCTGCTGGCGCTGGCGGTGGACGCGGCCCGCGCCATGGCGACCGTCGGCGAGATCTCGGACGCCCTGGAGTCGGTCTACGGGCGGCACTCCGGCCAGATCCGTACGATCTCCGGTGTGTACCGAGACGAAGCGGGCCCCTCCTCCGGTGTCGAGCGCACCCGGGACCTGGTGGCCGAGTTCGAGCGCGCCGAGGGGCGCCGGCCGCGCATCCTGGTGGCCAAGATGGGCCAGGACGGCCATGACCGCGGCCAGAAGGTGATCGCCACGGCCTTCGCCGACCTGGGCTTCGACGTCGATGTCGGCCCGCTGTTCCAGACCCCGGCCGAGGTCGCCCGTCAGGCCGTGGAGGCGGACGTCCACATCGTCGGGGTGTCCTCGCTGGCGGCCGGGCACCTGACCCTGGTGCCCGCGCTGAAGGAGGCGCTGGCCGCCGAGGACCGCGAGGACATCACGATCGTGGTGGGCGGGGTGATCCCGCCGCAGGACGTGCAGCCGCTGCGCGACATGGGCGCCGCCGCGGTCTTCCTGCCCGGCACGGTCATCCCGGAGGCCGCGCACGACCTGGTGCGGGACCTGGCGTCGGTCCTCGGCCACGAGCTCTGAGCGGGGGGTCATGCCTGCGACGATCGATGTCGAACGGTACGCCGAGGGGGTCCGCGCGGGCTCCCGGGCCTGGATCGCCCGTGCCGTCACCCTGGTCGAGTCCACCCGGCCCGACCACCGGGCGGCGGCCCAGCGGCTGCTGGTCGAGCTGCTGCCGCACTCCGGCGCGGCCCGCAGAGTGGGCATCAGCGGGGTGCCGGGCGTCGGCAAGTCGACCTTCATCGACGCGCTCGGCTCGCTGCTGACCGGCACCGGGCACCGGGTGGCGGTGCTCGCCGTCGACCCGTCCTCCAGCCGTACCGGCGGCTCCATCCTGGGCGACAAGACCCGGATGGAGCGGCTGGCGACGGACCCGGCGGCGTTCGTCCGCCCCTCCCCCACGTCGGGCACGCTGGGCGGGGTGGCGCGGGCCACCCGGGAGTCCATCGTGGTGATGGAGGCCGCGGGCTACGACGTGGTCCTGGTGGAGACGGTCGGCGTCGGCCAGTCCGAGACCACCGTCGCGGGCATGGTCGACACCTTTCTGCTGCTGACCCTGGCCCGCACCGGCGATCAGCTCCAGGGCATCAAGAAGGGCGTGCTGGAGCTGGCGGACCTGGTCTCCGTCAACAAGGCCGACGGCCCGCACGAGCGGGACGCCCGCTCCGCCGCCCGCGAACTGTCCGGTGCCCTGCGGCTGTTGCAGCCCCCGGACGCGGCCTGGACACCCCCCGTACTGACCTGCAGCGCCCGCGAGGGCACCGGTCTGAAGGGGGTCTGGGAGCGGGTCGAGCAGCACCGCACCCTCCTGGAGTCCACCGGGGCGCTGGCCGAGCGGCGCCGCGCCCAGCAGGTCGACTGGACCTGGTCGATGGTCCGCGACCGGCTGATCGACCGCCTCCAGGAGCACCCCGAGGTGCGCCGGCTGGGCCCCGGCGTGGAACAGGCGGTGCGCGAAGGCGAGATCACCGCGACGCTGGCCGCCGAACGGCTGCTGGAGGCATTCGGGCTGGGAGACGGGGCGACGGCCGAGGCATAGGCCGCCGGCCGGGCGGTCGCCGGGCGGTCGGGCGGTCGCCGGGCGGTCGGGCGGTCGCCGGGCGGTCGGGCGGTCGCCGGGCGGGCGATCACAGGCCGCCCGGCCCTTGCGCCTCCCGGCCCTTCACGCCCCGGCCCTCCCCCGACGCAGGCGGAGCGATCATCAGCACACCGCCGGGGGAACTGTCACTGTGTGTTAACCTCACATGTTTCGACGACTGCAACGGTCGACGACTGCGGCGGTCTGCGATTCCGTCCGTCCGGCTCCCCCCGTTCGTCGGCTGCTCATTCCTGCCGGGCCTTCCTCGGTACGTTCCCCCTTGCGGAAGGCTCTTCATGAACCACCCGGACCGCCCCGCCACCTCGCCCGGCGACGTCACCCAGCCGGCGCCCCTCACCCCGACGGTGCCCCCGGTCCAGGGCGCCTCCTTCGCCGACCTGGACCTGCCGGCCGAGGTGCTGCGCACACTCACCGAGCGCGGCGTGCGCGAGCCCTTCCCGATCCAGGCGGCCACGCTGCCCGACGCCCTCGCCGGACGCGACGTCCTGGGGCGCGGGCGGACCGGATCGGGCAAGACGCTCGCCTTCGGTCTGCCGCTGCTCGCACGGACGGCCGGGCGGCGCGCGGAGCCGAAGCAGCCCCTCGCTCTGATCCTGGTACCTACCCGGGAGCTGGCCCAGCAGGTCACCGAGGCGCTCGCGCCGTACGCCGAAGCGCTCCGGCTGCGGATGGCCACGGTCGTCGGCGGTATGTCGATCGGCCGGCAGACCGCTGCGCTGCGCGACGGGGCAGAGGTCGTCGTCGCCACCCCCGGCCGCCTGCACGACCTCATCGAGCGGAAGGCCTGCCGCCTGGGACGGGTACGGATCACCGTGCTCGACGAAGCCGACCAGATGTGTGACATGGGCTTCCTGCCGCAGGTCACCCAGGTGCTCGACCAGGTGCACCGCGACGGCCAGCGGATGCTGTTCTCCGCCACCCTGGACCGCGACGTCGACCACTTGGTCTCCCGCTACCTCCGCGACCCCGTCGTCCACTCGGTCGACCCGTCCGCGGGGGCGGTCACGACGATGGACCACCATGTGCTGGTCGTCCACGGCCCCGACCGGTACGCCGTCATCACGGAGATCGCCGCCCGCGACGGCCGTGTCCTGCTGTTCCTGGACACCAAGCACGCGGTCGACCAGCTCACCCGGCACCTGCGGGCCAGCGGAGTGCATGCCGCGGCCCTGCACAGCGGCAAGTCCCAGCCACAGCGCACCCGCACCCTCGCGCAGTTCAAGAACGGCCGGATCACCGTCCTGGTGGCCACCGATGTCGCGGCCCGCGGCCTGCACGTCGACGACCTCGACCTCGTGGTCAACGTGGACCCGCCCACCGACCCCAAGGACTATCTGCACCGCGCGGGCCGCACGGCCCGGGCCGGTGAGTCCGGCCGCGTCGTCACGCTGGTGGTGTCCGGCCTGCGCCGCGAGGTGAGCCGGCTGCTGGCCGAGGCCGGCATCAAGCCGACGATCACCAAGGTGCGCTCGGGCGAGGCGGAGCTGAGCCGGATCACCGGGGCCAGGGCCCCCTCCGGCACCCCGCTCGACGGCGGGCCCGCCGCACCCCGGGCCAAGAACACCAACGCCCCTTTCCGCGGCCTGGGCACCAGCAAGGACGGCTCCCGCAGCACCGGCGGCAAGTCCCGCAAGGCCGGCGAAGCCCGCAAGCTCGCCGAGGCCCGCAAGGCGGCCCGGGTGCGCCGCGGCAACTGAGCGCCGCTGCCCCGCCAGGGCCTCCCACACCCCACTACCTGTCGGAAAGGGTGCGTTGCGCCCGCTCGGCGAAGTGCGCCACGGCCATGTCACGGAACCGCCCGGCGGCCGTGGAGAGATAACTGTCCTCGCGCCGGACCAGGCTCATGATCCGTACGCAGTCAGGGGTGTCGAGGTGCAGCCAGGCGAGCGGCACATGCGGGAGTTCGGCGCGGCCCATCGCGGGGATCAGGCCGACGCCGAGACCGGCCGCGACCAGGTAGTGCGTGGCACCCGGCTCATCGCCCTCGCAGGAGATCACCGGCCGCCGGCCGATTCCGCTGAACAGCCGCTCCAGCAGCGCGCGTGGCCAGTGCCCCGCCCTGGTGGTGATGAAGGGCTCGTCGGCGATCTCGGCCACCGTGACCCGCTCCCGGGCCGCCAGCGGATGACCGGCGGGCACCACGAGCATCACCTCTTCACGCAACAGCCGCACCGCGCCCAGACCGGGGCCGGACAACGGCTGGGAGGCGAAGCAGAAGTCGACTTCCCCGGCCCGCAACTGAGTGCGCATCTCCTCGGGGGTGGACTGCAGGCACCGGACGGTGACCCCGGGGTGGGCGGCGCGGAATCCAGCGAGCAGCTCAGTGAGGGGCAACAGGGTCTCGGCGGCCACGGCGACGGAGCCGGCATCCAGTCCGGCGGCATCGGCCATCTCCCGCCGTGCGTCGTCGAGTTCGTCCAGGGCCCGCTCCACTCGGGCCAGGAACGCGGCACCATAGCGGTTGAGCCGGATGGTGCGGCCCTGCCGGTCGAAGAGCGGTACGCCCAGGTCGGCCTCCAGACGGGCGATCGTCCGGCTCACCGAGGGCTGGGCGACCCGCAGTTCCTCGGCGGCGCGGCTGACGTGCTCCCGGCGCGCAACCTCCCGGAAGTAACGCAGGGACAGCAGATCCATCGGCTTCTCGGGCCTTCCGCTCGGGTGAGGGCGACCCGGAAATCGTCACACACGGCAGACACACCGCAGGTCCGTGTCCCGTTCCGCCGAGACGGGCCCGCCCCCCGTACGGGCCCGTCTCAGCCGCGCATCGACACCGTCGCCCACACCGTCTTCCCGGTGCGGTCCGGCGGTGTCCAGCCCCAGGAGTCGCTGAGCTGGTCGACGATGTGCAGCCCCCGTCCGGATTCCGACAGGGCGTCCGGCGGCTTGACGACGGGGGCGTCGGTTCCGCCATCCGAGACCGCGCACAGGACGCTGGAGTTCTGCCGGGTCAGCGCGAGCCAGGCGTTGCAGAAGGGGACGGGCGCCTCGACGGCGTCGTCGTCCCCGGGGTTCTTGACGCCGTAGCGCAGAGCGTTGCTGACGAGCTCGGAGACGACCAGGGCCACGTCATCGGCCACATCGGCACACATCTGCCAGCCCGCGAGAGTCGCCCGGGTGAACCGGCGGGCCTCCGGCACCGTGCGGGTGGAGCCACTGAGGGCGCAGGCGGCGAAGCCGTCGGGTGCGGGCATCCACCATCCGCCCTCACACGGTTCCTCCCGAAGGGCGTCGTGCACGGTCTCTGCCGGATGTGTGGTCATCAACATCTCCGCGAGGGGGATTTCGGGGCTGGGCCGGACTGCCTCGGAGGGCTAATATCCTCGTCAGCCGTCACAGGATGCAAGTGCATCTGCAATTACATCAGTAAGGACGGTCGCCCAGGGGCTTGTTCACGCCAAGGTGATCGCAGGCTCGGGATCGGTCGGAGGAGAGACCTCCAGCAAGGAGCAACTGTTATGGAGCCGGTGACCAACGGCATGCAGGCGACCAGCATCGAAGGCGCCGTCTGGCGCAAGAGCCGCCGCAGCAATCCCAGCGGGAACTGTGTGGAACTGGCCGTTCTTTCGGGCGGCGGGGTGGCGGTACGCAACTCCCGGTTCGCCGCGGGTCCGGCGCTCGTCTACACCCGCGACGAGATGGTGGCTTTCGTCCAGGGAGCCAAGGACGGTGACTTCGACGATCTCATCGCCGGCCACTGACCGTGCGCCGTCGTGATTGGCGCATATGTCGTTCGGATAGTCGCCCCGGCTGTACGCAGCGCGCGGGGCGGTGGGACACTGGGCGCTCGCCCGACCACTCAGGGGAGTCAGCATGACCGCCGCGCAGCCGAGCAGCGATCCGTCCCTGCGCCGCTACCTGGAGCATCCACGGGGCGGCCCGACCGTCCTGCGGATCGTGCTGGGCACCCAGCTTCGGCGGCTGCGCGAAGGGGCGGGCATCACCCGGGAGGCCGCCGGGGACGCCATCCGGGGCTCGCACGCGAAGATCAGCCGCCTGGAGCTGGGCCGGGTGAGCTGCAAGGAGCGGGATGTCGCCGATCTGCTGACGCTCTACAACGTCACGGACGACGCGGTCCGTTCGGACTTCCTCAAGCTGGCCCGCAGGACCAGCAGTCCGGGCTGGTGGCATCAGTACAACGATGTGCTGCCCGGCTGGTTCGAGACACATATCGGCCTCGAAGAGGCCGCCTCGGTGATCCGTACCTATGAAGTCCAGTTCGTGCCGGGCCTGTTGCAGACATCGGACTACGCCCGCGCGGTGGCGCAGCTCGGTCATCCGCGGTCCTCTCCGGAGGAGATCGAGCGACGGGTGCAGCTGCGCGTGCAGCGTCAGGAGTTGCTGACCGTCCCGGACGCACCGCGGGTATGGGCCGTGATCGACGAGGCGTCGTTGCGTCGCCCGCTCGGCGGTCCCGAGGTGATGGCGGGCCAGCTGAGACATCTGCTGAAGATGGCCGAACTGCCGAATGTCACGCTGCAGATCGCGCCGTTCAGCCTCGGCGGTCTGGCGGCGGCCGGTGGTCCGATCACGATCCTGCGGTTCCTGGAGCCGGATCTGCCGGACATCGTCTATCTGGAGCAGCTGACCAGCGCGCTCTATCTGGACAAGCGCGATGATGTCGATCATTACCTGGCGGTGATGGACCGTCTCAGCGCACAGTCCGAGTCGCCCCGCGAGTCCCTGGCGATCCTGGAGCGGCTGCTCAAGCAGGAGAGCTGAGAAGCGGAACCGGAACCGGAACCCGGCAAGGGGGGCGGGGTGCCCATCGGGCGCCCCGCCCCCACTGCTTGCCTGTGCGGCCTGCGCGGTCCGTGCCGCCCGCGGGAGCTACAACTTACGGGCCACGCCGCCGAATTCGATCCACTCCTGGGTGAGCTGCTTGGGACCGAGGTCCGCGTCCGGCTTCCAGGTGGAGACCTCCACCAGGCCCGGTTCCAGGATCTCCAGCCCCTCCAGGAACCCGGCCAGCTCATGAGCCTGCCGCACCCGGCCCCACTGGCCGTGCGTGCTGACCCGCATGAACTCGGTGACGAAGTCGCGGGTGGCGGCGTCCTCGCTGACCAGCTGACACACCACCAGGAAGCTGCCGGGCGCCAGCCGGTCGGCGACCCTTTTGATGAGCCCGGCCGGGTCGTCGGCATCGGGTATGCAGTGGAGGACCGAGACGAACAGCGCGGCGACGGGCCGGTCGAAGTCGATCAGCCGCTCGACCTCCGGGCTGCCGAAGATGCCGTCGGTGTCCCGCATATCCGCCTGGATCACGGCGGTGTGGGCGTTCTCCTCCAGGAGGGCGCGGCCGTGCGCCAGCACGATGGGGTCGTTGTCGACGTACACCACCCGGGAGTCCGGGTCGACCTGCTGGGCGACCTGGTGGACGTTGTCCTGGGTCGGCAGGCCTGAGCCGTGGTCGATGAACTGACGGATGCCGTGTTCGCGAGCCAGCCAGCGGACCACCCGCTGCAGGAAACGCCGGTTGTTGATCGCCAGCACCTGGGTACTCGGGACGACCTTGCTCAGCTCTTCGCAGGCCTCGCGGTCAACGGCGTAGTTGTCCTTGCCGCCCAGGTAGTAGTCGTACATCCGCGCCACACTCGGGATGCTGACATCGACGGCACCGGACTGCGGTCGTGATTCCTGGCTCATTCCACACTTTCCCGTCGCTTCGGCAGTCATCAGCCATGGGGCAGGGGTGATCGCTCCGTATAGGAGTGACCACACGCTGCGAGCCCCCAACATACCCACCGGAAGGCGGTTGTTGCAGACGAGCGGCAGGGTCCCTTGGGAAGAAGTGGCGGGGGTCGGCCGGTCAGTACGGACGAGCGCCCCAACAAGCGTGCGAATGCGGGGTGTTCAATCAGCCAGTTCGCGTTCTTGGCATCGGCGATCGCCCGTACCCAAGGCCCTTCACCAGACCCCCGCATCAGCCCCGGCGCTCAGGAACCGAAGGCGCCTGACGGGGGTACGGGCCGCCGCCACGCCACTCACAGGCGGCGGCCCGTTCCTCTTCCCCCGGCGACACCCAGCGCCGGGCACGCCCCCCGTGCGGCCGGCCCCGGACAGGAGCACCCCCGGGCCCGGGCCGCATCCGGTTCCGCCTCGGCAGACACCCGAGCAACAGCCGTTGCGGAGCGGGGCGTTGTGTGAGGTCGCCTACCACCATCGACCCGCTTTACACCCACGAGTAATGCCGCCGAAGCGTCCTCGCGCCCGACGGTACTGGCCGGCTCACCCGCCCGGCCGGTACAAGAGAGGGATGACCACAGAGCAGAGTGAGCTGTCGACCACCCCGGGGACATCGCCCCTCACCGAGGAGCCCACCGCCAAGGAGCCCACCACCGAGGAGATGGTGCGTGCCAACGAAGCCAACTGGGACGCCCGTACGCCGGTCCATGTGGCCAGCCAGTTCTACGGCCTGGACGGTTCCCGGACCGCCGAGGACTGGTTCGCGCCCTTCGAGTGGACGGATCTGGGTGAGCTGGCCGGGCGGGACGTCCTGCATCTGCAGTGCCATCTGGGCACCGAGACCGCCGCGTTCGCCGAGCGGGGCGCGCGCACGGTGGGTCTCGACTTCTCCGCGGCGGCGGTCACGGAGGCGCGGCGGCTGGCCGAGGAGGGCGGCCGGAGTGTGGAGTTCGTCCGGTCCGATGTGCACCGGGCCGTGGAGGCGCTGGGTGAGCGCCGGTTCGATGTGATCTACACGGGCAAGGGCGCGCTGTGCTATCTCCCGGATCTGGCCGCCTGGGCCGGGATCGTCAGCGCATTGCTCCGGCCCGGCGGGACGTTCTACCTCGTCGAGTTCCATCCCCTGCTCGACTCCCTGGGGCCGACACCCAGCCCGGACCGGCAGCAACTCCGACTGCATCACGACTACTTGGGCGGCCGCGGTCCGCTCAGGAGCGATACCCCGTCCACGTACACCGACGGTCCGCCGGTGCAGGGCGCCACGACGAGCTACGAGTGGCGGCACGGGCTCGGGGAGGTGATCTCCGCGGTGATCGGGGCGGGGCTGACCGTGCAACTGGTCCGGGAGACCGAGCTGCTGCCCTGGAAGCGGTTCGAGGCGATGGTGCCGTCGGAGAACGGCTGGTGGCGCCTCCCGCCGTCGGAGCCGATCATTCCGCTGCTGTATGCGCTGCGGGCGGTGAAGGCCTGAGCCACCGGCAGGCGCGGGCGCTCGACGGCCCGGCCGGCGGGCGCCTCAGCTCGCCGGACCGTGGATCCTGCGATGTGTCAGCGCCCACCAGACCTCCGCCAGATCGGCCGGGTCGCGGAGGCTGGTGCCGGTGATCTCCTCGAAGCGCCTCAGGCGGTTGCGCAGGGTGTTGGGGTGGACGTAGAGGGTCCGCGCGGCGGCTTCCAGGCGCAGCCCCTGCTGCAGATAGGCGGCAGCGGCCTCCTCCAACTGGGCGCCGTCCTCACCCCGTTCGGCCAGCGGCGCCAGGCGGAGTCCCACCAGTTGCTCCCCGAGGGCCGGGAGCGCCACGACCGTGGCCCGCAGCCCCAGTTCTTCACGGGTGAACGCCCCGACGAGTCCGAAACCGACGGCGGCCCGGAGCGCCTGGGTCGCCCGGGTGAACTCCGTGGCGAGTCCGGAGACGGGGGCCGGGGCGCCGAGCCCCAGGATCAGGCCGCGGCACAGCCCTTCCGGCCGCCCCGTCAGCAGCCCCGCCACCTCCCGGTCCACGGTCGTGACCAGAGGTTTCCCGCTCTCGTCCAGGGCGAGCCAGGGGCGCAGCAGGGCGGTGATCCGGCCGAAGGCGCGGTCGCCGGGGCCGGGATGGGCGGCGGCATACGGGGCGGGGGCGGACTCCGGGGTGCGGTCCGGTGCGCCGGGCGGGGGATCCTCGGGCAGTCGGGCGCGGAAGGGCAGACGGAGCGCGCTGTGGTCGTACCCGCTTTCCGTGGCGGCTTCGTCGTCGGGGTAACCGCCGGCGCGCTGCCCGTCATCGGGGGAGCCGCCGGCGCGGTGCCCCTCGCCGGTGCCGCCGCCGGCCGGCCCGGCGCCCCACCCACCGCCCGGAAGGCCGGAGGTGTCCCACCGCGCCTCGCCGAGCAGCAGGGCGCGGACCAGCGCCGCCCGCCGACGGTCCGTCATCGGGTCGTCGCCTTGGGCCCCCACCCGGCAACTGCGCACGATGCGCAGGGTGTTGGCGTCGGCCCAGGCACGCAGCGTCTCGGCGATCGGCAGCAGGTCCTCGGCGGTGCCGCGCCGGGCCGCCATCTCCTCGCCGAACCGCCGCCAGACGATATCCGTGCCGATCCGGTAGGCGGAGATGATGTCCTCGGCGGGCAGTGAGCGCGCCAGGGCCGTCACCTCGTCGAGGTGGGTCTCCGGGATGCCGTACGCCCGCCCGTCGCCCGGCCCCTGTGACGTCCCGCGCTCCCGGGACCAGCGCTGCACCAGCGACAGGCCATTGCGCAGGGACGCCTGCACCCGCGGCCTGAGCTGCTCCACCGACAGTGCCGCATAGGAGGGGAGTTGGGCCCGGAGGCCGCTTATGACCTCGTCGGTGAGGGCGCCGATCCCGGCGTGCAGCGCGGCGACGGCCTCCGGCACCGTTGTGGAAGTCTCCACCCGTCCCCTCCCGACTCGGTGTCTTTCCCCATGGCGAAAGCGATCATTCGTCGCCATGCTACGAGGAAGCCGCCCGAACCCCTACAGATGTTCGATCCTGGACGACTTTTCCCCGGTCGTCCGGCATGCGTTCGGCGTTCGGCGCCCGGCCCCGCTGTTCCTCCCCGACACCCCCCGCACCACCAAGGAATCCCATGGCTGTTTCCTGGCGCCGTATCGCGGTGCCCGCCGCCGCGGTCGGCGTACTCGTCCCCGCGGCCCTCGGCGCCCATGCACTGCTCTCGGGTCCCGACGCGCCGCGCACGTCCTCGGCCGGCATACCGGCCACCGGGACGACGGTCCCCGGTGCCGTGCCGGACGATGCGCGGGCCTCCGGCCCTGAGGGCGCTGCCGCGGTCGCCAGGCCGTCCGACGCGCCGACCCGTTCCGGCAATTCGGTCTCCGTGCAGCTCTCGTCGTACGACGCGCACCGTAAGCAGGCGGAGCTCAAGCCGTCCGCCGGAAAGACCGTACGGACCGGTGATGTGATCGCCGCCGCGCCCAACCGGCACGCCCCCTCGGGTGCGCTGTTCAAGGTCGGCAAGGTCACCGGCTCCCACGACGGCAAGGTCCGGGTGACCACCGCCCCCGCGACGCTCTCGGAGCTGCTGGGCGATCAGAAGGTGGACCAGCGCGCGGCGTTGCGGCCCGGTGAGGTCTCGGTCAAGCCGCTCTCCTCGGGTGTCACCGTGCACAAGCCCGCTTCCGGCGCCGGTGCGGACGCCGGCGGCCCGGCCACTCCGAGCGGCGGTCCGGACACACCGTCGGGCACCCCTGACGCCAATGCCTCCGCCTCCCCGAGCCCGTCGGCGTCCGGCTCCTCCGGGGTCCGCACCCAGCTCGTTCCGTCCGGCAAGCGCCCCACCCCGACCCCCTCCGGCAGCACGCTGTCGCCCGACGCGCGCAAGGCGCTCACCACCCTGCGGCTGGGCGTCGATGTGCCGCTGCCCAAGGGTGTGGAGGCGACCGGCAAGTCTCCCGCGCGGCTGGCCGGCGAGGTGACGTTCCGGCCCGAGCTGATCTTCCAGTACGAGAAGCGCGGCGGGCTGAACCTGCTGCCGCAGCGCGCGGCCATCGGCCTCGGCGGCTCGTACGGCTACGGCTGGCAGGTGCACGGCAAGGTCCGCAAGACAGCCGACACCGGGCAGATCGCAGTGCCGCTGGCGGCGGTCACCGGACGGCACGTCTTCTGGGTGGGCCCGGTCCCCGTCGTGGTCAGCACCGAGGTCACCTTCACCTACCGCTTCACCGCGGGCGGCCGCATCGTGCTCGACGCCGACCAGCGCACCTCCGGTGCGTTCGCCGTCGGTGCCAAGTACGACCGGCAGCACGGGTGGCAGCCGCTGCACGAGGCGTACCAGCAGACCAAGGGGGCGACTCCCCGGGTCGAGGGGGCGGCCTCCGCGACGGCCCGCGTCGGGACGCGCGCCCAGGTGTTCCTCTACGACACCGCGGGCGTCGGCGGGGAACTCTCCGTCCACCTCACCGGACGTGCCGCGGCGGCCGGTGGCGGCGGTGCCCCGGCGTGGGAGCTCCGCGCGGGGTACGACCTCAAGACCGAGCTGATGCTGCAGCTGAAGATCTTCGGTATCCAGATCGCGGATCTGCGCACCACTCCGTTCGCGCTGCACGACGAGCGCAAGATCTTCGGACGCGGGAAGCTGCCCGCCGCCTGAGACCTCGCTCCACCCGCACAGGACGGCGCCGCCGGGGACATCCGCTCCCGGCGGCGCCGTCCGTGCGTCCGCCTACCGGGGCGGCGGTCGCCTGCAACCGGGCCCCGGCGCCGCTCTTACGTCAGCCGCCGGTACGCCGAGCGCAGCAGTTGGTCCTTCGCCGGCCCGCCGACCCGCCACTCCAGCTGCCAGGTGTCCGCCCCCGTGACGGTGAACTCTCCTTCGTAGCGGTCCGCGGCGCAGGGGTGGACGGCACGCCAGCGGCCGGTCCTGAGATCGAGGTCGTGGAAGGGCCGGCCGTCGGCGAAGCGGATCTCGGCGGTGCCGTCCGGGCGGGGCCGCAGTCGCAGGGTGCGGCTCGCCGGATGCACCGCGGCGCCCCACCGCAGTCGGCCCTCCTCGATGTGCAGCAGCCCCTCCCCCGCCGGATCGGGGCGGAAGTCGGCGGTGCCGCGGAAGCTGCCCTCGGCACCGGTCCGCAGGTCGCACACGCTGCGCTCGATGCTCCAGCGGCCGAAGAAGTACGCCGCGGCATCGGGGACGGGGTGCGGGGGAGGTTCGCCGGCCGGCCCCGACTCCGGCTCCAGGGCCCGCCCCGGCTCCGGTTCCCGCCCCGGCTCCTGCCCCTGCCCCCGGTCCCGCTCGCTGCCCATCCCTCCATTCTCCCGTGCGCCCGCGGGCGTCACTCCGTCGGCCCCGCCCGGCGGCGCTCCCTTCTCCCCCGGCGTCTCGTACCGTGCGGAGCCGCACCGCCCGTCTTACTCTCGGTTCAGTGATCGTTACCGAGGTCCGCACGGCGGGCCGCCCGTCAGCCCGACGCCGTCGGCCGGGCACCGCGGCCGATGCTGCCGCCTCGTACGAGCCGGAGACCGGAGGCGCCACCATGCCGGAGCTGTTCATCGGCGGTCAGTGGACCGCAGCGGCCGACGGGCAGGTGCGGGAGATCCGCTGCCCGGCGGACGGCACGCTGGTCGCGACCGTCGACGAGGGCGGGCCGAAGGACGTGGCGGCGGCGATCGGCGCCGCCCGGACGGCCTTCGACGACGGGCCCTGGCCGCGGACACCGGCGGCCGAGCGGGGCGGGCTGGTGCTGCGCGTCGCCGAGCTGCTGGAGCGCGACAAGGATGCGCTGGCCAGGGCCGAGTCGCTGGACACCGGCAAGCGGCTGGTCGAGAGCGCCTACGACATGGACGACATCGCCAACTGCTTCCGCTACTTCGGCAACCTCGGCGCGGCCGGCGGAACCGACCGGGTGGTGGACGCCGGCGCCCCGGAGGTCGCCAGTACGGTGCGGCACGAGCCGGTCGGCGTCTGTGCGCTGATCACCCCGTGGAACTACCCGCTGCTGCAGACCGCCTGGAAGGTCGCCCCCGCCCTGGTCACGGGCAACACCTTCATCCTGAAGCCCAGTGAGCTCACCCCGCACACCGCCATCCACCTCATGCGGCTGCTGGCCGAGGCCGGGCTGCCGGACGGTGCGGCCAATCTGGTGCTGGGCACCGGCCAGGTGGTGGGTGCGCCACTGACCGAGGACCCCCGGGTGGACATGGTGTCGTTCACCGGCGGTCTGCTCACCGGCCGGCGCATCATGGCCGCCGCGGCGCCCACGGTGAAGAAGATCGCGTTGGAGCTGGGCGGCAAGAACCCCAACATCGTCTTCGCGGACGCCGATTTCGACACCGCCGTCGACTACGCCCTGATGGCGGCCTTCCTGCACTCCGGGCAGGTCTGCTCGGCGGGCGCCCGGCTGCTCGTCCAGGAAGAGCTGCACGATGCGTTCGTCGACGAACTGGTCTCCCGCACCCAGCGGATCCGGCTCGGCGGGCCGTTCGACGAGCATGCCAGGACCGGCCCGCTGATCTCGGCCGCGCACCTCGCGAAGATCGAGGCATATGTGGCGGCGGGGCTCGACGAGGGTGCCGTCCTGCTCTGCGGCGGCTCCCGGCCCGACGATCCGTCGCTGGCCAACGGGTTCTACTACCTGCCGACCGTGCTGGACGAGTGCACCCCGGACATGACCGTCGTGCGCGACGAGAGCTTCGGCCCGGTGCTGACCGTCGAGCGGTTCCGTACCGAGGACGAGGCGGTCTCACTGGCCAACGACACGGTGTACGGGCTGGCCGGCGCGGTCTGGACGCAGGACAGCGGGCGTGCGCACCGGGTCGCCGACCGGCTGCGCGCGGGCACGGTATGGATCAACGACTTCCACCCCTATGTGCCGCAGGCGGAGTGGGGCGGGATGAAGCAGTCGGGCATCGGGCGCGAGCTGGGGCCCGCGGGACTGGCCGAGTACCAGGAGGCCAAGCACGTCTGGCGCAATACCGCGCCACGTCCGCAGAGGTGGTTCGAGTGACCGATCCCGCAGCGTCCCGGCCCGACTCCGGGGCCGACCACGCGCACGACGACGAGGCGATCGCCGAACTCGGCTACAAGCCGGAACTCAAGCGCACCCTGGGCAACTTCCACACCTTCGCCGCCGGCATCAGCTATATCTCCATCCTCACCGGCACCTTCCAGCTGTTCTACTTCGGTATCGCCCACGGCGGCCCGGCGTACTGGTGGTCCTGGCCGATGGTCTTCCTCGGGCAGCTGATGGTGGCGCTGTGCTTCTGCGAGCTGGCCGCCCGCTACCCGGTGGCCGGGTCGGTCTACAACTGGTCCAAGAAGCTCGGCGGCCCGCACATCGGCTGGCTCGGCGGCTGGATGATGCTGACCGCCACCATGGTGTCGCTGTCCGCGGTGGCGCTGGCGTACCAGGTGACGCTGCCGCAGATCTCGTCGTGGTTCCAGTTCATCGGCGACGGCACCGGCCAGTCCGCGGCCGAGAACGCCGTGGTGCTCGGCACGATCCTGATCACCTTCACCACCCTGGTGAACGCCTTCGGGGTCAAGCTGATGGCCCGGATCAACTCCGCGGGCGTGGCGATCGAGCTGATCGCCGCCATCGTTCTGATCCTTCTCCTCGCCGCGCACGTCACCCGCGGCCCCGGCGTGGTGCTCAACACCTTCGGTCTGGGCAGCGGCACGAACCTCGGCTACTTCGGCGCGTTCCTCACCGCGGCACTGGCCTCGGCGTACGTCATGTACGGCTTCGACACCGCCTCCTCGCTCGGTGAGGAGTCCAAGGACCCCGGCCGCAACGCGCCCCGCGCCATCCTGCGGGCGCTGGTCGCATCCTTCCTCATCGGCGGTCTGATCCTCCTCTTCGCCCTGCTCTCGGTGCCCGATCTGCACTCCGCGAAGTTGTCCGTGGACGGCCTGCAGTACGTGGTGCTCTCCACGCTCGGCTCGACCGTCGGGCAGATCGTGCTCTGGTGTGTGGTCATCGCGATCACCGTGTGCGAGCTGGCGGTGCACACCGCGGGCATCCGGCTGGCGTTCGCGATGGCCCGGGACAACAACCTCCCGGCCGCCTCGCTGCTCGCCAAGGTCAGCCCGCGCTTCCAGACGCCGGTGCTGCCGGCCGTGATCATCGGCCTGGTGGCGATCGGCATCCTCCTCATCAATGTCAACCAGCCGCAGATCTTCTCGGTGATCACCAGCATCGCGATCATCATGATCTATCTGGCCTACCTGGCGGTCACCCTGCCGATGCTGTTCCAGCGGCTGCGCGGCAAGTGGACTCCGGTGCAGGGGAGGTTCAGCCTGGGCAAGTTCGGTATCCCGGTGAACATCCTCGCCGTGCTCTGGGGCTTCGGGATGTCCCTCAACCTCGCCTGGCCGCGCGCCGCGGTGTACAACGCGACCGGCCCGCAGCACTGGTACCTGCGCTGGGGCGCCTTCCTGTTCATCGGCGTCGTGGCGATCGGCGGATTCACCTACTACTGGTTCGTCCAGCGCAAGCGCACCGGAGTCCTGGCCATGCACGCCGCCGTCGCCCCCGACAGCGGCGGCCCGGACAGCAGCAACGCCCCCACCCCCTGATCAGGAGACGGCGCGATGTCCCAAGAGGCCCCTGTGGACGAGTTCGACTACGTCGTGGTCGGCGGCGGCACGGCCGGCGCCGTCGTGGCGGCCCGGCTCAGCGAGGACCCGACGGCCACCGTCTGTCTGCTGGAGGCCGGCCCCTCCGACGTCGGTGACGAGAACGTGCTGCGCCTGGACCGCTGGATGGGACTGCTGGAGTCCGGCTACGACTGGGACTACCCGGTCGAACCGCAGGAGAACGGCAACAGCTTCATGCGGCACGCCCGCGCCAAGGTGCTCGGCGGCTGCTCCTCGCACAACTCCTGTATCGCCTTCTGGGCCCCGGCCGAGGACCTTGACGAATGGGCCGCGATGGGTTGTACGGGCTGGAGCGCGGCGGACTGCTTCCCGCTCTACCAGCGGCTGGAGAGCAACGACGCCCCCGGCGACCACCACGGCCGCAGCGGCCCGGTCACCCTGCGCACGGTCCCGCCGCACGACCCGTGCGGGGTGGCGCTCCTGGAGGCCTGTGTGGCGGCCGGCATCCCGACCACGCCCTTCAACACCGGTCAGACCGTCGTCCGGGGCGCGAACTGGTTCCAGATCAACTGCCGCCCGGACGGCACCCGTTCCTCCGCTTCGGTGTCCTACCTCCACCCCCTGATGGGCACCCGCCGGAACCTGGAGGTGCGCACCGGGCTCCAGGCCAAGCGCCTGAATTTCGACTCCGCCCGGCACTGCACCGGCGTGGACTACCTCGCCCCCGACCTGATCCACACCCGCACCGTCAACGCCCGCCGTGAGACCGTCCTGTGCTGCGGCGCCATCGATTCCCCGAAACTCCTCATGCTCTCCGGTATCGGCCCGGCCACCCATCTGCGGGCCACGGGTGTCGAGCCGATCGTCGACTCCCCCGGCGTCGGCTCCTGTCTGCAGGACCACCCGGAGGGCGTGATCATGTGGGACGCCAAGCAGCCCATGGTCAACTCGTCCACCCAGTGGTGGGAGATCGGCATCTTCACGAACACCGAGCCCGGCCTCGACCGCCCGGACCTGATGTTCCACTACGGCCAGGTGCCCTTCGACATGAACACCTACCGCCACGGCTACCCCACCTCGGAGAACGCCTTCTGCCTCACCCCGAACGTCACCCGCGCCCGCTCGCTGGGCACGGTCCGGCTGCGCACCCGCGACTTCCGCGACAAGCCCAAGGTCGACCCGCGGTACTTCACCCACGACCACGACATCCGCGTGATGACCCACGGCCTGCGCCTCGCCCGCGAGATCGTCGCCCAGACGCCCATGGTCCAGTGGGCCGGTACCGAACTCGCCCCCGGCCCGTCGACCCACTCCGACGCCGACCTCTTCGACTACATCCGCGCCACGCACAACACGGTCTACCACCCCGCGTGCACCGTGCAGATGGGTGCCCCCGATGATCAGGCGACGCCCCTCGACCCTCACTTGCGCGTCAAGGGCGTGACCGGCCTGAGGGTGGCCGACGCCTCGGTGATGCCGTTCCTGCCGGCCGTGAACCCCTGTATCACCACGATGATGATCGGGGAGAAGTGTGCGGATCTGATGCGCAGCGACTGAGCAACGCGCCGCGGCTGCACGCACACCAACGACCTACGAGGTGGGCTCCCTTCGCCGGCATGGTCCGGATCAGGTGCTAGGGGTCGCCGTCCGGTCTTACGACCTTCCGGCCTCTCAGCCCGACCTTCCTTCACGTCCTCGGCGGCAACCAGAGCTGCCTTCCCCGAGGCCAGTCCGTCGGACTCCCTCGCTCGCCCCGCAGGCCTAAGGACAGGATACTCCCGCACAAAGGGGATGGAACAGATTATTCAGACTTTTTCTCGGCAGGGTCGGATCACCGCCGCATCGCCGCCGGACCGGATCACCGCCGCATCGCCGCGGAATCAGCGCACCGAAGCCGCGTACCTCCGGGCGAGGAGGACCCCGAACCCCCTGGTCCACTGCGGCGCCCGATTTCCCGGCTGTGTCACGATCGTCGCGTCACGCAGGCCGGAGAGGGGACGCGCATGGCTGGTCGGGCCGCCGAACACGGCAACCACGGGAAGGGCGACACGGACCCGGAGCCGACGGCGGAGCAGGATGCCGGCTCGGGGGCGGACTCCGCCTCGGGGGCGACCGTGGCCGAGCGGGTGCGGCGGGTCGAGGGCGGCCTGTCCCCCGCCGAGCGGAAGATCGCCCGGGCGCTGACGGCCAATTACCCGGCGGCGGGGCTGGAGTCCACCTCGGGGCTCGCCTCCCAGGCCGGCGTCAGCGCACCCACCGTGGTGCGGTTCGTCGCCCGGCTCGGCTTCGACGGCTACCGGCACTTCCAGCAGTCGCTGCGCGAGGAGGTGCAGGCGCGTCACGCCTCGCCGCTGACCCTGGCGCCGGTGATCGGCGCGGACTCCCCCACCTCCGAACTGGTCGAGGCGGCGCAGCAGGTGAGCAGTGCGACGCTGAACCAGACGTTCACCGCACTCCCCGAGCAGGAGTTCGAGCAGGCGGTCGGTCTGATCTGTGACCCCGTGAAGCGGATCGCCTGCTTCGGCGGGCGCTTTTCGCAGCTCCTGGCCGAGTACCTGGACCTGCATCTGCGGCTGCTGCGCCCGGGGACCCTCCTGCACACCGCGGCGCCGGGACGCGATGCGGGATTCCGCCTCGACCTGAGCCGACGGGATGTCTGCGTGGTCTTCGACTTCCGCCGCTACCAGGACGACACCGTGCGACTCGCCCGGCACGCGCACGAACGCGGGGCCAAGGTCGTGCTGTTCACCGACCCGTGGCTCTCGCCGGTGGCCGAGTTCGCCGATGTGGTGCTCCCCGCGCGGGTCGAGGCACCGAGCCCGTTCGACAGCATCGCCGCCCCCCTGGCACTCGTCGACGCCCTGGTTGCCGCGGTGCATGCGCGCCTGGGACCGGCGGCCGACGAGCGGATGCGGGCCGCGGAGGAGGAGTGGAGCGGAGAGGCCGGAGCCTGCTGAAAAATTCATTTCAACACACCTCTTGACGCTCTGCTTGTAACGAATATTTCATGAGGGTGTCTCGGGCCGCTCCCCTGCGGCCCCCCTCCTGCTCGGGAGTGTGTTGTGCCCGATCACCCTCATCCCTCACGCAAACTGCGGCTGTGGGAAGCCCTGGCCCTCTCGGTCGGTCTCATGGGGCCGACACTGGCGATGGGCCTCAACGGGGCCGGCGTCGCGGCCACCGTGGGCAAGGCCGTGCCCCTGGTCTTCCTGCTCGGCCTGCTCGGTGTCGGCCTGGTGGGCTACGGCTTCTGGCGGCTGACCCAGCACTTCCACCACGCCGGCTCCGTCTACGCCCTGGCCGGAGCCACCATCGGGCCCCGCGCCGGCTTCTTCGGCGGGTTCGCGCTGCTCGGCACCTACCTCGCCTTCCTGGTGTGCACGCTCGCCGCGACCGGGGTCTTCGCCCATGCCTTCCTGCATGCGCTGGGCATGACCTCCACCGGCCCATGGGCGGCGGTCGCGGTCGTTGCCGCGCTGGGCGTCACCCTGCTCAACTCACGCGACACCCGCCTCACCGCCCGCACCCTGCTGATCACCGAAGGCATCGGCATCGCGGCCATGCTGGTCCTCGCCGTTGTCGTCATCGGGCGTACCGGCACCGGTTCGGCACCCCGCCACCAGCCCTTCGACCTGTCGGTCTTCACCCCGGGCGGAGCCTCCTTCGGCGCCGTCATGACGGCGACCGTCTTCGCCTTCCTGTCCTGGGCGGGCTTCGAGGCGTGCGCGTCACTGGGCGAGGAGACCGACGACCCCCGGCGCAACATCCCGCGCGCCCTGGCGGGAAGCGTGCTGCTCACCGGCGTTCTGTACCTCCTGATGATGTTCGTCCAGACCATCGGGTTCGGCACCGACGGCACGGGGGTGAAGGAGTTCGCCGGGGCGGAATCGGCACTGGTGACGCTCTCCGACGACTACCTCGGCACCTGGTTCTCGCTCGTCATCGCCTTCACCGCGGTCGCCTCCGCCTTCGCCGCCGCGCTGTCCTCGTCCGCCGCCGCGGCCCGGATGGTCTCGGCGCTGGCCCGGGACGGCTTCGGTCCGGCCCAGCTCGCCCGCACCGGGCCGGTCACCGGCGCCCCCACCAGGGCCCTGTGGCTGTGCGCTGCCCTGGCCGCCGCGCTCACGGCCGTCATGTACGGCCTGGGCACCACCGCCTTCGACACCTACTACTGGTACGCGACCATCGGCGTGCTGTGCGTCCTGGTCGTCTACGCGGTGGCCGGTGCCGGCGTGATCGTCTTCACCCTCTCGCGCCGCGGCGCCATCCCCCGCCGCGAACTGGTCATCCCGCTCGCCGGTCTGGGCTACCTCTGCTTCGTCTTCTACCGGCAGTCCACCGGCCAGGGCGCGCCCTACACCTACTTCCCCTGGATCGCCGCCGCCTGGTGCGCGACAGGACTCGCCGTGGTCCTGTTCGCCCCCTCCCTCGCCGAGCGCATCGGCGCCCGTCTCACCAGTGAACTGAACGGAGGCCGGGGCCCCCGCCAGGAGCAGCGCCCGGAGCCTCCGGCCGCCGACAGCATGAAGGTGATCTCATGACTCCCCGCGCCGACGACTACGCGACCGTCTTCGTCGCCACCTGCGATCTGGCCGGTCAGGTACGGGGACGTGCCGTACCGCCCTCGGAACACGACGCGGTCCTGCGCAGCGGTACCGGCTGGGTTCCCGCGAACCTCGCGATCTCCTCGTTCGGCCCGATCGCCCCCGACAACGTCTTCGGCTCCCGGGGCGACCTGCGGCTGCTCCCCGACGCCGGCACCGCGGTCGGCATCCCGGCGGACGGCACGGACGGCAGCGCTCCGGGGATGCTGCTCTACCTCGCCGACCAGACGCTGCCGGACGGACAGCCCTGGGCATGCTGCCCGCGCACCTTCCTGCGGGACGCCCTCGCGGAGCTGCGCGAACGGACCGGCCTGGAGGTCACCGCCGCGTTCGAGCACGAATTCGTGCTGGAAGGCCTGCCCGCGAGTGCGCCGTTCTCGCTCCGGCGCTTCCGGGAGGCCGAGCCCTTCGGATCCGATCTGGTACGGCTGCTGGAGCACACCGGCCTCGAACCGGAGACGTGGATTCCGGAGTACGGCGACGGCCAGTTCGAAGTCACCCTGCGCCCTGCCGCTGCCGCGGTCGCCGCCGACCGGGCCGTCCTCCTCAGGGAGCTCGTCCGCGACCTGGCCCGCCGTCGCGGCCTGCCGGTCACCTTCGCCCCGCTCCTGGACATCAACGGTGTGGGCAACGGCGTGCACCTCCACCTGAGTCTGCGCGACGCCGACGGCCGCCCCGCGCTGTACGACCCGGAGCGTCCCGGCCGGCTCTCCGCCCTCGGCGCCCGATTCAGCGCCGGCGTCCTGGCCCATGCCCCGGCGCTCACGGCCCTCACCGCGCCGAGCCCGGTGTCCTTCCTGCGCCTGACCCCGGACCGCTGGAGCGCCGCCGGGGCGTTCCTGGCCGAGCGCAACCGCGAGGCGCTGCTGCGCATCTGCCCCACCACCGAGCTCGCCGGCTCCGGCCCCGCCGCCCAGTTCAACCTCGAATACCGGGCCGCCGACGCCACGGCCAACCCCTGGCTCGCCCTGGCCGTCCTCGTCCGGGCCGGCCTGGCCGGTCTCACCGGGGACCACGACGAGCCCACCGTGTGGGCCGAGGACACCGACCGGTCCGCTCTCGCGTCGGCGCCGCGCCTGCCCGCCACCCTGGAGGAGGCCCTGGAAGCCCTGGAGAAGGACCACGTCGTCCGCTCCTGGTTCGACCCATGCCTGCTGGCCACGCACCTCTCGGTCAAACGCTCCGAACTCGCCCAGCTGGACGGTCTGGACGACGCCGCCCGCATTCGGAAGGTCCGCAATGTCTACTGAACGGCTCCTCGCGGAGATCACCCGGCTCCCCCTGGTGGACCACCACGTCCACGGCGCCCTCCGCCACGACGCCGACCGCGCCGCCCTGGAGCAGATGCTCACCGAGTCCGACCGCCCGATCCCGCCGTGGATGACCCAGTTCGACTCGCAGATCGGCTTCGCCGTCCGCCGCTGGTGCGCCCCGGTCCTCGGCCTCGAACCGCACGCCGCCCCCGAGGCCTACCTGGCCAGGCGCGCCGAACTCGGAACCGACGAGGTCAACCGCAGACTGCTCGAAGCCTCGGGCATCGGCCACTACCTCCTGGAGACCGGCTACAAGGGGGAGGACATCCTCGGGCTCCAGGGCATGGCGGACGCCTCGGGGCGCCCTGTCGACGAGGTGGTGCGCCTGGAAACCGTACTGGAGGACGTGGTGCGCGACGGGGTCACCGCCGACGGGCTCCCCGACCGGTTCCGGGCGGTCCTGGCCGCGCGCACGGTCACCGCGGTCGGCCTCAAGAGCATCATCGCCTACCGTCACGGCTTCGACTTCGACCCCGGACGCCCCGACGACCGCGAGGTGACCGCCGCCGCGGGCGCCTGGCTCGCCGAGTACGAAGCCACCGGCACCCTCCGCGTGAGCCACCCGGTACTGCTGCGCTTCGCCCTGTGGTGCGGCGTCGACCGCGGTCTGCCGATCCAGCTGCACGCCGGATACGGCGACCCGGACGTCGAACTCCACCGCTGCGACCCACTGTTGCTCACCCGGTTCATCAAGAACGTGGAGCCACACGGCACCGACCTACTGCTGTTGCACTGCTACCCCTTCCAGCGCAACGCGGGCTACCTCGCCCAGGTGTTCCCGCACGTCTACTTCGACGTCGGACTCGGCATCAACTACACCGGCGTACGCTCCGACGCCGTCATCGCCGAATCGCTGGAGCTCGCCCCCTTCGCCAAGATCCTCTTCTCCTCCGACGCCTGGGGGCCGCCGGAACTGCACCACCTCGGCGCCCTGCTGTGGCGTCGCGGCATGGCCAAGGCCATCGCCGCATGGACCGAGAGCGGGGAGTGGGACGTAGGAGAAGCCCTCAAGGTGGTGCGCATGACGGGCCACGACAACGCCCGCCGCGTCTACCGTCTGGAGGACCGGACATGACCGGCATGACCGGCCACCTGGCCGCGCTGGCCGCCGCGCTCGACGAGGAACTGCCGGCCGCCGCGGCACTGCGCCATCGCCTCCACGCCCGCCCCTGCCTGTCCGGCGCCGAAGCCCCCACCCGCGACCTGGTGCTCGCCGCACTGCCCGCGGGCTCCGCCACCCAGGTCGCCGACACCGGCGCCGTCCTCCGGATCGGCGGACCGGGCCCCGCCGTCGCCGTCCGCGCCGAACTCGACGCCCTCGCGGTACAGGAGAAGAGCGGCGCGGCATGGGCGTCCGCACACCCCGGCCTCATGCACGCCTGCGGCCACGACGTCCATCTGGCCGCGCTCACCGCGCTGGCCCGGGCCGTCGACCGCACCGGCGGCCCTGCCCCCCTGCTGGCCGTCCTGCAACCGAGGGAGGAGACCTACCCCTCCGGAGCCCGGGACATCGTCGAGGACGGCATCCTCGACCGGGAGCAGTGCCGGGCGGTGATCGGAGCGCATGTGCAGCCTCTGCTGCCGGCCGGCACCGTCGCCTGCACCCCCGGCGGCGTCAACGCCTCGGCCGACGAGTTCACGATCACGGTGCGGGGCCGCAGCGGCCACGCCGCCTACCCACACCTCACCCGCGATCCCGTCGTCGCCCTGGCCCATGTCGTCGTCGCCCTGCAGAGCCTGGTCAGCCGCGGTACCGACCCCATGTCGCACGTGGTGCTCACGGTCGGCACGCTCGCGGCCGGTACCGCCGCCAACGTCATCCCCGGCACCGCCGAGGCCCGCGGCACCCTGCGCGCACTGGGCACCGACGACCGCGAAATGCTGCACACCCGGCTGGCCGAGGTCGCCGCACTGGTGGCACAGACCCATGGCTGCACCGCGCAGACCGACATCATCCGCGGCGAGCCCGTCCTCGACAACGACCCGGCGCTGACCGCCGCCACAAAACCGCTGCTCGACACGCTCGGCCTGAGCGCCGGAGACGATCTGCGCTCCGCCGGCTCCGACGACTTCTCCTTCTTCTGCGCGCATCTGCCGTCCCTGATGCTGTTCGTCGGCACCCACGGCGGCACCGAACAACTGCATTCGCCCACGTTCCTGCCCCCCGACGAGCGGATCCGCGACATCGCCCACGCCATGCTCGCCGGCTACCTGGCCGCCGCGGAACAGCTCGCCTGAACAGCTCACCTGAACTCCCCACCGCCTTCGCACCCTTCACCCACCTCCGCGCCTCGCGCCTCGGCGCCTCCGCCCCCGCCCGGCTGACGTCCCGTGACATCACCGCGCACGCGCCCTCACTCACAACGCCTGCGCCTGCACCTGCACCTGCACCTGCACCTGCACCTGGCTGAGGTGTGGCCCGCGCTGCCGGTGTAGGTCGGTGGAACGACTTCTGGCCGGGGACTGGCTTGTTGCCCCGGCCGACGCCGGACGGGGACAGCGAGGGTGCCGCCGACGCCGAGGCAGCCAGGTCCGGAACTCCCGGATGTCGGCAGGCACTCCAGAAACTCCGTGTATGTCGCCCGGCCGCACCACCCGATCAGTGCCCGAACCGAAACTGCCCAGTGATCGACACAACTTCTGGGGAAAACACCTAGACTGCCCGCGTTCAGAGTCGACACAGGGAAGGAATCACAACGGTATGGTTCAGGCCACCGATGAGCAGTTGTTGACCACCCCGATCGACCAGCGCTACTTCGAAGACTACGTGCCGGGTTCGACCTATGTGTTCGGCACCGCGACCGTCGACGAGAAGCAAATCGTCGAGTTCGCCAAGGAATACGACCCGCAGTTCTTTCACGTCGATCCGGTCGCCGCTGCCGACGGGCCGTTCGGCGGCCTGATCGCGAGCGGTTGGCAGACCGCGGCGCTGATGATGCGGCTGTTCGCCCGGCACTACCTGTCCAGCGTGGCGAGCCTGGGTGGCCCCGGCGCGGACGACCTGCGCTGGCTGCGCCCCGTCCGCCCGGGCGATGTACTGACCCTTCGCGTCACCGTGCTGGAGGCCAAGGCCTCGAACTCCAAGCCCGATCGTGGACTCGTCCGCTCGCTCGCCGAGCTGCTCGACCCGGTGGGCGAACCCGTCTTCAAAGCCACCGTGCTGAACCTCCTGCGCCGCCGCACCGCGGGCCACTGAACCCGCCCTCTCCCGTCATTACTTCGGAGAGGCTTTAGTGGTGCTTGATGGCCGGGCCTGCCCGCCCGCGCCGGCGAATTCGGGAGTCAGCGGAAGTGAAAAGGTAAGAGCTGCCCCGCAAAAGTTCTTGGGTGCGGTCCATTCCGCGAACGATCATCGACGGAGGATGCACTCATCTTCACGACACCCGCACGGTGCTCCGTTCCAACACGGCCATAGGAAGGGCAATCCAGTCGGTCACGTCCGGGGCAGAGGGCTTGCGAGGAGACGAATCCATACGCGGGATTGCCCGGCGGAGTCGGTGGACGCACTTTCAGACCAGCGTGCAGCGACGCTTCTGCTACCGAGGGATCGGCTGCCGCCGGGACGCAGCACAGCCGTCAGGCCGGATCAATGCTTCCGGGGCTCCTTCTCCACCTGCCGCACCATGTTTCTCTTCGGAGGGCCGGCTTGGTCGAGAGTGAGCCACGCGGTGAGCGCAGCGTGCAGTTCGACGACGTCATCTCGGTGCAGCCTCGCACCACCGTGGCGGCTGGACAGACACACTCCATCCGCGGTAACCGAGTATCCGGAACCGGAAGGGGAATGCGCTGGTCCGGTGAGCTGTGCGCCCTTGCTGAGGAGGCGTCGCAGCTCAGCAGCGCGGGGTGTCAGGGCGGCGGGGGCCGGGCGTGGGGCGGGGACGGGGCCGCGGGGTCGGGCGGGCGCACCGATCGCGGCGTAGAAGGCGTGGATGGCGTCCTCAAGCTTCTGAGGTCGGGAGGGGGCGGCGCCGGCGAACTCACCGACCAGTTCCGGGGCGGCCGGGTCCCGGCGTTGGACTTGTTCATGGGCCAGCGGCGGTTCCTCGACCTGAAGCCGCACACATGCGGGCGGGATGAGCACCTCGTGGTAACCGCGGCCCGTGTACTTGGCATGCAGGTTCCGCAGATTCATCATGCGGGCATGTACGGGGTTCTCGCCGCTCGGCATCTGTGGCCGCGAGGCCCTGCCGAGCTGCCCGTACAGCCCGCTGGCCAGATGCAGCCGCCCGGTCTGGGTGACCAGTGCCGTGGCCTGCCGCGTGCCATTTCCCAGCCGGAACCCCACCACCATCGTCGGCATCGATCCTCCTAGCATCTCGACCAGGACCGTACCGGGTCCCCACGGGGCTGGCCTCCGCTTTGCCGAACAGGGCACCGGGGGCGCGGAGCCAGGCCCACCGTTCGATTGATGAGCCCTGACAGCTCCTTGTCGTAGCCAGCGCGAACAAGGCGAAGCATGATGGTGGCGGTACAGGCCGGAGCGGCAGGCGGATGTGTCAGTGGAGCCTGGTGCGTGAGGGCTGCGTTCTGGTACCCGGACGGCGAGAGCCAGGGAGACGCTGGCGCGGAGAGGGCGGTGTTGCGGGGTCGAGGACGACAGCGCCGGCCTCACGGGCCAGGAGACGGTGCGTGCCTTCCCAGGTACGGGTTCTGCCTCGGTCGCGGCGTTCTTCCCAGCGTTCCTGAAGACGCATGCCGGTGAAGATTGCGAAGGCGCAGAGGAGGATGGTCACGATCAGCGCGTAGATCGGCGTGTAGTGGCCGTCGAACATGGATCGGCGTTCGTCGACTTGGCGGGCGTTGATGCCGAAGAAGCCGAAGAGCAGGCTGAGGGTTCCGCTGACGGTGGTGACGAAGGTGACGGCGACGACGGTGCGCACGCGGCGGCGGTCGGCGGCGCGTCGTTCCATGCTTTCGACCGAGGTGAGTTCTGCGGCGATGGCATTGTCCAGCCGGTTGAGCATCTGCCCGATGGTAGCTGCGCGTTCGGTGACTCCTATGGCGGCGAACAGTTCCTGGTGGAAGCTCTCGACGCGTAGGGCGGGGACGAGCAGGCCGATTTCCGCGCCGGCCTCGACGCTGTAGCTGAGTTCGACTTCGAGTTGGCTCAGCCCGTCGGAGATTTCCTCCAGCGTGGTGCGTCGATCGTGTGCATTACCTTGGTCGGCCGTGCGGTGTCGGAATCGGTGCACGTAGGTGTAGGCGACGGCACGGATCTCGCGGAGGCGGGCTGCGGAGCCAACGGCTTGCACAGCGGAAAGCAGGACGCAGTTCTCGACGTAGTCCTGGTGGCCGCAGAGGAGGCTCACATACGGGCCCAGCGCGCCCACAGTGGTAGGACGCCGGTTGAGTTCGGCGGGGTAGCGGATCGAGCTATGTTCGGCGCGGTAGGGCAGGTCGGTGCGGTAGATGACGCGCTGGACGATGTCGTCGTTCGGCGCCTGATCCGGTGTGTCGAGGCTATGGAAGACCAGTTGATGCCGTTCTGGCAGAAACCCCGGAACCGTCCCGTCACCGTTCGGGCCGCAGCCGATCCGGTCCGCCGCGAGCTGTTCAAGCGGCAGGCCTGCACAGGTGACGCTGGCGTAGTACAGGTCCTCCAGCAGCGGGATGGCCTCGATGAACGTCCCGGGTACATCCAAGGTCAGGGCGACGACTACTTGGCCTGAGGGGACAAGGAAGTGCCACAGCTGCGCTGAGACCGCTTCACCGACGCACCAGCGCTGACAGGCAAGGCTGGAGCAGTCGAGCGATTCATGTCTGAGCACCCGTGGCAATTGCTGGTCGGATGTGTTGTAGTACCTCGCCAGCCGCCCCAGGTTGAGGACGTCCCCTGGACGTCCCGCGGCCTGACCAACCTTGGCAGGGTCATAGGTCCAGGGGGTCGCGTAGACGGTTGTCAGGCGCAGATTCTCCCTGGAGGCGTAGGGATCGAAAGGTAACGGGTTCTGCCCGTCAGAGAGCGTGCCAGCGCCGCTCACGGTCGTCCTTCCGTAGCGAGTCCATGCGGAGGGCGAATTCTTCCGCTGCTGGACCGGAATGGGCGTTCTGCATCAGCCAGGTGGTCATGCCCAGCTCCCGCACGGTGCGAAGCGCCTCGTATCCGTGCCAGTCGGTGACATCCCAGTCGTACGTTCGACAGAAGGCGGTGTAGTCGGTGGGCGACAGGCCGAACCTGTCGACGGCCGTAGCGGTCGGGATGAGATCCCAGGCGCGGGGGCCGATCGCGACCGCTTCGTAGTCGATGAGGAGCACCTGACCGTCGCGTGCCAGCAGATTCCCCCGGTGGGCATCTCCGTGGATCAGGCCTCCGGCATCCTCAGCCATGATGCTGCGGAAAGCCGATTCGCTGCGGTCGCACGCTTCGGCGAGGAACTCGACATCCTGCCGTTGGACTCCCTGGGCAAGCGCGAGACGGCGCCGCATGATCGGGAAGGGATCGAGTACGGGAAGAGGTAAGTCAGGGCGGGGCAACGCGTGGAGGTCACGCAGGAGGCCGGCGAGATCGACCACGCCGGGGTCGACCTGGCCCGGTGGCACATACTCCCAGAACGTAACGAGCCTGCCTTCCGCCTGGACTGGCTGCGGTAGTTCATCGCGGGTCCGGACAGCTGGGAAGTCCTGGGAAGCGAGCCAACGCGAGATCGCCAGCTCTTTGACCACCTTCCGCTTGATGTCTTCGGTAGCAGCCCGGGCCACTCGAACGACGACGCCCTCGGACGGCAGCGCGTAAATCGCGTTCTCGCCCAGCCGCAGCAGATCAACGTGCTGAGAATCCAGCCCCACTTGGCTGCATGCCGATGCCAGAGCCCGTGCTGCGCTCGCTTGCGTTAAACCCTCGCCATTCACGACAGCGTCCATCTTCCCAAGCCTCATGGTCGCAGATCTGCCCTGTCAAGGACGTTACACGGCAGGCCTCTTGACGCTGGCCTGGGCAGGTTTGTCTGGATGCTGTACGCGTTCGCCGTCAGCGAGCTTGGCGCGTAGACGGTTGGTAGCGCGCGGGATTGACCGTCAAGGTTGCCGTCGGTGCCTAGCGCGGATCGAGGTCGCAGGGCACGCTGCGACCTCCCTCACGTGTCGGCGACCGTGACCTGTACAACCACCGTGCCCATTCTCGTTCGTCTCTGCAGAAGGCGAAACTGGTTATGGGGATGTGCAGCTTCCGGGCCGTAGGGGCTCAGCGCGAGGGGCCGTTTGAATCCCCTTTGTCACCACCCGAGGGATGGCGCGCTGCAAGAGCGAACCAACTCTCATGAAGGTCACGCTTGGTCAAGGCGCTGCCGACGGCAAAAGGATTCGTCGCCTCTATGCGATCACCCAACCCGCGGAGTCCCGTTCCGAACTACTGAGCTTGGATGTGTGATGTCGGTGCCATCCAGGATCAGCTGCGCGACTGTCGCGAAGGTCCTACGCTGCGCTTCGACGGTCAAGGAGAAGGCATGGAATCCTGCGTGGAGTGCGGTGTGTCCGTGGGCCCACGATCCTGTGGCGATCTTTTCCATGCCTTGCTCGCGTTGGACCATGAACGGCAGGCACCGTGGGGGCCGCTGCACGGCGTCTCGGTCTCTTGCTTCCTGTTCCAGCACCCCAGTCGGCTTCCCGCTGACGGCGGTGCGATGGCATGGGCGCTCCTGCACGCCTATCTCGAAGGCGGCCTCAGCGAAGTGAATCGGCTTGTCGGTCGGGCTCGTCGTGGCAACTCCCATCGCGTGACGGGCATGCCTTCACGAGTCGCCTGCGAGGCAGCACTGCCGCAACGGAACGCGCCGCCGCCCCGTTTCTCTGTGACGATCGAAGATGTCGCTGTCGACGGGACGTTCCCCGCCGCAGAGTTCACGGAACGCGTCAGGGCCTGGGCCGCCGCCACAGTCGACGCGTGGAGCCGCAGCACGTGACCGGCCGTGGGCCCGTCGAGGAGGAGGAGCCCACAGCCTGCCTGGGATGCTGAACGTGACATGAGTGATGCCGGTCAGCCATCCATGGTCAGGCCGGTGCCGGTGAGGCAGCGAGGCGCGTAGTGCAGTACGTGGTTCTCGGGGAGATGGCCGTGCAGTGCACGCCGGTAGTCGCCGACGACCAGCAGGGCTTCATGGGGTTGATGCCGTTCGGCGAGGCGCCGGGTAAGCAGGCGAAGGAGCGCAGTCTTCCCGGACTCGCTCTCGCCATAGATGACCAGGAGCGGATCGGTGTCGAAGTTGACGTAGGCCGGCGCGAGCGCGGTTTCATCGAGGCCCACGGCGAATCCCAGGTCGGTGTTTCGCTTGCCTTGGGGAGGGCGTCGGCGTGCAGGCGTTCCGGAAGCATGCGCACGGGTGGGCAGATCGGGCCGGACCAGTGGGACGCGACGGCCGCGATCAGGTCGGCGGAGCGTGCAGTGCCGTCCGCGTGATCGTGCGTGGTGTGGAGGTCATTGGCCTGTCTGTGGGAGCGCGGCGGCATAGCGCAGCCCGCATAGCCGCAGCTGAGACAACCATGAATGCCGCCCATGATCCTCATGAACGGCGGTGAGCCGGGCAGGAAGAAGTACACCGCGCTACTGACCATCGCCACCATGGGCAGCAGCATCAGCACAGCGGACTCGCCCTGGCGCTCAGGCAGTACAGGAGGCGCCTTCAGCTGCACGTCGACCTTGGAATAGCAGGGAGCGCCGCACGCAGAGGGCGCTTGATGGTGATGGTTGCCAAGGTGAGTCGGCTACTGCCTCAGGTCGGGGCCGGACGCCCGCCGACTATAAGGAGATGCCGGCGGGACGACGGGACGGCGGCGTTTGACGACGACCACCGCTACTCCCGCAAGGAGCCCCAGCGCTGCCGCACCAACGACACCCCACACGACGTACGCGGACCGGCCCTTGCCGGCAGACGCATCCGGAGCTGCTGAGTCAGAAGGGGAAAGTGTCGCTGTGGACGAGGAAGCTGATGGGGCAGGCAGCGGTCCGTTCTTCAGGCCGGCCGGGATGTCCTCGGTCAGGGCACTGTATGGCCGGATGAAGCCATAGCCGTAGCGCTTGTCGGGAAGCTGGGTTCCCTTCATCGACTCGGGCAACTTGGCTGTCTTCACCAAACGATTGGCGATCTGGCCAACCGTGAGCTTCGGGAACTTCGAGCGGAGGAGCGCCGCCGCAGCCGATACGTAGGCCGTGGCATCAGAGGTTCCTGATTCGGTCTGGTACTGGTGATTCAACCCCGCCGAATAATTGTCCACCCCCGGCGCCGCGAGCAAGTTGTTCGACCCGTAGTTGGACTTTTCCCAGATCCTTCCTGACGAATCGACGGCGCCAACTGAGATCACTCCTGGCAAACTCGCAGGATAGTTCGGCTTGCCCACCCCGTCGTTCCCGGCGCCGGCGACAACCACAGCGCCCTTTTGCTGCGCATACCGCACCGACTCCTCCAGGTCTGGGGCACTGTTGGGGGAGGCCAGGGACAGGTTAATGACCGACGCGTCGTGATCGACGGCATAGCGGATGGCTTGCGCCACCCCTTTGGTGGAACCGAATTGCAGTTCGCCGTCCACATTGACTCGCAGTGGCAGGATCTTCGCGTCGGGAGCCAGACCCTTGATACCTGCGGCGTCGCGCGGTCCATGTCCATGGCCTGCGATCAAGGAGGCCATCGCAGTGCCATGGACATTGTCCGTTTCATGATCGGCCCGCCCGCCACCTGAGAGGAAATCCTTTCCGGGCAGTACGTTGCCTACGAGATCGGGGTGGGTACCGTCGACGCCGGTGTCGACGACGGCGACGGTCACCCCGCGGCCCGTGGATACCTTCTCCATCGCATCCGCATCGAATGCGGACAAGGCCCACTGGTGATCGCGAATGGAATCCGCGCCAGCCGGAGGTGCCAGCTGTACGCTGCTGACCGCGCACAGCAGCGCCGTCCCGCACGTCGCTCTCATCCATCGCTTGAACATCACGCCCCGCCGCTTCCTTCCGAACTATCCGGCTCTGCCTGATGGTTGACCAGTCCTGGCCCGTCAGGGTCACCAGCATCCTCAGAAGCCAAGTGTTTATCCACCTGCTGCAGACACCGCAACCGGCCAAGAGCCCCGTCGGGGGTCTGAGCGTCGATGTCGAGGCCCCCGACCGGGAGGACCGCAGCGAAGCAGCCAATGTGTCGCTCGGCCGGCACCAGCAGTTGGAGACGGGACCCGGCACCGCCGGCCCGTCGGCATTACCGCAGACGGTATGAGCAGCTTTGCCCAACGACCTCTTGACCAGCGGGTTCCGCTCTTCATGAGCACCACGGTTCGGTGGTCGCGTTCCCGGCCGCGATCACAATGGAGGTCTCCGGAATGCTTCCACTCCTGTTTGTCACCGCATCACTGCTTCTGCTGTTCATTCGCACCGGCCTCGTCCTAACCGCCGTGGCAAGCGTGTGCGTATGCCCGGGTGCCAGCGGCGGCGGGCGCCGGCGGCGCGTCGACCGCGCGCGGCACGCCCATGCGAGAAGGGCGACGATGACCTCGATGCGGCATCGCAAACAGAGCGCCGTCCGGGTGCGGTGGCGCTGGACCCGCGAAAACCCTGATGCGGTGGCGCGAGGCGAGACACACATGAGCGGGCTGCGACCTTACGGTCGCAGCCCGCTCATGTGTTAGCTACGTGTCCGAGGGGGGACTTGAACCATACGCACATGCCGGTGATGCGGGGTGAATTGCAATTGCCGTAACAGCGGTTTCGTGTTCTCGGCAGGCCTCGAACCTGCTCTGCCAAGTGCTTGGCACTCCAGCCGGACTTCTATATTTATCCTGGTCAACGGCCTGGCGGTAGGGGGTGTAGCAGGGGTTCGGCATGGGCGGGACGGTCCTGGGCCGGCGGTCCCGCCAACGTGTGCCCGCGTCGCATGCAGTGGCAGTGTCGGGCGCGCGCTGGTGGCGACGCCGCCAGCGGGACCAGTTCATTGTGTGGTCGCGGCGTGCAGGGTGGCGACGGGGGTGAGCTGCCTGCAGACGAGGATTTTCGGCTGGGGTGCGGTCCACGAGATCGGGGGGTGTCGGCCTCGACACCCCTTTTCGTGCTCCTGCACGGCCATCACCGCGAGGAACGTGTGGGCGAGCAGGCGAGCGTGATGTGCCGGTACCAGCCCACGTAGCGGCGGACCTCGTACTGGTCCAGGCTGCACTCGTCCTTCACGCTCTGGAAGCGCTCCTCGATTTTCCAGCGGCATCCGGGGACGCGGGCAATAGCTTCAGGGCTTCGTGACCACGGTCTTCGTCGACTGGCGAGGCACCGCCGGCTGTAGACCAACTCCGACCACGGCTCAGAGGCGGAGACACTTCCCTCGCCCGCCTGCCGGTATGAAGCATGCCTGGAGGCCAATGAGGTCACTGCCGTCGATCATGGGCGTGGCAAGGAGACCGTCCGCGTCGTACTGGTCCGTGCCCCTGGCACGCTCATGTGCGCCACCCGGAGTGGACACAGTGAGTATCTCCGACCTGCGCGACCCCCACCAGGGCCCACGCGGCACGGCACTGCTTGCTGTATACGACTTCCAGGCGTGCTCCAGTGGAGAGTTTCTGCGTGCGGAGTGTTTGTTCTCGACTGGGCATCACGCAGCCCATCTCCGTCGGTCCGAACCCTGCACACGCTTGGGCGTGGCATCCGGGAGCAGGCGGTGCGGAGGGCACAAGCTTCGTGGGGTTCTCGGTAGCCGTATGGAGCAGGGTCATCACCCCGATCGCGGCTGTGAGCCCGACTGCGCAGGTGGCGGCGAGGATCCCCCGATGCCACCGGATGCTCCGTCCGTATGCCGGACCGGGTGTGCCGTGGTCGCCCGGCCGTTCGTCGTGTGATGGCGGGGCGGCCATCATGGAGGGCGTGGGCCTGTAGGCTCGTCCGCTCCATTCCAGGTCGGCCAGTTCCCACAGCGCCACCAGACGCCAGCAGGTTCTCCGGCGGCCTTGCACAGTGCCTCGACGGCTTGACGCGGGGCGAGCTGCTTGCCGTTGAGGTAGCGCTCCCAGGATGACTTGCTGTACGCGGTGCGCTCGGCCAGCGCGGCCATACTCAAGCCCGTGCGGGCCCTGAGCTCGCGTAGCCCTTCGGCCAGCCGCGTGGCATATGGGGATCGGCCAGAAGGCGGTGCGGTGTCCCTCACTTCCGCAGTACCTGCCAGGTGTGCGGGCCCACGACTCCGTCGACGGGCAGACTGGCCTGGCTCTGTAGGCGCTTGACCGCCCGCGTGGTGTTCGGCCCGTAGGCGCCGTCCACAACGCCTGGGTCGAACCCGTGGTACCGCAGCAGGCACTGGGCCTCCACGACATCCCAAACAGGCCCGGAAAGCAGCGCAGTGCTGGTGGTGCTGTAGCCCGCATACAGCCGCCCGTCCTCGCGCTTGACCACACAGTGGTACGTCTTGCCCGCCTTGTAGGCGAAGGCCCCGCGAGAGGGGGAAGTCGAACCCCCGTGTCTCCACGGCGCGACGACCAGCAACCCGCCAAACAGCCCACCGAGTACCACAGCCACCAGGACGCCGATCAACGCCGAACGCCGCGTCCTCCGCGGCTTCGGTGGATCTGCTGTCTTCGATGCGTCAGGTTCCTGCTTCCACGCCTCCTCAGCCACTTCATGAAGCGCCAGAACCCTGTGTCGGATCGGCAACGACGACCCGCCCTAGGTGTATTGCCTTGTGAGGTTGGGGACGCGGCTGGCGGGTGGTTGGCCTTTCAGGGCGGTGTGTCCGCGGTGGTGATTGTAGGTGTGCAGCCAGCCGGGGAAGGCGTCTCGTCGTTCCTGCTCGGAGCGGTAGGGCCGGGCGTATGCCCATTCGTCGAGCAGGGTGCGGTTGAAGCGTTCAACTTTGCCGTTGGTCTGCGGCCGGTAGGGCCGGGTTCGCTTGTGGGTGATCCCGGCATCCGCCAGCGTGTCGCGCCAGTTGTGTGAGCGGTAGCAGGAGCCGTTGTCGGTCAGGACCCGCTCGACGGTGATCCCGGCCTGGGCGAAGAAGGCGTGGGCCCGTTTCCAGAAGCCGGTGGCGGTTTCCTTCTTCTCGTCGGGGTGGATCTCGCTGTAGGCCAGGCGGGAGTGGTCGTCGACGGCCGTGTGCAGGTAGCTGTAGCCGGTGCCCGAGCGGGTCTTGCGGCCGGCCTGGCGGCCGAGGACCTTGTGGCCGCCGCCATCGGGGATATTGCCGAGCTTTTTGATGTCGACGTGCACGAGCTCGCCTGGGCGATCGCGTTCGTAGCGGCGTATGGGCCGGCTGGTGGCCCGGTCCTGATGTGCCAGGCGGGCCAGACCGTAGCGGGTCAGCACCCGGTGCACGGTCGAGGGCACCAGGTGTAGCAGGTGTGCGATGCGGGCTGGTCCCCAGCGGCGCAGGATGCGGACCTTGATGATGCGCCGTTCGGTGCGGGTCGGGGTGCGGCGCGGACTCGTGTGCGGGCGGGAGGACAGGTCCCTCATACCGGCCTCGCCGTGCGTGCGGTAGCGGCCTGCCCACCGCTGGGCGGTGGTGGGAGAGACCTGGAAGCGTTCGGCGGCCCGCCGCAGGGGCCAGCCGTCCTCGACCACGCAGCGGCCAGGCGCAACCGTCCGGTCTCGGTCAGGGGTGCATTACGGTGGGGCACGAGGGCCTTTCTGTTGGTGTAGACGTCGCAATCCACACCGAACCGAAAGGCCCTCACCTGTTCAAGATCCCTCAGCCGAGACCTGCCTCACCTGTCCACAACCTCCCCGGACAGAACACCTAGGGAGACGTCCTGAGCCTCATGAAGGTCTTCGGGATGCTGGGCGAACTGGTCGCGCTCAAGCGCGCCGAGCAGTCCGGCGACGATCTCGCCGCCACGCCGATCGCTGCCCGCGGGACCGCAGTGATGCTCTCACCGATGAGGAACTGCTGGGCACGCTCAACCTGATGACCGCGGCAGGCGCGCAGCTCACGCCTCACCTGATGGGCAACGCCCTCGCCGTCCAGCCCGACCGCCCCGGCCGGCGGGAGTTCGTCCAGAAGGGGACGCGGTTCTCCTCAACTTCGGCGCCGCGGGGTCGGATTCCGACCATGACGGCGAGGACGCCACCGCTGAGGTTGATTTGCCGTGTAGCAATCATCGCGAAATGCTCAGCTTCGAGAACAGCGTCCACTTCTGTCTGGGCCGCCAGGCAACCGCCCGCTGTTGTGAGTCCCCCCAGTACCCCCGCGCAGCGCCCTCAACAGAGCCTACGCAGAGTGAGAAGCCGGTGGTCACACCCCTATGCAAACCGCGCAGTTGGTTGGTTGGGTGTTCGTGCAGCCAGCCACTTTTGTATCGGGCGTCAGACTGACAACGGCGTCGTCACCGCTACCACATTGTGGGCCGATGAACGCCCGTACTACCCGCTGCACGCCGTGCCCTACGCCCCCGCCCACCACTTCGAAGTCCGCGACCTCCGCCCGGAAGGCGCCGCGCTCTTGGTAAGAATAAAACAGCACGCCTGGTTTCTTCTTGACGCGACGGTTAGTTAGCATTGGGCACTGCGCGGAGAAGCGACCGACCTGTCTGGGGCCGGGGGAGCTGACCACTCTTGCGCGTGTAGGGGGAGCGTTGTGGATATCTCTGTATTAGGCGGACTGTCCGTGCGGGAAAATGGAGTCTCGATCACGCCGTCGGCACCCAAGCCGCGGCAGGTACTGGCACTGATGGCCCTGCGCGCCGACCAGGCTGTGCCGGTAGCGGCGCTGATCGAAGAACTCTGGGGGCAGAAGCCGCCGCGCAGTGCGCGCGCCACGTTGCAGAAGTACGTGCTGCAGCTGCGGGAGCTGATCACCGCTGCCCTGGTGAGGGATGCTGAGGGTGCTCTGCCCCGTACCGCCAAGGACGTGCTCGTGACCATGCCCGGTGGCTACCTGCTTAACAGCTCCGGCGGCAGCAGCGACGTCCGGGACTTCGAACGACTCGCAGGTATGGGCTATCGAGCCATGGACGCGAACGACCTTCCCGGCGCTGCACGGCAGTTGGAGGAGGCGCTCTCGCTGTGGAGCGGCGTCGCGCTCGCTGACGTCCAGACCGGGGCGCAGCTCGTCGTGGAGATCCGGAGGTTGGAGGAGGCCCGACTGTGTGCCATCAACCAGCGTATCGAGGCCGACCTTCGATTGGGACGGCACCGCGAGTTGTTGGGTGAACTGACCGTGCTGGTAAGCCGATATCGCACCCACGAGACCCTGCATGGTCAGTTCATGCTGGCACTACACCGCTCCGGTCGGCGCATTGAAGCCCTAGAAGTATACCAGCGCCTGCGCCGCGCCCTGATCCGCGAACTCGGCCTGGAGCCCTCCTGTGGACTCCGACGGCTCCAGGAGACGATTCTGCGGGCCGGGCCCGAGAGTGCGCCGTACGCGCCGGTGTCGCCGACGGCCGTGATCAACTGACAGGTGTGGTGACGGCGGTCGCGCGTCCCATGTGTGACGGCACATCAGGTCGAAGGGCCGGCGCATCCCCTGTGCGGTGGCGAAGAGGAGCTGGCCCTGGAACTACCCTGGGTGTAGGGCCTATCCGTCTCAGTTGTAGGGTCTATCCGCGACCTGTTGGCGATGCCTGGGTATCTCGACCACGGTCGTGATGGGGAGACCCACCGACCACGCCCCTTCCCCTCATTCGTCTTGTGCCTTGCCCAGGTTTCCAACCGACGGCTACGGCAGATGCAGCTTCCCGAAGCTGGCCGGCATGTGCATATGCTTCAAGTGCCCCCCTCGGGCACACGTGCGTCTGGCCTCGTGTCGCAGCAGTGGCTGGACGCCCACCCCCGGTTTCACCTGCACTTCACCCCCACCTGCTGGAGTATGAGGACACCAGGGCCTGCACGAATCCAACTGGCAGGCATCAGCAGGTGACGGTCTTGCCGTAGGACCCGTAGTAGTTGTGGCGTCGTTCTTGCCCCGGCGCCAGCGTCCAACAAGGCGAGTCAGGTCCGAAATCGATGATGACCTTGACTCGCATCGTTTTCCCGCAGTTGTTTGATACGTATACGAAACCTCCCAGATCAGACGCGGCGCGGCCGATGCAGGCGGGCGCAGTACCGCCAGCGCTCGTCTGATGGGCGACGGTGTCCGCAGGCGCGGCGGTGGCGCTGGTGAAGAGAAGACACGCTCCGATGGCAGTGCTGATCGCCGTTCGGGACAGCAGAGAGTTCATCAGGTCCTCCTTGTAGTGGTGGGGGCGGCGCGGGGTGGACCGCGCCGCCCGACTTGCATCACCGGCGAGGTGGTGCGGGAGCCGGCGCCGCGGGTGACTTTCCTTCTGCGATGCCGGCCGACCTGCGGTCGACTGGTGATCCAGCCTCTGTTCTCAACAGGTGACGGTTCGTCCGTACTGACCGAAGACGCCTGTGTAGTACCACAACCGGTCTGAACCGGCCGACATCGTGAAGCACGAACTGTCGCCACCGGAGTTCACGATCACCTTCACCCGCATGGTTTTGCCGCAGTGGTTGCTGAGGTAGACGGAGAAGCCGTCGGGAGTGCCGTCCACCATGCGATTGATGCAGGCGGGCGCGGTGCCACCCGCTGCTGCGCTGTCACCGGCTGCTTGGGCAGCCGGTGCGACGATGATGAAGCCGCCGATGGCTGCCGTTACGGCCGTGCTCACCACGGCCAGTTGCTTGCACAGAAGGTTCATGGGATATGCCCACTCTCGTAGAGGTGAGGGCGGCGCGGGGTGGACCGCGCCGCCCGGCTTGCACCATTGAGATTGCAGGGGATCGGTGTCCGGCTGCCAGGAACGGCATTGGATTGAGGGCTTCATGGGACATCCCACGTGCTGACCTGCTGGGATGCTGCTGTGTGTGAGACGGGCCGGGACACGGTGGGGGACGGGTGGACAAGCAGGGGCAAGCTGACCGAAAGGCCACCTGCGGCCTGGTACCCAAGACCAGATGATTCTGATGCTCGACCAGATCGTTGGATGGTATGGGGTGGAACATGCAACGCTGGAAGGAATTGCCCGATTCGCTTGATGAGCGAGTGCGGAGACTCGTTGTTCAACTGCGCGGACTCAAGGATCACAGCGGGCTGAGCCTGTCGGCGCTGCAGACCAAGACGGGCTACAGCCGCGCCTCCTGGGAGCGCTATCTCAACGGAAAGGTGCTACCGCCGCGGCAGGCGGTGGAGGAGCTAGGTGTTCTGTCCGGGGAGGTTGTGGACAGGTGAGGCAGGTCTCGGCTGAGGGATCTTGAACAGGTGAGGGCCTTTCGGTTCGGTGTGGATTGCGACGTCTACACCAACAGAAAGGCCCTCGTGCCCCACCGTAATGCACCCCTGACCGAGACCGGACGGTTGCGCCTGGCCGCTGCGTGGTCGAGGACGGCTGGCCCCTGCGGCGGGCCGCCGAACGCTTCCAGGTCTCTCCCACCACCGCCCAGCGGTGGGCAGGCCGCTACCGCACGCACGGCGAGGCCGGTATGAGGGACCTGTCCTCCCGCCCGCACACGAGTCCGCGCCGCACCCCGACCCGCACCGAACGGCGCATCATCAAGGTCCGCATCCTGCGCCGCTGGGGACCAGCCCGCATCGCACACCTGCTACACCTGGTGCCCTCGACCGTGCACCGGGTGCTGACCCGCTACGGTCTGGCCCGCCTGGCACATCAGGACCGGGCCACCAGCCGGCCCATACGCCGCTACGAACGCGATCGCCCAGGCGAGCTCGTGCACGTCGACATCAAAAAGCTCGGCAATATCCCCGATGGCGGCGGCCACAAGGTCCTCGGCCGCCAGGCCGGCCGCAAGACCCGCTCGGGCACCGGCTACAGCTACCTGCACACGGCCGTCGACGACCACTCCCGCCTGGCCTACAGCGAGATCCACCCCGACGAGAAGAAGGAAACCGCCACCGGCTTCTGGAAACGGGCCCACGCCTTCTTCGCCCAGGCCGGGATCACCGTCGAGCGGGTCCTGACCGACAACGGCTCCTGCTACCGCTCACACAACTGGCGCGACACGCTGGCGGATGCCGGGATCACCCACAAGCGAACCCGGCCCTACCGGCCGCAGACCAACGGCAAAGTTGAACGCTTCAACCGCACCCTGCTCGACGAATGGGCATACGCCCGGCCCTACCGCTCCGAGCAGGAACGACGAGACGCCTTCCCCGGCTGGCTGCACACCTACAATCACCACCGCGGACACACCGCCCTGAAAGGCCAACCACCCGCCAGCCGCGTCCCCAACCTCACAAGGCAATACACCTAGGGCGTCGCCACGGTGTGGAACGTGACGTCCACCTCGGCGCACAAGGCAGCCGTCTTCTCGGCGGGGACACCCCACGGCGCGCAGGTCGGTCATCTTTCCCGTCAGCAGGGCCGGGAGGCCGTCGAATCGAGAGCGGTGAGCGCTACGGCGCCCAGAGGCTGTTCGCCGTCAACAGCCTGTCCGAGTTCTCCCCCCAACACAGTCCCGGCTTCCTGCGCGACCTGCGTGCAGAGGTCGAGCGCCTGCAGCAGGGCCCGAGGCCCGCAGGGCATTCCGCAGCGGCCCCGCCGGTCCGCCCGACCGGTGCAATGCCGCTTCGTCGCCCGCACTCCAGATGGTGGGGGGTCTCGTCACCCTGTATACCGTGTCGTACAGGGGTGGCGAGGTGGGGGTGATAGGGGTTCGCCCAAGGGCGGAGAATGCGTAGCTTGCGGGGTGGCTCGTCGTGGTGCCGGTCTTCGAAGGCCCGTCCGGCACGGCGTGGGGCCTGGTTGAGGCTCGGGCCGTGTCATCCCCCGTCGCGGCCCGAGCATTTACTGTCCCGATATCCGTGGGGGCTGAGGCAGCGCGAGGACATCACACGAATGAAAGCTCTCGTACTCGCAGGCGGCAAGGGCAGCAGACTGCTGCCCATCACCCATACCGCTCCGAAACAACTGGTCCCGGTTGCGAACAAGCCCGTGCTCTTCTACAGCATCGAGTCGCTGGTCGCCGCCGGAATCACGGATATCGGGATCATCGTGGGCTACACGGCGGACGAGATCCGCGCAGCCGTCGGAGACGGGAGTGCCTTCGGCGCGAACGTCACGTACATCCCGCAGGACCAACCTCTCGGTCTAGCTCATGCAGTTCTGGTGGCCCGTGACTATCTGGGCGACGACGACTTCGTCATGTACCTGGGCGACAACTTCATCGTCGGCGGCATCGACGAACTGGTGGAGGGCTTCCGCGAGGAGCGGCCCGATGCTGGCCTGGTACTGACGCGGGTGGAGGACCCCCGCGCGTTCGGCGTGGCCGAGCTGGACGACAGCGGGCAGGTCGTACGCATCGAGGAGAAGCCCACACATCCGGTCAGCGACCTGGCAGTGGCCGGGGTCTTCCTGTTCACGTCGGTGGTGCACGAGGCGGTCCGGGCCATCGAGCCGTCCGCACGCGGGGAGCTGGAGATCACCGATGCCCTGCAGTGGCTCGTCGAGCAGGGCCGCCAGGTCCGGTCCACGCTGATCACGGGCTACTGGAAAGACACCGGGAACGTGTCCGACATGCTGGAGGTCAACCGGACCGTGCTGGAGGGCCTGGAACGGTGCATCGACGGAAAGGTAGACGCGGACAGCGAGATCATCGGCCGAGTGCGTGTGGAGCGGGGCGCCAGTGTCTCGGGCTCCCGGATCGTTGGGCCGGTCATCATCGGTGCGAGGGCCTCCATCGTCAACTCCTATGTGGGGCCTTCGACTTCGGTGGCCGAGAACTGTGTGATCAACGGCAGCGAGGTCGAGTTCTCGATCATTCTGGAGGGGGCCGCCATCGAGGGCGTAGGCCGGATCGAGGCCTCTCTGATCGGCAGGCAGAGTCATGTCACCCATGCCGGGCGGACGCCCCGGGCCCATCGTTTCGTCGTGGGTGACCACAGCAAGGTGCAGATCACGCCATGAGAATTCTTGTCACGGGCGGAGCCGGCTTCATCGGTTCATGCTTCGTCCGCCTGTTGCTCGGCCCCGAGGCCCCGGTGCGGGTCACCGGCGTCACGGTGCTCGATGCCCTCACATATGCCGGGAACCTGACCAATCTGGCACCGGTGGAGAACGACCCCCGGCTGACGTTCGTGCACGGGGACATCCGTGACACAGGGCTGGCCGGAGCCGTGGTGGCGGAGGCGGACGCGGTGGTGCACTTCGCCGCGGAGTCGCACGTGGACCGGTCTATCGACAGCGCCGCCGACTTCGTCTCGACGAACGTGCTCGGCACCCAGACGCTGCTCGACGCGGCACGGCGGCACGGGCTACGAACCTTCCTGCATGTGTCCACCGACGAGGTCTACGGGTCGGTACCGGCAGGGTCCTGGACAGAGGAGCATCCGTTGGCGCCGAACTCCCCCTATTCCGCGTCCAAAGCGTCCTCCGACCTGATTGCGCTCGCCTACCACCGGACATACGGGCTGGACGTGCGGGTCACGCGGTGTTCGAACAACTACGGATCGTATCAGTTTCCGGAGAAGATCATCCCGCTGTTCACCACGCGCCTGCTGGACGGGGACGACGTTCCGCTTTACGGGGACGGGAGCCACGTCCGAGACTGGTTGCACGTCGAGGACCACACCCGGGCGCTGGCCGCCGTCCTATGCGACGGGCGTGCAGGTGAGGTCTACAACATCGGCGGGGGAACCGAGTTGACAAACCGTCAGCTGACGGAGCGTCTCCTTGGCGCCTGCGACGCGGGCTGGGACCGAGTCGTCCGCGTGGCAGACCGCAAGGGGCACGATCTGCGGTACTCCGTGGACTCCCGCAAGATCCGCGAGGAGTTGGGGTGGATGCCCCGGCACTCGCTGGAAAGCGGACTCGAGGAGACCGTGGCCTGGTACCGGGACAACCGGGCGTGGTGGGAGCCGTTGCAGGCGGCCACCACCTAACCGTGGGTTGTTAAACGAGGCGGTAGAGATCGAGAGATCTGCCGGTGTCGAGGGCGTTGAGCAGGGCTTGGAGTTCGGTGGGCAGGGGCTTGGTTGACCATGCCTGCCAGTAGCGTTGCAGAGTGGTCCAGGGCGTCAGCCAGCCACGGACGGCTCGTAGTGCCTGGGGCCGGCAGGGCGGTGGGGGCTGCTGGGGTTTGGGGTGGCCCCCTCTCTGCCGCAGCGGGCTCCGGGGGCGGGGCTGCGGCAGGCTCTGGAGCCGGAGGGTCGCCGAGTCCCTGTGCGCGCGGGAGCCGCCGACGTCTTCGGTGTCGTACAACGCAACCTCCCGAGCGGAGTTCATGCCGTGCCGGCCGAAGCGTCCGTGCCGTACACGTATCCACGGCATGCAGACCTGCCGCCCGCGAGCAGCTCGGCGTGCGCCAGGCCGGGGCAGTGATCGGACCTCTCGACAGCCTCTCCAGCGGCTCCCTCGGGCGCGGTCACACCACCCGCCAGATCACCGCCTCGACTGGGGCAGCGGTCATGGGACCGGACCCCGGCTGCCTCGTGCGGAACCGCGAAGAACATAGCGGGCGGATGCCGGACCTCGGCATGTGGTGGAACCATGCGGCATCCGTCAGTCAACGCATGCACCGAGCAGGTGGTCCGAGATAATCTTAATGATCTCGGTCCGGTGGTTCAGCAGGTAGAAGTGACCACCGCCGAAGGTATGGAAATTGAACGGCCCCTCCGTGTGATCGCCCCACGAACGGGCCTCGCCCACCGTCACCTTGGGGTCGCCATCACCGACCAGGCCGATCACCGGGCAGTGCAGCTTCTCGCCCGGCTCGTAGACATACGTCTCAGCCGCCCGGTAGTCGGTGCGGATGGCGGGCAGCACCATTCGCAGGACTTCCTCGTCGCCGAGCACCTGGGAGTCGGTGCCGCTCAGGGCCTTCAGTTCGGCGATGAGGCCGTCGTCACCGAGACGGTGGACGGATTCATTCCTCGGCCGCGACGGGGCGCGGCGGCCCGAGGCGAACAGCGCGGCCGGAACGACACCGTGCCGGCTCTCCAGACGGCGGGCCACCTCGAAGGCGAGGGTGGCCCCCATACTGTGGCCGAACAGGGCCAGGGGCTGGTCGGTCCACGGCTCCAGCGCCTCGGTGACCTCGTCGGCCAGGGCCTGGATACTGGTGATGCCAGGTTCCGTACGACGGTCCTGACGGCCGGGGTACTGGACTGCCAGCACATCGACAGGGAGCGGGACCGCGCTTGCCATCGGGTGGTAGAAGCTCGCGGAGCCGCCCGCGTGCGGCAGGCAGACAAGCCTGAGCTTACTTTCGTCTCGCGGATTGAACCGTCGTATCCACAGCTCGTTGTCCTCGTTCTTGTCGGTCACGACAAAGGCCATTCCTTCCTCGAAGCTGCCCCTTTTCAGGCAAGAGCACTTGGCCGACGATAGGCGGGCACCGGGTCCCCTTCCACCCCTAGCATCCCCTTAACTCCCCTGCCAAAAAGGGGTGGTTGAGGGGCTCTACCCAGCTTTCTGGGGCCTATCGGAAGGGAGTAGGGGCTCCTTGTGCAGCGGGTCCGCTCTACGGTCGGTCGGATGCATGCCGAGCCCACGCCGCTGCTCCCGTACCGGCGCCCCCTTCCGGAGGCCACCCCCATGAAAGAGATTGTCGGCAGATGCCACGTCCGCGGACTTCACCGCTCTGCCGCTGCCCGAGTCCTACCGTGCCGTGACGGTGCACAAGGACGAGTGCGACATGTTCGAGGGCCTCGCCACCCGGGACAAGGATCCGCGCAAGTCCCTACACGTCGAGGAGGTGCCGCTGCCGGAACTGGGGCCCGGTGAGGCTCTCGTCGCCGTCATGTCCAGTTCGGTCAACTACAATTCCGTATGGAGTTCGATCTTCGAGCCCCTCCCGACGTTCGGATTCCTGGAGCGGTACGGGAAGTTGTCGCCGCTCGCCAAACGGCACGACCTGCCGTACCACGTCATCGGCTCCGACCTTGCGGGCGTCGTCCTGCGTACCGGCCCCGGCGTAAACGCCTGGCAGCCCGGCGACGAGGTCGTCGCCCACTGCCTGTCCGTGGAACTGGAGTCCGCCGACGGCCACGGCGACACGATGCTCGACCCGGAGCAGCGCATCTGGGGCTTCGAGACGAACTTCGGCGGGCTCGCGGAGATCGCACTGGTGAATTCCAACCAACTCATGCCGAAGTCGGGCCACTTGAGTTGGGAGGAGGCAGCCGCGCCCGGGCTGGTCAACTCGACCGCGTACCGGCAGCTGGTCTCCCGCAACGGCGCTGGGATGAAGCAGGGCGACAACGTGCTGATCTGGGGTGCGAGCGGCGGACTCGGCTCGTACGCCACACAGTTGGCGCTCGCGGGCGGAGCGAACCCGGTCTGTGTCGTCTCCAGCGAGCGGAAGGCCGGCATCTGCCGGTCGATGGGCGCCGAGGCGATCATCGACCGGAACGCCAAGGGCTACCGGTTCTGGAAGGACGAGGATACGCAGGACCCTCGGGAGTGAAAGCGGTTCGGCAAGCACATCCGCGAGCTGACGGGCGGCGAGGACGTCGATATCGTCTTTGAGCACCCGGGCCGGGAGACCTTCGGCGCGAGCGTGTACGTGACCCGCAAGGGCGGGACGATCGTCACCTGCGCGTCGACGTCCGGGTACAAGCACGAGTACGACAACCGATACCTGTGGATGTCCCTCAAGAAGATCGTGGGCTCGCACTTCGCCAACTACCGCGAGGCCTGGGAGGCCAACCGCCTGGTCGTCAAGGGCAGGATCCACCCGACGCTGTCCCGGACGTACCGCCTGGAAGAGACCGGGCAGGCGGCGTATGACGTTCATCGCAATCTGCACCAGGGCAAGGTGGGAGTGCTGTGCCTGGCTCCCGAGGAGGGGCTCGGGGTCCGGGACCCGGAGTTCCGGGAGAGGCATGTGGAGGCGATCAACCGCTTCCGACTGCCGCAGGAGGACTGAGCCGGCATCGGCCCTTCCGGTGTTCGGGGCGCTCCACCGCCCCGAACACCGGGTGCCCTCCGCACCCCGTCCTTGCGACACGAGCGAGTGGCCGACCCCCGTGGGGGGCCGGCCACTCGCCGCGTTCGGAGGGGTCCGTCAGACCGCTCCGGCCCGACTCAGCAGGTGAGTACGGCTCAGATGTTCACCGGAACCGAACCGCTGACCGGGCCGAGCGGGGTCTGGACGGTGTACTTAATGGTGGCCGGACCGCCGGTGAACGGACCGCCGGTCCAGGTGCCGTTGACGCTGCCAATGGCGCCGCCCTTGAGGGTGATCTTGCCGGAGCCGTAGCCGTCGGAGCCGAAGGTGCCGGAGAAGACCGCACCGAAGGTGCCGAACGGGGTGGAGACCGAGCAGTTGCCGTTGACCGTGTTGCCCGAGGTCGACGCCTGGCAGGAGCTGGCGGCCGCGGCCTGCTTCGGGGCCTGCGCCGGGGCGGCGAGCGCGGGGCCGGCCAGCATGGCGGCGGCGGCGACGGCGCCGGCGCCGGCGATGGCGACGCGGGAAACGATCTTCATTACGAATCCTCCGTTATTTTGTGCAGTAAATTCGCTGCGACTTTCGCTTGCATGGGCAACTTTCGCCGAACGACGAAGCGTTGACCACCCCTGTTCAAGGAATCCGGACCCCTATTAGAGTTAGGGGGTGAGGAATAGATAAACCGGCCAGCACGAGGGAATTCATCAACAGCGAATTCCCGCCACGCCGGGCCGGTTCATACGGGGAAATCCCTACTTGTACAGCCGGATGGGGAGCTCCTTCAGGGTGCGCAGGTTGAAGTGCGGCTGGTAGCGCGGGGTGTCGATGGCCAGTTCTATGCGGCTGTAGCGCTTCAACAACTCGGAGAAGAGCACGCCGACCTCCAGCAGGGCCAGGTGCTTTCCCATGCACTGGTGCGGGCCCGCGCTGAAGGCGAGGGACTTGACGCCGCGGCGGCCCAGGTCGAGCCGGTCGGGGTCGGGGTAGCGCTCCGAGTCCCGGCCGGTGGACTCAAAGGCGACGAACGCGGCGTCGCCGGCCGGGATGACCTTGTCGCCGAACCTCATGTCCTCGGTGAGGATCCGAGCTACGTAACGGGCGGACGGGTAGAAGCGGGAGAGCTCCTCGACGGCCGTGGGCATGAGGGAGAGATCGTCACGCAGGGCCTGCAGCGCCTCCGGGCGCTGCAGGAGAGCCAGCAGTCCGTTGCCGATCAGGTTGGATGTGGTCTCGTACCCCGCGTTGTAGAGAAGTGCGGCGTTCGCGGCGACTTCCTCGTCCGCATAGTCCTCGTCGCTATGGAGCATCAGCGAGACGAGGGTGTCGGCCGGAGGCTCGTTGCGGGTCTTCTCGATCAGCTTGTAGAGGTAGGCGCGAGCCTTGGGCTCGGCCTTGTTCATCGCGATCAGGTCCCGCGGCGGGATCGAGCGGTTGATCATCTGGCCGACGGGTTCGGTCACGCTGCGGAAGAAGTCGCGGTCCTCGGGCGGGATGTCCATCAGTTCGCTGACGACGGTGACCGGCAGCGGTACGGCCAGGGCACTCATCGCGTCGATCTCCCCGCCGTCGGGGCCGATTCCATCGAGAAGTCCATTCACGATCTGCGGGATGCGGGTGCGGAGCTGGTCCAGCATCCGGGGTGTGAAGAGCTTGCCGACGCCGCGGCGAAGCCGACGGTGAGCGTCACCGTCCTTCATCAGCATCCAGTGGCAGGCGGACTTCATGACGGGGCTGGTGGGGCCGCCCCGAGTCGACGCCCAATGGGTGTTGGACGGAAAGTCGCTGGACGTGTCCGAACTGCGCAGCAGCGCGTCCGCATCGTCGTACTTGAAAAGCATCCAGTACCCGTAAGGGGTCCAGTGGACGGGATCTTCACGCCGAAATCGCCCGTAGTACTCCAGATAGTCGCCTTCCAACTGGGGGTGGGTGAAGTCAAAGTATTCCGTCACGCTGTCCCTCCCGTACCGAATCCGCTCACTGCGAGTGCCATATGACGTTCGAGTGCGTCGGCAGCGGCTGTGTGGCCGCCGGCCTCTGCGATGTCCTGCTGCATTTTCGAAACACGTTTGCGTGTCATATGGTCGGCCCTCACCTCGTCCACTGCGGCACGCAGCCGGTCCGGTCCGAGCCTGCCGGAACGGATGACCCGGCCGAGGCCGAGTTCGGCCACCCGTTGCGCGTGCACCTCGTGTTCGGGCGTCGAGGGCACCAGAACCACGGGGGTCCCCGTGGACAGGGCGCCGGTGATGCTGCCGAGCCCGGCGTGCGAGACGAAGACCTCGGCATGGCGCAGCACGGCCAGTTGGGGCGCCCAGGTGTGCACCTCGACGTTGGGCGGCAGTGGGGCGAGGTCGGCAGGGTCGATGCCCTTGTGCACTGCCATGACGACGTGCCACGGGGTGTCGCGGAACGTCTCGACACACATCCGGAAGAAGTCCGGGTTGCGGTGGACGCTGGTGCCCAGCGAGATCAGGACGACGGGGCTGCCGTCGGCGGGCGGGGTCCACTGCTCGGCCGCCGACGCGCCTTCCAAGCAGGGACCGACGAAGTGGTAGCGGGCGGCGTCGAAGGTAGCGCCGGCCGGCTGGAAGGAGCGGGTGTAGAAGACGAGGTTGAGATCCTCCTCGCGGCCGATGAGCTCCTCCACGGAGGTGTCGCTCTGGCCGTACTGAGCGAGGAGGTCGTTCAGTTCACGCAGGAATTCCTGGAGGGCGGGGTGCCCGGGGCGTGCCCGGCCCATTTTCTCGATCAACTTGTCCAGCAGCTTGAAGTGTTTGTTGGAGGCGAGCGCCGGGAAGGTCTCGGCGGCGGGCACGTCCCAGGCTCGGGAGAGGATCCGGGCCACGTGGTAGAGCGTCAGGTCGTAGACGATCAGGTCGGGGCGGCGCTCCCCCAGGTACTCCTTCAGCGTGTGCAGGACGCGCTTGCCCTCCTGGAGGTACAGGGAGGGCATCCGGGCGGTGTCGTCGGCGGTGACCATCCTGGAGAGGTCGACCTCGTCGAGGACGGAGGGGTAGCCGAGGACGGTGGCACCGGTGGCGGCGATGCGGTCCACGATGTTGCCGCCGGTGACGTAGGTGACCTCGTGGCCGCGTCGCACCAGCTCGGCTACGACGTCGAGGGTAGGGATCACGTGGCCGAGGCCGGAGTTGTTGAGGAAGACGACGTGGCGGCGCGTCCCGTCGGGGTCGGCCATGCCGCTGTCTGTGGTGCCGGTCATGTCAGTGGAACCGCCGGCCCTCGTCGGCCCGGTAGGAGCGGGCGGCCAGGACGGCGAAGACGGCCGTCCACACCAGGAGCATCACCATCGACACCGGGTTGATCCGGTAGTCGCCGACGGCGGCCCACACCAACTCGGCCGGGCCGCGGGCCGGGGTGAACGGGGCGATCGTGGCGATGAAGCCAGAGTCGGCGGCCGGGTCCGCGAAGTAGCCGCCAAGGTAGGCGAGCACCATGGGCAGGACGGTCGCCAGCACGTGCACGAGGTAGGGATTGACCGCGTACCCGATGGTCAGGGTCAGCAGGCCGAACGGCACGACGGCCAAGCCCAGCGCCAGCAGACCGAGCAACAGCCGACCGAGGGGCAGGGTGGCGTCGGTGCCGAGCGCCGCGATGCCGATCATCGGGAGGCTGCCGACGACGGCCAGCAGCAGGCTCAGGCCGATCATGGCGGTCATCTTCGGCACCGGTCCACCGGGCAGCGTACGGACGAACCCGCCCCACGGCCGCATCCGCGCGTCCGCGATGCCGGTGCCGTACTGCGCCGAGCAGAGGATCAGGACGGTGAACAGGCACATCGAGGCGGTGCTCATGACGATGGTGCCGGGGGAATGCGCACTGGGCAGGACGTAGAGCAGCATGCCGACGGAGGGCAGGAAGAGCATGCCGACGTAGACCATCGGTATGCGCAGCGCCTGGACCAGCTCGAACTTGATGTTGACGATGATCGCTTGCATGAGGTCCCTAGGAAGCTGGGGCGGTCCGGGAGGGGGACACACGGACACGGGTGTCAGGCGGACATGGAAGCCGGGGCCTTGCCGGTGAGGGCCAGGAACGCGTCCTGGAGCGAGCCCGACCGGACCTCCAGGTCGGTGAAGGTGGCTCCGGACGCCACCAGTTCGCGTACGAGCTGGTCCGCGTCGGCGGTGACCATCCGAACCCGGTCGCCGTCCCGCTCGATGCCCAGCGCACCGGCGAGCGGCGGCAGTCCGGGGGCGAGCACACTGACCCGGCGCAGTCCGCTGATCCGGCGCAGTGCCTCGACACTGTCGTCGGCCACGCAGCGGCCGCCGTCCACGACGACGACGCGCTGCGCCAACTGTTCGACCTCTTCCAGATAGTGGCTGGTCAGCACGACGGTGCCGCCTCTGCCGTGGAACTCCTTGATCGCGTCCCAGAGCGTCTGCCGGCCCTCAACGTCCAGTCCGGTGGTCGGTTCGTCCAGGAAGACCAGGTCAGGGCGGCCGACGAAGGCCAGAGCGACGGCTAGGCGCCGCTTCTGGCCGCCGGAGAGCCCGCCCGTCTGCTTGCGCACCAGCTCACCGAGACCGAACCAGTCCAGGATCTCCCCGCACTTGAGGGGGTCGGGGTAGTGGGCAGCGACGAAGTCGACGACCTCTCCGACCCGTGCCATGTCCGGCAGTCCGGTCTCCTGCGGGGTGACACCCATGCGCACACGGGCCTTCATGTCCCGGGGGTCGCGGTCGAAGAGCTCGATGCGGCCCTCGGTGGGGCGGCGCAGCCCGACGAACATGTTGATCAGCGTGCTCTTGCCCGCCCCGTTGGGGCCCAGCAGGCCCAGGAGCTGGCCGGCCGGGATGTCCAGGTCCATCCGGTCGACGGCGGTCATGTCGCCGTAGCGGCGGGTGACGCCGACCGCGCGGGCCAGGAATTCACCGTCGCGGACTGCTTCGTCGTGGAGTTCGTCTGTCATGTCACAGCACCTCTGTCAGCCAGCGCTCGATGGCGAGCGCCGTGGTCTCGGCATGTTCTGCGGTCATCGTGAAGTGGTCGCCCGGCACGTCCGTCGTGGTGTGCGCGTGCGCCCAGGTGCTGCGCCACTCCTCGCCGTCGGGGACGGCACCGAGCGGTTCGGAAGCCCGTACCAGCAGCGTCGGGGCGGTGGTGGCGGTGCGCTCCCAGTCCTGGCAGACGGTTCCGTACCAGGCCATGGCGGTCAGGCGGATGTCGTCCAGCGGGATGTGTGCCCGGTTCGGCGCACCGCCCGCCGCGGGGTCCTGACGGACCACGCCCTCGGAGAGTTCGGCGTTCCAGGCGGTCATCATGGGGTGTTCGAAGGGGTAGATGTCCGCCAGGATCAGCGCGGACGGGGCCGCGCCGATGGCCTCCAGGTGCTTTGCCAGTGCGTGCGCGAGCACGGCTCCGCCGGAGTGCCCGTAGAGCACGAATCCGGCGCCGTCGGTCTCGCGCAGGATCGTCTCGGCCTGCCAGCCCATCGCCACGTCCAGTGTGGCGGGCAGCAGTTCGCCGCGCCCGTAGCCCAGTGCCGGGATCCCGGCGACGTCGCGGCGGCCCCGGAGCGCTGTGGCGAGCCGCGCGAACTCGTGCGGGCCGCCGGCGGCACTGGTGCCGCTGGTGCCTATCAAGAGGAGGCCTCGCTCCCCACCTCGGTTCAGCCGGACAAGCGGGGCCGGGGCGGACAGCTCGGAGAGCGTGCGGGCTTTGGGGCGGAACTGTGCCGCCCTGGCGGTGAGTTCGAGGAACTCGGGGATCTTCCGCTCCCGGATCGCCTCCTGGTAGAGGGAGTCGAGCAGCCCTGCGGGGTTGGTGTCCGTGGGCGAGATGCCCAGGAGCGGGGCCGCGGGCGCGGTGGTGGGGGTTGTACCGGGCGCACCCGCTGCCGTCAGCAGTCCGGCGTGCAGGTGCTGAGCCAGTCCGAGCGGGGTGGGGTGTTCGAAGGTGAGCGTTCCCGGTAGGTCGAGTCCGGTCCGGGCGTGCAGCGTGTCGCGCAGTTCCAGGGCGGTGAGGGAGTCGAAGCCGACCTCCAGGAAGGTGTGCTCCGGCTCGACCAGATCCGCGTTCCGATGTCCGAGGACACGGGCCGCACTCTGCCGCACGAGGGTCAGCAGTTCACGGAGGCGATCGGCCTCGGGCAGGTCCTCCAGGCGGCTGCGCAGCTCGAACACCGAGTCGGCCGGCCGGCCGTGGGCAACCGCGTCTGCGGTCATCTCCTCCACGACGCTGGTCGCGGGGGCAACCGGTGCCGAGGCGGGCGGCAGCTGGGTAACGGGCTCGGGCCAGTAGCGCTCCCGTTGGAAGGCGTACGTGGGCAGCGCGGTCGCCGGAGCGCCGCCCCAGCCCTCGTACACCTCCTGCCAGTCGACCCGCACGCCGCGTACGTGCAGCCGGGCGACGGCCTCCATGAGCGCTTCGGCCTCGCCGCGGCCCCGTGGCAGCGACGCGACGGCGGCGAGGTCCTGGCCGGCGACGGTCGTGCGCCGGTCGAGGCAGTGCCGGGTCAGGGCGGTGAGGATGCCGCCTGGGCCGACTTCGAGGTAGGTGGAGACGTCGCGACCATGCAGGGTGTCCACCCCGTCGGCGTACCGTACGGCCGAGCTCACCTGGCGCACCCAGTATTCGGGGGTCCGGATCTCGTCGGCGTCGGCGAGCCGTCCCGTGACGTTGGAGACGATCGGCAAGCGCGGCGCCCGGAAGTCCAGCCCCTTCGCCACGGTGGCGAACTCGTCGAGCATGCCGTCCATGAGGGGCGAGTGGAAGCCGTGCGAGGCAGCAAGCCGCCGTACTCGGTGGCCGGCCTCCTGCGCCCGGGCAGCGAGCGCGTCGACCGCCTCCGGTTCGCCGGAGAGGACGACCGAGGCCGGGCCGTTGACCGCGGCGACACATGCCTGGCCGTCAAGCCCGTCGAGCAGTGCGGCCGTCTCTTCCTCGCCCAGCTCCACCGCGAGCATGGCGCCCTCCGGGGTTCGCTCCATCAGCCTGCCGCGGGCCGCGACCAGCATGCAGGCGTCGTCGAGGGAGAGCACCCCGGCGACGTGGGCCGCGGAGAGTTCGCCGACCGAGTGGCCGAGTAGCAGGTCGGGCGCGATCCCCCACGCCTCGTACAACCGGCAGGTCGCCACCGAGAGCGCGAACAGAGCGGCCTGCGTGTAGTCGGTGCGGTCCAGCAGCGTCGCGCCAGGTATACCCGCGTCGGCGAACAGCACCTCGCGCAGCGGAAGTTCGAGAGCAGCCACGGAGTCGAACCGGGCGCAGACAGCGTCCAGCGCCTCTGCGAAGATCGGGAACGTGTCGTTGAGCCCGCGGCCCGCGCCGGGCCGCTGCGCCCCCTGGCCCGGGAACAGGAACGCCAGCCGTCCGCTGCCAGAACCGCGCAGCACCGTGGCTGCAGAGTCCTCCGGAGTTGCGCCCTGAGCCATACCGTTGAGCGCGTCGAGGAATCCGTCGCGGTCGGCGGCGAGCACGGCGGCCCGGTGGGCGAGGACGGCCCGGGTGGTGGCCAGCGAGCGGCCGATGCCCGCCAGATCGGCCCGGCCCGCCGCCACGTGGGCGTACAGCCGGGCGGCCTGGGCGCGCAGTGCGTCCGCCGAGCGGGCCGAGAGGACCCAGGGCAGGACGGGCGGCTGCGGGCGGGCGGGTTCGTCCCGCACGGCCGTGGGCTGTTCGACATCCGGCGCCTGCTCGATGATGACGTGCGCGTTGGTGCCGCTGATACCGAACGAGGAGACGGCGGCCCTGCGCGGGCGGGCCGTGCGCGGCCAGTCGCGCGCCTCGCGCAGCAGCTCAACCGCACCTGCCGACCAGTCCACGTGCGGCGACGGCTCGTCCACGTGCAGGGTCTTCGGCAGCACACCGTGCTGGAGGGCCTGCACCATCTTGATGACTCCGGCGATGCCCGAAGCCGCCTGCGTATGGCCGATGTTGGACTTCAGGGAGCCCAGCCACAGCGGGGCGTCCTGCGGCCGGTCCCGGCCGTACGCGGCGAGCAGGGCCTGCGCCTCGATGGGGTCGCCCAGCGTCGTGCCGGTGCCGTGGCCCTCGACGACGTCCACGTCGGCCGGCCGGAGTCCGGCGTTGGCGAGCGCCTGGCGGATGACCTTCTGCTGGGCCGGGCCGTGCGGGGCGGTCAGCCCGTTGGACGCCCCGTCCTGGTTGACGGCGCTACCGCGCAGGACCGCAAGGACCTGGTGGCCGTTGCGGCGGGCGTCGGAGAGCCGCTCCACCAGGACCATGCCGACGCCCTCTCCCCAGCCCGTGCCGTCCGCGCCGGCGGCGAAGGACTTGCAGCGGCCGTCGGTGGCGAGGCCGTTCTGCCGGTCGAACTCCACGAAAGCCGCCGGCACGGCCATCACCGCGACGCCGCCGACCACGGCCAGGGAGCACTCCCCCGCGCGCAGCGCCTGCGCGGCCAGGTGCAGGGACACCAGCGACGACGAGCACGCGGTGTCGGTGGTGACCGACGGGCCCTCCAGGCCGAAGGCGTAGGACACCCGGCCGGTGAGGACGCTGTTGGCGCTGCCGGTGAGCGCGTGGCCCGCCACCTCGGCGGGCAGCGGCAGCCCGGCCGAGCCGTAACCAGATGCGGAGGCGCCGATGAAGACGCCGGTGTCGGAGCCGTGTAGGGCCTGCGGGGTGAGTCCGGCCCGTTCCATCAGTTCCCAGGCTGCCTCCAGCACGAGCCGCTGCTGCGGGTCCATGGCGAGGGCCTCGCGCGGCGAGATACCGAACAGGGCCGCGTCGAACTCCGGGGCGTCGTGGACGAATCCGCCTGCCAGGTCCGGAATGCCGCCGCCGAGGAGGGCCTCCCAGCCACGGTCGGCCGGAAACGGGGTCATGCCGTCGGCGCCGGCCGCGACAAGGTCCCAGAGCTGCTCCGGGGAGTGGGCCCCGCCCGGATAGCGGCAGCTCATGGCGACGATCGCGATCGGGTCGTCGGCGAGTGCCTGGGGGCTGCGCGCCGGGGGCGTCTCCGCGGGGGCCTCAATGACGCCGTCCTGCGTCAACCGCTCCAGCATGGCGCCGGCGAGGGCCCGCGGGGTCGGGTGGTCGAACAGCAGGGTCGTCGGCAGCCGTAGGCCGGTCGCGGTGGCGATCCGGTTGCGCACCCGGACGGCGGTGAGCGAGTCGATGCCGAAGTCCTTGAAGGGACGGTCGGCCTCGACGGCTTCCGTGCCGTCGTACCCGAGGACGTCGGCCGTCTCCTGGCGGACGAGCTCGAGTACGGTGTGCAGCCGCTCGGTGGCGGGCAGCACGGCCATCCAGCCGGTGAGCGGAGCCTTCCTCTCCTCATCGGCGGCGGTGCCGGTGTCGTCCGCCGCGAGGGCGGTACGGACCTCGGGCAGGTCACCGATGAGCGAGCTGGGCCGCGTCGAGGCGAACGCGGGGGCGAACCGCTCCCAGTCCACGTCCGCGACGGTCACGGCGGCGAGCCCCGCGTCCCGTGCGTCAGCGAGCGCCGACAGGCACGCGTCGGGCGCCATCTGCCGAATGCCGCGCCGGGCCAGGAACTCTCCCGCCCCGTCGCGGGTCGCCATGCCCGCCTTGGCCCAGGCACCCCAGGCCACCGAGGTGGCGGGCAGGCCGTCCGCCCGGCGCCGCTGGGCCAGGGCGTCCAGGTAGGCGTTGGCCGCGGCATAGCCGGACTGACCGGCTCCGCCCCAGACTCCAGCGATGGAGGAGAACAGGACGAACAGTTCCAGTGGCCTGTCCGCGAGCAGTTCGTGCAGGTTGGCGGCGCCGGTCACCTTGGCCCGCAGTTCCTGGGCGAGGCCGGGGCCGTCCAGCTCGGACACCGGCACCGTGCGGGCGACACCCGCGGTGTGTACCACACCGGTGACCGGGTGCGCTTCGAGTACAACGGCGAGCGCCTCGCGGTCCGCGACGTCGCAGGCCACGACAGTGGCCTCGGCGCCCAGCCCGGCCAGTTCTGCGACGAGTTCGGCCGCCCCCGGCGCGTCCTGGCCGCTGCGGCTGGTGAGGATCAGCCGCTCGGTGCCGTGCGCGGCGAGCCAGGTGGCGACCTCGGCGCCGAGCGCTCCGGTGCCACCGGTGACCAGGACGGGGCCGGTGAAGGACGGCGTCTCCCGGCGGGTGTGCAATGCCGTGCCGATCCGGGCGGTGCGCCGCAGCCTGCGGGCGAACACCCCGGCCGCGCGGACCGCGACCTGGTCCTCCGCCACCTGCGCCAGCGTAGCGACGACCCGGTCGCCGGTACGGGGGCCGAAGGCGTCCGGCAGGTCGATCAGCCCACCCCAGCGCTGCGGGAATTCCAGCGCGGCCGACCGGCCGAAGCCCCAGACCAGGGCCTGGGTCGCTTCGGTGAGCGGGTCGGAACTGCCGATGGAGACGGCGCCCCGGGTGGCGCACCACAGCGGTGCCGGGCAGTCCAAGTCCCCGAGGGCCTGGGTCAGGGCCACCGTGGCGGCCAGTGCGGCGGAGAGCCCGTCCGCCATCGTGCCCTCGTCGAGGGCGAGCAGCGACAGCACTCCGGCGGCCTGTCCGGCGCCGGCGGCCAGCAGCCGCTCCGCGAGATCCCGGCGGTCGGGCTCGTCGGCGACGACCTCGGTGACCTGGACGCCGGCCCGGCTCAGGGCTGCGGCGACCGGGTGGTCCGCATGTGCGGCCGAGCGCACGAGGATCCAGGTGCCGGTGGGGCGGGCGGAACCGAGTGGGGTGACGGGTTGCCAGGCGACCTCGTAGCCCAGCGAGTCCGGTGCCGCGGTCTGGGAAACAGCCGCGGTGAGCACCGGCTCGGGCCAGTAGTGACGCCGTTGGAAGGCGTACGTGGGCAGCTCGACCCGGCGTCCGCCGGCGGGCGCGAGCACCGCGCGCCAGTCCACGGCAAGGCCCTGGACGTACGCCTGGGCGAGCGCGGTCAGCCAGCGTTCTCCGCTGCCCTCGCCGCGTCGCAGAGTGGCGAGGACGGCGGCGCGGGCGACGGCGTCCGAGACGGTCTCCTCGATGCCGACGGTCAGTACGGGGTGCGGGCTGACCTCGACGAACAGCGAGCGTCCGGCGTCCAGCAGGGCGCGTGTGACACTCTCGAACTCCACGGTGCGGCGCAGGTTCTCGTACCAGTACTCGGCGTTGAGGCCGGCCGTGTCCAGCTCCTGCCCGGTCACCGCCGAGTGGAACGGCACCCGGGAGGTGCGGGGGCGCAGCTCTGCGAGTTCGGCGAACAGCCGCTCCCGGAGGTGCTCGACCTGCGCCGAGTGCGAGGCATAGTCGACCGGGATCCGGCGGGCCCGCAGATCGCGCCGCGCGCACTCCTCCAGGAACTCGTCCACGGCGTGGGCGGTGCCCGAAACCACCGTCGCGGAGGGGCCGTTGGCGGCGGCGATGGAGAGGGCCTCGCCCCAGGAAACGATCAGTGCGGCGGTGGCTTCGCGGGCGAGGGCCACGGATACCATGCCGCCCTGCCCGGCCAGCACCTCGGCGATGGCGCGGCTCCGCAGGGCGACGACGCGGGCGCCGTCCTCGATACTGAGCCCGCCCGCCACGACGGCGGCGGCGATCTCGCCCTGGGAGTGGCCGGCGACCGCGGCCGGGGCCACTCCGGCAGAACGCCACAGCGCGGCAAGGGAGACCATGACGGCCCACAGCACCGGCTGGACGACGTCGACCCGCTCCAGCAGTGCGTCGTCGGAGCGCAGCACGTCAAGCAGCGAGAAGTCGGTGAACGGGGCGAGTGCCCGCTCGCACTCCTCGATGCTCTCCCGGAACACGGGCGAGGCGTCGAGCAACTCCCGTGCCATTCCTGCCCATTGGGCCCCCTGGCCGGGGAAGACGAAGACCGCGCCGCTCTGCCCGGTGTCGCCTTCGCGGCGCACCAGAGAGGGGGCCTGCTCGCCACGTGCCAGCGCGTCGAGTCCGCGGAGGAGGGTGTCGGTGTCTGGGCCGAGGACCACGGCTCGGTGTTCCAGCGCCGCACGGGAGGCGACCAGGGACAGGGCCACGTCAGCCGGGTCCGGAACGGCCTCCCGGTCGCCCGAGAGCCAGTCGCGCAGGCGGCCCGCCTGGGCGGCCAGGGCCTCGGGGGTGTTACCCGAGACGACCCACGGCAGGGAACCCGTCGTCCGGGTCCGGGTACCGGGGGGCGGGGCTGTCGCGGGAGCCTCCTCGATGATGGTGTGCACGTTGGTGCCGCTCACGCCGAACGAGGAGATGCCCGCGCGGCGCGGCCGGTCCTCCTGCCCGGGCCATGCCCGGGCCTCGGTGAGCAGCTCGACCGCACCGGAGCCCCACGCCACGTGGGGCGTCGGTTCGTCGGCGTGCAGGGTCCTGGGCAGGGTGCCGTAGCGCATGGCCATGACCATCTTGATGACGCCCGCGACACCGGCGGCGGCCTGGGTGTGCCCGATGTTGGACTTGACCGAGCCCAGCCACAGCGGCCGGTCCGCGTCACGGTCCCGGCCGTACGTGGCGAGGAGCGCCTCCGCCTCGATCGGGTCGCCCAGCTTCGTGCCGGTGCCGTGTGCCTCGACGGCGTCGATGTCGGCGGTGGTCAGACCCGAATTGGCGAGGGCCTGACGGATGACGCGTTCCTGGGAGGGTCCCTTGGGGGCGGTGAGCCCGTTGGACGCGCCGTCCTGGTTGACTGCGGAGCCCCGTACGACCGCCAGGACCTCATGACCGTTGCGGCGGGCGTCCGAAAGGCGCTCCACGAGCAGAACGCCGACACCCTCGCCCCAGCCGGTGCCGTCCGCGCCCGCGCCGAACGCCTTGCAGCGCCCGTCCGCAGCGAGGCCCTGCTGGGCACTGAACTCGACGAAGATCCCCGGGTTGGCCATGACGGTCACCCCGCTCGCCAGCGCGAGCGAGCACTCGCCGCCGCGCAGGGCCTGCACGGCGAGGTGCAGGGCAACGAGGGAGGAGGAGCACGCGGTGTCGACGGTCATGGCGGGGCCTTCGAGACCGAAGGCGTAACTGACGCGGCCCGACATCACGCTGGCCGCGTTGCCCGTACCCATGTGGCCCTCGACGTCGGCCGCCCGGCCGGCCAGCAGGGCACCGTACGGCTGCCCGTTCGTACCGGCGAAAACGCCTGTGCGCGAACCCCGCACCGAGGCGGGGTCGATCCCGGCCCGCTCGAAGACCTCCCACGAGGCCTCCAGGAGGAGCCGCTGCTGCGGATCCATGGCGAGGGCCTCGCGCGGCGAGATCCCGAAGAGCCCGGCGTCGAACTCCCCCGCCTCGTAGAGGAATCCGCCGACCCGGGTGTACGAGGTTCCGGTGTGCTCCCGGTCGGGGTGAAAGAGGGCGTCGAGGTCCCAGCCGCGGTTGGCGGGGAAATCGGACATGGCGTCCGTGCCGTCGGACAGCAGCTGCCACAGGTCCTCGGGAGAGCCGACGCCGCCGGGGAAGCGGCAGCTCATGCCGATGATGGCGATCGGTTCGTCGTCGGTGGCCACGATGGCGACCGGGGAGGTGGTGTCCGGGCGGATCCCGCTGCCCAGTTCGCCGTCCAGGTACGCGGCGAGCGCCTGCGGTGTCGGGTGGTCGAAGACCAGCCCGGCGGGCAGGGCGAGGCCGGTGGCCGCGCCCAGCAGATTGCGCAGTTCGAGGGCGGTAAGCGAGTCGAAGCCCAGGTCGCGGAAGGCGCGCCCGGCTCCGATCGCACCGGCGGAGCCGTGCCCGAGGACGAGTGCGGCGTGTTCGCGGACGACGTCGAGGAGGAGCTGACGACGCCCATCGGGGATACGGAGCCGCCGCTCCAGGGCGTTGCCCGGCGCGGCGGCCTGCGGCTCCGCAGGAGCGGCCTGTCGCAGTTCGGGGAGCGTGGAGAGGAGGGGGCTCGGCCGGGTAGCGGCGAACCGCGGCGCGAAGCGGGCCCAGTCCACGTCGGCCACCACGACGCACCCATCGCCGCCCCGGTCCCCTTCGGCCAGCGTCCGGCCGAGTGCGGCGAGCGCCGACCGGGGCTCCATGGCGGGAATCCCGGCGCCTCGCATCCGCTGCGTCGCCGTCTCGTCGGCGGCCATGCCGGAACCGGCCCAGGCTCCCCAGGCAACGGAGGTGCCCGGCAGGCCGTGGGCTCGGCGGCGGGCGACGAGGGCGTCGAGGTGAGCGTTGGCGGCGGCGTACGCGCCCTGCCCGGAGCTGCCCAGGGTGCCCGCGACCGACGAGAACACGACGAACGCGTCCAAGTCGGGCCCGGTCAGCTCGTCCAGGTGCGCGGCGCCGAGCGCCTTCGCGTCGAGCACGGTGCGCAGCCGCTCGGGGGTGAGGGACTCGAGGACTCCGTCGTCCAGGACACCGGCGGTGTGGAACACCGCATCCACCGGGTGCTCGCGCAGTACGGCGGCGAGCGCGGCACGGTCCGCGACGTCGCACGCGTGGACGGTGGCCTCGGCACCCGATTCGGCCAGGCCGGCGATGAGTTCGGCCGCACCGGGTGCGGTGTCCCCGTGCCGGGAGAGCAGCACCAACCGGGTGGTGCCCCGCTCGGCCAGCCAGTGGGCGAGCTGTGCGCCGAGGGCACCGGTGCCGCCGGTGACGAGCGCCGACGCGGGCGCGGTCCAGGCAGGCTGAATGCCGAGTGCGTCGGAGGAGGGGGCGTGGTGCAGGCGGCGGCCGAACAGGACGGCGCCGCGCAACGCGACCTGATCCTCACCGAGTTCGCCCGACAGAAGACGGGCGAGCCGGTCACCGGCCCGCTCGTCCAGTCGCTCCGGCAGGTCGACCAGTCCGCCCCAGCGCTGCGGGGACTCCAGGGCCGCAACCCGGCCCAGACCCCACAGGGCCGCCTGCTCCGGCTGTACGGGGCGGTCGGAACGCACCGCGGACACGGCACCGGAGGTGGCGCACCACAGGGGCGCGGCGAAACCGGTCTCGCCCAGCGCCCGCAGCAGGGTCACGGTGGCGACGAGCCGTGCCAGGCCCCGGGGGTCCAGGGGTGTGGCGGCGGGCAGCGCGAGGACTCCGGCGGGCCCGTCGGGTCCAGCTGCGGCGTCCCGTAGCCGCCGGGCCAGCTCCGACGCGGTCTCTTCGGAGGAGACGGGTGCCAGTACGACGGGGGTCGCGCCCGCGCGCCGGAGCGCGGCGGCCGTGTCGTCGGCCAGGGCGCTCGCCTCTTCGGCCAGCATCAGCCAGGTGCCGGAGAGCCGGGCGGCTCCCGGCTCGGGAAGCGGCTCCCAACCGATCCGGTAGCGCCAGGAGTCCGCGGCGGACTGCTCCCGGTGCTTCTTGCGCCAAGCCGACAGCGCGGGCAGCAGGGAGTCGAGCCCGTGCCGGTCGTCCAGGCCGAGGGCGCCGGCGATCGCGTCCGGGTCCTCGGCCTCCACCGCGGCCCAGAAGTGCTCTTCGGCCGGGTCCGCGGAGGTGGGGACGGCGGGCACGGCAGAGCTGAACGACGGCCAGTAGCGGCGGCGTTGGAAGGCGTACGTGGGCAGTTCGACGGTCCGGCCGTGGTGCGGGGCCAGGACGGCGGCCCAGTCGACGGGGGTGCCGTGGGTGTGGGCGGTGGCCAGGGCGGTCAGGACCGTCTCGGTCTCGTCGCGGTCACCGCGCAGGGCGGGCACGGCCACGAGGTCGGCGGTCTGCTGGGCCATGGCGGAGAGGGTTCCGTCCGGGCCGAGCTCGATGAGCGTGGACACACCCTGATCAGCCAGGCACTGGACGCCGTCGGCGAAGCGGACGGCCTCGCGGACATGCCGGACCCAGTACTCCGGGGTCCGGATCTCCTCCGCGTCTGCAAGCTCCCCGCTCACGTTGGAGACGATCGGCAGCTGCGGGACGTGGAAGGCCAACTCGGCCGCCACGGCGGCGAACTCGTCGAGCATGGCGTCCATGCGCGGTGAGTGGAAGGCGTGCGAGACCGTCAGCCGCTTGACCCGACGGCCCGCCTCACGCCAGGTGGACTCCAGCTCCGCAACGGCGTCCGCGTCACCTGAAATCACCACGGAGGTCGGCCCGTTGACCGCGGCGATGCCGACCCGGTTCTCGTACGAGGCCACGGCCGCCGCGATCTCGGACTCGACGCCTTCGACGGCCAGCATCGCGCCACCGGACGGCAACGCCTGCATCAGACGACCGCGCGCCGCCACCAGCGTGCACGCGTCGTCCAGCGACAGCACACCGGCCGCATGCGCGGCGGCCAGCTCACCGACGGAGTGCCCCAGCAGGAAGTCGGGCGTGACACCCCATGACTCCAGCAGCCGGTAGAGGGCGACTTCGAGGGCGAACAGCGCCGCCTGCGTGTAGGTAGTCTGGTCGATCCACTCCCCTTCGCCGAAGAGGACCTCCCGGATCGGACGCTCCAGCCGGGAGTCCAGCCGCTCCGCCACCAGATCCAACGCCTGCGCGAAGACGGGGAACGCCGTATACAGCTCCCGGCCCATCCCGGCCCGCTGTGCCCCCTGCCCCGTGAACAGGAACGCCGTCAGACCGGACCCCGTCGTACCTGTGACCAGTCCGGTCGCCGTGCGGCCCGCGTTCAGGGCGTCCAGTCCGGCCAGGAAGCCGTCCCGGTCCGAGGAGAGCAGGACCGCGCGGTGGTCGAGGTCGGCGCGGGTGGTGGCCAGGGAGAGCGCGATGTCGTTGAGGCGGAGGTCCGCCTTCGCGAAGACCAGGGCGGCCAGCCGGGCGCCCTGCTCGGCCAGGCCGTCGGGCGAACCCGCCGAGAGGAGCCAGGGCAGCAGGGTGCCCGTTGGAGTGGCGATCGGCTCGGGCTCTGACGTTGGCTCGTCGTCGGCGTACTGCTCGATGATGGTGTGCGCGTTGGTGCCGCTGATGCCGAAGGAAGAGATGCCCGCGCGGCGCGGTCCGCCGGTCTCGGGCCACGGCCGGGTCTCGGTCAGCAGCTCCACGGCGCCGGCCGACCAGTCCACGTGCGGCGACGGCGCGTCGACGTGCAGGGTCTGCGGCAGCTCGCCGTGGCGCATCGCCATGACCGTCTTGATCACACCGGCCATGCCGGCCGCGGCCTGGGTGTGGCCGATGTTGGACTTGACCGAGCCGAGCAGCAGCGGCCGGTCGGCCGGGCGGTCCTGGCCGTACGTGGCGAGGAGCGCCTGTGCCTCGATCGGGTCACCGAGGGTGGTGCCGGTGCCGTGTGCCTCGATGGCGTCGACGTCGGCGGCGGTCAGTCCTGCGCCGGCGAGGGCCTGACGGATGACGCGCTGCTGGGAGGGGCCGTTGGGAGCGGTCAGGCCGTTGGAGGCGCCGTCGGAGTTGATGGCGGAGCCGCGGACGACCGCCAGCACCCGGTGGCCGTTGCGTCGGGCGTCGGAGAGGCGCTCCACCAGGAGCACGCCGACGCCCTCGCCCCATCCGGCGCCGTCGGCCGCGGCGGCGAAGGACTTGCAGCGGCCGTCCGACGACATGCCGCGCTGGCTGCTGAACTCGACGAAGATGCTGGGGCTGGACAGCACGCTCACGCCGCCCGCGAGCGCGAGGTCGCATTCGCCCTTGCGCAGCGCCTGCACGGCCAGGTGGAGGGCGACCAGGGAGGACGAGCAGGCGGTGTCGACGGTGACCGCGGGGCCTTCGAGCCCGAAGACGTACGACACACGGCCCGAGACCACGCTCGGTGCGCCGCCGGTGGCGAGGTAGCCCTCGGTGGACTCGGCGGAGGCGGCGAGCAGGCTGATGTAGTCCTGGCCGCCGGTGCCTGCGAACACGGCGGTCTGGCTGCCACGCAGGGCGCGCGGGTCCATTCCCGCCCGCTCGAAGACCTCCCAGGAGGCTTCCAGCAGGAGGCGCTGCTGCGGGTCCATGGCGAGGGCCTCGCGCGGCGAGATCCCGAACAGCCCGGCGTCGAACTCCGTCGCGTCGGGGATGAATCCGCCCTCGCGGGCGTAGCTGGTGCCGGGGTGGTCGGGGTCCGGGTGGTAGAGCCCCTCGAGGTCCCATCCGCGGTCCTCGGGGAGCGGGGTCAGCGCGTCGGTGCCGCTGCGGACCAGCTGCCACAGGTCCTCCGGCGAGCGGACTCCGCCGGGGAAGCGGCAGCTCATGCCGATGATCGCGACGGGGTCGTCGTCAGGTACGGCGCGACGGGCCTGCGCGGCCGGGCTGCTCTGCCCGGGCCGCCCGGCCGGTCCGGTCCGCTCGGCGAGCTGTTCGCCGAGGTAGCCGGCGAGTGCGAGGCACGTCGGGTAGTCGAAGACGACCGTGGCGGGGGCGCGCAGGCCGGTCGTCAGGGCGATGCGGTTGCGCAGTTCCACGGAGCCCGCCGAGGACAGGCCGAGGTTCTGGAAGGGCCGGCCGGGCTCGATCTCGTCGGCCGACTCGTAGCCCAGCACCTGCCGCAGCTGGTCGCGGACGAGAGCCAGCAGGGTGCGGTTGCGCTCGGCCTGTGAGGCCTCCCGTAGGGTCCGCAGCAGCGGCGGGGCGTCGCCCTGCGACTCCTCGTCCGGTACGTGCGCGGGGCTCGGGGCCGCTGGGCGGGCGGCGGTGTCCAGGGCGTCGAGGAGGTGGGTGGCGGTGGTGGCGGTGAAGAAGTAGGAGAAGGTCGGCCAGTCGATGTCCGCAACGGCGACGGTGACGTCGTCGTGGTCGAGGGCCTGCTGGAGGCCCTCGATGCCCAGCTCCGGGGCCATCCGCGGGATGCCGTGGCGTGACATGGCATCACCGATGTCGCCCGCGGCCATCCCGGCGCCGTCCCACGAGCCCCAGGCGACGGAGGTCGCGGGCAGGCCCTCGGCGCGGCGGTACTGGGCCAGGGCGTCGAGGTAGGCGTTGCCCGGGCCGTAGTTGCCCTCGCCCGCCGCGCCGAAGACCGCGGCGAGCGAGGAGAACAGGACGAACGCGGACAGGTCCAGTTCCCGGGTCAGTTCGTGCAGGTTCTGCGTGACCTGGAGCTTGGGGCGCAGGGCGGTGGCCATACGGTCGGCGGTGAGGGAGTCGAGGATGCTGGAGTCGACCACGCCGGCGGCGTGGAAGACCGCCGTCAGCGGGTGCTCCTCGGGGATCGCGTCGAGCAGGCCCGCCAGGACCTCGCGGTCGGCCGGGTCGGCGGCGGCCATGGTGACCTCGATGCCCATACCGGTGAGTTCGGCGAGGAGGTCCTCGGCGCCGGGCGCGGCGGTGCCGCGGCGGCTGATGAGGAGCAGGTGGTCGGCACCGCTGCGGGCGAGCCAGCGGGCGACATGGGAGCCGATGCCGCCGGTGGCCCCGGTGATCAGAACGGTGCCGCTCGGCTTCCAGTCGCGTACGGCGGGGGTGCCGGCCGTGGCCGCACGGACGAGGCGCGGGACGTAGGCGCCGGAGGCGCGCAGGGCGACCTGGTCCTCGCCGGTGCCCTTGGCGAGGACGCCGGACAGCCGGGAGAGCGCCCGCCGGGTGCCCGTGCCGTCCGCGAGGTCCACGAGGCCGCCCCAGCGCGGGTATTCGTGGGCGGCGATGCGGCCGAATCCCCAGACCAGTGCCTGGAGGGGGTGGGTGATCGGGTCGTCGTCACCAATGGCGACGGCGCCCCGGGTGAGGCACCACAAGGGGGCGTCGCTGCCTGCGCCGTGCAGGGCCTGGAGCAGAGTGAGGGAGTCGGCGAGCGCGGTGGGGACGTCCGGTTCGGCCGGGTCGGGGGCCTCGTTGAGGGCGAGCAACGAGAGGACCCCGGCCAGCTTTCCGGGGTCGGTCAGCTCGCCGAGCCTCGCCGCGAGGGTGTGCCGGTCGTGTCCCCCGGCAGGCAGTTCCAGGGACAGCACGGTGGCTCCGGCCGCCTCAAGGGTTTCGCGTACGTCGACGACGAGCGCGTCGCCGGCGAGGCCAGCCGGGAACGGCAGCAGCCATGTCCCGGACAGGGGCGCCTGGTCGAGCGGGGAGGTACGCCAGTCGGTGCGGTAGCGCCAGGAGTCCGGCGCGGTGTTCTCGTCCGCGGCAGGCAGCGGCGCCGTGCGCAGGGTCTCCAGCCAGTAGCGCTTGCGCTGGAAGGCGTACGTAGGCAGCTCGACGCGCCGGCCGCCGTGCGGGGCGAGGACGGTGGTCCAGTCCACGGTGGCGCCGTGGACGTGGGCGTCGGCCAGGGCCGTGAACCAGCGGTGCGCACCGCCTTCGCCGCGGTGCAGGGTACCCAGGACGGCGGCCCGCGCGCCCGCGTCCTCGACGGTCTCGCTGATGCCGTTGACGAGCACCGGGTGCGGGCTCATCTCCAAGAACAGCGAGTGGCCCTCGGCGAGGAGCTGCCGGGTGGCCTGCTCGAAGCCGACGGTGCGGCGCAGGTTCTCGTACCAGTACTCGGCGTCCAGGCCCGCCGTGTCCAGCGGCCGGCCCGTCACCGTCGAGTGGAAGGGCACGTCGCAGGAGCGCGGGCGGATGGGGGCGAGTTCGTCGAGGAGGCGCTCGCGGAGCTGCTCGACGTGGGCGGAGTGGGAGGCGTAGTCGACGGCGATGCGGCGGGCGCGTACGCCGTTCCGCCCGCAGTGGGCGAGGAGTTCATCCAGGGCGCGGGCGTCGCCAGAGACGACGGTCGACAGCGGGCCGTTGACGGCCGCCACTGACAGGGCTGCGCCCCAGGGGGCGACGAGTGCGTCGGCTTCGGCGCGGCCGAGCATCAGGGAGACCATGCCACCCTGACCGGCCAGGACGGCGGCGATGGCGCGGCTGCGCAGGGCGACGACGCGAGCGCCGTCCTCGACGCTCAGCGCGCCCGCGGCGACGGCGGCGGCGATCTCGCCTTGCGAGTGCCCGACGACCGCCGACGGCTGGACGCCTGCCGCGCGCCAGAGTCCGGCGAGGGAGACCATGACGGCCCACAGCACGGGCTGGACGACGTCGACGCGGTCGAGGAGGACCTGCCCCTCGTCGCCCTCGGCGCGCAGCACGTCGGTCAGCGACCAGTCCACGAATGCGGAGAGGGCCTGCTCGCACTCCGCGATCCGCTCCCGGAACACCTCGGAGGAGTCCAGCAGTCCGGCCGCCATGCCGGTCCACTGGGAGCCCTGTCCCGGGAAGACGAAGACGGGGGCGCCCCGGCCCGTGTCACCGGTGCGCAGGACGACGCCGGGCGTCTCCGCGCCGCGGGCGAGTGCTTCCAGGCCGCGGCGGAAGTCGTCCCGGTCCTCGCCCAGGACGACCGCGCGATGGTCGAGCGCGGCCCGCGAGGTGACCAGGGAGAGGCCCACGTCGGCCGGGTCGGCCGACGGGGCGTCGTCCAGCCACGCGAGGAGGCGGGCCGCCTGGCCCGCCAGCGCGGCGGGGGTCTTGCCCGACACCGGCCACGGCAGCGGTCCGGACGCGGGGGTCACGGTGCCGAGGGGTTCTTCCGGCACTTCTTCCGGTGCCTGTTCGATGATGGTGTGCGCGTTGGTGCCGCTCACGCCGAACGACGAGACACCCACCCTGCGGGGTTCGCCGGTCTCGGGCCACGGGCGGGACTCGGTCAGCAGTTCCACCGCACCCGCCGACCAGTCGACGTGCGGCGACGGCTCATCGGCGTGCAGCGTCCTGGGCAGGACTCCGTGGCGTATCGCCATCACGGACTTGATGACGCCGCCGACACCGGCTGCCGCCTGGGCATGGCCGATGTTCGACTTCAGGGAGCCCAGGAAGAGGGGCCGGCCCCCCGCGCGCTCCTGGCCGTAGGTGGCCAGGAGCGCCTGCGCTTCGATGGGGTCGCCGAGCGTGGTGCCGGTGCCGTGCGCCTCGACGGCGTCGACGTCGGCGGCGGTCAGGCGGGCGTTGGCGAGGGCCTGGCGGATGACGCGCTGCTGGGAGGGACCGTTGGGGGCGGTGAGCCCGCTGGAGGCGCCGTCCTGGTTGACCGCCGAACCCCGTACGACGGCAAGAACCCGGTGACCATTGCGGCGGGCGTCGGAGAGGCGCTCCACCAGGAGCATGCCGACGCCCTCGGCCCAGCCCGCACCGTCGGCGTCCGCGCCGAACGCCTTGCACCGGCCGTCCGGCGACTGACCGCCGGACATCGCGAAGTCGACGAACGTGTTCGTGGTGACCATCACTGCGACGCCACCGGCCAGGGCGAGCGAGCACTCGCCGCCGCGCAGCGCCTGCGCGGCCAGGTGCAGGGCCACCAGGGAGGACGAGCAGGCCGTGTCGACGGTGACCGCCGGGCCCTCCAAGCCGAGGGTGTACGCCACCCGGCCGGTGACGACGCTGGGAGCGCTGCCGGTGCCCAGGTAGGTGGCCACGCCCTCCGGGATGTCCAGGGCACGGGCGGCGTACTCGTTGTACATCACGCCGGCGAAGACCCCGGTGCGGCTGCCGCGCAGCGAGGTCGGGTCGATGCCCGCCCGCTCCACGGCCTCCCAGGAGGTCTCCAGCATCAGGCGCTGCTGAGGGTCCATGGCCAGGGCCTCGCGCGGCGAGATCCCGAACAGGGAGGGGTCGAAGTCCGCGACGTCGCGCAGGAATCCGCCCTTCCGTTGGAAGGTGCCGCCCGCCGCGTCCGCGGCGTCGAAAAAGCTCAGGTCCCAGCCGCGGTCCTCGGGGAACGCGGAGATCGCGTCGGTGTCCCGGGACACCAGCTGCCAGAGCTCCTCGGGGCTGCCTACGCCGCCGGGGAACCGGCAGGCCATGCCGACGATGGCGATCGGCTCGTGGTTCGCGGACTCCACGGCGCGCAGCCGCTGCCGGACCTGGGTCAGGTCGGCGGTGGCCCGCTTGAGGTATTCGCGGAGCTTTGCCTCATTCGCCATCGGGGCCTCCCCGGGTCTGTGCGCCGGGGGCGACGGCGGTCGACGACGTGTTCACTGATCTGTCCCCAGGTTGTTGTCGATCAACGCGAACATCTGCTCGTCACTGGCCTCTCCGAGGTCCACCGTGTCGATGGTGTCGGCGTCGTGCGTGTTGTACTTGGCGAGGAGGGCCTGCAGTCGCAGCAGGACCCTCTCCCGCGTCTCTTCGTCGTCCGGTGCGGCGGCGAGGCCGGATTCCAGCGCCGCGAGGCTCTGGAGCACCGGGGGCTCGCCCGCCGGACCGTCGACCGCCAGCTGTGCGTACAGGTGGTTGGTCAGCTCGGTCGCCGTCGGACAGTCGAAGATCAGAGTGGTCGGGAGCCGCAGTCCGGTGGCGGAGGCCAGCCGGTTGCGTATCTCGATGGCGGTCAGGGAGCTGAAACCCAGCTCGCTGAAGCCCCGTTCGGGGTCGACGGCGTCGGCGCTCGCATGTCCGAGCACGCCCGCCACCTGGCCACGGACGAGTTCCAGGAGCGTCCGGCGCCGTTCGGCCTCGGACAGCCCGGTCAGCTTCTGACGCAGGACGAACGCGTCCTCGCCGTCCGACGCCCGGCGCACCGGGACCGGCACCAGGCCGCGCAGCACGGCCGGCACGGGGTGGGTGGCCGCGCCGGCCCGCAGCGCGGGCAGGTCGAAGCGGGCCGCGACGAGGTGCGCGGGAGCGGCACCGCCCGCGCCGTGGGCGGCATCGAGCAGGGCCATGCCCTCCTCCGCCGACAGGGCGGTACCGCCGCCGGCCGCCTTGGCCAGGTCCGCGGCATCCAGGTGCTTGGTCATGCCGCTGGCCGGCGCCCACAGGCCCCAGCCGATCGACACGGCGGGCAGTCCCTCGGCGCGCCGGTAGGCGGCGAGGGCGTCCAGGAAGGCGTTGGCCGCGGCGTAGTTGCCCTGTCCCGGGGAGCCCATGATGGCGGCCGCCGAGGAGAACAGGACGAACATGTCGAGGTCGTTGTCGCGGGTCAGCTCGTGCAGGTTGACGGCGGCGTCGGCCTTGGGCCGCAGCACCGTGTTGACCTGTGTGGCCGTCAGGGTGCCGATGACGCCGTCGTCGAGGACTCCCGCGGCATGCACGACGCCGGTGACCGGGTGCGCCGCGAGGACCGCGGCGAGCTCGTCGCGGTCGGCGGCGTCACAGGTGACGACCTCCGCACGGGCTCCCAGTTCGGCCAGTTCCGAGACGAGTTCGGCCGCTCCGTCCGCCTTCGCGCCGCTCCGGCTGAGCAGCAGCAGCTCGCGCACCCCGTGCTGGGCGGCCAGGTGGCGGGCGACGATCGCGCCCAGGACGCCGGTGCCGCCGGTGATCAGGACGCGTGCGGCGCCGCGGGAGGCCGGCCCGGCGGGTGCGGTCGTGGCGCGGGTGAGGCGCGGGACGAGCGCCTTCCCGGCGCGCAGCGCAAGTTGGGGTTCGTCGGCGTCCACGAGTTGCGGCAGCCGGAGCAGGGACGCCTTGGCGTCTTCGCCGTCAAGGTCGCCGTCAAGGTCCACGAGCACGATCCGGCCCGGGTTCTCGCTCTGCGCCGAGCGCACCAGGCCCCGTGCGGCGGCGGCTGCGACGTCGGTGAGGTCCTCGGTGGCGTCGGCGGCCACGGCGCCTCGGGTGGCGACCACCAGGGTGGCCTGCGCGAGGCGGGGGTCGCCGAGGAACTCCTGGAGGAGGGCGAGAGCGCCCGTGGTGGCGGTACGGGCAGCGGCGGCGAGGCCGCCGCTCGTCCCGGGCACCGACCACACGACGACGTCCGGCGCGGGGCGGCCGGCGTCGACGGCTTCGGCGAGGGCGGCGAGGTCCGGGTGCCAGTCGAGCAGGGTGGCCTGGTCGGCCAGCCGTTCGGCGAGCCCCGCCTCGTCGTCCCCGACGACCGCCCAGGTCTGCGGGTCCACGGTGGCCGAGGGCATCTTGTGCTCGGTCCAGGCCAGTTGGAACAGGCAGTCCCGGGCAGTGTCCCCGACCGTGCGCAGCTCCGCGGCGGTCACGCTCCTGGTCGCCAGCGCCTCGGCGGCCAGTACGGGGCGGCCGGCGGTGTCGGCCACCCGGAGGGTGACCGTGTCGGCCCTGTCGGCGGTGAGCCGCACCCGCAGGCCGAGCGCCCCGGTGGCGTACAGGCTGACGCCGGTCCAGGAGAACGGCAGCCGGATGCGGCCGGTGTCGGGCAGCAGCCCGGCGGCGCCGATCGCGTGCAGGGTGGCGTCGAGCAGGGCGGGGTGGACGGCGAACCGTCCCGCGCTTCCCTGCAGTTGTTCGTCGAGGACGACCTCGGCGAACACCTCGTCGCCGCGCCGCCAGGCGGCGCGCAGCCCGCGGAAGGCGGGACCGTAGCCGTAGCCGGCGGCGGCCGCGCCGTCGTACCAGCCGTCCACGGGGACGGGCTCGGCACCCGTCGGAGGCCACACCGCGAGGTCGAACGCCTCGCAGGGAACCTCGTCGCCGAGAGTGCCCGTCGCGTGCGTGGTCCACGGCGTGGCCGGCTCGGCGGTCTCCGGCCGCGCGTACACGTTGAACGCGCATGTGCCGTCGTCGCCCGGGGCGCTCACCGCGACCTGAAGGTGCAGTCCCTCCTGCGGCGGTACGACGAGGGGCGCCTGAAGCACCAGTTCCTCCAGGCGGGGGCGACCCGCAGCCTCCCCGGCCCGCAGCGCCACCTCCACCAGGGCGGTACCGGGCAGCAGGACGGTGCCGAGGACGGCGTGGTCGGCCAGCCACGGCTGCCCGGCCAAGGAGAGCCGGCCGGTGTACAGGACGCTGCCGTCCCCGGCCACGGACACGGCGGCGGCCAGCAGCGGGTGGTCGGCGGCACCGAGGCCGGCGGCACCGACCGCGCCCACCTGCGGGGCACTCTCGGGCCAGTACCGGGCACGTTGGAACGCGTACGTGGGCAGTTCGACGCGGCGTCCGCCGCGCCCCTGCAGGACCGTGTCCCAGCGGACGTCGACCCCGTGGACGTACGCCTCCGCCAGGGCCCGGAGCCAGCGCTCCGAGCCGCCCTCCCCGCGCCGCAGGCTGGAGAGGACGGCGGCGCGGGCGCCCGCATCCTCGACCGTCTCCGCGACGGCGCCCGCCATGACCGGGTGCGGGCTCATCTCGATGAACAGGGACCGCCCCTCAGCCAGCAACTGGCGGACGGTCTCCTCGAACAGGACCTCCTCGCGCATGTTGTCGTACCAGTACGCGGCGTCCAGGGACACGGCCGCGGCGTCGTCCCCGCGGTGTCCGCGCACCGTCGAGTGGAAGGGGACCCGGGGCTCCAGCGGGGCGACCGGCGCGAGCAGTTCCAGCAGTCCCTCCTTCATGACCTCCGCCTGCGGCGAGTGCGACGCGAAGGCGGCCGGGATCTCGCGGGCCCGGATCCGGCGCTCCTTGCAGCGCTCCAGCAGGCCCTGAAGTGCTGCGGTGGCGCCGGAAACGATGGTGGTCAGGGGGCTGTTGACGCCACCCACGGCCAGTTCGTCGCCCCATGGCCCGATCAGCGCCGCCGATTCCGCGCGCGGCAGTGCGACGGCGACCATGCCGCCGCGGCCGGCGAGGATCTCGACGGCGAGGGCGCTGCGCAGCGCGACGACGCGAGCGCCGTCCTCGATGCTCAGCGCGCCCGACACCACGGCGGCGGCGATTTCGCCCTGTGAATTGCCCACCACCGCGGCGGGCACCACACCGGCCGAGCCCCACAGTTCGGCGATCGACACCATGACGGCCCACAGCACGGGCTGGAGGACGTCGACCCGGTCGAGCCAGGCCCGGCCCTGCTCGCCGTCGGCGTGCAGCACCTCGGTCAGCGACCAGTCCACGAACGGGGCCAGCGCCTGCTCGCACTCCGTGATCCGCTTCCGGAACACCGCTGAGGAGTCGAGGAGTTCGGCTGCCATGCCGACCCACTGGGAGCCTTGGCCGGGGAAGACGAACACCACGCCGTCGCGACCCGCGTCGCCGGTGCGGCGCACGGCGCCGGGGGTATCGACGCCCGCGACGAGGGCGGCCAGGCCGGTGGTCAGCTCGTCGGTGCCTCGGGCGAGGACCACGGAGCGGTGCTCCAGCGAGGCGCGCGTCTCGACGAGCGACCTGGCCACGTCGGCCGGTACGGGCTCGGTTTCCTTGACCGCGGTGAGCAGCCGGGCCGCCTGCTCGCGCAGAGCGTCCTCGCTCTTCGCGGAGAGCACGAAGGGCAGGGTGCCGGTCTGCTCGGGGGCGGTCTCGGGCTGCGGAGCGGGGAGCTGCTCGGGCTCCTCCAGGATGACGTGCGCGTTCGTACCGCTCACGCCGAACGAGGAGACACCTGCGCGGCGCGGCCTGCGGGTATCGGGCCACGGCCGGGCCTCGGTCAGCAGTTCCACCTCACCGGCGGACCAGTCGACCTCGCCGGTCGGCTCCGTCACGTGCAGCGTCCTGGGCAGTATCCCGTGGCGCATGGCCATGACCATCTTGATCACGCCGCCGGCGCCGGCCGCGGCCTGCATGTGGCCGACGTTCGACTTGAGGGAGCCCAGGAACAGCGGCTGCCCCTCGGGGCGATCCTGGCCGTACGTGGCGAGAACCGCCTGCGCCTCGATCGGGTCGCCGAGGCGGGTGCCGGTGGCGTGTGCCTCGACGGCGTCCACGTCGGAGGCGCGCAGCCCGGCGTTGGCGAGGGCCTGGTGGATGACCCGCTCCTGCGAAGGGCCGTTGGGGGCGGTGAGTCCGTTGGACGCGCCGTCCTGGTTGACCGCGGAGCCACGGACGACCGCGAGGACGGGGTGGCCCTTGCGGCGGGCGTCGGAGAGCCGCTCCACGAGGAACACGCCGATGCCCTCAGCCCAGCTGGTGCCGTCCGCGGTGGCGGAGAACGACTTGGCGCGGCCGTCGGGGGCCAGGCCCTGCTGCTGGCTGAAGTCGACGAACACGGCGGGGGTGGACAGGACGGTGACGCCACCGGCGAGCGCCATGTCGCACTCGCCGTTGTGGATGGCCTGAGCGGCCAGGTGCAGGGCGACCAGGGAGGAGGAGCAGGCGGTGTCGACGGTCACCGACGGGCCTTCGAGCCCGAAGGTGTAGGAGACGCGGCCCGACAGGACGCTGCCGGAGGTACCGGTGGTGAGGAACGCCTCGGTGCCCTCGGGGAGGGTCGCCATGGTTCCGGCGTAGTCGTGGTACATCAGGCCGGCGAAGACACCGGTGCGGCTGCCGTGCAGCGAGTTCGGGTCGATCCCGGCCCGCTCGAACGCCTCCCAGCTGGCCTCCAGCATGAGCCGCTGCTGTGGGTCCATGGCGAGGGCCTCGCGCGGCGAGATGCCGAAGGGCGCCGGGTCGAAGGTGTCCGCGTCATGGACGAAGCCGCCCTCGCGGACGTACATCTTGCCGCTCTTGCCGGGCTCCGGGTCGTAGAGCGCGTCGACCGGCCAGCCCCGGTTGCCGGGCAGCGGGCCGATCGCGTCGGTGCCCTCCGCGACGAGCCGCCACAGGTCTTCCGGGCTCTCCACGCCGCCGGGGAAGCGACAGCTCATCGCGACGATCGCGAGGCGGTCGTCCTCTGTGTCCGGGGTGCGGGCGGCACGCTGGGCGGCGGCCCCCGCCGGTGCGCCGGTGACTCCCAGCAACCGCGGCCGCAGGTGGGCGGCGAGCGCGGCTGAACTGGGGTGGTCGAAGACCAGGGTGGACGGCAGGCGCAGGCCGGTCAGGGAGGTGAGGCGGTTGCGCAGTTCGACGGCGGTCAGCGAGTCGAAGCCGAGCTCCGCGAAGGGACGCCGGGGGGCGATCAGCGCGGCCGAGGAATGACCGAGGACGACCGCGGCGGCGCCGCGCACCAGCTCGGTCAGTTCCCGCAGCTGGTCTGCTTCGTCCAACTGGGCGAGGCGGCCGGAGAGTTCGGAGCGTCCGGCGGGCGGTGCGCCCGCGGCTGCCGCTCGGGCGGTGCGGCGGGCACGGGGGCGGGAGTCGTCCCGCAGCAGCGGGTGCGGGGCGTCGGCCGCCGGCCGGAACACGGCGTGGTCGAGACGCAGCGCCACCAGGTGGGGGTGCTCGGAGGAGAGGGCCGCGTCGAGGAGGGCGAGGCCCTCCTCAGTGCCGAGGGCCTCGCCGGCCCGGGTGATGCGCGCCCGGTCGGCGGCGGCGAGGTGCCCGGTGATGCCGCTGGCCTCGGCCCACAGACCCCAGCCGACGGAGGTGGCGGGCAGGCCGTGCGTGACACGGTGCTGGGCGAGGCCGTCGAGGAAGGCATTGGCGGCGGCGTAGTTGCCCTGCCCAGGGGTGCCGAAGGTGGCAGATGCCGAGGAGAACAGGACGAACAGGGCGAGATCACTGCCCTGGGTCAACTCGTGCAGGTTGACCGCCGCCGCGACCTTCGGGGCGAGTACGACGTCGAGCTGTTCGGGCGTCAGCGAGGTGATGGTGGCGTCGGCCACCAGGCCCGCCGCGTGCACCACACCGGTGAGCGGGCGGTCCGCCACGATGCGGGTGAGGACGGCGGTGAGCGCGTCGCGGTCCGCAGTGTCACACGCGACGACGTCGGCCTCCGCGCCCGCTTCGGCGAGTTCCGCGACCAGTTCGGCGGCTCCCGGCGCCGCGGCACCGCGCCTGCTGAGCAGGGTCAGGTGCCGTACGCCGTGCTCGGCGACCAGGTGCCGGGCGACGTGTCCGCCGAGGACGCCGGTGCCGCCTGTGATGAGGACGGTTCCGGAGGGATCGAGGACAGGGGCCCTGTCCGCCCGCCCGCCTGTGGCGCGGGTGAGTCTCGGGGCGAGGAAATCTCCTTCACGGAAGGCGAGTTGGGGTTCGCCCAGAGCCAGTGCGGCGGTCTCCCAACCGTCGGGTTCCGCACCGTCGTCCAAGTCCACCAGGACGAACTGGTCCGGGTGCTCCGACTGGGCCGCCCGTACGAGGCCCCAGACCGCGGCGGCAGCGGGGTCGACGCGAACGCCTCCCGCGGGAACGGCACGGCGGGTGCGCACCACCAGCCTGGCGCCGCCGGTGTCGTCGCTCAGCCAGGCGCACAGCACGGCCAGCGTCTCGTCGAGGACCGCGCGGGTCCGGCCTGCCATGCCGCCGACGGACTCGGCCGACTCCTCGGGGTCAAGGGGCAGGGTGACGTACTCCCCCGCCTCCTCTTGGGCTTCCCCGCTGAGCCGGACGGGCGTCCACATCACCTGGAACAGGCTGTCGCGCGGTGCGGTGGCGGGCAGCTGCCCGGCCGTCGTCGGGCGCAGGACCAGTGAGTCGACGGTGGCGACGGGGACGCCCGTGCCGTCGGCGAGGGTCAGGGTGAGCGTGTCCGGGCCGGCCGGCGCCAGGCGCACCCGCAGGGACGACGCGCCCAGCGCGTGCAGCGTGACGCCGGTCCAGGAGAACGGCAGCCGGACACCGTCCGACTCCGGCAGCATCCCGGCGACGCCCGCGGCGTGCAGGGCCGCGTCGAACAGGGCCGGGTGCAGGCCGAATCCGGCGGCCTCGGCGCGGTCGTGCCCGGCTACCTCGACCTCGGCGTACACCGCGTCGTCGGTGCACCAGGCGGCGCGCAAGCCGCGGAAGGCGGGCCCGTAGGCGAGTCCGGCCGCGGCCGCGCCCTCGTACCAGCCGTCGACGGACAACGGCCGGGCGCCGGCCGGGGGCCACTGGACGAGGCCGTCGGCCGCGGGGGCGTCGTCCGGCGAGACGGTGCCCTCGGCGTGCCAGGTCCACTCGTCGCTGCCGTCGGGGCGTGCGTACACGCCGACCGTGCGGCGGCCGTCCTCGGCCGGGGCGCCCACGCGCAGTTGAAGCTGCACGCCGCCCTCCGCGGGTAGGACGAGCGGGGCGCGCAGGGCCAGTTCGTCGAGACGGGGGCAGTCGGCCTGCTCACCGGCGCACAGCGCCAGCTCGACGAGCGCGGTGCCGGGGACGAGCGTGGAGCCCAGGACTACGTGGTCGGCGAGCCAGGAGTGCGTGGCGGTGGAGAGGCGGCCGGTCAGCACGGCTCCGTCGCCGTCGGCCAGTGAGACCATGGCGCCGAGCAGGGGGTGCCCGGCGCTGCCGAGGCCCGCGGCGGCGAGGTTCTTGACCGCGGCGGGCGCGGGCCAGTACCGCTCCCGCTGGAAGGGGTACGTGGGCAGCTCGACCGGGGTGCCACCCCAGCCTTCGAAGAGCGTGGCCCAGTCGGGTTCGCCGCCTGCGGTGTGCAGGGTGGCGACGGCTCGCAGCAGCTGCCCGGCCTCCTCGCGCCCGGCGCGGGAGCAGGCGGCGAGGCAGGCGGGTTCGGAACCCTCGGGGAGGCAGCTCTCGGCCATGGCGGTGAGAACGCCGTCGGGGCCGATCTCCAGGAAACGGGTGACGCCCTGAGCGTGCAGGGTGGTGATCCCATCGGCGAAGCGGACCGCCTCGCGGACATGGCGCACCCAGTAGCCGGGGGTCCGGATCTCCTGCGGGTCGGCGAGCTCGCCGGTGACGTCGGAGACGATCGGCAGCTGCGGGGCCGCGAAGCTCAGTTTCCCCGCCACGGATGCGAACGCGTCGAGCATCGCGTCCATGTGCGGCGAGTGGAAGGCATGCGAGACGGCCAGCCGCTTGACCCGGCGGCCCTCGGCGCGCCAGGCATTCTCCATCTCCGCAACGGCATCCGCGTCACCAGAGATCACCACCGAGGTCGGCCCGTTGACCGCCGCAATGCCGATCCGGTTCCCGTACGGGGCGAGGGCGCCGGCAACCTCGGTCTCGTCCCCCTCCACCGCGAGCATCGCCCCACCCGACGGCAACGCCTGCATCAGCCGGCCACGCGCCGCGACCAACGTGCACGCATCGTCAAGCGACAGCACCCCGGCAACGTGCGCGGCCGCCAGCTCACCGATCGAATGCCCGAGCAGGAAGTCCGGGCGCACGCCCCACGACTCCAGCAGCCGGAACAGCGCAACCTCCAGCGCGAACAGCCCCGCCTGCGTGTAGGCGGTCTGGTCGAGGAGCTCCCCTCCGCCGAAGAGGACGTCGCGCAGCGGGCGATCCAGTTGAGTGTCCAGCCGCTCCACCACCGCGTCCAACGACTCCGCGAACACCGGGAACGCCGCATACAGCTCCCGGCCCATCCCGGCACGCTGCGCCCCCTGCCCGGAGAACAGGAACGCCGTCAGTCCCGGCGTCACCGTGGCCCGGACGACCTCGGCGGCCGTCTGGCCCTCGCGCAGTGCGTCCAGGCCGGCCAGGAAGCCATCGTGGTCGGCGGCGAGGACCACCGCGCGATGCTCGAAGGACCCCCGGGTCGTCGCCAGCGAACGGCCGAGGCCGGCCATGTCGGCGGTCCCGTCCGCACGGACGCGCTCCGCCAGTCGCTCCGCCTGCGCCCGCAGCGCCTCGCCCGTCCGGGCGGAGACCGGCAGCGGCACGACCGGCGGCAGCAGCCGCGTGCGTACCGGCGTCTGCTGCTCCGTCTGCGGCACCTCCTCCACGATGAGGTGGGCGTTCGTGCCGCTGATGCCGAACGAGGACACCCCGATGCGGCGCGGCTGCCCGGTCTCCGGCAGGGGCCTGGCCTCAGTGAGGAGTTCCACCGCGCCGGACCCCCAGTCGACGTGCGGGGACGGCTCGTCGACGTGCAGGGTGCGCGGGAGGGTCGCGTGGCGCAGCGAGAGGACGGCCTTGATGACTCCGGCGACTCCGGCGGCGGCCTGGGTGTGGCCGATGTTGGACTTCAGGGAGCCGAGCCACAGAGGGCGGTCGGCCGGGCGGTCCTGGCCGTACGTGGCGAGCAGCGCTTGGGCCTCGATCGGGTCACCGAGGGTGGTGCCAGTGCCATGCGCCTCGACGGCGTCGACCTGCTCCGGCGAGAGTTGGGCGTTGTGCAGCGCCTGGCGGATGACCCGCTCCTGGGAGGGGCCGTTGGGGGCGGTCAGGCCGTTGGAGCCGCCGTCCTGGTTGACGGCGGAGCCGCGGATCAGGGCGAGGACGGGGTAGCCGTGGCGCTCGGCGTGGGAACGGGTGGTCACCAGGACCATCGCCGCGCCCTCGGCCATGCCCATGCCGTCGGCGGCGGCCGAGAACGCCTTGCAGCGGCCGTCGGAGGCGAGGCCCCGCTGGCGGTCGAACTCGTAGAAGCCGATGGGGTGCGGCATCACGGTGACACCGCCGACCAGCGCCATGGTGCAGTCGCCGTTGCACAGTGCCTGGCCGGCCATGTGCAGGGCGGTCAGCGAGGACGAACAGGCGCTGTCGACGGTGACGGCGGGGCCTTCGAGGCCGAGGGTGTAGGCGATGCGGCCCGAGACCACGGAGGTGGCGCCGCCGGTCAGAAGGTAGCCCTCCGTACCGGGGTTGTCGCCGGCCTGCATGGCGGCGTCGTAGCCTTGGCTGTTGGCGCCGATGAAAGTGCCGGTACGACTTCCGCGCAGTGCCGTCGGATGGATCCCGGCCCGCTCGACGGCCTCCCATGCAGTCTCCAAGGCGAGCCGCTGCTGCGGGTCCATGGCGAGCGCCTCGCGCGGGTTGATCCCGAAGAAGCCGGGATCGAACTCGGCGGCGTCGTGCAGGAATCCGCCGCGCGCCGACGTATCGCCGCCCTCCGTGCGCGTACCGTCGCGGCCGTCCTCGTTGCCGGGCAGGGCGGAGCCCCAGCCCCTGTCGGTCGGGAAGGAGGTGATGGCGTCGCCGCCGTCGGTGAGCAGCTGCCACAGGTCGTCGGGGCTGAGCACGCCGCCTGGGAGGTGGCAGCTCATCGACACGATGGCGAGGGGTTCGGGCTCGGCGGACTCGGCGGCGTGCAACTGCTGCCGGGTCTTGTGGAGTTCGGCGACCACGCGGCCGAGGTAGTCCCTGAGTTTCGTCTCGTCTGCCATCACTGGACTCCCAGGTCTCGGTCCACGAATGCGAACAGTTCGTCGTTGGTGGCGGTACCGAGCCGGGCCAGGAGTTCGTCCTGTGCCCCCGGCCCGTCCCCGGCGGCTTCCTTGCGCTGATTGGCCAGCAGCGTTTCCAGCCGCATGACGATGCGCACCTTGGCGATGTCGTCGGCCGGCAGCGTGGTGAGCGCCGCTTCCAGCCGGTCCAGTTCGGCCGGGGTGGGCAGCTGCTCGCCGGGGGCCTCCGGGAGGAGTCCGGCCAGCAGGTGGCGTACCAGCGCGGCGGGGGTGGGCTGGTCGAAGACCAGCGTGGCGGGCAGTTTCAGGCCGGTGGCCCGAGAGAGCCGGTTGCGGAGCTCGACCGCGGTCAGCGAGTCGAAGCCGAAGCCGCGGAACGGCTGGTCGACCGTGATCGCCTCGCGGTCGCCGTGGCCGAGGACCAGAGCGGCGTGGTCGCGGACCAGGTCGAGCAGGGCGCGTTCACGCTCGGGCTCGGACAGGCCGGCGAGCCTCTGCCGGAACTCGACCGCCGCGCCGTCCTGCAGCGCGTCGGCGGATCCCGGGGGCACCATGTCGGTGAGGACGCGGCGGGCCTCGGGCAGGCCGGTGATGAGCGGGCTCGGGCGCATCGAGGTGAAGGCCGGGACGAACTGCTCCCAGTCGACCTCGGCGGCGGCCACGAACGTGTCGTCGTGGTCGAGCGCCTGCTGGAGGGCCAGCATCGCCGGCTGCGGGGTGATGAGCGGAACACCGCGGCGCAGCATCGGCTCGACCTCGGCTGCGGGGACCATGCCGCCGCCGTCCCAGGGGCCCCAGGCCACGGAGAGGGCGGGGACGCCGCCGGCCCTGCGGTGCCGGGCGAGGGCGTCGAGGTAGGCGTTGCCCGCCGCGTAGGCGCCGTGGCGGCCGACTCCCCAGACTCCGGAGATGGAGGAGAAGTGGACGACCGCGTCCAGTCGGCCGGGGTCCAGGAGCTCGTCCAGGTGCCGGGCGCCGGCCACCTTGGCGGCGGTGGCGTGCGCCAGCTCGGCGACACTGGTGTCCTCAAGGCGGGTGAGCACTCCGGTGCCCGCGGTGTGCAGGACCGTGCGGACGGTGATGCCGTTCTCGTCGAGCCGGGCGAGCATGGCTGCCACCGCTTCCCGGTCGGTCAGGTCGCAGGAGAGGACCGTCACCCGGGTGCCGGCGCCGGTGAGCTCGGCCACCAGCTCGGCTGCTCCGGGGGCAAGTTCGCCGCGCCTGCTGACCAGGACGAGGTGTGTGGCGCCGTTCGAAGCCAGCCAGCGGGCGACGTGGCCGCCGATGGCTCCGGTCCCGCCGGTGATGAGGACGGTACCCTCGGGCCGCCAGGTGCGGACGGGCTCGGTGCCCTCGGCCGAGGCCCGTACGAGCCGGCGGGCGAACAGCCCCGAGCGCCGGACCGCGATCTGGTCCTCGGCGTCGGAGCGGGACAGCACCCCGGTGAGAGCGGCCGCCGCCGTGGCGTCGGGGGTGGCGGGCAGGTCGATCAGGCCGCCCCACTGGCGGGGGTGTTCGAGGGCGGCGACCCTGCCGAGGCCCCAGGTCTGTGCCTGGAGCGGTTCGGCGAGCGGGTCGGTGTCCGCTACGGACACCGCGCCGGTGGTGACGGACCACAGCGGGGCCTCGAAGCCGGTCTCCACCACAGCCTGAAGCAGGGTCAGCGTTCCTGCCAGCCCGGCCGCCAGGGTGGGGTGTCCGGGGTGCGGGCTCTCGTCCACAGGGAGCAGCGAGAGGATGCCGGTGACCGGCGCACCGGCGTCCCGGAGCTCCCACAGCCGGGCCGTGAAGAACGCAGCGTCGGCGTCGGGTTCGGCAAGCAGGAGTTCGGGCTCAGCCAGGTGGTCCCGCAGGGCGGCGACGGTGTGCAGGACGAGGTCCGCCTCCGCGTGCGCCGCGGCCGCGACGACGATCCAGCGTCCCGAAAGGACCGGTGAGGCGGTCTGTTCGATCGCCGTCCAGTGCTCGCGGTAGCGCCAGCCGTCGACGGCCGCCTTGGCGCTCACGCCCCGGTGCCACTCGGCGAGGGCGGGCAGCGCCCGGGTGAGGGAGTCCAGCTGGGCGTCGTCGGCGTGCGCCGCCAACGTCCGGGCGAGTGCCTCGGCGTCCTGCCGGTCCACCGCCTTCCAGAACCGGTCCTGGTCGGCCGGTACGGGTGCAGCCGTGTCCGCTGCGGGCACGAGGGCCTCGTCCTGGCGTGCCCAGTAGCGGGTGCGCTGGAAGGGGTACGTGGGCAGGGCGACGGTCCGGGCACCGGTGCCGTCGAACATGCCCTCCCACTCGACCCGTGCCCCCCGCACGTACGCCTCGGCCAGGCTGGTCAGCAGTCGCCGGCGGCCCGCGTCGTCACGGCGCACGGAGCCGATCGCCTGGGCGCCGGAGAGGGCGCTGCCGACCGAGTCGATGGTCTCCTCGATCGCCGCGATGAGCACGGGGTGCGGGCTGACCTCAATGAACAGGCGGTGGCCGTCGCGTAGCAGGGCGCGGGTGGCGTCCTCGAAGCGAACGGTCCGGCGCAGGTTGGTGAACCAGTAGGCGCCGTCCATGGTGGTGGTGTCGATCGGCTCGCCGGTGACTGTGGAGTAGCAGGGCACCTCGCCCGCGTGGGCGGTGATGCCCGCCAGATCCTCGGCGAGTCGGGCCTGCAGGGCATCTACCTGAGCCGAGTGGGAGGCGTAGTCGACGGGGATGAGCTTGGCGCGCACCCCGTCGGCGGTCAGGCGGGCGAGGAGGGCGTCGAGAGCGGCGGCGGTGCCGGAGATCACGACCGACTCGGGGCCGTTGACGGCGGCGACCGACAAGTGCGCGGCGTCCTCGGTGACGTACCGCTCGGCACGGGCGAGCGGCAGGGACACCGACATCATCCCGCCGTGCCCGGCGAGTGTGGCGATGGCCCGGCTTCGCAGGGCGACGACCTTCGCGCCGTCCGCGAGGGACAGTGCGCCGGTGACGACGGCCGCGGCGATCTCGCCCTGGGAGTGGCCGACGACGGCGTCCGGCTCGATGCCGTACGAGCGCCAAACGGCGGTGAGGGAGACCATGACGGCGAACAGCAGCGGCTGGACGACGTCGACGCGGTCGAGTCCGGGCGCGCCGCGCTTCCCCCGCAGGACGTCGAGCGGGTTGAAGTCGACGTGGGCGGCCAGGACGTGGGAGCACATCGCGAACTGCTGGCGGAACACCGCGGAGGAGTCGAGGAGTTCCAGGGCCATGCCGGCCCACTGTGAGCCCTGGCCGGGGAAGACGAACACGACCTTGCCGGCGCTGCCCCCGCCGGTGACGACGTTCGGTGCGGGCCGGCCCTGTGCCAGGTCCTCCAGTGCGTGCAGCAGCGTATCCCGGTCGGTGTCGAGGAGCACCGCCCGGTGGTCGAGCCTGGAGCGTAGGGTGACCAGCGAGTGGCCGATGTCCGTGGGTTCGGCGTCCGGGTGGGCGAGGACGTGTCGGTGCAGCTCCAGCGCCTGGGCGCGCAGGGCCTGTTCGGACCGGGCGGACAGGACCCACGGCACCAGGGCCGGGGTGGTCCTGGTGGTGGCCGGACCCTTCTCGAGCTCGGGGGCCTGTTCCAGGATGGTGTGGGCGTTGGTGCCGCTCATGCCGAACGAGGACACCGCGGCCCGGCGGGCGCGGCCGGTCTCGGGCCAAGCACGCTGCTCGGTCAGCAGCTCGACGGCGCCGGACGACCAGTCGGCGTGCGGCGACGGCGCGTCGACGTGCAGCGTCCGGGGCAGGACGCCGTGCCGCATGGCCTGCACCATCTTGATGACGCCCGCGACACCCGAAGCGGCCTGGGTGTGGCCGATGTTGGACTTGAGCGAGCCGAGCCACAGCGGCCGGTCGGCGTCGCGGTCCCGGCCGTACACCGACAGCAGGGCGCGGGCCTCGATCGGGTCACCGAGGGTGGTGCCGGTGCCGTGGCCGTCGACGGCGTCGACGTCAGCAGGAGCGAGGCCGGCGGCGGCGAGCGCCTGCCGGATCACCCGCTCCTGCGAGGGGCCGTTGGGGGCGGTCAGGCCCTGCGACGCGCCGTCCTGGTTGATGGCGGAGCCGCGGATGACGGCGAGGACCTCGTGGCCGTTGCGGCGGGCGTCGGAGAGGCGCTCGACGAGGAGCACGGCGGCGCCCTCGCCCCAGCTGGTGCCGTCGGCGGCAGCGGCGAAGGACTTACAACGGCCGTCGGAGGCAAGGCCGTTCTGCTGATTGAAGTCCGCGAAGACAGCCGGTGAGGGGATCACCGTGACGCCGCCCGCGATCGCCATGGAGCACTCCCCCGCCCGGATCGCCTGGACGGCCATGTGCAGGGCGACCAGGGAGGAGGAACAGGCGGTGTCGACGGTGACGGCGGGGCCTTCGAGGCCGAGCGCGTAGGAGACGCGGCCGGAGATGACGCTGTTGGCGCTGCCGGTGAGGGCGTGGCCCAGCGATTCGGCGGGGAGCTCGACGCCGCCGGCATAGGCGGAGTTGGAGGCGCCGACGAAGACGCCGATCTGGCTGCCGCGCACGGAGTCCGGCGGGGTGCCGTTGCGCTCCAGGACCTCCCAGCAGGCTTCGAGGATCACCCGCTGCTGCGGGTCCATGGCGAGGGCCTCGCGCGGGGAGATCCCGAAGAAGGCGGCGTCGAAGCCGGTGGCGTCGTAGACGAAGCCGCCCTCGCGAGCGTAGCCGACGCCGGCGCCGTCCAGGTCCCAGCCGCGGTCGGTGGGGAAGGCGGAGATGGCGTCGGTGCCGGATGCGACCAGGTCCCAGAGCGCCTCGGGGGAGACGGCGCCGCCGGGCAGCCGGCAGCTCATGGCGACGATCGCGACGGGATCGTCGGAGACGGCCGCCGTGGCCGGCGCGGCTCGTTCGGTCGGTACGTCGACGAGTTGGCCCAGCAGGTGGCGGCTGAGCGCCTCGCAGGTCGGGTAGTCGAAGACGAGCCCGGCGTGCAGCGGCAGGCCGGTGGCGGACGCGAGCCGTTCCTTGACCTCGACTGCCGTGAGCGAGTCGATGCCGAGGTCCTTCAGGGGGCGGTCGGGTGCGATGGCGTCAGTGGAGCGGTAGCCGAGCACGGCCGCCGCCTCGGACCGTACGAGGTCGAGGAGGACGCCCGCGCGCCGGGCCTGGGGCAGTGCGGTCAGCTGCTCCGCCCACGCGGCCGCGACGGTGTTCCGGCCGCCGCTGCCCGCGTCGTCCGCGGGGTGGAGAACTTCGGCCGCCTCGGGTACTCCGTGGAGCAGAGGGGCCGGCCGGGAGGTGCTGAACACGGGTGCGAAGCGGGCCCAGTTGACATGGGCGACGGTGAGGCACGTCTCGCGTGCGTCGAGGGCCTGGGCGAGGGCGGAGATGCCCAGCTCGGGGTCCATCGGGGCGAGGCCGAAGCGGGAGAGGTGTTCCTGGAGTTCGCTGTCGGCGGCCATGCCGCCACCGCCCCACGGGCCCCAGGCGACGGCCGTGGCCGGACGCCCCTGGGCCTTACGGCGCTCCGCGAGGGCGTCGAGGTGGGCGTTGGCGGCGGAGTACCCGGCGGCGCGGCCGTCGCCCCAGATCCCGGCGATGGAGGAGAACATCACGAACGCGTCGAGCGGGGCGTCGGCCAGGAGGGTGTCGAGGTTCTCGGCGCCGTCGACCTTGGCGCGGACGACGTCACCGAGTTCGGCCACGCTGATCTCGGACGGTGCGCCGGACTCCGCGATGCCGGCCGCGTGGAACACGGCCGTCACCGGGTGCTCGTCGAGGAGCGCGGCGAGCGCGGCCCGGTCGGCCACGTCGCAGGCGACGACGGTCGCCTCGGCCCCCGACGCGCGGAGCTCCGCGACCAGTTCGGCGGCGCCGGGGGTGTCCGGGCCGCGACGGCCGGTGAGCACGAGGCTCCGGGCACCGCGAGTGACGAGCCAGCGGGCGACGCGGCCGCCGAGGGCGCCGGTGCCGCCCGTGATCAGGACGGTTCCGGTGGGCTGCCAGGCGGGGGCGGCGGTGCCGGTCCGGGGTGCGCGTACCAGGCGGCGGCCGAAGACGCCCGTGGCCCGCACCGCGACCTGATCCTCGTCATGCCCCCCGGTCAGTACGGAGGCCAGAGCGGCGGCGACGCGGTCGTCCAGCTGCTCGGGCAGGTCGACGAGCCCGCCCCAGCGGGCGGGGTACTCCAGGGCGGCGACCCGGCCGAAGCCCCACACCTGCGCCTGGGCGGGGTGCGGTGCGCGGTCGGTGCGCCCGGCTTGGACCGCCTGCTGGGTCGCGCACCACAGCGGCGCGCCGATGCCGGCGTCTCCGAGGGCCTGGACGAGCAGCAGGGTGAGCGCGAGTCCGGTGGTGACCTGCGGGTACTCGGCGTGCGGTGCCTCGGCGGTGCCGAGCAGCGACAGGACGCCGATGACGTCGCCGCTCGCGGTGGCCTGCTCCAGGAGGTCCCCAGCGAGGGTCCAGCGGTCGGTCTCGGCGGGAGCGACGGGCACCGTGACGACGTCGGCGCCGTGGGCGCGCATGCCCTGGGCGACGGCGGTGGCCTGCAGGCCATCCGTCTCGTCGGCGGGCACCACCAGGAGCCAGGTGCCGGACAGGTTCCCGGCAGGCGTCTCCACCCGCTGCCAGGTGGCCCGGTAGCGCCATGCTTCGACAGTGGCCTGGTCGGTGCTGCCCCTGCGCCAGGCGGCGAGGGCGGGCAGCACGGCATCCAGGCCCTGGTCGGCGGGCAGGTCGAGGGTCTGCGCGACGGCCGCCAGGTCCACCGCCTCCACTGCCGTCCAGAAGCTCTCCTCCGCGGAGCCCTGCACGGCAGGGGCGTACGTGCCCTCCGCCGCCGCGGCGTCGGGCAGCCAGTACGGCTCGCGCTGGAAGGCGAGGGTGGGCAGGTCGACGCGGCGACCGCCCCACGGGCCGAAGACGGCCTGCCAGTCGACGGGCCGGCCGGCCAGGTGCACGCCCGCGAGTGCCTCCAGCAGGGCGCGCGGCTCGCTGCGGCCGACGCGCAGCGACGGCACGGCGCGGAGGGTCTCCAGCGGGGCGGCCCCCTTGGCCAGTGCGGTGAGTTCGGTGCCGGGGCCCAGCTCCACGAAGGTGGTGACGCCCGCGGCGCGCAGGGCGCCGACACCGTCCGCGAAGCGGACCGCCTCGCGGACGTGCCGCACCCAGTACTCGGGGGTGCACAGTTCGGCAGGGTCGGCGAGCTCGCCCGTGACATCGGAGACGATCGGGATCCGCGGCTCGTGGAAGGTCAGCTTCCCTGCCGCGGCGGCGAACCTGCCGAGCATCGGGTCCATCAGCGGCGAGTGGAAGGCGTGCGAGACCGTCAGCCGCTTCACCTTGCGGCCCCGGCCGAGCCAGTGCTCGCGCAGCTTCGCGGCGGCGTCCTCGGTGCCGGACAGCACCACCGAGCGGGGCCCGTTGACGGCGGCGATACCGATCTGCGCCGCACGACCGGCCAGTGATTCCCGCGCCTCCGCCTCGCTCGCCTCCACGGCCAGCATCGCGCCACCGGACGGCAGCTCCTGCATCAGCCGGCCGCGGGCGGCGACCAGCGTGCAGGCGTCCTCCAGCGAGAGCACGCCCGCCACGTGGGCAGCGGCCAATTCGCCGATGGAGTGGCCGAGGAGCAGGTCCGGGGTGACGCCCCAGGACTCCCAGAGCCGGAACAGGGCGACTTCGAAGGCGAACAACGCGGGCTGGGTGTAGCCGGTCCGGTCGATCAGCTCCTCGCCGTCGCGCAGCACTTCACCGTCGAACAGGATCTCGCCGAGCGGACGGTCCAGCTGCCGGTCGAGCAGAGCGGCGACGTCGTCCAGCGCCCGGGTGAACACCGGGAAGGTCTCGTACAGTTCCCAGCCCATGCCCGCGCGCTGCGCGCCCTGGCCGGAGAAGAGGAAGGCCAGGCCGCCATCGGTCCGCTCGCCGCGCAGCGCATCCGAGCCGGTGCGGCCCGCCGCGAGGTCGCCCAGACCACGCAGGAGGGTCTCGCGGTCACCGGCGAGCACGACGGCCCGGTGCTCCAGGGCGGCGCGGGTGGTGGCCAGGGAGAGGCCGGTGTCCAGCAGTGCGGGCGCGTCGTCGGCCCGTACGAATTCCAGGAGCTTCCCGGCATGTTCGGCCAGCCCCCTCGGGGTGCGGCCGGAGACCGGGAACGGCAGCAGGTCGGGGGCGGTCCCGGTGGGGGCGCCCTGCGCGGGCTCCTGCGGCGGGGCCTGTTCCAGGATGGCGTGCACGTTAGTGCCGCTCATACCGAACGAGGACACACCGGCCCTGCGGGGCCGCCCCGTCTCGGGCCACGGCCGCTCCTCGGTGAGGAGTTCGACGGCTCCGGACGCCCAGTCGATGTGCGGGGATGCCTTTTCGGCGTGGAGGGTCCGCGGCAGTGCGCCGTGGCGCATCGCCATGACCATCTTGATGACGCCGGCCACGCCGGCGGCGGCCTGGGTGTGCCCGATGTTGGACTTGACCGAGCCCAGCCACAGCGGACGGTCCTCGTCCCGCTCCTGGCCGTACGTGGCGAGCAGCGCCTGCGCCTCGATCGGGTCGCCGAGGGTCGTGCCGGTGCCGTGCGCCTCGACGACGTCGACCTCGGCAGCCGACAGCCGCGCGTTGGCGAGTGCCTGGCGGATGACCCGCTCCTGGGACGGCCCGTTGGGGGCGGTGAGGCCGTTGGAGGCGCCGTCGGAGTTGACAGCGGTGCCTCGTATCACGGCCAGGACCTCGTGGCCGTTGCGCTGCGCGTCGGAGAGCCGCTCCAGGACCAGTACGCCGACGCCCTCGCCCCAGCCGGTGCCGTCGGCGGCGGCGGAGAACGCCTTGCAGCGGCCGTCGGAGGCGAGGCCGCCCTGCCGGCCGAACTCGCTGAACAGGCCGAGGCCGGCCATCACGCTCACGCCGCCGGCCAGTGCCATCGCGCACTCGCCGCCGCGCAGTGCCTGCGCGGCCAGGTGCAGGGCCACCAGCGAGGACGAGCAGGCGGTGTCCGTGGTGATGGCGGGGCCCTTGAGGCCGAAGGTGTAGGCCGCGCGCCCGGACAGCACGCTGCCGGCGCTGCCGGTGAGCAAGTGCCCCTCGGCCTCCTCCGGAAGGTCCGCGCCGAGCGCGTAGTTGGAGGCGCCCGCGCCGATGAAGACGCCGGTGTCACTGCCCCGGGTGGAGCGCGGGTCGATGCCGGCCCGCTCGAACGCCTCCCAGGACGCCTCCAGCACGAGCCGCTGCTGCGGGTCCATGGTCAGCGCCTCGCGGGGGCTGATCCCGAACAGCGGGGCGTCGAACCGGTCCGCGTCCGGGACGAAGCCGCCCCTGAGGCCGAGCGCGTCGCCGCGAGCGGTGTCCCAGCCGCGGCTCTCGGGCAGGCCGCCGATGGCGTCCCTGCCCTCCTTGACGAGGTCCCACAGCTCTTCCGGCGACTCCGCCCCTCCGGGGAAGCGGCAGCTCATGCCGATGATCGCGATGCTCTCCGGCACGCTCTCCTCGGCTTCGCGCAGCCGCTGCCTGGTTTCCGACAGGTCGGCCGTCACGCGCTTGAGGTATTCGAGGAGCTTCTCTTCGTTGGCCATCGGGTCCTGTCCTTCAATCCGTCCGTCGCCGCGGCTGTCGTGGCCGGCTCTCACGAGACACCGAGCTCGTTGTCGATGAAGTCGAAAAGGTCGTCGGCAGACGCACGGTCGATCCGGCCCGCCACAGGGCTGTCCGTGGTGCTGCTGTCCGTGGTGCTGTCGTTCTTGCTGCTGGGGGCTGTTCTGCCGCCGAGTGCGCCAAGGCGCCGGACGAGGGCCTGGAGGCGTTCACCGAGCAGTGCGGGATCGCTCTCCTCCTCGATGAGCGAGTCGAGCCGTTCGGTGAGCCGCTCGACCTGGGCGAGTACGTCCTGAGCGGGTGCGGCCGATGGTGCGACGGGCAGCCTGGTCAGGAGGTACTCCGCCAGCTCGCCCGGCGTCGGGTGGTCGAACGCCAGGGTGACCGGGAGCCGCAGTCCGGTCGCCGAGGCGAGTCGGTTGCGCAGCTCGACCGCGGTGAGCGAGTCGAAGCCGACTTCCCTGAAGGGCCGTTCGGCTCCGATCGCCGCAGGCGTGGAGTGCCCGAGGACTCCGGCGGCGTACGCCCTGACCAGCTCGGTCAGTGCGCGGCGCCGCTCGGGCTCGGGCAGCCGGGCCAGCCGGTCGGCCGTCGATTCCCGGGTCCCGGGCGTCTCCTCCACCGTCCGGCGCACGGGAGCCCCGACCAGGCCACGCAGCAGCGCCGGGATCGCCGCCGTCCCGTCGGCCCCGGCGCGCAGGGCGGCCAGGTCCAGGTGGGTCGGCAGCAGGTGCGCGGCGCCGTGCGCGAGGGCACGGTCGAAGAGCGCCAGCCCGTGTTCCGTGGTGAGCGAGCGTCCGGCCCGGCCCGCCCGGGCGAGGTCTCCGCCGGTCAGGTGCCCGGTCATGGCGCTGGCCTGTTCCCACAGCCCCCAGCCGAGCGAGGTGGCAGGGAGTCCCCGGTGCCTGCGGTGCTGGGCGAGCGCGTCCAGGAAGGCGTTGGCGGCGGCGTAGTTGGCCTGTCCCGGCGAGCCGAGGGCGGCCGAGAAGGAGGAGTACAGCACGAACATCGCCAGGTCCGCGTCGAGCGTCAGCTCGTGCAGGGCCAGCGCGGCATCGGCCTTGGGGCGCAGCACCGTGTCGATACGGTCGGGGCTCATGGCGTCGAAGACGCCGTCGTCGAGCGCTCCCGCCGCGTGGACCACACCGGTCAGCGGGTGCTCCGCCGGGACATTCGCGAGGAGGTCCCGCAGCGCCTCCCGGTCCGCAACGTCGCAGGCCACCACTCGGGCCTCTGCCCCCAACTCGCCTAGCTCCGCGACGAGTTCGTCGGAACCCTGGGAGGCAGGCCCCTGCCTGCTGACGAGCAGCAGGTGCCGTACCCCGTACGCGGTCGCCAGGTGCCGCGCGAGCACTCCGCCCAGCACCCCGGTACCACCGGTGATCAGCACGGTGCCATCGGCGTCCACCGGGGGCGGCAGGGTCAGCACGTTCTTGCCGATGTGCCGGCCTCGGCTGATGAAGCGGAACGCCTCCGGTGCCTCCCGCAAGTCCCAGCCGGTCACCGGCAGGGTCCGCAGTTCGCCCCCGTCCAGCAGGGCGAGGATCTCGTCCAGCATGGCGCCGATCCGCTCCGGCCCGGCCTCGCTCAGGTCGAACGCCCGGTAGGAGACTCCGGGGTACTCCTCGGCCAGTTCGGTCGCATCGCGGATGTCCGTCTTGCCCATTTCGATGAGCCGCCCGCCGGGGGCCAGCAGCCGCATCGAGGCGTCCACGAACTCCCTGGCCAGCGAGTTCAGTACGAGGTCCACGCCGCGTCCGCCGGTGGTGACCCGGAAGTGCGGTTCGAAGTCGGTGGTCCGGGAGGAGGCGATGTGCTCGTCGTCCAGGCCCCAGGAGCGCAGGACATGCTCCTTGCCGGCGCTCGCCGTGCCGAAGACCTCCAGTCCGAGGTGGCGGCCGATCTGTACGGCGGCCATGCCGACCCCGCCCGCCGCCGCGTGGACGAGCAGGGACTCGCCCGCCTTGGCCCGGCCCAGGTCGACCAGCCCGTAGTACGCGGTGAGGAACACCGTCGGCACCGACGCCGCCTCCGCGAACGTCCACTCGGGGCGCATCCGCACCAGGGCCCGGCGCTGAGCCACGGTCACCGGGGCGAAGCAGCCCGCCAGCAAGCCGAACACCCGGTCACCGACGGCGAGGTCGGTGACCGCCGAGCCGGTCTCCACGACCACGCCCGCGCCCTCGGTGCCCATGACCGTCTGGTCCGGCACGATGCCGAGGGCGATTGCGACGTCCCGGAAGTTCACCCCGGCCGCGCGGATCGCGACCCGTACCTCGTCGGGGGCGAGCGGGGCTTCGGCGGCTGGCGCGGGCAGCAGCGCCAGGTCGTCGATGCCGCCTCCGCCGGTGGTGTCGAGGCGCCAGGCGCCGTCGCTGGCGGGCGGGGCGAGCGAAGGCTCACCGGCCCGCGCGAGCCGGGCTGCCAGTACCTCCCCCGCGCGGACGGCCAGCTGGGGCTCGTCCAGGGCGAGGGCGGCGGGCAGTGCCCGCCAGGACTCGGGGCGCTGGTCGATGTCGACGAGGCGGAGGCGGCCGGGGTGTTCCGACTGGGCGGACCCGAGCAGGCCACGGGCCGCCGCGGCCGCCAGGCCGGGTACGTCCTCGCCCGCGCCGACGGCGACCGCGCCGCTGGTCAGCACGGTGAGGCGGGTGTCGGCCAGCCGCTCGTCCCGCAGCCATTCCTGGGCGACGCCCAGAGTGTCGTACAGAGTGCTCCGCAGGTCACCGCCAGCCGTCTCGGGCAGGCACCACACCACGTCGCCGGGTGCGGGCGTCCCCGTCTCCAACTCGGCGCGCAGGGCGTCCGGGTCGGCGTACCAGGACACCAGGAGGTCCGCCGGGAGCTCGCGACGGTCACCGACGGCGGTCAGGAGGGAAGCGGCAGGCGCGTCGGCGGCCAGTGGCATCCACTCGACGCGGAAGAGTGAGCCCGCCACGTCGCCGCCCCTGGCCTGACGCAGCTGTCCGGCGGTGACCGGGCGCAGGGTCAGCGACCGGGCCTCGGCCACCGGTGCCCCGGTGGCGTCCGCGACGGCGACGGCGACGGTGGCAACACCGACGGCGGTCAGCCGTACGCGCAGGGTCTGTGCCCCGGTCGCGTACAGCGACACCCCGCTCCAGGCGAAGGGCAGTCCGGCCCGGCCGTCGGCGCCGAGCAGTCCGCCGAGTCCGGCGGCGTGCAGGGCGGCGTCCAGCAGCGCCGGGTGGAGCGCGAACGGTGCGGCGTCGGCGCGCGCCTCCTCGGGCAGGGCGACCTCGGCGTACACCTCGTCGCCGTGCCGCCAGGCGGCGTGCAGGCCCCGGAAGGCGGGGCCGTACGCGTAACCCGCCGCGGCGAGCGCCTCGTAGAAGCCCTCGACAGGCAGCGGCTCGGCGTCCGAGGGGGGCCAGGCGGCCAGGTCGAAGGCGGGCCGCGCGGCTTCCGCGGTCAGGGTGCCGCGGGCGTGCCGGGTCCAGGGCTGTCCCGCCTCGGCCCGTTCGGCGCGCGAGTGGACGCTAACGGTACGGCGTCCCTCGGCGTCCGGCGCGCCGACGGCGAGCTGGAGCTGCACGCCGGTGTGCTCGGCCAGGGTCAGCGGTGCTTCGAGGGTCATTTCCTCCAGCACGGGGTAGCCGGCCTCTTCGCCCGCCTGGAGGGCGAGTTCCACGAAGGCGGTGCCGGGCAGCAGGACGGTGTCCAGGACCGTGTGGTCCGCGAGCCAGGGCTGGGCGGCGAGGGAGAGACGGCCGGTCCACAGTGCGCCGTCGCCGTCCGCGAGTTCCACGGCGGCGGAGAGCAGCGGGTGGTGCACGGCGGCCAGTCCGGCCGAGGCCGGGTCGCCGGCGCCCGTACCGGCCTTGGGCCAGTAGGTGCGGTGCTGGAAGGGGTAGGTGGGGAGGTCCACGGGACGGCCGCGGTAGGGGGTGAGGACGGCGCGCCAGTCCACCCGTACCCCGTGGACGTGGGCCTGGGCGAGAGCGGTGAGCCACTGCCGGTGGTCGCCATGGTCACGGCGCAGGGTGGCCAGGACGGTGGCGGCGCGCCCGCTGTCGTCGACGATCTCCTCAAGACCCACGGTCAGCACGGGATGGGCGCTGACCTCGACGAAGGTGCTCAGCCCCGCGTCGAGGAGGGCGCGCACGGTGTCCTCGAAGCGGACGGTGCGACGCAGGTTCTCGTACCAGTAACGGGCGTCGAGGGTACCGGTGTCGACCAGCTCGGCGGTGACCGCCGAGTAGAAGGGGACACGGGCCGGACCCGGGGCAAGCTCGGAAAGCTCGGCCATTACACGGGCCTCGATCTGCTCGACGTGGTGGGAATGGGAGGCGTAGTCGACCGGAACGCGCCGGGCCCGGATCCCGCGCTGCTCACACGTGACAAGGAGGTCTTCCAGGGCCCCCGCGCTGCCGGAGACGACGGTCGCGGTCGGACCGTTGACCGCCGCGACCGAGATCTCACCGTCCCAGGGTGCGATCAGCTCTTCGACATCCGCACGGGAGAGAACGAGGGAGACCATCCCGCCCTGCCCCGCCAACACCTCAGCGATGGCCTGACTCCGCAGGGCCACCACCCGGGCACCATCCTCCAGGGACAGACCACCGGCAACGACCGCAGCCGCGATCTCACCCTGCGAGTGCCCGACGACGGCGGCCGGAGCAACCCCCGCCGCACGCCAGGCCTCCGCCAGCGCCACCATCACCGCCCACAACACCGGCTGAACGACATCCACCCGCTCGAACCAGCCCGCTTCCGCGTCAGCCCTCAGGACATCAGTCAGCGACCAATCCACGAACCCCGAAAGAGCACGCTCGCACTCCTCGATCCGCTCCCGGAACTCCGAGGACGACTCCAGCAACCCCGTGGCCATGCCCACCCACTGCGACCCCTGCCCCGGGAAAACGAACACAGCACCCGAAACCGGCCGAGCCACTCCCCTCACGACACCCGACGCCGGGTCGGCACCCCGCGCCACAGCCGTCAACCCGGCCATCAACTCCACCGCGTCCCCGCCCAGCACCACCGCCCGGTGCTCCAGCGCCGCCCGCGAGTTCACCAACGACCACGCCACATCGGCAGGCCGGACGTCCGTCTCCGCCACCGACAGCAGCCGCTCCGCCTGGGCGCTCAAGGCCTCGGCCGACGCGCCCGACAGCGTCCAGGACACGGGGCCGGAATCCTGAGCGGCTGCCGGCTCCGCCACCGACTCCTCGGAGCGTTCGATGCCCTCGAGGATGACGTGGGCGTTGGTTCCGCTGATGCCAAAGGAGGAGACACCGGCGCGGCGCGGGCGGTCGGCTCCGGGCCAGTCACGGGCCTCGGTCAGCAGCTCGACCGCGCCTGCGGACCAGTCCACGTGCGGGGTCGGGGCGTCCACGTGCAGCGTCTTGGGCAGGACGCCATGGCGCATCGCCATGACCATCTTGATCACACCCGCGACGCCCGAAGCTCCCTGGGTGTGCCCGATGTTGGACTTCAGCGAGCCCAGCCACAGCGGCCGGTCCGCGTCGCGGTCCCGGCCGTACGTGGCGAGGAGCGCCTGCGCCTCGATCGGGTCGCCGAGGGTGGTGCCGGTACCGTGTGCCTCGACGGCGTCGATGTCGGCGGTGGTCAGGCCCGAATTGGCGAGGGCCTGACGGATGACGCGTTCCTGGGAGGGGCCGTTGGGGGCGGTGAGCCCGTTGGACGCGCCGTCCTGGTTGACGGCGGAGCCCCGTACGACCGCCAGGACCTCATGACCGTTGCGGCGGGCGTCCGAAAGGCGTTCCACGAGCAGCACACCGACACCCTCGCCCCAGCCGGTGCCGTCGGCCGCCGCGGCGAACGCCTTGCAGCGGCCGTCGGTGGCCATGCCGTTCTGGCGGCTGAACTCGTTGAAGATCCCCGAGGTCGCCATGACGGTGACGCCGCCCGCGAGTGCCATGTCGCACTCGCCGTTGCGGAGGGCCTGCACGGCGAGGTGCAGGGCCACCAGCGACGAGGAGCAGGCGGTGTCGACGGTGACGGCCGGGCCCTCCAGGCCGAAGGTGTACGACACGCGGCCGGACACCACGCTGCCGGAGCTGCCGGTGGCGATGTAGCCCTCGGTGCCCGCCGGGGCCTCCGCGATGAGGGACAGGTAGTCGTGGCTGTTGAGGCCGGCGAAGACGCCGGTGTTGCTGCCGCGCAGCGACAGCGGGTCCAGTCCGGCACGTTCGAAGGCTTCCCAGCCGGCCTCCAGCATCAGGCGCTGCTGTGGGTCCATGGCGAGGGCCTCGCGGGGCGAGATGCCGAAGAGTTCGCTGTCGAAGCCGGTGGCGTCGTAGACGAAGCCGCCTTCGCGGGAGTCGGAGCCCGCCGGGTTGCCGGGGTCCGCGTCGTACAGTGCCGCCAGGTTCCAGCCGCGGTCCTCGGGGAAGCGGCCGATGCCGTCGCCGCCGGTGGCGACGAGCTGCCACAGGTCCTCGGGGGAACGGACGTCACCGGGGTAGCGGCAGCTCATGCCGATGATGGCGATGGGGTCGTCCTGGGCCGCCGGGCCGCCGGCCCGGGGTGCGGTCTCCTGCGTCGCGGCATCGTCGAGCCCGAGCCGGTCGGCAAGGTGCCGGGCCAGGGCCCCGGCGTTCGGGTGGTCGAAGGTGAGGGTGGCGGGCAGGGCGAGGCCGGTCACGCCGGTGAGGTGGTCCCGCAGTTCCACGGCGGTGAGCGAGTCGAAGCCCAGGTCCTTGAACGGCCGTTCCGGCTCCACGGCTTCTGCCGTGCCGTGGCCGAGGACGGTGGCGGCGCCGGTCCTGACCAGGTCGAGCAGGATGCGGTGTCGGTCGTCTGCGGTGGTCGCGGCGAGCTGCTGCCGAATCCGTGGGGTGCCGCTCCGCTCCTCGCCGGCCTCGGGCTCCGGTGCGGCGGCGCCGGGGATGTCGGCGAGGAGGGGGCTGGGTCGTCCTGAGGTGAACGCGGCCGCGAAGCGCGGCCAGTCCACGTCCGCGACCGTCACGCACCCGGTGCCGTGGTCGACGGCGTCGCCCAGCGCCCGCAGGGCGAGTTCCGGGTCCATGGCGGCCAGGCCGCGCCGCCGCAGGTAGTCCTCGCCGTCCTCCGCGGCCAGCATGCCGCCGCCCGCCCAGGGGCCCCAGGCGACGGAGGTGCCGGTCAGGCCGCGGGCCCGCCGGTTCTCCACGAGGGCGTCGAGGTGGGCGTTGGCCGCGGCGTACGCGGCCTGGTTGCCGCTGCCCCAGACGCCGGCGATCGAGGAGAACGTCACGAACGCTTCGAGGGGGGTACCGTCGAGCAGTTCGTCCAGGTGAGTCGCGCTGTCCGCCTTGACCCGCAGCACGTCCGCGAGTTCGGCGAGGCTCGTGTCGCGCAGGGACACGGCGCCGATGACACCGGCGGTGTGCACGACGGCGGTGACGGGGTGCGCGGCGAGCAGTGCCGCGAGCGCGTCCCGGTCCGAGACGTCGCAGGCCACCACCGTGGCTTCCGCGCCCAGCCCGGCCAGTTCCGCCGCGAGTTCCGCCGCCCCGGGGGCGTCCGGGCCGCGGCGGCCGGTCAGCACCAGGTGCCGGGCGCCGCGTCCGGCGAGCATGCGGGCCACCCGGGCGCCGAGTGCGCCGGTACCGCCGGTGATGAGGACTGGTCCCTCGGGGCGCCACTCGGTGGCCGGGGTGTGGGGGCCGAGGGGGGCGGGGGTCAGGCGTCGCACGAAGGCCCCGGAGCCCCGCACCACGATCTGGTCCTCCGTGCCGTCGGCGAGCAGCGCGGCGAGCCGGGTGCCGGCCCGTCGGTCGAGCCGCTCGGGGAGGTCGATCAATCCGCCCCAGTTGCGCGGGAATTCGAGTGCCGCGGTGCGGCCGAGGCCCCACAGCTGCGCCTGGGCCGGGGAGACGGTCCGGTCGGCGCGGCTGACCGAGGCGGCGCCGCGGGTGGCCACCCACAGCGGTGCGTCGATTCCGGCCGCGTGCAGCGCCTTGATGAGCACGACCGTGGCGGCGAGGCCAAAGGTGAGTCCGTGGTAGCCGGGGTGGGGGTGTTCGTCGAGTCCGGCCAGCGACAGCACTCCGGCGAGTCCGTCGGCGGCCTGGTGCAGCCGGTCCGCGACGAGCCAGGGGTCGGTGTCGTCCGTCGTGTCGAGGACCAGGACGCTCACGTCGGCGCCGCCCGCGCGCAGGGCCGCCTGGACGGAGGTGGCGTCGTCGCCGTCCTGTCCGGGGGCCAGTACCAGCAGCCAGGTGCCGTGGAGGGCACCGTGCGGGAGGTCGGTGAGGGGCTGCCAGGTGGTGCGGTAGCGCCAGCCGTCCACGACGTGCCGGTCCCGCCCCTTGCGGCGCCAGGTGGAGAGCGAGGGCAGGACGGCCTGTACGGCGTCGGGGGCCAGGTCCAGCGCGTCCGCGACGGCCGGCAGGTTCTCGCCCTCGACGGCGGCCCAGAAGGCGGCGTCGTCGGCGCTTCCGGCGTCGGCCGGCACGGCGAAGGTGTCGAGCCAGTAGCGTTCCCGCTGGAAGGCGTAGGGCGGCAGGTCGGTGCGTACGCCGCCCAGTCCGTCCAGCATCCCGGCCCAGTCGACGGGGGTACCGTGCGCATGGGCGGTGGCCGCCAGGCGCAGTACGGTCTCGGGCTCGGCGCGCCCCGGGCGCAGGGCCGGGAGGAGGGTGACGCCCTCGCCGTCAGCCAGGCAGTCCTTCGCCATGGCGGTGAGGACGCCGTCGGGGCCGAGTTCGAGATACGTCGTGACGCCCTGGGCGTCGAGGGTGGCGATGCCGTCAGCGAACCGTACGGCCTGGCGGACGTGCCGCACCCAGTACTCGGGGGTCTGGATCTCGTCGGCGTCCGCGAGCCGTCCGGTGACATTGGAGACGACCTGGACGCCGGGTGAGTGGAAGGCCAGTCCGGCTGCCACGGCGGCGAATTCGTCGAGCATGGCGTCCATGTGCGGCGAGTGGAAGGCGTGCGAGACGGTGAGGCGCCTGGTCTTGCGCCCGGCACGCCGCCAGCCGGCCTCCAGGGCGGTGACGGCGTCGGCGTCGCCGGAGACGACGACCGAGGACGGGCCGTTGACGGCGGCGACGGCGACCTGGGTCCCGTACGGTGCGAGGGCCTCGGCGACCTCCTGCTCGGTGGCGGCGACAGCGAGCATGGCACCGTCGGCGGGCAGTGCCTGCATGAGCCTGCCGCGGGCGGCGACGAGAGTGCAGGCGTCGTCGAGCGAGAGGACTCCCGCGACGTGCGCGGCGGCGAGTTCTCCGACGGAGTGGCCGAGGAGGAAGTCGGGCGTCAGGCCCCAGGATTCCAGCAGCCGGAAGAGGGCCACTTCGAGGGCGAAGAGCGCCGCCTGGGTGTACAGGGTCTGGTCGAGCGGCTCCCCCTCGCCGAACAGCACGTCGCGCAGCGGCCGGTCCAGCTCGCCGTCCATACGTGCGCACACCGCGTCGAGTGCGTCCGCGAAGGCGGGGTGGGTGTCGTACAGCTCCCTTCCCATTCCGGCGCGTTGCGCGCCCTGGCCGGTGAAGAGGAAGGCGAGGCGGCTGTCGCGGACGGAGCCGCGCACCGCGTGCGGGGACAGTTCGCCGGCGGCGAGGGCGTCCAGGGCGGCGACGCAATCGGCGGTTTCGACGGCGAGGACGACGGCCCGGTGTTCGAGGTGGGCTCGCGACACGGCCAGGGAGTGGGCCACGTCCACCGGTCGCAGCCCGGGGTGGGACGTCAGGTGGGCGCTGAGGGCGGCGGCCTGGGCCCGGAGCCCGGCGGGGGTCTTGGCGGAGACGGTCCAGGGGAGGATGCGGGCGGCCGCGGCGGCGAGCTCGACGGGCGCGGAGACTTCGAGTGCCTGCTCGGGTGCCTGCTCGATGATGACGTGGGCGTTGGTGCCGCTGACGCCGAAGGAGGAGACGCCCGCACGGCGCGGGCGGCCGCTCTCGGGCCAGTCCCGGGCCTCGGTCAGCAGCTCGACCGCACCCGCCGACCAGTCCACGTGCGACGACGGCTCGTCCACGTGCAGGGTCTTGGGGAGCACCCCGTGGTGCATCGCCTGCACCATCTTGATGACACCGGCCACGCCCGAAGCGGCCTGCGTGTGGCCGATGTTGGACTTCAACGAACCCAGCCACAGGGGCCGGCCCGCCTCCCGATGCTGCCCGTACGTGGCGAGAAGGGCCTGCGCCTCTATCGGGTCACCGAGGGTGGTCGCGGTTCCGTGGCCTTCGACGGCGTCGACGTCGGCGGTGGTCAGCCCGGCGTTCTCCAGGGCCTGACGGATGACACGCTGCTGGGACGGGCCGTTGGGAGCGGTCAGGCCGTTGGACGCGCCGTCCTGGTTGACGGCCGAACCCCGCACGACAGCCAGCACCTGATGACCGTTGCGGCGCGCGTCCGACAGGCGCTCCACGAGGAGCATGCCGACACCCTCGCCCCAGCCGGTGCCGTCGGCGGCGGTGGCGAAGGACTTGCAACGGCCGTCGGCGGAGAGACCGTTCTGGGTGCTGAACTCGGCGAAGATGTCCGGGCTCGTCATCAGGGCGACACCGGCGACCAGCGCCATGGAGCACTCGCCGCCGCGCAGCGCCTGTCCGGCGAGGTGCAGGGCGACCAGAGACGAGGAGCAGGCCGTGTCGACGGTGACGGCCGGGCCCTCCAGACCGAAGGAGTAGGCGACGCGTCCGGACATCACACTGGCGGAGGTGCCGGTGATGTAGTGGCCGCTCAGCCCGGCGGACAGCCGCATGCCGACGCCGTACCCGGAGGTGGAGGCGCCGACGAAGACACCGGTCCGGGTGCCGCGCAGCGACTGCGGGTCGATGCCCGCGCGCTCCAGGACCTCCCAGGACGCTTCCAGGAGCAGGCGCTGCTGCGGGTCCATGGCGACGGCTTCGCGCGGGGAGATGCCGAACAGTCCGGCATCGAAGGTGGTGGCGTCGTGGACGAAGCCGCCCTCGGGGGTGTACTCGCCCTCGGCGGCCGTCAGGTCCCAGCCACGGTCGGTGGGGAAGCCCGCGATGCCGTCGGCGCCGGTGGCGACGAGGTCCCACAGGTCGTCGGCGGAGCGGACGCCGCCCGGGTAGCGACAGCTCATCGCGACGATGGCGAGGGGCTCTCCGGGGCCGGCGACGGTGGACGCGGCCAGGTCCCCGGACCCGGTCGTCGCACCGGAGGCGCCGAAGTCCGCGTTCGCGTCGGACGCGCCGGATCCGCCGGTGAGCTCGCCGGTCAGGAACCGGCCCAGCCCACGCGGCGTCGGGTGGTCGAAAAGCAGGGTGACGGGCAGCCGAAGTCCGGTCGCGGCCCGCAGCCGCTTACAGACCTCCATCGCGGTCAGCGAGTCGAGGCCGAGATCCTTGAACGGGCGGTCGGAGTCCACGTCGTCCGGGCCCTGGTAGCCCAGCACCGAGGCGATCTCGGCACGGACCAACTCCAGCACACGATGGGCGCGTTCGCCCGCGCTCGCGACGGCCAGCTCCCGCCGCAGCACCGACGGCGCCGCGTCCCCCTCATCCGACTCCTCGGCCGCGTCGGACTCCAACGCCACCTGAACCTCGGGCAGTTCACCGATGAACGGGCTGGGCCGGGTAGCGGTGAACGTGGTGGCGAACCGGGCCCACTCCACGTCCGCGACCGTGACGGCGGCCTCGCTGCTGTCGATCGCCGCACCGAGCGCGGCCGTGCAGAGCGCGGGCGGCATCGGGTTCAGGCCCCGGCTGCGCAGGTAGTCCTCGGCGTTGCCGCGGGTGGCCATACCGGCCCCGCCCCAGGCGCCCCAGGCCACCGAGGTGGCGGGGAGTCCAGCGGCGTGGCGCTGTTCGGAGAGGGCGTCGAGGTAGGCGTTGGCCGCCGCGTACGCGGCCTGGCCGCCGCTGCCCCAGACACCGGCAATGGAGGAGAAGAGAACGAACGCTTCCAGCGGGGTGTCCGCGAGCAGTTCGTGGAGGTGGGCGGCTCCGGTGACCTTGGCGCGCAAGACCTCCGCGAGGTCGCCGGTCTCCACATCGGAGAGCCGCATGGACGCGTCGACGCCGGCGGCGTGCACGACACCGGTGACCGGGTGCTCCTCCAGTACGGCGGCGAGCGCGTCGCGGTCCGCGACGTCGCAGGCCACCACGGTCGCCTCGGTGCCCATCTCCCGCAGCTGGGAGACGAGTGCGGCGGCACCGGGCGCATCCGGGCCGCCCCTGCTGGTCAGTACGAGACGCTCGGCGCCCCGTCCCGCCAACCAGCGGGCCGCCTCGGAGCCGAGCGCGCCGGTGCCACCGGTGATCAGCACGGCGCCGGACGGCACCCACTGCGCGGAGTCCGCGCCCGGGGCGAGCGGGGCCCGCCTCAGGCGGCGCGCGAAGACACCGGAGGCGCGTACGGCCAACTGGTCCTCGGTCGCACCGGAGCCGTTCAGCGCCGCCGCGAAACGACCCGCCGACCGCTCGTCCAGGCTCTCCGGCAGGTCCACCACCCCGCCCCAGCGGCCCTGGAGTTCCAGCCCCGCGACCCGCCCGAGCCCCCACACCTGTGCCTGCACGGCACTGCGCAGCACATCGGACCGGCCGACCGAGACGGCCCCGGTCGTCACGCACCACAGCGGGGCGTCGAGTTCGGCGTCGGCTGCCGCCTGGAGCAGTGCCACGGTGGCACCGACGCCCAGGGGCACGTCGGGGTCGTCGAAGTGCGGCCCCTCGGCAAGCGCCAGGAACGACAGCACACCCGTCACAGCGCCCTCGGCCGCCAGGGCGTCGTCGAGGTGCTGGGACAGTGCCCAGCGGTCCGACTCGTCGTCGGCCGCCTCGATCACGGCCACCTCGGCGCCGAGCGCGCGCAGCGCCCGTAGGCTCCGCTCCACCAGTTCGCTGTCGGCGTGGCTCTGCGGCAGGACGGCCAGCCAAGTGCCGCTCTGTGCGGCGGCGGCCTCCTCGACGAGCTTCCAGGCGACCCGGTAGCGCAGGGATTCCACGGTGGACAGGTCGCGTCGCCGCCGGTGCCAGGTAGACAGGGCAGGCAGTACGGCTTCGAGCTCCTCCACGCTGTCCAGGCGCAGCGTCCCGGCGACCTCGTCCAGGTCCTCGCGCTCGACGGCTGCCCAGAACCGCGCCTCGGCCGGGTCCGCCGTGGCGACCGGCTCGCCGGTCTCCTCGGAGGTCAGCCAGTAATGGCGCTGTTGGAAGGGGTAGGTGGGGAGGTCCACGGGACGGCCGCGGTAGGGGGCGAGGACGGTGGCCCAGTCCACCGGGAGGCCCTGGATGTGGGCCTGGGCCAGAGCGGTGAGCCACTGCCGGTGGTCGCCATGGTCACGGCGCAGGGTGGCCAGGACGGTGGCGGCGCGCCCGCTGTCGTCGACGATCTCCTCAAGACCCACGGTCAGCACGGGATGGGCGCTGACCTCGACGAAGGTGCTCAGCCCCGCGTCGAGGAGGGCGCGCACGGTGTCCTCGAAGCGGACGGTGCGACGCAGGTTCTCGTACCAGTAACGGGCGTCGAGGGTACCGGTGTCGACCAGCTCGGCGGTGACCGCCGAGTAGAAGGGGGTGTCGGTGGACCGGGGGGCCAGGGGGGCCAGTTCGGTCAGCAGTCGCTGTTCGATCTGCTCGACGTGGTGGGAATGGGAGGCGTAGTCGACCGGAATACGCCGGGCCCGGATCCCCCGCTGCTCACACGTGACCAGGAGGTCTTCCAGGGCCCCCGCGCTGCCGGAGACGACGGTCGCGGTAGGACCGTTGACCGCCGCGACCGAGATCTCACCGCCCCAGGATGCGATCAGCTCTTCGACATCCGCACGGGAGAGGACAAGGGAGACCATCCCGCCCTGCCCCGCCAACACCTCAGCAATGGCCCGACTCCGCAGGGCCACCACCCGGGCACCATCCTCCACGGACAGACCACCGGCAACGACCGCAGCCGCAATCTCACCCTGCGAATGACCGACAACAGCAGCCGGAGCAACCCCCGCCGCACGCCAGGCCTCCGCCAGCGCCACCATCACCGCCCACAACACCGGCTGAACGACATCCACCCGCTCGAACCAGCCCGCTTCCGCGTCAGCCCTCAGGACATCAGTCAGCGACCAATCCACGAACCCCGAAAGAGCACGCTCGCACTCCTCGATCCACCGCCCGAACACCGGCGAGGACTCCAGCAACGCGGCCACCATGCCCACCCACTGCGACCCCTGCCCCGGAAAAACGAACACAGCACCCGAAACCGGCCGAGCCACTCCCCTCACCACACCCGACGCCAAGTCGGCACCCTGCGCCACAGCCGTCAACCCGGCCCTCAACTCCACCACGTCCCCGCCCAGCACCACCGCCCGATGCTCCAGCACCGCCCGCGAACTCACCAACGACCACGCCACATCGGCAGGCCGGACGCCCCCCTCCACCACCGACAACAGCCGCTCCGCCTGGGCGCTCAAGGCCTCGGCCGTACGGCCGGACAGGATCCACGGCATCACGCCGGGAACGACACCACCGCCGATCTCCTGCTCGGCAACCTCGGCCTGGTCGGAGTCCTGGTCGAACCGCTCGAGAATCACATGGGCGTTGGTGCCGCTGACCCCGAACGAGGAGACACCGGCCCGCCACGGGCGGCCCTGCGCCTCCGGCCACTCCCGCGCCTCGGTCAGCAGCTCCACCGCACCGCGGCTCCAGTCGACCTCACTCGTGGGCGCGTCCACATGCAGGGTCTTGGGCAGCACTCCGTGCCGCATCGCCATGACCATCTTGATCACACCGGCCACACCGGCGGCCGACTGGGTGTGGCCGATGTTCGACTTGATCGAGCCGAGCCACAGCGGCCGGGCCGCGTCGCGGTCCCGGCCGTACGTGGCGAGCAGGGCCCGCGCCTCGATCGGGTCACCGAGGGTGGTACCGGTGCCGTGCGCCTCGACGGCGTCCACGTCCGGCGCGTCCAGACGCGCGTTGGCCAGGGCGGCACGGATGACACGCTCCTGGGAGGGGCCGTTGGGAGCGGTCAGGCCGTTGGACGCGCCGTCCTGGTTGACGGCCGAACCCCGCACGACAGCCAGCACCTGATGACCGTTGCGACGGGCATCCGACAGCCGCTCCACGAGCAGTACACCGACACCCTCGCCCCAGCCCGTCCCGTCGGCGCCGGCCGCGAACGACTTGCAGCGGCCGTCCTGGGCGAGCCCGCCCTGGCGGCTGAACTCGGTGAAGATGCCGGGAATCGCCATCACCGTGACACCGCCCGCGAGCGCCATGTCGCATTCGTCGTTGCGGAGCGCCTGCACCGCGAGGTGCAGCGCCACCAGCGACGAAGAACACGCTGTGTCGACCGTGACCGCCGGGCCCTCCAGACCGAAGGAGTACGCGACTCGCCCCGACACCACGCTGGGCGCGTTGCCGGTCAGCAGGTGGCCTTCGACCTCCTCGGGCAGCTTGCCGATGCCGGCCCCGTACGCGGACGAGGACGACCCGACGAAGACTCCAGCGCGGGTGCCGCGCAGCGACAGCGGGTCCATCCCCGCACGCTCGAAGACCTCCCAGCTCGTCTCCAGCAGGAGCCGCTGCTGCGGGTCCATCGCGAGGGCCTCGCGCGGCGAGATCCCGAACAGCCCCGCGTCGAACCGACCCGCCTCGTGGACGAACCCGCCTTCGCGCACATAGGAGGTGCCGGAGTGCTCCGGGTCCGGGTCGTAGAGGGCGTCCAGGTCCCAGCCACGGTCGTCCGGGAGGCCGGTGATGCCGTCACGGCCGGAGGCCACCAGCTGCCAAAGGTCCTCGGGAGAAGCGACACCGCCGGGGTAACGGCAGCTCATGGCGACGATGGCGACGGGCTCGTGCTCGCGCGCCTCGGCGGCGGACAGCCGGCGCCTGGTCTGCCGAAGGTCGACGGTCAGACGCTTCAGGTAGTCGAGGTATTTCTGGTCGTCCGCCACTCGATGCCACCTTCTCCGGACCGGCAAGCTCGAAATTAAATGCACCGCATATGAATGACGCGCCACCGGACCGGAATTCCCGGCCCGGTGGACACGTCGAATTGAAGATCCGCGGATCGAACAATCGAGACCGTATGGAAACCGGTGAGGCGTGGACAACCCCTAACTACCCCTAGAGGGTCCCCTCACAGGTGAGGGCGATGTCGCACAAGGGGTGCTGAGGCTGCCACCCTCCGGGGTAACGTCTCGAATTACCAATAGGAGGAGTACCCATGGCCAAGCTCGTTGAACTCGCCGATGACCTTCAGGTCTACTCCCACAGCGTGATGGAAACACGCTTCATGTACGACGAGATATTCAATGAAGGCTGCTACGACATGGAGCTGCCCGACTGTCCGTTCATCGTGGATGTGGGCGGGAACATCGGCATGTTCGTCATCTACATGAAGTGCCGGTACCCGGGAGCGGAGATCGTCTCCTTCGAGCCGATGCCCGAGTCGGCGTCCCTGTTCCGGCAGAACGTCGCCCTGCACCGCATCGAGGGCGTCACCCTCCACGAGACCGCCCTGGGTAGCCGGCGCGAGGAGGGTGTCTCCTTCGCCTACTACCCGATGATCCCGGGCAACTCGACGCGCTACCCGGAGACGAAGGTGCTCCCGATGATGCAGATGGCCGAGACGGTGGCCCCGAAGACGGTCGAGCAGATGTACCGCGCCCGCGAGGTCAGTGCCACCGTCGAGCGGCTGGCGTCCTTCCTGCCCGATGACCGCGACATCGACCTCCTGAAGGTCGATGTGGAGGGCGCCGAGGGTGACGTCCTCCTGGGCATCAATCCCGGCCAGTGGTCGCGGATCCACCAGGCCGTCCTCGAAGTGGCCGACCTAGACGGCCAGTTGGCCATGGTCCTCAAGGCCCTGGAGGACAACGGCATGCGCACCACTGTCGCACAGGCCCCCCTCACCGAGGAGCGCAATCTGACGTACATGGTGCACGCGGTACGCGGCTGAGCTCCGCGCAGTGCACGGCTGTGCGGCCGCGCCGCACGCAGAGAACGGCAGCGAGGGCGGGGACGGTTCGCGCCGTCCCCGCTCTCGCATTTCCTGCCCTTGTGTTCTTCAGTCAGCTTTGGGGCACTCGCTGCTGGGCCCCCTCAGGAACGCCCCAGTTCACGCTGGATGAGCTGGATCATCTCGTCGTCCGTGGCCTCGTCGAAGGCGTCCTCGAAGTCCTCGTCGACCGGGGATTCCTCCTCTCCCTGCGTCCCCTGCGCGCCACTCGTCCACTTGGACAGGAATGCCTGGAGCCGGACGGCGACCCGGGCGCGGGTCAGCCCGTCGGGGGCGCTACGGGCGAACTCGTCCTCCACCGCGTCGAGTTCGGACAGCAGGCTGCCGACTCCGGTTCGGGTGCGGGGAGCCAGCTCCTCCATGAGGTGGTGGGTGACGTCCAGCGGTGTGGGGTGATCGAACACGAGCGTCGCGGGGAGGGAGAGTCCGGTCGCCCTGGTCAGGCGGTCGCGGAACTCGACGGCGGTCAGCGAGTCGAAGCCGAGCTCCTTGAATGCCTGTTCCGGTTCGACCGTGTCGGCCGGGGCGTGCCGGAGCACTTCACCGACGGCGGTGGCCACCAGTGCGGAGAGAGCCTCCTCCTGCTCTTCCGGAGTGAGGGTGGCGAGCCTTTCCCGCAGGGGGTGGGGCTGGGCGGGGTGTGTCCCGGGCGTCGCCGGGTCCTGCTCCCGTACCGCCTGCCGCACCAGGCCCGCCAGCAGGGGGCTGGGACGGGTGACGGTGAAGGCGTCCACGAAGCGGTTCCAGTCGACGTCCGCCACCGTGGTGCAGGGGTCGCTTCCGGCGACGGCTCGCTCGAGGGCCTCGACCGCCCGCTCGGGGTGCAGGGCGTGCAGGCCCCGGCGGGCCAGGTACTCCGCGCTGTCGCCGTCGGCCACCATGCCCGCACCGGCCCACGGGCCCCAGGCGATCGACGTCGCCGCCAGGCCGCGGGCGCGCCGCTGTTGGGCAAGGGCGTCCAGGGCCGCGTTGCCCGCCGCGTACGCGGCCTGGCCGCCGCTCCCCCATACTCCGGCGATCGAGGAGAAGAAGACGAGGGCGTCCAGGGAGGTGTCACCGAGCAGTTCGTCGAGGTGGTGAGCACCGAGCACCTTCGCCCGGGTCGCCTCCGCCAGCTGGTCGGTGCCGGTTTCGCCCAGCGCCGCCGCCGAGGACACGCCTGCGGCATGCACCACTGCTGTGAGGGGCCGGTCGGCGGGAAGAGACGCGAGGGCGGCGGCCAGGGACCGCCGGTCGCTCACGTCACAGGCGACGGCGGTGGCCGTGGCACCCGACTCGGCCAGCTCCGCGATCAGTTCGGTGACTCCGGGTGCGTCGGCGCCACGCCGTCCGGCGAGGACGAGGTGGGCCGCGCCGTGCGCGGCGAGCCAGCGCGCGGCCTCCGCGCCCAGTGCCCCGGTGCCGCCGGTGATCAGCACGGTGCCGGACGGCTCCCAACGGGAAGCGGGAGCAGCCGGGGCCGGTGCGGGGGTCAGACGGCGGGCGAGTGCCCCTGCGGCCCGGAGGGCCACCTGGTCCTCACCGCCAGTGGTGGCGAGGACGTGGGCGAGCGCCTGTCCGGTGCGCTCGTCCCACGTCGGCGGCAGGTCGACGAGTCCGCCCCAGCGGTGGGGCGCTTCGAGCGCGGCGACGCGGCCGAGTGCCCATGCCTGGGCCTGGGCGGCGCTGGGCGGAGCGTCCGCCCCGGTGGCCGTGACGGCTCCCCGGGTCAGGCACCACAGCCGTGCGTCCGGCTCCAGCTCCTCGAGGGACCGCGTCAGTTCGACGGTTGCGGAAAGGCCGCGGGTCAGGTGCGGATGCACGGGATGGGGCCGCTCGTCCAGGGCGAGGAGGGACACCACGCCTGCCACCGGGCCCGCCTGCGCCAGCAGGTCCCGAGCTGACTCCGGGGTGGTGGTGTCGACCGCCACCGCAGTCGGTGCCGCCCCCTGGGAGCGGAGTGCCGCCAGCGTCGAAACGACCGTCGGGTCCTCCTCGTAGCCGGCCGGCAGGAGAGCCAGCCAGACGCCGTCAAGAACGGCGGGCAAGGAGTCGGACCGCTGCCACGACACCTGGTAGCTCCAGCCGTCCACGGCCGGTCCGGCCTGCTGCGCGGCCGGCGCCTGCGGCCAGAAGCACGTCCGGTCGAAGGCGTACGTCGGCAGCTCCACGTGAGAGGCGACCTGGTCACCGACAAGGGGACGCCAGTCGACCGCCCTTCCGTGGACGTGCAGTTCGGCGAGCGCCCGCAGCAGGGCGCCGGCCTCGTCCCGGCCCTTGCGCAGGACGGGGATCGCGGTGACATCGGCGCTCTGACGGGCCATGGCGGAGAGGACACCGTCGGGGCCCAGTTCCAGGAGCATGGCGACACCGGCCTCCTGGAGGGTGGTGATGCCGTCGGCGAAACGTACGGCCTCGCGCACATGGCGCACCCAGTAGCCGGGCGTACGGATTTCGTCCGGGTCGGCCGGCTTACCGGTGACGTTGGAGACGATCGGAATACGGGGGGCCCGGAAGGTCAACGTCGCCGCCAGGGCGCCGAATTCGTCGAGCATGGCATCCATGTGGGGCGAGTGGAAGGCGTGCGAGACGGTGAGCTGCTTGACCCGCCGGCCCTCCTCCCGCCACCGGGCCGCCAGCTCCGCGACGACGTCCGCGTCGCCCGAGATCACCAGGGAGGCCGGACCGTTGACGGCGGCGATGCCGGCCTTCGTCCGGTACGGGGCGAGGGCTTCGGCGATGCCGGACTCGTCACCCTCGACGGCCAGCATCGCGCCACCGGACGGCAGCTCCTGCATCAGGCGGCCGCGGGCGGCGACCAGCGTGCACGCGTCGTCCAACGAGAGCACACCGGCGACATGGGCGGCGACCAGCTCTCCGATGGAGTGCCCGAGGAGGTGGTCGGGCGTGACGCCCCACGACTCCAGCAGCCGGAAGAGGGCGACTTCGAGGGCGAACAGCGCCGCCTGGGTGTAGCGGGTCCGGTCGAGCATCGCCCCTTCGCCGAAGAGGACCTCACGCAGCGGGCGGTCCAAGGAACCGTCCATCCGTGCGCACACCTCGTCCAGCGCGTCCGCGAACACCGGGAAGGACGCGTACAGTTCCTTGCCCGCCCCGGGCCGCTGCGACCCCTGTCCGGAGAACAGGAAGGCGATCCGCCCGCGCTCGCGTCGGCCCCGGACCACGTCCGGAGCGTCCTCGTCCGCAGCCACCGCTGCCAGGCCGGCCAGCAGTGCGGGCCGGTCGGCGGCGAGGACGACGGCCCGGTGGTTGAGCGTGGCACGGGACGCGGCAAGGGCAGGTGCCAGGTCGTCGTCGCGTACGGACTCGTCTGCGCCCAGTGCCGTCAGCAACCGCTCGGCCTGGGCCCGCAGGGAGGCCGGGGAGTGCGCGGACAGCAGGTACGGGCGCAGGGCGGACGCGGCGGGCGCTGTGGGCCGGGCGGTCGTGCCCTGGTCCGCGTGCTCGACGTCCGCGACGTACTCCTCGATGACCGTGTGAGCGTTGGTGCCGCTCACGCCGAACGAGGAGATGCCTGCCCGGCGCGGTCGCCCGCCGGTCTCCCAGGGACGGTTCTCGGTCAACAGGCCGAGTGTGCCGGTCGACCAGTCGACGTGCGATGCCGGTTCGTCGACGTGCAGGGTCCTGGGCAGGGTGCCGTGGCGCATGGCCATGACCATCTTGATGACGCCCGCGACACCGGCGGCGGCCTGGGTGTGCCCGATGTTGGACTTGACCGAGCCCAGCCACAGCGGCCGGTCGGCCGGGCGGTCCTGACCGTACGTGGCGAGGAGCGCCTCCGCCTCGATCGGGTCGCCCAGTTTCGTACCCGTGCCGTGCGCCTCGACCACGTCCACATCGGCCGGGGCCAGCCCGGCACCGGAGAGGGCGCGGCGGATGACGCGCTGCTGGGAGGGGCCGTTCGGAGCGGTCAGCCCGTTCGACGCACCGTCCTGGTTGACGGCGGAACCCCGTACGACCGCAAGGACCCGGTGGCCGTTGCGTACCGCGTCGGACAGGCGCTCCAGGAGCAGCAGGCCGACGCCCTCGCCCCAGCCGGTGCCATCGGCATCGGCGGAGAACGCCTTGCAGCGCCCGTCCGCGGCCAGCCCGCGCTGCTTGCCGAACTCGATGAAGGCGCTGGGCGTCGACATCACCGTCGCGCCGCCGGCCAGGGCCAGCGAGCATTCGCCGTTGCGCAGTGCCTGCGCCGCGAGGTGCAGGGCGACCAGGGAGGAGGAGCAGGCCGTGTCGACGGTGACCGCCGGGCCCTCCAGGCCGAAGGAGTACGCCAGCCGGCCGGACAGGACGCTGGCCGCGCTGCCGGTGCCGAGGTGTCCTTCGAGGTCGGGTTCGCCCGCCAGGAGCAGGCCGAGGTAATCCTGGCCGTTGGTTCCGGCGAATACCCCGGTGTCGCTGCCCTTGAGCGACTGCGGGTCGATTCCGGCGCGTTCGAATGCCTCCCACGCCGTTTCCAGGAGGAGCCGCTGCTGGGGGTCCATGGCGAGGGCCTCGCGCGGCGAGATCCCGAACAGTGCGGCGTCGAAGCCGCCCACGTCGTCGAGGAAGCCGCCTTCGCGGGCGTAGGTCGTGCCCGTCCGGTCGGGGTCGGGGCTGAAGAGGGTGCCGAGGTCCCAGCCACGGTCGGTCGGGAACGCCGACAGGGCGTCGGTGCCCGACTCGATCAGGTGCCAGAGCTGCTCGGGGGAGGAGACCCCGCCCGGGAAGCGGCAGCTCATCGCGACGATCGCGACAGGTTCGTCGGCGGAGACGGCGGAAGGGGAAGCTGCGGCAGGAGGGAGGGCTGCTTCCGGTCGGCGGGCGGTGTCCGCCAGCTCCGCCAGCAGGTGGCGGGCGAGCGCGACCGGGGTCGGATAGTCGAACACCAGCCCGGCGGGGAGGGTCAGTCCGGTCGAGGCGCTCAGCAGGTTCCGCAGCTCGATCGCCGTCAGCGAGTCGAAGCCCAGTTCGCGGAAGGCACGCTCGGGCTCCAGCTCGCCCGCCTGCGCGTGCCCGAGCACCGAGGCGGCTTGCCTGCACACGAGTTCCAGAAGCAGCCGTTCACCCCCGACCCCGTCCTCTTGGGCGAGCCGCGTGAGCAGTTCGGCCCTGCGGGCCTCGGCAGCCGTCTGCCGCGTCGTCGCCTGCTGGACTTCGGTACCGGTCATGGCGAGTTCCGCGAGCAGAGGGCTCGGCCGTACCGCCGTGAAGCCCGCCGCGAAACGCGGCCAGGTCACGTCCGCCACCAGGGTGCGCACGGCACCGCCGTCCAGCACCCGGGCCAGGGCTTCGAGTGCCCTGTCCGGAGCCATCGCCGGTACGCCGACCCGAGCCATGCGTGCGGCGACCCGGCCATCCGTGCCCATGCCGAACCGGTCCCAGATGCCCCATGCGACGGAGGTGCCGGCCAGTCCATGGGCTCGGCGCCGCTCCATCAGGGCGTCCACGTAGGCGTTCGCGGCGGCGTAGTTGGCCTGCCCGGTGCTGCCGAGCATCCCGGCGAGCGAGGTGAACGAGAGGAAGAGGGAAAGGTCCAGGCCGGCAGTCAGCTCGTCCAGGTGATCGGCGGCGAGCGCCTTGGCCCGCCACACCGAGTCCAGTTGCTCCGGCACCATCGAGTCCAGTACGCCGTCCTCGATCACCCCGGCCGCGTGGACGACGGCGGTGACCGGGTGCTGTGCGAGTACCGCCGCGAGCGCTTCCCGGTCGGAGACGTCGCAGGCGACCACCACGGCCTCCGTACCCGACTCGGCCAACTCCGCGACCAACTCGGCCGCGCCAGGAGCGTCCGGGCCACGGCGACTGGTCAGCACCAGACGCCGCGCACCCCGACCGGCCAACCAACGAGCGACCTGCCCACCGAGCGCACCCGTACCACCAGTGATCAACACCGGACCCGAAGGCACCCAGACATCGCCCACACCCGACGCGACCGGGACCGCCGGCCGCAGCCGACGCCCGAACACACCGGAACCACGGACCGCCACCTGGTCCTCGCCGGAACGTCCGGCCAGCACCTGTGCCAGCCGTGCGCCCGCCCGTTCGTCCAGCTCCTCGGGGAGGTCGACGAGTCCGCCCCACAGGTCCGACGCCTCCAGCGCCGCCACCCGGCCGAGGCCCCACGCGGCAGCCTGACCCGGATCGGCCGGGCCGTCCGCCGGCAGCACCGAGACCGCGCCCCGGGTCACCCGCCACAGGGGCGCGCCGATCGCCGCGTCGGCCAGGGCCTGGAGCAGCAGAACGGTCCCGGAGAGAGCGCTCTGCGCCGGCTCTTCATCGGGAGAGGAAAGGTGTACGACGCCACGCAGGCCACCGGTCTCCACGGCTCCGGCCACCTCACGCACCCGTCCGGCGAGGGTGTTCCGGTCGAGTCCGGCGGTCTTCAGTACGACGACGTGCGCACCGCCCGTGCGCAGCGCGGAGGCCACGTCCGCGTCGGGCGTGCGATCCCGCACTGCCAGCAGCCATGTACCTGAGAGGTCCCCGCCCGAGCGGCCCGAGGGGCCGGTCAGCGGCTGCCATGCCTCCTGGTAGCACCAGCCGTCCACCCCGGACGCGTCACCGCGCGGAGCGGTGGCCGGGGTCGGCCAGTAGCGCTTGTGCTGGAACGGGTAGACCGGAAGGTCCACCCGGCGTCCGCCGCCGAGCACGGCCGCCCAGTCGACGGACACACCTTGCGTGTACGCGTGCGCCAGCGCGGTGAGGGCCGACTCGGTCTCGTCGCGGCCGGAGCGCAGCACCGGCACGGCGGCGGCGTCGATGCTCTGCTGGGCCATGGCGGTGAGGACACCGTCGGGGCCCAGCTCGATGAGCGTGGTGACGCCCTGGGATCGAAGGGTGGTGACACCGTCGGCGAAGCGGACGGCCTCGCGGACGTGCCGCACCCAGTATCCCGGGGTCCGGATCTCCTCCGGGTCGGCGAGCTCACCGGTGACATTGGAGACGATCGCCAACTGCGGAGCGCCGAAGTCCAACTCCTCTGCCACCGAGGCGAATTCGTCGAGCATCGCGTCCATGCGCGGCGAGTGGAAAGCGTGCGAGACCGTCAGCCGCTTGACCCGCCGGCCTGCCTCGCGCCACATCGCCTCAAGCTCCGTGACGGCATCCGCGTCGCCGGAGACCACCACGGAGGTCAGCCCGTTGACGGCGGCGATGCTGACGCGATTCTCGTACGAGGCCAGAGCCTCCGCGATCCCGGACTCGTCCCCCTCGACGGCGAGCATCGCACCACCGGCAGGCAACGCCTGCATCAGCCGGCCCCGCGCCGCCACCAGCGCGCACGCGTCGTCCAGCGACAGCACCCCGGCCACATGCGCGGCAGCCAGCTCACCGATCGAATGCCCCAGCAGGAAATCAGGGGTGACACCCCACGACTCCAGCAACCGGAAGAGAGCAACCTCCAGCGCGAAAAGCCCCGCCTGCGTGTAAACCGTCTGATCGATCAACTCCCCGTCGCCGAAGAGCACATCACGCAGCGGCCGGTCCAGGGAGCCGTCCATCCGCGCGCACACCTCGTCCAGCGCATCCGCGAACACCGGGAACGTCTCGTACAGCTCCCGGCCGGCCCCGGCCCGCTGCGATCCCTGCCCGGAGAACAGGAACGCCAGCCTGCCGTCCCGTACGCTCCCCCGGATCGCTCCGGGTGCCGGGTGCCCGTCGGCCACGGCGGCGAGTGCGTCGGCCAGTGCGGTCCCGTCCCGGCCGAGCACCACGGCCCGGTGTTCGAGACCGGCGCGCGTGGTGGCGAGGGACCAGCCGATGTCGTGGGCGGTGGGGGCCCCGTCGGCCTCCGCGAAGGTCTGCAGCCGGGCCGCCTGGGCGCGCAGCGCTTCGTCACCGCGGGCCGAGAGCGGCCAGGGCAGCACCGGCAGGGATGCCCTGCGCACGTCGGTCTCCGCCGCGTCGTGGGCGGGCGGCGCCTCGATGATGAGGTGGGCGTTCGTACCGCTGACGCCGAAGGACGACACGCCCGCGCGGCGCGGGCGGTCGGACCCGGGCCAGTCCCGGGCCTCGGTCAGCAGCTCGACCGCACCCGCCGACCAGTCCACGTGCGACGACGGCTCGTCCACGTGCAGCGTCTTGGGGAGCACCCCGTGGTGCATCGCCTGCACCATCTTGATGACGCCCGCGACACCCGAAGCGGCCTGGGTGTGCCCGATGTTGGACTTCAGGGAGCCGATCCACAGCGGGCGGTCCGCCTTCCGCTCCCGGCCGTAGGTGGCGAGAAGGGCCTGCGCCTCGATCGGGTCACCGAGCGCGGTGCCGGTGCCGTGCGCCTCCACCGCGTCGACGTCGGCGGTGGTCAGCCCGGCGTTCTCCAGGGCCTGACGGATGACACGCTGCTGGGACGGGCCGTTGGGAGCGGTCAGGCCGTTGGACGCGCCGTCCTGGTTGACGGCCGAACCCCGCACGACAGCCAGCACCTGGTGGCCGTTGCGGCGCGCGTCCGACAGGCGCTCCACAAGAAGCATGCCGACGCCTTCGGACCAGCCGGTGCCGTCGGCAGCCTCCGAGAACGCCTTGCAACGGCCGTCGGAAGCCAGCCCGCCCTGCCGGTCGAACTCCGCGAAGATGCCGGGCGACGGCATCACTGTCACACCTCCCGCGAGCGCCATGTCGCACTCGCCGGAGCGCAGCGCCTGGACGGCCCAGTGCAGGGCGACCAGCGACGACGAGCACGCGGTGTCCACGGTGACCGCCGGCCCCTCGAGGCCGAGGGTGTAGGAGATACGGCCGGACATCACGCTGTTGGCAGTGCCGGTCAGGAAGTGGCCGGTCAGCTCGTCGGAGGCCGGGTCGGCACCCGCACCGTAGAAGGAGTTCGACGCGCCGACGAAGACGCCGGTGCGGCTGCCGCGCAGCGCGTACGGACTGATTCCGGCCCGCTCCAGCAACTCCCACGACGCTTCGAGGAGGAGGCGCTGCTGCGGGTCCATTCCCAGGGCCTCGCGGGGCGAGATCCCGAAGAGCGCGGCGTCGAAATCGGTGGCATCCGGCAGGAAGCCGCCCGCCCGGGTGTACGACGCGTTCATGGCGGACAGATCCCAGCCCCGGTCGGTGGGGAATGCCGAGATGCCGTCCCGGCCGGAGGCGACCAGGTCCCAGAGGGCTTCGGGCGAGGCCGCGCCTCCCGGGTAGCGGCAGCTCATGCCGACGATCACGATCGGGTCGTCGGTGGCAACGGGGCGGCCCGCCGGGCCCGCGCCCGGGTGGGCGGAGTCCTCCGCCGGGCCGAGCCGCGCGAGCAGGTGCCGGCTGAGGGCCGCCACGGTCGGATGGTCGAAGACCAGGGTGCCGGGCAGACGCAGTCCGGTGGCTTCGGTGAGCCGGTTGCGCAGTTCCACTGCCGTGAGCGAGTCGAAGCCGAGGTCGGTGAAGGCGCGGCCGCTCTCGACGGCGGCCGGGTCCGCGTACCCGAGCACGCTCGCGACCTGCGTGCGGACCAGGTCGAGGACGGTGTGCGGGCGCCGGCCCGCGGGCAGCGCCGCGAGCCGGCCGGCCCACCGCGTGCGGGCGTCGCCCGATGCCGAGGCATTGCCGTCCGTGTCGCCGTCCCTGCCGTTCGTACGGTCGGACAGGACGTCCCGGGCTTCCGGCACGTCCGCGAGCAGCGGGCTGGGGCGGGTGGCGGTGAAGGCCGGGGCGAAGCGCGCCCAGTCGACGTCGGCCACGGTGACCGTGGTGACCGGTGCGCCGTCGAGGGCTTCGCCGAGGGCGGCGAGCGCCAGTTCCGGTGCCAGTGTCCGCAGTCCGATCCGGCGCAGGTACGCGTCGGTGTCGCCGGCCGCCGCCATCCCGCCCGAGGCCCACGGGCCGAAGGCCACCGCGGTGGCGGCGGCTCCGCGCTGTCTGCGGTGCTCGGCCAGGGCGTCCAGGTGGGCGTTGGCCGCCGAGTACGCGGCCTGTCCCGCGCTGCCCCAGGTTCCGGAGATCGAGGAGAACATCACGAACCGTTCCAGCGGGGTGTCCGCGAGCAGCTCGTCCAAGTGCTGCGCGCCGTTCGCCTTGGCGCTGAGCACGTCGGCCAGTTCGGCCCGGTCGAGTGCGTCCAGCCGTGCCGAGCGGTCGGTTCCGGCCGCGTGGACGACGGCGGTGACCGGGTGCTGTGCGAGTACCGCCGCGAGCGCTTCCCGGTCGGAGACGTCGCAGGCGACCACCACGGCCTCCGTACCCGACTCGGCCAACTCCGCGACCAACTCGGCCGCACCGGGAGCATCCGGGCCACGGCGACTGGTCAGCACCAGACGCCGCGCACCCCGACCGGCCAACCAACGAGCGACCTGCCCACCGAGCGCACCCGTACCACCAGTGATCAACACCGGACCCGAAGGCACCCAGACATCGCCCACACCCGACGCGACCGGGACCGCCGGCCGCAGCCGACGCCCGAACACACCGGAACCACGAACCGCCACCTGGTCCTCGGCATCCTCGGTGCGGTCCGCGAGGACCGCCACCAGCCGGGCGGCGGCTCGGTCGTCGAGCCCGTCCTCGTCGGGCAGGTCGATCAGACCGCCCCACAGGTGCGGGTACTCCAGTGCGGCCACCCGGCCCACGCCCCAGACCTGCGCCCGTGCCGGGTCCGTCAGCCCGTCCGAGCGGCCGACGGACACCGCGCCCCGGGTCACGCACCAGAGGGGGACTCCGTCGGTGGCGGCGGCGAGTGCCGGGACCAGGGCCGCCGTCCAGGCGGCACCGTCCGCGCGCGGCGCCAGGACGACACCGGACACCTCACCGACTCCGTCAAGGAGTTCGACGAGTGCGGACCGGTCGGCCGCTCGCTCCGCGGTGACCATCAGCTCGACCACGTCGGTCGCGCCGCCGTCGCGCAGCGCGCACGCCAGCGCCTCGTCGGTCCCGTCGCCCGGCGTGATCAACAGCCAGCGGCCTGCCAGCGTGCCGCCGGTCCTCGCGGGCAGCGGCTGCCAGGCGACCTGGTAGCGCCAACTGTGCACCGTGGTGCGGTCCTTGCGCTTTCGGCGCCAGGCCGTCAGCGCGGGCAGCACGCTGCCGAGCCCGTCGCTCGCCCCGTCGCCGGCCGCCAGCTCCAGCGTGTGCGAGACCTCTTCGAGGTTCCCGCTGTCGACCGCCGACCAGAACCGCTCCTCGGCCGGGTCCGACGTCCTCTGCTCGCCCGCCGCCGGCTGCTCCGGCGACAGCCAGTAGCGCTGCCGCTGGAACGCGTACGTCGGCAGGACGGTCTTTCGGCCGCCCCAAGGCCCGTACACCTCCGCCCAGTCCACGTCCGCGCCGTGCACATATACGGCGGCGACCGCGAGCAGGAGCGACTGCGTCTCGTCGCGGCCCGCGCGCAGTGCCGCGACCGCGACGCGGGTCACGAACTCGTCGTCGGGCCCGATCTCGTCCAGGCCCTGCTGGGCCATGGTGGCGAGTACGGCATCGGGGCCGAGCTCCAGGAGGCGAGTGACTCCCCCGGCACGCAGGTACCGCACTCCGTCCGCGAAGCGGACCGCCCCGCGGACGTGGCGCACCCAGTAGTCCGGAGTGCGGATCTCGTCGGGGTCGGCGAGCGTACCGCTCACGTTGGAGACGATCGGGATCCGGGGGGCGTGGAACGTCACCTCGCTCGCCACAGCGGCGAATTCATCGAGCATGGCGTCCATGCGCGGCGAATGGAAGGCGTGCGAGACGGTCAGCGGCTTGACCCGCCGGCCCTGCTCACGCCACATCGCCGCCAGCTCCGCGACGGCATCCGCGTCACCGGAGACCACCACGGAGGTCGGCCCGTTGACCGCAGCAATGCTGACGCGGTTCTCGTGCGAGGCCAGAGCCTCCGCGATCCCGGACTCGTCCCCCTCGACGGCGAGCATCGCACCGCCGGACGGCAGCGCCTGCATCAGCCGGCCTCGCGCGGCGACCAGCGCGCACGCGTCGTCCAGCGACAGCACGCCGGCCACGTGGGCGGCGGCAAGCTCACCGATGGAGTGCCCTAGGAGGAAGTCGGGGCGCATGCCCCACGACTCCAGCAGCCGGAAGAGGGAAACCTCCAGCGCGAAGAGGGCCGGCTGCGCGTAGCCGGTTTGGTCGATCGCGTCCCCCTCGCCGAAGAGGACTTCGCGGATCGGCCGGTCCAGCCGGGCGTCCAGCCGCTCCGCGATGGCATCCAGCGCCTCCGCGAAGACCGGGAAGGTCTCGTACAGCTCGCGTCCCATCCCGGCGCGCTGCGCGCCCTGCCCCGTGAACAGGAACGCGGTCCGGCCCTGCTCGGCGGTGCCGCGCACCGTGTGCGTGCCCGGTCGCCCGTGAGCGAGGTCGGTGAGCCCCGACAGGTAGGTGTCGTGGCCGGAGCCGACGACGACCGCTCGGTGCTCCAGCGGGGTACGACCGCACGCCAGGGACGTGCCGATGTCGACGGCGGCGTAGTGGTCGGCTCCGTCGAGGAACGAGGCCAGGCGCTCGGCCTGAGCGCGCAGGGCGCTCTCGGTCTTGGCGGAGAGCAGCCACGGCAGGTGCGCCGGGGCCGTGCGTGCAGGGTCCCGGTCGGCGGCGGGCTCTTCTTCGGGAGCGCCCTCCAGGATGATGTGGGCGTTGGTGCCACTGACGCCGAACGACGACACACCTGCCCGGCGTGGGCGGCCGTCGGTCTCCCACGGGCGGTTCTCCGTGAGCAGTTCGACCGCGCCGTCGGCCCAGTCGACGTGCGGCGACGGCTGGTCGACGTGCAGGGTCCTGGGCAGGACACGGCGCCGCAGCGCCATGACCATCTTGACCACGCCCGCCAAACCGGCGGCAGGCTGTGCGTGCCCGATGTTGGACTTGATCGAGCCGAGCCACAGCGGCCGGCCGGCCGGGCGGTTCTGCCCGTAGGTGGCGAGCAGCGCCTGTGCCTCTATCGGGTCACCGAGCGCGGTGCCGGTGCCGTGCGCCTCCACCGCGTCGACGTCGGCGGTGGTCAGCCCGGCGTTCTCCAGGGCCTGACGGATGACACGCTGCTGGGACGGGCCGTTGGGAGCGGTCAGGCCGTTGGACGCGCCGTCCTGGTTGACGGCCGAACCCCGCACGACAGCCAGCACCTGGTGGCCGTTGCGGCGCGCGTCCGACAGGCGCTCCACAACGAGGACGCCCGCGCCCTCGGCCCAGCCGGTCCCGTCCGCGCCCGCGGCGAAGGACTTGCAGCGGCCGTTCGCCGCGACACCGTTCTGCCGGCTGAACTCGGTGAAGATACCCGGCGTCGCCATGACCGTGGCACCACCGGCGAGAGCCATGCCGCACTCGCCGGAGCGCAGCGCCTGCACGGCGAGATGCAGGGCGACCAGCGACGACGAACACGCGGTGTCGACCGTCATCGCCGGGCCCTCCAGCCCGAAGGTGTACGCGATCCGGCCCGACGCGACACTGGTCGACGTGCCAGTCAGGGACAGGCCCTCGACTTCCGGCGGGAGCGGGCCGCCGAGCCCGTACAGCGAGCTGGCCACGCCCATGAACACGCCGACCTGCTCGCCGCGCAGCGACATCGGGGCGATTCCGGCACCCTCGAGCGCCTCCCAGGCGCTCTCCATGAGCAGTCGCTGCTGCGGGTCCATGGCGAGGGCCTCGCGCGGCGAGATCCCGAAGAGGCCCGCGTCGAACTCGTCGGCGTCGTAGACGAAGCCGCCCTCGCGTGCCGCACTGCTGCCGGGGGCCCGCGGGTCGGGGTGGTGGAGCGCGTCGAGGTCCCAGCCACGGTCGGTGGGGAAGGCGGAGACGGCGTCGGTGCCGGACTCCACGAGCCGCCACAGGGCTTCCGGGGAGTTGGCTCCGCCGGGGAACCGGCAGCTCATGCCGACGATGACGATCGGGTCGTCGTCCTTCGCGCCGCTTCGAGGGGCGGCCTGGGAGCGTTCGGCCACGGGTGCGGGGGCGCCCGCGAGGTCTTCGTGCAGGCGCTCCGCGAGCGCGGTGGGGCTGGGGTGGTCGAAGACGAGGGTGGCGGGCAGCCGCAGGCCGGTCGCGGCGTTGATGCGGTTGCGGAGTTCGACGGAGGTGAGCGAGTCGAAGCCCAGCTCCTTGAAGGCCCGCCCCGGTTCGACGGCGGAGGCCGAGGTGTGGCCCAGTACGGCGGCCACTTCGGTCAGCACCAGGGCGGTCAGCTGCTGCTTCCGCTCCGTCGGGGACAGGCCCGCGAGGCGCCCGGTGAGCGAGGTGGCGTCGGCGGCGGCGAGCGCGCGCCGGGCGCGCGGGCGCACGAGTGCGCGCAGCAATGCCGGTACGGGCTGTTGCCCGGCCGTCTCCTCGCGCAGTGCGGCGAGGTCGAGCTTCATCGGGAGGAGGTGCGGCAGGCCGTGGGCGACCGCGCGGTCGAACAGGGCCAGACCCTCCTCGTCTGACATGCCGGTGCCGGCCCATCCGATGCGGGCCCGGTCCACCTCGCCGAGGCCAGCGCTCAGCGCGCCGGCCTGAGCCCACATGCCCCAGCCGAGCGAGACGCCGGGCAGCCCGGCCGCCCGTCGCCGGTGGGCCAACGCGTCCAGGGCGGCGTTCGCCGCCGCGTAGTTGGCCTGTCCGGGGGTGCCGAACGTCGCGGACGCGGAGGAGTACGTCACGAACATCGCCAGGTCGAGGCCCTCGGTCAGTTCGTGCAGGTGCAGTGCCGCGCCCGCCTTCGGGGCGAGTACGGCGTCGAGGCGTGCCGGCGTCATCGCCCCGATCACGCCGTCGTCGATGACGCCGGCGGTGTGCACGACTCCGGTCAGCGGATGCGCGGCCGGGATCGCCGCGATGACGGCGGCGAGGGCGGCGCGGTCCGACACGTCGCAGGCCACCGCCGTCGCCTCGGCCCCCAGGTCCCGCAGCTCGGCGAGGAGTTCGGAGGCGCCCGGAGCGTCGGGGCCCCTACGGCTGGTGAGGACGAGGTGGCGGACGCCGTACGCGTTCACCAGGTGCCGGGCGAGCAGGCTGCCGAGGGCGCCGGTGCCGCCGGTGACGAGGACGGTGCCGAGAGGGTGCGGGGCTCGGGGCCCGGGCTTGTCGTCCGCTGCGGGGCGCAGGGCCGAGGCGCGGGTCAGGCGCGGTACGAAGACCTTGCCGTCCCGGACGGCCGCCTGCGGCTCGTCCAGGCCCATCACGTCCGCGAGGGCGGCCGCCGAGGCGTCGGTGTCATCCAGGTCGACCAGGACCAGGCGGCCCGGCTGTTCCGACTGCGCGGAACGGACGAGTCCCCAGGCGGCGGCCGCGGCGAGGTCGATGTCCTCGCCGTCGACGGACACCGCGCCCCGCGAGACCACCGCGAGCGTGGCGGACGCGAACCGCTCGTCGGCCAGCCAGGAGCGGACCAGGGCGAGGAGCTCGTGGGCGGCGCCGTGCAGGTCGCCGTCCGGCATGCGGACCGCCACGACGTCGGGCACGGGCTGCCCGGGCTCCGCGAGGGCGTCCCAGTCCCCCGGCGCCGACAGCGGCAGCGGGGCGTGGCGGCGCTCGGCGGCCGGTGCCGGGGTCCAGCTCACCGCGAACAGCGAGTCGTCGCGACCGGTTTCCGCGGCGTGTCGGATCTGCTCCCGGGAGACCTGGCGCAGGACGAGTGAACGGATCGCGGCGACGGGCTCGCCCGTGGTGTCGTACACCTCCACGGAGACCGTGTCGGGTCCGGTAGGGGTCAGGCGCGCCCGCACCACGGAGGCGCCGACGGCGTGCAGGGAGACACCTTGCCAGGCGAAGGGCAGGTGGACGTTCGAGGGGTCCTCGATCAGACCGCCGGGGCCGATCGTCTGGAGCACGGCGTCGAGCAGCGCCGGGTGGACGCCGAACGCGGCGGCGTCCGCGTGCGCCTGCTCGGGCAGGGCCACCTCCGCGTACACCTCGCGGCCGGTGTCCGGGACGCGGACGGTCCGGATGCCGCGGAACACGGGCCCGTACGCGAGTCCCGCGTCGGAGAGGGTCTCGTACATCCCCGTCAGGTCGGCCTCACGCGTGCCGGGCGGCGGCCACTCCAGGCGGGCGGGCGGTGCCGTGTCGTGGTCGGCGGGGGCGAGGACACCGGTGGCGTGCCGGGTCCACTCGGCGGTGCCGTCGGGGGCGTCCGGGCGCGAGTAGATCTCGATCTGCCGCTCTCCGGCGACGGTGAGCACGCTGACCTGGATCTGGACGGCGCCCTGGGCGGGCAGCACCAGGGGGGCCTCGAGGGTGAGTTCTTCGAGGGTGGGGCATTTGATCTGCTCGCCCGCGCGCAGCGCGAGCTCGACGAAGCCGGTGCCGGGGAAGACGATGCTGTCGAGGACGACGTGTTCGGCCAGCCAGGGCTGTGCGGTGGCGGACAGCCGCCCGGTAAGGACGACGCCCTCGCCGCCGGGCAGCGGGAGCGCGGCCCCGAGCAGCGGATGGCCGACGGAGCCGAGTCCCGCGGCGGCCAGGTCTCCGGTGAAGTGCCGGGTCTCGGGCCAGAAGCGGCGGCGTTGGAAGGGGTACGTGGGCAGGTCGACGGTCCGTGCGCCGTACGGGGCGAAGAACGCGGCCCAGTCGACGGCCGTGCCGTGGACGTGTGCCCGGGCCAGGGCGGTGAGCAGCGCCTCGGCCTCGTCGCGGTCGCCGCGCAGGGCGGGGATCGCGAGCGCGCCGTCGAAGCTGTGCTGGGCCATCGCGGTGAGCACGCCGCCGGGGCCCAGCTCGATGAGCGTGGTGACGCCCTTGTCGTGGAGGGTGGTGACGCCGTCGGCGAAGCGGACGGCTTCGCGGACGTGGCGCACCCAATATCCCGGGGTCCGGATCTCCTCCGGGTCGGCCAGCTCGCCGGTGACGTTGGAGACGATCGGCACCTGCGGGGCATGGAAGCTCAGCCCACCTGCCACTGCGGCGAATTCGTCGAGCATGGCGTCCATGTGCGGCGAGTGGAAGGCGTGCGAGACCGCGAGCCGCTTGACCCGGCGGCCTTCGGCGCGCCACGCGGTCTCCAGCTCCGCAACGGCATCCGCGTCACCGGAGACCACGAGCGAGGTCGGCCCGTTGACCGCCGCGATGCCGACGCGGCTCTCGTACGAGGCCACGGCCTCCGCGATCCCGGACTCGTCCCCCTCGACGGCGAGCATCGCCCCGCCGGACGGCAGCGCCTGCATCAGACGCCCCCGAGCCACGAGCAAGGCGCACGCGTCGTCCAACGACAGCACACCCGCCACGTGCGCGGCGGCCAGCTCACCGACCGAGTGTCCGAGAAGATAGTCGGACGTGACGCCCCACGACTCCAGCAGCCGGAACAAGGCGACTTCGAGAGCGAAGAGCGTCGTCTGCGCGTAGACGGTTTGGTCGATCACCTCACCGTCACCGAAAAGGACTTCACGCAGCGGGCGGTCCAGGGAACCGTCGATCCGCGCGCACACCTCGTCCAGCGCATCCGCGAACACCGGGAACGCCGCGTACAACCCGCGGCCCATTCCGGCGCGCTGCGCGCCCTGCCCCGGGAACAGGAACGCCAGCCGGCCGCCGCCCCCGGAACCGGTGACGGCGTTCGGCGCGGACCGGCCGCCCGCCGCCAGGGCTGCCAGGCCCTGGTGCAGGGTGTCGCGGTCGGTGCCGAGCACGACGGCCCGGTGGTCAAGGGTGGCCCTGCCGAGGGCGAGGGAGCGACCGATGTCGGCGGGGTGCGGTGCGGGGTCGGCGTCGATCAGGGCAAGCAGCGTCTCCGCCTGGGCGGTGAGCGCCTCGTCGGAACGGCCGGACAGCAGCCACGGCACGACGGCCGGGGAGACGGGAGCGGGTTCCGCCTCGGCCGGGGCCGGGGCGGACGGCTCCTCGACGACCGACTCGATAATGGCGTGGACGTTGGTGCCGCTCACGCCGAACGAGGACACTCCGGCCCGGCGCGGCCCGTCCGTCCCGAGCCACGGCCGATCCTCGGTGAGGAGTTCGACCGCGCCCTCTGTCCAGTCGACGTGCGGTGTCGGCCGGTCGACGTGCAGGGTCTTGGGCAGGACGCCGTGGCGCATGGCCATGACCATCTTGATGACGCCCGCGACACCGGCGGCGGCCTGGGTGTGGCCGATGTTGGACTTCAGCGAGCCCAGCCACAGCGGCCGGTCCGCGTCCCGCTCCCGGCCGTACGTGGCGAGGAGCGCCTGCGCCTCGATCGGGTCGCCCAGCGTCGTGCCGGTGCCGTGCGCCTCAACCACGTCCACGTCGGACGCCACGAGTCCGGAGTTGGCGAGGGCCTGGCGGATGACGCGCTGCTGGGAGGGGCCGTTCGGAGCGGTGAGGCCGTTGGAGGCACCGTCCTGGTTGACGGCGGAGCCCCGTACGACGGCAAGAACCTGGTGGCCGTTGCGGCGGGCGTCCGACAGGCGCTCCAGGAGCAGCAGGCCGACGCCCTCGCCCCAGCCGGTGCCGTCGGCGGCGGCGGCGAACGGCTTGCAGCGGCCGTCGCCCGCGAGCCCGCCCTGCCGGCTGAACTCGGTGAAGGCGCCCGGCGTGGCCATCACGGCGACACCGCCGGCCAGTGCCATGGAGCACTCGCCGTTGCGCAGCGCCTGTGTGGCGAGGTGCAGGGCCACCAGGGAGGAGGAACAGGCGGTGTCGACGGTAACCGCCGGGCCCTCGAGGCCGAAGGTGTACGCGACCCGGCCGGAGATCACGCTGCTGGCGGTGCCTGCGAGGGCGTGGCCGGTAACCTCCTCCGGCACCGGGAGGCCTGCCCCGTATCCGGACGCGGAGGCTCCGACGAAGACGCCGGCGGGGATGCCGCGCAGCCCGTGCGGGTTGATGCCCGCGCGTTCGAACAGCTCCCAGGACGCTTCGAGGAGGAGGCGCTGCTGCGGGTCCATGGCGGCGGCTTCGCGCGGGGAGATGCCGAACAGGTCGGGGTCGAACTCGGTGGCGTCGTAGACGAATCCGCCCTTGCGCGCGTACGTCACGTCGGTGTCGTCGAGGTCCCAGCCGCGGTCGGCGGGGAAGTCGGACAGGGCGTCCGTGCCAGCGGCGACGAGGTTCCACAGCTGCTCGGGCGAGCGCACGTCGCCGGGGAAACGGCAGCTCATCGACACGATCGCGATGGGGTCGTCGTCCTGGGCGACGACAATCGCGGCAGCGGCGCCGGCGGCCGCACCACTGTCCGTACCGGCGAGGCGGTCGGACAGGAAGCGGCTGACGGCGCGCGGGTTGGGCTGGTCGAAGAGCAGGGTGACGGGCAGGCTCAGTCCGGTGGCCCGGGCCAGCCGGTTGCGGACGCCGACCGCCGTGAGCGAGTCGATGCCGAGGTCCTTGAACGAGCGCTCCGCCTCGACGGCCGCCAGGTCCTGGTAGCCGAGCACGGAGGCCGTCTCGGCACGCACCAGTTCCAGGAGTACGTGGGCGCGCTCGTGCTCCGCGACACCGTCGAGCAGCGTGGGCAGGGCCGGGGTCCGGTCCGTGGCCCGCTCGGGTCCGGTGGCCGACTCCGGGCGCAGCGCCTCGCGGACCTCGGGCAGTTCGCCGATGAGGGGGCTGGGACGGGTGGCGGTGAACGTCTCGGCGAACCGCGCCCAGTCGACGTCGGCCACGGTGAGACAGGTCTCGCCCTGGTCGACGGCGGTGGCGAGCGCGGCGACGCACAGTTCGTGCGGCATCGGGGCGAGGCCGCGTCGGCGCAGGGTGTCCATGGCGCCGTCGCGGGTGGCCATGCCGCCTTCGGCCCAGGCGCCCCAGGCCACCGAGGTGGCGGGGAGCCCGGCGGCGCGGCGCTGTTCGGCGAGCGCGTCGAGGTAGGCGTTGGCACCCGCGTAGACGGATTGGTGGCCGCTGCCCCAGACGGCGGCGATGGAGGAGAAGAGGACGAACGCGTCGAGCGGGGTGTCCGCGAGCAGTTCGTGGAGGTGGGCGGCGCCGGTGACCTTGGCGCGGAACTCCTCCGCAAGGTCCGTCGGTCCGGCTTCGGTCACGGGCACCGTACGGACGATGCCCGCGGCGTGCACGACGGCGGTGACCGGGTGGTCGCGGAGCACGGCGGCGAGCGCGTCGCGGTCGGCGACGTCGCAGGCGACGACCGTCGCCTCGGCTCCCAGCGCCCTGATCTCTTCAACGAGTTCGGACGCGCCGGGTGCGTCCGGGCCGCCACGGCTGGTCAGGACGAGGTGCTCGGCGCCGCGTCCCGCCAGCCAGCGGGCCACTTCGGCGCCGAGGGCGCCGGTGCCGCCGGTGATCAGGACGGTGCCGCGCGGTTCCCAACCGGTGACGGACGGCTCGCGGCCGGTGCCCGTGGGCAGGGCCGGGGCGGCGCGTACGAGCCGGCGGGCGAAAACGCCGGAGCCGCGCACGGCGACCTGGTCCTCGTCGCCGGTGAGCACGGCGGCCAGGCGGGCCGCCGCGCGGGCGTCGGGGCCGTCGCCGTCGAGGGCCCGGAGGGATTCGGGAAGGTCCACCAACCCGCCCCAGCGGCTCCGGAGTTCGAGTGCGGCCACCCGGCCGATCCCCCACACGGCGGCCTGCACGGGGCGGGGCGCCGGGTCGGAACGGCCGACGGAGACGGCGCCGCGGGTGGCGCACCACAGCGGGGCCTCCACGCCGAGGTCACCGAGCGCCTGCAGCAGGGCGAGGGTCGACGCAGCGCCCGCCGGGACGTCCGGCGCCAGCTCGGATTCGTCGGTGACCAGCAAGGACAGCACGCCGGCGAACTCGTCGCCGACCGGCTCCATCGCCGTACGGAGGAGTTCGACCAGGGACGCCCTGTCCAGGCCGGTGGCGGCGGGCCGTACCTCCACGACATCGGCGCCGTGCCGGCGCAGCGCGGCAGCCAGGTGCGCGGGGGCGGAGCCGTCCGGGGGCAGTACGAGGAGCCAGCGGCCCGAGAGGCGGGCGGAGCCCTGTCCGGTGACGGGGCGCCAGTGCACCCGGTAGCGCCGGGAGTCCATGACGGACTGCTCGCGGCGGCCCCGCCGCCACGCGGACAGTGCGGGCAGCAGGGTGCCCAGACCGCCGTCCGCACTTCCGTCGGCGCTGGCGCCCGCGCCCAGGCCGAGGGTGGCCGCCACCGCCTCCACGTCCTCCGATTCGACGGCGGCCCAGAACTTCGCCTCGGCCGGGTCGACGGGTGCTGCGGCCAGGGGCGCCGCCGGGACGCCCGCCTCGGGCCAGAAGCGCTGCCGCTGGAAGGCGTAGGTGGGCAGGCCGACGGTCCGGCCGCCGTACGGGGCGAGCACGGCGCGCCAGTCCACCCGTACCCCGTGGACGTGGGCCTGGGCAAGGGCGGTGAGCCACTGCCGGTGGTCGCCGTGGCCGCGGCGCAGGGTGGCCAGGACCGTGGTCGGATGCCCGGTGTCGTCGAGGGTTTCCGCAAGACCCACGGTCAGCACGGGATGGGCGCTGACCTCGACGAAGGTGCTCAGCCCCGCGTCGAGGAGGGCGCGCACGGTGTCCTCGAAGCGGACGGTGCGACGCAGGTTCTCGTACCAGTAACGGGCGTCGAGGGTACCGGTGTCGATCAGCTCGGCGGTGACCGCCGAGTAGAAGGGGGTGTCGGTGGACCGGGGGGCCAGGGGGGCCAGTTCGGTCAGCAGTCGCTGTTCGATCTGCTCGACGTGGTGGGAATGGGAGGCGTAGTCGACCGGAATACGCCGGGCCCGGATCCCCCGCTGCTCACACGTGACCAGGAGGTCTTCCAGGGCCCCCGCGCTGCCGGAGACGACGGTCGCGGTAGGACCGTTGACCGCCGCGACCGAGATCTCACCGCCCCAGGATGCGATCAGCTCTTCGACATCCGCACGGGAGAGGACAAGGGAGACCATCCCGCCCTGCCCCGCCAACACCTCAGCAATGGCCCGACTCCGCAGGGCCACCACCCGGGCACCATCCTCCACGGACAGACCACCGGCAACGACCGCAGCCGCAATCTCACCCTGCGAATGACCGACAACAGCAGCCGGAGCAACCCCCGCCGCACGCCAGGCCTCCGCCAGCGCCACCATCACCGCCCACAACACCGGCTGAACGACATCCACCCGCTCGAACCAGCCCGCTTCCGCGTCAGCCCTCAGGACATCAGTCAGCGACCAATCCACAAACCCCGAAAGAGCACGCTCACACTCCTCGATCCACCGCGCGAACACCGGCGAGGACTCCAGCAACCCGACCGCCATGCCCACCCACTGCGACCCCTGCCCCGGGAAGACGAAGACCGCTCCGTCCTGGCCCAGCCCCGGCGCACTGCGGCGCACCACTTCGGCCGCGTCCCGGCCCTCGGCCAGCTCCGTCAGCCCACGGACGAACTCCGCCGTATCCGCACCGAGCACCACGGCCCGGTGGTCGAGGGTGGTGCGGGTGGTGACGAGCGAGCTCGCGGTGTCCGCCGGGTTGAAGTCGGTGATGCCGGTGGTGCCGGTGAGGTAGGTGAGCAGGCGGGTCGCCTGGGCGGCCAGCGCTTCCTGCGTACGGCCGGACAGTATCCACGGCAGGACGCCCGGACTCCGTACGGTCGTCGCCTCGGCGGACTCCACGTTGTCTGCGCTGCCCGCGTTGTCCGCGGACGGCACCCGCTCCGACGGCGCCTGTTCCACGATGATGTGCGCGTTGGTGCCGCTCACTCCGAACGAGGACACCCCCGCCCGGCGGGGCCGTCCGGGCTCCGGCCAGTCGCGGGCCTCGGAGAGCAGCTCGACCGCGCCCCGGCTCCAGTCGACGTGCGGGGTCGGGGCGTCCACGTGCAGCGTCTTGGGCAGGACGCCGTGGCGCATCGCCATGACCATCTTGATCACGCCCGCGACGCCCGAAGCGGCCTGCGTGTGACCGATGTTGGACTTCAACGAGCCGAGCCACAAGGGTGTTCCGGCGGGGCGGTCCTTGCCGTACGAGGCGAGCAGCGCCTGCGCCTCGATCGGGTCGCCCAGCTTCGTTCCCGTGCCGTGGCCCTCGACCACGTCCACGTCGGCTGGGGTGAGCTTGGCGTTGGCGAGGGCCTGGCGGATGACGCGGCGCTGGGAGGGGCCGTTCGGGGCGGTGAGCCCGTTGGACGCGCCGTCCTGGTTGACGGCCGAACCCCGCACGACCGCGAGCACCTGATGACCGTTGCGACGGGCATCCGACAGCCGCTCCACGAGCAGCACACCCACACCCTCGCCCCAGCCCGTCCCGTCGGCCCCGGCCGCGTACGACTTGCAGCGGCCGGACGCGGAAAGTCCGTCCTGCTTGCTGAATTCCGCGAAGGTGGCCGGGGTGGGCATCACGGCCACACCGCCGACGAGGGCGAGAGAGCAATCGCCGTTGCGCAGCGCCTGCACCGCGAGGTGCAGGGCCACCAAAGAGGACGAGCAGGCGGTGTCGACGGTGACCGCCGGGCCCTCGAGGCCGAAGGCGTACGCAACCCGGCCGGAGATCACACTGTTCGCCGTGCCGGTCAGGGCATGGCCCGCGATCTCCTCGGGCAGCTCGACGACGCCCGCCCCGTAACCGGAGTTGGACGCACCGACGAAGACGCCGACGCCGCGGTCCCGCAGTTGCTCCGGCGGCAGTCCGGCCCGCTCGAACGCCTCCCAGCTCGCCTCCATGACGAGCCGCTGCTGTGGGTCCATGGCCATCGCCTCGCGCGGCGATATCCCGAACAGGCCCGCGTCGAAGGTGGTCGCGTCGTCCACGAATCCGCCCTGGCGCGCGTACGGGACGTCCGGGTCGGACAGGTCCCAGCCGCGGTCGGTGGGGAAGTCGCCCACCCCGTCGCCGCCGGAGGCGACCAGTTCCCACAGGTCCTCCGGCGAGCGGACCCCGCCCGGCAAGCGGCAGCTCATGCCGACGATGGCGACGGGCTCCCGGCCGGCCTCCACGAGGTCCCGGTTCTGCTCGCGCAGCCTCTCGGTCTCCTTGAGCGCCGCCCGCAGCGCCGCTACGACTTTTTCCTCGCGATTAGCCATTGTTCAGCTCCAATGCGCGCTCAAGCGCTCTCAGAAGTCCGTGTTGTTGCCGAGAGCGGTCTCGATGAGCGCGTCGACATCCATGCCGTCGATGTCGTCGATCGATTCCGGGTCGGTTTCGGGGTCCTGCTCAGTCCGGGGGGCCGTTGCATCGGCGAGCTGGAGCAGCACGTCCAGCACACCGGCCTCACGCAGCGAGGACAGGGGAAGCGAAGCCAGGGTCCGGTGGATCCGGGCTTCGTCCTCCGGCTCGGCAACGGAGTCCGCGTCGTCCTCCCCGCCGAGCTCGGTGCTCAGATACGCGGCCAGGGCGGCCGGTGTCGGGTAGTCGAAGACCAGGGTGGACGGCTGGGCGAGGCCGGTGGCCTCCGTCAGCCGGTTGCGGATCTCCACGGCGGTGAGCGAGTCCAGGCCGAGATCGCTGAATGCGACCGTGGCCGGGAGCGCTACCGCGCTGTCGTGGCCGAGCACCGACGCCACCTCGCCGCGTACGAGCTCGAGGAGCATCCGCTCGCGGGCGGCGCCGGTCGCCGAGGCCAGGCGCTCGCCCTGCTCCGTCAGCCCCCTGCCGCCGTCCGCGCCGGGCGACCGCGTTCCGGCGTGAGCGGTTCCCGCGTGCGTGCCGGGCGGTGCCGTCAGGGCGCGCACCTCGGGCAGTTCACCGAGGAACGGGCTGGGGCGGGCCGAGGTGAACAGCGGGAAGAACCGCTCCCAGTCGACGTCGGCCACCGTCACGCAGGGGTCCTGCGCCGCGACCGCCAGCTCGAACGCCCTGATCCCCAGCCTGGGTTCGAGCGCGCCGAGCCCGCGCCGCCGCAGATACGCGACGGTCTCCTCCGACGTGGCCATGCCCGCGCCGGCCCAGGGCCCCCAGGCCACCGACGTGGCGGGCAGGCCCTCGGCGCGGCGCTGCGCGGCGAGCGCGTCGAGGTAGGCGTTGGAGGCGGCGTAGGCGGCCTGGCCGCCGCTGCCCCACACGCCGGCGATCGACGAGAACAGCACGAACGCGTCCAGGTCCGCACCGGCCAACAGCTCGTGCAGGTTCCGGGCGCCCGCCACCTTGGCGCGCAGCGTCCCGGCCAGCTCGTCGGCGGTCAGCTCGGCCAGCGACGTCGAACCGGTCGAACCAGCCGTGTGAACCACGGCGGTGACCGGATGCCGCGCGAGTACGCCGGCGAGCGCGTCCCGGTCGGAGACGTCGCAGGCGACCACGGTCACTTCGGCCCCCAACCCCCTCAGTTCTGCGACGAGGTCGGGTGCACCCGGAGCATCCGGGCCCCGCCGGCTGGTGAGTACGAGGTGTACGGCGCCCCGCGCCGCGAGCCGTCGGGCCACCTGTCCGCCGAGCCCACCAGTGCCGCCGGTGATCAGGACGGTGCCGCCCGGACGCCACGGGGCATCCTGGGCCGTGGCCTCGGCCGGGGCGGCATGCTCGAGCCTTCGCGCGAAGGCTCCGGCGTCCCGCACCGCGACTTGGTCCTCGCCCGTGCCTGCGGTGAGGACCGCGACCAACCGGGCGGCGGTGCGTTCGTCCAGTGCGGCGGGCACGTCCACGAGGCCGCCCCAGCGGTCGGGGTGCTCCAGTGCCACGACCCTGCCGAGTCCCCAGAGCTGGGCACTGTCGGGAGAGGTCGGGGCCTCGGCCGGGCCGACGGCGACCGCGCCGCTGGTCAGGCACCACAGGGGGGCGCCGAGCGCGGCGTCGCCGAGAGCCTGGACCAGGAGCAGCGACCTGTCGAGGGGGGTGGCCGTGGTGAGGACGGACGTCGTGGCGGCGGGCGTGGCGGTGGAGGGCGTCGCGACGGCGGGCGTCGCGGCGGAGGCGAGCAGGGACAGTACGCCGGTGACGTCTCCCCCGGCCCGGTCCGCCGCTTCCTTCAGCAGACCCGCGAGGGTGGTGCGGTCCATGTCGGCGCCGACCGTCACCTCGAAGACCCGGCCGCCGTGTTCACGCAGGGCGGCGACGGCCCCGGACCCGATGTCCGGCCCGCGTTCCGCCGAGGTGACGGCGATCCAGGCGCCGGGTGCCGACACCTCCGGTGCCGGGGTCACCGGCGTCCAGGTGACGCGGTAGCGCCACGCGTCGACAGCCGCCAGATCCTGTCGTTCCCTGCGCCACGCCGACAGGGCGGGCAACACGCTGCTCAGCCCCGCACCGTCGCCGGGGCCTTCCGCGAGGCCGATCTTCAGCGTGCTCGCGACGGACGCCAGGTCCTCGCTCTCGACGGCGGCCCAGAACGCGGCTTCGGCGCTGTCCACGACCGCCGGCCCCGCCCCCGTACGGCCATCCGTTTCGGCCGCCTCGGCAGCCGTGGCGAGCCAGAAGCGCCGTCGCTGGAAGGGGTACGTCGGCAGGGCCACCTTGCGTCCGCCGTACGGGGCGAGGACGGCGGCCCAGTCGACCCCGGCACCGTGGACGTGCACGGTCGCGAGAGCGGTGAACAGCGTCCGGACCTCCTCGTGGTCGCCGCGCAGCACGGGAATCGCGGTGACGTCGATGCTCTGCTGGGCCATGGCGGAAAGGACGCCGTCCGGGCCGAGCTCCAAGAGGCGGGTGACACCCTGGGCGTGCAGGTACCGGACGCCATCGGCGAAACGTACCGCCTCGCGGACATGCCTCACCCAGTAACCCGGGGTCCGGATCTCGTCCGCGTCGGCGAGATTGCCCGCGACGTTGGAGACGATCGGAATGCGCGGGGCATGAAAGGTCAACCCACGTGCCACTTCAGCGAATTCATCGAGCATCGCATCCATACGCGGCGAGTGGAAAGCGTGTGAAACCGTCAGCCGCTTGACCCGCCGGCCTTCGGCGCGCCACGCGGTCTCCAGCTCCGCGACCGCATCCGCGTCACCGGACACCACGAGCGAGGTCGGCCCGTTGACCGCCGCGATGCTCACCCGGCCCTCGTACGAGGACAGCACCTCCGCGACCTCGGACTCCTCGCCCTCGACGGCGAGCATGGCCCCGCCGACGGGCAGCGCCTGCATCAGCCGGCCCCGCGCCGCGACCAGCGTGCACGCGTCGTCCAGCGACAGCACTCCGGCGACGTGCGCGGCCGCCAGCTCACCGATCGAATGCCCGAGGAGGAAGTCGGGCGTAAGCCCCCACGACTCCAGCAACCGGAAGAGAGCAACCTCCAGCGCGAACAATCCCGCCTGCGTGTAAACCGTCTGATCGATCAACTCCCCGTCGCCGAAGAGCACATCCCCCAGCGACTGCTCCAGCTGCCCGTCCAGCCGCTCGAGGACCGCGTCCAGCGCCTGAGCGAAGACCGGGAACGCGTCGTACAACTCGCTTCCCATTCCGGCTCGCTGAGCCCCCTGCCCCGTGAACAGGAACGCGATACCACCGGGCTCGGCCGTACTGAGGACGACAGCATCCTCCCGTCGGCCCTGCGCCAGCGCGGCCAGCGCGTAGGCGAAGCCGTCCGCGTCCGGGGCCAGGACGACTGCCCGGTACGACAGCGCGGTCCGCGTGGTGGCCAGGGACAGCGCCACGCTCTCGACGGACAGGGCAGGGTCACGGGCGAGCAGCGCATGGAGACGACCCGCCTGGGCACGCAGGGCGTCTTCGGACTTCGCGGAGAGCAGCCACGGCAGGTACGCCGGAGCGGTGCGGGCGGGCTGCTCCTCGGCCGGTGCGTACTGGTGCTCAGGCGCGCCTTCCAGGATGACGTGGGCGTTGGTGCCGCTGACGCCGAACGAGGAGACGCCGGCCCGACGCGGGCGCGCAGTCCGCGGCCACGGGCGGTTCTCGGTGAGGAGTTCCACGGCGCCCGACGACCAGTCGATGTGCGGGGACGGTTCGTCCACGTGCAGGGTCTGCGGCAGGACGCCGTGGCGCATCGCCATGACCATCTTGATCACGCTGGCCATGCCCGCGGCGGACTGCGCGTGCCCGATGTTGGACTTGATCGAGCCGAGCCACAGGGGGTTGCCCTCGGTCCGGTCCTGGCCGTACACGGCGAGGAGCGCCTGCGCCTCGATCGGGTCACCCAGCGCGGTGCCGGTGCCGTGCGCCTCGACGGCGTCGACGTCGTGCGCCCCGAGTCCGGCATTGGCGAGAGCAGTGCGGATGACGCGCTGCTGGGACGGGCCGTTGGGCGCCGTCAACCCGTTGGACGCGCCGTCCTGGTTGACGGCCGAACCCCGCACGACCGCGAGAACCTCGTGTCCGTTGCGTACCGCGTCCGAAAGGCGCTCGACCACGAGGACGCCCGCGCCTTCGGCCCAGCCGGTGCCGTCAGCGTCGGCCGAGAAGGACTTGCAGCGGCCGTTCGCCGCGACACCGTTCTGCCGGCTGAACTCGGTGAAGATACCGGGCGTCGCCATGACCGTGGCACCGCCGGCCAGGGCCATGTCGCACTCGCCGTTGCGCAGCGCCTGCACGGCGAGGTGCAGGGCGACGAGGGAGGACGAGCATGCGGTGTCGACCGTCATCGCCGGGCCCTCCAGCCCGAAGGTGTACGCGATCCGGCCCGACGCCACGCTCGACGCGGTGCCGGTGAGCAGGTGCCCCTCGACCTCGCCCCGGGCGTCGGCGGAGGCCGAGCCCACGCCGTAGTTCGAGGCAGCGGCGCCGATGAAGACACCCACCTGCTCGCCGCGCAGCGACAGCGGGGCAATGCCCGCCTCCTCGAACGCCTCCCAGGCGCTCTCCATGAGCAGGCGCTGCTGCGGATCCATGGCCAGAGCCTCGCGCGGCGAGATCCCGAACAGTCCCGCGTCGAACTCGTCCACGCCGTGGACGAAGCCGCCCTGCCGCGTGGCCGAGGTACCGGCCTGGCCGGTCTCCGTGTCGAAGAGTGCGGTGAGGTCCCAGCCGCGGTCGGTGGGGAATTCCCCTACTGCGTCCGTGCCGGATTCCACGAGGCGCCACAGGTCGTCCGGTGAAGCGACGCCGCCCGGGAAGCGGCAGCTCATGCCGACTATGACGATCGGGTCGTCCTCGACCGGCTTCTGCGTGCGCACGACCGTCGGAACCGACGCCGTTTCCGTGGCCACGAGGTCGTCGCGCAGCCGCTCCGCCAGTGCGGCGGGGGTGGGGTGGTCGAAGACGAGGGTGGCGGGCAGCCGCAGGCCGGTCGCGGCGTTGACGCGGTTACGCAACTCCACCGAGGTCAGCGAATCGAAGCCCAGCTCCTTGAACGCACGGCCCGCCTCGATAGCCTCACCCGAGGCGTGGCCGAGCACGCCCGCGACCTCGCCGAGTACCAGGGCCGTCAGCTGACGCTCCTGCTCGGAAACAGGCAGGCCGGCAAGTCGCCCGGCGAGCGACGAACGGTCCAGGGCGGCAGTCGTCGCACGCCGCTTCGGCGCCCGGACCAGGCCGCGCAGCAGTGCCGGTACGTCGCCCCTGCGCTTCAGCCCGGACAGGTTCAGCCGTACCGGCAGTACGTGGGCGGGAACCGAGGCCAGCGCGGCATCGAACAGCGCGAGACCGTCCGCGGTGGACAGCCCTCCGCCCAGCTTCTCGATCCGGGCGAGATCGGCCTCGTTGAGGTGACCGCTGATCCCGCTGACCTGCTCCCACAGGCCCCAACCCAGCGACTGACCCGCCAGGCCATGAGCCCGACGGTGATGAGCGAGGGCGTCGAGAACGGCGTTGGCGGCAGCGTAGTTGGCCTGACCCGGCGAACCATAGGTCGCCGCGATCGACGAGTACAGCGTGAACATCGCCAGGTCGAGGTGAGCGGTCAGCTCATGCAGATGCAACGCCGCATCAGCCTTCGGCGCGAAGACGGCAGCCAGTCGGTCAGGCGTCATCGACGCAAAGACACCGTCATCCACCACACCGGCGGTGTGCACGATGCCCGTCAGGGCATGCTCAGCCGGAATCCCATCCAGCACAGCCGCCAGGGCCTCGCGGTCAGAGACGTCACACGCCACCGCAACAACCTCAGCACCCAGGCCCCGCAGCTCCGTGAGGAGGTCGGAAGCACCCGGAGCATCCCCGCCCCGACGACTGGTCAGCACCAGATGACGCACCCCGTACTCAGTCACCAGATGCCGGGCCAACAAACCACCCAACGCACCCGTACCACCCGTGATCAAAACAGTGCCGTCACGGTCGAGAGGACGAGGGAAGGTAAGGACGTTCTTGCCGACATGCCCACCCCGGCTCATCAACCGGAACGCAGACACCACCTCCCGCACATCCCACGCCCGAACCGGCAACAGCGACAACACACCCCGCTCAAACAAATCCACAACGATGGCGAGCATCTCGCCCAACCGATCCAAACCCGCATCGAAGAGATCAAACGCCCTATACGCAACCCCGTCCGCGAAGGAACCAGCGTCGCGAAGATCGGCCTTGCCCATCTCGACAAACCGACCACCCTCCCCCAACAACCGGGCACTCGCATCGATGTACTCCCCCGCCAAAGCATTGAGGACCACATCAACACCACGCCCGCCCAGCCGCTCACGGAAAGCGTCCTCGAACGACAGATCACGAGAGGAAGCGATCCGCTCACGCGAAACCCCGAGACCCTCCACGACCGGCCACTTCGACACACTCGCCGTCGCAAACACCTCAGCACCCAAATGCCGCGCCAACTGCACAGCAGCCATACCCACACCACCAGCAGCCGCATGCACAAGCACCGACTCACCCGAGCCCAGACCACCCAGATCCACCAACCCGTAATACGCCGTCAAAAACGCCATCGGCACCGACGCCGCCTGCACGAACGACCACCCCACCGGCACCCGCGCCACCAAACGCCGATCAACCACCACCACCGGACCGAAACCACCGTTGAACAGCCCGAAGACCCGGTCCCCAACCACCAACCCCTCAACACCGGGACCGACCTCCAGGACCACACCCGCACCCTCAGAACCCATCAACGCATCAGCCTCCGGATACGAACCAAGAGCGACCAACACGTCACGGAAGTTCACCCCCGTCGCACGCACACCAACCCGCACCTCACCCGGCGCCAACGCAGAAAGCGTCACCGGAACCGGCGCAACATCCTCCAACGCACCCCGGCCAGAACCCTCCAAACGCCACTGCCCCTCCCCCTCCGGAAGAGCCACCACCCGAAGCGACGACGCCCTCACCAAACGCGGCGCCCACAACACACCACCACGCAAAGCAAGCTGCGGCTCACCCGTCACCAACAACCCGGCAACCTGCTCCGCCGAAAGCTCCACCTCATCCACATCCACCAACACCAAACGCCCCGGATGCTCCGACTGCGCCGAACGCACCAAACCCCACACACCAGCACCAGCCAGATCCACCACCCCACGGCCATCACCCACATCCACCGCACCACGCGACAACAACACCAACCGCGAACCCCCAAAACCCTCCTGACCCAACCACCACTGAACAACCCCAAGAACACGACCCACACACTCACCAACCCCACCCGACGACGACAACGACGACACCGACGGCAACCACACCGCCACATCCCCACCCGACACACCCACCAACTCACCCAACTCACACAACCCAACAGACCCACCAACACCGGCACCCTCAGGCACCACAACCCGACCCCACTCCACCCCATACAACCCGTCCGCACCTGTGTGGGCGGCGCTCTGCCGTCCGGACACCGCGCGCAGCACCAGCGATTCGACCGTGACGACCAGGGCGCCCGAAGCGTCGTAGGCGCGCAGGGAGACCGCGTCGGGGCCGGCCGGGGCCAGCCTGACGCGCAGTTCGGTGGCGGCTGCCGCGTGCAGTGTGACGCCGGTCCACGAGAACGGCAGGCGCACGGACTCGGCGTCGTCCAGCAGTCCGCCGACGACGAGGGCGTGCAGGGCAGCGTCGAGCAGCGCCGGGTGCATCCCATAGGAACCGACCTGCGCCTGCTCGCCCTCCGGAAGGACGACCTCGGCCAGCACCGACTCACCGGACCGCCAGGCAGCACGCACACCCCGGAACGCGGGACCGTAGTCCAGCCCGGCCGCCGCCAGCCCCTCGTACATGCCCTCCAGGGTGCACGTTTCGGCCTGCGCCGGCGGCCACGTCAGTGCCTCGGCCTCGTCGGGCAAAGCGGTCTCGTGCGTGAGCACACCGGCGGCGTGCCGGGTCCAGCCGGCGTCGGCGGCACCGTCGGGTCGGGAGTGGATCTCCACCGTACGGTCGTCCGCGCCGGCCTCGCCGGACACGCTCACCTGGACCTGGACGGCTCCGCGCCCGGGTCCGGGAAGTACGAGCGGTGCCTCCAGGGTGAGTTCGGCCAGTCGGCCGCAGCCGGCCTGTTCGCCCGCGCGCAGGGCGAGCTCGACGAACGCGGTGCCTGGGAAGACGGCCTGGCCGTGCACGGTGTGGTCGGCCAGCCACGACTGGTCCGTGACGGAGAGCCGTCCCGTCAACACCACTCCCGCACCCGACGCGAGCGACACCTCTGCTCCCAGCAGCGGGTGCCCGGTGGCGGCGAGCCCGGCCCCTGCGACATCGCCCGGTCCGCTCGGGCCGCTCGCCCAATAGCGCTCGCGCTGGAAGCTGTAGGTCGGCAGCTCCACCGTACGAGCGCCCCACGTGGCGTACACATCGATCCAGTTGAGGGCGGTTCCGTGCGCGTAAGCAGTGGCAAGCGCCGTGAACAGCGCCTCGGTCTCGTCGCGGTCGCCCCGCAGGACGGGGACAGCGAGGAGATCGGCGGACTGCTGAGCCATTGCCGTCAGCACCCCGTCAGGGCCCAGTTCCAGGAGTGTCGTAACGCCCCGGTCGTGCAGGCACTGAACACCATCGGCGAAGCGGACGGCTTCGCGGACGTGACGGACCCAGTAGCCGGGGGTCTGGATCTCCTCCGGATCGGCGGGCCGCCCCGTCACATTGGAAATGACCGGAATCCGAGGCGCCTGGAACGTCAGCTCTGCTGCTACGGCAGCGAACTCGTCGAGCATCGCGTCCATGCGCGGCGAGTGGAAGGCGTGCGAGACCATCAGCCGCTTGACCCGCCGGCCTGCCTCGCGCCACCCAGCCTCAAGCTCCGCGACCGCATCCGCGTCGCCGGACACCACCACCGAGGTCGGCCCGTTGACCGCAGCAACGCTCACCCGGCCCTCGTACGAGACCAGCGCCCCCGCGACCTCGGACTCCACACCCTCGACAGCCAGCATCGCCCCACCGGACGGCAACGCCTGCATCAACCGACCCCGCGCCGCCACCAACGCACACGCATCATCCAGCGACAACACACCCGCCACATGCGCAGCAGCCAACTCACCAATCGAATGCCCCAGCAGGAAGTCAGGAGTGACACCCCACGACTCCAGCAACCGGAAGAGAGCAACCTCCAGCGCGAACAATCCCGCCTGCGTGTAAACCGTCTGATCGATCAACTCCCCGTCACCGAAGAGCACATCACGCAACGGACGCTCCAGAGCGCCATCCATCCGCGCACACACCGCATCCAACGCATCCGCAAACACCGGGAACGCCGCATACAGCCCCCGACCCATCCCGGCCCGCTGCGCCCCCTGCCCCGTGAACAGGAACGCCGTCTTCCCCGGGCTCGCCACGCCGCTTACTGCACCGGCGCCCGACTCCCCCAGGTTCCGCAGGGCGTCGAGGAAGCCCTCGTGCGTTCCCGCGAGTACAACGGCGCGGTGTTCCAGCGCCGCGCGGGTCGTGGCGAGTGACAGGCCGATGTCCTGGGGGCGCAGCGCCGGGTCGGCGGCGACGAACGTCGCCAGTCGTTCGGCGCTAGCCCGCAGTGCGGCCTCGGAGTGGCCGGTGAGGACCCACGGCAGCACGCTCGGCGGCGAGTTGAAGGTGTCCTGTGCCTCGACGGTCTCTGGCGTGGCCGAGGCCTGTTCCAGGATGGCGTGGGCGTTGGTGCCGCTCATGCCGAACGAGGAGATGCCGGCCCGCAGCGGCCGGTCCCCGACCGCCGGCCACACCCGCTCCTCCCTCAGCAGCTCAACCGCACCCGCCGTCCAGTCCACATGCGGCGACGGCGCGTCCACGTGCAGCGTTCGGGGCAGCGCTCCATGCCGCATCGCCATGACCATCTTGATCACGCTCGCTACGCCCGAAGCGGCCTGCGTGTGACCGATGTTCGACTTGATCGAGCCGAGCCACAGGGGCCGGTCGGCCGGGCGGTCCTGACCGTACGTGGCGAGGAGCGCCTGCGCCTCGATCGGGTCACCCAGCTTCGTACCCGTGCCGTGTGCCTCGACCACGTCCACGTCGACCGCGGACAACCCCGCATTCGCCAACGCCTGCCGAATCACCCGCTGCTGCGACGGACCGTTCGGCGCCGTCAGACCGTTCGACGCACCGTCCTGGTTGACGGCCGAACCCCGCACCACCGCGAGCACCTGGTGACCGTTGCGACGGGCATCCGACAGCCGCTCCACGAGCAGCATGCCCACGCCCTCGGACCACCCGGTCCCGTCGGCCGCCGCTGCGAACGCCTTGCAGCGGCCGTCGGCCGCGAGCCCGCGCTGGCGGCTGAACTCGATGAACGCACCCGGAGTCGCCATCACCGTCACGCCTCCGGCGAGTGCGAGTGCGCACTCGCCGTTGCGCAGTGCCTGCACCGCGAGGTGCAGGGCGACCAGGGAGGAGGAGCAGGCGGTGTCGACGGTGACCGCCGGGCCCTCCAGACCGAAGGAGTAGGCGAGGCGGCCGGACATGACGCTCGCCGCACTACCGGTGGCGAGATGGCCCTCGCTGGCGTCCGAGGCAAAGGCGGTGAGGCGGTTGTAGTCCTGGCCGTTGGTGCCCGCGAAGACACCGGTGCGGCTGCCGCGCAGCGAGCGCGGGTCGATACCGGCCCGTTCGAAGACCTCCCAGCCCGTCTCCAGGAGCAGCCGCTGCTGCGGGTCCATCGCGACGGCCTCGCGCGGCGAGATGCCGAACAGGGCCGCGTCGAAGTCGGCGGCGTCCGTCAGGAATCCGCCCTCGCGGACGTAGGAGGTGCCGACCTTGTCCGGGTCGTCGTCGGTGTCGAAGAGCGTGGCCAGGTCCCAGCCGCGGTCGGTCGGGAAGCCGCCAAGGGCGTCCGCACCGGAGCCGAGCAGCCGCCACAGGTCCTCCGGCGAGCCGACCCCGCCGGGGAAGCGGCAGCTCATGCCGATGATGGCGATGGGCTCGTCGGTGCCGAGGGCCGGCGGGCCCGCCGGAGCTTCCTTCGTGGCGCGCGTCGAGCCGGATTCCTCGGCCAGCTGCCCGGCCAGGTGCGCGGAGAGCGCGGCGGCGGTCGGGTAGTCGAAGACGAGGCTCGCGGCCAGTCGCAGGCCGGTCGCGGCGGTCAGCCGGTCGCGGAGTTCGACGGCGGTCAGCGAGTCGAAGCCGAGGCCCTTGAAGGGGCGTTCGGCGTCCACTGCACCGGGGTCGGTGTGCCGCAGCACCGCCATGGTCTCGGCCCGCACAAGCGCGGACGTCTCGTGCAGCCGCTCGGCCGGGGAGAGCCCGGCGAGGCGGCGTACGAACTCGGAGTCCGACTCCTGCCCCGGGCCGTCCTGGGCGGCGGTGTGCGCGGCCGCTTCGGGGAGGGCCGAGAGGAAGGAGCTGGGCCGGGCGGAGGTGTAGGCGGGGGCGAAGCGTGTCCAGTCGACCTCGGCCACGGTGAGGGTGGTCTCGTCGTCGGCCAGGGCCCGGGCGAGCGCGGACACGGCCAGTTCGGGGCGCATGGGGAGCAGGCCGCGACGGGTGAGGTAGTCCTCGGCCTCGGCGGTGTCGGCCAGCATGCCGGCCTCCGCCCAGGGACCCCAGGCCACGGAGGTGGCGGTGAGACCACGGGCGCGGCGGGCCTGTGCCAGCGCGTCGAGGGCGGCGTTGGCGGCGGCGTAGGCAGCCTGCCCGGCGCTGCCCCAGATGCCGGAGATGGAGGCGAACAGCACGAACGCGTCCAACTCGGTGTCGGTCAGCAGCTCATCCAGGTGTACGGCTCCGGTCGCCTTCGCCCGTACCACTTCGGCGAACTGCTCGGGCGTGGTCTGCGCGAGCGGCCGGGTGTCGACGACACCGGCGGCGTGCACCACGGCGGTGACCGAGTGCTGCCGGAGCAAGGCGGCGAGCGCTTCGCGGTCGGCCACGTCACAAGCGACCGCGAGGGCCTCGGTACCGGCCTCGGCCAGCTCCGCCACCAGCTCGGCGGCGCCCGGTGCGGCGGGGCCGCGGCGGCTGGTGAGCAGCAGTCGGCGCACGCCCTGTCCGGCGAGCCAGCGGGCCACGTGGCCGCCCAGCGCACCGGTGCCACCGGTGATGAGTACGGTGCCGTCGGCCCGCCAGACCGGCTGCGCGGCCTTCGTACGGACGGGGGCGCCGGGCACGGCGCGGCGCAGCCTGCGGCCGAAACTGCCGGAGCCGCGGATCGCGACCTGGTCCTCGCCGGTGTCGGCGCCCAGCGCGGCCACGAACCTGGGCGCGGTGCGGTCGTCCAGCAGTGCGGGCAGGTCGATCAGTCCGCCCCAGCGCTGCGGGTACTCCAGCGCGGCGACCCGGCCGAGACCCCATACCTGGGCACCTGCGGGGTGCGTCAGCCGGTCGGAGCGACCGACGGACACCGCGCCCCGGGTGAGGCCCCGGACGGGGACGTCGATCCCGGCGTCCTTCAGGGCCAGGAGGAGCACAAGCAGGTCGGCGGCGCCCAGGAGCGAAAGCACTCCGGTCGGGTCTGCTCCGGACCGCTCGCCCACGATGCCGGCCAGTGCTTCCCGTCCGGTGCCTTCCGGCACGGTCAGGATCTCGGTCCCGGCCCCGCCCTCGCGCAACGCGTCGACGACGTCGGCCGCATCGGCCCCTTCCGGGACCACGATCAGCCAGTGGCCGTCCACAGTTGCCCGGCCGTGGGCGGGCAGCGCCTGCCAGCCCACCCGGTAACTCCAGCCGTCCACGACCGCCTCGTCGCGGCGGCCGCGCCGCCACGCGGACAGCGCGGGCAGCAGGGCGCCGAGTCCGTTGCCGGCCTCGTTCGCGTCGAGCCGCAGCTCCGCTGCGAGTGCCGTCAGGTCCTCGTTCTCGACCGCGGCCCAGAACCCTTCCTCGGATTCGTAGGCGCTGCTTTCCGACCCTGCCGCCACGGAAGGTGCGGACGGCTCGAGCCAGTACCGCCGACGCTGGAACGGGTACGTCGGCAGGTCGATCCTGCATCCCTGCCAGTCCGCGAACACCGCCTTCCACGCCACCGGCACGCCGCGCACGTGTGCCCCGCCGACCGCCTCGACGAGCGCACGCACCTCGTCGCGGTCGCCGCGCAGCACGGGAAGCGCTGCGGTGTCGACGCTCTGCCGGGCCATGGCGGAAAGGACGCCGTCCGGGCCGAGCTCGACGAGCGTGGTCACGCCCTGATCGGTCAGATACCGGACACCGTCGGCAAAGCGGACCGCCTCGCGGACGTGACGCACCCAGTAACCCGGGGTGCGGATCTCGTCGGGGTCGGCGAGCGTACCGCTTACGTTGGAGACAATCGGTATCCGCGGCGCCTGGAAGGTCAACTCACCGGTCACAGCCGCGAATTCGTCGAGCATGGTGTCCATACGCGGCGAGTGGAAAGCGTGTGAAACCGTCAGCTGCTTGGCCCGCCGGCCCTGCTCACGCCACCCAGCCTCAAGCTCCGCGACAGCATCCGCGTCACCGGACACCACCACCGAGGTCGGCCCGTTGACCGCCGCGATGCTCACCCGGCCCTCGTACGAGACCAGCGCCTCCGCGACCTCGGACTCCACACCCTCGACAGCCAGCATCGCTCCGCCGACAGGCAGCGCCTGCATCAGCCGACCCCGCGCCGCCACCAACGCACACGCGTCATCCAGCGACAACACACCCGCCACATGCGCGGCAGCCAGCTCACCGATCGAATGCCCGAGGAGGAAGTCGGGCGTAAGCCCCCACGACTCCAGCAGCCGGAAGAGAGCAACCTCCAGCGCGAACAATCCCGCCTGCGTGTAAACCGTCTGATCGATCAACTCCCCGTCACCGAAGAGCACATCACGCAACGGATGCTGCAAGGAACCGTCCATCCGCGCACACACCGCATCCAAAGCATCCGCAAACACCGGGAACGCCGCATACAACCCCCGACCCATCCCAGCCCACTGCGCCCCCTGCCCCGTGAACAGGAACGCCGTCTTCCCCGGGCTCGCCACCCCGCTGACGACACCGCCACCGGTACGCCCGGCCGCGAGGTCCGCGAGCCCCCGACGGAAGTCGTCGGCGTCCGAACCCAGCACCACCGCACGGTGTTCGAGCGTGGCACGCGTGGTGGCCAGGGAGCCCGCGACATCGGCAAGCCGCAACTCCGGAGCCTCACTCAACAGGGCACCCAGGCGCTCCGCCTGCTGTCGCAGCGCGGCCTGCGACCGGCCCGAGAGCAGCCACGGCAGTACGGGGGCGGCCTGAACGACACCCGTCCTCGGCTCGACCGGCTCGTCCGCCGGCGCCTCCTCCAGGATCGTGTGCACGTTGGTGCCGCTGATACCGAACGACGACACACCTGCCCGGCGCGGCCGTCCATCGGCCGCCTCCCAGGCTCGGTTCTCCGTGATCAGTTCGACCGCGCCCGCCGACCAGTCCACGTGCGACGACGGCGCGTCCACATGCAGCGTCCGGGGCAGCACGTCGTTCCGCATCGCCATGACCGTCTTGATCACGCCGGCCAGCCCGGAAGCGGCCTGCGTGTGACCAATGTTGGACTTCAGCGAGCCCAACCACAGCGGCCGGTCCGCGTCCCGCCCCCGGCCGTACGTGGCGAGCAGGGCCTGCGCCTCGATCGGGTCACCGAGCCGGGTGCCCGTGCCGTGGCCCTCGACGGCGTCCACGTCGGCGGACGTCAGTCCGGCGCCGGTCAGGGCAGCACGGATGACGCGCTGCTGGGAGGGGCCGTTGGGGGCGGTCAGGCCGTTCGAGGCCCCGTCGGAGTTCATGGCCGAACCCCGTACGACCGCGAGCACGTCGTGCCCCTTGCGGCGGGCCTCGGAGAGCGGTTCCACGAGCACCACGGCGACGCCCTCGGACCATCCCGTACCGTCGGCGGCCTCGGCGAACGGCTTGCAGCGGCCGTCCGCCGCCAGCCCGTCCTGCTTGCTGAACTCGGCGTACGCTACCGGCGTCGTCAGCACGGCCACACCGCCCGCGAGCGCGGACGCGCACTCGCCGTTGCGCAGTGCCTGGACGGCGAGGTGCAGGGCGGCCAGCGACGACGAGCACGCCGTGTCCACGGTCACCGCGGGGCCTTCGAGCCCGAAGGCGTAGGCGACGCGGCCCGAAATGACGCTGTTGGCGCTGCCGGTCAGGAGGTGGCCGTCCACCTCGTCGGAGTGCTGGGACCCGGTTCCGTAACCGGAGTTGGAGGCGCCGATGAACACGCCCATCTGCTCGCCGCGCACCGACCGAGGGTCGATGCCGCCGCGCTCGAACGTCTCCCACGCGGTCTCCAGGAGCACCCGCTGCTGCGGGTCCATGGCGAGGGCCTCGCGCGGGGAGATGCCGAAGAGTTCCGCGTCGAAGTCGGTGGCGTCGTGCAGGAAGCCGCCGGTCCGTGCGTACGAGAGATCCTCGCCGGAGAGATCCCAGCCGCGGTCCTCGGGGAAGTCGGAGATTCCGTCGGTGCCGGACACGACGAGCTCCCACAGCTCCTCCGGGGAGGCGACGCCGCCGGGGAGCCGGCAGCTCATGGCGACGATCGCGATCGGTTCGTCCACGGCTGCCGGGGCGAAGGGCGCCCCTGTGGCGGAGGCGTGCTCCGCCACAGCGGCCGGCGCCTCCAGCGCGGCGAGCAGTTCGGCCAGGTAGCCGGTCAGTGCCTCGATGCTCGGACGGTCGAAGACCAGCGTGGCGGGCAGGGGGAGGCCGGTGTCCGCGACCAGGCGGTTGCGCAGTTCGACTCCGGTGAGGGAATCGAAGCCCAGGTCCGCGAAGGACGCGGCAGTCTCGATCGCGCCCGGGTCCGGGTAACCGAGCACGCCGGCCACCTGGTCGCGTACGAGGTCGCGCAGGTGCCGGGACCGCTCGGCCGGCGAGATCAGGGAGAGCCGTCGACGCAGCCGGTCGGCGGGCGAGTCGCCCGTACCGTCGCCCTGTGCCTGGTCCTCACCCACGGCGACAGCCGCCGGGATCTCGGCGAACAGCCTGCTGGGGCGAGCAGCGGTGAACACTTCGGCGAACCGCGCCCAGTCCACATCGGCCACCGTCACACAGGGGGACGACGCGTCGCGCCCGGAGGCCCCGTGCCCGGAGATCTCGCGTCCGACTGCCTGGCCCAGTGCCACGACGGCGAGCTCCGACGGCAGGGCCCGCAGCCCCCGGCGGCGCAGGTAGTCGGCGGCCTCGCCGCGGGCGGCCATGCCCGCGGCAGCCCACGGCCCCCAGGCGATGGCGGTCGCGGCCAGGCCGCGTGCCCTGCGGCTCTCCGCGAGGACGTCGAGGGCGGCGTTGGCGGCGGCGTAGGCGGCCTGGCCTCCGCTGCCCCACACTCCGGCGATGGAGGAGAACAGCACAAATGCCTCGAGGGGCAGGTCGGCCGTCAGCTCGTCGAGGACGAGGGCGGCACGCACCTTGCCGTGGAAGACCGTCTCCATGCCTTCCGGCCGCAGCGCGTCGATCTCGTTGTCGTCCACGACGCCCGCGGCGTGGACGACGCCGGTCAGCGGGTACGTGTCCGGGATCGCCGCCAGGACGGCAGCCATGGCCTCGCGGTCGGCCGCGTCGCACGCGACGGCCACGGCCTCCGCGCCCAGCTCGGCCAGTTCCGCGATCAGTTCGGAGGCGCCCGGGGTGTCCGGGCCGCGCCGGCCGGTCAGTACGAGGTGCTGGGCACCCCGCCGGGCCAGCCAGCGGGCGACCTGCCCGCCGAGCGCACCCGTGCCGCCGGTGATCAAAACCGTGCCGTGCGGCTGCCACTCCTCGCGCCCTACTCCGGCCCGGGTCCGCGGCACCGGCCGCAGCCGGCGCCCGAAGACACCCGAGCCGCGCAGCGCGAGCTGGTCCTCGCCCGAGCCGCCCGCGAACACCGCCACCAGCCGGGCGGCGGCCCGGTCGTCCAGCACCTCGGGCAGGTCGACGAGGCCGCCCCAGCGGCGCGGGTGCTCCAGCGCCGCCACCCTGCCCAGGCCCCACACCTGCGCCTGCTCCGGCCCGGGGGCCGGATCCGCGTGCCCGACGGACACCGCGCCGCGGGTCAGGCACCAGAGCGGGGCGTCGATGCCCGCGTCACCGAGGGCCTGGAGGAGTACGAGGGCCCGGCCGACGGGGCCCGTGCCGTCGACCGCAGGCACGGGACCGGCGGTCGGAAGAGCAACGACACCCGTGAACGGGAGGTCCCGCTCGGCCGCCTCGGCCAGCCGCTGCGCGAGAACGGCGCGTTCGCCGTCCCCTGCGACGGTGACGGCCTCGGCACCCGCATCCTGCAGGACACGCACCACCGTTTCGTCGTCGGACGTCTCCGGGCCCGTCACGATCAGCCAACGTCCACCGCCCACTGTGCCGGACACGTCGGTCAGGGGCCGCCACACGATCTCGTACGACCAGCTGTCGACGGTCGCCCGGTCCTGCTGCCCGCGCCGCCAGGCGGACAGGGCCGGCAGCACGGCGTTGAGACCACTGCCCGCGTCCACACCCAAGGTGGCGGCCACCGAACCCAGGTCCTCGGACTCCACCGCCGCCCAGAAGGTGGCCTCGGCGACATCGGTGGAGGTCGGCTGTGCTTCATGGGCGCCACCCTCCAGCCAGTAGCGTCGACGCTGGAAGGCGTACGTGGGCAGGGCGACCTTGCGTGCGCCGTACGGGGCGAAGAGCGCGGCCCAGTCGACGGGGGTGCCGTGGGTGTGGGCGGTGGCGAGGGCGGTGAAGAGCGTTTCGGTCTCGTCGCGGTCACCGCGCAGGGCGGGAACGGCGACGGCCGCATCGGTGACGGCCTGCTGAGCCATGGCGGAAAGGACGCCGTCCGGGCCGAGCTCGACGAGCGTGGTCACGCCTTGATCGGTCAGATACCGGACACCGTCGGCAAAGCGGACCGCCTCGCGGACGTGACGCACCCAGTAACCCGGGGTGCGGATCTCGTCGGGGTCGGCGAGCATACCGCTCACGTTGGAGACAATCGGTATCCGCGGCGCCTGGAAGGTCAACTCACCGGTCACAGCCGCGAATTCGTCGAGCATGGTGTCCATGCGCGGCGAGTGGAAAGCGTGTGAAACCGTCAGCCGCTTGACCCGCCGGCCTGCCTCGCGCCACATCGCCTCAAGCTCCGCGACGGCATCCGCGTCGCCGGAGATCACGAGCGAGGTGGGCCCGTTGACCGCCGCGATGCTGACACGGCCCTCGTACGAGACCAGCGCCTCCGCGACCTCGGACTCCACACCCTCGACAGCCAGCATCGCTCCGCCGACAGGCAGCGCCTGCATCAACCGACCCCGCGCGGCAACCAGCGTGCACGCATCGTCCAGCGACAGCACACCCGCCACATGCGCAGCAGCCAACTCACCGATCGAATGCCCCAGCAGGAAGTCCGGAGTGACACCCCACGACTCCAGCAGCCGGAACAGGGCCACTTCAAGCGCGAAGAGCGCCGCCTGCGTGTAAACCGTCTGATCGATCAACTCCCCGTCACCGAAGAGAACCTCCCGCAACGGCCGGTCCAGCCAGGAGTCCAACCGCTCCGCCACCGCGTCCAGCGCCTCCGCGAAGGCCGGGAACGTCTCGTACAGCCCCCGCCCCATCCCGGCCCGCTGCGCCCCCTGCCCCGTGAAGAGGAATGCCGTCTTGCCGTGGGCCGTCTTGCCGTGGGTCGTCAGGCCCGTCACAGCGCCCTGACCGCCCTCGGCCAGCGCGGCCAGTGCCGCCAGCAGCTCCGTGCGGTCGGCCGCGACGATCGCGGCACGGTGTTCCAGCGCCGTCCGGGTGGTGGCCAACGACTTGGCGCCGTCGAGGAGGTTCAGGTCCTCGTGGTCCGCCACGAACGACCGCAGGCGGCCGGCCTGGGCATGCAACGCTGCCTCGGACTTCGCGGAGAGCAACCACGGCAGGCGTGCCGGAGCGGGCTGCACGGGCGGCGCTGCCGGTGCGGATTCCTTCTGCTCGGGCTGCTCGATGATGACGTGGGCGTTGGTGCCGCTGACGCCGAACGACGACACAGCTGCCCGGCGCGACCGGCCCTCCGCCTCCCACGGACGGTTCTCGATGAGCAGCTCCACGGCACCCGACGACCAGTCGATGTGCGGGGAGGGCTGGTCGGCGTGCAGGGTCTGCGGCAGGACCCCGTGGCGCATGGCCATGACCATCTTGATGATGCCCGCGACACCGGCGGCGGACTGCGCGTGCCCGATGTTGGACTTGATCGAGCCGAGCCACAGCGGCCGGTCCGCGTCGCGGTCCTGACCGTACGTGGCGAGGAGCGCCTGCGCCTCGATCGGGTCACCCAGCGCCGTACCGGTGCCGTGCGCCTCGACCGCGTCCACCTCGGCGGGGGTCAGCCGGGCGTTGGCGAGGGCCTGGCGGATGACGCGCTGCTGGGACGGGCCGTTGGGAGCCGTCAGCCCGTTGGACGCGCCGTCCTGGTTGATCGCCGTACCCCGCACCACCGCGAGGACCTCGTGCCCGCGTCGCCGGGCGTCCGACAGCCGCTCCACCAGCAGCATGCCCGCACCTTCGGCCCAGCCGGTGCCGTCGGCGTCGGCCGAGAAGGACTTGCAGCGGCCGTTCGCCGCGACACCGTTCTGCCGGCTGAACTCGGTGAAGATTCCGGGCGTCGCCATGACCGTGGCACCGCCGGCCAGGGCCATGTCGCACTCGCCGGAGCGCAGCGCCTGCACGGCGAGGTGCAAGGCGACGAGAGAGGACGAGCACGCGGTGTCGACCGTCATCGCCGGGCCCTCCAGCCCGAAGGTGTACGCGATCCGGCCCGACGCCACGCTGGTCAGCGTGCCGGTGAGCAGGTGTCCCTCGACCTCGCCCTGAGCGTCGGCGGAGGCCGAGCCCACGCTGTAGTTCGAGGCAGCGGCGCCGATGAAGACACCCACCTGTTCGCCGCACAGGGACAGCGGGGCAACGCCCGCTTGCTCGAACGCCTCCCAGGAGGATTCCAGCAGCAGCCGCTGCTGGGGGTCCATCGCGAGTGCCTCGCGCGGCGAGATCCCGAACAGTGCGGCGTCGAACTCGCCCACGTCGTAGATGAAGCCGCCCTGCCGCGTGCTGGAGGTACCAGCTTCACCGGACTCCACGTCGAGCAGAGCGGAAAGGTCCCAGCCACGGTCCGTCGGGAAGTCCCCGATCGCATCCGCACCGGATAGCACGAGCCGCCACAGGTCCTCGGGGGAAGTGACGCCTCCCGGGAACCGACAGCTCATGCCGACGATCACCACCGGATCGTCGTCCAGTGGCACGGCGACCGCCGAGCGCACCGCTGCGGCCACGTCCGCTCCCACCAGTTCACCGCGCAGATGCTCAGCAAGCGCGGTGGGGGTGGGGTGGTCGAAGACGAGGGTGGCGGGCAGCCGCAGGCCGGTCGCGGCGTTGACGCGGTTACGCAACTCCACCGAGGTCAGCGAATCGAAGCCCAGCTCCTTGAACGCACGGCCCGCCTCGATAGCCTCACCCGAGGCGTGGCCGAGCACGCCCGCGACCTCGCCCAGCACCAGAGCGGTCAGCTGCCGCTCCTGCTCCACAACCGACAGCCCCGCCAGCCGCCCGGCGAGCGACGAACCGTCCACCCCGGCCGCCGCCAGCGCACGCCGCAGCGGTGTCCGGACCAGGCCCTGGAACAGCGCCGGCACCTCGGCCCGGTCCTTCATTCCGGACAGGTTCAGCCGTACCGGCAGTACGTGGGCGGGAACCGAGGCCAGCGCGGCATCGAACAGCGCGAGACCGTCCGCGGTGGACAGCCCTCCGCCCAGCTTCTCGATCCGGGCGAGATCGGCCTCGTTGAGGTGACCGCTGATCCCGCTGACCTGCTCCCACAGGCCCCAACCCAGCGACTGACCCGCCAGGCCATGAGCCCGACGGTGATGAGCGAGGGCGTCGAGAACGGCGTTGGCGGCAGCGTAGTTGGCCTGACCCGGCGAACCATAGGTCGCCGCGATCGACGAGTACAGCGTGAACATCGCCAGGTCGAGGTGAGCGGTCAGCTCATGCAGATGCAACGCCGCGTCAGCCTTCGGCGCGAAGACGGCAGCCAGTCGGTCAGGCGTCATCGACGCAAAGACACCGTCATCCACCACACCGGCGGTGTGCACGATGCCCGTCAGGGCATGCTCAGCCGGAATCCCATCCAGCACAGCCGCCAGGGCCTCGCGGTCAGAGACGTCACACGCCACCGCAACAACCTCAGCACCCAGGCCCCGCAGCTCCGTGAGGAGGTCGGAAGCACCCGGAGCATCCCCGCCCCGACGACTGGTCAGCACCAGATGACGCACCCCGTACTCAGTCACCAGATGCCGGGCCAACAAACCACCCAACGCACCCGTACCACCCGTGATCAAAACAGTGCCGTCACGGTCGAGAGGACGAGGGAAGGTAAGGACGTTCTTGCCGACATGCCCACCCCGGCTCATCAACCGGAACGCAGACACCACCTCCCGCACATCCCACGCCCGAACCGGCAACAGCGACAACACACCCCGCTCAAACAAATCCACAACGATGGCGAGCATCTCGCCCAACCGATCCAAACCCGCATCGAAGAGATCAAACGCCCTATACGCAACCCCGTCCGCGAAGGAACCAGCGTCGCGAAGATCGGCCTTGCCCATCTCGACAAACCGACCACCCTCCCCCAACAACCGGGCACTCGCATCGATGTACTCCCCCGCCAAAGCATTGAGGACCACATCAACACCACGCCCGCCCAGCCGCTCACGGAAAGCGTCCTCGAACGACAGATCACGAGAGGAAGCGATCCGCTCACGCGAAACCCCGAGACCCTCCACGACCGGCCACTTCGACACACTCGCCGTCGCAAACACCTCAGCACCCAAATGCCGCGCCAACTGCACAGCAGCCATACCCACACCACCAGCAGCCGCATGCACAAGCACCGACTCACCCGAGCCCAGACCACCCAGATCCACCAACCCGTAATACGCCGTCAAAAACGCCATCGGCACCGACGCCGCCTGCACGAACGACCACCCCACCGGCACCCGCGCCACCAAACGCCGATCAACCACCACCACCGGACCGAAACCACCGTTGAACAGCCCGAAGACCCGGTCCCCAACCACCAACCCCTCAACACCGGGACCGACCTCCAGGACCACACCCGCACCCTCAGAACCCATCAGAGCAGTGGCATCCGGATACGAACCAAGAGCGACCAACACGTCACGGAAGTTCACCCCCGTCGCACGCACACCAACCCGCACCTGCCCAGGAGCGAGTTCGCCCACCACCGGCAAGCCCACCGCAACCGGCGCGAGGTCTTCCAGCGCGCCCCGCTCAGAACCCTCCAAACGCCACTGCCGCTCCCCCACCGGAAGAGCCAACACCGGAAGCGACGACGCCCTCACCAAACGCGGCGCCCACAACACACCACCACGCAAGGCAAGCTGGGGCTCATCCACACCCAACACAGCAGCAAGCTGCTCCGCCGAAGGCTCCACATCATCCACATCCACCAGCACCAGACGCCCCGGATGCTCCGACTGCGCCGAACGCACCAGACCCCACACACCAGCAGCAGCCAGATCCGCCACCGCACGGCCATCACCCACATCCACCGCACCACGCGACAACAACACCAACCGCGAACCCCCAAAACCCTCCTGACCCAACCACCACTGAACAACCCCAAGAACACGACCCACACACTCACCAAGCCCACCGGACGACGACAACGACGGCAACCACACCGCCACATCCCCACCCGACACACCCACCAACTCACCCAGCGCACACAACCCAACAGACCCACCAACATCGGCACCCTCAGGCACCACAACCCGAGCCCACTCCACCCCATACAACCCGTCGACATCCGCCTCCACGGCGAACTGCTGCGCCGACACCGACCGCAGCACCAGCGAGTCCACTCGCGCGACCGGCGTGCCCGTACCGTCGGCCAGCAGCAACGAGAAGCCGTCCTGGCCCGTATCCGAGGAACGCGACAGCCGTACCCGCAGCGCGGTCGCCCCCACCGCGTACAGGGAGACTCCCTGCCACGCGAACGGCACTCCCGCCGGGCCCAGCAGCCCCGTCGGGTGCAGGGCAGTGTCCAACAGAGCGGGGTGCAGTCCGTACAGGGCGGCGTCGCGCCGTGCGTTCTCGGGGAGTTCGACCTCTGCGTACAGCACGTCACCTGCCCGCCAAGCGGCACGGAGCCCCTGGAACACCGGGCCGTACGCGAAGCCCGCCTCCGCGGCTCGGGCGTAGAAGTCGGTGAGGTCGACGGGCTCGCCGCCGGCGGGCGGCCAGGCGGTCAGGTCATCCGCCGCCCCGGCCGGGGCGGCGGTGTCGGAGGTCAGGAGACCGGTGGCGTGTCGTACCCAGGTCTCGTCGTCGCCCTCGGTGCGGGATTCGGGGCGGGAGTAGATCTCGACCGTGCGGGTGCCGTCTTGCTGCGGTACGCCGACGCCGACCTGGAGGTGCACAGCGTCATTGCCGGGCAGGACCAGGGGGGCTTCGAGGGTCAGTTCGTCGAGCCGAAGGCAACCGGCCTGCTCGCCCGCGTGCAGGGCGAGTTCGACGAACGCGGTGCCCGGGAAGACGACCTGGCCGTGCACGGTGTGGTCGGCCAGCCAGGGGTGCGTGCTCGTGGCGAGGCGGCCGGTGAGCAGTACGCCGTCGCCGGACGCCAGGGTGACCGCCGCTCCGAGCAGTGGATGGTCGGCGGCGCCGAGACCCGCGGCGGTGACGTCGCCGGTCGTGGGAAGGGCGTCGGGCCAGTACGTCCGAAGGTCGAAGGCGTAGGTGGGGAGGTCCACCCGCTTGCCGCCGTACGGCTGCAGCAGCGCGGCCCAGTCGATCCGCGCACCGTGCGCGTGCAGCTGGGCGAGGGCGGTGAACAGTGCTTCGGTCTCGTCGCGGTCGCCTCGCATGGCGGGAACGGCGACGGCCGCGTCGGTGGCGGTCTGTTGAGCCATGGCGGTGAGTACGCCGTCGGGGCCCAGCTCCAGGAAGCGGCTGACGCCCTTGCCACGCAGGGTGGCCACGCCGTCAGCGAAACGCACCGCCTCGCGGACATGCCTCACCCAGTAACCCGGGGTCCGGATCTCGTCCGCGTCGGCGAGCTTCCCGGTCACGTTGGAAACGATCGGCAGCTGCGGGGCATGGAAGGTCAGCTCTGCTGCCACAGCAGCGAATTCATCCAACATCGCGTCCATGCACGGTGAGTGAAAGGCGTGCGAGACCGTCAGCCGCTTGACCCGACGACCCGCCTCACGCCACACAACCTCAAGCTCCGCAACAGCATCCGCGTCACCGGACACCACGAGCGAGCTGGGCCCGTTGACCGCAGCAATGCTGACGCGACCCTCGTACGAAGCCAGGGCCTCCGCGACCTCGGACTCCACGCCCTCGACGGCCAGCATCGCCCCACCGGCAGGCAGCGCCTGCATCAGACGACCCCGCGCCGCCACCAACGCACACGCATCATCCAGCGACAGCACACCCGCCACATGCGCGGCAGCCAACTCACCGATCGAATGCCCCAGCAGGTAGTCAGGGGTGACGCCCCACGACTCCAACAGCCGGAAGAGAGCAACCTCCAGCGCGAACAGCCCCGCCTGCGTGTAAACCGTCTGATCGATCAACTCCCCGTCACCGAAGAGCACATCACGCAACGGACGATCCAACAGGGAGTCCAACCGCTCCGCCACCGCATCCAACACCCCCGCGAACACCGGGAACGCCGCATACAGCCCCCGCCCCATCCCGGCCCGCTGCGCCCCCTGCCCCGTGAACAAGAACGCCGTCTTCCCCGGCACCGACACACCGGACACCACACCCGCCCCGGAACCACCACCGGCGAGCTCCGCCAGCCGGACCAAAGCCGTCTCACGGTCCGGGGACAACACCACCGCCCGGTGCTCCAGCACCGCCCGCGTCGTCACCAACGACAACGCGGTGTCGACCAGCTCTCGGTCCCGCTGCCCCTGGTCGGCCGTCTTCAGCAGGTCGTGCAGCCGCTCGGCCTGGCCGCGCAGGCTGGCCGCCGACCGAGCGGACAGCAGCAGCGGCACGTACGGCAGCAGAGGGGCGGCAGCAGGCTGCTCGGCATCCGGAGACTGCGCCGGCTCCGGGGCCTGCTCCAGAATGACGTGCGCGTTGGTACCGCTGACACCGAACGACGACACACCTGCCCGGCGCGGGCGGCCGTCGGCCTCCCACGCGCGGCTCTCGGTGAGCACCTCGACCGCGCCCGCCGTCCAGTCGACGTGCGGGGACCGCTCGTCGGCGTGCAGGGTGCGGGGCAGGACACCATGGCGCATCGCCATGACCATCTTGATGATCCCGGCGACACCGGCAGCGGCCTGGGTGTGACCGATGTTGGATTTCACCGACCCCAGCCACAGCGGCCGGTCCGCGTCACGCCCCTGCCCGTACGTGGCGAGGAGCGCCTGCGCCTCGATCGGGTCACCCAGCTTCGTACCCGTACCGTGCGCCTCGACCACGTCCACATCGGCCGTGGTCAGCCCTGCCTGGGCGAGGGCCTGACGGATCACCCGCTGCTGCGACGGACCGTTCGGTGCCGTCAGGCCGTTGGACGCGCCGTCCTGGTTGACGGCGGAGCCTCGTACGACCGCGAGGACCTCGTGCCCGTTGCGTACCGCGTCCGAAAGGCGCTCCACGAGGAGCACGCCGACGCCCTCGCCCCAGCCGGTGCCGTCCGCGCCCGCGCCGAACGCCTTGCAGCGCCCGTCCGGGGCGAGGCCGCGCTGGCGGCTGAACTCGACGAACGCCGTGGGTGTCGACATCACGGTGGCGCCGCTGGCGAGCGCGAGGGAGCACTCGCCCCGGCGCAGCGCCTGGATCGCCATGTACAGGGCGACCAGCGACGACGAGCACGCGGTGTCCACGGTCACCGCGGGGCCTTCGAGGCCGAAGACGTAACTGATGCGTCCGGACATCACGCTGGCCGCGCTGCCGGTTCCCAGGTAGCCGTCGGAGACGTCCGGGTTGGCGAGCATCAGCGTGCCGTAGTCCTGGCCGTTGGTGCCGGCGAAGACTCCCGTACGGCTGCCGCGCAGCGACGTCGGATCGATCCCGGCGCGCTCGAACGCCTCCCAGCAGGTCTGCAGCAGCAGCCGCTGTTGCGGGTCCATGGCGAGGGCCTCGCGCGGCGAGATGTCGAAGAGGCCCGCGTCGAACTCGGCCGCGTCCTCAAGGAACGCGCCCTCGCGCCCGTACGACGTACCGCGCTTGTCCGGGTCGTCGTCGAAGAGCGTGCCCAGGTCCCAGCCCCGGTCGGCGGGGAAGTCCGCGACGGTGTCCACTCCCGAGGAGACGAGGTGCCACAGCGCGTCCGCGCTGCGCACCCCGCCGGGGAAGCGGCAGCCGATCCCGATGATCGCGATCGGCTCCGCCTCCCGCTCCTCCGCCTCGCGCAGGCGCTGCCTGGCTTGGCGAAGTTCGCCGGTCACCCAGCGAAGGTTCTCAACGAGCTTGTCTTCATTCTTTCGGCTGTCGCTCACCGGGAACCTTCTGCTACGTCGGGTCAGGACTTTCCGAACTCGCTCTGGATGATCTCCAGGAGGTCATCCACCGAGGCTTCCTCGAGCTTGCTGTCCGCGTTCTCAGCGACCTTGGAGTTTTCCTGGTGCGGGACCTGGAGTCTGGACAGAATGTTCTCCAGCCGGGTCGCGAGAGCCTCCGCCTCGTCACCTTCCGGCAGTTGTGCGGCGAGCGTCGACTCGAGGCGGTCCAGCTCGGCGAGGATCGAGCCGGTGCCCGGGGGTGCCGTTTCCGGGGCGAGTCCGGCGCGGAGGAACTCCGCGACCGCCGCTGGGGTGGGGTGGTCGAAGATCAGGCTGACCGGGAGGGTGAGTCCGGTCGCGGCGGAGAGGGCGTTGCGCAGTTCCACGGCGGCCAGCGAGGTGAAGCCGAGGAAGCGGAACGGCCGTTCCGCGTCGATCTCGCCTGCCGAGCCGTGCCGCAGCACCAGCGCGGTCTCCTCCAGGACCAGGTCGAGGACGATCTGCTCGCCCTCGGGCCCGGCAGCCGCCGCCAGCTCCGCGCGCAGGGCGGTGGCGCGGGCGGGGCCCGTGTCCGTCCCCGTCTCCGGAGTCACGGCGCCGGCTTCCGCGCCCGGTGCCCCCACCAGGTGCTCCAGCAGCGGAATCGGCCGTACGGCGGTCAGGCCCGGCGCGAGCGCCGCCCAGTCGATGTCCGCGACGGCCACCACGCAGTCGCGGTGGTCAACGGCCTGCCCCAGTGCGGTGAGGGCCAGTTCGGGGTCCAGCGCACCGACCCCGGTCCGGTGCCCGCCGGCCGCGGCCACCTGCTCGTCGGCCATGCCGGCCTCAGCCCAGGGACCCCACGCGACGGATGTCGCGGCGAGTCCGCGCGCCCGGCGCTGTTCGGCAAGGCTGTCCAAGTAGGCGTTGGCGGCCGCGTAGTTGGCCTGGCCCGGGTTGCCGAGCATGCCCGCGAGAGAGGAGAAGAGCACGAAGGCGTCGAGGTCCATGCCTTCAGTGAGCGCGTCCAGGTGCGCGGCACCCATCGCCTTCGCGGACAGCACGGAGGAGAGCCGCTGCGGCGTCATCGCGTCCACGATGCCGTCGTCCACGATGCCCGCCGCGTGCACCACCGCGGTTAGCGGGTGTGCGGCCGGAATCGCCTCGAGTACGGCCGCGAGCGCGTTCCGGTCGGCCACGTCGCAGGCCACCACGGTGGCCTGCGCACCGCGCGCGGCGAGGTCCGCCACCAGTGCGTCGACCCCCGGTGCGGCGGGTCCGCGTCGACTCGTCAGGACGAGTCGCTGCGCACCCCGGTCGGCAAGCCAGCCAGCGACACGGGAACCGAGCGCACCGGTGCCTCCGGTGACGAGGACTGTCCCGGACGGCTGCCAGGGGCGCGTGCCGTCGGCGGAATCCGTGAGCCTGGCGGACGACTCCGCCTCCACGGAGGACTCGTTGTCCTCGGACCGTGCGGCCGGGTCCTCGGGCCGTGCGGCCGGCCGGTCGTCGGCCAGCGGGTCGCGCAGCAACCTGCGGGCGAGGACGCCCGTGCCGCGGATCGCCACCTGGTCCTCGGTGCCGTCGGCGAGGACCGCCACCAGGCGTGCGGCGGTCCGGTCGTCGACCAGGCTCGCCACCGTCCCGTTCGCCGGCACAGGCAGGTCGATCAGTCCTCCCCACAGGCGCGGCTGTTCCAGCGCGACGACTCGGCCGAAGCCCCACACTTGCGACTGCACCGGAGCGGTGAGCACGTCGGCCGCTCCCACGGACACGGCGCCACGGGTCAGGACCCACAGCGGCCCGTCGACCTCGGCGTCGGCCAGTGCCTGGACCAGGGTCGCCGTCGACGTGAGGCCGGCGGCAGCGCTCGGGGCCCCGGAGTTCGGCGTCTCGTCCTGGGCGATCGTGGAGAGCACTCCGGCGATCCCGCCGGTGCCGGCCGCGGTGCGCAGCCGGGCGGCGAGCACGGAGCGCTCCTCACCGGCGGGCAGCTCGATGCGGTCGGTACGGGCACCCGCCCGGCTCAAGGCCGCCGCCAGGTCCTCGTACGCCCGGTCCTGGCCGGCCGCCCCCGCGGCCGTGGCGATCAGCCACGTCCCGGACAGCGAGGCCGCTTCCGTGTCCCGGACCGGGGTCCAGGACACGCGGTAGCGCCAGGCGTCGAGGGTGCTCGACCCGCTGGGGTGGGGCGGCAGTTCGGGCCAGTAGCGGCGGTGTTCGAAGGCATACGTGGGCAGGTCGACCCGTCGGCCGCCCCAGCCGTCGAAGACCGAGCTCCACCGGACCCCGGCCCCTCGCACATGGGCCTGTGCGACGGCCGTGAGGATCGTCGCGGTCTCGTCGCGATCGCCGCGCAGGACGGGGGCCGCGTGGAGGTCGGCGGTCTGCTGGGCCATGGCGGAGAGGACTCCGTCGGGGCCGAGCTCGACGAGCGTGGTGACGCCCCGGTCGTGCAGGTACTGGACGCCGTCGGCGAAGCGGACTGCTTCGCGGACGTGGCGGACCCAGTAGGCGGGGGTCCGTATCTCGTCCGCGTCGGCGAGCTCCCCGGTCACGTTGGAGACAATCGGAATGCGTGGGACGTGGAAGGCCAACCCGTCTGCCACAGCAGCGAATTCATCGAGCATCGCGTCCATACGCGGCGAGTGGAACGCATGCGAAACCGTCAGCCGCTTGACCCGACGACCCGCCTCACGCCACACAACCTCCAACTCAGCGACGGCATCCGCGTCACCGGACACCACCACCGAGGTCGGCCCGTTGACCGCAGCAACGCTCACCCGGCCCTCGTACGAGACCAGCGCCCCCGCGACCTCGGACTCCACACCCTCAACGGCCAACATCGCCCCACCGGACGGCAACGCCTGCATCAACCGACCCCGCGCCGCCACCAACGCACACGCGTCATCCAGCGACAACACACCCGCCACATGCGCAGCAGCCAACTCACCAATCGAATGCCCGAGAAGGAAATCAGGGATGACACCCCACGACTCCAGCAACCGGAAGAGAGCAACCTCCAGCGCGAAAAGCCCCGCCTGCGTGTAAACCGTCTGATCGATCAACTCCCCGTCACCGAAGAGCACATCACGCAACGGACGCTCCAGAGCGCCATCCATCCGCGCACACACCGCATCCAACGCATCCGCAAACACCGGGAACGCCGCATACAGCCCCCGGCCCATCCCGGCCCGCTGCGCCCCCTGCCCCGTGAACAGGAAGGCCAGCGATGCTCCTGCCAGGGCCGAGCCGCGCACGACCTCGGGTGCGGGCGAGTCGTCCGCCATGGCGGTCAGCCCGTCCAGGAAGCCCGTGGTCCCGTCCGCGATCACCACGGCCCGGTGGGTCAGCCGGGCCCGCGACGCGGCGAGCGACCAGCCGACGTGCACGGGCGCGAGACCTTGCCCGTGGGCCTCTTCGCCGCCCTGGTCTCCCCCGGCCACGGGTCCGGCCGCGGATCCGGACACGAACGACCGCAGCCGTCGCGCCTGTCCGCGGAGCGCCTCGTCGGATTGCGCCGAGAGGACCCACGGCAGCACGCCCCGGTAGCCGGACTCCGGCGCGGGTTCCGCTTCGGGCTGTTCGATGATCACGTGTGCGTTGGTGCCGCTGATGCCGAACGACGACACACCCGCCCGGCGTGGCCGGTTCTCGGCCTCCCACGGCCGGTTCTCCGTCACCACCCGGACCGCGCCCGCAGACCAGTCGACGTGCGGCGAGGGCTCGTCCACGTGCAGGCTCGCGGGCAGCACTCCGTACCGCATCGCCATGACCATCTTGATCACGCCGGCGACACCGGCGGCGGCCTGCGTGTGACCGATGTTCGACTTGACCGAGCCGATCAGCAGCGGCTCGTCCTGCGGCCGGTCCTGGCCGTACGTGGCGAGCAGGGCCTGCGCCTCGATCGGGTCGCCCAGCGCGGTGCCGGTGCCGTGTGCCTCGACCACGTCCACCTCGGCGGCCGACAGTCGCGCGTTGGCCAGGGCCTGCCGGATCACCCGCTGCTGCGAGGGACCGTTGGGCGCGGTCAGTCCGTTCGACGCGCCGTCCTGGTTGACGGCGGAGCCGCGTAGTACGGCGAGGACCTGGTGTCCGTTGCGCCGCGCGTCGGACAGCCGCTCCAGGACGAGCATGCCGACGCCCTCGCCCCAGCCGGTGCCGTCGGCGCCGGCCGCGAACGGCTTGCACCGCCCGTCGGCCGCGAGGCCGCGCTGGTGGCTGAACTCGGTGAACGCGTCCAGCGTGGACATCACCGTCACACCGCCCGCCAGCGCCAGCGTGCACTCGCCCTGACGCAGCGCCTGGGCGGCCAGGTGCATGGCGACCAGGGAGGCGGAGCACGCCGTGTCCACGGTCATCGCCGGGCCTTCCAGGCCGAACGAGTAGGAGAGCCGGCCGGACATGACAGCAGCCGAGTTCCCAGTGGCCAGGTGACCTTCGAGTCCGTCGTCGGTGGCCTTCGCGAGCAGCGAGATGTAGTCCTGGCCGTTCGTACCGGCGAAGACTCCGGTACGGCTGCCGCGCAGCGACGTCGGATCGATCCCGGCGCCTTCGAACGCCTCCCAGCTCGTTTCGAGCAGGAGCCGCTGCTGCGGGTCCATGGCGAGCGCCTCGCGCGGCGAGATGCCGAACAGCGCGGCGTCGAAGTCGGCCACCCCGGTGAGGAAGCCCCCTCGGCGCGCGTAGTCCGCCCCGGCGTGTGCCCTCGGGTCCCAGCCGCGGTCGGCCGGGAAGTCCGCGACGGCGTCCACACCCTGGACGATGAGCTGCCAGAACTCCTCGGGGTTGCGTACTCCGCCCGGGAAGCGGCAGCTCATGCCGACGACGGCGATGGCGTCGTCGGCCGCCGCGCCGTCACCGGACGCATCGGCTTGCTCGGCGTGCACGGGAGTCGCCTCCGTGCCCACTGCCAGCTTCTCGCCCAGGTGTCCGGCGAGCGCGGCAGGGTTCGGGTAGTCGAAGACCAGGCTGGCCGGAAGGGCCAGACCGGTCGCGGCGGCCAGCCGGTTGCGCAGTTCCACGGCGGTCAGCGAGTCGAAGCCGACCTCCCGGAACGCCCGGTCCCTTTCGATCGCGCCCGCCGACGCGTGGCCGAGCACCGCGGCGGCCTGCTGCCACACCAGTTCCTGGAGGAGCCGCTCGCTCTCGGCCGCTCCCTCGGACGCGAGCCGCTGCCGCAGCTCCGCCGCCTGACCGCGGGCACTCGCGGCGCCGGTCCCGATGGACGCCAACTCCTGTTGTACCTGCGGCAATTCGTCGAACAGCCGGCTGTCCCGCACCGCGGTGAAGCCGCTCACGAAGCGCGGCCACTCCATGTCGGCGATCGAGACCACCGTGTCGCCGCCGTCCATCGCGTGGCCCAGGGCAGTGATCGCCTGGGCCGGGGACATCGGCGTCGTACCGGCGCGCACCAACCGCTGCACGAGGAGGTCGTCGTCGGCCATGCCGCCGTCGGCCCACGGGCCCCAGGCGAGGGACAGGGCGGGCAGTCCGGCGGCCCGGCGCTGCTCGGCCAGGGCGTCCAGGTGGGCGTTGGCCGCCGCGTAGCCGGCCTGGCCCGGGTTGCCGAGGGTGCCGGTGAGCGAGGAGAACAGGACGAACGCGTCCAGCTCCGTCCCGCGCGTCAGCTCGTCCAGGTTGCGGGCGGCAAGGGCCTTGGCCCGCAGCACCGGGGCGAGGCGCTCGGGCGTCAGTGCGCCCAGCACGCCGTCGTCCAGATGCCCGGCCAGGTGGAACACGGCCGTGAGCGGCGCCTCCCCCGGCAGGTCCGCGAGCAGCGCGGCAAGCGCCTGCCGGTCCGCGGCGTCGCAGGCCACGACGGTGGCGGCGGTGCCGCGTTCGGCCAGCTCCGCGACGAGTTCGGCGGCACCGAGCGCGTCGGGTCCGCGACGGCTCGTCAGGACGAGGTGTCGCGCACCCCGGTCGGCAAGCCAGTGCGCTACGTGCGCGCCGAGGGCGCCGGTCGCACCGGTGAGCAGTACGGTTCCGGACGGCTGCCAGGGCTCCGCCGCCGCACCCGAGGGCAGCGGGGCGGACCGCAGACGGCGTACGAACGTGCCGGAGGCGCGTACGGCGACCTGGTCCTCGGCCGCATCGGCGAGAACCGCCACCAGGCGGGCCCCGGCCCGGTCGTCGAACACCTCGGGCAGGTCGACCAGGCCGCCCCACCGCTGCGGGTACTCCAGCGCGGCGACCCTGCCGAGCCCCCAGATCTGAGCCTGCGCGGGACTGTCGAGCGCGTCGGAGCGCCCCACGGAGACGGCTCCCCGAGTCACGCACCAGAGCGGAGCGTTCAGGTCCGCGTCGTCCAGTGCCTGGACGAGCAACAGGGTGCCTATAAGCGCGGCAGGCACGGCGCTTCCGTCAGTGCCGTACGGTGCGAACCCGGACGGCTCGTCGGAGCGTACGTCGGTGAGGACGGACACCACACCGGCGACCTGTCCGACCGCTCGCCCCGCCTCCCGCAGGCGCAGCGCCAGCCGCTCGCGGTCGTCCCCGGCGCCCTCGATCTCCACGACGTGGGCCCCGCCCCGCCGGAGCGCGTCCCCGACGGGGGCGGCGAGGGCGTCTCCCGCACCCACCAGCAGCCACGTCCCGGAGAGCGAACCGGCCGGAACGTCCCCGGCCGGCTGCCAGCCGACCCGGTGCCGCCACGCCTCCACCACGGACCGCTCCTGCCGCCCGCGGCGCCAGGAGGACAGCGCCGGCAGCACCTCGCTGAGCGGGGCGTCCCCGCCCAGTCGCAGCGTGCCGGTCAGGGCCGCGAGGTCCTCGGAGTCCACGGCGTGCCAGAACTGTGCGAGCGCGGCGTCGCCCAGGACGTCCGCACCGGCACCTCCGACGGGCGCGTCGACCCAGTACCGCTCGCGCTGGAAGGCGTAGGTCGGGAGTCCTGCGACCGTACCGCTGTCACCGTCACCCCGGCCGTACGGGGCGAAGAACGCCTCCCAGTCGACGGGGGTGCCATGGGTGTGGGCGGTGGCGAGGGCGGCGAAGAGCGTTTCGGTCTCGTCGCGGTCGCCGCGCAGGGCGGGAACCGCGTGGAGGTCGGCGGTCGGCTGGGCCATGGCGGAAAGGACTCCGTCCGGGCCCAGCTCGATGAGCGTGGTCACGCCCTGATCGGTCAGGTACCGGATGCCGTCGGCGAAACGCACCGCCTCACGGACATGCCTCACCCAATAGTCAGGGGTCCGGATCTCGTCCGCGTCGGCGAGCGTGCCGCTCGCATTGGAGACGATCGGGATCCGGGGAGCACGGAAGTCCAAATCCCCGGCCACCACGGCGAATTCGTCGAGCATGGCGTCCATGCGCGGCGAGTGGAACGCGTGGGAAACGGTCAGCTGCTTGACCCTCCGTCCCTGCTCACGCCAGGTGGATTCAAGCTCCGCGACAACATCCGCGTCACCGGACACCACGAGCGAGGTGGGCCCGTTGACCGCGGCGATGCTGACACGGTCCTGGTACGAGACCAGGGCCTCCGCGATCTCGGACTCCACGCCCTCGACGGCGAGCATCGCTCCGCCGGACGGCAGCGCCTGCATCAGCCGGCCACGCGCTGCCACGAGCGCGCACGCGTCGTCCAGCGACAGCACACCCGCCACATGCGCGGCAGCCAACTCACCGATCGAATGCCCGAGAAGGTAGTCAGGGGTGACGCCCCACGACTCCAACAGCCGGAAGAGAGCAACCTCCAGCGCAAACAGCCCCGCCTGCGTGTAAACCGTCTGATCGATCAACTCCCCGTCACCGAACAGGACCTCCCGCAACGGACGATCCAACAGGGAGTCCAACCGCTCCGCCACCGCATCCAACACCCCCGCGAACACCGGGAACGCCGCATACAGCCCCCGCCCCATCCCGGCCCGCTGCGCCCCCTGCCCCGTGAACAGGAACGCCGTCTTCCCGGGGCCCGCGAGCCCCTGTACCACCCGGGAATCGGTCCTGCCCCCGGCGAGATCCGCCAGCCCCCGCCGGAGACTGTCAGGGTCCGAACCGAGCACGACGGCCCGGTGGTCGAGCATCGCCCGGCCCGTCGCCAGGGCCCGTCCCACACGTACCGGTATCTGCTCCGGATGCGCGTCGAAGAAGGCGAGGAGTCGCTGCGCCTGAGCCGACAGGGCCTCCGACGAACCGGCGGAGAGGAGCAGGGGCAGGTGCTGCGGGGCCGGTGCGTCCGAGTCCGCAACGGGCTCCGGCTCCGGCTCCGGCTCCGGCTCCGGCTCCGGCTCCGGCTCCGGCTCCGGCTCCGGCTGTTCGATAATCACGTGTGCGTTGGTACCGCTGATGCCGAACGACGAGACGCCCGCCCGGCGCGGCCGGCCCTGCGCCTCCCACGCCCGGTTCTCCGTCAGCAGCTCCACGGCGCCCGACGACCAGTCGATGTGCGGCGAGGGCTCGTCCACGTGCAGGGTCCGCGGCAGGACACCATGGCGCATGGCCATGACCATCTTGATGATGCCGCCGACACCGGCGGCGGCCTGGGTGTGGCCGATGTTGGACTTCAGCGAGCCCAGCCACAGCGGCCGGTCCGCGTCCCGCTCCCGGCCGTACGTGGCGAGAAGTGCCTGTGCCTCGATCGGGTCGCCCAGTGCCGTACCGGTGCCGTGGCCCTCGACCACGTCCACGTCCGCGGTGGTGAGCCCGGAGGCGGCAAGCGCCTCGCGGATGACGCGCTCCTGGGAACGCCCATTGGGAGCGGTGAGTCCGTTGGACGCGCCGTCCTGGTTGACCGCCGAACCCCGTACGACCGCGAGCACCTGGTGCCCCTTACGGCGCGCGTCCGACAGCCGCTCCAGCAGCAGCACGCCCGCGCCTTCCGACCAGCCGGTGCCGTCGGCTCCGGCGGCGAAGGACTTGCAGCGCCCGTCCCTGGCGAGTCCGCGTTGCCTGCTGAACTCCACGAAGGTGTCCGGCTTCGCCATCACGGTGACGCCGCCGAGCAGCGCCATGTCGCACTCGCCGTCGCGCAGCGCGCGACTGGCCCAGTGCAGGGCGACCAACGACGAGGAACACGCGGTGTCCAGCGTGACCGCCGGGCCCTCCAGTCCGAAGGCGTACGCGACCCGGCCCGACACCACACTGGCGGCGCTGCCCGTCGCGACGTACCCCTCCACGTCCTCGGGTACGGCGGCCATGCTCGACGCGTAGTCGTGGTACATGACTCCGGCGAAGACTCCGGTGCAGGTACCGCGCACCGACGTGGGGTCGATGCCGGCGCGCTCGAAGGTCTCCCAGGACAGCTCGAGCAGCAGCCGCTGCTGCGGGTCCATGGCGAGCGCCTCGCGCGGCGAGATCCCGAACAGCCCGGCGTCGAACCGGTCCGCGTCGTGCAGGAAGCCGCCCTCGCGGGTGTAGCTGGTGCCGGACCGGTCGGGGTCCGGGTGGAAGAGCCGCTCCAGGTCCCAGCCACGGTTGACCGGGAACTCGGAGATCCCGTCACCGCCTTCGCGGACGAGCTGCCACAGCTCCTCGGGCGTGCGCACCCCGCCGGGGTAGCGGCAGCTCATCGACACAATAACGATCGGGTCGTCGCCCGTGCCCGCGCCGGTGCGGGCCGGAGCGGCGGCGTCCCGGCGGGCGACGGCCGTACGTCCGGCCAGCTCACTCCGCAGGTACTCGGTCAGGGTCTCCGGGTTCGGGTAGCTGAAGACGAGGGTGGCGGAGAGCCGCAGTCCGGTCGCGGCGGCCAGCCGGTTGCGCAGTTCCACCGCGATCAGCGAGTCGAAGCCGAGGTCGGTGAAGGAGCGTCGGGGCTCGATCGCGCCGGAGGTGGCGTGACCGAGTACGTCCGCGACCTCGGTGAGCACCACGTCGCCCATGAGGCGTGTCTGTTCCTGCTCGGCGAGGACGGCAAGCCGCTGGGCGAGCGCCGAACCGGACGGCAGGGAGCGGTCCTCGGCCCGGCGGCGCACCGTGCGTACCAGGCCGCGCAGCAGGGCCGCTCCTTCCAGGCCGCGCGGGGCGGCTGCCCCTGCGAGGTCCATGGCCATCGGTACGACGACTGCGCGGCCGACGCCAGCGGACAGGTCGAACAGGGCCAGGCCCTGTTCGACGGAGAGTGCCCCGCCGAGTGCGGTGATCCTGGCCCGCTCGGCCCTGCCGAGCCGGGCGGCCATGCCGTCGTCGCCCGCCCACGGGCCCCAGGCCAGCGAGAGGGCGGGCAGCCCGTGGGCGCGCCGGTGCTGGGCGAGGCCGTCCAGGAGGGCGTTGGCGGCCGCGTAGTTGCCCTGGCCTGCGGTGCCGAAGGCGGCCGAAGCCGACGAGAACAGGACGAACGCGTCCAGCGAGAGGTCCCTCGCCAGCGTCAGCTCGTGCAGGTGCAGCGCGCTGTCGGCCTTGGCCTGCAGGACGAGGTCCAGCCGCTCCGGGGTCAGCGAGTCGATCGTGCCGTCGTCCAGGACACCGGCCGCGTGCACGACCGCGCGCAGCGGGTGCTCGGCCCCGATCGTGTCGAGTACGGCGGCGAGCGCGTCCCGGTCGGATGCGTCGCAGGCCACCGCGACAGCCGTGTCCGCACCCAACTCGAGGAGTTCTGCGACAAGTTCGGTGGCGCCCGGAGCGTCGGGGCCCCTGCGGCTGGTGAGGACGAGGTGGCGGACGCCGTGTTCGGTCACCAGGTGGCGGGCCAGGTGTGCGCCGAGGGCGCCGGTGCCACCGGTGACGAGAGTGGTTCCGGTGGCGCTCCAGCGGACGGACTCCCGGGCTGCGGACGCGGTGCCCGCAGGCAGGGCTCGGACGAGCCGGGCGGCGTACAAGGTGCCGGATCGGAGGGCCAGCTGGGGTTCGTCGAGGGTGCGGACGCGGGCGAGGACGTCGCCGGACGCGCGAGCACTGCCCGAGTCCCCGTCCACGTCGAGCCACACGAACCGGTCCGGGTTCTCCGTCTGCGCGCTGCGCACCAGTCCGGCCACGGCGGCACCCGCCAGGTCGGTGACGTCGTCGCCGTCGCCGGTTGCCGTGGCACCGCACGTCACGACGACCAGCCGGGACGCGGCGAACCGCGCCTCGCCCAGCCAGGCTTGCAGGAGCGCGAGCGCCTGGTGCGTACGGACGTGGACGGCAGCGCCGTCCGACGGGCCCTCCTCGGTGAAGTCGGCGTACACGAGTGCGGGGAACGGCTCGTCCGGCCCGGCCGGGGGATCGAGAACGATCGCGCCCTCCGCGTCGAAACGTACCTCCGGAACCACCACGTCGACCGCGTGCGAAGCCGACTCCGCGGGTGCCGCCCGCTCGACCCAGTCCACCGCGAACAGCGTGTCGACGGTGCCCGCCCTGCCCACCTGAGCCAGCTGCTCGGCGGTCGCCGCGCGCAGGGTCAGCGAGGCGACCTCGGCCACGGGCCGCCCCGAGGCGTCCGCGAGGCGCAGCGCGACCTCGTCGGGCCCGACCGGCGTGATCCAGGCACGCAGCACGGAGGCACCGGCGGCGTACAGGCTCACACCGGACCAGACGAACGGGAGCCGCGCGGTCCCCTCGGCGTTCCCGCCGAGGGCGAGCGAGTGCAGTACGGCATCGAGCGCCGCCGGGTGGATCCCGGACCGCTCGGCGTCCTGCCGGGCCGTGTCCGGCAGGACGACCTCGGCGAAGATGTCGTCGCCCGCGCGCCAGGCGGCGCGCATCCCCTGGAACACCGTCCCGTAATCGAGGCCGCTCTCGGCCAGCCGCTGGTACAGGGTGTCGACGGCCACCGGCTCGGCGCCCTCGGGCGGCCACACGGCCAGCTCGAACGCCTCGGCGCCGGCGGCTCCCGCCGCCAGCGCACCGGCAGCGTGCCGGACCCAGGTCCCCGCGCCTTCGGGCCGGGAGTGCACGGTCAGCGGCCGGTCGTCGCCCTCGTCCCCGGGGGCCACCCTGACCTGTACTTCGACGGTGCCCCGCTCGGGCATGACAAGCGGCGCCTCCAGGGTGAGTTCGGTCAGCCCGGCACAGCCGACCTGCTCGCCGGCGCGCAGCGCCAGTTCCAGGAACGCGGTGCCGGGGACGACCGTACGGCCGTGCACCTTGTGGTCGGCCACCCAGCGGTGCGTGCCGGCGGACAGCAGCCCGGTCAGCACCACGCCCTCGCCGTCGGCCAGGGACACGGCGCTGTCGAGCAGCGGATGCCCGAGCCCGGCACCGAGCCCACTGCCTGCCAGGCCGGAGCTCCAGTAGTGCCGGCGCTGGAAGGCGTACGTGGGCAGGGCGACGGTCCGCCCGTCGTACGGGGCGAGGACCGCGGCCCAGTCGACCCCAGTGCCGTGCACGTGGACGCTCGCCAGCGCGGTGAAGAGCGTTTCGGTCTCGTCGCGGTCGCCGCGCAGGGCAGGAACCGCACGCAGGTCGGCGGTCTGCTGGGCCATGGCCGACAGCACACCGTCCGGGCCGAGCTCGACGAGCGTGGTCACACCCTGGTCGGTCAGGTACCGGATGCCGTCGGCGAAACGTACCGCCTCGCGGACGTGCCTCACCCAGTAACCCGGGGTCCGGATCTCGTCCGCGTCGGCGAGCTCCCCGGTCACGTTGGAGACGATCGGTATCCGCGGGGCATGGAAGGTCAGCTCTGCTGCCACAGCAGCGAACTCGTCGAGCATCGCGTCCATACGCGGCGAGTGGAAGGCGTGCGAGACCGTCAGCCGCTTGACCCTCCGGCCTTCGGCGCGCCACGCGGTCTCCAGTTCCGTGACCGCATCCGCGTCTCCGGAGATCACGAGCGAGGTCGGCCCGTTGACCGCCGCGATGCTCACCCGGCCCTCGTACGAGGACAGCACCTCCGCGATCTCGGACTCCTCGCCCGCGACGGCGAGCATGGCCCCACCCGACGGCAGCGCCTGCATCAGCCGGCCCCGCGCGGCAACCAGGGTGCACGCGTCGTCCAGCGACAGCACTCCGGCGACGTGCGCGGCAGCCAGCTCACCGATCGAATGCCCGAGGAGGAAGTCGGGACGTACGCCCCACGACTCCAGCAGCCGGAAGAGAGCAACCTCCAGCGCGAACAATCCCGCCTGCGTGTAAACCGTCTGGTCGATCAGCTCCCCGTCACCGAAGAGAACCTCCCGGATCGGCTGGTCCAGCTGGGAGTCCAGCTGCTCCGCCACCGCGTCCAGCGCCTCCGCGAAGGCCGGGAACGTCTCGTACAGCCCCCGCCCCATCCCGGCCCGCTGCGCCCCCTGCCCCGTGAACAGGAACGCGAGGCCACCGGACTCGACCGTACCGAGCACGACGTTGCTCGCCCGTCGGCCCTGAGCCAGCTCGGACAGCGCCTGGGCGAAGCCGCCCTCGTCCGACGCCAGCACCACCGCACGGTGCGACAGCGCGGTCCGCGTAGTGACCAGCGATCCGGCGACGTCGGCCAGGCCGAGGCCGTCACGGCTCCCCACGAACGTACCCAGGCGGTCGGCTTGGGCGTGCAGCGCCTCCTCGGACTTGGCCGAGAGCAGCCACGGCAGCAGCCGGGGAGCCGTCTGCGCCGTCCTTCCGCTCTTGGCCTCCTGTACCGGCTCGGCGCCTTCGAGGATGACGTGGGCGTTGGTACCGCTCACGCCGAACGACGACACACCTGCCCGGCGCGGCCGGCCCTGCGCCTCCCACGCCCGGTTCTCCGTCAGCAGCTCCACAGCGCCCGACGCCCAGTCGATGTGCCGCGAGGGCTCGTCCACGTGCAGCGTCCGCGGCAGAATCCCGTGCCGCATCGCCATGACCATCTTGATCACGCCACCGATACCGGCTGCGGCTTGCGCGTGCCCGATGTTGGACTTCAGCGACCCCAGCCACAGCGGCTGGTCCGCCTCCCGCTCCTGGCCATAGGTAGCGAGGAGCGCCTGGGCCTCGATGGGGTCGCCCAGCTTCGTACCCGTACCGTGCGCCTCGACCGCGTCCACGTCGACGGCCGAGAGTCGGGCATTGGCGAGGGCCTGGCGGATCACGCGTTGCTGGGAGGGGCCGTTCGGCGCCGTCAGACCGTTGGACGCGCCGTCCTGGTTGACCGCGGTACCACGTACGACCGCGAGGGCCTCGTGGCCCTTGCGGCGCGCGTCCGACAACCGCTCGACCACGAGGACGCCCGCGCCCTCAGCCCAGCCGGTGCCGTCGGCCTCGGCGGAGAAGGACTTGCAGCGCCCGTCGGCCGCCACACCGCCTTGCCTGCTGAACTCGGTGAAGATGCCCGGCTTCGCCATCACGTTGGCACCGCCCGCGAGTGCCATGTCGCACTCGCCGTTGCGCAGCGCCTGCACGGCGAGGTGCAGGGCGACGAGAGAGGACGAGCACGCGGTGTCGACCGTCATCGCCGGGCCCTCGAGCCCGAAGGTGTACGCGATCCGGCCCGACGCCACGCTGGTCGACGTGCCTGTCAGGGAGAGGCCCTCGATCTCCGCCGGGAGTTGCCCGCCGAACCCGCCGTAAAGCGAGTTGGCAACACCCATGAAGATGCCGGCCTGTTCACCGCGCAGCGACAACGGGGCGATGCCCGCCCGCTCCAGCGCCTCCCAGGACGCCTCCATCAGCAGCCGCTGCTGGGGGTCCATCGCGAGTGCCTCGCGCGGCGAGATCCCGAACAGTGCGGCGTCGAACTCGCCCACGTCGTAGATGAAGCCGCCCTGCCGCGTGCTGGAGGTACCAGCTTCACCGGACTCCACGTCGAGCAGAGCGGAAAGGTCCCAGCCACGGTCCGTCGGGAAGTCCCCGATCGCATCCGCACCGGATAGCACGAGCCGCCACAGGTCCTCGGGGGAAGTGACGCCTCCCGGGAACCGACAGCTCATGCCGACGATCACCACCGGATCGTCGTCCAGTGGCACGGCGACCGCCGAGCGCACCGCTGCGGCCACGTCCGCTCCCACCAGTTCACCGCGCAGATGCTCAGCAAGCGCGGTGGGGGTGGGGTGGTCGAAGACGAGGGTGGCGGGCAGCCGCAGGCCGGTCGCGGCGTTGACGCGGTTACGCAACTCCACCGAGGTCAGCGAATCGAAGCCCAGCTCCTTGAACGCACGGCCCGCCTCGATAGCCTCACCCGAGGCGTGGCCGAGCACGCCCGCGACCTCGCCCAGCACCAGAGCGGTCAGCTGCCGCTCCTGCTCCACAACCGACAGCCCCGCCAGCCGCCCGGCGAGCGACGAACCGTCCACCCCGGCCGCCGCCAGCGCACGCCGCAGCGGTGTCCGGACCAGGCCCTGGAACAGCGCCGGCACCTCGGCCCGGTCCTTCATTCCGGACAGGTTCAGCCGTACCGGCAGTACGTGGGCGGGAACCGAGGCCAGCGCGGCATCGAACAGCGCGAGACCGTCCGCGGTGGACAGCCCTCCGCCCAGCTTCTCGATCCGGGCGAGATCGGCCTCGTTGAGGTGACCGCTGATCCCGCTGACCTGCTCCCACAGGCCCCAACCCAGCGACTGACCCGCCAGGCCATGAGCCCGACGGTGATGAGCGAGGGCGTCGAGAACGGCGTTGGCGGCAGCGTAGTTGGCCTGACCCGGCGAACCATAGGTCGCCGCGATCGACGAGTACAGCGTGAACATCGCCAGGTCGAGGTGAGCGGTCAGCTCATGCAGATGCAACGCCGCGTCAGCCTTCGGCGCGAAGACGGCAGCCAGTCGGTCAGGCGTCATCGACGCAAAGACACCGTCATCCACCACACCGGCGGTGTGCACGATGCCCGTCAGGGCATGCTCAGCCGGAATCCCATCCAGCACAGCCGCCAGGGCCTCGCGGTCAGAGACGTCACACGCCACCGCAACAACCTCAGCACCCAGGCCCCGCAGCTCCGTGAGGAGGTCGGAAGCACCCGGAGCATCCCCGCCCCGACGACTGGTCAGCACCAGATGACGCACCCCGTACTCAGTCACCAGATGCCGGGCCAACAAACCACCCAACGCACCCGTACCACCCGTGATCAAAACAGTGCCGTCACGGTCGAGAGGACGAGGGAAGGTAAGGACGTTCTTGCCGACATGCCCACCCCGGCTCATCAACCGGAACGCAGACACCACCTCCCGCACATCCCACGCCCGAACCGGCAACAGCGACAACACACCCCGCTCAAACAAATCCACAACGATGGCGAGCATCTCGCCCAACCGATCCAAACCCGCATCGAAGAGATCAAACGCCCTATACGCAACCCCGTCCGCGAAGGAACCAGCGTCGCGAAGATCGGCCTTGCCCATCTCGACAAACCGACCACCCTCCCCCAACAACCGGGCACTCGCATCGATGTACTCCCCCGCCAAAGCATTGAGGACCACATCAACACCACGCCCGCCCAGCCGCTCACGGAAAGCGTCCTCGAACGACAGATCACGAGAGGAAGCGATCCGCTCACGCGAAACCCCGAGACCCTCCACGACCGGCCACTTCGACACACTCGCCGTCGCAAACACCTCAGCACCCAAATGCCGCGCCAACTGCACAGCAGCCATACCCACACCACCAGCAGCCGCATGCACAAGCACCGACTCACCCGAGCCCAGACCACCCAGATCCACCAACCCGTAATACGCCGTCAAAAACGCCATCGGCACCGACGCCGCCTGCACGAACGACCACCCCACCGGCACCCGCGCCACCAAACGCCGATCAACCACCACCACCGGACCGAAACCACCGTTGAACAGCCCGAAGACCCGGTCCCCAACCACCAACCCCTCAACACCGGGACCGACCTCCAGGACCACACCCGCACCCTCAGAACCCATCAGAGCAGTGGCATCCGGATACGAACCAAGAGCGACCAACACGTCACGGAAGTTCACCCCCGTCGCACGCACACCAACCCGCACCTGCCCAGGAGCGAGTTCGCCCACCACCGGCAAGCCCACCGCAACCGGCGCGAGGTCTTCCAGCGCGCCCCGCTCAGAACCCTCCAAACGCCAGGGTTCACCTCCGGTCGGCAGGACCAGGCCACCGCCACCCTTCACCAGACGCGCAGCCAGCACACCACCGTCACGCACCGCGAGCTGGTTCTCACCTCCGGCGAGAACACCCTCAGCACCGGCTCCACTGGCGAGGACTCCGGTCAGCGCCGCCCACGAGGCGGCGCCGCCGTCCACGTCCACGAGGACGAGACGCCCGGGGTGCTCCGACTGCGCCGAACGCACCAGACCCCACACACCAGCAGCAGCCACATCCGCAACCGCATCGCCGTCACCGACATCCACCACACCACGTGTCACCACGGCCAGCGGCACGCCCTCCCAGCGCTCGTCGCCGAACCAGCTCTGCAGAATCGGCAACACGTCGAGAGTGGCTGCTCCGCCGACGGACAGGACCGCCGCCTCCGGCAGTTCGTCGGCGAGGTCGTCGACCGAGGCCACGGAATGCACCACCGCGCCCGCACCCCTCAGTCCCTCGGCAGCGCCGAGAGCGTCCGCGCCGAGCACAGCGAAGCGCGCCGTCGGGGCCTGACGGTCGGCAGGATTCGAGGTACGGATCCAGTCCACCCGGTACAGCTCGTCGGTGGCTGCCGGCCGGCGCAGCTGGTCGGCAGCCACGGGCCGTACAGCGAGCGCGTCGACGGACACGATCGGCGCCCCGTCGGCGTCCATGCCGTGGACCGAGAGCCCGCCGTCAGAGGACGGGGAGATACGGACCCGGAGCGCTGCGGCCCCGGAGGCCCACAGCGAGACACCGGACCACGAGAACGGCAGGCCGACACCGGTGCCGTCGCCCCCCTTCAGCGCAGCCACGGCGGCCGCCTGGAGAGCGGCGTCGAGCAGCGCCGGGTGCATCCCAAACCGCGCAGCCTGGCTCTCCTCGCGTTCGGGCAGCCGGACTTCGGCGAACACGTCCGCGCCGCGCAGCCACACCGCGCGCACCCCCTGGAACACCGGGCCGTAGCGCAGCCCGACCACATCCAGATCGGCGTACATGCCGTCGACGTCGGCCGCGACGGCGCCGGCTGGCGGCCACTGGGCCGGGGCGCCCGTGTCGTAAGGAATCGGGGCCCGTACCGCCTCGGCGGGCATGAGGGCCCCCCTGGCGTGGCAGGTCCATGGCTGGTCGGACCAGCCGGCGTAACCTGCGACGGCATCCACTCGCCCGTACACCGCGAACGCCCGTCGCCCCTGGCCGTCGAGGTTGTCGAGCGTGACCTGGACCTGGACGGCGCTGTCGGCGGGCAGCACGAGCGGAGCTTCGAGGATGAGTTCGTCCAGGTGCCCGCAACCCAGCTGGTCGCCGGCACGGATGACGAGCTCCACGAAGGCGGTGCCGGGGACGACGACCTGCCCGTGGACGACATGATCGGCCAGCCACGGGTGCGAGGCATGCGAGAGCCGCCCGGTGAAGACGGACCCTTCGCCTCCGGCGAGTGTGACTCCGGCGGCCAGCAGGGAGTGCCCCATCACGCCGAGACCGGCAGTGCTGACGTCGCCGGTCACGGGGGACTCGCGCGGCCAGTAGTGCCGGCGCTGGAAGGCGTACGTGGGCAGGGCGACGGTCCGCCCGTCGTACGGGGCGAGGACCGCGGCCCAGTCGACCCCAGTGCCGTGCACGTGGACGCTCGCCAGCGCGGTGAAGAGCGTTTCGGTCTCGTCGCGGTCGCCGCGCAGGGCAGGAACCGCACGCAGGTCGGCGGTCTGCTGGGCCATGGCCGACAGCACACCGTCCGGGCCGAGCTCGACGAGCGTGGTCACACCCTGGTCGGTCAGGTACCGGATGCCGTCGGCGAAACGTACCGCCTCGCGGACGTGCCTCACCCAGTAACCCGGGGTCCGGATCTCGTCCGCGTCGGCGAGCTCCCCGGTCACGTTGGAGACGATCGGTATCCGCGGGGCATGGAAGGTCAGCTCTGCTGCCACAGCAGCGAACTCGTCGAGCATCGCGTCCATACGCGGCGAGTGGAAGGCGTGCGAGACCGTCAGCCGCTTGACCCTCCGGCCTTCGGCGCGCCACGCGGTCTCCAGTTCCGTGACCGCATCCGCGTCTCCGGAGATCACGAGCGAGGTCGGCCCGTTGACCGCCGCGATGCTCACCCGGCCCTCGTACGAGGACAGCACCTCCGCGATCTCGGACTCCTCGCCCGCGACGGCGAGCATGGCCCCACCCGACGGCAGCGCCTGCATCAGCCGGCCCCGCGCGGCAACCAGGGTGCACGCGTCGTCCAGCGACAGCACTCCGGCGACGTGCGCGGCAGCCAGCTCACCGATCGAATGCCCGAGGAGGAAGTCGGGACGTACGCCCCACGACTCCAGCAGCCGGAAGAGAGCAACCTCCAGCGCGAACAATCCCGCCTGCGTGTAAACCGTCTGGTCGATCAGCTCCCCGTCACCGAAGAGAACCTCCCGGATCGGCTGGTCCAGCTGGGAGTCCAGCTGCTCCGCCACCGCGTCCAGCGCCTCCGCGAAGGCCGGGAACGTCTCGTACAGCCCCCGCCCCATCCCGGCCCGCTGCGCCCCCTGCCCCGTGAACAGGAACGCGAGGCCACCGGACTCGACCGTACCGAGCACGACGTTGCTCGCCCGTCGGCCCTGAGCCAGCTCGGACAGCGCCTGGGCGAAGCCGCCCTCGTCCGACGCCAGCACCACCGCACGGTGCGACAGCGCGGTCCGCGTAGTGGCCAGGGACATGGCGGTGTCCAGGAGGTTCAGGTCCTCGTGGTCCGCCAGGAACGACCGCAGGCGGTCGGCCTGCGCGTGCAGCGCTTCCTCGGACTTGGCGGAGAGCAGCCACGGCAGGTGCGCCGGAGCGGTGCGCGCGCCAGGTGCGTGGGCCTCTTGCGGTGCCGGGTCCTCCAGGATGATGTGCGCGTTGGTGCCGCTGACGCCGAACGAGGAGACGCCGGCCCGACGCGGGCGCGCAGTCCGCGGCCACGGACGGTTCTCGGTGAGGAGTTCCACGGCGCCCGACGACCAGTCGATGTGCGGGGACGGTTCGTCCACGTGCAGGGTCTGCGGCAGGACGCCGTGGCGCATCGCCATGACCATCTTGATCACGCTGGCCATGCCAGCGGCAGCCTGCGCGTGCCCGATGTTGGACTTGATCGTGCCGAGCCACAGCGGCCGGTCCGCCTCGCGGTCCTGACCGTACGTGGCGAGGAGCGCCTGCGCCTCGATCGGGTCACCCAGCTTCGTACCCGTACCGTGCGCCTCAACCACCTCCACATCGGCCGTGGTCAGTCCCGCCTGAGCGAGGGCCTGGCGGATCACCCGCTGCTGCGACGGACCGTTCGGCGCCGTCAGACCGTTGGACGCGCCGTCCTGGTTGATCGCGGTGCCACGTACGACCGCGAGCACCTGGTGCCCGCGCCGCCGGGCGTCCGAGAGCCGCTCGACCACGAGGACGCCGGCACCCTCGGCCCAGCCGGTGCCATCTGCCTCGGCGGAGAAGGACTTGCAACGGCCGTTCGGCGCGACGCCGTTCTGACGGCTGAACTCGGTGAAGATTCCGGGCGTCGCCATCGCTGTCGCACTACCGGCAAGCGCCAGGTCGCACTCACCATTGCGCAGCGCCTGCACCGCGAGATGCAGGGCGACGAGAGAGGACGAGCAGGCCGTGTCGACCGTCATCGCCGGGCCCTCGAACCCGAAGGTGTACGCGATCCGGCCCGACGCCACACTCGTCAGCGCGCCGGTGAGCAAGTGGCCCTCGGCCTCGTTCACCAGGTCCGTGGCGCCGTAACTCACACCGTAGTTGGACGAGGCCGCGCCGATGAACACGCCGGCCTGCTCGCCACGCATCGACAGCGGGGCGATGCCCGCCTGCTCCAGCGCCTCCCAGGAGGATTCCAGCAGCAGCCGCTGCTGGGGGTCCATGGCGAGCGCCTCGCGCGGCGAGATCCCGAACAGCTCGGCGTCGAACTTGCCCACGTCGTAGAGGAAGCCGCCCTGCCGGGTGGACGACGTGCCGGCCTGGCCGGTCTCCGTGTCGAAGAGTGCGGTGAGGTCCCAGCCGCGGTCGGTGGGGAAGTCCCCGACCGCGTCCGCGCCGGACTCCACGAGCCGCCACAGGTCGTCCGGTGAAGCGACGCCGCCCGGGAAGCGGCAGCTCATGCCGACTATGACGATCGGGTCGTCCTCGACCGGCTTCTGCGTGCGCACGACCGTCGGAACCGACGCCGTTTCCGTGGCCACGAGGTCGTCGCGCAGCCGCTCCGCCAGTGCAGCGGGGGTGGGGTGGTCGAAGACGAGGGTGGCGGGCAGCCGCAGGCCGGTCGCGGCGTTGACGCGGTTACGCAACTCCACCGAGGTCAGCGAATCGAAGCCCAGCTCCTTGAACGCACGGCCCGCCTCGATAGCCTCACCCGAGGCGTGGCCGAGCACGCCCGCGACCTCGCCCAGCACCAGAGCGGTCAGCTGCCGCTCCTGCTCCACAACCGACAGCCCCGCCAGCCGCCCGGCGAGCGACGAACCATCGCCCTGGCCGACGGCAGCGGCCGTACGGCGCTTCGGCACCCGCACCAACCCGCGCAACAACGCCGGGACGCCATTGGTGTGGGCGGCAAGGGCACTGGTGTCGAGGTCGACGGCGGCCAAGGCCGGTGCCGAGGTCCGACACGCCTGGTCGAACAGGGTGAGACCGCGCTCGGGCGTGAGCGGCCGCAATCCGGAGCGGCTCATTCGCTCCCGGTCCCCCTGGCTCAGTTCGCCGACCATGCCACCGGCGGTGCTCTGGTCCCACGGCCCCCAGGCCAGGGCCTGTCCGGCCAGGCCGTGGGCCCGGCGGTGATGAGCGAGGGCGTCGAGAACGGCGTTGGCGGCAGCGTAGTTGGCCTGACCGGCGGTCCCGAAGGACGCGGAGACGGAAGAGTAAAGGGCAAACAGGGCCAGGTCGAGGTGAGCGGTCAGCTCGTGCAGATGCAACGCCGCATCGGCCTTCGGCGCGAAGACGGCAGCCAGTCGGTCAGGCGTCATCGACGCAAAGACACCGTCATCCACCACACCGGCGGTGTGCACGATGCCCGTCAGGGCATGCTCAGCCGGAATCCCATCCAGCACAGCCGCCAGGGCCTCGCGGTCAGAGACGTCACACGCCACCGCAACAACCTCAGCACCCAGGCCCCGCAGCTCCGTGAGGAGGTCGGAAGCACCCGGAGCATCCCCGCCCCGACGACTGGTCAGCACCAGATGACGCACCCCGTACTCAGTCACCAGATGCCGGGCCAACAAACCACCCAACGCACCCGTACCACCCGTGATCAAAACAGTGCCGTCACGGTCGAGAGGACGAGGGAAGGTAAGGACGTTCTTGCCGACATGCCCACCCCGGCTCATCAACCGGAACGCAGACACCACCTCCCGCACATCCCACGCCCGAACCGGCAACAGCGACAACACACCCCGCTCAAACAAATCCACAACGATGGCGAGCATCTCGCCCAACCGATCCAAACCCGCATCGAAGAGATCAAACGCCCTATACGCAACCCCGTCCGCGAAGGAACCAGCGTCGCGAAGATCGGCCTTGCCCATCTCGACAAACCGACCACCCTCCCCCAACAACCGGGCACTCGCATCGATGTACTCCCCCGCCAAAGCATTGAGGACCACATCAACACCACGCCCGCCCAGCCGCTCACGGAAAGCGTCCTCGAACGACAGATCACGAGAGGAAGCGATCCGCTCACGCGAAACCCCGAGACCCTCCACGACCGGCCACTTCGACACACTCGCCGTCGCAAACACCTCAGCACCCAAATGCCGCGCCAACTGCACAGCAGCCATACCCACACCACCAGCAGCCGCATGCACAAGCACCGACTCACCCGAGCCCAGACCACCCAGATCCACCAACCCGTAATACGCCGTCAAAAACGCCATCGGCACCGACGCCGCCTGCACGAACGACCACCCCACCGGCACCCGCGCCACCAAACGCCGATCAACCACCACCACCGGACCGAAACCACCGTTGAACAGCCCGAAGACCCGGTCCCCAACCACCAACCCCTCAACACCGGGACCGACCTCCAGGACCACACCCGCACCCTCAGAACCCATCAGAGCAGTGGCATCCGGATACGAACCAAGAGCGACCAACACGTCACGGAAGTTCACCCCCGTCGCACGCACACCAACCCGCACCTGCCCAGGAGCGAGTTCGCCCACCACCGGCAAGCCCACCGCAACCGGCGCGAGGTCTTCCAGCGCGCCCCGCTCAGAACCCTCCAAACGCCACTGCCGCTCCCCCACCGGAAGAGCCAACACCGGAAGCGACGACGCCCTCACCAAACGCGGCGCCCACAACACACCACCACGCAAGGCAAGCTGGGGCTCATCCACACCCAACACAGCAGCAAGCTGCTCCGCCGAAGGCTCCACATCATCCACATCCACCAGCACCAGACGCCCCGGATGCTCCGACTGCGCCGAACGCACCAGACCCCACACACCAGCAGCAGCCAGATCCGCCACCGCACGGCCATCACCCACATCCACCGCACCACGCGACAACAACACCAACCGCGAACCCCCAAAACCCTCCTGACCCAACCACCACTGAACAACCCCAAGAACACGACCCACACACTCACCAAGCCCACCGGACGACGACAACGACGGCAACCACACCGCCACATCCCCACCCGACACACCCACCAACTCACCCAGCGCACACAACCCAACAGACCCACCAACATCGGCACCCTCAGGCACCACAACCCGAGCCCACTCCACCCCATACAACCCGTCGACATCCGCCTCCACGGCGAACTGCTGCGCCGACACCGACCGCAGCACCAGCGAGTCCACCGAGACCACCAGGGCGCCCGAAGCGTCGTACCCCTGAAGCGAGATCGCCTCCGGTCCGACGGTGGTCAGCCGCACCCGAAGTTCGGTGGCGGCTGCCGCGTACAGGGACACGCCCTGCCACACGAACGGCAACCGCACCGCTGCGGCATCCTCCAGCAGCCCGCCCACCACCAAGGCGTGCAGAGCAGCGTCGAGCAGCGCCGGATGCACCCCATACGAACCAACCTGCTCCTGCTCACCCTCCGGAAGGACGACCTCGGCCAGCACCGACTCACCAGACCGCCAGGCAGCACGCACACCCCGGAACACCGGGCCATAGTCCAACCCAGCCGCCGCCAGCCCCTCGTACATGCCCGCAACCGCGAGCGCCTCGCCATCAACCGACGAAGGCCACACCGATTCCCCTTCCACGAGAGGACCTTCAACCGTCAGCAGCCCGGTGGCATGCCGTGCCCAGGTCGCGTCGCCGTGCTCGGCGCGGGAGTAGATCTCCACCGTACGGTCGTCCGCGCCGGCCTCGCCGGACACGCTCACCTGGACCTGGACGGCACCGTGCTCGGGCAGCACCAGCGGTGCTTCCAGCGTCAATTCCGCCAGCCGCCCGCAGCCCACCTGGTCCCCGGCCCGCAGCGCGAGCTCGACGAACGCTGTGCCCGGGAAGACCACCTGCCCGTGCACCCGGTGATCCGCGAGCCACGACTGTACGGACACCGACAACCGTCCCGTCAGTACCACCCCGGCGCCCGAAGCCAGCGAGACTTCGGCTCCCAGCAGCGGGTGCCCGGCAGCACCGAGGCCGGCACCGGCAACATCGCCCACGCGCGACCGGCCGCCCGCCGGCCAGTATCGCTCCCGCTGGAAGGCATACGTGGGCAGCTCCACGACCCGCCCTCCCCGGGGGGCCACCACTGCGGCCCAGTCCACAGGCACGCCCTGGGCATGGGCAGCCGACAGCGCGGTGAACACGGATGCCGTCTCGTCGCGGTCGCCGCGCAGCACAGGGAGCGCGGTGACGTCTATGCTCTGCTGGGCCATGGCGGACAGCACACCGTCCGGGCCCAGCTCCAAGAGGCGGGTGACGCCCTGGGCGTGCAGGTAACGGATGCCGTCGGCGAAACGTACCGCCTCGCGGACATGCCTCACCCAGTATCCCGGGGTCTGGATCTCGTCCGCGTCGGCGAGCTCCCCGGTCACGTTGGAGACAATCGGAATGCGCGGGACGTGGAAAGCCAACCCGTCTGCCACAGCAGCGAATTCATCGAGCATCGCGTCCATACGCGGCGAGTGGAACGCATGCGAAACCGTCAGCCGCTTGACTCGCCGGCCCTGCTCACGCCACATCGCCTCAAGCTCCGCGACCGCATCCGCGTCGCCGGACACCACCACCGAGGTCGGCCCGTTGACCGCAGCAACGCTCACCCGGCCCTCGTACGAGACCAGCGCCCCCGCGACCTCGGACTCCACACCCTCGACAGCCAGCATCGCCCCACCGGACGGCAACGCCTGCATCAACCGACCCCGCGCCGCCACCAACGCACACGCGTCATCCAGCGACAACACACCCGCCACATGCGCAGCAGCCAACTCACCAATCGAATGCCCGAGAAGGAAATCAGGGATGACACCCCACGACCCCAACAGCCGGAAGAGAGCAACCTCCAGCGCGAACAGCCCCGCCTGCGTGTAAACCGTCTGATCGATCAACTCCCCGTCACCGAAGAGCACATCACGCAACGGACGATCCAAGAAACCGTCCATCCGCGCACACACCGCATCCAACGTATCCGCAAACACCGGGAACGCCGCATACAGCCCCCGACCCATCCCGGCCCGCTGCGCCCCCTGCCCCGTGAACAAGAACGCCAGTCGCCCCTCGGAGGAGACTCCCCGTACGGCACCGGCTCCGGCCAACTCCCCGTCGGCCAACTGCTCAAGGCCTCGAACCAGCTCGGCTCGGTCACAGCCGAGGACGACCGCGCGGTACTCGAGTGCCGAACGTGTTGCCGCCAGCGACAAAGCGATATCCGAGAGACGCGGTTCAGGGGCGGACGTGGTGAAGGTCAACAGCCGTTCGGCCTGCGCCCGCAGCGCCGGGGCGCTGTGGGCGGACAGTATCCAGGGCGTCAGTGCCCCGTCGGGCGAGGACGAGTCGGTCCCGATCTCGGCTCCGACCTCCGTCTCGGGCGCCTGTTCCAGGATGGCGTGGGCGTTGGTGCCGCTCATGCCGAACGAGGAGATGCCGGCCCGCAGCGGCCGGTCCCCGACCGCCGGCCACACCCGCTCCTCCCTCAGCAGCTCGACCGCACCCGCCGTCCAATCCACATGCGGCGACGGCTCGTCCACGTGCAGCGTCCGGGGCAGCACTCCATGCCGCATCGCCATGACCATCTTGATCACACCGGCAACCCCGGAAGCAGCCTGCGTGTGACCGATGTTCGACTTCAGCGACCCCAACCACAGCGGCCGGCCGGCCGGCCGGTCCTGACCGTACGTGGCGAGCAGCGCCTGCGCCTCGATCGGGTCACCCAGCTTCGTACCCGTACCATGCGCCTCGACCACGTCCACATCGACCGTGGACAACCCCGCATTCGCCAACGCCTGCCGAATCACCCGCTGCTGCGACGGACCGTTCGGCGCCGTCAAACCATTCGACGCACCATCGGAGTTCACCGCCGAACCCCGCACCACCGCCAGCACCCGATGACCATTGCGACGCGCATCCGACAACCGCTCCACCAGCAGCACACCGACGCCCTCGGACCACCCCGTGCCGTCGGCCGCCGCTGCGAACGCCTTGCAGCGCCCGTCGCCCGCGAGCCCGCCCTGGCGGCTGAACTCGACGAACACGGACGGCGTGGACATCACCGTGACACCACCGACGATCGCCGCCTCGCACTCGCCGCCCCGCAGCGCCTGCACCGCCAGGTGCAGCGCCACCAGCGACGACGAGCACGCCGTGTCCACGGTGACCGCCGGGCCCTCGAGACCCAGGGTGTAGGCGACGCGGCCGGAGATCACACTGTTGGCCGTTCCCGTCAGAGAGTGGCCCTCGGCCCCCTCGTCGAGCGAGGATCCGTAGTCGGAGTTCGAGGCGCCGACGAAGACGCCCGTACGGCTTCCGCGCAGGCTGAGCGGTGCGATGCCGGCCCGCTCCAACGCCTCCCAGGACGCTTCGAGGAGCAGGCGCTGCTGCGGGTCCATCGCGATCGCCTCGCGCGGCGAAATGCCGAAGAGACCCGCGTCGAAGCCGGTGGCGTCGTCGATGAAGCCGCCGACCCTGGCGTACGAGGGTTCTGAACCGTCCGGACCGGACAGGTCCCAGCCACGGTCCTCGGGGAAGCCCGTCATGCCGTCCGCCGACGACGCGACGAAGTCCCACAGCTGGTCGGGCGAGGAAATCCCGCCGGGCAGACGGCAGCTCATGCCGACGATCGCGATCGGCTCGTCGGTAGAGGTGGAGGCCGAGGTGGCCGTAGTGGTGGCGATGGCGTCCGTGGCCGGGGATCCGGCGGTCGTCTCCCAGGCCGACACGGCACCGGTCAAGTGGTCGGCCAGCGCCCGCACCGTCGGGTAGTCGAAGACCGCACTCGTGGCCATCCGCAGGCCGGTGGCCGCCGTCAGCCGGTTGCGCAGCTCGACGGCGGTGAGCGAGTCGAAGCCGAGCTCCTTGAACGTACGGTCCGCGCCGACCGGCCCAGAGCCCGCATGACCGAGGACCAGGGATGCCTCGGACCGTACGAGATCCAGCACGGCGTGCGCACGCTCCGGCAGGGACTTGCCGGTCAACTGCCGGACGAACGCCGGTACCGCATCTCCCTCTTCGTCTTCCGGCGCGGTGTGCTCGGCGGCCTCGGGGATTGCGGCGAGCAGCGGGCTCGGCCGGTTCGCCGTGAAGGTGGGGGCGAAGCGGGTCCAGTCGACCCCGGCCACGGTGAGCGTGGTCTCGTTGCCGTCCAGGGCCTGGGCGAGCGCGGAGAGGGCCAGGTCGGGGCGCATCGCGGTCAGGCCGCGCCGGTGGAGGTAGTCCTCGGTGCCGACGGTGTCGACCAGCATGCCGGCCTCGGCCCAGGGGCCCCAGGCCACGGAGGTGGCGGTCAGGCCGCGGGCGCGTCGGGCCTCGGCAAGGGCGTCGAGGTGGGCGTTGGCCGCGGAGTACGCTGCCTGGCCGCCGCTCCCCCACACGCCGGCGATCGACGCGAACAGGATGAATGCGTCCAGCTCGGTGTCCCCGAGCAGCTCGTCCAGGTGGGTGGCACCGGCCGCCTTCGCCTGGAGTACGTCGATGAATCGCTCGGCGGTGGTCTCGGAGAGGGGGCAGGTGTCGATCAGGCCCGCAGCGTGCACCACGGCCGTGACGGGATGGGCTTCCAGCAGGGCCGCGAGCGCGTCGCGGTCGGAGACATCGCAGGCCACCGCAGTGGCCTCGGTTCCCGACTCCGCCAGTTCCGCGCAGAGTTCGGCCGTACCCGGGGCATCGGGCCCCCTGCGACTGACCAGCAGCAGGCGCTGCACGCCCTGTCCCGCGAGCCAGCGGGCCATGTGGCCGGCAAGGGCGCCGGAGCCGCCGGTGATCAGCACGGTGCCTTCGACGCGCCATGTCGTACGGGGCCCGGCACCGGACGTGTTCGCCGCGGGTCCGGCGTGGTGCAGCCGGCGCCCGAAGCTGCCGGAGGCGCGGATCGCGACCTGGTCCTCTGCGCCTTCCGCGAGCACCGACACCAGCCGGGCCGCCGTACGGTCGTCCAGCGTGTCCGGAAGGTCGATCAGGCCGCCCCAGCGCTGCGGGTGCTCCAGAGCGACGACGCGCCCCAGACCCCACACCTGGGCCGCGTCGGAACGCTCCAGCCGGTCGGCCCGGCCGACCGATACCGCACCGCGGGTGAGTGCCCAGAGGGGAACGTCGATACCGGTGTCCCCAAGCGCCTGCACGAGAACGAGCAGCCCGGTCGCATCGAGCAGCGACAGCACACCGGCCAGACCTTCGGCCCGGTCGGTCAGCAGCGCATTCAGTTCGGCCCGGTCGGTGCCGTCTGCCACGTGCAGTACGTCGACGTCGGCGCCGCCGCCGCGCAGTGCGACGCAGAGCTCTTCGGTGAGGCTTCCTTCGGTGTCGCCGCCTTCGGGCGCGGCGACGAGCCAGCGTCCGTCCAGGCTGTTCCGGGCTCCGGCGGCCAGAATCTGCCAGTCCACCCGGTAGCGCCAGCCCTCGACCACGGCCCCGTCGCGGCGGCCGCGCCGCCACGCCGAGAGTGCGGAGACGACGGTTCCCAGACCGTGGGTGTCCTCGTCCGCGTCCAGGCGCAGCTCCTCGGCCAGGACACCCAGGTCCTCGTTCTCGACCGCGGCCCAGAATGATGCCTCCGACGTACTCTCGCCCCCGACCGCGACGGACACCGCCGGATCGATCCAGTACCGCTCGCGCTGGAAGGCGTACGTGGGCAGGGCAACCTTGCGTCCGCCGTACGGGGCGAAGAACGCGTCCCAGTCGACAGGGGTACCGTGCGCGTGCACAGTGGCGAGGGCGGTGAACAGGGCCTGCGTCTCGCCGTGGCCGCCGCGCAGGGTTGGCACGGCAACGAGGTCGGCGGTCTGCTGGGCCATGGCGGACAGCACACCGTCCGGGCCGAGCTCCAGCAGACGGGTGACGCCCTGACTGTTCAAGTACTGGACGCCATCAGCGAAACGCACCGTCTCGCGGACATGTCTCACCCAGTAGCCCGGGGTCCGGATCTCGTCCGCGTCGGCGAGCTTCCCGGTCACGTTGGAAACGATCGGCAGCTGCGGGGCATGGAAGGTCAGCTCTGCTGCCACAGCAGCGAATTCATCCAACATCGCGTCCATGCGCGGTGAGTGAAAGGCGTGCGAGACCGTCAGCCGCTTGACCCGACGACCCGCCTCACGCCACACAGACTCAAGCTCCGCGATAGCATCCGCGTCACCGGACACCACAAGCGAGGTGGGCCCGTTGACCGCAGCAACGCTCACCCGGCCCTCGTACGAGACCAGGGCCTCCGCGACCTCGGACTCCACACCCTCAACGGCCAGCATCGCCCCGCCGGCAGGCAGCGCCTGCATCAGACGACCACGCGCCGCCACCAACGCACACGCGTCGTCCAGCAACAACACACCCGCCACATGCACGGCAGCCAACTCACCGATCGAATGCCCGAGAAGGTAGTCAGGGGTGACGCCCCACGACTCCAGCAACCGGAAGAGAGCAACCTCCAGCGCAAACAGCCCCGCCTGCGTGTAAACCGTCTGATCGATCAACTCCCCGTCACCGAAGAGCACATCACGCAACGGATGCTCCAACAGGGAGTCCAACCGCTCCGCCACCGCGTCCAACGCCCCCGCGAACACCGGGAACGCCGCATACAGCTCCCGCCCCATCCCGGCCCGCTGCGCCCCCTGCCCCGTGAACAGGAAGCCCGTCTTGCCAGGGCTCGCAAGCCCCTGTACCACCCGGGAATCGGTCCTGCCCTCGGCAAGGTCTGTCAGTGACCGGCGGAAGTCGTCGATGTCCGTGCCGAGGATCACTGCCCGGTGTGCCAGCATCGTCCGGCTCGTCGCCAGCGCCCGTCCCACGCCCACCGGATCGCCCGGCTCAGGCCGTGCGTCCGTGTCCAGGGTGTCGGTGTTCGTGTCCGCGCCCAGAAAGGACCGCAGGCGCTTCGCCTGGGCGGCCAGCGCCTCCGGCGAACCGGCGGAGATCACCCACGGCAGGACACCCGGAGCGGCCTGCGGCTCCGGCTGCTGCTCCTGCCGCGGCTCCGCCAGGGGCTCCAACTGCTCGATGATCACGTGAGCGTTGGTTCCGCTGATGCCGAACGAGGACACACCTGCCCGCCGCGGCCGCCCCTCCGCCTCCCACGGGCGGCTCTCGGTCAGCAGCGCCACCGCGCCCGCCGACCAGTCCACGTGCGTCGTCGGCCGGTCGGCGTGCAGGGTGCGGGGCAGCACCCCGTGCCGCATCGCCATGACCATCTTGATCACGCCGCCGACACCGGCGGCGACCTGCGTGTGGCCGATGTTGGACTTCAGCGAGCCCAGCCACAGCGGCCGGTCCGCGTCGCGCCCCTGCCCGTAGGCGGAATGCAGCGCCTGCGCCTCGATCGGGTCGCCCAGCACCGTACCGGTGCCGTGCGCCTCCACGGCGTCCACGTCGGCGGGCGACAGCCGCGCGCTCTCCAGCGCCTGCCGGATGACGCGCTGCTGGGAGGGGCCGTTCGGGGCGGTCAGACCGTTCGACGCGCCGTCCTGGTTGACGGCGGAGCCACGCACCACGGCCAGCACATCGTGCCCGAGGCGGCGCGCGTCGGACAGCCGCTCCACGACGAGCATGCCTACGCCCTCGGCCCAGCCCGTACCGTCCGCGTCGGCGGAGAACGCCTTGCAGCGCCCGTCGGGCGACAGTCCGCCCTGACTGCTGAACTCGGTGAACAGCCCCGGGGTCGACATGACGGTGACACCGCCGGCCAGTGCCATCGTGCACTCGCCGTTGCGCAGCGCCTGCACCGCCAGGTGCAGCGCCACCAGCGATGACGAGCACGCGGTGTCGACCGTCACCGCAGGACCCTCGAACCCGAAGGTGTACGCGATGCGGCCGGAGGCGACACTGCCCGTATTGCCCGTGAGGAGGTATCCCTCCAGGTCCTCGGTAGCCTGCTGCCAGCGGGGACCGTACTCCTGGGCCATCGCGCCGACGAACACGCCGGTGCGACTGCCGCGCGCCGACTGCGGCGCGATCCCGGCGCGTTCCAGCGCCTCCCAGGCGCTCTCCAGGAGCAGCCGCTGCTGCGGGTCCATGGCTCGCGCCTCGCGCGGCGAGATCCCGAACAGAGAGGCGTCGAAGTCGGCAGCGTCGTGCAGGAAGCCGCCCTGGCGCGGGAAGGCGCCCCCGCGGCTCCCTGCACCGCCCTGGCGGTACAGCTCCGCGAGATCCCAACCACGATCGGACGGGAAGTCTCCGAGCGCCTCGCGCCCGTCGGCCACGAGCCGCCACAGCTGCTCGGGCGAGGCCACGCCCCCCGGGAAGCGGCAGGACATCGCGACGATCGCGATCGGGTCGTCCGCCGGACCGGCGTCCACGGCCGGAACCAGCGAGGAGGCACCGGAGGTGTCCGACTCCGATTCTTCTCCGAAGAGTTGACCGCGCAGGTACGTGGCCGCCTCGTCCGGCGTCGGGCAGTCGAAGAGCAGGGTGGACGGCAGCCGGAGCCCGGTGGCGGAGGCGAGCCGGTTGCGCAGCTCGACCGCCGTGAGCGACTCGAAACCGAGTTCCTTGAAGGTGCGGCTCGTGTCCAGTTCACCCGGCGACGCGAACTCTCCGACGGCCGCGGCGTGCGCACACACCAGGTCGAGCAGGACCCGGTGGCCCTCGGCCCCGGAGGCAGCGGACACGCGGGCGCGCAGCTCCCGCAGATTCTCGGGTGCTTGGTCGACAGGGACCTCGTCCGACAGCTCCTCGGTCTGCCCGGCGGTCACCGTGCGCCGGCCCGCGACTGGTTCGCGCCAGTACCGCTGGCGTTGGAAGGCGTACGTGGGCAGGTCGACCTTGCGCGCGCCGTACGGGGCGAAGAACGCGGCCCAGTCGACGGGGGTGCCGTGGGTGTGGGCGACGGAGAGGGCCGTCACGACCGTTTCGGTCTCGTCGCGATCGCCGCGCAGGGCCGGAACCGCAACGAAGTCGGCGGACTGCTGGGCCATGGCGGTCAGAACCCCGTCCGGGCCGAGCTCTATGAGCGTGGCCACATCCTGATCAGCCAGGTACTGGACGCCGTCAGCGAAACGCACCGCCTCACGCACGTGACGGACCCAGTAGCCCGGATCCCGGAGCTCGTCGGAGTCGGCAAGCTCGCCGGTCACGTTGGAAACGATCGGAATGCGCGGGGCATGGAAGGTCAACCCACGTGCTGCTTCAGCGAATTCGTCGAGCATCGCGTCCATGCGCGGCGAGTGGAAAGCGTGCGAGACCGTCAGCCGCTTGACCCGCCGGCCCTGCTCACGCCACACCGCCTCAAGCTCCGCGACCGCATCCGCATCACCGGACACCACGAGCGAGGTCGGCCCGTTGACCGCGGCAAGACTCACCCGGTTCTCGTGCGGGGCGAGCGCCTCCACGATCTCGGACTCGCCGCCCTCTACAGCGAGCATCGCCCCACCGGCAGGCAGGTCCTGCATCAGCCGGCCACGAGCAGCCACCAACGTGCACGCATCATCCAGCGACAACACACCGGCGACGTGCGCGGCAGCCAACTCACCGATCGAATGCCCCAGCAGGAAGTCAGGGGTGACACCCCACGACTCCAGCAGCCGGAACTGAGCCACTTCGAGGGCGAACAGCGCCGCCTGCGTGTAGACGGTCTGGTCGATCAGTTCCCCGCCACCGAAGAGCACCTCACGCAACGGACGATCCAACGAACCATCCAACTGCGCACACACCGCGTCCAACGCATCCGCGAACACCGGGAACGCCGCATACAACCCACGGCCCATCCCAGCCCGCTGCGCCCCCTGCCCCGTGAACAAGAACGCCGTCTTGCCCTCACGCACACCACCCCCCGTAACCCGCACTGCGGGTTCACCGGCGGCCAAAGCACCAAGTCCGTCGAGGAAATCCCCACTCTCGCGGCCGACCACCATCGCACGCCACTCGAGCAACGACCGGCTGACAGCCAGCGAATACGCCACATCCACGGGCCGTACCCCGGGGTTCGCCCTCAGGTACTCCCGAAGCCGATCCGCCTGCGCACGCAGCGCCTGGTCCGTACGCCCCGATACCACCACCGGCACCAGTGCGTCACTGTCCGCCACCCGCTGGGCAGAGTTCTCCCCGAGGACACCTTGCGACGCTTCTGCCAGCACCACATGGCAGTTGGTCCCCCCCATGCCGAACGAGCTGACACCGGCGATGCGCCGGCCGTCCGTCGCCGATGGCGGAAAGTCGGCAAGGTCGCACTGCACGCTCAGGTTGAGTGCGTCGAGCGGGATGCGCGGATGGGGCTTCTCGAAGTTGAGGCTCGGCGGCAGCTGCCTGTGCTTGAGGGCGAGTACGGCCTTGAGCAGCCCGGCCGCGCCTCCCGCGGCCTCGAGGTGACCGATGTTGGTCTTCACTGACCCGACGGGCAGCGGCTTCCGCGTCCGTCGTGCGGTGCCGAGCACCGCGCCGAGCGCGGCCGCTTCGATCGGGTCACCCATGGGGGTGCCGCTGCCGTGCAGTTCGACGTATCCGACCTCCGCCGGGTCGATGCCCGCGTTGTCGTACGCGGCCCGCAGCACCGCGCGCTGTGCCTGCTCGCTGGGAGCGGTCAGGCTGGCTCCGCCGCCGTCGTTGTTGACCGCGCTGCCTTCGATCACGCAGTGGATGCGGTCACCGTCGGCCAGGGCACGCGTAAGGGGCTTGAGCGCGATGAGCACGCCGCCCTCGCCCCGTGCGAAACCGTTGGCGCGGGCGTCAAAGGTGTAGCACCGCCCGTCGGGAGAAAGTCCCCCGAACCGGGCGGCGGCAAGCGTGCTCTCCGCCGCGATGTTCAGGTTCACACCACCGGCGAGGGCAAGCGTCGACTCACCGCGGCGCAGGCTCTCGCAGGCAAGATGAACGGCCACCAGCGAGGACGACTGACCCGCGTCGACCACCATGCTGGGCCCCTGCGCGTGCAGGAAGTACGAGATCCGGTTCGCGATGATGCTGCGGTGAAGCGCCGTCATCGAGTTCCGGTCAATGGCTTTCGGGCCGCCGTGCTGCTGAAGCCTCGCGTAGTCGTCGTAGATGGCACCCAGGAACACGCCTGCGCGCGTGCCGTCCAGGGCCGCCGGTACGACGCGCGCGTCCTCCAACGCCTCCCAGGCCAGCTCCAGCATCAGCCGCTGCTGGGGGTCCATGGCGGCGGCCTCGCGCGGCGAAATGGCGAAGAATCCGGGATCGAATTCATCGACCCGGTCCAGGAATGCGCCCCGTCGGACCTCCGACGCATCGGCCGAGGTCCAGCGGTCTTCGGGCACTTCACCGGTGGCGTCGAGCCCATTCCTCAGCAATTTCCAGAACGCCTGCGGATCTGCTGCTCCCGGCAGTCGGCAAGCCAGCCCGACAACTGCTACAGGTTCGACGTTTTCGGCACGCACTTCAGGCATTAAAGGTCTCCCCCGAGGATGGTGGCGATCTTCATGCTAGGTACGGGCCGCATTGCCCCCAACCCCTAAAAAGCGAAGCCCGGAGCCCCTACGGCAGGGGTCCGGGCCATACTTGGTGCGGTGACGGGTGGAGGGTCAGGCCGCGCGGACTGCCTTCATGCCGGTGAAGGCGATGCGGGCGGCGACCGCGAAGGCCAACACGCCGATCGCGTACATCAGGAAGACCGTCGGCCACTGCCACTCGGGACGCATGTGGAGGGCCAGGAACCAGAGAGGTTCCACATGGTCGGAGAGCTTCATCATGGTCGGCACCAGGGCCTGCGGGAACAGGGCGATGCAGCCGGCCAGGAAGCTGACCCACAGAAGGCGTTGGCGGTGGGCGGGGAGAATCTTGATGAAAGATACACCGGCCTGGCCGGACGTGGCCTGTTGTTGCTGCTTGCCGCTGCGCATCAAGGAGAGCAGCTCGGGGCCGCGCTTGCGCAGGTTGCGATGGGCGGCCTGGCCCAGCATCACGTACGCGACCCAGCCGGTGACGACGCCGACCGGGACTCCGGCCCACAGGAGTGACGGGTTGTGCAGGAGGTGGCCCGCCAGCGTCACGCACAGGGCGGGCACCGCGGTGGTGAGGGCCAGGAAGAGCATGGAGAATGCCTGGCCGGCCACGTCGGAATGATCGGCTGCCGCGTTCTTGGCGGCCCGGGGGTCAGGGCCCGGGGTGAGCTGGTCGATGCCCACGAGGGAGACCATGCCGGCGCCACCGCCCAGGAGGGCGAAGGTCGCGGTCAGTGCCCAGGGGTTGAGGTCGGGCTGTCCGGCCACGGCGATGCCCGCCGCGGTGAGAAGGAGGGAGGGGGGGGTGAAGACGACGATCCAGGCGAGTTGACGGCCGCGCACTTCGGCGCGTTCGCTGCCGGGGGTCTGCAGGGTCAGCCAGAGGGCGGTGCCGTCCTGACCGTAGAGATTGGCACAGGTCGCCGCGCCCATCAGGGCGGTGAGCGCGCCCATGAAGGGAAGGAAGACGGTGGAGCCGAAGGCCAGCGGGACCATGGCGCTCAGTACCGCGAAGACCGGCGGGACGATCAGGCTCTGGAGACGCTGCGGGTCGCGGGCGTAGGTGCGCAGCTCCTTGGTGTAGACGGCTCCCGTGGGGCTCAGGGACGCGCGGCCACGCGGGGCTGCCCGGTCGGCGGAGGAGCCCCGTACTGTCGGCCGGCTCCAGCGGGCCGGTCCGAGCGAACGGTTCCAGGCCACCCAGAGGACGACCAGCAGCAGGACGAGTCCGGCCAGCGCAAGTCCCGTCATCAGCCAGTCCTGGCGGGCCGACGCCTCCACGGCGACCGCTCCCCAGCCGGAGGGCAGGGCCCGCACCACGGTGGAGAAGGCGGGCGAGAAACCGGTCCGGAGGACGGCGTCGAGGGCCGAGAAGACGATCCAGCCGGACGAGGCGACCACGATCATCGCCGCTGTGAGCACCGCGCCGAGCACCGCACCCACACGCGAACGGGCCAGCGCGCCGAACAGCCGCCCCATGAGCCGTGACAGGAGTACGGCCAGGGTGAGCTGCAGAAGGAGCGCTGGTATGGAGACGAGTGCGGGCACGGTGCCCAGCCGCAGCCCGAACACCAGCAGCGCGGCGAACGCCACCAGCGACACCACGGCGGTCACGGCGACGAACCCGGCCCCGAGCAGGCCGAGCGCCAGCCGGCGGCGCGGAATGGGCTGGAGCGCGAACTGCTCGGCGCGCAATACCGGTTGCCCGGTGGCGACCGGGCCCAGCATCCAGCCCAGCGTCCACAGCGCGAAGAGGACCGCGAGCAGGTCCCGTATGGTGCCCGGGTCGGGGGCGTCGACGGTGGCCATGGCGATGGTGGACGCCGCCATGACCAGCCCGGCCACGGCGCCACTGAACACCCAGGTCGCACGCGGTCCGGACAGGTCTCGCCGCAGGACGGCGAACTTCATCTGGATCAGCGCGAGAGCCACGACAGACCTTCCTCGCCGCCGGTGTGGTGGCCGACGAGCTCCACAAAGGTCTCTTCGAGGGTTTTTCCGCCGCGGACCTCCGCGACCGATCCCTCGACAACGACCTGCCCCTTGGCCATGACAGCCACGGTGTCGCAGAGCTGCTCCACCAGGGCCATCACGTGGCTGGAGAGCACGACCGAACCGCCGGAGGCGACGAAACGGTTGAGGATGCGCTTGAGGACGACGGCCGAGACCGGGTCGACCGCTTCGAAGGGCTCGTCGAGGACGAGGAGCCTCGGACCGTGCAGGAGCGCGGTGGCCAGGCCGATCTTCTTACGCATGCCGGTGGAGTAGTCGAGGATGAGGGTGCGTTCGACGTCCCCGGTCAGTTCGAGGACGGTCAGGAGCTCGTCGGCGCGGGCGTCGACCGTGTCGCGGTCGAGGCCGCGCAGCCGTCCCAGATAGGTGAGCAGTTCGCGGCCGGTGAGCTGTTCCGGCATGGCCAGGCCGTCGGGAAGGACGCCCATCAGCTCCTTGGCCCGCTCCGGCTCCTCCCAGACGTCGATGCCGAAGACCCTGGCCCGCCCCTCGTCGGGGCGCTGCAGGCCGACCGCCATCGACAGAAGGGTGGTCTTGCCCGCTCCATTGGGACCCACCAGCCCGTAGAACGAGCCAGGCCGCACCGTCAGATGGGCCCGCTTGACCGCCGCGTACCCACCGAACTCCTTGTGCAGCGCGACCAGTTCGAAAGCCGCGTGCTGGCTGTCGCCGGCGGGCGGTGGGGCGCCCTCGGCCGACTTGATCCTCACAGTCAAAGCATTGTCTCCCTGTCCATATTCATCATTCACACCCCCGCGAATTTCGCCCTCAGTCGGTCGGAAGTTCCAACTCACTGTCGATCAGGGCGAATATATCGGCCTCGGTCGCGGACTCGATGTCACTGTCATCGGACTCCTTTCCATCGTTCACCGAACCACTCCACTTCTCCAGGAGAGCTTCCACCTTGGTACGAATTGTGAGCCTGTCCGCGTGATCGAGGTGCGGCATGTCTCTGGCGATCCTCTCGAGATCCTCCAGCATCTCTCTAGCGGGAGATGCCTCGGTCCCGAGGATTTCGCGGTGGAGGTGTTCGGCAAGCGCGAGGGGGGTGGGGTAGTCGAAGATGAGGGTGGGGGGCAGACGGGTGCCGGTGGCGGCGGTGAGCCGGTTGCGGAGCTCGACAGCGGTGAGGGAGTCGAAGCCCAGATCCGCGAAGGAGCGTTGCGGTTCGACCGCGTCCGGTGCGGCGAAACCGAGGACCGCGGCGGCCTCACCACGTACGACGCCCAGGAGGAGCCGGCTCCCCTCGTCCGCACCGAGCCCGGCCAGTTGCTGGGCCAGGGTGACGCCGCCGGTGGTTGCGCTGGTGCGGGTGGCGGCGGTGCGGCGAGCCGGTCGGACCAGGCCGCGCAGCAGAGCAGGCAGGGCATCGGGCTCGTGGGCCGCGAGAGCAGCGGTGTCGATGTCGGCGGTGACCAAGGAAGGGGCAGGCGCCTGGAGCGCCCGGTTGAACAGGGCGAGACCGCGCTCGGGTGCGAGCGGGCGGAACCCGGAGCGGCTCATTCGCTCCCGGTCCCCCTGGCTCAGTTCGCCGACCATGCCACCGGCGGTGCTCTGGTCCCACGGCCCCCAGGCCAGGGCCTGTCCGGCCAGGCCGTGGGCCCGACGGTGATGAGCGAGGGCGTCGAGAACGGCGTTGGCGGCAGCGTAGTTGGCCTGACCCGGCGAACCATAGGTCGCCGCGATCGACGAGTACAGCGTGAACATCGCCAGGTCGAGGTGAGCGGTCAGCTCATGCAGATGCAACGCCGCGTCAGCCTTCGGCGCGAAGACGGCAGCCAGTCGGTCAGGCGTCATCGACGCAAAGACACCGTCATCCACCACACCGGCGGTGTGCACGATGCCCGTCAGGGCATGCTCAGCCGGAATCCCATCCAGCACAGCCGCCAGGGCCTCGCGGTCAGAGACGTCACACGCCACCGCAACAACCTCAGCACCCAGGCCCCGCAGCTCCGTGAGGAGGTCGGAAGCACCCGGAGCATCCCCGCCCCGACGACTGGTCAGCACCAGATGACGCACCCCGTACTCAGTCACCAGATGCCGGGCCAACAAACCACCCAACGCACCCGTACCACCCGTGATCAAAACAGTGCCGTCACGGTCGAGAGGACGAGGGAAGGTAAGGACGTTCTTGCCGACATGCCCACCCCGGCTCATCAACCGGAACGCAGACACCACCTCCCGCACATCCCACGCCCGAACCGGCAACAGCGACAACACACCCCGCTCAAACAAATCCACAACGATGGCGAGCATCTCGCCCAACCGATCCAAACCCGCATCGAAGAGATCAAACGCCCTATACGCAACCCCGTCCGCGAAGGAACCAGCGTCGCGAAGATCGGCCTTGCCCATCTCGACAAACCGACCACCCTCCCCCAACAACCGGGCACTCGCATCGATGTACTCCCCCGCCAAAGCATTGAGGACCACATCAACACCACGCCCGCCCAGCCGCTCACGGAAAGCGTCCTCGAACGACAGATCACGAGAGGAAGCGATCCGCTCACGCGAAACCCCGAGACCCTCCACGACCGGCCACTTCGACACACTCGCCGTCGCAAACACCTCAGCACCCAAATGCCGCGCCAACTGCACAGCAGCCATACCCACACCACCAGCAGCCGCATGCACAAGCACCGACTCACCCGAGCCCAGACCACCCAGATCCACCAACCCGTAATACGCCGTCAAAAACGCCATCGGCACCGACGCCGCCTGCACGAACGACCACCCCACCGGCACCCGCGCCACCAAACGCCGATCAACCACCACCACCGGACCGAAACCACCGTTGAACAGCCCGAAGACCCGGTCCCCAACCACCAACCCCTCAACACCGGGACCGACCTCCAGGACCACACCCGCACCCTCAGAACCCATCAGAGCAGTGGCATCCGGATACGAACCAAGAGCGACCAACACGTCACGGAAGTTCACCCCCGTCGCACGCACACCAACCCGCACCTGCCCAGGAGCGAGTTCGCCCACCACCGGCAAGCCCACCGCAACCGGCGCGAGGTCTTCCAGCGCGCCCCGCTCAGAACCCTCCAAACGCCAGGGTTCACCTCCGGTCGGCAGGACCAGGCCACCGCCACCCTTCACCAGACGCGCAGCCAGCACACCACCGTCACGAATCACCAGCTGGCCTTCACCGCTGGCAAGGGCACCGCCCAACACAGCCCACGAAACGGGCGTATCGTCCACGTCCACCAGTACAAGGCGCCCGGGGTGCTCCGACTG